>CAVTCJ010000022.1:0-97788 GCA_963733145.1 uncultured Planctomycetota bacterium | reverse complement strand
TCGTGACGGCGGCGGCCACAAGCGCCGGACCCGAACTACAACGGCCGAAACGCGGCGGACGTGTCGGTGACAAATCAAGATACGGCAGGTCCCACAATCTCCAGCGTTTTGGTAGTCGAGCAGACTGGACCTAGAAATGGGGAACTGACGACCAGTGAGAGTTTACTGCTGACCTTCCACGCCGAAGACGCGGACAGCATTGCCTGGCAACGGTCCAAGTGGACGGTCATAACGTCGCGGCCGTGTATGGTCCTTACACGGCGGCGTCCGGCGTGAACTTTTCGGCGGTATTCGGGATCCTGTTCTTTACCGGCACCCATAATTATTCGATTGTGGCTAACGACATGGCTGGCAACCCAACCTCGCCGGCGTATACCGGCACGTTCGACGTTGTGGCAGAAGTGATCGTTGGCCCTACTATCAGCAGCGTGGTCTTGGGCGAAGCCGTCAGCGGCAGCGACCACGACGGCACGCTCGAAACCAGCCGACAGGCTGCTGCTAACCTGGATGGAGTTCCGGCTCGTCGGCTCAGTCACCCGATCGGTAAAGATCGACGGCCAAGCCGTTGGGCCTATCGGCGGCAATGCCGCCAGTGGCTGTTATTGCGCCCTTCGGGCCGCTCGCGGCGGGGAACCACACCTACACCCTCGAACTGACCGACCTTAGCGGAGGTTATGCCAAGTACGAACAACCTTTCGATGTGGCCGCCGCCCCCATCCCCAGCGGACCCCCGGTGATCGCCAGGATGATCGTTACCGAGGGGCTAATTGGCAGCGACAACGACGGCATTCTGGAAACCTCCGACAGGGTGCTGGTCACCTGGCACGTGTCCAATTTGGCAGGGGTTGCCAGCCGTTCCTTCAAGGTCAACGGCACGTCCGTTGTCCCCAACATCGGCGGTCCAGACGCCGCTGGCGACTACTACGCCACCTTCGGTCCGTTGGCGGCGGGTTCCTACACCTTCACGATCGACGTGAGCGACACTCTCGGCCGCTCCAATTCGCAGACCGGCCAATTTAACGTTATCGGGACAGCCACCGCCGCCCCGGAGGTCTCCCATCTGCTCGTCACCGAGGCCGTCAACGGCAGCAATCACAACGGCGGGCTGGATACGGCCGACAGGGTCCTCATCACTTGGCACGCCGCGACGACGACGGGCATCGCCAGTCAGTCGGTAACCATCGACAATAAGACCGCCGCCGCGGTCGGCGGCCCCAACGCCCTCGGCGACTGCTTCTCCGCCTTCGGTCCGCTGACGGAAGGCAAGCACACTTATACGGTCCGGACCACCGACAACTCGGGACGGTCTTCCAGCCTTACCGGAACCTTCCAGATCGTGGCCGCGCTGACCGTCGCGGCCGACGCCCCGCCGTCCGCTCCCGCACCCTCAATCACCGACGCGGACCTTGGGGCCATCGTGACCGAGGCGGCTTATCGCCTCGCGGAAATCTACGGCACCGGGTGACCACCGCCTTGGCCGGCGTCTCGGTAGAAGTGGCCGACCTCTCCGGGGAAAATGCTCGGCGCCGAGACCGACGGCAAGATCCTCATCGACGACGACGCGGCCGGTTACGGCTGGTTCGTCGATCCGACATACTTGCGGTGACTCAGAGTTCACCGACATGCTTGGTTCGCACGCACTTGCCGCCGGAAGCAGCAGTCTCGCAGCACAGCGGGTTGATCTGCTTACTGCCGTCATGCACGAAATGGGGCACGTACTCGGATATGGTCACTCTGATTCATTGGACCTGATGGAGTCCAAACTTTACCCTTGGGCACCAGACGATCTCTGGACCGACAGCCGGTGTCCTCACTAGAAGGAGTGGGGGCGGGTATGTCGCAGAATATGCAGCTAGTGGACACCTGCATCCTTGATCAGATTTATGCCTCATTCAACGACAACGGAAAAAAGGCAGACGATTTGAGTGCGATCTGTATTGTTCCACATCCGATTCTCAAAATGATGCTTCACGAAAACGAGGAAACCAGTTATAATTGCATTCATCAATAGTCACAGCGATTTTCACTGCCCAGCGGGGAGCGTAGTCATGTGGTTCGGCGCATTGATGCAAGGAGCGGCAATGAGCGGCCGAGTCAGTAGAGCACCGCTAGAAGCACCCCGCCTGTGGTGCGTCGCCGCAACTCCTTACCCCGCGTTTCACTTTGGGCGATTTTGCAATCGGTCTACGGAACCGAAGGTTACAGGTTCGAGCCCTGTGGGGTGTACTCACCAAAATGTCGACGTAAGTACATTGGCCGCAAGCTGCAAGTAATTGCCATTATTTAGTTTGCGGCGTAACTCTAAAGAGCTTACGCAATTCTGTCGTTTGCCGCAAACCGATGTTTTTCTGCCTCAGAAATGGCCGTGGTGCTTCTTGTGTTGCAAAGAGATGCGAATTGTGCCATCGAGAGGCGAGCCGTATGACACCAGGCGCACACCTTTGGCAAAAATCAGCACCGCAGGAAGCGCCGATTAATGCGGTTTTTCAATGCGGGAGAGTACCTGGATGGCCTCTGACCTTGCCTTCGCGCCTGCAGGACGTTTGACGGTTGTTGAAGCAACGGGCGAAGACAATGTCCAACTGCAGGGGGCTTCCAAGACTGAGATTGATGGGTGGCTCAAGAAGGTCATTCACGCCTTTGCCGCCGCACAGGGAGCGGGGCTCTTCCTGTTGGCAACCGAGCGGTTCGACGGGCTATCTCCGTCGTTCACGTTTTGGCGCGACTTCGCCGCTCGCTACCTGACCGCGCTTTGTCACACGCCGGAAAGCGTCCGGCGCGAAGGTGGATGCCATCCCGCCGCCCGAGACCGCCGATTTGGCGGCCTTGGCCCTGAATGCCCCGCCGATCCCAGGCGCCGAGTATCTCAACGAGTCGTCCTTGATTGGCGTTTGGGAGGACTTGGACGCTTGGGTTCGCGATGAAGTGGCCCGGAACGGTGACGGTCTGTCGGGATTTCTTGAAGCGGCGGGCGCCGCTGTGGCATCAGGTGGGGCGGGTGTGTTTTCACCTGGCCGAGAACCGGCGGGACGAGGACTATCCGTTTGCCTTCCTGGCGACTTACGCGCCGGGCCTGGCGGCCGGCGCCCGCGTCCAGTATCAGCCGCTCAGCCACGCGCTCCGCGAACTGGCCGGAGCAAAGAACAGGAAGGCGCTCATACACTTGCTTTCGCCGGTCCAGTTGGCCTCGGAGCGAAGCTCGCTGGTGAAGGAATTGCTCGACACGGGCGATCTTTACCAGCCGCTGGCTTGGACGCCCCGCGACGCCTATCGGTTTCTGAAGGACGTGCCGTCGTTCGAGGAGAGCGGCATCCTGGTGCGGTTGCCCGACTGGTGGAAGAAACGCCCTCGGCCACGGGTCGGCGTCACCATCGGCGATACGAAACAGAAGAAGTTCGACGCCGGCGCGATGCTCGATTTCAAGGTGCAACTCGCCTTGGGCGACGAGCAGTTGACCGAGGCCGAATGGCGGCGATTGATGGCGGCCGACGACGGACTGGTCCTGCTGCGGGGCCAATGGGTCGAAGTCGATCGCCAAAAGCTGCAGCAAGCGCTCGACCATTGGAAGCAGGTGCAGGAGTACGCCGACGGACGGCGTTTCGTTTGTCGATGGGATGCGGTTGCTGGCAGGCGTGCCCGCCGACTTGGCCGACAGCGAGCAATCCGATGATGAAGAGCGTCAATGGTCGTTCGTCCACGCGGGCCGATGGCTCGGCGAGATACTGGCCAAGATGCGCGGCCCGGAAAATCTCCAATCCGCCGGTCGCCGGCGGCGACTTGAAGGCGACGTTGCGAAAGTATCAGGAGACGGGCGTCGGTTGGCTGCGGTTTCTCTCGGAACTTGGGCTGGGGGCCTGCCTGGCCGACGACATGGGACTGGGCAAGACGATTCAGGTCTTGGCCTTGCTGTTGGCGTTGAAACAGAGTGGCTCATCCGGAAAGCCGTCGTTGCTGGTGCTGCCGGCGTCGTTGCTGGCCAACTGGAAGGCGGAGATGGCCCGTTTCACGCCGACGCTGCGGGCCGCGTTTGTTCATCCCGCCGAAACGCCCAAGGACGAATTGGAGCGGATGGCTGCCGATCCCGCCCCGACGCTGCGCAGAGGCAGATCTGGTGGTGACAACCTATGGGATGCTATTGCGTCAGCATTGGCTCCTCGACGTGCAGTGGCGCCTGGCAGTGCTCGACGAGGCGCAGGCCATCAAGAATCCCGGCGCCCGGCAAACGAAAACCGTCAAGCGGCTGCGGGCCGACGCGCGGATCGCACTGACGGGCACGCCGGTGGAAAACCGCCTGTCGGACCTCTGGTCGCTGTTTGATTTTCTCTGTCCCGGCCTCTTGGGGTCGCAAGGCAAGTTCAAGGAGTTCGTCAAGCGGCTGGGCGAGCGCGAAGAGAACCGTTACGCGCCGTTGCGAAACCTCGTCCAACCGTACATCCTGCGGAGGCTCAAAACGGACCGCCGCATTATCGACGACTTGCCCGAGAAGGTCGAGGTCCGCGCGTTTTGCGGACTGAGCAAGCGGCAGGCGGCGATGTACGCGAAAATGGTCCAGGAATTGGCCGATACGTTGAAGAACGTCGACGGCATGAAGCGGCGCGGGTTGGTGCTCGCCTATCTGATGCGGTTCAAGCAGCTCTGCAACCACCCCAGCCAGTTGCTGGGCGACGGCCGCTATCTGCGGGAGGAGAGCGGCAAGTTCGCTCGGCTGGCCGAGATTTGCGAGGAGATCGCCTCCCGCCAGGAGCGCGCGATTGTCTTCACCCAGTTCCGCGAGATGACCGAGCCGCTGGCGGACTTTTTGGCGGGGGTGTTCGGACGCCGCGGGCTGGTGCTTCACGGCGAAACGGCCGTCAAGCGGCGGCAGACGCTTATCGACCAATTCCAGCGCGACGACGGACCGCCGTTCATGGTCCTGTCGCTTAAGGCGGGCGGCACGGGCTTGAATCTGACCGCCGCGTCGCACGTTGTCCATTTCGACCGCTGGTGGAATCCGGCGGTAGAAAACCAGGCAACCGATCGGGCCTTCCGCATCGGACAGAAACGCAACGTGCTGGTGCATAAGTTCGTCTGCCGGGGCACCATCGAAGAACGCATCGACGAACTGATCGACGAGAAACGCCAATTGGCCGCCGACTTGCTCGAAGGCGGCGCCGAGAAAATGCTCACGGAAATGACCAATGCTGAACTGATCCGCTTCGTATCGCTGGACATGGCGCGGGCCAGCGTGTAAAAATTACGGAACGGCTGATTCATCTCGATGGAAAAGGAGACCTGCCTTGTCACGATATGGATACGACGAATATGGATACGGCGGCTGGGCCCCTTATGTCCCGGTCGCCGAACGGCGTCGGAAAGCGCTGAAGAAGATGGAGGCCCTGCGAAAGAAAGGCATCGACGTTCAGCCCGTCCAGATCGACGGCCGCAAGATCGCCAAGAGTTTTTGGGGCGCGGCTTGGTGCGAACACTTGGAGTCGTTCAGCGACTTCGAGAACCGGCTGCCGCGCGGCCGCACCTATGTTCGCAACGGCTCGGTATGCCACCTGGCAATCGCCAAGGGGCATGTCAAGGCCAAAGTCTCCGGTTCCGAGCTATACGATGTCAAGGTGACAATCAAGACGCTGCCGGGCGCGAAGTGGAAGTCCGTGAAGAGGCGGTGCAGCGGCCAAATCGGCTCTCTGTTGGAACTGCTCCAGGGCCGGCTCTCGGATCACGTCATGGAGGTCGTCACGCACCGCGAGGAAGGCCTTTTTCCCCTGCCGGGCGAGATGTCTTTCAGTTGCACTTGCCCGGATTGGGCAAGCATGTGCAAGCACGTCGCTGCCGTGCTCTACGGCGTGGGCGCCCGACTGGACAACAAACCCGAGTTGCTCTTTGCCCTGCGCGGCGTCGATCACGAGGAATTGATCGCGGCCGACGCGGAAGAAGCCGTGACCGCGGCCACCCGGCGTGGAAAGTCCAAACGGCTGGCAGACTCGGAGTTGGGCGATGTTTTCGGGATTGACCTGGGTGCCGAGGCGGCATCACCGCCCGCCAAGGAATCTTCCAACGGTGAAGCGGCCGCTTCTCCGACGGGGGCAGCCCGCCCTGCCAAGTCGCGGACTGCCCGACGGGCCAAGACGGCAACCAAACGGCGCGGCGGGCGCAAGGCTGCCACATCGAAACGCAAATGCGCCGTCAAGAAAAAGGCCGTCCGTACGACTCCAGTTGCCGATGCCGTTGTCAATCCGGCGAAATCCGCGAAAAAGAAAACCCGAGCCGCTGCCAACGGCAAGGCACGAGCAGGCAAGCGACAATCGCCGCAACCCAAGACGACGCGCCGCCGCACTACGCAAGTGTCCGCTTCCCGCTCTGCACGCGGAAGGCTCGGCTCTGCGCCGTGATCTTGAGAACCACCCAAACCGTCTTCGACGAAAATCCCGGCGTGAACCTCAACGGCACTCCCAAATCGCGGCCACGTCGAGGTGTGTTTTCGCCGCAGCAGGGGCGGAACCTCCGTCCCCCCGGCGGCTTGTCCGCGAAGCCCGCGTGCAAACTGCCGCGTGGAATGCTTGCTCCTTGACAAATGTTCTCGATGGACATTTGCTTTGGGCGCCATCGCCCGCAACGGACGGATCGAGAAGGCCCTGAAGCAACTGGCGGCCTTGCGGGGAAAGCTCCGCTCGCCGCGGACCCGCTACCGTCAGGAAGCCAAGGCGGCCGCCGCGGTGGCGGAAATCCTTGCCTCCTGCGGGCCCAACTCGTGGATCATCATCGAAGTCCAGCCCCAAACCCACGAAACGTTCCATCAAGATCACCGCGACGGCCGTGTTCCGGAGCATCCGTACCTCGGGGATATTCAGTCGCTAGTAGATCACAGGAGGTGTGAATCTGGTCAATATACACCCGGATAGACAAGGCAATCCGCTCGCCGCCTCGAGCCGCGTTAGCCTATGAAACCGCGAAAATGCTTGACAATTTCCTAATATAGTGGATACTAAACCGCTCATAATGCTCATCTCTTGTCGCTTAAAGGAAGGAGCGGTACTGTGCCGAGGTCCGTGCTGGAAGCGATCAAAATGGGGATTTGGGACTTTGAGCCGCCGGAGGTCGAGTTCAACCGGTTCGAGGCGTCCGACGCCATGCCGGGAACGCAGGAGAAGCTGTTCGCAATGGCGGAGCGGGCGCGAAAAGGGCTGCCATTGTGGCACGCTTACGATCGGGACGATATGGAGTCGCCTCCCCCACCCTGTCTGAGACGCCGCAAACCGCGTTAGTGTGCGACCCCGCCGGGGATCGAGGTGGCCAAGCTGCGCCCATCGTAGGAGGCGGCTCCCATCGTAGGTTATGCTTCAGCCTAGCGCGGCGTAGCCGCAACCAATTGTGACGACGTAAGTTCCGATTATCGCCAGAAAAACATTGAGGATGTTTCCTCAATCCTAAACTCTAATGGTATAACGCGATGAGCCGCAACGCGTTTGTTATGCCGGAGCATAACCTACGGCTGGGATCGCCATCTACGGTTATTTCCCCGATCCGCATTGACGCCGCCGCGCCGGCCTGTAACCTTATTACTGTTCCGCCGGCTGGTATTGTAAATCGAAGGAGGTTGCGGCCATGACAGTTGCAGGGATGATGCTCGGATGCGTGCTGTTGAGTCAGATTCCGGACCTTGTCTCGCCGCCGCCCGCGACGAACGGGCCGGCCGCCTTGCAGCCGCACACCGCATGGGATGCGGCCCCGGCGACGCCGCCGGCTTCGCCCGCCGCGGCCGCCGCCCGAACACCCAGACGCCCGCCGGAATTGGTGGACGAGGCGCTCCGCTTGCCCGCCGACAGCGGCTTGACCGGCCGGCCGCTGACGCTGCTCGACGCGCTCGGCTCGACGGCGGATCGCCGCCGGCAGATGGAAATCGCCTGGGCGTATTGGCGGCTGGCTGAAACAGCGGCCGAATATCACTACGCGTTGGACTACGCGCGAGGACTCGAACCGGCCAAGCTCGGCGGCGACGATGCCGGGTTGCGATCCGAGCGGGCGGCGGCGGCCGCGCTGCTCCAGGACGCGAACCTCCGCGCGGTCCGCGCCCAATTCGAGCTGGCCGCGCTGGTGCAAAACCCGACTGACGCGCCGCTCCCCTTGCCCGCCGATCAGCCGCACGTGGGCGCATATCGCACGTATTTCAACGAATTGTTCGCCGGGAGCACGCCGCCGGAATCGGTTCGCCTGGCCGATAAGCTCCTCCCCTTCGAGCGCCGGGCGATCGACGAGCAGGCGGCGGCGGTGCTGGCCGCCGAGGACGCATTGCAGGCCGTCGCCGACGATCATCGGGCGGGTCGCACCGCCGCCGCGGACGTGGCCTCGTGCGGCCGCGATCTGTTGCAACAGAGAAGGACCTTCATCCGTCTGGTCTGCGACTATAATCAAGACATCGCCGATTACGGGTTGAGCGTTCTCGGACCGGAAGCCAACGCACGGCAGTTGGTGGCGACGTTGATTGGCCCGGCGCGGCAAGCCGCGCCGCGCACCGCCGACACCCGGGGAATGGTCGGCGCGCCCGCCGGGGGTCAGCCGACGTTGGCCCCGCCGCGGGCGAAAAACGAACCGACGCTCGCTCCGCCCCGGACGAAAAACGAGCCGACGCTTGCCCCGCCGCGGGATGGTTGGCAATCGAACGAGCCGACGCTCGCCCCGCCGCGGGCGAAAAACGAGCCGACGCTCGCCCCGCCGCGGGAGTCGATCAAGCGGCTCGGTTACGATGAGCCGACGCCGGCCTCGCCGCACGAGACATCCACTCCGCCCGGCAGGAACGAACCGACGCCGGCCCCGCCACGAAAAAAACCGCAGGGCAAACCGAAGACGCCGGACGAGCGGCTGACGCCGGTCGATCCGCAAGCCGCTTCGCATAATCCGCCGGAGCGAATCGCCAAAAAGCCGTCGCAGCCGCTCGGCTCGCCGGAAGTGATTCGCGGCGCGGGGGCGACGCCAACCGCGGCCACGGCGCTCTATCCGGCCTTGCAATCGGCAACGCCGGCCGAGAGGGCCAAGCAATTGGCCATTGCCACGAATTGGGACCGCTCGCTGCCCAAGGACGCCGGCAAACCGCTCGATCTGAAGGAGTGTCTGCAACGCGACTCGGGCAGCGACCGTTTCGGGACGATCCGCGCCTATTGGACGCTCCGCCGCCGGGCCGCCCAGTATCAAATCCTCGCCGAGCAGGCCGAGTTTCTCGACGCGCTGGTGCCCGTGGTTCTGGAACGCCGCAACGATCCGACCGGAGCGGCGGACATGCTGCGGCTGAACGCGGCGCAACTGGCCGCCAAGGCGTCGCTCGCCGCGGCGCGGACGACGCTGGTCCAGACACAGTTCGACCTGGCCCTGCGGCTCGGCGCGACGGGCGAGCAGCCGTGGCCGCTGGCCTCGACCGTGCCCCACGCGGGCGAATATCTGCTGAAGCTCGAAGCCCAGCCGCCCAGCCTGACCGCCACGTGGCCGGTGCGGCGGCTGGCGGCGACGATGCCCGGCCAGTGCGAAAACGTGTGGCAATACGCCTCGGCGGTCGTCGAGGCCGAGAAGTCGCGGGTTGCCGCGGCCGAAGGCTATCGCACCCGCGGCGCCTTGATCGACCGGGTGCTGGACACCGTCGCCGCCCAGACCGATCAGACCGCGGCCTTTCTGGATTCGCTCCTGAACTACAACCTCTCGATCGCCGAATACGCCCTGACGATCCTCCCGGCCTCAACCCCCGCCGACAAGCTGGTTTCGGCGCTGGTGGTCAAGCCGTGAAGGCGTCGCCAAGACGTGTAGTTTGCGGCAGTGAAAGAGATTTCACGAACAAAAGGTCAAGAAAGTGAAACGCCCCCTTTCGGGGGCGTCGGCCCAGGGATACTATCCCTGGGGGAGCTATAGATAATATTTCAAATTATGACTTAAAGTCAATACAGCATTGCGCATTTCCCTCCGGCGCGTTCCGCTGTTTGTTAGCCCAAAGGGCTTTTCATAGGAAAGCCCAGGGTTGCCGCGCAGCGGCTACCCTGGGTGTGAGGGTCAAGGGAAATACAAAAACACCAACGGGGTTTCGCAGGTGGCACGCCGCACAACGCAACCCTTTCAGGGTTGATGTGGGATGCGCACACCCGTCTTCCCAGGGTAGCCGCTGCGCGGCAACCCTGGGCTATCATATCATAAGCCCTTCGGGGTAAAGCAACAGCTCATACACACAAGTGGCAATTCACCCATGCAAAATGTTGACCGCATCCGGTGTATTCCATTTGCATCGACCGAGTAAATGGGCTTGATTACTCCACATTGAAGTTCCCATGCGCATCGGCCCACTGACAATTGATCCGCCGCTGCTGCTGGCGCCGATGGCGGGTTTTACGAACTACGCTTTTCGCCAGTTGGTGCGGCGGTTCGGGGGCGTCGGGCTGCCGGCGACCGAAATGGTTTGCGCGCGGAGCTTCGCCCGGCTGGAAAGCCGCGGCGGCGACGCCAACGAGCGGCTGTGGGGCGTGAAAGACGAGCCGCGGCCGCTGGCCGTGCAGATTTGGGACAACGACCCGGACACGCTGGCCGAGGTCGGCCGGCGGCTGGTCGAGGAATATCGCGTCTCGGTGGTGGACATCAATTTCGGTTGCCCGGTCCGCGACGTTTCCGGGAAGGCCGAAAGCGGCTCGTATCTGCTAGGCTTTCCGGAGCGGATCGGCGCGATCGTCGCCCGGGCGGCGGCCGCCTGCCGGCCAACGCCGGTGACGGCGAAGATCCGGCTGGGCCAGACCCGCGACACGATCAACGCCGTCGACGTGGTTCAGGCGGTGGAAGGGGCCGGCGGGGCGGCGGTGACGGTCCACGGCCGCACGGCCGACGAGATGTTTCGCGGCTCGGCCGATTGGGCGGAGATTGCCCGGCTCAAGCCGCGTCTGCGGATTCCGCTGATCGGCAACGGCGACCTGCGCACGCCGGCGGCGGTGGTCGAGGCCTTCGAGCGGTACGGCGTGGATGGGGCGATGATCGGCCGCGCGGCGCTGAGCCGGCCGTGGCTCTTCGCCCAGGCGGCGGCCGCGCTGCTGGGCGGGCAGATTCCGCCCGAGCCCACGCCCGACGAACAACGGCGGCTGTTGTTGGACCACTTCCGGCTGATCGTGGAACAACACGGCCCGGAAAAGGGGGCGGTGCTGATGCGCTGCTTCGCCTGCCGCTACGGCCAGGGGCTCGCCGGCGCCCGGGAGTTTCGCCGGCGGATCAGCCGGGCCTCGACCCCGGCCGAGTTTGCGGCGATCGTGGAACGCGATTTTCCGCGGGAATAGTCGCGACGGGCTGGCGGCGGCGCTCGCCGCGGCTAGAATATACCGTATAAAGCGACTAGAAATATACCGTATAATAATGTAAAGGAGAAATGTGCCATGCGCCGTATTTTCACGAGGCGGTCCAACGGTGTGTCAATCATCGGGTTGGCGGTGATCCTGACTGGTTGTTGCGTTTTTTTCCTTTCTACTACCTCGCGAGGTGAAAAGACCATGAACGATTCCGATTGGCGCGCAAAGCTGGCCGCGGCGTTGCCGATTTTCGGGCACCGCAACTGGATCGTGGTGGCCGATTCGGCTTATCCGGCGCAGAGCGGACAAGGCATTGAAACCGTCTACGCCGGCGGCGATCATCTGGCGGCGCTCGGCGAAGTGCTCCGCGCCGTTTCCGACGCCAAACACGTATCGCCGGTGATTCACCTGGACCAGGAACTGCAGAGCGTCCCGGAGGCCGACGCCCCCGGCATCGACGAATTTCGCGGCCGGATGGCGGAGTTGCTCAAGGGCCGCAGCGTCAAACGCATGTTGCACGAAGACATCATTCGCGAGTTGGACAAAGCCGGCAAACTCTATCGAATCCTGATCATCAAAACCGACATGAGATTGCCCTACACGACGATGTTTATCCAGCTCGATTGCGGCTACTGGGGACCGGAACAAGAGAGCCGTTTGCGGAAAGCGATGAAGGAGTCGAAATCCGAGTAGAAGGACAAGCATCAAGCGAACTGGGTCGGGGGCGTGATTATGGGCGTAAAACGGTTGTCGATTACGGCCGCGGTGGCGCTGGTGATGGCGTGCGCGATTGCTTACGGTTTGCTCCTGTTGCGTCGGCCGCCGCCCCCGCCGCCGCCCTCCGTCGAGGAGTTGCCCCAGTCGCTGGTTGTCTATTGCATGCAGGACGACGATTGCGGGCCGGAGTCGCAGAAGATCGAAGCCCTCACGCATGAGGTGCTGGAAAAATCGTTCGCCAAAGAGCTGCGCGACGGGCAACTGACCTGGCTGGTGGTCAACTACGAGCTTCCCAACAACAAATTCATCATCAAGGAATACGACATCCGGAAGCCGTGCATCGTCCTGGCCGACGGCAGGCCGGGCAAGAATCGGGCCTGGAAAAACCTGCAACCGCAGGCCCCGAAACTCCTCGATGATGAAAAGGCGTATAAGAATTACATGCGGAGCGAGATCGAGAAGGCGTTGAAGGACGGAACGACGCCGGACGCTCGATAAACTTGCTGGTTTGTTTAGCCCCGGCGTCCACGCCGGGAAGAATGTGCCAAATCCCCACCCGGCGTGGGCGCCGGGGCTAAACGACTTGTTCACGGCTTTCCCTTCGGAGCATTGCATCGTTGAGCACGGCCGAGTTTTCATTGTTCGAGCGTTGTGCCATCGCCAGCGGTTTGTTGACGCAAGAGCAGATTGACGCGGCCCGCTACAGCGTGCGCTGGTCGGTCGAGGACGAACCCGATCCGGGCGGCCCCCCCAGCGACCGTCAGCTCGCCGATCGGTTGGTCGAGATGAATCTGCTGAACCCCTGGCAGGCGAAGCAATTGCTCGACGGCCGGACGAAGTTCAACCTGGGACCGTACCAGATCATCGACTCGATCGGGCAGGGCGCGATGGGGCAAGTCTTCAAGGCCCGGCACGGCAAGATCGACCGCGTGGTGGCCGTGAAAGTGCTTCCCCGCGACAAGGCCACGCCGGAGGCGGTGGCCAACTTCACCCGCGAAATCCGCGCCTTGGCCCGGCTGGACCATCCGAAACTGGTCGCTGCGCTCGACGCCGGCCAGGAGGGGAGCGTTTGGTATCTGGTGACGGAGTACGTGCCGGGCATGGACCTCCGCAAATTGGTGCGCGAGAAAGGTCCGCTGGACGTGCGCTCGGCCGCGCGGATCATCTCGCAGGCGGCCGAGGGATTGCAATACGCCCACGCCCAGGGAGTGATTCATCGCGACGTGAAGCCGGGCAACATTTTGGTCTCGCCCGACGGCGAGGCGAAGCTCTCCGATTTGGGCATGGCCGGCTCATTGGGCGCCGACGCGGAGAACGATCCACGGCACGGCAAAATAGCGGGCACGGCCGATTACCTCTCTCCCGACCAGGTCCGCGATCCCTGGAATCCGACGCCCGGCTGGGACATCTATTCGCTGGGCTGCACGCTGTATTACGCGGTCACCGGCAAGGTCCCTTTTCCGGGCGGCACCACGGCGGACAAGGCCCGGGCGCACTGCGCGTTGCGGCCGCTCGATCCGCGGCGGCTGAACCCGCGGCTGAGCGCCGACTTTGTGGACCTCATGGCCGACATGATGGCCAAGGAGCCGGCGGAGCGGATTGCCACGGCGGAGGAAGTGATTGCGCGGTTGGCGCCGTTCCTGAACGCGGCGGCCGCCGCCCGGCCGGACCTCCCGGTGGTTCCGCCGCCGATCGTGGTGCGTCAGCGGGAGAACGACGACGATTCGTCTTCCCTCGAGA
Organism: uncultured Planctomycetota bacterium; assembly: GCA_963733145.1. Classification (GTDB taxonomy): domain Bacteria; phylum Planctomycetota; class Planctomycetia; order Pirellulales; family Thermoguttaceae; genus JAHIKV01. Next base: position 84,043 of record CAVTCJ010000022.1, on the reverse strand, counting down.
TGCAGATTCCCACCGGCTTCGACCCCATGAAAATCCTCTGGCCGCTGACGATTTATGTGTTGGCGCCGGCGGTCTTGGCGGGGGCGATCATATTGTTGTGGTGGCTGGCGTGGCGTCTGCTCGGTTGACGCCCGCGCGTCCGGTGAACTCTGAACACCAACTTCCATACGTTGAGCGCCGGTGTCCACGCCTTGTTGTTGCATATAGATCGACGGAAGGAAAAGCGCCAACGAGATTGTCAATTTTGCCCTATTTTTCTAGCCCAGGCGTTTACAGGATGATGACAGGATAGGGTGGGCATATTCCGGGACAGATTCTGGGATAGATTCCGGAAGACACAATCGGGGGCTGCACCTATTCCCCCGGAAAACTCATCCGCGGACGCTGAACTTGCCGGGGCAACGCGGCCCACTCGGCCGGGCCGAGCAGTCCGATCTTGCCGGCGTCAAGCGGCTTGAAGCCCAGCTTAAACGCGGGCGAGTCGGGCAAGAGCCGGAAATCGAACCGCTCGGCGTCGACGAAGCGCGGATTGGCGACGATCGAATGGGCATCGTACGCCAAGGCCAGCGAGTGCAGCCGGATCGTCATGGTGGGTTCCTGCAACGTTTAGCAGCCGCCGGCACGGCGGCTTTCGGCAGTGCCAGGGCCGTCGTACCGACGGCCGCTAAACACAAGTTGTTTTGTTTGTCCGCGATTCAAGTGCCCCCGGTGTATTCACCGGGGGCTAAATGATCGTTATACCGCGCGTGGGTGAATATGGCACAAATTGGGGTGGACGAAAAGGGCAATATTAGAGAACATACGCAGATTGATCGGGAAGGGTTGTCTTTGGGAAAGCGAGGTGCATGGATGCGCCGATTTGAGTTCACGAAGAAAGAGAAGCAGGCCATCGCCGGGGAACGATATCACCATCCTGACCCACGTGTTCAGCGGCGAATGGAAATACTGTGGTTGAAGTCTCAGGGAGAGCGGCACGAGCGTATCGCACAGTTGGCTGGAGTGGGGCGGCGCACCGTTCAGCGGGTGCTGGACCTTTTCGAGGCGGGACGATTGGAAGCCGTGCGGCATTTTGACTATAAGGGAAAGGCCAACCATCTGGTTCTGCATAAAGGGTCGTTGGAAATCGAGTTCCGCGAAAGACCGCCGCGCACCATCGCCGAGGCTTGCACCCGCATTGAGCAACTGACAGGCGTGGTTCGTAGGCCCACACAAGTCCGGCTGTTTCTGCGCGATAGGTTGGGGTTGCGCTGGCGCAAGGTGGCTGCCGTGCCCGTACCGCCCAAACAATCGGTCGAGGAGCACGCCCGCACACAGGCGGCTTTTTTAAAAGGAAGAAATTGAGCCGAGACTCGCCGCGGCCCGTGCGGGACAACGGACGGTGTTCTTCGTGGACGCCGCTCACTTCGTGTTAGGGTCGTTTCTGGGGTGGCTGTGGTGTGCAACTCGCCTGTTCGTGCGCGGAGCGTCTGGACGACAGCGGTACAACGTGTTGGGCGCATTTGGATGCCGTCACCCATGAACTGACCCGCGTGACCAACCACACGTACATAACGGCGGAAACGGTGTGTGAACTGTTGCGGAAGATCGCCGCGGCAGGATTGACGACTCCGATCACGCTGGTGCTCGACAATGCCGCCTACCAACGCTGTAAACTGGTACAGAGTCTGGCCTGCGAGTTGGGGATTGAACTCTTGTTTCTGCCGTCGTATTCACCAAACCTAAACCTGATCGAGCGGTTGTGGAAGTTTGTCAAGAAGAAATCGCTGCATTGCCGCCACCATACAAACTACGCCGACTTCCACGCTGCCATTGACCGCTGCCTCAACCAGCTCACGACCACGTACAAGGACGAAATCGACAACCTCATCACCCACAGATTTCAAACCTTTGAAAATGTGTCACTACTCGCCGTGTAGGGTATATGTGACTACTTTGCCGACACCATCCGGTGTGTGGGAGATGGCAAAGGCGGGAAGCGACTTACATTGTAACAGCTGGCGGGGTGGTCGCAACGCGGCGGCGCAAGCCATTATTACACAACAACTTGCGGCATATCGACGATCAAGCGCAGACGAACTGCCCCGCCGCTGCTAGAATATATCGTTGCGCTGAATAGGAACAGACGGGAGAAGCCCGCCGGATTCGGCTTGCACAGCATGTCAGATGTTCTGAATGTCTCGGGTTAAGATTCCTTAGGTTTCAAGACTCTTCGAGTATGTCCGATTCGCGGGTTGCCGCCGATTTGCTTGCCGTCGCCCCCTTGGTCGCGCCATCGCTGTTGGCGTGCGATTTCGCCGAGCTGCGCGAGGAGATACGCCGCGTCGAGGCCGGCGGGGCTCGGGTGCTGCACCTGGACATCATGGACGGGCACTTCGTCCCCAACCTGAGCTTCGGCATACCCGTGGTCAAGGCGATCCGCCGCTCGACCGATCTGCCGCTGGACGTACACTTGATGATTTCCGATCCGGACCGCTACGTCGGCGCATTCCGCGAGGCGGGGGCCGATCAGATGACCTTTCACGTCGAGGCGGTTGCCGATCCTCGGCCGCTATTGGAAAAAATCCGTCTTTTGGGGGCATGTGCGGGCATCTCGCTGAACCCGCCCACCCCGGTCGAGGCGCTTGCCGAGAGCCTCGATTTCTGCGATTCGGTGCTGGTGATGAGCGTGATGCCCGGCTTCGGCGGTCAAAAGTTCGACCCGGCGGCGCCGGAGAGGCTCCGCCGCGTGCGGGAGCTGGCCGGGCCGGACGTGCTGATTTCGGTCGACGGAGGGGTAAACCGCGAGACGGCCGCCGTCTGCGGCGAGGCCGGCGCCGACATGCTGGTCACCGGCTCGGCCCTGTTCTCCGAAGACGATTACGGCCGCTTCATCCGCGAGGTGGCCGCGTTGGCAAAATCAAGAAAGGCAATTCGGGTTTAGCGATGTTAAATATCGTGTTGATTCGTCCCGGCTCGACCGACTACGACGTGCAACAACGGATTCAAGGCAGCCTGGACATTCCCCTGAACGAGCAGGGTGCGGCGGAGGCGGCCCGGACGGCCGAGTTGCTCCGCGACAAGGGGCTGGCGGCGGTCTTTGCGCCCGCCTCGCAACCCTCTCTGGAAACGTCGGAGATTATCGCCAGAGCGCTGAAAATCAAGCGTAAAAAAATCGAACGGCTGCACAATCTCCACCAGGGGCTATGGCAGGGGATGTTGGTCGCCGACGTCCGCCGCAAGCAGCCGAAGGTCTACCGCCAATGGCAAGAGCAGCCGGAAAACGTGTGTCCGCCGGGGGGCGAGATGCTCGGCGCGGCCGACGAGCGCGTGCAGGCGGCGGTGTTGAAACTGCTGAAGCGCCGCAAGGAAGGGACGATCGGCCTGGTCCTGCCCGAGCCGCTCTTCAGCCTGGCCCGCCGCTTCCTTACGCATTGCGAGTTGGGAGACCTGTGGAAGGCGCCCAACGGCGAGGGGCGGTTTGAGTCCCTCGCCGTCGACGTGGAAGAGTTCGTCGCCAAGAGGCGGCTCCCGTCGCCGATATTGAGTGTGTTTTAGATTGGTATCTGTTGCGAAAAGCGCGCGTAGGGTGGGACAAGCGAAGCGCGGTCCCACCAGGTTTTTCGCCGTTGTTGGTGGGACCGCGCTTCGCTTGTCCCACCCTACGATCCGCAACAGAAACTGTTTATATGGGCAGATGGCGCATACGGGAAACGATTTCATGCCAGTGCAACCTACGGAACAGAACGGCTGGAGGCATCTCCTGAAGCGTCCCAAGCGGGGCGTGCCCGAGGGGCTTTGGCGGCGTTGCCCCGGCTGCCAGGCCACCATCTTCCGCAAGGAGGCGGAGAAGCGGCTGGGCGTGTGCCCCGAGTGCGACTACCACTGGTACGTCCCCGCCCGGCAGCGGATCAATCAGGTCCTCGACGAAGGGACCTTCGAGGAGTGGGACGCCGATCTGACGTCGGCCGATCCGCTCGAATTCGTCGATAAGCTCCCTTACCCCCAGCGGCTTCAAGAGGAACAGCAGCGCACCGGGCTGCGCGAGGCGGCGGTCGTCGGAACCGGCACCATCCGCGGCCGGCGGGTGGCCTTCGGCGTGACCGATTCGGCCTTCATCATGGGGAGCATGGGCTCGGTGGTCGGCGAAAAGCTGACCCGCACCGTGGAACGCGCCATGCAGCAGGAGCTGCCGCTGATTATCGTCTCCGGCTCCGGCGGCGGGGCGCGGATGCACGAAGGCATCATCTCGCTGATGCAGATGGCCAAGGTCTCGGCGGCCCTGGCCCGCTTCGACGCGGCCGGCGGACTGTTCATCTCCGTGCTGACCAATCCGACGATGGGCGGCGTGGCCGCCAGCTTCGCCTCGCTGGGCGACGTGGTCTTTGCCGAGCCGCGGGCGTTGGTCGGCTTCGCCGGGCCGCGGACCATCAAAGCCACCATCCGCATCGAGCTGCCCAAGGGCTTTCAGACCAGCGAATTCCTGCTCGAACACGGCTTCATCGACCGCATCGTCCGCCGGCAGGATTTGAAAAGCGAATTGGCCAAAACCATCGACTATTGCGGAAAATAGGGGTTAGTGGCCAGTGGTTAGTGGCTAGTGTACTATATTAAGTATGTAGGCCGGGTCGTGATCCGGCGGATTGTTTGCCGGATCACGAGTCGGCCTTCTAACTAGCCACTAGCCACTAGCCACTAGCCACTAGCCACTAGCCACTACCCCATGCCCCTGTTCGACCAAATAAAGACGATGCTCGCCGGCGGACAGTTGAACGTGTCCAAGCGGTTCGCGCTGCTGCACGAAGCGATCTCGGGCACGATGTCGAACTTCTACATGGCCCGCGACCTGAACTCGGGCCAAGTGGTGGGGCTGAAAATCCTCGACCCGAAAAAGACGGTCGTCTTCGAGGCCCGGTTCAAGGGGCTGGAAAAGCCGAGCGAAGGCGAGATCGCCGCCCAAATGAAACACCCCAACATCGTCGAGACCCTGGAGTACGGTTTGACGACGGAAGGGGCACAGTACGTGGTGATGGAGTACCTGGAGGGACCCAATATGAACATGGTGTTGGCGTCCCGCGATCCCTGCCTGGACGGCCGCCGCGTGCGTTACATCCGCCAGGCCGCCGAGGCGTTGGCCGCGGTGCATGAGGCGGGATTCATCCACCGCGACGTCTGCCCGCGGAACTTCCTCCTCTGCAATCGGCGCGAGGACCTGAAGCTGATCGACTTCGGCTTGACGGTTCCCGCCACGCGGTGGTTCATGGAGCCGGGGAATCGGACGGGGACACCCAACTACATGGCCCCGGAGCTGGTCCGCCGCCGCCCCACCGATCAGCGGCTGGACGTGTTCTCGTTCGGGGTGACGGCCTACGAGTTTTGCACGTTCGAGCTGCCGTGGCTGCGGGGGACGACGGGCATGGCCGCCATGACCCACGACCAGCCGCCGATCGACATCCGCCAGTATCGCCCCGACATCAATCCCCGCCTGGCCAAGGCGATCCGCGCCTGCATCGAGCCGGACGTGAACAAGCGATGTCCCACGATGCGGGATTTCCTGCGGATGATCCGCAAGGTGTCGGACATCTAACGGTGTGGAAAAGTAGTTCGTTTAGCCCCGGCGTCCACGCCTTGTCCTTAACCACATTTTTGTCCCGTAGGGACAGTTGATAATAGCCCAGCAGTTCAGAGATCGTCCGGTTTATTTGGATGCATGGGCAGTTTGGGAGTTTTTATCCCGAAGGGATTTTGTAGGACAGCCCAGGGTTGACGCGGAGCGTCTACCCTGGGTGAATGTGTTGAGCAAAACGTCTTACCCCGAAGGGGTTGCGGAATGGCGGCGTCACTCCGCAACCCTTTCAGGGTTGAATGTATCATCGACGCCGCAACCCAGGGTAGCCGCTGCGCGGCAACCCTGGGCTATCTTATGAAAGCCCTTCGGGCTATTCGGAATAGACTGTGAACCCGCGAAAAATAAGAACTTAAAAACCGGACGATCTCTTCACTGCTGGGGCGAGGAAAAAGCCATTATTTCCCCACAAGTCCCGTAGGGACGGCCGAAAACGGCAGGTCACGATTCAATCGTCCCTACGGGACGGCGAAGGCGTTCGATGCTCCCTCCTCCCCAGCGATAAATCGCTGGGCTATTGCCAAACGACCCTCCGGGTCGAAATCTCCGCAATTTTCGCGGTTTCACTGATGCAAAATGTGGGTAACGGCAAGGCGTCCACGCCGCGTGCATAATGCAACGGGAAATTGTCATTCGCTTCCCGGCGTGGACGCCGGGGCTAAACGAATTTATTCCCGGAACCCCCAACGGTTATTTTGTCGCAGGCGGCTCGCGCTCCAGCGACACCCGGGCGCGGAGGCCCTTGTCTTTCAGCGTCAGACCGAAATTGGCGGCGGAAAAGTCGCTCAGCACCGGTGGGGCGGGAGGGCCTTTCCGCGGCTCGCCCGGATGGCCGTAAACGGTCGATTCCATCGTGTGATACTTGTCGTTCCAGACGTAGCGGCCGCCGCCCGGGCAGACCAGTTCCACGCCCCACACCTGCCGATGGACCGCGACCGGATCGCGGTCCGGGTAGAGCCGCTTCCACTCGTTGAGGATCGGCAGGTTGTTCCAGCATTGCATCTGCATTGTCTCCGCGTATTGGTCGCGGTTGACAACGTTGGCAATTTCGAGAATTTTCTTGTCCACGCGCAGCGCGACGTTCGAGCCGAGCCACGGCCGGGCCGCCGGTTGTTCGGCTTTGCCGCCGGCGTCGGCCTTCTCCCGGGCCAGCGAGCGGTCGATCGAGCGGCGAAGAACGTTCTCGTTCAGCGTGAGCGTCAGTGCGCCGTCGATGGTGGTATAGAAGATGTTGATGTTTTCCAATTCGCTGGGCAGAGTCCGTTTCCCCTTTACGGGCGCGATGCGGACGTAGGGCTGGTCCTGGTACTTCAACGCTTCCCACTTCGTCAGGCCCGGGGCCGTCTGTTCGATAAAGGCCCGGGCGCCGGCGAGAAACGCGGCCAGCTTTAACGGACTGGACACGTCGATCCGCGCCGCCACGGGGATGCGGCCGGCGTTCTTTTCCATGAACTTCCCCATTTCGTCCGGCTTGACCTGGGCCAGATCGCGCCAGAAGGGATCGTCGTCGGCATAGACGTTCACCCAGTTGCCGAGCCAGCCGAGCGAAACCGCCTGGCCCATCATCGAGGCGAAGTTGTTGCCCTGCTGGAACATGGGCGATTTGTGGTCGATCGCCAGCATGAATTGCACCAGCGCGTCGTGCCGGTCGCCGTCGGTCGGCGCGAACTTGCCGCCCTGGCGCGATGGACATGAAGTCGGCGTATTCCGTGCGCATAATCAGCGGCATCACGCTCAGGTCGGCGGTCAACCTGCTTCTCGCCCAGCCCGATCTTCAAGGCGATGGGATCGAAGGCCCAATTCCAGTTCTGCTGATAGCCGTCGCGCCGGCGCTCGTAGGCTTCGGCCTCGGCCTTGGTCACTTCGTCCAACGGAATCTCGCCGATGGGCGTCGTGAAATCGAGCGTGCCGTAGGTTGCCGAGGTCACGCCCCACTTTTCCAGCGTCAGCTCCCCGCCGAGGACGGGAAACTCGGTGTGGATCGGTCCGGGTTGGACGGTTTTCTTCACCAGGGCGTCGAGTTGCGCGGCTTGCAGATCGGCCATGATCGCCCGGGCGCGGGTGCGGCGCGAGTCGGCGATCCGCCACCGCGGCCCGCACCAGCGGCGGATCGTGGCGTCGCTGAGAAACGCCAGCGCCGTCTCGTCGGCCGCGCCCAACGGATAGCGGATGCGGAAGAACTTGAACTCGGGCAACGTGGCTATCGACTCCGTATCGCCCCGAGCGACCGACGCCAGCCGTTCCAACTGATATATCGAATTGGTCACCACGACCGCCCCGTCAAGTTTGGCAATATAGCTCGACATGCTCCGGTCCGGGGCGACGTAACAGGTGTATCTGAGACTGAAGATTCCGTCGCCAGGAGGGTTGTCAAATAGGCTAGTCGCGCCGAAGCCGGGGTTGACATTTTTCATTTTTCCGGCCGCCAGTGTAATCCGTGCCTGCAACAATTTCTCCAACACCTCCGGATTGGGCGTTTCAAACAAAACCGCCACGTCCGTCCCCAGCGGGTAGTACGGATCGGAGCCGGTGATCGCCATGCTCCGGACGACGTGCGGCCCCAGCAGCCGGGCAATCTGGCTCATCGGCAGCCCGAGTTGCCGCTGATAACGCTCGATCACGTCCGCGTTTTCCGACCGTGGTTGGGCCAGGCGGAGCACCGGCGTGTCGTGCCGCCTGGTTTCGTCGGCCACCGCTAGGGCCGCTTTGAAACTGGGGAAGAACACTGCGTGTTGATCGAACGGAATCTTCGCCGCCAGCGGATCGAGCTTTGGTTTTGCGTCTCCGATCAGCGGCTTCCAGTCGATTTCGTCGATCGTGATCCCGGACAGCGTGTCGATTTTCACCGGGGTCTCGTCGGGATTGCGGAAGGGCAGAGTGCGGTCGAGTTGAAGATTTTCGCTCATCGCCCGGCCGCCGCTGAACAACTCATAGGTGTCCGCCAGGCTGCCGCTCCGGTTGAATCCCGGACGGAAGGTTTCCCGGGAAGGCGTTTCGTCGAGGCGAAGATTTCTTTCCTTCCTAACGAGGCGGTCCTGATAGCGGAACCAGGCCCCGCCGGGGATGTCGCGCCGCCACAGGCCGTCGTAGTAAACGGTCTTGGCCCACAGAAACGGCGGCTTGGCGTCCGCCTTTGCGGCCGCGGCGGGAACCGCGAACTTCAGCACGAGCATACCCGTCAGATCGGCGTTGGGGACGTACAATCGCCCGGTCAAATCCTTGCCCTCGGGCGCGCGAATGTAGACCTGGGTTCCGTAACCGGGCGTCCGCTCGCTCCTGCTGCCGTTCCGTTCGGGCGGGGTCGGCGACAAATACTCCCCATCGTAATACGGCGAGTACCACGTATTATGAGTCATCCCCCGGCCCACGACGTAGACCTCGCCCGGCGTGTCCAAAACGGCGTACGGCCGCATGAGGCGAAGTCGTTCCATCTGGGTATACAGCCGATTTGATTCCTGATCCTTTCGGATGGGCAATTCCCCTTCGGTCAGTTTCAGCTCGTGGATCGGTATGTTGTAATAGGCATCGCCGCCGAAAGCCGCTCCGGCAACGCCGGCCGCCAAGCCCAGAACCAGCGCTCGCATAACGGAAAACATGGCTATCCCTTTCTGTGTTTTGTGTAAATGGATCCACCCTTCGCACGCACTTTTCGCCGGATCGTTTAACCCGGAGCCAACGGCGACGGGGGACCGGGGACGTCGGTTCCGAGAACCCCCCCCCCGTCGCCGTTGGCTCCGGGTTAAACGATGGATAAGAATTATAGGCGACAAAAGATGCCGCATATAACGGCCGTCAGCCGCTGTTCAAAAACAACTTCGGTGTTTCAACGGCGATCCACCCTCACCCCCTGCCCCTCTCCCAGAGGGAGAGGGGAGATCTTATTGGACGGCCCTTAGTCTATACTACCCGGCCGGGCGGTCAAGCTCCCCAAACAGGTCTTCCAGCACGAGCGGCTTGGAGAGGACTGCCGCCGCGCCGGCCGCCACCGCCCGGCATTGGTCCTCGATCCGCGGGAAGGACATCAACGCCAGCACCGGCGCGGGGCGAAGGGCGGCGGCCAATCGACGCAGTTCGGCGAACTCCGCGTCGTCCAGGTCGTCGCAGTCGAAGACGGCGGCGGTTGCCCCTTCTATCCGGCCGGCGACGCCGTCGCGTTGCCAGACCGAGGCCAGCCCGCGCCGCCGACACGCCGCACTGAGCCAATCCCACGTCTCGAACGATCGGCAGCGGATCACCGCCAGGCCGATACAACGTTCATCTTGTTCCCACGCTCCGCGTGGGAACACACTGCCCGGACGCTCCGCGTCCGCGGGCCGGTCAGACGCTTCCTGCTCTGAAACCCCTGAACCCTGAACTCTATACTCCGCACTCTCTCCCGCCCTCACCCCCGGCCCCTCTCCCAAAGGGAGAGGGGAGACCGTTTTTTGCCCCTCTCCCAAAGGGCGAGGGGAGGCCGCGTCGGCCAGCAACCGCTCCTCCTCGGTGGCCGTGGACGGGAGCGAAAACGAGCACCGCTCGCCGCCCGCCAGGGCGCGTAATTGCCGCCGGCAGCGGGCAGGCCATTGATGCCAGTACAGCCGCGCGGTCGCCGGCCAGGGCCGACCGCTCCGCAGATCGCCTTCGCACCAGGTCCCCATCAGGCCGATTATCCGCGCCAGCGGGGCTGCGCGGCGCAGCCGGTCAACGGCCTCGTGCGAAAACTCGCCCGGATACGACTGGGCGACGACGATCGCGTCGGGCGCGTATTCCCGATCCAACACGGCCTGGGCGGCCTCCACGTCGCGGGCCTGCTCGACCGCGGCCATCCGCTCCAGGCATGACGCCGCCTCGCGGAACTCCGTCCGCTGCACGTCGCCCACCAGTAGAAATTGGAGATCGGGCATGTGGGCGATCGGGCTTGCTACCCGCTTCAGAACAATTCGATTGAGATTTAAGCAGCCAAGGAACGCTAATATACACTAATTCCCACTAATGATTGATTTCAGCGTTTATCAGTGAGAATTAGTGTTCCTGAGAAGATAGTAAAATTGGCTTGGCGAGACTCCTTAATAATGATAACGGCAAGCTAGGATGCGGACTTTTTCACCTGTGATTTGATAGACTATGCGATGGTCCTCATCTAATCGCTGTGACCAGCAGCCGGTCAACTCATTCTGAAGCGACTGTGATTCACCGTTTCTGGAAAACGTATCGCGTTGTAGTCTCTGAGCGATTTCAATGGTGCGCAACGCGACTGTGCGGTCATGGTGTATCCACCATGCCAAGTCTTCAAAAGCGGCCGGATCAAATTCCAAGTTTCGCACGAACTTCCTCCAATGAGATGCCTCCCTGACGTTCCTTGGCCTCCAGTAGCCGATGTTTCATCGCTTCGCTCTTGAGCAGATAGTTGGTTTCCACCTCCGAGGAGATTTCTTTCCACAACGTCATGGGTACGATGACAGCACGGACGTTTCCATCATCGTCGAAAATATACTGTTGATCTCGTGAGTTTGACATCTTCGACCGCCATGAATTCGCAATGCCCGCACCCGGCACCAGTGCCGGGGCTAAACATCTATGGGCTACAGCGTTTCCTCCGTCTCGACGATCAAGCGCCGGGCCGCCTCGGCGTTCTCCGTCTGGCGGAGCGCGTCGAGAAAGCCCGGCACGGTCAGAATCCGGCTGAGCCGGGCCAGCGTCCGCAAGTGGCCTCGGTCCTCCGTCGAACAGATCAGGAAGAACACGTCGCTGAGGGTCGATTCGCCGCCGAAGGGAATGCCGCCGCCGGTAACGCCCAAGGCCAGTAGCGGTTGGGCGAGGATTTTCGGCAGCGGACGGCGGGGGTGCAACAAGGCCACGCCGTTCTCCAGGGCGGTGGTGTGCATGTCCTCGCGGTCCTTCACCGCCTCGGCCATCTCCTTGGCGTCCCACAGCAGCCCGGTGTTGGCCGCCAACTCGACCATCGAATCGACCACCGAGTTGCGTGTCCGCGCGAGCAGCGGGACCGCCACCGCCTCCAACGGCAACATCTCGGCCACGCAGGGGTCGGTTTGCTGCTCCGGCGGCTCGGCATGTCGCAACACGGCCTCGACCTCGATCAACTCCGACTCGCCCGACAGCCCGATCTGCCGTTCCAGCCAATGGTGGATTTCCGGCTTGGCGAACCGCCACTCGCCGCCCACCTTTCGTCCGGGCAGCTTGTCGCGCTCCGCCAGCTTCACCACTTGCTGCGGGGCAAGGTGCAAGTATCGGGCCAGGCCCTCGACGTCGAAATCTTGATAAGGCATAAACGCCATTTTCCCCCATCGGCGGCCGTTTGTCCAGATTCAGTAGTTCCAAATTCTTGCGGAGAGTTCGTTTAGCAGCCGCCGGAACGGCGGCTTGCATCGCCAGCCGGGCCGTCGTGCCGACGGCCGCTAAACGGAGCCCGGGCCGTCGTGCCGACGGCCGCTAAACGGTACAATGGTGAAATCTGGGACTACTGAGACTGAGTGCGACCGTTTGCCGACTTATTCGTACCGCTCCGCCATCCGCCGGGCGCGGGCGGCCACCAGCTTGCGCAACTCCGGCGGCGCGATCACTTCGGCCTGATCGCCGTAGCCCAGGATCCACCAGGAAATTTCGTTCAGGCCCGAGACGGTGGCGCGGAAGTCGAGGCTGCCGTCGTCGCGGAACTCCACGCGTTGCGTCTTGTGCCAGTGGACCTCGGCCACGTTCTGGGCCACCAGCCGGTCGAAGCGGACGAGCACCTCGCGGTCCGGCCCGCGCTCGGGGATCATGTGCCAGGCGTTGCGGAGATAGCGCTCGATGGAAAAGCCGCGGGGAACTTGAAAGCGGTCTTCCAGCGGTTCGAGTTGCAGTATCCGGCCGAGATTGAAGGTCCGCTTCGCGCGATGGATCGACCAGCGCCCCACCACGTACCAACTCCGCCGGCTGAAAAACATCCGATAGGGACTGAGCCGGGTGGTGATCTCCTTCTGCTCCTGCAAACTGCCGTAGCGGATGCGGACGTTGCGGCGGTTGGCGATCGCTTCGAGCAGTTGTTCGTAGACCGGCTTTCGCCCTTCCAGCGGATTGTTCGGCGCCGGCTGAATCTTCACCGCGGCGACAACGTCGCGGAGCTGATCGCGGAGCCGGGCGGGCAGCGCGCTCTCGAGCTTAACCGCCGCGCTGCGGGCCGGACCGAGAAACGGCAGTCCGGCGCCGTTGCCCAACTCGTGGCACAACACCAGCAGGGCCAACGCTTCATCCGCCGTGAAATTCGTCGGCGGCAGCAGACACGCGCCCGGGATGCGATAGCACTCCCGCGTCTCGTCGAAGGCCACCGGCACGCCCGACTGACGCAGCAAGTCCAGGTCGCGGAAGATCGACCGCCGGCTCACTCCGCAGGCCTGGGCGAGTCCCTCGGCGTTGTACCCCCGGCCGGCCTGAAGCAGGCCGATCAATTCCAGCAGCCGATGGATTCGCGCCAGATTCATGGAAAACTGCCTCTTGTTCCCCTGCTCTGCATGGGAACGCCCTGCTCTGCGGCTCCCACACTCGGTCGGGGCTTCTGAGCGAGAGCCGCCTGGATTATAATGAATCTCCGCCCGACATAGTAGCGGGCCACATTCGCCTGCAGCCGTGTGACTGCCGCGGAAATGTGCGATTCGGCCGCGATTCGTCCCTTTAACGTCCGCATAATTCGTGTGTTTAGCCCGGGCAGCTTTCGCCGGGCGCCGGCAAAGTGCCCGGGCTAAACGCGGGCGGCATACAATCACATTCCCTACAACTTCCATTCCACGGAGTTCGTTCCGATGACAGTGTTTTCCCGCACGTCGTTTCTTCCGCTTTGGCTGCTGCTGATCGCTGCGTCGGCGTCGGCGGCCGGCTTCGAGGCCGTGCCGATGCACTCGCCGCCGGGAATTCACGTCGAGATTCGCGACGGCGACAAACCCGTGTTCGCGCCGACCGACGGCCGGGCCTCGCTGACGGTCGCCGAGCCGTCGGGAGCCACGCCGGTGTTCTTCAAGGATTCGACCGTCAGCGACGGCGTGCTGCGTCTGTCGGGCGGATCGGCGCCGGGGCTGGCCTTCACCGAGTCCTATCGGCAGTTGGCCCCGGACCTGATCGAGCGGACCGTGACCGTCGCCGCCGACGCGGACCGGCGATACTATCTCGAACTCGGCTGGCGGGACGCGACGGGGGGCGATTTCTTCTCGTTCACCAGGCAGGAGAAGACGCCGCAGCGCTATAGCCCCAGTTGTTGTGGACCCGAGTTCCACGGCTACGGCAATCAGACTTTCCCCTTTCTCGGCACACGGCACGGAAAGACGTTGTACGGCATCCTGGGCGATACGCCGGGCTTGTGGGAAAACCGCTCTTTCATGGGATTCGATCCGGCCGCGCACGGCTCTCGCTGTGCAACGGCGACGGCTCGCCGCGGCGCACGATCTCCATTCCCGAGAGGCTCGACGCCACCACCGTGTATCGCGGCGAGTACGACGGCTGGCAGCACATCGAAAGCGGCCAGACGCAGACCTGGAAGACGTGGCTCTTCACCAGTCCGGCGCGATCGCTCTACGACGTGCAACTGGCCGCCCATCTCGCCCTGGCCAATGCCAAGGGATTCAATCGCTCCGCGCTGGAAGCGATCCTGCGAAACACGTCGTATCTGCTCCTGCGGCGGAACATGCTCCGCCCGGAAAGCGATTACATCTTCATCTCCGGCGTGGGCTACGGCTGGAAACAGTGGGTCACCGACGGCTTCTGGATGAGCCGCGGACTGGACGATCCGAAGTATGACGCCCAGGCCCGGGCGGCGGTTTTTTACGACCGCATCGCCTACGAGGACAACGCCCAGTATTTCCTCATCTGGTCGGCCATCGTCCGCCGGGCGGGCGGCAAGCTCGATTCGCGCACCATCGACCGGGCCTACCATTTCATCCGCCAGCACGAAAAGGACGGCCTCTACTATCCCCCGCGGCTGAAGCCCGAATTGAAGAACTTCCGCACCTATCACGACATGCTCCCTTACGAGGACGACGACCCGCCCTCTTCGGACCAGGGCTTTCATTGCGGCGCGCTGATGGCCGCCAAGGAATTGGGCTTCCCCGTCACCGACGCGGACATCGACAAGGCCATCGCCGGCTATCGGCGGATGTTCAACGCCAAAGGCGGATACATGGCAACCAGCCTGAAGCAGCAGGACCACGTCGGCCAGGACTCACTCTACGGCGAGACGCTCACCTTCGCCGTCTTCGGCCGCCGGCTGCTCGCCGACGACATGGTCCGCAAACACCTGGAAACCACGATGCGGATCCAATCGCCTTACGGCATGAGGATCATCTCGAAGGCCGACGGCAGTCTGCTCGACGGCCACAGCGGCGTCTATGTCTACGGCGGATCGTGGTTCTTGAACGATTCGGCGAACTACCTCGACGGGCTGATCCACGGCATGGACCCGCAGTGGGTCGACGACCGGCTGCTCTGGCGGCTGGAGAAGGAATTGGCCTACATGCCCGCCTTCCACGAATCGATCAGCACGGTCACCGGCCGGCCGCACGGGCACCATCTCTACAGTTGGAACTCGGGCTATTGGTGGCTCCGCCGCGAGGTCCGCAAGCAGTTGGGGCAGACCGGCCCCGATCCGCTGGAGAGCCGGCTGGACGAAAAGCTCGGCGTCTCGCGTCAGAACGGCCGGCTGGTGCTCGATCCGGCGAAGGCCGAGTTGCGGCCGAAGGAATGACGGGGGGGGTGTGGCAAACCAGGTATGACCAGCCGTGCCGATCTTGCCATGCCCGAAGATTTTGGGTATTGCCTATTTTGTCAAAACTATTTTTATGTCCCCAGAACACCTTCGGGTGGGATAAACGGTTGATATAGATCAAGGCCCCCTGGCTCCGTTACACGTATAATGAATAATCCTGGTTGGCAATTTTATCCCCCTGAGGCAAACCGCCCATGGATGATGCTCCTCGTTTGCCGCATGCCCGGATCGTGCGGGAGAAGCGAACCGTCGCGGCCATGATCGAAATTTACTGTCGGGCACACCACGGTGCAAATGCCACGCTGTGCGGTGAATGTGACGAACTCCTGACGTATGCCTTATGCCGGCTCGATCGCTGCCCTTTCGGCGCAAAGAAGACCCCTTGTGCCCGCTGCCCGGTGCATTGCTACAACGCGACGATGCGCAAACGCATCAAAGAAATAATGCGGTATGCCGGTCCGCGAATGTTGTGCCGACATCCGCTCCTTGCCGTGCTGCACCAGTGGGATAACGTCCGCAGGCAAAAGGAGTAAGAATCGTAGCAGAGACTTGCGCCTTGCAGAAGGGAGCGTTTGCGATGCATCCTCGACTGGATATCAGGGGCGAAGGCTCCACCATTTCCCACCTACCCCAGGCGTTCATCAACAAGCGGGGCGAGGCCATCGTCAGCCAGATGCTCGACGAGAAGACCTGCGAGGGCCTGGTCAAGATGTACCTCGACTACCAGCCCCGCGACTCCTTTCAGGGGCTGCCGCCGATAGCCGATCAGGCCTGCGTGCAATGGGTTCAGCAGATGATCGGCAACGGCGTCAACCTTGTCGCCGTGTCCTATCTGGAAGGCGTCGTCGGGCACAGTGCGTTGTTTCCGGTAAACGATAAGCTCTGCGAACTGTTGGTGGTAGTGGCGCCGAGCTTCCAGAATTGCTGCATCGGCACCCAGCTTACGCGGCGGGCAGTGCAGTTGGCCTATGAGATCGGCTTCGATAAGATCTCACTGGACGTGGAGGCCAAGAATTCGCGGGCACGACACGTCTATAAGAAATGCGGCTTCGAGTGCGGCCCCCGCAAGGACGCTCATGAACTCACAATGCTGGTCGACCTGACTCGCTATCACGATGCGGTTGACGTCAACGTCGAAAAGATCATGAACCCAAACGTGATCGTAATCCACGCCGATGAACCATGCCGGGCGGCCGTGGAGATCTTCCTTCACAAGCGCGTCGGCTCGCTGCCGGTGGTCGATGCCGACGGCTGCCTGATCGGCATTCTCTCGGAGAGCGATCTCATGCTCCCTGCGAACGTCGATAGGCAAGTGGGCAATATCCTCACCCGGGACGTGCTGGCCGTAGATGCAGGATGCACCGTCGCCAAGGTGATCCGCGTGTTCCAGTCCAAGCGGATCCGCTGCATTCCCGTTGTCAATGGCGCCAAGAAGGTGGTTGGCGTCATCGGCAGGAAAGACATCCTGGCGTACTATGCCAAACACTGGTAAGGCCGCTCTTCCGTGCGGCCCGCTGCGTGCAGAAGTCGGGGTCAGAGCAGCCGTTAGTAATCAGTCAATTGCCACTAATGACTAAGAGCGCTCTGACCCCATTTTCCGCGCATCACGGAATTTGGCCTCGACAGGCGGTCGGATGGGCCGCTTGAATGGCTCTTGGATGCTGCTGGATGCTGCCGATGTGCCCTTGCTGGCGGTCAAGGGTGCCGGAAGGGTGGTGCGGCCATGGCCGCACCACCCTTCCGGCACCCTTGACGTACCTTTCCTCTATGGTAAAATCACCGGCATTGGTGAGAAATCAAAATTCCTATCAGTAAATCATTGACAACGTTGCGAAAGGAGCCATTGTTGGCGCAGCAATCGCGGCCGTCATTGTGGTCGCGCTACCTGCTTGCGTGGCGGGAGGCGCGACGGCACTGGCGGCCACAGGGCTGATGTCCTTGGGAACCGCCACCACGTTTTGCACGGCGGTCGCCACGTTCGATTTAGCTGCCTTGTTAGTACTTGGCATCGTCACGACCGTACAAGATGTTCAGGCACACAACTGGAATGCGGTTGCGTTCGATGCTGGAGCGTGGATTGGGGGATTGCTTGTTGGTGGCGTTGCACGTGGTGGGCGGACGTTGGCAGGGATGGGAGGCAAACCGAGTGAAGTTCCCGAGACCTATAATATCTTGACCCACATTAAGAGGGGATGGGCGATGAAGTTCGACCCCAGGCAGGGCCTTAATCCCATAAAATGGCTGGGGACTGCCCCAGATCCGTCACTCGGAGCCGCGGCGCTTGGCGGTACCGGGGCCACAGTCGGCTTGGCCATATCGGGCGGGGCTCGTTCGTCCCAAGGGTCGGAAAAACCCACGCAACCTCCGAAATAGTCTATCCCGCTATGTACCATTTCGTGACCCTACCTCGCGTTTTGACTTTCATGATTATCGTCTTCGCCGTTATGGCGGGAGCAAAGGCGAATAACGATGTGGGTGCGATCGTCGGGTTGACGGTTGGGGTAGTGCTGACCTCGGTTTTCATTTTCGGTTCACTCGCCCTTCTCAAATGGAGGATGCCCTGGTCCGACGGTCTACTAGGCGGATCGGTTTGGGGGATTCTCTACCTCGGGTTGGTTTTTTTGTTTTGGTTCTTTGCATATTGGCTTACGACGTTCTTGCTCCGTTGTTGGTAGGTACGAGAATTTCCAGCGACTCGAACCAATCATGGTAAGCTGGGCTTACAAGCATCGGATGTTTGCAGCAAAAGGCGCTCACACTCACCGACGGCCGATGACCATTCACGATACCAAGGGCGGCTGCGCAAACTTGGCGATGCTCACCTCGATGACCTCCAGCGACGGCACGGCGACTTATTGCTACGACCCGACAGGGCAACTCATCGGGGCCACTTACACCGGCAGCCTGCCCGACGAGTCGTACACCTACGACGCCAACGGCTGCGTCTACGCCACCGGCGCCGATAACGAACTGCTCTTCGACGGCACGTACACCTTTTCTTGCGACGGCGAAGGCAACCGCGTCGCCCGGTTCATCGACGCCGACCAGAACGGCCAGCTCGACGCGGGCGACACCGACGTGACGACCTACGAGTGCGACCAGCAAAGGGGTCGGAAGTCGTTTACTTTGTGCAGCGGATTCGTGCAATTTTTATTACGGGGACACAGTACCAGTTATGGTAATATGGGGTATTGCGTGGCCCGGTGCAGCAAACGATATTGCCTATTTCACTAAAACCTATAATACGTCCCCGGATTACCCCGTTCCACGGGCCTCCTGCAATGGCGACGAGCAGGACGCCGGTGAACCGGCGTGACAGCACGACAAATCGCCGTCCACCTCCCCAGGCGTAAACGCCTGGGCTAGAGAAAAGGACAAAATGATGAGATCGTTGTCGAAATTCTCTTTGTCGGCTTGTGTGCAACAACGAGGGCGCCACCCTGGGGAGCGAGAAGATGCAGATTATTAGCGGACAGCCCGTTTGCACTTTCTCACCCGCAACAACGGACGCGGGAGCGTCCGGGCAGGGTGTTCCCATGCGGAGCATGGGAACAATGATCCCTGGGGCGGCAGTGCAACTGCCGCCCCAACGAGTGACAATGGTCCCTGGGGCGGCAGTGCAACTGCCGCCCCAACGAGTGGTGCGTTTCACACACCCTGCAATTAGCGAATCAGCTTCTTCAGTTCTGATTCGAGGTCGACCGTCGAGACGTTGCGGTTGACGACCTTGCCCTGCTGATCGACGAGGATCATGGTGGGGACGGTGATGATGCCCATCTCGTTGGCCGGGCGGCTGTCCATGCCGCCTTTCTCGAAAATCTGCTGCCAGGGCAACGGGTTGTCGGAGAGATAGGCGTTCAGGTCCTCGACGTTGTTGTCCAGGTTGACGCCGATGACGGTGAACGAGCGGCCGTACTTGTTCCACAGCTCCTTGAGCGTGGCCATGTCGGTCTTGGCCGGGCCGGACCAGGTCGCCCAATACTGGATCAGCACGACCTTGCCGCGATGGGCGGCCAGATCGACGGGGCTTCCCAGCGGGCTTTGGCCGGCGAGCTTGATCTGCCGGCCGACCGAGTCGATGCGGGTCAGCGCCCCGGCTCGCCTTTTGGGCCGGCGCCGAGTCGGGGAACTGGTCGGCGATCTTCCGATACCACTTCTTCGCCGCGTCCTCCTCGCCCCCGAACTCCTCGCTGATGGCCAACTGGAGCATGGCCTCGGCGGCGTCGGGCGAGTTGGGATAGTCGGCGGCGTACTGTTCGAGCGTTTTCAGCCAGTTGGCCTGAATCTTGGCGAAGTCGGCCTTGGGCGCCTTCATGGCCAGGAAGTAAGCCGCCGTCAGTTGGCGGAACTTCACGTAGGCGGCGATGTCCTTGTCGGTCTCGTTCTTCGAGAGCTTCTCGTACAGCGAATCGAGCCGTTTGGCCCCGCCGTCATAAGTGCCCGACTGCACGGCCGCGCTGAGCATGTCGGCGAGCTGGCGGAACCACATCGCGCGTTGATCGGGCGATTTCGAGGCGTCGGCGATCTGCTGCAACAGGTCGGCGCGGCGCTCGGTGTATTTCGCCTGATCGGCCGCAGTGACGGCCTGGACGGCTTCCTTGTCGAGGTTTTCCAGGTCGGCGAGCAGTTTTTGGGTCATTCCGCCCGCGCCGGCCGCGTCGGTCTCGTTGCGCACGGGCAGCGAGACGCGGAAGAACAGGCCCTCGGGGGCCGCTTCGGCCTGGCCTTCGGCGGCGATCTGAGGCAGGTTGATCGCCCGCCACGTGTCGCCTACCTGCACCAGGGTTCCGATCTGCACTTGGCGGTGTTGTCCGTCGCTTTCGGCGATGGCCGTTACGTTTTCATACACCCGCACGTCCTTGGTGGAGTGGTCTGTTCCGGCGGGGACCACGCCGGGCAGTCCGGCGCTGAACTGGACCCAGACGGCGTTTTGGCCCAGCGTTTTTTGGCGGGCCGACATGGCTTTGAAGGCGGCGGTCGCCTTGGCGATCTTCTCGGCGATGTTTTCGGTCCGCTCTGTGCCCAATCCGAGCGAGTTCAATTCGTCGTCGGTGAGCATCAGCCGGGCGAAGCGGTTGGCGTCGTGCGTGGCGATTGAAGCGACGATCTCAGCGGTCACTTCCTCGGCCGAAATGGTTTTCCAGGCGTCGATCTCACCGTCTTCGTTTTTATCGATTGCCCAACGGCTTCCGCCGGTGTTGAACCAGCGATACTGATCGGCCTTGCCGTTGTAGTTCGAGTCGATGTCGCGATAGACCTCAATTCCGTCCTTGAAGTAGCTCCATTGATCGACGATGTTGTCGCCGTTGGTGTCGATGAACCGCCGCAGGATCGTGCCGTTCGGCGATTCGATGATCCAGCCGACTTGGCCGTCGATTTTCTTGGCCAGGATTTTGCACTTGGCGGCCTCGGCGGCGGTGGGCCGGTCGAAATCGACGCCCGCTTGGACGGGAACCAGTTTCAGGGCCTGATCGGCCGAAGGATTGGCCGCCTGGGCCGGGCCGGACAGCAAGATGACGCTCAACAGGCAGAGCAACGCCGTATTTAGGGGCAACAATCGCATCGTACACCTTCCTTGTTATGTATGGGCAGTTTCAGTAGTTCCAAATTCCGGCGCACTCCCGTTTAGCGGCCGTCGGCACGACGGCCCTGTAGGCGGCGCAGGCCGTCGTGCCGACGGCCGCTAAACGGAAACTGCCACAAATCGGGACACACACCATCATGTTTCGGTCAAGGGGAGGGCGGAACATAATCGGATTGCGGAAGATTTTTCGATTGCAACGATTTTGCCGCCGATCGGGCCGCTTTTCGGCTGAGGAACGACGATTCCCGGAGGGCTTTTCCTGGGTGTATCCCGCATTTGTTAGCCCGAAGGGCTTTTCATAAGATAGCCCAGTGTTGACGCGCAGCGGCTACGCTGGGTGAGAGAGGCAGGGGAAACACAAAAGCCCCAACGGGGTTTCGGAGGCGGTACGCCGCACAACGCAACCCTTTCAGGGTTGATATGTTGCGATCGTCCCCTCTTCCCAGGGTAGCCGCTGCGCGGCAACCCTGGGCTGTCATATCACAAGCCCTTCGGGCTAAAGCGACAATTCACGCACGCAAAATGCGGAATACACCCACATTTGTTAGCCCATCTCCCATTGGCTTGACGATTGGTCGCAAGGATATGTAAAATAACGCATTACGACGATTTCAGCAGGAAAACAGGTATGCCGCCGGTGGTGATTGATCTGCGCAACTCGGACGATTGGCGCGACGTGGTGCATCGCGCCGTGCAGGCCCTGGCAGAGGGGGGGCTGGTGGCATTGCCCACCGAGACCGTCTACGGGCTGGCGGCTTCGGCGTTGGACGAGCGGGCGGTCTGCCGGCTGACGGAGGTCAAGGGCCGCACGACGGCCAAACCATTGACGTTGGCCATCAAGAGCGCCGATGAGGCCCGCGACTATTCTCCCAATATCAGTCCGTTGGCCTGGCGTCTTGCGCGGCGGTGCTGGCCCGGTCCGGTCACCTTGGTTGTCGATGGATCGCACCCGGACAGCCTGGTCCGGCAACTGCCGGAGAAAGTCCGCGAGGCGGTTTCGCCGGACCAAACCATCGGGCTCCGCGTGCCGGGACATCAGGTGGTGGTGGACGTGTTGCGGATGTTGGCCGGGCCGCTGGTCCTCAGCAGCGCCAACCTCTCGGGCTCGCGCGAGGCCGTTGCGGCCCAGGAGGTCATCGACAGTTTCGGCGACAAACTGGACCTGGTGGTGGACGACGGGCCGTGCCGCTTCGGCCATCCCTCGACGGTGGTCCGCGTGGAGGGCAACCGGATCGAGGTGTTGCGCGAAGGGGTCGTGCCCAAGCCGACCTTGCGGCGGCTTTCCAGCTTGATGGTGTTGTTCGTCTGCACCGGCAACACCTGCCGCAGCCCGATGGCCGAGATGCTTTGCCGCGACATGCTTGCCCAGCGGCTGGGGTGTGAAAGCGACGAATTGGAGGATCGGGGGGTGGTGGTGGCATCGGCGGGCATCGCCGCCATGCTCGGCGGCAGAGCCAGCGGCGAGGCGGTCCACTGTATGTCCGAGATGGGCCTGGACCTCGGCGGCCACGAAACTCAGCCCTTGACCGAACCGCTGGCGCGTCACGCGGATGCGATCTACACCATGACCCGCTGCCACCGCGAGGCGATAGTGGCCCAGTGGCCGTCGGCCGCCGAGCGGACCAGATTGCTGTCGTTCGATGAGTCCGACATAGCCGATCCGATCGGCGGCTCGGTCGAGGGCTACCGCCAATGCGCGGCGAAGCTCCGGGCCGAACTGAAGATGCGGCTGACCGAATTGGAGTTGGCCGAGCCAAATTGGATCTGAGACGCGGCGGCTAAATGTGATGTGCGTAGGGTGGGACAAGCGAAGCGCGGTCCCACCACTGAAGATAACAAACATGGTGGGACCGTGCTTCGCTTGTCCCACCCTACGGGATCATCCCATGCGAATTGTCATCGGCGCCGATCATCGTGGATTTGAGATTCGTTCACGGGTTGTGGAAACGGCGAAAAGGCTGGGGCACGAGACCGTCGACGTAGGGACGTTCTCGCCCGAGGCCGTCGATTATCCCGACGTGGCGGCGGAAGTGAGCCGGCTGGTCAGCCGCGGCGAAGCGGAGCGGGGCATCCTCGTCTGCGGAACGGGTTTGGGGATGTGCATCGCCGCCAATAAAATCAGCGGAGTGCGGGCCGCGCCCTGCCACGACGAAACCACCACGGAAATGAGCCGCCGCCACAACGACGCGAACGTCCTGTGCCTCTCCGCCGATCTGTTGGGCGAGCGGCTGATCGAAAAGATGATCGAAATCTGGCTGAAGACGCCCTTCGAGGGCGGCCGTCACGCCCGCCGACTCGAAAAAATCGTCGAAATCGAACGGCAAGTCGAGGCGGAACGGCGGAATTGCCCCGAGGAAAAGCGATGACCCCGCGCGAGCGCGTCCTCTGTGCGTTTGAGCATCGGCAGCCGGACCGAGTGCCGGCGTGGTGCGGGTCGTCGGTGGAATTCTGGGCGAAGTCCCGGCGAGAGTTGGGATTGGACGACGAGGGATTGCGGCGGCGTTTGGGCGACGATTTCCGCCGCGTTTTCGCCCGCTACGCCGGTCCCGAGATCACGCTCCTGCCCGGCGCGACTTCGGTCACTCCCTTCGGCGTGCAGCGAGAGGGCTACGGCTATGGCCAGCCGATGTCCCACCCGCTGGCGGACGCGACGCGGGAGGAAATCGAAGGTTTCGGCTGGCCCGATCCCCAGTGGATGGACGTCAGCCGCATTCGCGCGGAAGCCGAGTCGTACGGCGGCCGTTATGCGATTCTCGGCGGCGATTGGTCCCCCTTCTGGCATGACCTGATCGACCTGTTCGGCATGGAGAAGATGTATCTGAAGATGTACGATCGGCCGGAGTTGATCGACGCGGCGCTGGACCGCGTCGTGGACTACTACGCGGCGGTAAGCCGGCGGATTTTCGACGCCGCGGCCGGCGCGATCGACATCTTTTTCATTGGCAACGACCTGGGCAGCCAGCGCGGCCCGCTGTTGAGCGAGGCCATGTTTCGCCGCTTCATCGCGCCGCACATCAAGCGTTTGGTGGACCTGGGGCACGACTACGGGCTGCGGGTGATGATGCACTGCTGCGGCGGATTTGCCGAGTTGCTGCCGGCGCTGATCGAAATGGGCCTGGACGGCGTCCACGCCATTCAGCCGAGTTGCCGCGGCATGGACCTGCGGGTTCTGAAGAGCCGTTTCGGAGATGAAATCCTGTTCAACGGCGCGATCGACTCGCACCACGTGCTCATCGAGGGGACGCCGGACTTCGTGCGCCGGCAGACCCGCGAGGTGTTGGATATCATGAAGCCTGGCGGCGGGTACGTGGCCGGCGCCAGCCACGATTGCATTCTGGAAGAGACGCCCCTGGAAAACGTGCTGGCGATGTTCGACGCGATCCGGGAGTACGGTGTCTATGACGGGTGACCATCGCCGTCCGCGGCGCGTTTTTCGGCCGCGGAGAGCAGGTGCGACAATTTAACTGCCCCAAACGCTCGACGGGTGTACTGGTCGACGTCCGTCAAGGTGCGCTGCAACATCAATTTTGATTCCGCGGGAAATCCGTCGAAGATCGGCAGCTTGGAAGCCACCGGGCCTCCGACGGCCTCGATCAAATCGAGCAGGGAGATCTCGCGGGGGCTCTTTCTGAGAGAGTATCCCCCTTCGATGCCGCGAGTCGATTCCAGGATTCCGTGGGCGACCAAATTGCGAAGAATCTGCAACAAGAAGCGTTCCGGCATTTTCCCTTCCGCCGCTAACCGGCTGCACGGAACAGGCGCATCGCCAGCCTCCGATTGGGCCAATTGCATGGCCGCGTGCAGGGCATAAGACACGGTGCGAGACAGCTTCATTAGCTTGTGGTATACTCCCTGACCAGTCGTTTATTGGGGGGAAGTATATCAAGCAGCACTGTACACGTCAATAGAAGGGTGAGTTGCGAGGGTGAAAAGGCTTTTCTTCGGGGGGGGGTATGGCGGAAGGGAAGGACGAGATGTGAGGGGTGAAGGATGAAGGATGAATGTAGAATGTTTTGAGGGGGGGTGAAGCTAAGCCCATAATGGCAGCTTTCTGCCCAATCTGCATTCCTTCATACGTCGCCCCTCACCCCTCATCCATCATCCCTCCTCCATCATCCCTCATCCCTCACTCCGCTCCCCTCTGCTTTGGCAAAGAGCGTGTGCCAAACCAGCAACACAGCGCCGCTGACCAAAGAGCAATCGGCGAGATTGAAGTTGGGCCAGTGCCAGCGGCCGACCTCGATCATCACGAGGAAATCGCGCACGGCGTGTATTGTCCCGCCGGCTTGCTGGCCGGGATAACCGGCGGGCCATTTCAAGCCGGGCAGTCCCAGGCGATCGTAGAGATTGCCCAAAATCCCGGCCGTGACCAAGCCCAAGGCGACCGTTAAGAGCCGATCCTTGGCGGCGCCGAAAGGGAACAGCCACACGACAATGCCCACGGCCGCGCAGATCGCCAAAGCGGCCAAGAGCAAGGAATAGCCCTGTCCCAATCCCCACAATCCCCCGGTGTTCAAGCTGGTCTGGAAACCGAACCAGCCTTTCCAGAGCCAGTGGATATTGCCGTTCTGCCAGGGGAGGCCAAACTGGGCAAAGGCCCAAGATTTTGTGGCCAAATCGGCCGCGCAGAGGCCGATCGCCAGGGAGAAAAAGAGCACGTAACGGCTTAGCGGGACCGCCTTGTTCAAAGCCGCTGTTCCTGCTGTTCTGCGCAGCGGATACACAGGGTGGCATAAGGAATGGCGTTCAGGCGATTTTTTGGAATCTTGGCGCCGCATTCCTCGCACTGGCCATAGGTCCCCTCTTCGATCCGTTCGAGAGAGGTTTCGATCAGGGCCAGCGTTCCACCCTCGTTTTCCATCAGGCTAAGGGTAAACTCTTGTTCAAAATTGTCGCTGCCGATGTCGGCCATGTGGATCGGCATGCTCGACAGGTCGCCGTTGGCCTCGCTGCGGCTCTTCTTCAGCGCGGCATCAGCCAGTTGGCCAACATCGCCGCGGAGCCGTGCCCTCAGGGAAAGAAGAACGTCTTTGTAGACTTGCATTTCTGCCTTCTTCATCGGAACCCTTTCCATGTGAGACCTTCCCAGTGTGCCTGATTCTCTATTACCACAGAATCATTATTCTAAACCGGCGGAAAATGGTTGTCAAATGCCCCGATATGGGTGGGGGGATGGTGCGAGAAGCCGGTTGTCCTTAACCTATGGGGGTTGCGTTCGTCGGATATCGATATTCTCGGGGGGCTTACTCAATACATATTCAGAAGGGGTCATCCCCCACCTGCTGCCGCTTCATATTTTTTTTCTGAGACTCAGATTACAAGGAGGAAAGAACCATTCCCGCCACTACCGCCGCTTTCCAACAGTGTATTTCACCCGACTGTCGTGCGACGTACGCCCTGGACGAGATTCGAGTCGCCTGCGAGCGTTGCGGCGAATTGCTGGACGTCGTCTACCAGTGGGACCGGCTCCGGATACCCGCTTCCCTGGCGGAGTTCGAGCGGAAGTGGGCCCGCCGCAACGACCCCCATTGCCTGAGCGGCGTGTGGCGATTTCACGAGTTGCTGCCCTTCGCTCCGCTCGGCGAATGTGTCACCATCGGCGAAGGGCAAACCTTGCTGCGGCCCTCGGAAGGCGTGGCCGACTACGTGGGAATCAAACCGGGACGGTTGTTCTTGCAGTACGAGGGGTTGAATCCCTCGGGCAGCTTCAAGGACAACGGCATGTCGGCCGCGTTCAGCCACGCCCGGCTGGTCGGCGCCAAGGTCGCCGCCTGCGCTTCGACCGGCAACACCAGCGCCTCGCTGGCGCTGTACTGCTCGGCCACCCGGCTGATGAAGGCGGTGATCTTCATCGGCTCGGGCAAGATCGCCTACGGCAAACTATCGCAAGCGCTGGACTACGGCGCCCTGACCCTGCAAATCGCCGGCGATTTCGACGACGCCATGGCCCGCGTCCAGGAAGTCTGCCGGCAGGAAGACATCTACCTGGTCAACAGCGTCAATCCGTTCCGCCTGGAGGGACAAAAGACGATCATGTACCGGGTGTTGGAGGGGCTCGGCTGGGAGACGCCCGACTGGATCGTCGTCCCCGGCGGCAACCTGGGCAATTCCAGCGCCTTCGGCAAGGCCCTGCATGAATTGCATGAGTTAGGACTGATCGAGCGTGTGCCGCGGCTGGCCGTCATCAATTCCACCGGCGCGAATACGCTCTACAATCTGGTCGAAAAGCAAGGGTTGCGCTGGAACGACGGCCGCCCCGACGCCGATCTGATCCGCGGCTACTTCGCGCGGATGGACGCCGAGGGGCGACGGGCTTCGACCATCGCCAGCGCCATCGAAATCAACCGGCCGGTGAACCTGACCAAGTGCATCCGCGCCCTGGAGTGGTGCAACGGCCTGGTCCGCGAGGCTACGGACCAGGAGATCCTCGACGCCAAGGCCCAGGTGGCGCGAGCGGACTGGGTTGCGAGCCGGCCAGCGCGGCCTCGGTGGCGGGCGTAAAGCATCTAGTCGCCGAAGAGGTCATCGCGCCCGACGAGCGGGTCGTCTGCATTTTGACCGGACATCCGTTGAAGGACCCCACGGCCACGGTGGCCTATCACGCCGACGATCCCCGGAAGTTCGCCGAGGTGTTGGGCAGCCGCGGCGTTTGCGCGGCGCCCTTCGCCAACCCCGCCGTCGCCGTGCCGAACGATCTCGACGCAATCATCAAGGCAATTAACCAGAATCGCTGACTCCCGCTTGCGGGTTCGCATATAATCGACTGTCGATCCAATTGTTGTTTAGCGGCCGTCGGTGCGACGGCCTTTACTGCCCACGCAAGCCGCCGTACCGGCGGCTGCTAAACCTCCAAAAAACCCGATTGCACCTAATCATGCCAATTCGCATTGCCATTCACGGGGCCGCGGGACGGATGGGGCGACGGGTGGTCGCCCTGGCCGCGGCCGATACGCAGTTCGCCGTCACCGCCGCCATTGACGCGCCCGACCATCCGCGGCTCGGGCAAGACGCCGGAACGCTGGCCGGCCTCGATCCGATCGGCGTGCCGCTCGCGTCCGACCTCGACGCCGAGGTCGACGTGGTCGTGGATTTCTCCTTGCCCGAGCCGGGCGAGAAGATCGTCGACTCTGCCGGCAGCGGAAGATTCCGCTGGTCTCGGCCACGACCGGCTTGGACGATGTGCAGACCGAGAAGCTCCGCGCCGCGGCCCGGGAGATACCGCTGCTCCGCTCGCCCAACATGAGCCTGGCGGTCAATCTGACGATGAAGCTGGCGGCCGTGGCGGCCCGCGCCCTGAAAGACCGCGACGCCGACGTGGAGATCGTCGAGCGGCACCACCGTTTCAAGGAGGACGCGCCCAGCGGCACGGCCTTGAAGTTCGGCCGGATCATCGCCGCCGAAATGGGCCAGGACGAGCAACGGCACGGCCGCGAGGGACGGCCCGGCAAGCGGCCGCACCGGGAAATCGGCTTTCACGCCGTCCGCGCGGGCGACAATCCCGGCGAGCACACTATCCAATTCGGCATGTTGGGCGAGACGATCGAGCTTTCGGTCCGCGCCACCGATCGCGATTGTTACGTCGCCGGCGCGTTGGCCGCCGCAAAGTATATCGTTGGCCAGAAGCCCGGCTTGTACGACATGGAAGATGTGCTGGGATTATGAAGGGCACGAGCAGTATAGTTGGGGGGTGTGCGACGGCAAGCGGAAATCCTCTGCTTTCCACTATTTCTGCACAATAGTCGGCCGAATAGAATTACGATAGGGGAGGGGAACAACTTTAGGAGTTTGATATGGCAACTACAGTGGATTTGGCCGCGTTCAACCGCGGCACCGACCCGATTCTCGATTTCTTCAGCATCGACCAGGCCCGCGCACTGGCGGCGTATCGCGGCGATGACTCGCTGAGGGCCAGGATCGAGGAATTGGCCTCGAAGCATACGGAAGGCGAATTGACCGATTCCGAACGGGCCGAATATGAAGGATACGTTCAGGCCAACAAGTTCATCGCCATCCTTCAGGCAAAAGCCAAGAAACTTCTCGATAACGGCTCGTCCGCATGAACGCCGCCACGCGAAACCAGGTTTGCCGTCGGGCAGATTTTCGTTGCGAGTATTGCGGATTGCATCAGGACCAATCGCCTTTGGCCGCCTTGCACGTCGAACATATCCTACCACGGAAACACGGCGGGAGTGATGACTACGACAATCTCGCGCTGGCATGCATCGACTGCAATTTACACAAAGGCAGCAACGTAGCGGGTTACGATCCGAAGACAGGACGGTTGACTGAACTGTTCCACCCGCGCAGTCAGTCATGGCATGAACACTTTGAGCGCCAGGGTGCGATGATTGTCGGTAAAACACCTGTCGGACGCACCACGGTCGAAATTCTACAATTGAATGGCGAAGAACGATTGCAGTTACGAACTGCGTCCGGTCAATAAAGTATTACTCTTCACGCGGCCTGAATGGTGACTTTTTTCGCCTCCTGAAAAACGTATCACTACTGGCCGTGCAAGGCATATTAAATGCGACTGGGAATCTACGGCGGCAGCTTCGACCCGATCCACTACGGACACCTTCTGCTGGCGGAGTGTTGCCGCGAGCAATGCCGGCTGGACGAGGTTCTGGTTTCTGCCCGCCGCCACTCCGCCGCACAAGCGGGACCGGGAGCCGACGGCGGCCGAACATCGCCTCGCCATGTTGGAGTTGGCCACGGCCGGCAATCCGGCATTTTCGGTCTGCCGCCTGGAGATCGACCGCGGCGGGGTGAGCTATTCGGTCGATACGCTCAACCGACTTCACGCGGAAGACCCCGGCCGCGAACTCTTCTTCCTGATGGGCGCCGACATGCTGCGCGACCTGCCCCACTGGCGCGAGGCGGCGCGGGTTTGCGAGCTGGCCCTTCCGACGGCCGTCGCGCCGCCCCGGGACCGGGCCGGTCGATTTCGAGTGCCTCCGCGGCGTGGCCGGCCCGGAGCGGATCGAATTGATGCGCCGCCATCAGGTCGAGATGCCCCAGATCGGCATCAGTGCCAGCGAACTCCGCCGCCGAGTGTCGGCGGGCCAAAGCATCCGCTACCGCGTTCCCCGCGGCGGTGGAGCAGTACATCGAGACGCACGGGCTGTATCGCCGGGCGTAAACATATCTCTGTTGGGCGAAGAACATGCTCGACGACCAGTAAAAGGCCGTTCACACGCTGCGGCCCTATTCTCGGCATCTTGCTTGCGGCAATTGTTGTTTCGCTTTCCCCGCTTTGCCTTCCCCTTTTCCCCAGTCGCGGAGACTCGTTTTGTCCAAGCTTGTTTCTCTCGTGCGGTTTGATGAGCATTCTGCCTGTTTGTGCTGGCCGAAGATCGCACCCCGTGCCGCCGGCTTCGACGTGCAATGGCTTCCCTCGAAATGGTCGCACTGGATATGGTTTATAGGCTTGGCCGGCTATTGACATTAGCCATACTATCCCGGTTATGGTCAACGGGCGAACTGAAATACGCCCCGGAGGACGAGAGCCATGCCGGTTTGTGCCCCGCAAATGCAGATCGAAGTTGGCCCGTTGCGCGCTTCTGGGCTCTTTGCGCGGAAGGGAGTTTCGCGGCGTGAACCTCGACGAGGTCGCGGCCGCCGCGGGCGTCACCAAGGGGAGCCTCTACTGGCACTACAAGTCGAAGAAGGAACTGCTCCACGCCGCCTGCGAATACTATTACGCGCCGCTGGCAACGCCGGTCGCGGGCCGAGATCGCCCGGGACGACGATCCCCTCAGGCAACTCGAACGGGTCCTGCGGTTTTCGGTGCAAAGCTGCCTCTTCGACCGTAGAAATCACGTCTTCCGACCTCTTCCGAGGTCTTCGCCCTTCTCGACTTGCAAACTGACGCAAGAACCGATCTCAGGCTGGGCAGCCGTTTTACGATTCACGGTGTTCGGGAGTTGTTCGTAATTGTCCGCGGCGGCCTGCGACCACCCGGGACAATTGCAAGTCGCCGATCCCCGCCGCGCCGTCGATTGGATGCTGGCCGCAATCGAAGGGATCAAACAACGGGCCGCTTTCGGAGCCGGAAATCTGCACGCCGCGCCAACGGTTGCCTGAGACAATGATCGAAGGTCTAATGCGGATCGTCGGACAGTATCGAGGACCTGAAAGACGCCGATGGCTTGCACGAGAGGAGCAAAAAACACGTTTGATGATCCGCACGGATCAATAATGAACTAGTCGTTTAGCGGCCGTCGGCACGACGGCCCCGGCCTGCCGCAAGCCGCCGTACCGGCGGCTGCTAAACAGGTGGTCGCATAATGATTCCCACGGTCACCCAACCCCGCGTGGACGCGGGGGCTAAACGAGCGGCATCTCGATTTATTTCATCACCAACCACACACCATCATCCCACCCCAGGAGCACCCGCCATGTCATCCGAATCGAAACAACCACGGTCCGCGCCCTCGCGGCGCGATTTTCTGAAGACCTCGCTGGCCGCGGCCGGCGGAGCGGCGGCTTTCGGCGGCCTGTCTCTCGCCCGGGGCGCGAACGTCTCGGGCAGCGACGTAATCCGCATCGGCCTGATCGGTTGCGGGGGCCGCGGCCCCGGCGCCGCGCTGAACGCCATGAACGCCGACGCCGGCGTCCGGCTGGCGGCCATGACCGACATCTTCCTCGACCGCGTCCACCTTCAGCGGAAGCTGCTGAGGAAGCAGAAGCCCGACCAGGTCGTGGTGGACGACGACCACTGTTTCTCCGGCCTGGACGGCTACCGGCACGTCATCGACAGCGCCGACGTGGTGCTGATCGCCTGCGCGGCGAAGTACCATCCGCTGTACATGCGGGCGGCGCTCGAGGCCGGCCGGCACGTTTTCGTCGAGAAACCGCACGCCATCGATCCGGTCGGCGTCCGCCAGGTGACCGCCGCCTGCGAGTTGGCCAAGCAGAAGAAGCTCTGCGTCATGTCGGGACTGCACAGCCGATACGAGCCGGGCATCCAGGAGGCCATGAAGCGAATCCACGACGGGGCCATCGGCGAGATTGTGGCCGTCGAGGAAAACTACCTCCGCGCGCCTTATCGCCTCCGCGATCACCGCCCGGACCTGAACGAGGTCGAAAACCAGTTCAACAACCAGTACCACTTCACCTGGCTTTCGGGCGATGACGTGCCCCAATCGCTGATTCACAACCTGGACCGCGCCACTTGGGCGCTGGGCGAGCAGACGCCGGTGAAAGCCCACGGGCTGGGCGGCCGCTCGGCTTCCTTCGGCCAAGTCTACGGCGACGTTTTCGATCATCACTCGGTAGTCTATGAGTATCCCAACGGGATGCACGCATTCGCTTTCTGCCGGACCCAAAACGGCTGCCACAACGACGCTGCCAGCCGATATTTCGGCACCAAGGGGAAATGCCTCATCGTCCCCGTCTCGCGCTACGAAATCCAGGGCGAGACCAACTGGAAGTATCAAGGCCCCATCGGCGATCCGCACGAACTCGAGCATCGGGCCCTGTTCGCGGCGATCCGGTCGGGCAACACGGTCGATTGCGGCGACTACATGGCCCGCAGCACCCTGGTTTGCGTGTTGGGCCAATTGTGCTGCTACAGCGGGCGGGAGCTGGCCTGGGACGAAGTCGCTAAATCCGACTTCGTCTTTGCCCCCAAGGTCGAGGACGTGCGGCTCGACATGAAACCGCCGGTCGTGCCGGACGAAAAGGGCTGGTATCCGGTCCCCATGCCGGGCCTGACGGAGTACAAGATTTAGCCGAGGTGTAGGGTGGGACGAGCGAAGCGCCGTCCCACCAAATTTTCACCGTCATCGGTGGGACAGCGCTTCGCTCGTCCCACCCTACAAGAACTTGGAGAACCGTCGCATGATCGAACTGGGAATGCACACCGACAACTGGCGGCCGCTGAGCGGAAACTTCCGCACCGCCGCCGAAACGGCCGTCAAATACGGCATCAAACATCTCGAGTTCGCCGCCATCCACGGACAGTATTTCATCCAAGCGATGGGCTACGAACCGGGCATCTCGCTGCAGTCGAATCCCCGTAAGCTGCGGCGTTATTGCGAGGAGTTGGGGCTGAGGATCTCGCAGATCGACGGCTCCTATCCGCTGATGGGGCCCGACGGCTCGACCTTCGGCGTGCAATACGTGCAGCAGTCGATCCGCTTCGCCGCCGAGCTGGACTGCCCGATGGTCGATACGGTCGACGGGGCATTTGAAATCGAGGGGCTCGACCGCGACGAGGTCTTCCGCATTACCTGCGACAACTATCGGCAGTGCCTCCCCTGGGCCGAGGATTACGGCGTGATCATCAACGTCGAGCCGCACGGGCCGTACACGACCGACGGGGATTTCATGGAGCGGTTGTTTGCCTATTTTGACTCCGAGTATCTGCGATTCAACTTCGACACCGGCAACTCGTTCATCTCCGGTCTCGACCCGCTGGAATACCTCAAACGATTCCGCAAGTACCTTTCCCACGCCCACATCAAGGACGTCAGCCCGGCGTTGGCGGCCGCCGTTCGCGGCGAAGAGACGGGCATCGCCTGTAGCGAAGTGCCGATCGGCGGCGGAGTGAACGCCGAAAACATCAAAAATTGTCTCGCTTACCTCCGCCAAACCGACTGGAGCGGCGTCGTCTCCATCGAATGTTACGGCGCCGACGAGAATATCGCCAAGAGCGTCGAGTTCCTGCGGCATTTGATTTAGCATTTGTCCAAAGACATCTTGTAGCACAGCCGCCCTCGGCTGTGCGAATTGTCCTGGACAGCCGGGGGCGGCTGTCCTACATATACCGAAGTTGTTTTTGGCCGACAACTTATGAAGGCGTGGGCAGTGCATCATTCAGCCCGGCGTGAATACACGGCAGGCGGAACTGGAACATAATTCAAACCGCGCCCCGGTGTATTCACTGGGGGCCAAATATGGAGCCTATCATGCGTTTTTCGCTGACTGTTATTGGCATTTTGATCGCGTCGCTGGCCGTTGCGGCCGAAGACAAACCTTCTTCGAAGCCGATTCGGGTGCTGATCGTCACCGGCGACGATCACCCCAGCCATAACTGGAAAGAGACCTCGCTGGCGATCCGCAAGATTTTGGAGAAGGATCGGCGGTTTGACGCGCGGATCGTCGAAGACCCGGAGTTTCTGGCATCAAACGTCGTCGCCGATTACGATGTGATCCTCCTGAATTTCAAAAATCGTGCTCCACTGAAGCGTGAAGCGGAGGTTCGTGGAAATCTGGTGAAACTTGTCAAACAGGGAAAAGGATTGGTGGTCATCCATTTTGCTTCCGGTGCGTTTGAAGATTGGCCCGAGTTTGCCAATTTGGCAGGTCGGGTGTGGGATCGAAAGAACACTCACGATCCGCGCGGGCCGTTTACGGTGAAGATCGCGCTTCCGCAGCATCCGATCGTGAAGGGAATGCACGATTTTCAGGCGGACGACGAACTGTATACCTGCTTGATCGGCGATCGGCCGCTGGACGTGCTCGCTACCGCACGATCGAAAGTCACCGGCAAGGAATATCCGATGGCGATGGCATTCGAGTATGGCAAGGGGCGCGTTTTCCACACGCCGCTCGGGCATGATGCGCGGGCGCTGGCGGTGCCGGAAGTCTCCGAATTGATTCGCCGCGGATGCGTTTGGGTTGCCGACAAAGCGCCGTAAATGGACTTCCGCGCGACATCTTGGCAAAATTTTCCTCCATTGGAAAATATTTTTCCGCCTTGCCGGTCATCCTGTTTTTCGATCCGCTTTTCGTGCGCACCGCGAGTCCGTCGGCTCTCGATTCGGTTCAATTTTTCCTGTCGGCGCGGAGTAGGATCCACGATCGAGGGCCGCTCGACGACTTTTTCGGCGGTGAACTTTCGCTCTCGTGCGGAGAGTGATCCACCGGCTGCGTCGCGAAGGGATCGGAGAATAACTTTTCTCGATCGACGGGCTAAGAAAATCGTCGCGCGGCGCACGGCGCTATATCGAATCGCAATTCCGTTGCAGACCAGATTCGCAAGCTATTCGCCTTCATGTGAAGGTCGAGGTCCGTGATCGCAAGTCATTGTCCTTCAATGTGTTACGAACATCCCGTCATTGCCGGACATGTCCCGCGGGTGAACCAATGCATTCGCGGAATCACAACAAATCTTTCCGCTGAAATTGTCGCTGAGCGATCTTGCGGACATCCGCATCGATCGACGCGGCGGGGGTGAAACCGCGCGCCTCGACAGTGCCGCACGGACGGAGATTTCGCACGCGCACGAGCGGTGCGCCGCGATCTCAGCGCTCTCTGAGCGAAGCAAATCGGCGCTGCGCAGAGGCAGGCGCAGTTCGTGTGTTCGCGCCGAGGGAATAATCGTCGAACGAGCGCGCGGAAAACTGCAATCGTGGTTGCGGAACAATGAAAGCGTGGAAAAATTTCCGCTTTATAAAAAAATTGTACTTGCAAAGATTTTGGAAATAGATACGATCATACTAAGTTGGGGTTTCAGAAATATGATGGAACTCATTTAGGAAGGAAACGAACGACGGCTTGTTGCAGCGCTTGGAGCGTTGGTGACAGGATGTCGAGAAGTTCGTTGTCTTGTTTCTGTGGCGAGTAGCCCGTCGCACATCGGCCCCAGCCCGCGTGTCGATTCGGCTCTTGCCCGCACGTTAGTTAGGAGGACGTGAGGTGGCCAAGAAGAAGGTAGTGAAGAAAGCCGCGAAGAAGCCGGCCGCGAAGAAGGTTGCCAAGAAGAAGGTAGCCGAGAAGCCGGCCGCTAAGAAGGTCGCCAAGAAGGC
This sequence comes from uncultured Planctomycetota bacterium, assembly GCA_963733145.1. Lineage (GTDB taxonomy): Bacteria > Planctomycetota > Planctomycetia > Pirellulales > Thermoguttaceae > JAHIKV01. Next base: position 48,374 of record CAVTCJ010000022.1, on the reverse strand, counting down.
GCCCGCCAAGAAAGCGGCGAAGAAAAAGGTAGTCCGGAAGAAAAAGTAGTCCGCCGGGCGGCATGACCGCTCCGCGAGAGGCTGCTCTTATTTTCCAGACCGCTACTACGACGAGAAAGAAACGCCCGGCACGGCTGACCGGGCGTTTCTATTTTGTATCTGTTGCGGATAGCGTGTGTAGGGTGGGACAAGCTTCAGCGCGGTCCCACCAATATCGGTGAAATAGATGGTGGGACCGCGTAACCCGGATTATTCATAAACACGAAGGAACATTGTCATTCTGAGCGCAGCGAAGAATCTGGGCTGTTTGCGGCGCATCGGAGATCCTTCGCTGCGCTCAGGATGACGTTTATGAATAATCCGGGCTAAAGCTTGTCCCACCCTACGATCCGCAACAGGAGCTATTTGCTTTCCGGCTACTCGGAAGGATACGGCGGGGTCTGGCCGCTCAACTGGCTCAGGGCGTTTCGGGCGGCCCGCTGCTCGGCCTCTTTCTTATTGCGGCCCCAGGCCGGCTGGAAACGTTGGGCGCCGATCTGGGCCGACACCTTGAAGCACTTGCTGTGATCGGGGCCTTTCTCGTCGAGCAACTGGTAGGTGGGCGTGGTGCCGTGTTCCCGTTGGGCAAGCTGCTGCAAGAGCGACTTGTAGTTGCTGCCGATCTCCCCTTCGGCGGCCAATTCGATTTCGGGCCCCAACGCTCCGGAGATGAACCGCTCGGCAACCGCGTTGCCGCCGTCGAGGTAGATCGCTGCGACCAACGACTCGAAAACGTCGGCCAGCAACGACGGCGGGACGCTGGGGTGCGTAGACATTCCCTTGCCCAGGATCAAAAACTCCTGCATCCCCAAGACCTCGCTGAGCTTGGTGCAGGTCTGCCGGCTGACGACGATGGATTTGAGCCGGGTCAGTTCTCCTTCGAGGTAATCCGGGAACTGGCGGTAGAGGATTTCGCAGACCACGGCCCCAAGAATGGCGTCGCCGAGGAATTCCAGACGTTCGTTGGACTCCAGCCGATGTTCCGCCCCGGAGGCGTGGGTCAAGGCCGAAAGGAGCAATCCCTTGTCCCGGAATTCATACCCGATCCGCCGTTGCAGCTTCTCTAATAAAGAGTCTTGAGTTTCGGAACTGTTGGAAGAATCAGTGGACATACCGCAAAACCGTGGTAAAACAGCGTGCAATGGAGCGGACCGCTCTTTCTTTTGCAACAATAACGGTGAAAGCCGGGTTTGTCAATCACTGTCGGGGATGGGGCGCAGTAAGTTTTCTTGGCCGTGGTGTCATTCTGAACGCAGCGATTGTCCGGGGCAACCTGGGGTAGGAGGCGTTTTTGTCGCCGTTGCCAAGAAAAATCGGCAGAATCCGCAAATCGAGCCGCCTCTTTGACGGGTGAGCATTGACGTGGGAACCAAAGCGTTATAAAGTCGCGTTGGTCTACGCTTGGCAATATGGCAAGTGACGGGATAGAGCCCTATGTGGTCGCGCAAGAGACTCGACATCGGCTGGATTGACCTGCTGGCGGGCGTCTTTCGGGTCGTTTTTCCACCCTCCCCGGCTTCGGTTTGCCGTCGCCTGGAGGCGCTTTGGCCCTCTGCCGACCAAACCCTGGTTTGTCTCTCCGTGCGGAGCGGATTTGACCTGTTGCTGGAGGTGTTGGACCTGCCGCGCGGCAGTGAAGTATTGGTCTCGGCGATTACCATTCCCGACATGATTCGGATCATCGAGCACCACGGGCTGGTGCCCGTGCCGGTCGATCTGGCGCCGGAGTCGATGGCGCCGAGCGTCGAGCAATGGCGGCGGGCCATAGCTCCGGCCACCAAAGCCATTCTCGTGGCGCATTTGTTCGGCGGCCGCGTGGACATGAAACCGATCCTGGATGTGGCCGGGCGTCACGGATTGTTGGTCTTCGAGGATTGCGCCCAAGCCTTCGCCGGCACGAACTACCAAGGCGACCCTCGGGCCGACGCCAGCATGTTCAGCTTCGGCGTAATCAAGATCAGCACTGCCCTGGGTGGAGCGATCATTCGGGTGCGCGATGGAAACCTGCTGGAAAAAATGCGGCGGCGGCAGGCGACTTATCCCTTCCAGCCGCGGCGGCACTACTTCCAACGCCTGCTAAAATACACGGCCATGAAGCTGCTGGCCTGCCGGCCGATCTGCGGGGCCTTCACGCGCGTCTGCCGGGCTATCGGCTTCGATTACGACCGCTGGGTCAACCGCGCCGCGCGGGGATTTCCCGGCGACGCACTGATGGCTCAGATCCGCCGGCAACCTAGCGCCCCCTTGCTGGCCGTGCTCGATCGTCGTTTGCGGAGTTACAACCGCCTCCGCTGGCAACGGCACGCGGAAAAGGGGCGAAAGCTGACGAACCTCCTGAAGCAGAGCGTCTCCTGCCCCGGCGCGGATATGACGCCGCACACCTATTGGGTATTCCCCGTCGCCGTCGATGACCCGAAGCGGCTGATGGAAGACCTGGTGCGGGCCGGATTCGACGCTACTCAAGGGCAGAGCATGTGTGTGGTTCCGCCTCCGAGCGACCGGCCTTCATCGAGGGCCGGCGTTGCCGAGCAACTCTTGCCCAACATCATCTTCTTGCCTTTCTATCCGGAACTGACGGAACCCGAGTCGCGAAGGATGGCCGAGGTCGTGCTGGCCGGTACGAACCACCAATCGCCGACCTGACGGCTCCGTAGTTCTTGTTGCGAAGAGTAGGGTGGGACAAGCGAAGCGCGGTCCCACCACTATTTTCTTTCGCCGATATTGGTGGGACCGCGCTTCGCTTGTCCCACCCTTCGCACACTTTCCGCAACTAACGCGTAGTAGTCCCGGCGGTTTGCCCAATCCGCAAAGTCCGCGCAAACCTCAAGCCGAAACGTAATCGTCACAATAGGTTGCGCCGTTATGATCCGCCGAAGTCCGAGGACTGGCAGCCCCGGCAGAGCCGAAAATATCGGAATGCTCGTTACGACCGGCGAAAGTTTCTAAAGTCGCAGCCCTGCGGGGATCGAAGTAATCCAACGGAAGCCTTGATCCGCGGCGAGGTTGTTGCACAACTGCCGCCGAGCACGGAAAAAGGCCGCAGGGGGGAACCTGCCTTGAAGGCCATGCCTTTGACCGTACGCCTTTATCTCTCCATGGCGGCTACGGTCTGCTCGTATCTCCCCCTGCATGGATCGCGGTTTGCCGGGATGTTTGTGCAAGGAGTCGGAGTGAATGGAACTGGGAAGATTAAAATGCACCTTCCCTATTTTACGGATTTTCTCTGGCTTCCGGTTGACTCGGTTGCCGATGTAATTAGTGCGGCGCGGATCAGAAGGAGCTGAACCACGGCCAAGCAACGGAGCGAATAACGAAAAGGCCCCGACCCAGATACCCACGGATTTACGGTTGCTTTTGGGTAGCCGTCACGACGGAGCGAAAACGGAAGCAGATCCGCGGGTAACAGGGGCCAAATACGCTCGGCGGGACATCCGTCCAGCCGAGAAACAACTTAAACCAACGTGAATTGAATATTGGAGAGCCTGCGATGAAGGTCTTCACAACTGGTCAGGTCGCCAAAATATGTAAGGTGGCCCCGCGCACCGTCAGCAAGTGGTTTGACTCGGGCCGGCTGAAGGGCTATCGCATTCCCGGTTCCCAAGACCGGCGCATTCCCCGAGAGTACCTGATTAAGTTCCTCAAGGAACATGGGATGCCATTGGGAGATTTGGAAGACGAAGCCTTGGCCAAGGTCCTGATTGTAGCCCAGGACCAAGTGCTGATCGAGAACCTCAAGCGCGAACTGCCCCTGGACCACTCGTTCAAGGTGGCCGTGGCCGCGAGCGGTTTTGACGCCGGGATTCAAGCCGAGAGCTTCAATCCGGACAGCATTATCGTCGATTTCTCGATCGGACGGACTGAAGCGCTGCAGATTTGCCAGAATCTCCGGCGCAACAATGAGTTTTCCGAAGTGATTCTGATTGCGTTGTTGCCCGACGACGGCAGCTCGCTGAGCTTCGACCGTTCGGCCATCAACGAGACGTTTAAGAAACCGTTCGACTCCGCCTTGTTGGCCGAAGAGGCTGCGGACGCTGATCGGCGCGAAAAAGAGCTGGTTTGAGGCCGCGCCGGACGCTTGCGTCCTCGCGTGCGGCAACTAATATCGATCGCCGTTTCAACTAACCCGTCGCGGTCGGACCCCCCGCGACGGATAATTTTTTCTTGGCATCGCAACCGCCAGCGCCGTCGAAGCGCTTCTGATTCGGCAAAATGCGACAGTGCGGCGATGGGGCTTGCCATGCGCCCGCGGCAGGGCCACAATAATCGCCGGTCAAGCCCCCGCCCCGACGCAAATACAATCTCATGTCGCGAAAATTACTCGGTCCGCTGCTGATCGCCCTGGCCGCGCTGGCGGCGGTGCTGGCGACCATCGCCCCGGACGGCAACGGGCCGGGCGTCACCTGCGACGAACCATATCACATCCTCCAGGGCAAATGGCTCGTCACCGCGCTGCGGCGCCAGGGGCCGGCTTTCTTTCTACCCCAAAACATCAAACAAAACTTCGATTGGCCGATGGGCGGTCCGCCGGTCCAAGCGCCGCTGGGATACTGGATTCTCGGCTGGACGAATCATCTGTTCGATCCGGCCCCGGAGAATCCGTTGGTTTTTTCGATCGATGCCGCCCGTTTTGCGCCCGCCGCGGCCTTCGCCTTGTTGATCCTGCTGGTCGGGACGTGGACTGCCCGACGCGAGGGAGCTTTGGCGGGCACGGTCGCCGCGGCGGCCGTGGCGCTTACGCCGCGGTTGTTCGGTCATGCCCACCTGGCGGCGCTGGACATGCTGACCACGCTGTTTTTCGTGGCCGCGCTGCTGGCTTTGGCCGACGCCGCCCGGAGCGGAAAGACCTGGTGCTTCGCCCTGGCCGGAGTAGTGTGGGGGGCGGCGATGCTCACGCGGCTGCATGGCCTGTTGCTGGCCCCGCCGGTGATTCTGTGGTTGTTTTGGCGGCTTCGAGGGCGGGTCGTGTGGCCGTTGTCCGCCTGGTGTGCGGCCGGCGCGGCCACGTTCTTCCTCGGTTGGCCCTGGTTGTGGTTGGACCCGGTCGGGCATTTCCTGCGGTATCTGTCCACCGGTCCGCACCGCATGTCGTTGCACGTCTTTTACTGGGGGCAAATCTGGGCCGACCGCGGCGTCCCCTGGCATTATCCCTGGGTGATGTTTGCCGTTACCGTTCCGCTGGGGCTGCTGGCCCTGGGAATCATCGGATTGTGGAGCGAATGTGCCGGTTTACGCCCAGCGCGGCGGTCGAGTCGGCCGGCTTCGCGGGAGAACTTCCTTCGCGACGGCGACGGCGCGCTCATCGTCGGAATGATGCTCTTTCCGTTGGCGTTGTTCTCCTTGCCCGGCGTGCCGGTATACGACGGCGTCCGGCTCTTCCTGATGGTGTTTCCGTTGTGGGCGATTTGGGTGGGCGTCGGCGCCCGACGGTTTGTGGAGAGTGGTAGTAGTGGCAGTAGGGTGGGACAAGCGAAGCACAGTGGTGGTAGGGTGGGTCAAGCGAAGCGCAGCCCCACCAGTCTTCGTAGGGTGGGTCAAGCGAAGCGCAGCCCCACCAGGACTGATGCTGAGACTGACACTAACGCTGAGACTGCGGAAAACAATGGTGGGGCTGCGCTTCGCTTGACCCACACTACACTGCTCTCGACCCAGGTCGCACACCCTACCCGATGGAGAACGGCGGCACTTGCCATTTTCATTGCCCTCCAGGGGATCGGACTGGCAATTTACCAGCCTTGTTGCTTGAGCTACTACAATCTTCTCGTGGGCGGTTTGGCCGGGGCTGACAGGCTCGGTTTCGAGGCGACGTACTGGGGCGATTCGGTCCGCGAACCACTGCTGGCTGAAGGGGCCCGCCTCGCCGACGGCTCGCCGCTCCTCTACGCGCCAAACCTGGCGCCGTTTCAGGCCCCGGCCGTGGCGATGTGCTCGCCGTCGCTGTCCGAGGCGGGCGTGGAACTGGTCGGCGAGAATCTGTCGGCGCCTAATCCGGCGGACGGTTGCCGTTATGCCGTAATCTACAATCGGAGGGCCGACCCGGCTTCGGTTCTCGGTCGAGGCAAGGTTGTATGCGAATACCGAAAACAGGGGGTGTGGCTGTCCAGGCTCATTGATCTGCGTGCCCCCCTCGACGAACGCAATCGGTGAATTACAATTGATGGATTACCCTGAAAGGGCGTTGATGAGTACGACGGACGAACGGAGAGCGACGATGCCGGATAATCTTCGGCTTTTGTATGCGCCTGTCGCCCGTGAGCTTGAGGTGGTCGAGGGGCTTCTGCAACGGGAGTTTTCCAACGAAGATCCGTTCGTCGACCAGTTGGCCCAGCACGGATTTCGTTTAGGCGGGAAGCGGCTGCGGCCGGCGTTGGTGTTGCTGTCGGCCCAGGCCTGCGGCGGCATCCGCCCCGAGCACTTTTCCCTGGCGGTCGTCGCGGAGCTGATCCACACGGCCACGCTGATCCACGACGACGTTCTCGACGAAGCCACGCTGCGCCGCCATCTCGACACGGTCAACGCCCGGTGGGACAACGAAGCCAGCATCATGTTGGGCGATTATCTTCTGGCCCGGGTGATGTGCCTGGCCAGCTCGCTGGACGATACGTTCGCCTGCCGGACGATCGGCGAGGCGGCCCGGCGAATGTGCGAAGGAGAGCTTCAGCAGATCGAAAGCCGGGGCAATTACGACCTGGGCGAGGACAAATATATTCGGATCATCGCCGGCAAGACGGCCATGCTGACCGCCTGTTGCTGCCGGCTGGGATCGCACTATGCCGGGGCCGAGCCGGCCGTCTGCGAGGCGTTGGCCCGATACGGCCACGACCTCGGCGTGGCCTTCCAGATCGCCGACGACGTGCTCGACTTGCTGGGCGACGAAGAGGCGGTGGGCAAGTCGCTGGGCACCGACCTGTTGAAGCAGAAAGCCACGCTGCCGCTGATCCGGCTGCTGGCCACCGTGGGCGCCGAAGACAGGGAGAAATTGACTCTGGCCCTCTCGGACGGGGAAAATCATCACCGCGACGTGTTGCGGCCTTGGCTCCAGGGGAGCGACGCCATCTCCTATGCCCGCGCACAGGCGCAATCGTTCACGGCCCAAGCCCGCCAGGAATTGGCGTCCCTGCCCGCCTCCGACGCCTCCCAATCGCTGCTGGGATTGGCGGATTTCGTGGTCGACCGGCATCAGTGAGGGGATGGATGAAGGATGAAGGATGAAGGATGAAGGATGAAGGATGAGGGATGAAGGTTGTGCCTCCCTCATCCTTCATCCTTCATCCTTCATCCTTCTCCTTTGTCATTTCCAGCGGCGGTCGGCCCGCTTTCGCCCGCATCCAGTTGATGGCTCGATTCACCGGCGGTTTTCTCACCAGCCAGCGTTCCAGCCCCAATTTGCCGGGAAAATCCAGCAGCATCAGCCCCACGAAGATGGTCAGCAGCCCCTGGCCGGGCAAAATCAACATGGCCAATCCGGCCAGGACCAAAACGCCGCCGAAAACGTTCTTCAGCGCCAACAACGCCGCGCGGAGCCAGGGATGCCGCAACCGCCAATGGTCTATGATGTGCCGGCGTCGGATAAGATAGTCCGCCGGAATGCGGATCACCAGCCAGGGCACGGCGATCACGCTGCCGATAAACATTAGCACGGAGGCCGCGAACAGCCATCCCAACACTACGCCGTGCCCGCGTATCCCAGCTAATAGCGTGTCCATCGTTTCGGGGTGTTGCCGGCGGTCACTCCCCTCTTTTCGAGGCCGCCAGCATCGACCGCAACTCCTCGACGAAATCCCGCACGTCCTTGAACTGCCGATAAACGCTGGCGAAGCGGACGTAGGCCACTTCGTCGAGTTTGCCCAATTGCTTCATCACCAATTCGCCGACGTAGCGGCTTTCGACTTCCGACTCGAAGTCGGCTTCAAGCTCGTTTTCCACGGCGGCGATGACGCCCTCGATTTGTTCGTCGCTGACGGGGCGTTTCCAGCAGGCCTTTTCCAGCCCCCGCTTCATCTTGGCGTGGTCGAAGGCCTCGCGGGAGCCGTCCTTTTTGATGATTTTGACGGTCGTGGCCTCGATCCGTTCGTAGGTCGTATACCGCCGCCGGCAGCCCAGACATTCGCGGCGCCGCCGGATGGTGAAACCGTCTTGGCTGGCCCGCGAGTCGAGCACCCGATCGTTGTCTTCAAGGCAGTAGGGGCATTTCATGGTCGGTCTCGGTCGGCGGAAGGGTCACCCGTACTGTATACCAAGGCGGCGGCAGGGGAAAGGGGGCTGGGAAAATGACGAATGACGAAATTCAAATGTCGAATGAATGACGAATGACGAAATTCAAATGTCGAATGAATGACGAATGACGAAATTCAAATGTCGAAGGCCCCCGATGGGGCATGGCCGTTCGTCATTCGGGCTTCGACATTCATTCGTCATTTGAATTTCGGTATCCAGTCACGGTTTTTGTGGAAAAATGGTATGCCGCCAGGGGGCTGAATCGGTTATGAAGGGGCCATGGCGTGATTGTTCACAGAAGATGAAGTACATCGGATGATTGCGGAGGCGGTGGCCGAAGCCGTTGCGCCGCTGAAGGCGCGAATTGTCGAATTGGAGGCCAAGCTCGCTTGCCTGAGCAAAAACTCCACCACTTCCTCCAAACCGCCGTCGAGCGACATTGTCAAGCCGCCGCGAAAGCCGACAAGTGGTGGAAGACGCGGCAAACGACGCGCCGGCGGGCAACCCGGACATGCCCGGCATACGCGACCGGCGTTCCCGCCTGAGCAGGTAGACGAGACTTGGGACTACGAGTGGGAGACAGCCGGCGGGCTGGAAGGCACTCGACCGTTTTCACATCCTGCAACAGGTCGAACTGGTCGAAAAGACTTACCTCGTCACCGAGCATCGCGCCCGGCTGTACAAAAACCTTCTCACGGGCCAAGTCTTGGCTGCGCGACTGCCGCCGGAAGTGCGGCGCTCCGGGCTGCTCGGTCCGCGACTGACGGCGCTGGTGGCCTATCGGAAAGGGGCCTGCCACATGTCGGTGGAGACGATTCGTAGATTTCCGGCCGACGTTTTTCGCTTGCCGATCAGCCACGGACAGGTGCTGAAGACGGTGCGCAGAGCCACTTTGGCCTTTGGGCCCTGCTACGAACAGTTGCAAGAGGCCGGTCGATGTGAAACCATGTGAAGCAGTCCTGGCCGGGGACGTGAAAACACCAGTTCCACAAGCCGTGGCCGCGCTCGGGGTGCCCCGTCTCGTCAATCCCCATGTACGCCTGTTTCGCGTGTGGCATCGGCGCGGGCAGATGCCCGCGGCCCGCTGGCAGCGTGCGATTGCCAACAGGCGCGGCGAAGTATCGGCCGTGGCCCGGCGACCGCCGCCCCGAAAGGAAGCGCAAAACATGGCCCAGCGGTTCCGCGATCATGGCGCCGCCTGTTTCACTTTTCTGGACAGGCCGGGCATCGAGCCGACCAACAACGGCCCCGAGCGTCAAATCCGCTTCCTCGCCATCGACCGCAAGATCACGCAAGGAACGCGGGCTGAAGCCGGGCGTCGCGGGTGCGAACGCATCTGGACAATCCTGGCCACCTGCGCTCAGCAAGGCCGTTCTGCCTTCGAGTTCATCTACCATTCGATCATCGCCCACTTCACCGACCAACCCTTCCCCTCCCTCCTGCCTCTACCTCCGTGACCGGATACGACAATTGTAACCGTTCACAGGGGACTGTCCCAATTTTCGCGGCGCGAGAGACGTAACTTCGTGAATTAGCTTTACCGCCGCGAAAATGGGACTGTCCCCCTGGGGCGGCGGGAGGGGGCAGGTCCATGTTTTCGGCCCACGGTTTATCGACGAAATTACGTTCTCCCGCCGAAAAATGGACCAGTCCCCTGTCGCCCCGTGAACGGTTACCGACAATTGATTTGCGACGGACGGTTGATTCGCGCCAATGCTAGAAATGTTTGCCGTCGATTACTACACCGTCGGCGCGGCTGCCGAGGCAGTGATGGGTGTTGAGATCGATCGAGTAATCGATCATCTGCACCGAACCGTCGCAAGAGGCCATGTGAAAACCGTTGGAATGAGCGCTTCCGAAGGAGCGGCCCATCCCGGAGCCGGCTTGGTCTTGCATGGGGCGGTAGGATTCATCGTTGTGGCACCAGCGCACCGTGTCCCAATCCCAGCCCGTATCCCAGCCCTGGTCATCCCAACTGGTTGTGCCGTCGTTGTAGTGGTCGGGATCGCAGTATTTTTCGCCGACGAGATAGGTGTGGCTTAACCCGTCGGTAATATCCGCGAGCCTAATGATGCTCCGCAAGAAGAAGATGCCCGTGCTGTGATTGGCGCCGCCTTTGATGTCAGCCCATTGAGCCGGGCTCAAGGATTTGGCATAGTCGAACGAAGAGACATAGCCGTGCCCCGCCACTCCGTCGAGGCTATCGCCGCCGTTGCCCGCGTAGTCGGTGCGGCCAATGGTGGAGAAATTCGCCACATTCACGTAGACGGCGGTGGTGGTAAACGGGTAGGCAATTGCCGGGCGGCGCGAGGGACAGTACATCACCGACAACGGCGTCGATGCTTGCACGATCATTTCCGGTCGGTTCGGATCGCCGGGCGTTCCGGCGCCCAATTCGTGCAGCGCTTCCTGCTCCATGTAGGGCAGAATGTTGTATGCCCAACCGCCGGGTCGTTCAGGGCCGAATCCGAGGGTCGGCTCGCCGGCCCAGCAATACGCCCAGCCCGCGGTCGGCAGTATCTTGTGGAGTTCCTCGTGGTTGAGGCAGGCCAGGGCGATCTCTTTCAGGTGATTGCGGCACTGGACTTGCCGGGCCGCTTCCCGTGCCGCCTGCACGGCCGGAAGCAACAGCCCGGATTATTCGTAAATCTGCAAACAAATGCGCCTCCGTGGGTTGTCCAAAATGTATGTCGCTTAACACTTTAGACGCTCGCGGAGGCGCTCTTTTTGCAGATTTACGAATAATCCGGGCTAACATCTTAATTAGAATTGGAGCCGATTGGAACGAAAGTTGGGCAAATAGGTCATAATACAACTGATGGAGGGGGATAGTCTCGGTTCTTGCCCAGCTTATCTAGCCAGCAAAAGTCGGCCAGCCGGCATAGTTCATTCAAGCCGCAACCTCGTGGCGACGAAGTAAAGATGAGGAGGGATGGCTCAAACCGCGCGGGCGGTATGGACCTACTGTAGTATCTCGTAAATGTGGTGTCTTATTTTGCTGAGAATAATGGAGTTGGGTGCCACTGCTGGCTTGTCCAGCAGTGCGGAAGTGCAACAGCGGTCAACACTGCTGGACAAGCCAGCAGTGGCACCCTCCGCCGCATAAGTAACCATCTGCGTGAGACACTACACTACGTCTCAAAATCAACGGATTGATGATTTTATAATCGTTGTGGTGGCAGTTGTATTGCCACCCACAGGAAACGCCGCAAGAACAGAGGACGGCTTTACAACTGCCGCCCCAACCAAGTGACTTCCGATGGCATCCAATCCCACTCCCTACGTCAGACAACCGGAATCCGCGTCCGGCGGATTGCTGGATGGGACGGTCGAATTGATCGCCGACCTGGGTGGGTTATTGCTCGACTCTCTCGCCGGCCTGGGCAACGTCGCCATGTTTATCTTGCGTCTGGCGGGGTGGCTCTTCGGCCGTCTGCCGCGCAGGGAGACCATCATTCCGAACTTCTACCAGATCGGCGTAATGAGTCTGCCGGTAATCGCGCTGACCGGCACCTTCATCGGAATGGTCCTCGTCGTGCAGAGTTACGTGCAGTTTCGCAGCATGCACCTGGAGGCCAAGCTGGGCGCGGTGATCAATATGTCGTTGGTCCGCGAACTGGGACCGGTGCTGGCCGCCACAATGCTGGCCGGACGGGTGGGCAGCGCCATGGCCGCCGAACTCGGCACCATGCGCGTCACCGAGCAGATCGACGCCTTGGTCACCATGGGCGCGAATCCGATCCACTACCTCGTGGTGCCGCGGTTCCTCGCCTGCTTGTTGCTGATTCCGGCGCTGACGATCATGGCCGACTTCATGGGCGTGGTCGGGGCCCTCTTTTATGCCGTGCATCTGCTGGGCATCGACGCCCATTATTACCTGGAAAACTCCCGCCACTTCGTGGGCAACTACGATCTCTTCGTAGGCGTGTTCAAGAGTCTGTTTTTCGGCGCCGCCATTGCCATTATCGCCTGTTATCGCGGTTTCAACTGCGAGCCGGGCGCCGAGGGGGTCGGCCGGGCCGCTACCGCCGCGTTCGTCTATTCGTTCGTCATGATCCTCCTGTTGGACTTGCTGTTGGGGATCGCCCTGGACGGAATTTATTATTCGTTCTGGCCGGAGGCGCCAAAGCTGTTTTAGTGAATGTTATCATACACCGCCGTTTAGCGGCCGTCGGCACGACGGCCTGCACTGCCTCCTGGGCCGTCGTGCCGACGGCCGCTAAACGGCAAAGTGTTGAAGATCAGTTTGAACTGAAGCTGTATCGCGCATTCAAGAATCGGGAATCGCGACCACCGGTCGCGGCTTTATGAAAACATGGTCGCTTCAGCAGTCAACGCCGCCGATTCCGCTCCCCCTTTGGTTCGCCTGGAGGGAGTGGGGGTCGATTTCGGAAACTTGCGGGTCTTGCGCGACATCGACCTGACGGTCGCTCGCGGCGAGACCCTGGCGGTGATCGGCGAGAGCGGCTGCGGCAAGACGGTGTTGCTGAAAACGATTATCGGACTGTTGCGGCCGACGCGGGGCGCGGTCCACTTCGACGGCCGCAATCTCGCCGCCTTGGGCGAGAAGGAGCTGACCCGGCAGCGGATCCGCTTCGGCTTCCTGTTTCAACAGGCGGCGCTGTTCGACAGCATGACGATTGCCCAGAACATCGGCTTTTCGCTGCGGCAACACACCCGTAAGCCCGCCGCGGAGGTGCGCGAAATCGTTTCCGCCCGGCTGGCCGAAGTGGGATTGCCGGAAGACGTGCTGGGCAAGAAGCCCGCCGAACTGTCCGGCGGCATGAGGAAGCGGGTCGGTCTGGCCCGGGCCCTCGCCCTGGAGCCGGAAATCATGCTCTACGACGAACCGACCACCGGCCTGGATCCGATCATGAGCGACGTAATCAACGAGTTGATTATCGGCACCCGGCGAAAGCATCCGGTCACCAGCATTGTCGTCACGCACGATATGCGGACCGCGCGGAAGGTCGCCGACCGGGTGGTGATGCTCTATCCGCTGCCGCGTTTGCGCCAACGAACCGCAGGTTCTATACGACGGGGCGGCCGATCGGATTGAGCAGGCCGCCGACAACCGCGTGTCGCAATTCGTTCGCGGCGAGGCCCGCGAACGCTTGATGGAAATGCGGCAACTCAACGGGAGATGAGCGATGGAAGAACGCATGAAGCTATTCTGGGTGGGTGTGATGTTCCTGGCCATGTTGTTGATCACCGCCATATTGCTGGTGATGTTCGGCAAGCTGCCGAACCTGATGCCCGGCCGCACCTATTCGGTCGAAATCGTCTTCACTTATGCCCCCGGAGTCAGCAAGGGGACGCCGATCCGAAAAAGCGGCATCCTCATCGGCCGCGTGGAAAGCGTCAACCTGTTCGACGAGGACTCGAAAGTCAAGGTGATTGCCCGCATCGACGGGGACAAGAAGCTCTATAAAAATGAAGAATGTCTTATCACCCGAGACCTGTTGGGCGACACGGCGCTGACCTTCGTGCCATCTGAGAGAAAACCGGGCGTGGGCGAGCTGATCAAGCCCGGCGCCGTCCTGACCGGCGAGGTGTCCGACGATCCGACCGGATTGAAAAGGGCTCTGGCGGGCCCCATCAACACCGTGAACGAGACCGGTTTGGCGCTGCGCGACGCCAGCGTGCAACTAAAATCGGCCGCCAAAAAGGTGGAAACCATTCTCGACCAGCAACAGGGACGCATCGACGAGGTGATGGAAAACGCCGCCGAGTCGCTCAAGGCCGTCAGGACCATCCTCGGCGACAAGGAGACGCAAGACAGACTTGCCGAGGCGATGAAGAAACTGCCTAACACCTTCGACGACATGAGCCGCACCTTCCGGGCGGCCGACGAAAGCCTGCACGCCTTCACCACGCGGACCGGGCCGGACAATCGAACCCCGATCGAGCGCATGGTGGAGTCGATCGAGATGACCGAGCGGACGCTGCGGAAGTTCAGCCAGCCCGCCGCGCCCGGCGAAGAGGCGCCGGTCGACCAGATCGCCGCCGCCATGGACAACATCGGCGAGATCACCAGGCTGATGCGGACGATCATGGCCCGCATCGACCGGGGAGAAGGCTCGCTCGGGGCGTTGCTGAACGACAGGGCGTTGTATAACCGGCTGTGCCGGGCAGCGAAGAACATCGAGGAAGTGAGCCGCGAGTTGCAGCCGATCGTGGACGACGCCCGCGTCTTTACCGACAAGATCGCCCGGCATCCCGGCGTCATCGTCCGCGACGCCGTCAAACCGGGGGTGGGGATCAAGTAACGGGGTTATTGCTCGTCAGAATAGAGTAATGCAACCTCGTTTAGCAGCCGCCGGCACGGCGGCTTGAAGCGGCGCCAGGGCCGTCGTGCCGACGGCCGCTAAACGGAAATTGCATTCCCATTCCGGTGTTCAATGCAAACCCGTCCCGTTCGGTCGCCAATCGACCAGATGCAGCTCGACGCTCTGGCGGCCGTGGAAGTGGTTGATCACCGGACGAAAGGCCACGTCCAAGGGGCCGTCGACGGCGGCCAGTTCGTCGGCCCATTCACCGCCGCCGAAAGCCACTGCCCGCAGCGAAACGTCGAACTGCGAGAGAGTCATGGCCAGATGATGGCCGCCGCTGCCCAGCGGTTTCGGCGGGCCGGCGAGCGTCACGCCGGTGGCGCAAAGCAGCGGCCGATGGTTGCCGTGGCCGAAGGGGGCCAGCCGCTCGACGTGCCGCACCGCCTCCAAGGTGAACGCGCTCAGTGGGGCCTCGACGTCGATGAATATCTCCGCTTCGCGCTGATCATGGGGGATGCGGTCGTCGGCCAAGGCGCAGAAGGCGGCGCGGAAATCGGCCAGTTGGCTCTCCTCGATCTTCAGGCCCGCCGCCGCGGCATGACCGCCGTGGGTCAAGAGGTATTCGCCGCAGTCGGCCAGCGCGGCGTGCAGATTGAAGCCCGGAATGCTGCGTGCCGAGCCGATTCCCGGCCGAATGCCCGCCTTGTCCCAGGAAATCAACACCACCGGGCGATGATATTTCTCGGCCAGCCGGCCGGCCACGATGCCGATCACGCCCGGATGCCAACCGTGATCGGCCAGGACCAGGGCGGCGTCCTCGGCCGGATCGAATAGTTCCTTGGCCTGTTTCGCCGCCGCGAGTTGGATGCTCCGCTCGATCGTCCGCCGCGAGGCGTTCAGGCCGTCGATGTATTGGGCCAGTTCCTCGGCGCGATCCGGCCGATCGGTGATCAGCAACTCGACGGCCAATTGCGGCTGGCCGAGCCTTCCCGCGGCGTTGATTCGCGGGGCGAGTTGAAAGGCCACGTCCTCGGCGTCGACCCGCATTTTGCCGTCGTGGTGTCTTTTGGAGGTGATTTTGGCCACGTTCATCAGGGCGGTCAAACCGGGAGTTGGCTTGCCGGCAAGGCTTTCCATGCCGTGCCGGACCAGCACGCGGTTTTCGTCGACCAGCGGCACGACGTCGGCCACGGTCCCCAGCGCGGCCAGTCCGACGGCCTGGACGAGAAAATCCTTCATTCGCGGGGCGACCCGTTTCGCGCCGCTGGCCTGCTGGCAGAGCGCCCAGGCCAGTTTCAGCGCCACGCCCGATCCGCTCAGTTCGCCGAAGGGATAAGGGGACTGTCCCGATTTTTGCGTGGGGGACTGTCCCGATTCTTGCGCAGCAAAAATGGGACTGTCCCCTTCCGGCGGCGCCAGGGGGACACTCCCATTTTCGCGGCCTTCAAGTTCTTCTCCCACGCTACAGTCATTGGGCCGCGAAAATTGGGACAGTCCCCTGCCCGCCGAGCAACATTCATCCTGCCGCGAAAATTGGGACAGTCCCCTCTCCTCCAATCTCGGATGCACGATGGCCGCGGCCTCGGGCAGCCGGGGGCCGGGCTCGTGGTGGTCGGTGATAATCAGTTCGAGCCCCAACTCTCGGGCCAGCGCCGCCTCTGCTACTCCGGCGATGCCGCAGTCGACCGTAATCAGCAGTTTGGTCCCCTCGGCGGCGAGCGCGCGAATGGCCTCGGCGTTCAGGCCGTAGCCTTCCTCGGAGCGATGAGGGACATAGTAGCCGACTTCGGCCCCCAGCATTTTCAAGCACAGCCACAGGATGGCCGTGCCGCTGATGCCGTCGACGTCATAATCTCCGAAGACGGTGATCCGTCGTTTGCCGGCCAGGGCGTCGGCGATTAGCCCCGCGGCCCGCGTGCAGCCGGGCAGCAGTTCGGGATCGTGCAGGGCCGTGAGTTTCGGCTCGAGGAAGATTTTGGCGGCGGCCGGATCGGTAACGCCCCGGCAGACGAGCAATTCCGCCACTACCGCCGGAATATCGGCATCGTGCCGCAGGGCCTCGATGCGGGCCAGATCGTGGCTGTGGATTCGCCAGCGTTTGGACATAATAGTCGGTTTTTCAGTTTTCAGTTGTCAGTTATCTCCTCGCTGACTACTGATAACTGACAACTGTAAACTGACTACTTCTTCCTACTTCTTCTTTTCGGTGTGCTCGGTATGTTTTCGCAGCCTGGGGCAGTATTTTTTCAGGGTCAATTTTTCCCCGCCCGGTTTCCGCCGCAGGGTGTAGTTGTAATCGCCCGTTTCCTTGCAGACGAGGAACACGGTCTCGGCCTTTTTCTTGCTTTTCGCCATGAGCTTGCTCTCCGAACCAACTGCCAAAACGACCCCCGCGGGACCGAAACGCACATTGTACAAACTTTTCGCGGGGATGGGAATGACCTTTGCCGCCGCGAAAATGGGACTGTCCCCCTGGGGCGGCGGGAGGGGGACAGGTCCATGTTTTCGGCCCACGGTTTATCAGTGAAATCACGTTTTCCCGCCGAAAAATGGACCAGTCCCCTGCCGCCCCTTGAACGGCTACGCGAAATGTAGGGTGGGACAAGCGAAGCGCGGTCCCACCACGATTTTCACCGTACTGGTGGGACCGCGCTTCGCTTGCCGACCCCACACACGCTTTCCACACCCGATACTAAGAAAATCTCCGCCCTCAATGTGCGGAATCCGCTCGAAAAGCCATCGCTATTTTCACCCGCCGCCTCGGCTGATCGAGGCTTAGATCTCGCAAACCCCTACAATTGGGTGTTGCAATACGAGGTACTCGGCGATCGGTTTGAGTGATTCGTCGATTCTGCCGGTCGAATTACTACATGAAGACTGGAAAGACACCCCATATATGTGGCATAACACACAAGTTTTGCGCTTTCCCCAAATCCGAAGGGTAGCGTAATTGACGCACTGAGGTTAGAATAATCGCTGGAGATGTCGGTTTGGGCAGCCGGCAGAGAGAGGTTTCTTGTTGGTTCTTATTATTCTTTTCGAGTGGGTAGCTGAAACGGCTGGGTGTTTTTGGCGCCGAGCCGAAGGATGATTTACCGCGCTATTTATTGCAATCTGCGCAGATTACGATAAGCTAAAGACGTAATTTTTTCGGGCCCTTTTCGGGAGCGCCAGGCATGTCGAATGTGCCTCTGGCCGAAAGACGATTAAAAGTGGCCACGCCGCTCGCCACGGGAGAGTGGCCGGGCGATCGGGGTTCCTCCCCGGTCGGCGCCCATTCTGCGCCTCGCGCGCAAAAATAATCATCCGCAAACTCTTCCGGCGAGCGATCCGCTTGCCACGGTGCTGGCGGTCGAGGAGCCTCTGCCGCTAAGCGCTTGGATGGGAAAGCGCAGCCTGTTGGTTTCGTTGACCTGTGTGGCGCAGTTGATCGTTCACGAAGCGCCGGCCTGGATGGTGAGCATGGTCGTCCACATGGTCACGCTGGTGACGATGGCGATGGTAACCGTTTCCGGCCCGGTGAAATACACGCCGCAACATCTGATCATTGAGCCCCCCAAGGAGAAGGTCGAAGAAGTCGCGGAGGTCGTCGACAAACCACCCGAGACGTTGGACCCCACCGCGGCGGCGGTCGATCCGCCGGTTATCGACTCGAAATTGGTTCAGGAAGACAAGATTATCGACCCCAACAACGAGCTGGAAGCGGCGCCGGCGGCGACGACCGACCCCGGCCAATCCGGCATGGATTACCCTTCCTCGGTCGATATGTTCGCCTTGGTCGGCGCCCGCGGCATCAACCCGTTGCCCGGCCGCGGCATGTCGAAAAATCAAAAAGAGGTCGAGAAGAACGGCGGCACGAAGGCCAGTGAGATTGCCGTCACAAAAGCGCTGAAATGGCTGGCGATTCATCAATTGCCGGACGGCAGTTGGGACTTTGACCTCACCCAATGTCCGAACTGCAAGGGACAATGCCGCAACTCCGGTAAACTGGCCAACGCCCGCATCGCCGCCACGGGCTTGGCGCTGCTCCCCTTCCTGGGCCGCGGAGACACGCACAAGAAGAGCGACAGATACAAATCCACCATTCACCGCGGTCTGCAATACCTGGTCAGCCAGATGCGCGTCAGCAGCCACGGCGGCGCCCTGAACGAGCCGGGCGGAAACATGTACTCCCACGGCATCGCCGCCATCGCCATCTGCGAAGCCTACGCCATGACCAAGGATCCGAACCTGCTGGCGCCCACCCGCGCCGTGCTGAGCTATATCTGCTACGCCCAGGATCCGATCGGCGGCGGTTGGCGCTATCGGCCGCGTCAAGCCGGCGACACCTCGGTCGTCGGCTGGCAACTGATGGCGTTGAAGAGCGGCTACATGGCCGGCTTCGACATCCCCCCGCTGGTCGTCGAGCGGGCTTCAACGTTCCTCGACAGCGTTCAGGTCAACGGCGGCTCCGCCTACGGCTACGTTTCGCCGGGCCAAACCGAAGCGACGACCGCCATCGGGCTGCTCTGCCGCATGTATCTCGGCTGGAAGCGGGACAATCCCGCCCTGGAACGCGGCGTGCGGATGCTCAGCAAGCGCGGTCCCTCGCCCAGCAACATGTACTACAACTACTACGCCACCCAAGTGATGCGGCATTGGGAAGGCGAGCCGTGGGAAAACTGGAACCGGCAGATGCGCGACCAGTTGGTCCACAGCCAAGCCAAGCAGGGGCATGAAGAGGGAAGCTGGTTCACCGGCGGCGGCGACCTCGGCGCCGTGCCCGGCGGCCGCCTCTACTGCACGGCGATGGCCACGATGATCCTCGAAGTCTACTATCGCTACATGCCCATCTACCGCTCCGCGAGCGTCGATCAGGAGTTCCCCGACTGATAGTAGGGTGGGACAAGCGAAGCGCGGTCCCACCACCATTTTCACCGTTATTGGCGGGACCGCGGTTCGCTTCTCCCACGCTGCTCTCCCGTGTGGCGACAATTTACGTTTAGCGGCCGTCGGCACGACGGCCTGCGCCGCCAACGGGGCCGTCGTGCCGACGGCCGCTAAACGGCAATGCACCCGACTTTTGGCGCTACTGAATGGAAATGCCCACTTCGATCCGCGTTTGCCGATATATTGCATCTTGACCGAAGGGAGGTTATTCTATCAGTCGTCCGAGCCGGCAGTAATCGCCCCGCCGGCAAACCATCCTTTTATGCCCGCCTCGGTTGAATCCCGCCAATCATCCATCATGTAAGGAGCAAGCATGAACCGCAACACGCACACACGTCGCGATTTTCTGAAGACCAGCGTCGGCACGGCCGCGGCCGCAACCGTGGCTCCCTATTTGTTGACCGGTTCGCGAGTCAGGGGCGCGGAAGCAAAACAAAAAAAGAAATACGATTTTACCGTGGCGTCCATCGGCGTGGGCGGACGCGGCAGGGGCATCGGCAAGCAGGCCGCCTCACTGGCTACTTTGGTCGCCTGCGCCGACGTGCACCTGGGCCACGCCCACCAGTTCGCCAAGGACGTGGGAAATTGCAACGTCTATCAAGACTACCGCAAGGTGCTCGATCGGAACGACATCCAAGCGGTGACCATCGGAACGCCCGACCACTGGCACGTGAAAATCGCCATCGAGGCCCTGAAGACCGGCAAGGACGTCTACTGCGAGAAGCCGCTGACCCTGACGATCGACGAGAGCCGCATGATCTGCAAGGCGGTCAAGGAGACGGGCCGGGTGTTCCAGGTCGGCACTCAGCAGCGGAGCGAATACGACAATTACTTCCTCGAAGCGGTGGCCATCGCCCACAGCGGACGCCTGGGCGATAAGCTCACGGCCACGGCCGCGGTGGGCGAAGGCCTGACCGGCGGCCCCTTCAAAACCGCCGAACCGCCGAAGGAATTGGATTGGAACTTCTGGCTGGGCCAGGCCCCGGAAGTCGCCTTCACTCCGGAACGCTGTATCTATACCTTCCGCTCGTGGTTCGACTATTCCGGCGGAAACGTCACCGATTGGGGCGTTCACCACACCGACATCGGGCTGTGGGCCTTGGGCGGCGACCAGACCGGAGTGGCCGACGTCGAGGGCCGGGGCGATTTCCCGCTCGGCCGCGAGTTGGTCCGCGACTACCTGCTGGGCCGCAAGACGCTCGCCGACCTGCCGAACAGCTACAACACGGCCAAGAGCTTCGACTGCACGATGAATCTGCCCAACGGCAACGTGCTGAAACTCACCAGCGGGAACAACGATCTGCTGATCGCCGGCGACAAGGGGCGCCTGGCCGTAAACCGGGGCGGAATCCGCGGCAAGTTCGTCGAAAAGTTGAAGGCCGATCCCGCCGAAAAGAAATGGCTCCACGAAGCGGTCGCCAAACTCTATCGCGGCAAGCCGATCCACGGCCACATGGCCAATTTCTTCGACTGCATCCAAGACCGCTCGCTGCCGATCTCCGACGTCTTCACCCACTGCAACTCGGTGAACGCCTGCCATTCGGCCAACATCGCCATGCTGCTGGGGCGAAAACTGACGTGGGATCGGGAGAAGTACGAGTTCGTCGGCGACGACGAGGCCAACCAATTCATCAGCCGCCGCGAACGAAAGCCGTTCACGATCACGGTCTGAGCACGGGCATTCGCGGTGTCCCCTCTCCGGGCACCGACCGAAGGTTGGTCGGGAGAGGGGCCGGGGGCTCGACGCCGCCATCCGGCAAACTCGGTTTGCCCTCTGTCTCGGCAGCGAGGCGCCGGGCAATCGTTTCCAGCAGGTCGCGGTGCTGAAACGGCTTGGGGAGGTAGTCGTCGCAGCCGGCGGCAAGGCATTTCTGGCAATCCCCGGTCATGGCGGACGCCGTCAGGGCGACGATCGGGCCCGAGCAGCCACGCATGCGCAATTGCCGCGTGGCCTCGTATCCGTCCATGACGGGCATGTGAATGTCCATCAGTATCAGGTCGAAAGGGTTTCCCTCGTCGCACGCGGCCAGGGCGGCCTCGACGGCAAGCCGCCCGTTCTCGACCGCCGTGACTTGCGCGCCGGCATTCTTCAGCAGCAATGTGATCAGGCGTTGATTGTCCACCCCGTCTTCGGCCAGGAGAATCCGGCCGCGGAGTGCGATCTGGTCCTCGTCGGCCGGCTGTGGCGCCGAGGCCGATTGGTGTGTGTCTTCGCTGATATGTATCCCGTCGAGCGGGCCGGGGGCGATCGTGACGCTGAAGGTGCTGCCCTTCCCCGGCGTTGAACTGACTTCGATGCCCCCGCCCAGGGCTTCGGCCAGATGCCGGCTGATGCACAGGCCCAATCCCGTGCCGCCGAACTTCCGCGTTGACGATGCGTCCACTTGGCTGAAGGGCTGGAAGAGTTGCCCGATTTGTTCTGCGGTCATGCCGATGCCCGTGTCGGTCACGGTGAAACAGAGGCCCACGCGGCCGCGATCCGGGGGAGCGTCCCCATATTCATCCGGCGAAAATGGGCCGGCCTCCGGGCGACGAGCGACCAGTTGGACTGCGAGAGTGACTTCGCCCCGGTTGGTGAACTTGATCGCGTTGCCTAGCAGATTGACCAGCACCTGACGCAGCCGCAAGGGGTCGGTGACCACCGATTCGGGCAACGGTTGGACCAGTATGGGCCTCAACTTCAGATGTTTCGCGGCGGCTTGAGGGCGCAATAGCGAAACCACGTCGGCCACCACTTGGACGGGCGAGCAGCGAGCCGGTTCGATCTGGAGCTTTCCGGCTTCGATCTTCGAGAGATCGAGGATGTCGCCGATCACGTTCAGGAGGTGCTCGCCGTTGCGTTTAATAACGGCGGCGTGTGCGCGGATTTTGCAGCCGATGTTTTCGTCCGAGATGAGGTCCGCATAGCCGAGGATGGCGGTCAAGGGGGTACGGATTTCGTGGCTCATGTTGGCCAGGAACTCGCTCTTCGCGCGGTTGGCCGCCTGGGCCGCAAGGCTGGTTTTAATCAGCTCATGCTCGGTCCGCTTGCGTTCGCTGATGTCGCGCACCACGGCGATGGCTATGCTCCTGCCGGAATGGGTGACCACACTAATGTTAATCTCGACCGGAATGACGGACTTGTCTTTGCGCTTGTGAAATCCTTCGATCGTGGCATGCATGCCCGGTTTCAGCTTCTCCCAGGTAGCAACGTCTTTCTGCGGGGAGAAAGAAGGGTCGATGTCCCCGACCGAGAGGCGGAGCAGTTCGTCGCGGCTGAAGCCCAAAGCCGAGCACGCCCGGCGGTTGCAGTCGATGATTTTTCCGCTGGGAATATCATGCACGAAGATGGCGTCGGCGGCGCTGTCGAGCAGCTCTCGATAGTAGCGTTCGCTCTCCCGCAGAGCTTCCTCCGATTGCAGGCGAACGGTGATGTCTTGCCCAATGGAAACCAGACCGAGGACGTTTCCTTCGGCATCCTTGAGCGTCTTGGCGTGCCATTCGATCTCGCGTCGCGAGCCATCCTTGATGATTATGGGATTGATATTGCCCCGGGATGGAATATCGCCGACCGCCTTCCAGAACACCTCGCGGATTCGTACCACCTCGTCCGGCGGCAAAAAGGTGCTGAACCAGTCTTTCCCCTGAACTTCGTCCAAACGGTATCCCGATATCTCCTCCATGTAGGGATTGAAGCGGACAATATGACCGTCTGTATCCAACACCAATACGATGGTCTGCGCGGTTTCGACCAGGGCTTCGGCAAAGTCCCTTTCACGCCGCAGCGCTTCCTCCGCCCGCTTGCGCTCGGTGATGTCTTCCGCCCACTCGATAAATCCCATCGAGGCGCCATCGGAGCCGAACAGAGGGAAGGCTTTGAGTTTGACGGGAAAGCGAAAGCCGTCCTTACGGACTCCGTCCAGTTCCAACTCCGCCGGCTCGCGCGTCGCCATCGCCTTAACGCCGGGACAATGGCCGCAGACGGCGTCCCGGTTCTCGAACTCGCGGTAGCACTTCTTTCCGGGCAGCTCCGCCGCGTCCCGGCCTAGAATCCGTGCTTGCGCCGAGTTTATGGCCACGATGTTGAAATCGGGAGCGACGAGCGAGATGCCGGCGCCGATGTTCTCCACGATCGTGCGATACTTGTGTTCGGTCTCGTACATCTGCCGGTAGAGAGCGGCGTGCCGCCACCGCCAGAGAAATCCCACGGCCCCCGCCAGGCCAAACAGCAGGACGCTGATGAAGAGGACGGTCATCCAGAGCCACTTGCGCATTGGGGCGTAGACTTCCGCGGCATCCATCTTGGCCACCAGAAACCAGGGTGAATCGGGCACGGCACGCACGGCCGCCAGCACGGGCACGCCCCGGTAGTCGACCCCCGCCACAATCCCTTCCAGCCCCAGGGCCGCCTTCACGGCGGGAAGGCCCGTCTTGCCCAGGGGAACGCGCAGGGCAAGGGCCGTATTCTTCTCAAACTTCAGTTCATTGAGAAAGACGACCTCGTTTCCTTCTCTGCGGATGAGCAGCGTCTCGGACGTGTTGCTGGACGTTGGCCAACGTTGGATGAAGGGATAGAGGTAGCTGTTCGGGTCGATCCACATCACCACGGCGCCGAGGGGTTTCCCCTCCGAAGAGCCGTCGGAAATCGGCGCGAATATGCGGAGGTAAACTTTATGGTCACGCCCGCTTCGGAGAAAGTCGCCAAAGGTCAGTTTACCTGAATGTAGCGTCTCGTGGACCTGTTGGATCGTGGCGGGAGAGATAGACTCATCCGGATCCGGAACCATCATCCACTTATTGCTGGCGGCGTCGAACAAAGCGACACGATTATAATGATAGCTTGCCTCAACCCGCTCGAGCCAATTACGCAATTCATCTTGCAGTGGCAAGTCATGGGGCAATTCGGTTGAACGCCTCAATAAAGACGAAAAGGCGCGATTGTCATAAAGGACGTTGGCGTCTCCCAGCCGCTCCTTCCGCCACGCCGATATTTCCTCCACCTTCAGATCGGCGATGGCGGCAAGTCTGAATTCCGCCTCGGTCCGGCAATTGGCACGCTGGCTGCGATAGAGCAGGCTACCCGCCGTAATGATGCCTGCGGCCAGAATGACGAAAATCAGGAGCAGAACCGCTTGGAAATATCTACGTTTCACGCCGTGCGTCCTCCTTCCGTTCACCGGCATTTGACAATACGCCACTTTTAACCCTAGGTCGAGGTAGTGCCAAAATCCATGCGCCTTATGTTAGCGTGTCCCCCCCAATCTCTCCAATCGCAATAAATCCCCCTGCGAAAATTACGCATTACAACCATCTAATTGCCATGCACCCCTAATCGGCAGGGAAGTTGACCACCGGGCACATTCGTCGGCCTTAGGATCGGGGAATCAATAACTGTCATCCTGAGCGCAGCGAAGGATCTCCGTGCATCCAGACCAGATCCTTCGCTACGCTCAGGATGACTGCCAATTCCGACAGTTATTGATTCGCCCATCCTTAGCATTATCGAGTGCTGGCACATACGCCCTTTGCGACGCCGGATCGGCTCGGGAAGTGGCTTCGATAGAAGTCGATGCTCGGCGGATTTACTTGACCACCGGTCCCAGGCCAGTCTTAATCAGATTGCGTTCATTGTCGAACCACTCGCCATAGTCCGTGCCGGGGCGGAAATCGTCGTTCGCCCGGGCCAGCAGGATTTTCAAGCGGTCGCGGAGGTGATGGAGAATATCGGCCGACGCCTTGTCGCCCGCCAGATTGGTCATTTGGTAGAGATCGCGCGTGTTGTCGTAGAGTTCCTCTTTTCCGTCGAGCCACTTGATGTATGTGTACCGCCCCGTGTGGACCGCCCGCCACTCCGGCCAGGGTTTGCCGGTTTGGAGCGAATCCCATTGCGAGGTGTAGTTGGCCATCAGCACGTCCTGGCGATCGGCGGCGCCTGTTCCGAGGATGACGGGACTCAGGTCGATGCCGTTCAATCCGCGAAGCGTCTGGCTATCGAGCGGCACGCCGGCCAGGCCGCACAAGGTGGGGAGATGATCCAGGGGGGTTTGCAGGACCGCGGTGTGTCTATCGGCGGGGATTGTGCCTTTCCAACGCACGATCAGCGGCAGGTTTACCGCCTCCGCGTAGGGGACCATTTTGTTGACCCGGCCGTGGCTGCCGTGCATTTCGCCATGATCGGAGGTGAAGACCACGATCGTATTCTCGGAAAGGCCCGACTCGTCGAGAAACTTCATCAACCGCCCGACGCAATCGTCCGTATTTTTCGCCATGGCAAAATAACAGCGCAACTCTTCGACGGAGCGCGGGCTGTTTGGCGGGACGTTGGGCGAGCGGGGGATTTCCCGGGGGATTTTTTCCAGGTATCCGGCCGGACATGCCCCCGGCGAAAAGGGAGGATGCGGCGGATGCGGCGCCATCACTACAAAGAAAGGCCGATCCGAATCGGCGTGTTTCCGCATATAAGCAATGGCCAGGTCCGTCTCGACGTCGGTTTCGTACTTCGTCGTTCTAATCGGCTGCGGCGAATCGGTGAAATACCAGAAACGATTAAATGTGCCATGGAAGTTGAACCCCGCCCAGTATTGAAATCCCAGCCGTGCCGGACCGGGCGGCACGAACGCGCACGAATCCCCCTTCAGCACGTGGGAATCGCGCGGCACATGCTTGTCGACGTATTTCAGGCGGCCGGCGGCCAGATGCCATTTGCCGATGAACCCCGTGTCATATCCGGCGGCGTCGAAGACGTTGGCCAGGCAGTGCGGATTCTGCCGCGGGCTGGCCTCGAAAAAATTCGCTATCAGCCCGGAATGCGTCGGATACTTGCCGGTCATCAGCATGCCGCGGAACGGCGTGCACAACGGACAGGTCGACAGGGCATGTTCGAAAACAATTCCTTCCGCTGCCAACCGATCGAGGTGGGGAGTGGAAATCACCTTTCCGCCGTAAATGTTCAGGACGTCCGCCCGAAACTGATCGGCGAACACAAACAGGACATTGGGCTTCTTCCGGGCCGGGGGCGGTCCGTAGCCGTGGGCCGCTGCCGGCATCAGCAGGGCTGCCGTTGCCGCCGCGATCGCGGCGAAGAAACCCCGCCTGTAAAATCGGCAATAGAGCATTGCTATTCCTCCCGAAACGTGCCGCGAACGTGGATGCGATGATCCTGTGCGCAACTCCGGCGAACCATTAACCGTCGCTGAGTTAGACGAGCAAACGGCATTATTATACAGCCGGTTGCCGCGTCTGCATAGAAATCTGCGATCAGCTATTCGACCGGCGGCGGAACGCCGGCAGACAGGTCGCCAGAAGAAGGCCGATGAGCGCCGCCGTGGCCGCCCAGGGGGCGTAGGTCATCAAAGCGACGGGCAGATGATCCAACTCGACCGACAACAGATGTCCGGCGGGAAGCGTGCGGTTGCCCGAGTCGAAGGCGATTTCGTCCCCCGATGGGTTGCGGCGAACCAGGACGCGAACGTTCGTGCTCGGCAGGTCCAGGGGACGCCGCCACACGCATTGCCGCTCGGTGTTGGGGACGATGTAAGAAAAGATCATCTCGCGCTCACCCGGCGGCCAGGGGATGGAGGTGGCGAGTTTTCCGCCGGCGAGCGCAAATCTCCGCCCGAAGAATTCTTTGGCGAACGTGACCTCCGCGAAATCGGCGGGGATGGACAGTTGCAGCGTCACCGGCGGAATCCCGTCGGCGGCGGCCTGGCCGACGTAAGATGCAGCCGTGGGGTTGTCGATGAGCATGGTTTCCGTCACCCGCAGCAACCCCGGCTCGGGGCTTAGCGCGATCGTGTGCCGGCGCACCACGAGCGGATCGGGAAACGAGACGGCGTCGTACACGGCCAGCGTCATTTCGGCCTGCGGCCGCTGTGGACTCAATCGCACGCGCGGGCCGGGATAGTGAATGCCGCCGCGATTGGCCCCCGGCAGATAGACGTAGCCCTCGTCGGTCGGAAGCCCGGCGAAGCGAAACCGGCCTCGGCTGTCGGCGGTGGTCTCGGCCACGGGCAGCAATCGGCCGTCGATCATGACGCGCAGCACGACCTCGGCGTGTGGCACGGTGGCATGCGCCCGACGGAGTTGACCACCACGCCTTCAATGATGCCGTTGCCGTTTGCCGGGCCGGCCTCGACCGCCGATGCGGATAGTAATACCAGAATTAACCACATTATGTTGTTCCAAATTTGGGCACTTTGTCGTTTAGCCCCGTTACTTGTGCCAGAACTATTGATAGTCGGATAAGTAATTCAACTGTTTAGCGGCCGACGGTACGTCGGCCAGCGGTGGTACACGGGCCGTTGTGCCGACGGCCGCTAAACAGATGTTGCATCAGTTTTCTGAACATCAATAAACTCCTCCGAATCAAACACTGATATTTAGCTCTCCCGCAACCGCGACCGCCGCCACACCAGCAGCACGCAGAACAACACCGTGAAAGCGGCGATGCTCATTCCCAGCGCCATTCGCATGGCCGGCTCCATCGTCACGGTCGGCGGATGGATGCCGCGGAACCAGCGCACCGCCACGATCACCAGCGGCACGTCCAGTGTTCCGACCAACGCGAAGACCGCGCTCAGCCGAGCCCGTCGCCGGGGGTCGTCCACCTGGCTGCGCAGGATCAGGCAGCCCGAGTAGATCATCCACAGAATGAAGGTCGCGGTGAGTCGCGGGTCCCAGGTCCACCAGGTTCCCCAAGCCGCGTGGGCCCAGAGCGAGCCGGTGGCCAGCGTCAAGCCGCAGCAGAGCCAGCCGAGTTCGGCCGCGGCCTGCGACCACTGGTCCCAAGCCTTGTTCCGGGTGCGGAGATACAGCGCCCCCGCGGCGGCCATCACCAGCAAACCGAGCAGGCTGAGCCAGGCGGCTGGTACGTGGACGTAGAGAATTCGCTGCACGTTGCCCATCGTGGCCTCGGTGGGGGCCAGCCAGACGACGGCCGACACGACGGCCGCCGCCGGAATAGCCAGGAACAAGACCCGCCGGAGATTGCCGGAGGTTAGTTGTCGGCCAAAAACAACTTCGTGTTTTGTGGTGCGGCCGTCTCGGCTGCACGGAGCAGGCGGGACGCCTGCACCACAAGTTGCTTTTTGACTACCGCTTAGTTTATTGGGGGCTGAAATCATACGATTAGTCCTCCGCTACGAAGTCCATCAACACCACGCCGGCCACGACAAAAACCACCGCAAAGCCGGCCAGCAAGCAATTCCAGTCCCACCAGGCGCCATCGAGCCGGCCTTCGGCCTGAAGCCGGGTGGCTTCGGCCGCGGCGAGCACCACGGGCAGCACCAGCGGCAGCGTCAGCAACGCGGTCAGGCTGGTCCCCTTTTCCACCCGCGCGGCCACTGCGGCGAGCAATGTGCCGGCCGAGGCGATGGCCACGTTTCCCAACAAAGCGACCAGGGCCATCGCCCAAAAATGGTTCAGCAGCGGCACGTCGGTGAGCACCGTAAACAAGGGGATCAGCGTGGCTTGCAACACCGCCAGCCAAACGACGTTCACCGCCAGCTTGCCCAGAAATACGGCCGACGGCGAGAGCGGATAGAGCATCAAACTCTGCCAGCAGCCATCCTCACGCTCCAGGGCGAAGGATCGGTCAAGACCGATCGTCGCGGCCAGAAATATAGCGATCCAGAGCAGGCCGGAGGCGATCTGCCGCTCGTACTCGGCGGGCAGCTCGATTTGCACGGAGAAGACCACGGCCACGACAATGCCCAACATGATCATGGCCGGCCAAGCCCGGCGGCTCCGCCATTCCGAAAGCAAGTCCTTTTGGATGATCCACCAGATATGTGTGGCCACGTCGGCCTCCATGTCATGCCGCGCGTTGTTGGATGAATGGTTCGCGGTGCATTGTCGTCGCGTCGTATATTTTTCCGTCGCGGAGTTCCCATACACGCTGGGCCAACTGACTGATCTTTTGTTGTTCGTGGGTGACGAAACATATCGTGCGTCCGCGCTCGTGCAGATCGTCGAGCAAGGCCACCAACCACTCGACGCCCGCGGCGTCGAGAGCGGAAAACGGCTCGTCCATCAAGACAAGGGGCGGATCGTGGATCAACGCCCGGGCGATGGCCAGCCGCTGCCTCATGCCGCGAGAGAGCCGCGTCGGCAGGAGGTTCGCATGCGGCGTCAAACCGGTCGCGTCGAGCCACCGCTCGGCCTGAAGCCGCGCGTCGCCGATTCCGTTCATCCGGGCCGCGAAGAGCAGGTTTTCGTGAAGCGTGAGGTGCCAGTAGAGGCCGCTTTCATGGGCCGACATGCCGACCTGACGGCGCAACGCCGCATCGCGGCCGGCCAGTTGGCCGAACCAGCGGACTTCGCCGTCGTCGGGCCGGAGCACGGACGCCAGGCAGCCCAGCAAGGTTGTCTTTCCGGCCCCGTTGGCGCCGATCAAGGCCACGGTTTCGCCGGCGGCGATCTCCAGGTCGAGGGCGTCGAGCACCGTCCGGCCGTCGAAGGATTTTGACAGCCGGGTCGCTTGGATTGCCGCCGGGGTGTCGTTCATCGGTTGTCGAAAAGCTCTCATTTGCGCTAGGCCGCCTTCCGCCGGCGCTTATGGGCGGCTTTTCCTGCGGCTTTTTGCCGTCGGCTGTTGGGGAGCGCTGTTCCGCATTTTGCCGAAACGGATCGTTTTCGAGTCGGCCAGAACCAGGGCGCCGCGGAGCCCAGGATGACCCAGCCCGCCAGCCACATCCACCGCATCAGCGGATTTTCGATCAGCGTGAGTTGAACCTGATCCTGCCCTTGGCCGCTATGGAGGATGGTGTAAAAGTCGCCGCTCCAGGTCGAATGGATGGCGACCTCCGTGCTCCACTCGTTCTGAAGAAGGTGGAATTCCTGCGCCGGGAGCAAGGTGTACGGCGTCTCGCCGTCGGCCGTCACTTCCAACTCGGCTTGCAGGACGAGTTTCTCCGGAGTGCGGCTTTGCCGGAGGCCGAGGAAGCGGATGGTTCGCCCGGCCCACGCGACCGACTCGCCCTTGGAGAGCGTCGCCTCGCGTTGCCGGGCGCCCAACGAAGAGCCGGCTATCCCCACGGCCAGACAGGCCAATCCCAAATGGATCGCGTAAGCGGCGTACGTTCGCCGCCGGCCGCGGAGCGTTTGCAGGAAATGCCGCCAGGAGGTTTTCGTAGCGGGGACTGTCCCCATTTTCGTTTCAACGAAAATGGGACTGTCCCCTTTGCCGAGCGATTCGAGCCGGCGGGTGTCCAACACCCAGGCCGCGGTCAAGACCAGGGCTGCGGCGACCGCCAGACCAATGACGGCCATCGTCAGCGGATGCCGCAGACCGCCCCACCACGCCAAACCGGCCGCGGCCAGCCCCGCGGCCAGGGCCGGCAAGAGCGCCTTCAGTTGTTTCGCCTCCGGCGGCGCTCCCCAGCGAAGCAGAGGCGCCGCGGCCATCGCCGCCAGCAACAGCAAACCGGTGGGGATCAGAACGCCGGCGTAGAATCCCGGGCCGATGAGAACCTTGTGGGGGAAGAACACTTGTCCAAGCGGCATGCTCACCGTGCCGATGAAAACCGCCGCCGTCAGAATAATCAATACGTAGACCGATGCGACAAGAACGCCCTCTTTGGACGCCAGGCCGGAAAGCGGGTGATCGGGCTTCAGGGCGGCACGCCGCCGCACGAGAAGGACCGCCGCCGCCACAAATAATACGACAATCAGCAGCAGGAACATCCAACCGATCGGCGATTGGCTGAAGGCGTGCAAGCTGCTGAAGATTCCGCTACGGGTGAGAAACGCGGCAAAATTGCAGGCCGCAAACGTCGCTACGGCCAGCACGAGAGTGGTCCGTTTCAGGCTGCCGCGCCGCCGGTAGACAATAGCGGCATGTATCATGGCGGTGGTTGCCAGCCAAGGAATCAGCGAGCCGTTCTCGACCGGGTCCCAGTTCCAATAGCCGCCCCAGCCGAGTTCTTCGTAGGCCCAATAGGCCCCGATGAGAATTCCGATCCCCTGCACAATCCAGGCAAAGAAGGCCCAGGGCCGGGCCTCGCGAAGCCATTTGGCATCCAGACGGCCGCACAGCAGAGCCGCCGCCGCCAGGGCGAAGGGAATCGTGCAACCGGCATAGCCCAGAAAGACCACGGGCGGATGCAGCAGCATCGCCGGATGTTGCAGCACCGGGCTTAGCCCGGCCCCGGCGTGGGGAATGAATAGGCTGGATTGCATGGGGTCGGCGGCGAAGACCATGATCGCCACCAGAAAAAATTGGAAGGCGCTCAGGATGGCGAAAGCCGGTTCTTGGAGTGGGCCGAAGGTACGGGTGCCACTGCTGGCTTGTCCAGCAGTGCATTTTCGCAGAGCTCTATCGGTACTGCTAGACGAGCCAGCAGTGACACCCACGTCCAGAGAGCAGACAGTGCACGCGGCCAGAGGCGGTAGATCATTGCCAATAGTCCGACCCACCAGGCCCATAATAGCAACGAACCTGCCTGGCCCACCCAAAACGCCGACAACGCATAATACCAGGGCAAGTGCCGGCTGGCGTATTGCGCAACATAGGCGAAGCGATTGTCTTGAATCAGCAACGCGGCGATGAGGATCAGACTGACCGCCGTGAGCAACAGAAAGCCGAGAATCGCGGCCCCGATTCCGACCCGTTGCAGCCGGGGGCGTTGGCATTTCCAACCGACGAAGCAAGCCCCCGCCGCATACCCGGAGGCGACGAACGCGGCAAGCAGGCATAATTGGCCGAAGGTCGTCACGGCGTTTCCTCGGGCTGGTGTGGGACTTTAGGGGATGTGTGTGTCGCCGAGGAATTGGGGACTGTCCCAATTTTCTCGGCGGGAGAGGGGACTGTCCCAATTTTCGCGGCGCGAGAGACGTTGCCTTTGGGAAGTTCCTTGCCGCCGCGAAAATGGGACTGTCCCCCTGGTGCCGCTGCCGAGGCAGGCATCCTCGCTTCGTATTTGCTGGCGCAGCGGGTCAACACCTTGTCGCCATGCAGGAGTCCATCGCCGTCGAGACGGCCTTCGACCAACACAGCGCTCCCTTCAGCCAGATTGTCGGGCAGCGGACCTGAACAGACGACCTGCAGGTTTTCTCCGTCAGCATCCAAGGCGAACGAAGCCGGCGAGCGGTCGCGAGCGGGGACGAGCGTGCCGGCGGCGATGCGGCCGCTGACGCGCAGGCGCTGCCCAATCAGCGATGCACTTTCGGCCCGACACTCGGAAGCGGTGAGATAGTATTGCCACCCGGCCGATGCGCCGCGATAGGCCATATAGCCCGTCACGGCAACCACAATCGCGCCTCCGATCGCTATTTTTTTGCCGGTTGTCATTGCCGTAGGCCGAGATGTTGCCGTTCACGGGGCGGCGGGGCGTCCCCTTGTCGCCTCCCGGTGGAACAGCCTATTTAGCCCCCGGTGAATACGCCGGAGGCACAGGTTGGCGGTGCTCCAAACTCTGCCCGCCGTGTATTCACGGCGGGCTAAGTGAACTTATCGGGCCGCGGACTATAACAAGTCCTCCGCAACGGGTCAACGCGACTCGATCTCACCCGCGTTGGGGGGGTAGTTCGCTTGACCGGCCGGAAATATCCCTGTAGACTTTTCCCTACTCCCATCGCGCTAACACCATTTCCCGCCGGAGGTGCAATCATGTCGTTTCGACATTCTCTCCGCGCGTTGTTCCCTGCGGCGTTATTTCTCGCGGGATTCGCGGGGACAGCGGCCGCCGCCGGGCCGAAAATCTACATCGTCACCGATCTGGAAGGGGCCAGCGGCGTCTTCAAGTTCGCCCAAACCCGCGAAAAGGAATCGCCCCAGGGCCAAAAGGCGATGGAATATCTGATGGGCGACATCGCCGCCGTGGTCCGCGGACTCCGCGACGCCGGGGCGGGCGAGATCATCGTCCTCGACGGCCACGGGGGCTAGCCCGGATTATTCATAAACGTCATCCTGAGCGCAGCGAAGGATCTCCGATGCGCCGCAAACAGCCCAGATTCTTCGCTGCGCTCAGAATGACAATGTTCCTTCGTGTTTATGAATAATCCGGGCTAGGCCTTCGTCCCGCATCTGATGGAGCCGGGCGCGAAGTACATCACCTCCCAGCCCGGCGCACATTACCCCACCGACCCCGATCTGCCCGTCGGCTGGCCGCTGGACGAGAGTTTCGCGGGCGTCATCCAGCTCGGCGCACACGCCATGATGGGCACGCCCGACGGCGTCTTGAACCACACCCAGTCCTCGCGAGGCGAGAACCGCTACTGGTACAACGGCGTGGAGTCGGGCGAATTGGTCCAGGTGGCGGCGCTGGCCGGACACTTCGGCGTGCCCACGATCATGGTGTCCGGCGACGAGGCCACTTGCCGCGAGTCGCGGAAGTTCTTCGGCGACGGTGCGTCACCGTGGCGGTGAAGAAAGGGCTCGGCCGCGAGCGGGCCATGCTCTACCCCTTCGCCGAAACCCGCAACGCGCTCTACGAAGGGGCGAAGCGGGCCGTGGCCGCGATTCCCAACTGCAAGCCCTTCAAGCTGACGCTGCCCATCAAGGCGAAGAAACAGTACCTCGTCTTTGAAGGCCCCGAGAAAAAGCCCCGGCTGGTGACGAAAGAGGGGACGATCGACAGCGCGCTGAACATTTTCAAGTTTTAGTGGCTGAGTATTTCCCGTCGTTCTTTGGGCGTCCAGTGTATGTCGGAGTCCGTTTTGTCGAGAAAATCGCTCAGCGCGGCCTTCTCAAGCGGCGTGGCAGAGCGATAACGTTTCGACAAGAATTGCGTCAACAAAGCACGTTCGGCGAGCGCCAGCGATCGCGCCTTTTTGATGAACTCTTGCGGCGTGCCGGACGGTAGAGGTGAATCGGTTTCGGCGCAAATCGAATCGATGCGTGAAGTTTCCTCGTTGTAAAAAACCGACAGTCGGCCGCCATTGAACCTGTATATCCAGGGCCCCACAGTTTTGAAGTGCGGATCGGGTTCCGATTTTTGCTTCTCGCCCCGCCCGAATTGCTTTTCGAACTCATCGCGGGACATTCCTTTGGCCAGTTCCAGGCCTGATTTCAGATTCCGGCGAACAGTACGCATGAAACGCAGATCGTCGGCTTGGGGCCCCGGTTTGCCCCGTATCTCGACCTTAGCAAACTTGTCGAGCGGTTCGCCCGTGCTGATGTGGATGTGGTCGGGTCTCCAGAAGTTCGGCACATGTCCGCCAGGCACGGGAATGCCCGAGAGGACATCGACCGCAGCGGGATTATCCAAAAACGGATTGGCGAGACGAGCGCGAACGTCATCCATGAAGGCCTCGCCCGTCACCAAATACCGCCCCACCTTTTTCACATCAGGCGTGATGAGCGCCTCGCGGCCGTCGGGCAAAGCAACTACAAACGGTGGAATCCGCAAATCGCGTTCCAAGATCGTCGCCAGGTCGGCGAGATTGAATTTCCGCCCGGCAATTTCGGCCTTCCACTCACCCGGAACAAACCGTTGCCGCCTTAAAGCGTCCAGTTGCTTGATAGTCAGTCCATACTTTTTCAGCTTCTCCGGATTGGGCGTAATGACGGCTGCCCGGCCCTCGGTGAAGAGCGCGACCACGAGCGGCTTTGGCGCGGCAGGCGGCTTGTCGTCCCGCGGCCGCGACCGGGTCCACTGGTCTTCATCCACCGTATAGCCGTCGGCCGTGCGCTGCGCCTCGACGGTATACGTATCGCCGACAGTCAGGTTCTGACAGCGATGGACTATGAATGCGGAATTGAAAATTCTTGTTGGCGAAATGGCCCTTGAGGACACGATTCACGCGCATCGTGACAACGAAGTTGAGCATGGAATTCGGAAGCGGGGAAATATCGATCGATTCGACCTTGCCCTCGAACACCAACTTCTCACTTTCGCCAGCCGTCGCGGAAAGGCCGTTCTGCAGCAGTATAAAAACAGCCAAGATGATGCACTTGAACATGAGTGACGTCTCCATCGTGCGCTGATGCCGTGAAATCCAATTCCATTTCCCGCCAACACATTAGCCCGGATTATTCATAAACACGAAGGAACATTGTCATTCTGAGCGCAGCGAAAAATCTGGGCTGTTTGCGGCGCATCGGAGATCCTTCGCTGCGCTCAGGATGACGTTTATGAATAATCCGGGTTAGAGTCTCAGCGGCCGAAAAAATTGCAGGGAAATCCGTTTTGCTTGCATCCGTTGATGCGAGAACGAGTTCTGCTGTCAGGGATTGAATCGTCTTCGAGATTCGCGACGAGGACATCATACCACCTGAAAGAGCCTGAAAATAGCTGTTGGGCCGGCCCCAAACGGCCATTTTGACAGTGGAACCATCGCAATCCCCGCCGCATGGGTGGCGTGTAACTTGGCCTTGTTTCGGCCTATCGCCGCGAGTACACTCCGCCCGCGCGACACTCCGCCTATACTCGTCGAGAGCGGAAAATCCTGTATTTCAAGGGTTTAGCCCGGCGCGGCGGGCGGGCTGTGGTGTTATAATCGTCACGACCGGCCGCATGGACAGCCGGATTATTTCCCCCCTGTAGGGCATTTTTCTTGCATCGGAAACCGGGGCTTTTACAATATAAGTTGTGGCCCCCAGTTTCCCCAGACATTAGAGTCGAGGTAAACTATGGGACGCACGATACTGGGCGCCCTGGTGGGCGTGGGACTGGTGATGGCGGCCGTCGCCGTGGCTGAACAGCGGGGAGAAGTTTATCCCCAACGCGGCGCGCGGCGCCCACAGTTCCCGCGGCCGCCGCCGGAACGGAGTTGATTGTCGTCTCGACCGCCGTCGGCGAAAAAGGTTTGCTGCTGACGGTGGTTGATCCGCGGCGAAAAGCGATCGGTGTTTATCACATCGAGACGGCGACCGGCAAGATAACTTTGAAGAGCGTGCGCAACATTCAGTGGGACCTGCAAATCACCGACTTGAACAACGAGAATCCGCTCCCCCAGGAGATCCGCTCGTTGTTGGAACAGAGGTAAGGCAAGCGAGAACGTCATGGCACAGAAGTACTACAACAGCGCAGAGACCGCCAAGCTGCTCGGCAAGAGCGTGGACGAAATCAAGAAGATGTTGACCAACCACGAGCTGCACGGCTACCGCGACGGCGCCGACTGGAAGTTCAAGGCGGAAGACATCGACAAAATGGTCGCCGCGTCCGGCCCGGCTGCTCCGGAGGAAGAAGGCGGCGACGTGCTGCTCAGCGAGGTCGAACTGGGCCAATCCGATCCGGGCCTGTCGGGAACCGTGATCGGCATGAACGGCGCCGCGCAGATCGTGCCGGACAGCGACATCCGGCTGGCCGACAGCGACATCGAGATCGCCGATCAATCGTCGAAGACCCCAGCCACCTCGAAGACCCCGCCGCCGAAGCCCACGCCCGGCTCGTCGGCGAAGTTCGAGGAGTTGGACCTGACCTTGGAGGAGGACCTGACCCTCGATGACAGCACCCTGATGCTCGAGGGGAAGCCGGCGCCGGGCGGGGACAGCTCCTTCGTCGATCTCGGCGACAGCAAGACTCTGGAAGACGACAATCTGGTGCTCGGCGGCAGCAGCAAGGGGAGCGGTTTGTCCATCGGCGGCGACAGCGGCATTTCGCTGATCGACCCTTCAGACAGCGGCTTCTCGCTGGAAACGCCGGTCAACCTGGGCACTTCCGAGGAATCGCTGGAACTCGGCGAGGAAGACATGCTGACCACGGACAAGCCGGCCTCCGACGATTCGGCCGCTATGCTGAAAACCGACGAAGAAGAATTCATGCTGACCCCGTTGGAGGAAGTCGCCGACAGCGAGGATTCGGAGAGCGGATCGCAAGTCATCGCCCTGGACACCGAGGGAGACGAGTCGGCGACCATGGTCGGCGGCGGCGCCGGCGTGTCGATGGCGGCCATGCTCGACGAAGACC
The DNA here is from genome assembly GCA_963733145.1 of uncultured Planctomycetota bacterium. Taxonomy (GTDB): domain Bacteria; phylum Planctomycetota; class Planctomycetia; order Pirellulales; family Thermoguttaceae; genus JAHIKV01. The sequence continues at coordinate 11,092 of CAVTCJ010000022.1, read as the reverse complement.
TTTCCGCGCAGCCCGCGCTGGATATGGGCGGCGCCTCGCCGCTGGCCGGCGCGCCGCTCCTGGGCGGCCAGCCGGGCGCGGCCGCCGAAGGCGCCCCGCTGATGCAGCCCTCGGCCTACTCGTTCGAGCCGCCTTACAGCGGATGGCAGATCGCCGGCCTGGCCGTGTGCGTCTTCCTGCTGATGCTCTGCGGCATGATGATGTTCGACCTGCTGCGGAACATGTGGAGCTGGCACGAGCCGTTCACGGTCAACAGCGGTTTGATGGACACGATCCTGCACTGGATCGAAGGATAACGCGGCAACTACCGATTCGAAAGGAGTCGAATCATGCGAACGTCGTTCGGGCTGCTTTTCTGCGGGGCCGTCTTGTTCTCCGGCTGCAAGCTCGCGCCGATCACGGAATGGAACGCCGTGCAGGCCCAAAATCAGGCCCTGGCCGAACAGAACCGGCGCAACTGGCCGAAATCGAGAACCTCCGCCGGCACGGCCGGACCATCGAAGACCGCGTCATCCGCGACGAAAAACAGCTCGCCCTGATGCAGGAGCGCTCCGCCCTCGATAAACGGGAGTTGGAAACCTATAGCCGCGAACGCGACGGGCTGTACCAGCAATTCCAGGACATGGCCTTCGGCGGCGGCCGGATGCCTCCGGAGCTGAGCCGCCAACTCGTCGAGCTTTCGCGCCGTCATCCCAGCCTGCAATTCGATCCCGAGACGGGCGTCAGCAAGCTCGACACCGACATCCTCTTCGACAGCGGCGAGGCGGTCCTCAAACCCGGCGCCGGGCGGCTCCTCGACGACCTGGTCCGCGTGCTCCGCTCGCCCGCCGCCGGTAACCTGAAGATCATGGTGGCCGGGCACACCGACAACCAGTTGGTCGCCGACCGGGCGGTCCGCGAGAAATATCCCAACAACTTCCACCTCAGCGCGGCCCGCGCTCTGGCCGTGGCCGACCGCCTGAAGCGGGCCGGATTGCCCGAGCAGCGGATGGCCGTCGCCGGCTTCGGCCCCTGCCAGCCGATCGCCTCGAACGCCAGCTCCCAAGGCCGGCAGCAGAACCGCCGCGTGGAACTCTTCATCATGGCCCCCGACGTGCCGCTGGTCGGCTGGAGCGAATCCACGCCGAGCGTTTACGAAAAGGGCGTCAAGCGATAGCGGCACGTTCCAGCGTTCGTGGTTCCGCCTTTAGGCGGTAATTGAAGTGGCACCCAACTCCACTATTCTCCGCAAAATAAGACACCTCATTTACGAGACACTACACCAGTTGGTCCCACGCGGAATCGGAACCCACGTGCCGAAACGTGTGCATCACTCCCTCCAGCCATGTCTTGCCCTCGGCGGACTCTTCGCCGAACACAATCCGGCGGCTCTTCTGTACGTTCTCCCGCAGGTGATAGAAGTCCAAGCCGATGGCGTCCACCACCACCTCGCCCTCCCCTTCGATCAACTGCCGCAACGCTTCCTTGCTGATCGACCAATGCGCCGCACGCGCCAGATTCGCCGCCGTCTTGGCGAAACTGGCGGAATCCTGGTTCACGCGACAGGCCATCTCCCGCACCCCTTCGCTGATCGTGGCTTCGGCTTCGTCCAACCAGCGGTCGGCCGGCGTTTCGCTCCCTTCCTGCCGAGAGTGCCAACGAACCCGCCACACGTCGATCCGCCCATTGATGGTCAGGACGCTGGTGGGCTGCTTTCCTTGTAACCGTTCACGGAGCGGCAGGGGACTGGTCCATTTTTCGGCGGGAAAACGTCATTTCATCGATAATCCGTGGGCCGCCATTGTCCGACAATAAGTCACCGGAATTCCGCGATTGTAGGAGGCGACTCCTGTCGCCGATTTGGGCTTGTTTCCGCGGCAATCGGCGACAGGAGTCGCCTCCTGCAAGTGACCAAAGTCGGTAGTTAATTGTCGGACAATGCCTAACTCAAGCTATACAGCCTCCCCATTGTTCGCGCCAGTCATATTTGCCGCACACGAGATAGATCCTCTCCAGCCAGGCATAAAGCCGCCATCCCCTTGGCGATCGATGGGATCGCAAGGTAGAATACATGGGAGACAAGATCGCGGCGTACCCAATCATGACTTTTCCCGTCCATGTTGAACCGTACGAAGGCAGTTTCGCGGCGACTTTGGTCGGCGCTTCCGGAGATGCGCGTCGTCGCTCCGACCCGAAATCAAGCCATTGCCGCCTTGCGGAATCAGATCACCGAACGGGTCGCAGAGGGCGAACTATCTTCAATCGAGGTGGCCGCCGGGGGAGTCTCCGACCTGGCTGGCAAGTATGCCGACGACCCCCAACTGCGACGGATTTGCGCCGACGTCTACGTGCAACGTGATGCCGAGGCCCGCGGATGACGCTCTTTGACACGGACGCTTTTAGAGGTCATACGCAAGGTATGTTCGTTTGCCGGCCGCGGTAATCCGCAACCCCTTGGCTTCCTGGGCCGAGATTCTTATACTTCACGGATTGCTCGACAACGTCACCGCCTTTGGCCGCCGTCTTCGTTCGGCGGGATTCATAATGACACGCATCGCAATCCTCGGCGCCACCGGATACACCGCGTTGGAACTGATCAAGATTCTGCTCCGCCATCCCGGAGCGGAGATCGTGGCCGTCACCAGCCGCCAGGAAGGCCAGCCGCACGTGGCCATGATCCATCCCTCGCTGACCGGGCGATTGGACTTGCGGTTGGAGGACCTCAGTCCCGCCGAGGTTGCCGCGCGGGCCGAGTGCGTATTCAGTTGCCTGCCCCACGGCGCCAGCGCGACGGTTGTTCCCGCGCTGTTGGACGCCGGCGCGGATCGTCGATTTCTCCGCCGACTACCGGCTGAACGATCCCCAAGTCTATGCCGATTGGTACGGTCAGAAACACGCCGATCCAGATCGGGTGGGCAAGGTGGTCTACGGGCTGCCGGAACTGTTCCGGGAGCACATTGTGCCGGCGGCGTTGACGGCCAATCCGGGCTGCTATCCCACTTCGGCCATTTTGGCGCTGGCCCCGTTGTTGAAGGCGGGGGCGATCGATCCCCGCTCGATCATCATCGACTCGAAGAGCGGCGTCTCCGGCGCCGGACGGACGCCGAAACTCACCACCCATTACCCCGAGTGCAACGAGAGCATCTCGGCCTACAACGTCGGCCGGCATCGCCACACGCCCGAGATCGAGCAAGTTTTGAGCACGGCGGCGGGCACGGCGGTCGAGGTGGTCTTCGCCCCGCACCTCGTGCCCATGGACCGCGGCATCCTGACCACCACGTACTCGCAGCCCACGGCCGCGATCAGCGAGGAGAAGGCCCTGCAAATGTTGCGCGACTTCTATGCCGACGAACCGTTCGTCCGCGTGGTGGACCATCTGCCGGGCACGAAGGATTCGCTGGGCACGAACTTCTGCGACGTCACCGCCCGGGTGGTGCGGGGGCGGCTGTTGACCTTCAGTTGCCTGGACAATTTGATCAAAGGGGCCTCGGGCGCCGCCGTGCAGAACTTCAATCTGATGTTCGGCTATGCGGAAACCACGGCGTTGTGAACACAAATGCGGCATGTTTAGCCCCGGCACTTGTGCCAGGCGCCCGGCACGAGTGCCGGGGCTATTGACCGTTAGATAAGTAATGCAACAGTTTAGCGGCCGACGGTAGGTCGGCCATAAGCGGAACACGGGCCGTCGTACCGACGGCCGCTAAACTGTTGCATTAGTTTTCTGAACATCAATAAACATTCTATCCTACGGTTTCGGCACGCAACTTGCATCTATATCCGTTCGGATTCGGTCAAAGGCCACGATCGAACCCACCGAGCGGGCGAAACGCAGGAAAGGCGTTCTGCGGCGTTTCTCCGCCGGATTTCGGCCCACTCGAACGCTTGCGGAAGGACACACCCGTGAAAAACGACGCGATACGGCAAAGTCCGAGGCTGCAAAAACGTTCCACAGCGGACCGAACGAACTGTGCAAAATATGCAGGGCGCCAAACCAGAGATGGAGGTACGTTGCCATGCGTTACGCATTCACGATGTTGATCGCGGCGGTTGTCCTTTGCGGCACGGCCCTCACGGTTCGGGCCCAGGACGGCGACAAGTCGAAATCACCCGGCGAGGCGCAGAAGGCCCCCACCAAGGCCGACCGGATCGCCTTCGCCAAATTGCAGATCAAGTTCCATCGCACGCTGGCCGACCTGATCGAGGCCCAAATCGCCGAAAAGCCCGACGAGGCCAAAATCGAGGAGCTGAAAAAGGCCCTGCAAGAAGTGCGGAAGGAGATGTTCGAGAAATGTCCGCGGCCGCGCGGAGGACGGGGAATGGGCCCCGGTCCAGGCGGACCGTGGGGCCAGCAGGGAATGGGGCCGGGCAGACAAGGCGGCCGACCAGGACCCGGAGGACCCGGCATGGGACCCGGACCGAACTGCCCGTGGGGCGAGCCGGGAATGGGCCCGGGACCCGGCAGTGAAGGCGATCGGCCAGGACCCGGAATGGGACCTGGTCCCCGAGGTGATCGCGGTCAAGGCCGCGGACCAGGACCCGGCCGTCAAGGCGGACGTGGACCCGGGTTCGGTCAGGGTCGCGGCGGACCCAATGGCGGCCCCGGCATGCCTCCCGGACCGCCGCCGCGGGAACCCGATCCCGACGATGGCGGAAACTAACTGCGGGTTGTTGCCGCAGGGGGTTGTCCCGTCCATCGCCGCGCCACACGGCCGCCGCGAAACGGGACCGCCCCTTTTTTTGTGCGCCCGGCGCCAATTCCCGCAGAAAAACGGTCCGTTCGCGGGGATATGGGGGTGCGTCATTTCACCGCCGATCGTACAATAAACACCTTGTTCCTACGCTCCGCGTGAGAACAAGGCGAGCGGGAGCATGGGAACGAGCGGGAGGTTTGCTATCGTGAGCATTACGAGAGACGAAGACACTGCTGTTAAGGATCGTGGCCGAGGGCTGTTTTCCCGGTTCTCGCCCCAAAGTGTATCGTCCTTTGCCGGCAAACTTTTTCGGCGGCTGGATTCGGCGAGCGGTCGATCGGCCGAGAGTGAAGAAACTGTTTCATCGGGCTCCGAGGCGGCCTCTCCTTCCGCCGGCGATTCCACGGCGGATGAAAACGCCGCGCCGCCGCCGGAACAAGTCATTTCGTACTCCCCGCGCGACTGGCAATTCAGCGAAGAACCGTCGGAGGACTCGCGCTTCATCGGTCTGATGATTCTGGCGGCGAATCATCGGGCCGGCTCGACTCTGCTGCAAAGAATCTGCAACTCGCGCAAGGAAACCCTGATCTGGGGCGAGCATAACGCGCTGTTGCGGCATTTTGCCGGCATCTACCACGACGCCGCCAAATTCTCCCTGGCCAGCAAACCAGAGCGCGACAACTACTTCGCCCAAGACGAAAATCCCAACCTCTGGATCGCCAGCATGTGCCCGGAATTGGAGTACGCCGAGCGGGCCGTCGTCGCTTCGGCCAGGGCCTTGTTGCGGGCCTTCTTCAGCCAATCTGCGGAAGGTCACGACCTGATCGGCTTCAAGGAAGTGCAGTACGGGCGGAGCGAGTTGGAACTGCTCCGCAAATGTTACCCCGAGGCCCAAATTTTGCTGCTCGTCCGCAATCCGCTGCACACCTGGAGGAGCACGCCTCCCGATTGGTATCCTTCGCTGGACGACTGGATCGAAAAATGGAACGGCCGCGTCAAATGCTTCCGGGATTACGCCGGCGAGCCGAATTGCCACCTGATCCGCTACGAAGACTTGATCCGCCAAGACGAGAAAACCATGCGGATCGTCGCCGACGCGGCCCGCATCTCCCGGCGGCAAATCGAGCTGGTGCTGGCAAACAAGATCGGCGCCAGCCTCAAGACCGAACTCGAACCGGCGGTTCGGGATGAAATCGCCGACCGCTGCCGGGAAGAGATGGCGGCGATGGGCTATAATTAGCATAGTACGCAGGGTGGGACAAGCGCGTAGGGTGGGACAAGCGCAGTGCGGTCCCACCAGGATTGTCCCGGTAATTGGTGGGACAGCGCTGGCTCGTCCCACCCTACTTGATCTCCGACCGATGCAAGAGAAGGCCTCGATATATTGGCACCGTTGGACGGCCGTCGCGGCGCTGCTGCTGGCCTGGGGCGTATTGGCCGCCTGGCAGTGGCAGGAGTACAACGCCGAATGCGAGACCGCCCGCGACTCGCTCCGCCGTCAGGCCGAGTCGGTCGTCGGCGCCCTGATCGGCGGCATCCAGTCGCATCGCCGGCTGGGCCGCTTCGAGGAAGGGCAGCTTCAAACCGTGCTCGACGAGCTGGCCAATTCGCAGGACGTGTTGGCGGCGGCGGTGATCTCGGAAGATAAACGGCACTCGATTACGGCCGGCAAGGCCGAGTTGCTGGACCTCTCGGCGCCGCTCGAGCCGGGCCGCAAATGGCTCGATTCCGGCTTTCGTTACTCCAGGGCGTTTCAGCTCTTGCCCGATATGCCGGGACGCGGCATGGGACCTGCGCCCGGGTTTGGGCCGGGAACCGGCATGGGACCGCCGCCGCGGCAAGAGGCGAACCCGAACAATCCCGGCGGCGAGGAGCCGTTTCGCGGCCCTGGCCCCGGGCGTCGAAACGGTCGGGGGCCAAACTGGCGGCCCGATCCCGACCAGCCGGGGCCGCCGCCGTTGGCCGGCCGCTTCCTCGCCGTGCTGCTGTTGGATCGCAGCCGCACCGACAGTCTTATTCGGCACTACGCCTGGCTGCGGATTTTGGTGGTGGTGGCCGGCGGAGTCGTGATATTAAGCGCGGTTTTGGCGTGGCGGGCGACGGTGCGGTTGGCCGAGGCCCGCGGCCAGGCCCGACTGCTGGAAATCGAAACCCGGCACCTCCGCGACCTCAGCCAGGCGGCGACGGGACTGGCCCACGAAACCCGCAATCCCCTTGGGCTTGATCCGCGGCTGGACACAACGCTGGATGCAATCCATGCCGGACGGTTCCCAACGCCAGCAGGCCCAGGCGGTGATCGAGGAGTGCGATCGGGTCACGGCGCGGATCAACCAGTTTCTGGCGTTTGCGCGGCCCTGCAAACCCCGGCCCTCGGCCGTGCGGCCCGCCGAAATCGTTGCCGAACTGGCCGCCCTGGTCGAACCCGATCTGGCTGCAAAACGTTTGAAACTCGCGACCTCCTTCGCCGCCCCGGAGAGGACGATACGAGCCGACCGCGAAATGCTCCGCCAGGCGCTCTTCAACTTGATCCAGAACGCCGTGGAATTCTCGCCCGCGGGAAAAGCGATCGATGTCTCATGCAGCGGGGGGCAGAACGGTTCGCTGCGGATCGAGGTGGCCGATCGAGGGCCGGGCGTGCCGCCCGAGGCGGTCGATCTGCTCTTCACGCCCTACCATACCACCCGCGCCGACGGCACAGGGCTGGGGCTGGCCATCGTCCGCCGCATCGCCGCGGCCCACGATTGGCAATCCGGCTACACCCCGCGCCCCGGCGGCGGAGCGATCTTCTGGATCGGAAACGATTGATGTTGTGTGTTAGGCCTTGGGCACAGCATCGACATTTGCAGCTAAGGGCCGGCGAATCAATAAGTGGGGGACTGTCCCAATTTTCGTTCGACGAAAATGGGACTGTCCCCTTCTGAAATGCGACAGTTATTAATTTGCCGATCCTAAGACCCAAGACCTAAGACCCAAGACCTGACACCGAATTCCGCCTGTTTTCCTCGTGATTAACCGCCGTCCATGCGACAATTTTGGGGGTGATGGCGATCCGACGAAAATATCAATCGCGGGCTGAGCCGGCCCCAGTACGCGGACGACGACGCGAAGTTGCTCCGCGACGCGCTGGTCGGCCGCTTTACGGGATCCTGCTGATGAAAGATAAACAACTCGACGCGGCCGCGAAAGTGTTCGAGGAAATCCATCTCCAGCGAGCAGATTTGCCCCTGCCGAAGGAGGCCGTCGCCTGGATGCGCTTCGAGCAGCGGGCATACCAGTCCGGCGTGGTCGAACTCAAAAAACTGGCGGCCAAGATTCTGCGTCCGAAAAAACCGGACGAGCCGTGACCGGACGGGAAAATGGCCCATTTCTCCCGGCGTGGACTCCGGGGCTAAACGTCTTTTGTAACCGTTCACAGGGGACTGTCCCAATTTTCGCGGCGTGAGGGACGTAACCCCGCGAATTAGCTTTACCGCCGCGAAAATGGGACTGTCCCCCTGGGGCGGCGGGAGGGGGACCGGTCCATGTTTTCGGCCCACGGTTTATCGATAAAATCACGCTTTCCCGCCGAAAAATGGACCAGTCCCCTGCCGCCCCGTGAACGGTTACCGTCTTTTTTTCTCCCCTGATCGCGTCAGTCCAGCTACTCGTCGGCGGCCGCGGTCTCGCCCTCGCCGCCGAACAAGGGGAGTCTCACGGAAAGCCGCGTCCCTTCGCCCGGCGCCGATTCGATGGTCACGCTCCCATCGAGCAGTCGCACCCGCTCGCGGATGCCTTGCAAGCCGAAACTTTTCCCGCTCACGTCGTCGGAAACGAAGCCGATCCCCCAGTCGCGGACTTCGATGTGAACGTGGTCGCCGCGCCGATTGAGAGCGACGCGGATTTTGTCGCTACGGCTGTGGCGGCAGGCGTTTTGCAGCGATTCCTGGACGATGCGGAAGAGCGCGTTTTCCAGAGGCGAGGACAGGTGCCCTTCGGGGAAGTCGTGCTCAAACTCGATTTCCGGCCCGCCGTCCCGGCGATGCTCGTAAACCAGGTATTGAACGGCGTCGACGATCCCCAGTTCATCGAGGACAAGGGGCCGTAGCCCGCTGATCAACCGCCGGGTCTCGTCGATGGCCCGGCACAACAGATTCGCGGCCGCATCGAAGCCCTGCCAGGCCGCGCTGGGATCTCGGCCCAGGGTTTCGCGGAAGCCTTGGAGCCGATACAGGGCCCCGGTCAGTTGTTGGGCGAAACCGTCGTGAATTTCGCAGGAAACCAGCCGCCGTTCGCGCTCGTGCAACTCGAGCAGTTGTCTCAGCAGCCGCTGCTCCTTTTTCACGGCCTCGGAGGCCAAACGCTCTTGGGTGATGTCGGTGGCGATGACGAGCAGGTTCTCCACGCCGTTTTCGCCGGCGATCGGCACGATCTGGCACGACCACCAGACGCCGAAGATGTCCTGCGACTCCACGGTTTGGGTCTGCCCGGTGGCAATCGCCAGATCGTAAGTCCGCCGGCACTGCTCCTTGTGCTCCGGCGCGGGGAAGTCGAAGATGCGCAGGCCGATTTGCTCTTCCCGGCTGATGCCGGCCTCGGTCCGGTTGGAGAAGCGGATGTTGCCCTGCAAGTCGAGCATGAGGATCATGTCGGGGATGTTCTCGAAGAGAACCCGCAGCATCGACTCCGACTCGCGCAGGGCCCTTTCCGCCCGACGCCGCTCGGTGACGTCGCGCGTGATGCCCTGCATGCCGACGGGCACCCCGTTTTCGTCCAGCAAGTACGTGCTGACGATTTCACACCACCGGATCGAGCCGTCCTTTGCGCGGCATTCCGCTTCAAAATAGCGTTTTTGGTATGCGTCGGCGGACCGGGAATCGCCCCAGGAAAAGACCTCGATCATGGCTTCGCGCAAGCGAGCGACGGCCTCCGGCGAGATTAAGTCCCCGAGAACGAGGCACCGGCTTTCTTCCGGCGTATAGCCGAAGACCCGTTCCACTGCCGGGTTGACGAAAGAGAACCGCCACTGATCCAACACGGCGTCGGCCAACTCCGCCGGCGCGGCTTTCCCCCAATGCCGTCGGAGATACTCCGCCGGAAAGTCCACGGTCCAGATGACGTCGGCCATGTTGTTGGTGATGGCTCGATAGCGGTCCTCGCTGGCGCGGAGCAGTTCGATGGTCCGTTTCCGCGCGGATATGTCGTGAAAGAAGCCGAACAGGCAGGGCCGGCCTTGATAATCGTGATGCGTGGCCGTGACGTCGACGTAGACCAGCGTCCCGTCCTTCCGCAAACAAGGGATGTCGCGGGCGCATTTCAGGCGGCGCTCGCTCATCGCCTTGAACAATTCGAGCACGTGCGGCAAACTCTTGGCCGGATGAAGGTCCTTGACCGAAAGCGAAAGCAGTTCCTCTTCAGAATAGCCGAGCATCCGGCAGATCGGGCGGTTGACGCGGTAGAAACGCCCGCCTTGCGGATCGACGATGATTATCCCTTCGGCCGATTCGTCGTAGAGCGCCTGCAACTCTTCGTTGATTTGCCGCAATGCCGACTCGCTCGCATCACTCATCGGGTGATCCTCTCTTGCCCCGCTTCGACCGCCACAGTTCGCTTCCGCGGAGGCGCGTGCCTCCGCCGTCAACGCTAATGCCGACGAAAGGTCGCTAACACGGAAGCGACCTTTTCGCTTTTGTCAATTGTACACTATATCGTAGAGACTCGGACCCCGAAACAACAGGGGTGTGCGGCCATATTTTCGGGGTAACCGTTCACAGGGGACCGTCCCAATTTTCGCGGCGGCGGGAGGGGGACAGGTCCATGTTTTCGGCCCACGGTTTATTGATGAAATTACGTTTTCCCGCCGAAAAATGGACCAGTCCCCTGCCGCCCCGTGAACGGTTACCAGAAATGTTTGTGACTCTCGGCCTTCCAGAACTCCACTTCCTCCCGAGGCTGTCGCACTTCCCTACGCAACGATTCCACTTCGGCCCGCGAACGCAGCCCAAGAGGGATTGCCACAGAAAGCCGGCGGCGCATCCGCCGGCCAGGGGCGGTCAACGGCCAGGGCGGAGAGATTCTGTCGATTCCTGCTCGATCCTGCCGGCACTCGGCGAAGGGCCGGCGAATCAATACGTGGGGGACTGTCCCAATTTTCGTTCGACGAAAATGGGACTGTCCCCTTCTGAAATGCTCCCGGATGATGGAATCCGCCCTGCAAAGCTCTATCGCATCGGTAGCCATGCCGCGAATACTACCGATGCGCCACTCGATGCGCCGATGGCAGTTCGCCCCCCTCCAAAGGTGGGGGCGGAGCGGGAAAACCGAATGTTTACATCTTCAACGTGTCGGGGGTATCGTTTTTTTAGGGGTGGTTGCCGGATGTTTTTCGGCCGATATAATCCAGATTGGAGTTGGCCCAATGCCGATGACGGCCGGGGTATGTTTCG
>CAVTCJ010000021.1:0-160591 GCA_963733145.1 uncultured Planctomycetota bacterium | reverse complement strand
GGTGTAACGTCAGATGTAAGTGTCATTGGTGTTGTATCTCCACGGTGCCACAATCGCGGTTCACTGCGTTGAAGATTCTGCGCGTCAAGAAGGTGCCCGCACGAACTTGGCGGTCTCTTCTGATGATGCGTTCCAGGTGTCTTGACCCGTTGGTCCGGCCCGCCACGCGGGCGAGGATTGTATCAACCTCGTATGCCGAGGGTCGGCAGCCGAGAACGTGTCCCAGATGTTGAATCACCAGATTGCGTGCTGACTTACAAGTCATCGGAGTGCCGACCGCGCCGAAGCGGCGTGGTCGGTTGTCCGTCCCTTGGCCACGCCAGAAACGACGTTGCGAATTTGGACGGTCTGCCGCGAGTGTTTTGAGTGAAGACCGGAATGTCGATCGAATGGTGCCGGCTGTGACGATTGTCCAGCGTTCCCCGCCCGCCCCCAAGACCGAGGCGGGCAAGGAACATGAGAGACCTACGCCATGCCGAGCAATTCAGGATTTCGTTTGCGAATCGCTCTGTAGATGGGAGTCGTCAGCTTGCGCAGGTCCAAGCCCGCGCCGTGCTCGAATAGCCCCTTGATGGTCGGATTCTGCGGTAATTCGGCGATGGCTGTCGCCAACGAGATTGGACCATTTTCCGCGTGGCAAAAGACTGTCGGACCGGCCATCGTCTGCTCGACAGAGAGGCGGGCGCAAGAATCTCAGCAACGGATTCTGGGCAACACGCGCCGGCATCCTTGGCAGCCTGAATCGCCTTTTCCATGACATCGTTATTGGTGGGATCGTTCATTGGACTTCTCCAAAGGGTAAAGGAATAAAACGGGATCACTTGTTTAAATGCTGGGGTCAGGACGTGGTTGCGAGTTCCTGCACTTGCCTGGGCGCGAGCCGCCGCCAAGTGCATCTCCATGAATGTCTGTTTCGCCGATTCTTCGCCGGGCGTCAGTGGCTTGGCAGGCAAAGTCAAGGGATAGGGCAACTTGATTCCCGCTGTCTTGGCCGCTGGCGCTTCCTTCCTGCCTCGCGGCGGGTTCGCTCGGCAGCTGTTTCCTGTTGTGTGGCGGGCTCCAACGATTCGCGGATCGTCAACGGTTGGCCCTTTTGTTTCTCCCGCGCGGTGATAATCCGCCTTGTCGTGCGCCTTGGCCTTGGCTGCCGCCTCCTTGCGGCCTGAATGAAAGTCGCCGTAAGGGAACTCGGTCCCGTCCAGAGCCACGAACTTGCCATACTTCTCGATCATCTCTGCAACTCCTCGATGTTTTCCGGCTGTTTGATTTCGGCCGCCGGCTGGTTTGCCGTTCTCTCGCTTTGCAATGCTCGTTCCAAGGACGCCTTGAATGAGCCGGGCGTCATGTCGATCGGTAGATGCCATGCTGGCCGATCCACATCAGTTGTCCGTCACGCTCAAATGGCACCAGCACGTCGGGGATCGGCTCGCAGTCAGCGCGGGCCGCCATTTCTGCCACGCGCCGGCCGGCATCGCCGCCGTAGTGATGGATATGACCGCTGGCCGAAACATAATGGCCTTGCTTCGGGCCGGCCACGACCCGGCGCACTGCCGGCTGGGGAAGCGGATGTTTCTCGCAGTAGGCCGCCTTGGCTTTCGCCCGCGCGATCGGGTCACGGATCGAAACCCAATCAAGCATGGACGTGTCTCCTTCTTGTCCGATCCTCGGCCGCGCGTTTCGCTCCCGGCCTTACGCGGGTCGAACAGCTCAGGCGCGTTCTTCCTCCACGGTCGCACGGCCGCCTCGTAGCTTTTGCCTGCATGGAGTGACCATCGCAAGCACGCCATGCCGCGTAACAAATCCGTACAGCCGTCTGCGTACAAAAGATGTCTGATCTGCTTGAGATTCACTTCAATCATGCTTGTATCTCCCGACAATACACGGCGTCGCCGACCACCTTGATCTTGGCGTCGTTGATCGCTTTGACGAATTTGCCTTGCGCGATGCGGCGTTTCGGGTTGTCCCGCTCGAATCGCTCTTTCCATCCGGAAGGCCAACTTGGATGCTTGCATCGGGCCGCCCGCAGGTGCTTGTGCACCCATCGCGGGCGACCCGGAGGCTGACGGCATGGGCCAACTCGTCTGCAAGCAAGTGGCAGAACTCCGCTAAAGTCATCGAATCGGTCGGGGGTGGCGGCAGCCGCTGCTTGATCTCGTAGATAATTGCTGAATCCGCATCAAGTGCCGGGTCTCGTCGCAGGTCAGTCCCACGCGCCGAAAGACCCAGGCTGCGCCCTCCTTGGTCACGGGCACTCCGTCCACGGGCCAGTGGCGTCGGCCGTTCGGCCGGTATTCGATCTTGCCTCAGCCGGCCACCACACGGGCGAGTCCAAGAGCAGGCATGTGTCGTGCTCGTCGATGCCGGCGTCCAAGAGCGCTCGGCGCGATTGCTCGCGGCTCAGGCCGTGATGCCAAGTGTCGTCCGCACGAACGTGAAAGCCTTGGTCGTCGAGAATTACAATCGTTTCGCTCACAGGTGCGGTCCCTCCAAAAGTTTGTGTTCTTCGGGTTCGTTGTTAGTTGTCTCAATTTGCTCGTCACGACTTGATTGGCCAGTTGCTCCAGGGCATCCTCCCAACCGACGAAACGGCCTTGAATGTCGTTCGTCACGAGATCGACGAGTTCCTCGCCGAACCGCCGGACGGCATTCCTTCGCCAACAATTCGCCCAGGCGAACCTTCTGCGCGGTGGCGGCGGCCGACAATTTGGCGATGGTCGGCAACAAGATTGGCCGCGAGGGAGGCTGATGCCCGGCGTTGGCCGCCTGTTCGCAGAGGCTCCGCGCAAGGCAAGCTCAGCCTCCAGGCACTCGGGTTCATCCGTTTGGGTGAACTCGTCGTAAGGCGGTTGATTCTCTGCCGCCAGAAGGTATCGGGTCTTATGATCGCTCATAGGTGTTGTCCTCAAAGGAATAGAGTAGAAGCCCCGTCGGCCGGTTCTGCGCCGGCCGCGGGGGCGCAAGTGGAGAAGGCGGCCACTCGCGTCAGAAGCGGTAATCCACTTTGCAGTGCTCGGGCTTCGGGGCGATGCCCACGTAGACCCACGGCCGCGACGAATCCGAGTCGAAGTCGGTCTTGACGATTACAGCGCCGTTGTAATGCGTGTCCCTGCCGCCCGACAGCCGCCTGCGGTCGATGGCCGGGATGGCAGTCCGCAATTCGGTGCCAAACTGCTTGTCGTTCCACGTCAACGGGGCGTCCTGGTCGTCCAACCACTGCTCGAAGATGCGGAACAGCGACGTGCAATGGACCGCTTTGGCGGTGTCCACGTTGCAACAATCCTCGATGAAGGTCTGGAGCGGGGTCGCCAGATCGCGCGACTGCTCCAATTCGCTTTGCGTCGATTCGCAGAGCGTGAACCGCCCGGCATCGTAGAGGCTCCGCAGCCCTTCCAAGCACCATGCGAAGATGCCCGGATACTCCAGTTTCAGTTTTCCCGCCAGCGTCAGGTCTTCCTTGCCGACGAAGCTCTTCGTCAGGCGGAACGGGAATGCAGCGCGCCATCAAGGCACCGGAGTTGTCCGCCAGCGTGAAGGGGCTGTTCCCCTGCATGACGATCTTGCCGGGCAAACGCAGCGAGATGTTCTTGATGTGCTTACGGTTGACTTCGACTTCCCCGCCGCCGGTGATGGCCTTGATCGCGCCGACGACGGCGGACAACCGGGTACTTGGTCGGCCCTTTCTCGGTCTCGCCCACGAGAATGAGCCGTTGGCCGACGGCCTTTTCCAGCCGAACGAGTCGCAAAAACCGTCCAGCGTGATCGTGCAAGCACCGCCGCCCATGTCGGACGCCACCTGGACGATGATCCCCTTGCCGGCTCGCGGCGGCCCGAAGAAATGGAAGAACTTTTGCAGGTCGTAGCCGAGCCAGAGCAGGTAGCCCATCATCTGCTGCAACTGCAATCGCCAATCTGTCCTTCTGGTCCAGAGAATCCAGGAAGGACAGCCAGACCGCCGGAGGTTCGGGCTGCGCCGCGTACTCGAACGGGGCTTGATACTGGTAGAAGAGCCTCGGCGTCTTCGGAACGAAGCACTCCCTGCCGCCGAGCCAGTGCCGCAGGTTGAAGAAGCCGTTGCTGAAGACCAGCATGTCGCTGGCTTGCCAGTCGTCATGCGGCGACAGCCAGAACGGCGGCTGGGTCTTCTTCGACACGCGATGCTTGCAGATCGACTGGATGGCCGCCATCGTCTCGCGGACTTGTCCGCTGCTGACCGGATCGGGCTTGATGGCTTCGCCCGTTTGCTTCGTCATGAAGTTCGCCAGGGCGTCGTGCTCGCGTTGGATCGTCTCGCGGACCCAGGCATCCTCCTCCCCCGCCCCAAGCTGTTGCCATTCCTCGTTGGTATAGCGGTGCGTTTCGTTGAGGAAGTGGGCGAAGGTGGCGGTGCCGTCCGGCATGGCCGTTCTGGCGATGTGCTTCTGGGCCAGCCGCAAGGGATCGTCGAAATGCCGATCCGTCTTGTTGAATCGCTTCGCGCAAAACGCCGCGAAGCTGCCGCCCAGCTTCTCTTGGACCGCCGGCCATCCCTTCTCGGCACACTGCGCCGAAAAGCAGTGGTAGCCGATCCGCCCATCGTCGTAGATGAGGATGCCGGCCCGACCGGGCGTTTGGTGTTCCTCGCCCTTCAAGCAGGCAGTGGGGAAGGTTGATGCACGTAAAGCGATTCTCTTCGTTGCGGCTCAGCCCGGTGGGCTTCACGCTCGTACTCGGCCAAGTACGCAACGACCATTTCGATCTGCTCTTTGCGGTCCCCTTCGGGGATGGCCGCGAACTCGATCTGGGGATCGGACGGCTCCTCCTGCCGGCACAATCGCCGTGCCCGCGATCTTGTTCAACAAGTCGAGCGGGGCGAGTTCGAGCTTCTCCGGGGCGGAGAGCGTGTGGCAGAGCCGATTGGGCCGCTCCTTTGTCGATAGTTTCTGGTTCTTCGATCCGGCGGCCCTGCGTGATGCGTCCCGGATTGCCGACCGACGTGTCGATGTGGCAGCCGGCATCGTCGAACTTCTGCGGCGAGCGCCTGCAAGAACCGTCGAACGAGAGTGACGGAATCCGGCACGTTGGGCAGGTCGATCCGCACAAGCAGAGCGCCGCCGTTGCCGGAATCGTTTTCGATGATGGCGTCGGGCGGGCATCCTTCGTCGATCAGGAATTGCTTGACCGCCTGGATCTTCTTGAGCGCCGCTTCGTGTTCGGCGTCCGTGGTGCAGATTTTGCCGCCCTTCGGGTGGTCCCGCTCGGCATCGCAGTCAACGAGGATGAACGACAACCGCACGATGTCGGCATCCGTACATGCCTTCCCCTCTCTGGAGCGATGCCGGCTGGAATCGGGCATTGAGGGGTTAAGGTTGGTATAGAGGTTGTAGCCCTTCTCGTTGGCTTCGCGCACCGCATGAGCGAAGTCGTCGGCGTTGTCGCAGTAGCCGACGACGACCCCTTTCGTGCTGATCCCGCGCAACTCGCGGACGCCGCCGCCCAGAAGATCGTAGAACCGCTTGGCCTGGGCGTGCCGGTCAATGGGCTCTGGTTTCGGTTTCGTCCGTCATGGTTGCCTTCTCTGGTGATAGTTGTCCCGGTGAGGCTGTCCTAAGCCGCGAACCCCACAGGACGCCGTAACGTATTGTCGTACAACTACTTGCAGCAGAAAATCGCGGTTTGTCCTGATGTCCTGCGGCTTACCCATACTTTCCCGTATAGCGCCGGGAGGCATGTGTGTGCGTGCGCATGAATTCGTGTACACGCACACATGCCCGAATTTCTTTCTGCGCTGGAATTAAGTTTGTGCTTAGGACATTAGGACAGATCATGTCTTCTTGATGGAATCGCCTGCCGGCAACCACCTTGCGCCGTCCCAACGCTTTTTCTCGCGGTGCGCCCGCGTCGGCCACGGCTTGGGACTGCTGCCTTCTTGTCCGTCTCCCAACCTTCTTGCGGCAATGAAGCCGTTGCCCACGTCGGCAACGGGTCAGGATTGCCGCATCGAGCGGATTCGGTCATTGTGGTCACTCTCGCCTCTCTACCGGGCTTACCGGAAAACGGAGCCAGAGTTAGACGTGGGCATCGCAATTTCAACTCGGGCACTCCTGCCGCCGGCTGGCAACCACCGGCAAGCGTGTTGCCGAAAGGAAAGCCGCGTCTGTTGCCAAAACGCAACGGCGGAGCCTCTCGCGCGCGGTTAGGCGTCTTTTGGTGCTGCGGTTAGATCGTGATTCGCTTATTTCGGCGCGAAAGCCCTCGCCGGACCCGGCGGGTGGCCGTGGCCCGCGAAATATGCTCCGCCCGCGCCATCGCGGAGATGCTGGGATACTCCGTTTGCCCGCTATTTGGCCCGACGACCACAATCGGCCGTCGATGGCCTCGTCCACCCCGGCAGATCGGCTCAATGCAGAGGAAATCGGCCATCTGCTCTTCGTCGCCCGTCGCCATGCGGTTGATTTCGGCGATTCGGAAGTTCGCCAGCGCCAATGCCGTTTTCATGGTCAGGCCAACTCCCCGGCCCAGCAGAATCCGCTCCATCGGCTTTCGGCCTTGGAAGGCTATTTTACGAAACCATGTGGCGAGCCTCCCCGGCAGTTTGTCTCTGTTCTGCCAAACGACGCGCCACGGCGATTCTCCTATCCTGTGCGCCGCCACGTAACGCGGCAACGAACGATCTGCGGGATCACATAACTCGACAACCAAGTACGTCGCGCGATGATTGTTGTGCTGTCCGCTTCCTGGTCCGCCCATGATTTGCTCCCTTCTTCGATTCTTCTGCTCGTGGTGGTTCTGATGTCGTTTACAGTTTCAGCGTCACATCGCGGCTCTACCCTATGCGCCGTAAAAGCGGCCTGAATTTGGACGCACCGATGTCGATTTATTCCCTGGGCAACGTTGGAAGGCCGCGGTCGGGTTCGGCGGCAGGTTCCTTGTCCCTCTACTGGGTATACCGGGAAAACGGCCGAAAATCGGCCATCGGCTTGTTGCGATTGTCTCCGGTTTCTTCATGTCGCGTCGGAAGGTGGCTGGCAAATTCCGCATAGAACGTATAAACGTGCCCTGTCGTTGCTGAACAGCGGGGTGCCCCGCCAATTAGAGATCGCAAACGGCTCGACAAACTGGAGTCATGGCCCTCCCTGTGGTATGCCGGAAACGCTGACCAATTTTGGACGTAGCATCGGCCTTTCCAGGCCGATGCTGCCACTGGCCAGCCGCAGAACCGGCACAATCGGCAGAACCCGCTCGATGCCATAGTCCTGAGCCTTGCAGAGCGAACCACATCCCGTGGCCACCAATAGACATGGCGGCTGGAATCGGCCCTCTAGCGAAGCGTGGAGGGCCTTGGCGGGCACATTTTAGCTGAGACAACGACTACTGGCGTCCCGCAGGTCGGCAGCGCGTTTATACGCACCTGGCGGCCCGGCTGGAGTCCACAGCCGGTCGGTTTTGGACACATACCATTTGCTATTTGCTTGCCTGATGGTATGCTGGAAGGGAGACAAGCTACCATGAGGTACACCGATGAACGTGATTGCTTACTGCCGTGTCTCCACCGCCGAACAGAGCGATAGCGGGGTGTCGCTGGACGCCCAACAGGCCAAAATGCGAGCCTACGCCGATCTGTACAACTTGACCATCGTGGAGACGATCATCGACGCCGAGAGCGCCAAGTCGCTCCGCCGGGACGGCCTCCAGCGCGCCCTGAATCTCTTGCGAACCGGGAAAGCCGATGGCTTGCTGATCGTCAAATTGGACAGACTGACCAGGAGTGTGGCCGATTGGCAAGCCCTGATCGACGCCTATTTTGGGGAACGCGGGGGCAAACAGCTTTTCAGCGTGGCCGATGCCATCGACACGCGAACGGCGGCCGGTCGGCTGGTTTTGAACGTTTTGATTACCGTTGCTCAATGGGAGCGTGAGACGATCGGCGAAAGAACGAAAGAGGCCCTTCGGCACAAAATTAACAGTCGGCAGCGCGTGGGCAAAGTCCGTTTCGGCTTCGACTTGGCTCCAGACGGAATCACGCTGGTTGAGAATCCGGCTGAACAGCAAACCCTTGCGTTTATGCGAAACCTGCGGGCGGCCGGACGCACACTACGGCAGATCGCGGCCGAATTGACCGCCCGCCACATTCCCACCAAGGAAAGGAAACCCCGATGGACGCACACCGCCGTAGCCTACATTCTCGCAAGAGCGGCTTGAACCTCGTTGAGGAACTTCAACAGGCCATCCTCAACAGTGGCGAGACGGAATACCGCGTTGCCAAGGAATCCGGCGTGGCCCAGCCGATCCTCAATCGCTTCCTGCGCGGCGAGCGGGGCATTTCGTTGGAAACGGCCGCCAAGGTCTGCCAGTATCTCGGGCTGCACCTGGCTCCCATCCGCCGCTGAATCGAAGCGGCAGGGTCAAACGAGCCGGGGTCGAAAACCTCGCTCGGGCGAAATGCCGCTTTCTCGGGCGCTTCGACTGCCAGGCGCTCGGCACGTTTTGCAGCCTTGCCGCCTGCCGGCGTTTCTGCCGTGCTGACCGCAGACCAGGACCGGGCCGTGCAAGGCCATCATCAATTGCCCATTCTTGACGATCCGCTGTCCGCTTCCGTCGTCTTTCCGTGCCGACTTGGCCTCTTCCACAGCCATTTTGCCTAGTCGCCGATCGGCTGGGGCAAGCTCGACCTGCTCACGCCCAGCGTCAGAGGCAGATGGCGTGGTTGGAAATCTAGCCGGCGGTTCCGTCCGCCATGCGGCTGCTGGGAACCGAAGGGCTGGATTGATTGTTAGTCGCCAGATTGTCGGTGCGAGCGAGACTGCGCAACGACCGTAGCGACGGTTGAACGGGACAAGAAGCCAAGATGCCGACAGGTTTCGCCGATGTTGAGTTGCCATGCTGATGAATCGACTGCGCCCAAGTTCACGCAATAACATGGTCGCCGTGTCTCACGACACCATCATCCCACGGTGACGGCAGCCGGAGCTTCGTCGATCGCGCTTACTGACTGTTGGCGGCAACAAGGGTTGCTTTGCGGCGGTTGGCTTTGCTCAGCAGCGCCAGACCAGATTGGCCGGCGGATTTTAGGCGGCTGACGTTGCCGTGCGCACGGCGTAGCCGCGCCGTGAATTCTCGACTCACCAGCGCCTTCGGTTAAGGCGAAATCGCGCCGATGGCGTGCTCTTCTTCACTCGGCAAAGGAGGGTTTCTTGTCGGCGCAGAATCTCCAGAAAACCCGCGCATTTGGCCTGTTTTCGCGTGACTTCTTCGCCGCACATGGCAGAAGAGTTGAAGTGGGAAACATTTCTTTTCAACCCTTTTCGGAAACACGCACCATGATTCACGTCAACATGACAACCGGCGACCTGGAGGCAATCTTGCGGCAACACGAAATTCCCGCGCGGGAATGGGGCCAATGGTCCGCCCTTGTATTCGAGGGCAAGCGCCCAAGCAAGGAAATAGTCCACCGCGCGCATCGTGTGCCCAATTACATGGCCGCGCTCAAGTCCATTCTGATTGAGTTGAGCAAACAATGCAAGCATAAATTCCCGCCACCCGGCTACAAGTCGCCATGCAGCTATGAGTCATTGCGTTGTAAGGCGAGTTAGCACACGGCCCCATGATTGCGGCCAAGAGGGGCGAATCCCGCGATTCGCTCCCCTTGGCAACGACCAACACTGACTTTTCACCACAGATTGCAAAGGGGATAACCAATGGCACGCACACGTCACGTCTACCCGGTCGATATGGTCGCCCACTTGTGGGCGCACAGGCGCAAGAATCCGCTCGCAACGGCGGCAATTTCTATTTCGATGGGGACACGATCTACAGCTACGGGCCGCATTTCCCCATTGCCCGACACGTCGACAACGAAACGCGGCCGCGCGGTGCTGTTCACCACCCGCGATTACAGCGTAACCACCTCTGGGCACAAGTGGGCTGTGCTTGGCGCTTGCAAACACCTAACGGTATTTCACGTTCAACACCCCACCGATACCAACCGAAAGGCCCAATTCACCGAGTACCGGGAGCGCTACTTGGCCTTGGCCCGCAAGTATTCCCGAGCGCGGAGCAACAAACCGTGGATTCTCGGCAGTCTGCGCGACCTGGTGGACGAGGCAAACCGTTTCGCCCAATTCTTCGGCTTGCGCTGTCGGCTGTCCCTGCCTGACGATCTATCGGGCATGGTTGCGGAATGTCAAGCAATCGAGAAAAGGGAACGGGAGCGCAAGCAACGCGAAGAGGCAAAGAGGCAACGTGAGTTGGAAGCGCGGAAGGCGGAAGCTATGGGCAGGCTTGACGAATGGGCCAACGGCGGCGCAATCGACCGTTGGGCTTTCGGCGGTTATGACTTGTCGATCCGGCTGCGGGTCAACGGAGAAGAATTGCAGACCTCGCGCGGCGCGAGCGTTCCCCTTGACCACGCCGTCAAGGCATTCCGCGTTATCAAGCGCCTCAAGATGCGGGGCGAATCCTATGAGCGCAACGGCCACACGATCCACTTGGGCCACTTCGCCCTTGACGCCGTTGACCAGCAAGGGAACGTAACAGCCGGTTGTCACCATGTGGAATGGGCGGAGATAGAGCGGGTGGCGACACTCGCGGGAGTGAACTAACCATGACCAGCATCATCGAAAACACGTCGTTATGATTCGCAGCGCGGAACTAGCCCTGGCCTTGCCGCACGTCCAAGCGCGCAACCCGTTAGCCGCAATCGCCCGCGCTTGTTTGATCCGGCAAATATGGTGGGGCGATAGAGTGCTGGCCGCCTTGCGGGATGGCGAGGACCACCGGGAAGCATCGGCCCAATTGGACACCAACGCGCGGGCAGCCCAACGGGCCATGCTTCTCTTGCGGGAAGCCATCCGCCAAGACCTGGACCGGAGATAGACGCCATGCGAACACAGATAACCGACAGTGGCGTCAAACTCTGGCTGTCCGTCAACGATACGTACCGCTGGGCAACCCGGCCGTGCGCCGCTTGGCCATGTAGCGAACTGGCCGGCAAACGCCTGTTTGCCGAATTCGACCGGGGCGGACTGGTTGACTTGACCATTAACGGCCGGCTGGGCGATTGCCCCGCCCATGAGCTAACGGCGATTGTCTCCGATCACTTGCGGGGCAAGCTGCCCGCGGGCCACCTGTGCGAAACCTACCTGGAGCAACGCCCATGATTACCGTATCGAAGAGCGATTTTCGCCGTCAGATTGTCCCCGACGATGGCCCCGATGCCTCATACCTGGAGCAAGAGGGCTTCACCGACCGGCTGGAACAATACCGCCAAGGGGCGTTTGATTTCGTTGGGGTCCGCGCTGCCGTCGAATTGCCCATTCCGTTCGGCAAGGACCGAATCCTAACCCGGATCGAAAGCCCCGGTTTGTGGGGAATCGAATCGGACAGCGGGGAAAACTACCTCGATTCGGTTTTCCAAGAGGAAAGCGCGATCCTTGCCGACATGCTGGCGGAATTGGGCGTCAAGATTCTATAAGGCGTCGAACGTCGAACCGCGTTCTGCGGGCCACGTTGCGGCGAGAACACAACCAATTGGGTTGACGGGCGGATACAATGGCCTGACGATGGGCAGACCATGATTGCCGATTCTCTTCTTCTCCCATTTCGCTATGCCCTCTTGCTTCCATCCGGCGTAGCTTTGCTTCCCTGCCCCTGCGGCGCGGCCGATCCTGCCACGCCTTGCGATAGCTTGCGCCATCGCAATAGCGCGAACGTGCAATCAGACGTGATAGCGCGGGGCCGTGTTCTATTGCGTTCCGAGTTTGCGGGTTGTCTCGAAGATACGGAGGGGGGAGGGTCTAATTCTATCGGTTGAAACGATGGCGACGGATCGGTGCGCGGCCTTGCTCCTACGTCCGTGATGGATCAAGTTACTGGTTCGACCGACGCGGCAGACCTGCGGGAATCCAGAGGCCGGTATCGCTACGGCCGTCGTCGATGTCAGCGGAATCCTGAAGGTCGAGTTGGGCGGGCTCGTGCCAGGCGGTCAAGCTCGTCGTCACGATTTGATGCTTGCGAAATCTCCGCGAGCCGCGAATTTGGTTGGGATGAATTTTGGAAATCGGCTGTCGCGTCGCCCGCAGGATACCGTTGCGACACCCACTCGCGGCAACCGGAAGACTCAAGTCCAGCGTTGACGGAATCCTGAATCCTGCGGTGAGCTGCCGCTACCGCAATCGCTTGGCATGTTTGTCGTGCGCCAGGTGGACAATCTGCCCACCTGATCCGACTGCTAACCCGTGGTCAACCTGCGTGCTCCTTCAGCCCATTACATGCCGAGCAGCTCGACCGTCCATGATTTCCCGGTAAGCCGTTGTTTCAAAGTTCCAAGGATTGTTGGATACGTTGACTTTCCGGCTGGACTCCAGTGCCGCTGCAAGTTGTAGTAATGGCCTCTCCATGAGATCATAGGCATCCGTTCTGCTAAACGTGTCGGCATGACTACGCGACCATGAAATAAGAAAGTCAAGAGCCTCAATCGCCGCAAGGCAGGCTCTTTCATGGTCAATATCGGGAGGGGTGGGTGTAAGGGCAGCGGCGAGGGAGGCTAGATGCTTACGGTATTCCTTGCTGACAAGTGCGAGGGCGCTGTGTAAGACGATGGATTGAACACCGCCCTCTCTCTCTTTTCCAAGCCTTTTCGCAAATTCTTCCTCTCCTTCCAGTTTCCCTATGCCGGATGCAGCCACCAGTTGCACGGACATCTTGGAATCTTGCAAGAGAGGTGACAGCAGGTTGACACCTTCCCCTTTTGCCACGCCGCAGGCAACAAGAGCACCCGCCGCAGTCATTCTCACCCCATAGTCTTCGTCTCGCAACGCCTTTTCTAAGGCTGCCAGTATCGCGGGGGTGCTGCTCTTGAAGTCCCCGATCATGGCTGCGGGCGCCTCCTCCGTTTCGTACCAACCCAGAAGGCATACCACGGTGGCGCTAGGTCGTAGAGCAGCGTCGAAATGCTGTCTTGATCCAACGACGTACCCATTACCTCGCTCCTTTTCGATGTGCTAGATGCGAAGCCACCTGCCCGTGCGTGCTCCTGCCGGGGCCGCGACCGTCAGTACCTACCGCTTACGCCCGAAGAGCGACAGGAACCTCGAAAGCAAGCCTTGGGAATCGCTTGGGTCATTCTTCAGGGGCGGAACCCAGGTGTCGCTACCGGGGTCAAGGCGCTTTTCGCTCGTAGCTCCGCACCTTACGCCTGCCAGTTGCCTCAAGACGGGAGACTGCGATTCCTTCATGGCATGAGTCATTGCAGCAGCGAACTTGTCGAAATGTGAGTGCCATATCGCGGCGACCTCTGGGTTCCCGACCTGAAGCACAAGCTCCTGGAAAAAGCCTTCCTTTTGTACACCAACTTGCATGAAGTCTTTAACATGATCTCCTTGCGATGAACAGCGTGAGCAAATGATTCCGGGTGCTTCGTAGTAAAGGTATTGGCCAAGTCCAGGGCCAACCTCCTTCTTCCCACGGAACAAAACCTTCTCGCCCACCTGATCTGCCCGAATAGTCTGGGCACACGCACAGCAATGTGCCGGCGCGGAGGTAAATGGATTCGGCATATTTGGAGCCAGTGTGCCGAACGTGAACTCGGTGTATCCATTTTGGAGGCGGTACTGGCCCACGCCTTTCGAGGAAGGCGACCTTGGCTCCTGCGATGGCAGCACATGCTTTGCTATCTCTTGCATCTTGGCGGCACTAATGGACGGCTTGGCAACAGGCGGCCCGTGTTTCACAGCCTCAGACCGTTGCTTTCGGTCAATCAAGTCTTCCGCCGAGATTACAGCACCACAGGGGCACTTTATGTCGGTGCTTCTGGCAAGGTCAGGAATCGCGCGTGCCAAGGGGCCGAGGGCCGCGGCAATAGATTCCCCACCACTGCTCAGCGACCTCCCACACTTCGGACACTTCCAGACCTCTTCAGCACCCATTTCTGTGTCTCCCTCTTTGATCTCTTGAAATTATGCTCTGACAATCCCTCGTGCTTCTAATGCCGTAGGCGACGAACCAAGGCGACTAGGCTAGGAATGATACCCACGAGGAAGTAGAAGGCGCTAGGCATGGACAATATGATCTTGAGCCACGTAGGCCAATTCTCAAGCGGCCTCCACCACAGTGCCACGAGGACCCCAACCCAACAGCGCAACGATCAAAACCCTTCGGATGTAGTACCGAAAGCCCATGACTTCGCGAAGGGCGGCTTCCGCTTGTGCCGATGGGCTCGCCGGTGGAGGTGTAACTCGGCCGGCATCCAAGTCGATGACCATCATGGAGGATTGAATGAACCTCTTGCCAGCGATGAACCACCTATATTTCCTCAATGCACCGACAGCGCCTCTCGGCGGACTGACCACAAGCACCGAGGAGTCGAACAAGTGCACATGGGCGTTCGACACCCACCGCAAATTGCGCTGCCTCGTTAGTACACCGTGCGAACTCCCCCGGCAGTTGCCGCACAGTGTCATTGAATCGAGACACTACCTCGGCCGACAGCGAAGGGAGTCCGTCTTGCATCTGCCTTAATGCGTCGCAGACGGCCACAAAATCGGCAGGTCGGTTCCACGCCGCCTCTGCGATCCCCCAAGCCCTGCGTGCCGCACCGGGACGCCGCAGGGCCAAACAGACTGACGCAAATCGCCCAGTTCTCCTCTCCGAATCCCGAGATACACCCTGATCCAAACCCCAACTTTATAGCTTCAAGGTCCTTGAGTACGGTTTCCCGCTCGGGGGCTGGTATCTGGGCGAGTCGCTTCCGAACTTGGTCCAGGGTCTTGGGTGCTCGTACAACCTATGTGGAAAGATCGACTCCACTATCTTCACGATGGCTTCTGTCGCTTCGTTCATAGCCCTTTTCTCCATTCTGTACGGCCAACTTGTTGTAGGCTGCGACTGCGTTTTCAAGGCCGTCGCCAACCCTTTCCGGTTGTTTCACCGCGGGGCGGTCGTGGCTGCGGCCACAGCCCGAACATCGCTCATCACATTACTCCAAGGCGTTTTTTAGGCCACCCGCCGGCAGCGGTGACATCGGAAGCGACGACGCTTGTTCTGTCAGAGAAATCACGAGCTTGTCGATCTTGGTCGGATTTGGGTTGGCACTGGGGTCGGGGATCGAAATACTCTTCTTGCCATCCTTTCGCCAAGCCCAGTTGTTGAAGCCTCCGAACAGGCTCGATACGCTGACGACATACGGAGACCCGTCAATCACGGCAGTGACCTCGGACGTACTCCCTTCCTTGGTCAGCGCGGCTTTGTGTCCTTTCCCGATGAGATAGCAGGCAAGGTTGGTAGCGACGTAGACGGGACCGGCGTCTTCGGCACGATCTCCCAGTTCCGGCGGTATCTCGACGGGAAGACCAAGTTCCTTTTGACAGAGACCATGCGCGTATGCAGCCTGCATTTGCAGTTGACCAGAGCGAAAGACTTCGCCGAAGGCGTCCAGAGCGCTCTTGAACTGACCTTTCTGGTACAGGCTCACCCCACGGTTGTAGACTTGCGCCGGCGTCGCCGGGCCAGTGGCCGGGGCTGCGGCAACTCGTTCCTCGGGAGCGCATGGCTCGCTCCCGATGTTGAAGCTGCGAACAATGTCGTCGAAAATAAGTTTGAACACGTCGAACTGCTCAGGTGCCGCCTCACAGGTTATCTGGAACGTAACGCCCACGCCGAAAATGGTCACGCACATCTCCTGCATCCGCCCGCTGCGCGTGTCGTAGGCATAGACAACACGGGTTGCAGGCTTGTTGATTAGCCGAGTCTCTTCACCCGACAGGAAGCGTAGGCCAGAGAATGCCCGTTTCAAATCCACTTTGGACCGTTCGATATATTCCCCCGGCGTTCTCGGTGCTTGTGCTACCGCCCCGTCCTGCCCGATGTGCGTCATGGTCACAGTAGCGCTGCCTTCGAGCACTTCTCCGCGGCGCACGTTGACGATCAGGCCCGGCCGCACTCTCCCGCCCGGCTTCCCAGCCACGGCCACCGCCATAACCCACGAGCCTTGGGGGCGGTTCTCCCAAAGGAGTTCCCAGTCCGCCGGGTAGACAATCGAAAAGTTCCATTCCTTGTTGTAATACCGCTTCCCGCCTGACTTCTGTTCACCTTGCCCCTGTTTGGTCGCCCCTGCTGGCGGGGGAGAACTCGCCGCTCTCGTTTGACCAGGGCCTTGTTGGCTTGGTTGCCTTTGTGCTCTCTGCGGGGACGCCTGTGGCCGTTTGGCCCCCTGCTGCTTGACCGGCGCACCCTTCCCGGTAGTCAACTTACGCATCCAGTTGAACAGTCCCATATTGTTGCTCGCTTTTGTTGATTCGCGTGCTCTTGCTTGTCGATCCACAGCGCGGATGGTGCCGTCGCTTCCTCCCCTCCGCCTGCGAAAACGCCTGACTATCTTCCGACGCCGTACTTGTTCGACCCCGGCTGGACCTCCCCGTTCACGATGGTCACGTTCGGAGGGCAGGCAAGCTGCCGGCGCATCAGGTGGTTCCAATCCTCGGGACTGATTACGTCCGCGAACGAAATATGCCCGATGTATCCCTCAACGTCCGGCTCGTCAAACGCCTTGTGAAGGAGTTCCAGATTACTCGCGTTGTCCGTATAGGCCCCGACGAGGTAAATTCCTCCCGTAAACTCAGTGTTCTCGTCTACCAAGGGCGTCGGTTCGGCGATGGCAGACGCTTGAAGCAACCGGCCAGCGTGCGAACGCGGCATGTTGGGCTAGTTGTTTGGCGTTCAGGCGGGGAATGTCCCCGTCATTGAAGCAGCAGGCCCTACGGGAGCCAGAGAGAGCGGCAATGATCTTCTTGAAGACGTAATGTCCGTACTCCCCCGCTGAAATCTTGCTGTAGTCGAACAAGAACACGCCAGCCATTGGAAACCTCCACGGGAACAAGTGTCTATCCGAACATACCCTTGAGGAAGCAGTCGGAACAAACTGCCCCGCTTTGTCGTCCCGAGCCCAAAGCAATTACTTCTCCCGTTCGTTCACCGGGCTGTATGGCGCGTCCGCACTTCGGACATCTTCGGGTCGTCTCTTGGTTCGAGCCAAGTTGCTGGTCATGGGGCTTCGTATCGGACACACAACCCTTCGCAAGGGAGGCTTCGTGATTTCTGAGGACACTAACTGCCTCGCTCTTGTATCGGCTAGTTGCTGCGCTCAGCGGCGTGAATCCATTTGAATCGCGAGCATCCACCCGAGCGCCAGCAGCGAGGAGCGATTTCATCACGTGGACATGTCCCAACGCGGACGAGTGATGAAGTGGTGTCGTGCCATCTACACTTGCAGCGCACGGATCGGCTCCTCGTCTCAGTAGCAGACTCACTCCTTCAGGGTTCTGGTTGTCCGACGCGACATGCAGTGCTCTCCAACCACGACCATTGCCCGCATTTACATCCGCTCCTTCGTCCAGAAGAAGTTCCGCGACCTCCAAGTGGCAGGCGTGGTCCATGAAGGCATAATGTAGCGGTGGGTTCCCATGCTTGCCGCCAATGGCTGTGTTCGCGCCGTTCTTTATGAGCACCCTGGCCAACTCAACGAGACCTCGCCCGACAGCAAGATGAAGAGGCGTTTCCTTTTGGCCGTTGGTTGCCCCGAGACTTGCGCCTTTCTCAACGAGCACCTTCGCAAGCTCGATGTGTCCCCTCTCGATTGCAAGGTGTAAGGGTGTCGCACCGTGAGTAGTTGCGCGTAACGGCAACCCCCCGATCAAGAAGCAGCGTGGCCAGTTTGGCATGACCCTTTTGCAGCGCTATTCCGAGCGGCCGGTTTCCTGACCCGTCAACCGCGTCTCCATCTGCCCCCTTTTCAAGCAAAAGGCTTGCCAGGTCAACATCACCTCGCTCGACAGCGAGATGAAGAGGCGTTTGCCTTTGGCGGTTGGTCGCACTCACACTTGCGGCCTTCTCAACGAGTAACCTCGCAAGCTCGATGTGCCCCTTTTCGATTGCGACGTGTACGGGCGTCGCGCCGTGAGTGGTTGCGCTAATAGCAAATCCGCGGTCAAGGAGCAGGATGACGAGTTTGGCGTGACCCTTTTCTGCCGCTATTCCGAGTGGACGATTTCCTGACCCGTCAACCGCATCTCCATCTGCGCCTTTTTCAAGCAAGAGCTTGGCCAAGTCAAAATGCCCGCCACCCGCTGCTATCCCGAGCGGAGTCTCACCCGACTCGCGATCCTTCTGGTTGACATCAGCCGGCCTCCGAAGGAACCCACCACGTAGGAGCCGTTCAGTGAGCCCCACATCCCCTCTGCGTATTGCTTCGTGAAACCTAGACATTTGTCAAGCCTCCTGTATGCCCTCGTTTTCACCGCCGAACAGGGCCTTATCCTCGCTCTATTTTCGCAATTGTTTCCAACGCCTCTGTGCGACGGTTCTGTTTTTGTGTCGGATCATTCGCAATCTTCTGAAGGGTAGGGATGGCGGCCTTGGCCTTTCGTCCCATTTTCTCCAGGGCCGTCGTGCCCCAAGCGAACTTGTAGCCGTCCTTTACCTGGATGGCCTCAATAAGGTACGGAACGGCCGGTTTGCCAATCTTCGCCAACGTCTCAGCAGCAAGCCCCCCTTCATCGTAACTACTGTCGAATTCCTCGATAAGCCCTTTGATCGTTTGTTCGTCGGCGTTGGCCGCCCGCTGGGTCGTCTGTTGATCCAGTACGCCGTCGTACCACTGATTGATAAATGCAAGGGCGTCGCCAGCACTGGTGCCACGCCTTCGCGAGCGTCTCGCTGTCCATGCCAGTGCGAGGAGCACCGCCACAATCGCCAATACAACGAGCATCCAGATCATTGGTCGTCCCCTTCTTCAATTCTGACCTACTTCCAGAATTGCCACCATTTCTTTGCTTGGGCTCCAGCGCTACCGGTTATCGCCTGGAACAGGGCGCTTTCCATTTGAACAGACGCGCGGCTTCGCCCCGCCGAGAAACAACGCGAAAGGCAAGCAGAGCAAATCCACCACATGGGCGAGTCGGCGGCCCCCGGTGGATTATTGAACATGATGATGGACGAAGCCATGCTATGGAGTGTTACCGCGGTCGTGTCGGCGACTTTCGGCTCAAGGCGCGAAAAGTCACGAGGCGAAAGACGCTTCCCGTCCGAGTCAGCAAAGCTGGCACCGCATATCTCGCATTTCTGCATGGCGAACCTCCTTCCGAGCGTGTCACGACAACGCCGTGATCGCCTTGAGTAATTGCTGGTTGTAAGCTCCATCGCTGTTCCCTATGTCGCGTCAACGCATCGTGAGCCAAACAAAAAGGATGGCTATGCCGAGGACGAAAGCTGCGATGAGCAGGCTCTTTCCTCTTCGTGGCTTGACCAAGCCACATTCCAGAGGAGTGCCTTTCGGCTGTTTTTCAAACCAGGCCATCACGAAATCCTTTGCCTCTGCCCACTGTGGTCCTTTACGAAAGTGCGCCTTCTCCAATGTCCCGCCGAACCTCTCGGTGGCTAGGGTAGCAATCTCTTTCATTTGAGCAGCCGTAATCCGTCTGCCTCCGATCATCAGGGTTGCCTTGTCGGACTCGGGATGATGAACGATGTGAAAGAGAATGCCAGCAGGTGCCTTGGGATACCCACCCCGGATTTGGCAAAAGGTCGATGCGTTGATGCAGTCGATAGCCTTTTCCACGGAACGGAATTTGATCCAGAACTGCGGTTGCCCCATCAGGTGTTGTATAACGTACTGGTCGCGGTCCACGGCACTGGCTCCTCTTCAGGGATGGTTACGACGACGAGATCACTTGCCCGTCGAGTAGTTCGATCTTGCGAACCAGACGTAACTGTTTGCACACCAATTGCTTCCAAGTCCAAATATCGTAAACCCGTTGCGGTGGGGTCATATAGCCAAGGTAGCCTTCAATTCGTTTGCCATCGAACGCCGCGTGAAGGATGTCGAGAGCCGCATTGTCGTCAGTCCACACCCCCACCAGATATACGGTATCTGGGAGGTCCGTATGCGGGCTAACCAGAGGGTTAGAAGTGGCACAACTGCGTGCGCCGACGAGCACCCCCTCGATACGGCGAACCTCTCGTGACAGCGATGCCGCCGCCAACGCCGAGGTGTCGCCATGCCAGAAGATCGCCGAGGTGCGGGCTGGCAAAATCGCTGCAACGATACGCTGAAAGACGAAAGCGGTGTAGTCAGACGCCGACCTAGCGTTGCGTGAGAAAGCGTAAATTCCCGAGGCATTGTGCCTGGTATTGGGTGGCGTCTGCGCGAGCCGCCCACTATCCGTCGGCACTACTGGCTTCTCTGACAACGGTACTAGAAGGTTTGCCAAGGGATGCCTGGCACGGTTCTCGATCATGCACCGGACAAGTTGTGCTGCCCCGTTTGTCGGGTCCAGTCCGGTCGCCTTTTTCAGATAGACCTCGGCTGCTGTCGCGTCGCTATGGGCCTCCCATTCGAGCCGTGCCCGCAATGCCCAAGTGCCCGCATCATTGGGAGCCAACTTGAGTGCCTTTTCCAACGGTTCCCTGGCTTCCTGGTGGAATCCGACCTGTAGGTAGAGCAGTGCAAGCAACCGCCAGACTGAAGAATCGTCTGGATTGATTTCGACAGCACGAGTAAGCGAAGTCAGGGCCTCGAACTCACGGTTGAGCTTCGCAAGGAAGAACCCCAGTTGATAATGTGCCTTCCAACTGTACGGCTCTAATCCTGTAGCGACCTCGACGCAACCGATGGCTTGCTGGTGATGGCCAAGGTCCCATTCACATGAGCCGCGGCAGAGCCAACCGTCAGCGAACCCGGCTTCCCGAAGCGTTGCCCGCTTGGCGGCTATGAGTCCGGCTGTCGGCTTACCCAACTCCAACTCGGCCCATCCAAGATTCGCCCAAGAGCGGGGATCGTATGGACTGAGTTGCAGCGCGTGCGCAAAGCACTCTCGCGCATTTGCGAAATCCTTCAGTTCCACTAGGGCCTTGCCCTTGTTGATCCAGTGTACGTGGTTCTCGGGATCAACATCGAGTCCTTGTTGAGCGCACCGGGCTGCCTGCTCGTATTGCCCCAAGGAGATCAATGAAAACGCCTCGTCCCCCAACCTTGATGAGAGTGTAGGCGGCTCTGATTGGATAGTGTATGGACTGAGCGAGGTCAGCAGTCGGCCTGTAATAGGCTGGCTAACTCCTGAAAGGTCCACTGCCACCGCGTCAAAAGACGGATACCTTTGTGCGGGGTCATAATTGAGACACCGAGCGACAACAGCCGAAAGCTCCGTTGGAATCTGCGAATTGATTTCGTGAGCGGCCGGCAAAGATGCTCCAAGCAAAGCCAGTTCGTAGGCGGTCGAACGCTCGAAGAGTCGGCGATACGTCAGTAGCTCATAGAGCATAGCGCCGAAGGAGAATATGTCGCTTCGCGTGTCGGCCAGAGCCAGGCTTTCAAACTGCTCAGGGGGCATGTAGCAGGGCGAACCGGCCCCGTAAAAGCTGATAGGCTGAGGTGAGATTCTGCCCTTGTCGGCGCTGTCACCGTGCTCAGGAGAATCGAACGCCCTGGACAGACCGAAGTCGGTGATCTTGAGGAGGCGGTTGCCTTTGATTAAGACGTTGGCGGGCTTTATATCACGATGCACGACGCCAGCAGTACGAACCGCATACTTCATGCCCTCGCAAAACTGAACGGCGAAGTCCACGGCTAATGGAAGCGTGAGGCGACGCTGGGCGATCCAGGTTTGCAGGTCGCCACTGTCCGCATACTCCATGAGAAGGAATGGTTTGGCCCCGACTTCAAAGACCCACATCGCACGGATGATATTGTCGTGTGGCCCCAAACGTACCCACGCCATAGCTTCACGGCGAAAGCGGCTCAAGATGTCCGTATAGAGGGAGTCATTGACAGGACGGCCCATTGACCACCGCAACTCGCACCACTCGTCGAAGTCCACAACGGTTTTTATCGCAACCTTGCGATCGGGGTTCTGATTGCGAAGCCGCAAGGTCGTCGGCCAAGTAGACTCGCCCCATCCCGCCCGACTTCACGTCGAAAATACGGAATCTGTTGGCTAGAATCTTACCCAGGACTATGTTCTGGCTGCTCGATTGTTCGGGCAGAGCCCGGTGTCTTGCGAGTTGTGGCCGACGGTCTTCTGCTGAGGCAAGTCCTGGTGGGCTGACCAGTTCGTTGATTCGATTCTGAGCCGCGAAGAACTCGGCAAGCTCTGCTGCGAATTGCGGGTAGCGAGTCAGCCACGCTTGCGGGTCCGCTGTTTGGCCCGCTTCGACAGCTTGAAGGTACAGGGCAATCACCTCATCAAGCTGCAATGGTCGCTCAACAGAATCATGGTTATCGTGAGTCATATTTCAGTCTTCACGATCAAGCTGTTCCCGCAACTTGACGACGCCGCGTCGAATCAACCCAGCAGCCGATGCCAGGCTCCGGTCCATTTGCTGCGCCACTTCAGCCAAGGACACTCCCTTCAGGTGATGCAACTCGATTGCCGTTCGCTGGTCCTCCGGCAGGGAAGCAAGGGCCTCGGCTAAGCGAATCAGTCGTTCTTCGTGGATCGCCCGCTCGCTGGGCGAACTGCCCTCGGCAGCCAGCCAAACGTCGATGCGAGCCGACGATTCATCCACGGCGGTTTGTAGCGACAGTTCCAAGGCCATATCTCGTTTCCCTCGCCCGAATCGGCGCACCACATCGGCCATGTGATGGGCAAGTATCTTCCTGAGCCACGCCGCCAGTTGCGCCTCTCCCGCACCCTTGAAGTCACCGATCGCTTGATGCGCCTTGATGAGCGTCTCCTGGACCACATCGGAGGGGTCCACCTTCTGTTGGATTCGCCGGTCCAAGTGCAACCGCGCCAATACCCGGAGGTACTCGCGGAACCGTTCCAAGTTCTCGGTTTCGTGCCCTGGTGCGGTCGCCATCTCAGCGCCTATAAGTACAGACGTTAAAAAAACGCGGATTGACCGCGCCAAAAACGGCAATCGTCAGAGCCCCGCCGTCGTGGGGCACGCTTGGCACCATCTTCCATAGGAAAACAGGAGCGCCACGCCCCCTCCCCAAGCCTCCGCCAAGAGGCAACAAAGAACGGCACATGGCCAGCGCCCCTTTGCGGGGCACAGCCCAAGTACCTGCTTCTTTGGTTCAGGAGCGACGCTCCAATTGGCGGATTTGGGGAAGCAGTAACCTGACGCTGCGCGTCGTTCAACTTGTCTTCAACAAGGCCGGCCTTTGGCCGTGGTCGTTGCTCGTTCGCTTATTAGGTTCCTCCCGTTAGGGGTGGTAAAATTCCTTGCGATTTTTTCAACCATCCAACAGAATAGTCGAAGGGTCGGAGGCCCGCAACTACCCCCGGAGTGGAGTCCGCATTGGGCGTTCGGCCGTCCAAACCCGTAGGGTATCCCCGGTTCTTCGACCTGATGCGACGACTCCGGCCGCTGGAAAATCGGAAAGAGGGCTCACTTGATCTGCCGGGTAGTGTCATTCGACGTGGGTTTCGCCGGCAAGCCTCCCGTTCGGCCCCTATCACGGCCGTCGAATGCCTTGGACGTTCGGCCGTTCCGATACGGGCGTCAAGAAGGTTCGGTCCCGCCAAGGCCCCTAGCGTCGATCTACGCAAAACCACGTCGAAAGGACACCATGCCCAGCCATCTACGGGCCTTTGGCGAAACGTGGGACCGTGCCGCCGGGTCCAATGCCTTCGGGAAGCCCGTTCCTGATCTGCCAATCCGCCGATTGCCTTGGTCGTCTTGAAAGCGGCGTCAAGAAGGTTCGCGCCGAGACCTTTAGGAGCCTCCTGTCACCGGCCGCCAGGGCTCATTGGCCGCTGGGGTCAGTCTACCGCCCGCCATCCCACATATCGCCACTGTTGCGCCAATGTCTGGCTAGACGCGAGGAGCGCGGCATCTCATCCTGTGACCCTGTATGACTCGGGTGCAAACAAATCGAAACACGGTGATTCTTTCCCGAAGGCAACAATTTGAGGAAAAACCGATCCCCAAGCCCGCACATTCGTTGACATAAATCCCGCTTGTATGACATGACCCCCGCGTTCGTTCGCCTTCTGCACAGCCTCCATCATTTGTGTGGGGGTTACGTCGCCGATTACAGCAATATAGGGGGGCATGTTGGTTGCGCTGTTTATGAAGATTCGCAGCGCCACGCCGGAGGGCACGTTCACCTTCTGGCCTTGTGGCGACTGGTATATTTGACAGAAGCTAAGCGATTGTATCGTACCAACCGCATTGCCCAGGTTAGCGAAGCGAATG
This sequence comes from uncultured Planctomycetota bacterium, assembly GCA_963733145.1. Lineage (GTDB taxonomy): Bacteria > Planctomycetota > Planctomycetia > Pirellulales > Thermoguttaceae > JAHIKV01. The sequence goes on along the minus strand of CAVTCJ010000021.1, from coordinate 136,423 downwards.
AAGACGTGGGGATACCGGCGACACGCGGATTTCAGAACGTCCTCCGACACGGCGCGAAGCTCTTCGATCATCCGCCTGTCGCTCGACGTGAGCATATTGGCTGATGGCGCTGACGCAGGCTTGGCGTCCTGGACCTGAGACGCTTTCTGGGGCGGACTTCCGCCCGACTTAGCCTCGGTATAAATGCTCTCAAGCTCAACGGCAAAGGCGGCGCACACCTGTGCTGCAACTCCTTCTCGCCATGAGAACGTCAGCGCCACACTGCCGCTTGATACGTCTGTAACCGAGTCGATGCGTGGCTTCCCCGCCCTATTCCGCGCCACATCAATTCTTCGCTCGAAATCGAGGAGCCATTGCCTAACCTTCGACTCAGGTATGGCGCAGTTTTCATACCCAGGGACGAAATGATCGAATATCAAACCGCATGGCGAAAGAATAACTTGCGGAAGCCTGATTTCTGCGGCTGTAGGTGCCTTCACGAGAATACTACCGGGCGGCATCGTGTCCTTCATCCTTGCGATCCAGTCGTCACACTTGTTGCCAAAAGCGACCAGCGCCGGTTTCCTCAGACGCGGAGGGAATTTGGTGCCGTTGTGTTTGCTGGTGGCTGGTGCGGACTGGGTGGCTTGATCTTGCCACCAAGAATGCGGGACAGCCAACTCATTTTTCCTCTCCTTTCCTTCTTGTTTGGCAAGGTGGAAGTCAAACGCACGGATTGCGCATGCGCACATGCGCCTTGCTTCACATTCTCTTCTCAAGCGATTGTGCCTGGCATCGCCCGTTTCAGTTGAACATCGCACGTCGGGCACTTGGCATAGCCTGGTGATCCCGTCAGTGGAAGATAACGAATGCACTGATCGCAAATCATCAGACCGCATTTTGGACAGACGTAGAAGTCATTTCCACGGTACAATACGAGCGATTCAGCCGTCGCACCTTTGGAACATCGTGCGCACTTTGCCCCGAGAACCATTTCTCGGGTTATTCGTACTGCCTTGGCGCGACCATCATAGATAATCTCCGTGTCATGGCAGTAAGGGCTGCCCACGTATGCTTGCACTTCCTCGTCAGTCTTGCAACATCCGAGATTGTTGTAATCACCGCTGCCGCTACCGCTCTTGTACCTCACGATCACATGGTATCCACGCTTGGCGGCATACGCAGCGGCGACTTCCGCATCCGTCTTTCCGGGAAACATGTCCCGCACTGTACCAATATCTATCGACGCCATTTCTTCCTCCGTTCGTCGGGGACAACCTGTCGGCAGACTCCGCTATTGGAACTCTACGTTTCCTTCACTGCGGGAGTACAATAACTAGCGCGAGAATGAATCGAGGGATTCTTCACTTCTCCAGCGCCACAGGGAATCCGCAGCCGACTTGTATCGTAGCATGGCTCCTGCCCCGCAGAAGACACCGGCGCTCGATAACCATGCCTCCAATCACACTGCGATCGACTAGTCCGGCAAAGTTCGGCAAACTCGGAACCCCAAGTTGCGGAGTATACGGTCGCGGAACCAGTCGCCGCGGTACGCGGAGCGGCAACTCCCGGCGGGCAAATCCGAGGCACCGTCGCGAAACACGCCGCGCACGGCTTCTGCGGGCCACTCGGGATCGTTCGTGGGCGAGTTCAGATAGAAATCCGAACGATACCCGTCCTTGCACCACTCCCAAACGTTCCCGTGCATGTCGAAAAGCCCCCACGTGTTCGGCCTCTTTTCGCCCACAGGGTGTGTTTCCTCCTCCCCCGAGTTGTCCTTGTACCAAGCATACTGGCCGAGTTGGGATTCGTCGTCCCCAAAGCAATACCTCATTGTGCTTCCAGCACGACATGCGTATTCCCACTGAGCTTCCGTGGGCAATACGAACTTACCGCCATGCCGACCTAACTTGGTATTGACCTTACTGAGAAAATCCTGACATTCGTCGCGGCCCACGAGTGTCACGGGGTGGTTATCCCGCTTGCCATCGCTCGGATCATCGCTCATCGACGCCCCGAATTTCTCCCGCAAAACTGGGCATTTGCCCATCACCGCCTTCCACTGCTTCCGCGTGACCGGGTACTTGCCTAGGTAGAAGGACCTGGTAATGGTCACTTTGTGGACGGGCTTCTCATTGTCCTCCCCGTTCTCGTCGCCCATCATAAATGAACCGGCGGGGATCAAGACCAACTCCAACGTGACACCGCGGCCAAGATGAACAACGAGTGCAGAATTCGCAACAATTCCTTCTTCGGATCGTCGTCTCTTAAACCAGCCGAACATGTTCTCCCTCAATCAGCGATAACAGGTGCTTCTCGTCGTCTGTTCATAAGCCGTGGTGGCTCAGGTTGGTCGCTTCTCTGAAAGCAGCCTTGACGCTCTCGCGTCGTTCAAGTTGTCTTCATGGCCGGTCAATGGCCCTTTGGTCATTACCTCGTTCGGTTTCTCTCGTTGCTCCAAGTTGTGCCGGGCGAGTTCCCAGCATCTTTCCAATCATCCGATAGCATAATCAAAAGGCCGGAGGCCCGCAATCCCCCCAGCCCAGCATTCACCGCCGGGCTGGCCGGAAGCACCAGGGCCGGCGTATCGGGCCTGCCTTCAGGCTGTCCTCATCATGGCCGCCGGTCGCTCTCGACGTTGGCCATTCCGACAGAGGCGTCAAGAAGCTCGGGCGAAAGCTGCCGTACCGCTACTGCAAATTCTCGGCCGCCACAGTGAACATCGTGGTTGGTCGAAGATCGACGACTAGCTGTGTCCTCATTTCGACTTCTGCCGTTCGCTCTCGCCCTCTCCAAGTGGGGACGTAGCCCCGGTCGAGCTTCGCGGCGAGGAGGACTCAAGCTCTTCTATAGCACCTTTTGCGCTTGTACGAAACAGTGGGTCTTCATCATTCAACGCCACTTTTAGCGTCTCAATTGCCTTCTTGCCACCAATTGCCTCAAGTGTGCGAATAGAATACCAGCGTATCAGTTTATCCTCATTCTTCAGCGCTTTGGCCAGATAGGGAATAGCCGGCTCGCCGATCTTTACGAGTTCGTCCTGCGCCTCGTAGCGTTGATCGCGCTCGCCCAGTTGATCTATCAACTTTTCAATCTTCGCCGGCAGTGCCTCCACCACAGCATCGGTTTTGTCACCCCTGGCTTTTGCCAACTTGTTCAAGGCCCCCACCAGGCCCTCGACGAAGTGTGAAGTTGCGACATATTTGGCTGGATGCGTTATTTCGTCGTGCCGTTCCTTGGTAAGCTTCAACTCAGATCGTGCCTTGCTCAAGGCACGTTGGAGATGCGGTACGGCAGACTGAGCTTTCAATTCTCCTAGCGCCTCCGCAACACTCTGGGCCACGTATAGCGGCTGTGAGACTGTGCCAAAATCAAATATCTCTTCATCTTGAAGGTGCTGAATCAAAGAGGCGACAGCTTTTTCGTCCCCGACTTTCCCCAATCCAAAAGCGGCGAATCCGCGAACGTATGGGTCTTTGTCCTCCAAGGCAACGATCAGCGGGCCGGCAGCATCGTTCCCATACTCGAATATCTCTCTGAGCGCGTCGTATCTCTCGTCAGAATCCTTCCCCCTCTTTAGATCATCCACCAGTTTCTTCAACCGATGGTGTCGCCTTATCGGAACCGCCTCCCTCGCCCAAGAGCCGCTCGACATCTGCGATCGTCCATCCCTTCTTGTCTTCTAGCGCCATCGCAACTTTCAAGGCACGAGCGTAGTTCAATTGCCATCTCCGAGTTTCGGCCTCTCTAACGATCTTCACCAAAGTGCCACGCTCAAGGTGGTAATAGCGCTCAACTTGGTCAACTTGCGGGGCGTACCGCAGTTCGGCGTCTTTGAGGTCATCCTCAATTCGATGAAAACGCACTACACGGTCAACGGCCGCCAAGGAGTTTCGACCGTCAGCTACGCCCCCCGCCTCCGCGGTGCTGAGAAAGGTGGCGACGTAGAATACGAAGTAAATCGACCTTTTCTGGTGTTCCTCAAGCTTGCCATAGGAGTGTATCGCTACGCTATCGGTGCGCTCGCTTAGAAACAACGCTAACGCTCCGAAAAATGCCAGCAGAGCGACTCCGAAAATGATGTGTCGTCCATACTTCATAATAGGCCCTCCCTACGGCTTCGTGTCTTCTTTCGATGAGGGTGAAACCTCGTTCTGAGTGCGCGTAGACTCTCGGCAGCCGCGCGCTGGACTTCGATATTTGGGTCTTGCAAAGACCTCTCAAGCGCAGGAATCGCACTCGCCGCTCCGTAACGCATGAGGCCGAGTTCCATAGCGGCTGCAATGCGCACAGGCTGATCCTGGTCTTTGAGCGCGTTGGTGATGGCCAGGACGACTTCCTTGATGGTATCCTGGGACGCCCCCGTCTTTTCCCGCGGCCCAGGAAACCGATCACCAAGCACTGATGGCAGGCACGCAAAATTGAGTGCAGGCACAGCGGCGCGCCGGACCTCGGTGTCACTGTCCTTAATCGCCTTCAACAAAGGTGGTATTGCCGCCGCCCCGAAGGAGCCGAGTGTTTTGGCCGCCGAGGCGCGAACTTTCGGATTGCTGTTGCGCTCAATCGCCCGAACGAGCGTGGGAATTACCGAGGTCGCGTGTGGCCAAAGGTCTTGGAGCAGACATGAAGCTTGCCAACGAACCTCCTCATCTTCGTCGCAGATAAGGGCTGCGGTTGCCTCGACTGCGGCCTTGACTTCCGGCAGCGTTCGGAAAAAGATAAGGTCCCCCTTTAACTGCGAAACGGCGCATACCAGTGCTGCACGGGTATGTGGTGGATTGCCGTCGTCCACCAGTGCGGCCGTGAGCGCTGATAGGTCGTCCCGTTGCGGGTGGCCGAGACTTGCTGCTGCCTCGTGCGGATCGCCGCTTGATGATCTAAGTCGTTCCCTTATGGCTTGCAGTAGCAGGTCGTCAACGGCCGCCGTCAGTAACGCTCGGTCTTCCCGGTAGTGAAAGCCGAGCCGTTGTGCAGCCTCCCACAGATCACGGCGCGAGCTTTGTGCGGCCTCGTACAGATTGCGACTTGATGTCAGTCGTGCTTTTATCTCGTCTCTTATGTCGTCCGGCAGCATATCCGCATGTGAGTAGCCAGGGGCGCTCTGTTCAGGCGACGGCTTGTGTCTTGCGATTCGCCCTGCCCTTAGCATGTCCTCAAGTGAGCAATGCGTGGCGGCCTTGCCCGAGTCCACACGTTTTTCGAGGTTTGGTGTAACCTTGACCTCTTTTCCCTGCGCCAATTCTTCTTGGGTACTCTGTTGCGACGAATGCTCGTTCGGACTTGCGCGGTCCCTCGCTGAGGGTCTTTCTGCTCGCAACCCCATGAAATAGCCAGAAACGTCAGAACCCAAGGAAGGCATTCGAGGTGGACAAGACTTCTTTGTGTTCTCATCGGTCCCTCCCGTTTTCCGTTGGCCCTACTCGCGCTGCTCGGGCTCCGGCGTCTTTCTAACCGTCCGATAGCATATTCGATGGGCCAGAGGGCCACAATCCACCCAGACCACATGCCCCAGACCACGAATCTGCCGCTGGGCTGGCCGGGAGCGCCACGGGTGGCGCTCGGGGCGGGCAACCTTCTTGACGCCTTTTGCCAGGGCAGGAATCGCCTTTGCCGACAGGGTCGGAAGAATAGAGAAGGTCCGTCGCCTACGCCACCGGCTGGCCGGTTTTCCCGCCCTTACGCTGCTGTCCGGCGAGAAGGGGACAGTTCCCGGCAGTTGCCGGGCTTGACCACCCGCCGGCCATCGGTTGTAATTGTGGGGTGGGATGCCTTGGAAGAAGGCAAGAACGCTGCGTCGGATTTGCGATTCGATGGACGCGGCACCGCATCGGAAAAGTTCTACTGGCGTCCAGTTGCCCCACCCCCGAATTTGCGCGTCAAGCAGGTGGGCCGCCCGGTGTGCCCCGCGGTTGTCGCCGGAGCCGCGCCTGCCGCGTCGCTTGCGACCATGCCCGTCGAGTGGTATTATCGTGACCGTGGCCGGTCACGACACGGCCAAGAGATCGGCCGCTGTGAACCGCAGAACGCGGCCCTTCTTGTTTTGGGGGTAGTGGCGCGAGCTACAAGTACCTGCTTCCAGGAAAATTACCAACCTGAGCGAACATCCGCTCTTGCACAGAAGCAGCAACTTGTGCCGCGCCCCGCAAGGGGCGTCGGCCAAGTGCTGTTCTGTGCGCCCCTTGGTAAGGGTTCCTGGAGCGGCCTTGGTTCGGCGACTCCTTTTTGTTACTTGTTGAGACTTGGATCGCAAAGTTGCGTAGCAGCCGAACACTGTATTCTGATCTGTTCAGAATCTGCCCGGCCTGCATTCTCGATCCGACTCACGCGCTGTGAGTCGATTTCCCCGTATTCGTGTGAAAGATGTTCTGCGTTGGTTTTTTCATTCCAGGCGGCGAAGTCGTCCGCAACTTTCAGGGAGATGTGCGATGAGACGTTCTGCGGAGATGGCGTGTGTTCGTTTCTTCAATTCCAGGGCGCAGAGTCGTCCGCAACTTCAAGAGAGGTGTGTGATGAGAAGGTTGATTGCAGGTTTAGCGGGACTCACTTTGGCGTTTGGAACTGCAATCGCTAAAGGAGAGACTACCTCGGTTCTCGGGAATGTGTCTAGTTGGCAAGACGCTGGCATCGACGTTACAACGGGGCAAATGTTCTACGTTAGTGCTTCGGGAAATATACAGTTTGGCTCCAACCCAATCTCGAACACCGATCCCAATGGACTTGGGCCGGACAAGGATGGAAGCCAGCGGGACCCAAACGCGATACTTCCCGACGCCACTTTTCTGAGTCTAATTGCAAAGGTTGGAGGGACAGGACAAGTTGGAACAGGCACACCCGTTTCCGAGGATTATGCTGGTAGAGGAGCGGGACTTGTAGGCATTTCCTACTGCCGTGCGGTATCTACTTCCGGCCGACTGTATTTTGCCTATAATGACGCAACCGTTTTCTACGATAACACGGGGGCGTTTACTGCGAACTATGGCATTGTTTCCAGTCCTGTCAGTCTGTCGGTTGACGGAACAATTGACCACTGGCAAGACACGGGGATCGACATTGTGGCTGGTCAAGTGCTCTGCATTAACGCCTCGGGGAACATACAGTTTGGCTCGAACCCAATCTCGACCACCGACCCTGATGGACTTGGACCAGACAAGGATGGAAGTCAAAGGGACTCACAAGCGATACTCCCTGATGCCGTTCAGTTCAGTCTCATTGCAAAAATCGGAGGGACGGAACTAGCAGGAACGGGCACACCCGTCACGGCAGATTACCCTGGCATGGGAGCAGGATTCGTGGGAAGCTCCTACTGCCGTGTCGTTTCCACTTCCGGCCGGTTGTATCTCGCCTACAACGATGCAATGGAGTTTGGAGACAACACGGGGTCATTTGCCGTCAGCGTTGGGGTTGTTCCCGAACCCACTACCATCGTTCTTCTCGTCATCGGCGCGATTGGATTGCTCGGTTTCGCGTGGCGGCGGCGTAATCGGGCGGGATAGAGGGGCGCAAGCGAACGGCCTCTTGACTCTATCGGGGCGGCGATTATAGCGCCATTCCTCGTTTCCGAAATGGGGCGGCAGTACAACTGCCGCCCCAACGGAAATCATAAATTCACGCAACCGGCATCGGGCCGGCGGCAACCAGTTTCTTTCTGGCGGCGTCGACGGAAAAATTCAATCCTTCCAACGTCCTTGCCCCGAGCAACAGCAGATCGCCCGGCTCGGCAAAAACGACTTCGTCGATGGTGAATTGCCTCTCGACCCGGAGAATGGCGAATCCCACGCTCCGCGTTACGATCTGACCGTTGGCCATGACGAACTCGATGTCCTTTTTTTCTCGCTTCACACCGATTTGTTCGAGCTTGGCAGTCGGCAGCCATGTGTATTCGCTGCCTGTATCCACAAGCAACTTTGGAATGCGAACGGATTTTGACCGATTGACGTGATTTTCGACGAGACAGCCCACGTGGAATGTGCCCATGTCATTCCTCCTTGAGAAAATCCAACCATTCCCGGACAGAGGAATCCAATAACACATCGCCTATTTCTTCGTTAAACCGCATTCCAAATCCTCTTCACTCCATACTGATCGAAAACCGAATCGGAACGTAAGCAGATGATCTTGATCGACGTACCAGATCAAGGCATGGGTATCGAGCAATAGTCTCATCCCATGTATTCCTTAAAATCTTCCAGGGGGGCATCGAAGTCCGGGGCCATGTAGAGGACCGTGCCTCGCAAGGTGCCGGGACGCCGAGGCGACCGTTGCAGTTGTCCCGTCGCGGGTAAGATTCGAGCCACCGCTCGGTCATTTTCAACAATAACCACCTCGTCGCCCAATGTCAGACCGTGGACCAAATTGGGCAAATTGCCTGCGCCTCTTGAATGGATAAGTTGGTCATGGCTTTCTTCCTTGTTTTAGTCGTCCCTTGCCATTATACCCCCGGATGGATTCCAGCTCCATCCGCGCCGCCTCCTACCCGGAAAATAAAGCGGATCGGGAATCTGATATCTCCACAACGGCAAGGAACACTCGATTTGGTCCTCTGAGCGACCCTTCTATCTGCTGCCCCGCCTGCAACCACTGGTCGCGGCTTTTCATGGTCGCAGCTTATCGCGTTAAAAAATAAACAGCCAGCCGAAAATCGCGGCAAACACGGCCAGAATGACCCCGAACAAAGCCGACCAGATCAAGACGAAAGGGCCGTCCAGCGGCGGGGCCCCTTCGATCGGCTCGCTCTGCTCGGAAATCGGCGGGCGTCCCTGCCCGAGCTGGATCGCCATCGACATCTGCTTCGCCCAAGTGTCCAGGTCGGGCGGAAGTTGCCGCGGCTCGGCCAAGGCCGCCGCCGCCACGGGGTCCCGATAAAGCCCCCGGAATCCCAACACCACGCAAACGTAAAACACCTCCAGGGCGTCCTTCTGCGACAGCGAGGAGGCCTCCTTGGCCTTCAGGTAGAACTGCTCGTTGCGCAGCCGGGTGTTGAAGACCTCGACCTCCAGGGCGTTTTCCTTCCACCAACCGCGGCCTTCCCACGGGGCCTCGATCAGCACGTCGTCGATCCACGAGACCAGTGCGTACTTGGCCAGCAGCCAGTCGGGGCTTTGGCCCAGCCGGCCTTCGGCCTGATCCATCCAGCCGCGGATTCGCAGCCGCTCCTCGTTGGGCGAAGGATTTTCGTCGTGCCCGATCCGCTCCAACAGTCCCAGGACGTGGAGGAAAATGGGATCGACGGCGGCGCTGAATTTTGGATTCATGGTCGGTTGGGCACCGCAAACAAGGCAAATTGCAGGGCGGCCTGTTTTCCGCCCGCCATCACCACCAGCTTCCGCTGCCCCTGCAATTCCTGCCGATTGATGATCAGCGTGTCCTTCAGCCGCATGGCCAGGGTCTGCGTTTCGAGCACGTCTTTCCAGGCGGCGTTGCCCCGGCTGACTTCGTAATAGATCCAATCGCGGCCCGGCGGCAACGCCCGGGGAGACTGGCCCAAGGGCGTCATGTGCAGCCCTTCCGCCCCGTACTCGAACAAGGCATCGACCTGCCGGGCGCTGCCCAGTTTCCAATCGAGCGCCCGGGCGAAAGCAGGCCGAGGCACTCCTTTTCGCTGAGAGTGCCCCGCGCCACGCCCACGAACCATTGCCATTCGGCGTTGAACCACTTCGCTTCGAGCGTAACCCGCATCCCCTTTCCTTCGCCCACGAAAAACCGCTGTTCGTACTCGTAGTCGCGAATCGAGCCCAGGAGCAATTCGATCCGCTCCTTGACCCAGCGGAAGATCCGCGCCAGATCGTCGTGGTCGTAGGGGGGAACCTCGATGCACGGCGTTCGGCCGCGAAAATCGACAACCGGCCCGCGATCCGGCACAACTCGGTGTAGGCCGTCAGCGGATGCACGCCCAGCGCAAAGGCCATCACTCCCAGCGTGCTGTAGGCGATGTTCAACTGCGAAAGCATCAGCAGCCGGTCCAGATCGCCCGGCTCCTGGGAGACCAGCGTGATGCTGCGGTTGATCACCTGCTCGGCTGAGGACTTCGATCTTCTTGCCGATCAGATCGTAGATGGCGCGGACGATGTCCCGGCCCAGCGGCGGCCAGGCGTCGCAGGCGAGCATCGGCGGGAAATAGTTGGCGTCGACCAGCGGGACCGCTTCCCGCTCGCCCGCCCGCTGAATTTGGGCGATCGGCAAGACCTCGTAGCCCGCCATGTCTTGCGTCGAGAGCAGCAGCCGGACGTTCAGCGACCGCAAGCGCATTTCCTGATCGTTGCCGCCGAGGCTTTCGTCCTGCAAGGCTTGGACGGTCTCGACGTAGCGGGGCTTGCCGGCGTCCGAGGCCGATCCCACGTTGGCGCTGCCCAGCTTGAGCTTCGGCACGGCCAAAAACACCCGCACCACCGTCTCCTTGGCGAAGGCCTCCTTCAGATCGACCCGATCGAGCTGCCGGCCGGGATCGATCGAAATCAAGGTCCCGTCGCGCATCCGCGCATGGCAGACGTTGAGTTGGAGTTGGTAATTGGCGATGGCCTCGTCGCTCAGTTCGAGCCTCCGCACCCCGTAGTTATACTGGTGGTCCCACTGTTCGCAGGTATTGGAAAGTTCGGTCCAAAAGCGGTCGGCGGCCTGAAAGTGATGGGGGCGAAGGAACAAACCCTCGGACCAATGTACCGGCAGATTGTGCATCTCACCTTCTCCGGAAAAGGGGCCAGAACTATTTTTCCGATGGAATGGTCGCGGCTGCTGAGAAAATAGTTCTGACCCTTTTTCGCGCTTGAGAGAAGCCGTTCGTTTAGCCCCGGCGTCCACGCCGGGTTCATAACGCACCGGAAAACTGACAATTTCTTCCCGGCGTGGACGCCGGGGCTAAACGGTACTTCTACCCGAATAGCAAACGGTTATTTAGAAAGTCTAGACAACTGAATCTATGGGGTCAAGCAGGGGGGAGGGAATAAATGTATCTGTTGCGGAAGGCAAGCGTAGGGTGGGACAAGCGGAGCGCGGTCCCACCAATAACGACGAACGCGTTGTGGGCACCGCGCTCCGCTTGTCCCACCCTACGACCCGATGCAGAGACTATATTCGTGCCATTCCTCCGGGCGGAAGGCTACCATTCACGGCCCAAGACTCTACAATTGTCCGCAGGAGCAATATCATGCCAGCGACCTCGCGATCGGCTACCCCACATCGCTCCTGGCGCGGCCAGGCGCAGGCGGGTCCGCAGCGGCCCCGATACGTTCAACGGGTGGTGTTTACAGTGTTCGGACTGGCCTTGGCCGCCGTGCTGGGGTGGATGCTCTGGTGGTGGCTTTTCCTTCCCGCCGTCCATTTCGCCAGCCTGCCGATCGTCGATTACAACCCGCTCGACTTGCCCCCGCCGCGGTTCGTGGCGGAAGACGTGGCGGCGTTTTCACGCCTGCCGCGGCACGATCCGGCCCCCGTCTTCGGCGATCTGCAAACCTCGCGAGGGCATCGCCACGCTGGCCAACCGCCTGCGGGGCTTCGCCGCCAAGCCGCGCGACACCCTGATTTTATACCTGAAAGTCTACGGCGTTTCCGACGACGGCAAAGCCTGGGTGCTCTGTAGCGATTATCTCCGCTCGCGACAAGGCGGACGCTGCTCGCTCGCCGACGTGCTCGATCAGATTGGCCAGTCGCCGGCCGGAAAGAAACTGGTGATCCTCGACTTCGGCGACTTGGACTGCGATCCCCGGTTGGGACTGTTCGTCAACGAGTTTGCCGACCTTGCTCGAGGAGGAAGTCCGCCGCGCGAAGGATCCCGGCCTGTGGGTGCTGGCCTCTCACCGGCCGCTGGAAGGCGCCTTCACCTCGCAGAGCGCCCGGCGCTCGGTCTTCGGTCGCTTCGTCACCGCGGGCCTCGGCGGCGCCGCCGACCGCGACGGCGACGGCATGGTCGAACTGGCCGAATTGCTCGATTTCGTCCGCGGCGGCGTATCCGGCTGGGTGAGCCGGCAGAGCGGCGGGGCCGAGACGCAAACCCCCTGGCTGCTGCACGGCGGCGAAGGGGCCGCGGAAGCGCCGCCGGTTTGGCGCTGGTTCCCATCTCGGAGCAGGCATCGGATAGCGAGAGCGACAACAAAAAGCCGCCACCGTCGGCCGCGACTGCCGAGCCCGATCACAAAGCAGCAGCAACCAGGCAGTCGCGCCGCGCGGACCCCGTGCGCCGCTTCTGGAAACAGGCGTGGCAACTCCGCGACGGCATCGAGCATCCCTTCACCGCAGCCCCCATAACGCCCATCGATTATGCGCCCCATCTGTGGCGCGCCTATAACGAGTTGCTGCTGGGCTACGAACTCCGCTACCGCGGCGGCAGCGAATACGATCCGAAGATCCTGGCCGACGACCTGCGGACGAACATCCTCACGGCGGACATACTGTCGACCGGCCAGCCGCTGCCGGCGGCGGCCGGCCGAGCCTCGCTCGTCAGCCGCCTGGCCGACGCCCAGCAACTTTACCTCGCCGAGTCTGAAGACTGGTCCGATCCGCTGGCCAATGATCCGCAGGCCACGCCGCTATCTGGAATTGGTTGCGGCGAAAGAACACAGCTGGTATTCCGGGCATTCGACTACGTCCGCTGGCACGCTGCGGCCGAGCGATATTCGCCGCGGCAGGCAGCGGCTATATCAGCCGATCGCCGATTATCTCGCCCAACTGCGGACCTTCGTCGACCAGTTCGACTCGTTCGAGTCGCTGGCCGCCGCTCCGTCGTCCGGCGACCGCGCGGCCGACGCCCTGGACGCCCTCGACCGGCAGGCCGAGACCCTCGACGCCTGCGGAAAACCATCGAGGACGAAGGGCTCTATAAGGACGCGGCCGATCTGATCGAAGCGGCGACCAAGAATCCGGCGAAAACAGGGCTGGCCGGCCCGATGGACGCGCTGCTTTCCACGTCACTGCTGCGGGCACCGTTGCGGATGAAGTTGCTCCACGCGCGAATGGGATTGCAGCAGCCGATCGACGTTACAGTCCAAACCGGCAACGCCCCGCAGCCGCCCTCGCCGGCGTCCTGGAGCAGCCGGCTCTCCGACCAAGCGCTCCTCGAACAGCGGCTGGTCGGTATTGGCCGATCCGTCCGCGACGTTTCCACCGCCGCCGCCCGCCGATGCCACAAACCTCCGCACGCTGTTGGCCGGCTATCGGCCGTTCAGCACCGCCCTGGGCGACTTCTATCGCCGCTTGCCCGAGGAAATCAATCTCGGTTCACTATCCCACGACCCGGCGGCCGTTCGCCGCTGTGGGCGATTGCTCAGGGCGGTCGATGGCCGCGACGCCGAACTGATTCACGAAGACGCGACGGCGATGGCCTTGCCCCGGCTGTGGGTTCCCCGGGCGGTCGAAAAACAACTGGCACTCCGGGGACCGTCGGAGCCGGTGATGTTGGCGGCCGCGGGCACGTCCCACTGCGCTGGAGATTGCCGTGCAAGCCGGCTCCCACCCGCCGCACGCCGCGCAGTGGATGCTGGACTTCAACCCCAACGAACTGGCCGTCCGGTTTCAGGACACCCCCGTTTCGCCGGAAAAGTGGACGGATTTTTCGCTCGACCGCGACCTGGGATTGAACTTCGAGGCCACGCGCCAAGGTGTCCAGCGGCCGGCGGACGACGCTCACCATCGGCGTTCGCGGCGGCGGGCAGATGGAAACCCGCAACATCGCGCTCCGCTTGCCTTCGCCCGACGTCGTCGAGCTTGTCGTCCATCAACTCGGCGGCCCGGCCGAGCGGCGGGTCGAGGGCCCGCAGGTCTTCCGGCTGCGGCCGTTCCCCAATCGCGAAAATCGCTATCGCCTGGAACTGGTGAACCGCTCGGGCCGGGCGAAGAAGGTCGCGGTCGAGTTGTACTCCGCCCCGGAACCGCCGCCCGGCCGCAGCCCATCGCCCGATCTGGTGCTCGACGCCTCGGGCAGCCCGAAGCCGGACTTGCAGCCGATCGTGCCGCCGCTGGATATGAGCTTGCCGGCCACGGACGATGCCGTGCCGATCAGCTTTCCCGAGCCGAAGCCCCCGGCCGCTGAGAAGGGCGCCGCACAGCCCGCGGCGAAGCCCGCCGACGCCCAGCCTGCGCCGCCCGAGCCGCCGCTGCCGAACACTTGCATTGCGTGCGTGATCCGCGACACGTCCGGCGACGGGCGAACGTGGGTCGCCTGGCTCGATCTCGCCGCCCGACCGCCCAAGGAATACGTCTCCCCGCGGGTGAGTTACGACGCCGACCAGGGCAAAATCCTGATCGACGTGCATCCGGGCAAGTTCGACGAGTTGCCGCCGCTTTCCCGCGAAACGCCGATTGCCATCGACTGGAATACGGCGGGCCAGCTTGGCCCCGACGTGCCCGTGAAGAACAGCGGACTGATCACCGCCCCCGGCCAAACCGCCGCGCTCTACGCCGAGGTCAGTCCCGGCATGGACAAGCGGATTTTCGTGCGGTTGGACGTCGACGGCTATCCCCGCGCCTTCGAGTATGAAGTGCAGCTGCGACCGCGATCGGGCGGACATCCGGCCGGAACGCGACCGCCGCTGGATTCACTTCACCGCGCCGCGGCCCGACCAGGCGTTCCGCGTTCCGCTGGCGGCGCCGATTCCGGTCGGGCTCCAAGTGGATGCTCCCGAGGACGCGTTCCGCCGGGCGGGCGACGCCGTCGTGGTGCGGATCATCGCCGCCGACAGCGACCGGGAACTCTGCCCCGAAGAGCGGCAACGTTTCTACAGCGACCGGCAGACAACGGTCTACCTCCGGCCGTTCACTGCCAGGGGCGAGATCAAGTTCCTGGCGAAGGCGGGCGATTTCCAAATCCCGCTGGCCGCCGCCGGACTGAAAAACACCAAGGTGCGGATCGAGGCCGAATTGCTCCTGGCCGACCGTGAGCCGCTCCGCGACACGGTCCGCGTGACCCTCGACGCCGTGGCCCCGATCTTTGAGATTTTCACGCCGGCCCGGGCCGTGCCGCGCGGGCAGAGCGTCGCCGTCGCCGCCAACGTCACCGACGAACTGAGCGGAGTCGAGAAGATCGAGTTCGGTTTCGACCTGGAAAACCAGGACGAGTTCGACAAGAAGATTCCGCCGGTGGTCGTCCGCCAGCCGTCGTCCGACGGCCTCTGGCACGCCGACCTGCCCACCAAGGACCTCGAACCGGGGCAGTACCGCGTCCTCGTCCGGGCCACGGACGACGTGGGCTATTCGTCCAAGCAACACCGGCTGGTGACGATCGGTCCGCCGCAACAGGCCGCGCCCGCCGCCGCCAAAACGAGCGGCATCAAGGGCCGCGTCGTACTCCAGGACGGCCGCCCCCTGCCGGGCATACGCGTCAGCCTGCGAGACACCGCGCTGAGTGCCGTGACCGACGATCAGGGGCGCTTCACCTTCAAGGACGTGCCGCCCGGCAAGTACACGCTCGACGCCAAAGGGACCGGCCTGGGCCGCGAACTGTCCGGCTCGAAGGAGCTGACGCTTCCCGCCACCGCCGAGCCGGCGGAGGTCGAAATCCGGCTGGAATGGTAAGGTCTTGCGGTCAGAGCGCTCTTAGAGGCTATCCGTAAAGATTTCTCGGTAAATTTATGGGTTCACGCAGCCTGACGATAATGGAACGGCACCGATCGTGCGGGCGGCGCGAGGCGGCGAAGCATCAAGTGAATCGAACTGATTTGCAACATCGACGTACTCGACTCGGTCAGGCGTTCGTAATCGCGGCTGTGACGGCGATACCGACCCAGCCATGCGAAGGTGCGTTCGACCACCCAGCGTTTCGGCACCGGCGCAAAACCCACCGTGCCTTCCGGCCGAGACTTGATCTCCAAGTCCCAATGGTCGCGGTTCTGCGTCAACCACCGCTCCAACTCGTGATTGCGATACTTGTTGTCCGCCCAGATTTTCGTCAATCGCGGACATCGGGTTTGGTCGAGTTGGCTGAACACCAAAGGCGGCGGCAGCGCCGTCGTCCAACGCCGCACTGGTCACCACCACGGCCAGCAGAAGTCCCAAAGTGTCCACGAATATATGGCGTTTTCGGCCGTTGATCTTCTTGCCGCCGTCGTAGCCGCGCTCGCCGCCGCGTTCGGTGGTTTTCACGGTTTGGCTGTCGATCGAGCCGGCGCTGGGCGTCGGCTCTCGCCGGTCCGCCACGCGGCACTTCCGCTCGCAACGCATCCATCATCCGCCGCCACGTGCCGTCCTCGCGCCATTGCTTGAAATACTGGTAGACGGTGCTCTTGGGCAACAGATCGTGAGGCAACAAGCCCCATTGGCAACCCGTGCGGTTGAGATAGAACAACGTGTTGAGCACCTCGCGCATATCGACCTCGCGGGGATGTCCCCCATGCTTGGCAGGCGGGACCAGTGGTTCGAGGATAGCCCATTGTTCGTCGGCAAGATCGGTCGAATACGGTTTTCGGGTAGATGTGGTCATTTGCGCACTCCTGTGTTAGGTGAAAGTGCGCATCTTCATATAAAAACACGGTTTACAGCAATATCACTTTACGGATAGCCTCTTAGAGCGTGTTTTTGAAGTGCTAGTGTAGTGTCTCGTAAATGAGGTGTCTTATTTTGCGGAGAATAGTGGAGTTGAATGCCACTGCTGGCTTGTCCAGCAGTGCGGGAGTGCAACAGCGGTCAACACTGCTGGACAAGCCAGCAGTGGCACCCTCCGCCGCATAAGTAACCATCTGCGTGAGACACTACACGAGTCCCGTGGGCCTTGGAGCGGCTGCTGGATATCCGCGAGTTGTACCATCTCAATCGGCAACGACTTCTCCGCCGCCCTGATCCAGCCGCGTTTGCCGCACGTGACCGCAAGCTGCGCGATGCCGTCGGTGTCATGTCCGCAAAGCGCGACGAACAATTGAGCCGCAAGGACTTGCATCCCGCCTGCCGCAAGACCTTGGAGAGTTTAAGGATCGGCAAATTAATAGCGGTCGCATTTCAGAAGGGGACAGTCCCATTTTCGTCGAACGAAAATTGGGACAGTCCCCTGTGAACGGTTACAATCGCACGGAACGCACGCAGCGCGGTCCGGCGGTAGGGCGGAAGAACTTCTACGGCTCAGGGGCATTGTGGAGCGGGAAGTTGGCGGCGATGCTTTCCGGGTCGCGGTTGATCCCCGCCCAGGCTCAGCCGATTGCTTGTGGAGACACCTTCGCCACAACGATCGGTCGGCCGCCCCGCCATAAAAGGAAGGTGACTTGTGCATGTATCCCACTTTCCGCACGTCCGGGGTTTGATTTCTTCGAATTTGCTCGCCGGGCCTGGTCGAGTTGAGTGGACGGGGCCCGGGGCCATAACGCTCGTGAAGTCGCTCCGTATTCCGTCCACTCGCTGCCAGGTGTGCATCCGGCGGGCGTGAGATTCTTCGCGGTGGTGTCTCGCATCGGCAAGTGTCCGCCTTCCCGCTCTGCACGCGGAAGGCTCGGCTCATACCCACAAAAAAGCCCGCGGGTCGAAACCCGTGGGCTTGTGTTGTGCGTTCCGAGGCAGGAGCCGTTTTAGCGGTTCACGTCGAAGCCGAGGGCCAGTCCGTTGAGGAACACGCTTTCCCGGTTGTCGGCCAGGTTGATGCCCATAGCGGGCACGGTGTAGTCGATTACACTGGTTGCCCGAGCCACGCCGCCAATCCACATGCCGGACCAGCCGGCGTGCAGGGAGATCGAACGGGTGACTTGATATCTCGGCTTCCATCCGCAACTCGATGGCCGGCGACCACTCGGTTTCGTAAACGCCGTGGGTGGCGGTAGTGGAGGACATCGACTTCGGCCGGAAGGGAAGATAGGAGCCGTTGGCCCTAGGACCGGGATCCAGGTTGGGGCCCATGTTCACGGTTTGATGGAAGTTCTGGTAGTTCAATCCGGCCAGGAAGCGGGCTTCGGTGTTGAACATCCAGCGGCCTTGCTTCTTGAACCATCGCAAACCGACCTGAGGACCGACGATATGGTTCTCGGCGTCGGTGGCCCAGGAACTGTTTTCCAGGAAGGAAGGCACCGTCAATCTGGAGGGACTCGCGCCGGTGGTGACCCAAAAATGCTCGTTGAACTCGAAGTACCGGGCACCGAGAAACATCTCGAACGTTCCGCCGGCGCGGCGGGTAAGGAACCGGTGCAGGTAGCTCGCCTCGACTCCCCAGGTGTCGATCTTTTTCTCCAGCAAAACGTCGTAGAACGTTACCGGCAAGTCGCGGAAGACGGGCGGCGAAAACGGAGGAGTTGACGAAGCGTTGTTGTTCACGTTGCCGTACAGGAGCCGTTCGCCGAAGGGGCCGAAGGCCGGGTCGTTGAAGACCACGTCCGCCGCGTCCTCGTTATATTGCTGAATTTCGTCGCGGAGTTGGAAAATACTCACCAGCCAGCCGTTGCGGTTTGTGATTTGTCCGAACTCGAGACGTTCGCCCACGCGGAACTGGTTGTCGAAAACCGAGCTGTCCAGAGTGTTCGTTTGGATTCGGGCGTCGCTTTGATTGTCCAGCGGCCCCGTCGGGTGAACGCCGTAATACACGACGCGCGTGTCCGGATAGCCAACGGGATGCACCTTGGGCGGGGAAATCGACCAATAGAGGCCGTGAAACTGAAAGAAGTAGCCTTCATTCGGTTTGATTTGGCCTCCGTACGTGCTGACGTCGGTGATGGCAAAGGGTTGCACCCCTTCCAGCCCCTGCCCGTAAGTTGGCGACGCCAACAGGAGAAAGAATAATCCAATAATCACGCATGTGCTTTTGCGGTTGAACGGCATAGTTTGTGTCCACCTTGATCTGCGTCCAAACATGGACGTACCCCAAACCTTCCAACGAGGCGGGCCTACGTTCCGGTCGTGACGATAGTATCGGATGTGCCGGTGGCGTCAGTTGAGTAAGAAAGGGAAACCTTGAGGAAAATTACCGCTAAACACATCCCTGTGGGGGGGCTGGCAGGACAAATTTCGCCCATTCCGGTTTCGGAACGTCTCTCGGGGCAAATTTTCCAGCGGCTTGGCAAAAGCAACTTTGCCCCCCCGGATGGTAGGCTGGCAGGCTGGCAAGATTATAAATAGCTTGACATTACGATAGCGGGCAATCAAGATGAACGGAATAGTTTGCGTCGCTTGTGGGGGAATGGCCGGGCGAATAGCCGCCAGTTTTTTGCGCCGCCCCCCCAACATTCCATTTGACAAACTCGCTGGTATTCGGTTAGATGAAAGGAATCGTGCGGTATTGGGAACATCGGCCGGGCATCGGGGGGCCGAGCGTTCAAACCACCGCGCGATCGAATCGGTAGCATGGGAAGTCAGGCCGTAATGCGCGATCCGGTGGCCGTCGCTTGTTCGACGACGCCGGATTTTCGAGAGTGGATCGCCTGCGCCGATGGTGCGCTCGCAATCTCGACCTATCAGGCCGGCAAGGTGGCTTTGACTGGTTGGGACGGCCGTCAGGTTTCTCTTTTGATGCGCAAATTCGACAAGCCGCTCGGGTTAACGGTATCCGGCGATCGAATCGCCTTGGCTACGCGGCACGACTTGTGGGTATTCGCTAACTCTACCTCCCTTGCGTATGAATATTTGAAAGATCAACCGGGGCGCTACGACGCACTGTTCTTGCCGCGGGCGACCTATCACACCGGCGATCTCAACACGCACGATCTGACAATTCTCGACAACGAAATATATTTGGCGGCTACACGGTTCTCTTGCCTGGCCAAATTGAGCTACGATTTCAGTTTCATTCCCGTGTGGAAACCCCGCTTCGTGACGGACATCGTGCCCGAAGACCGCTGTCATTTAAATGGAATCGCCGTCCGCGAGGGCCGGCCCAGATATATGACGGCCTTAGGAACCACGGACAAAGCGGGCGCATGGCGCGAACGAAAGGCCAACGGCGGCGTGCTGATCGACATTGAAACCGACGAGATTGTCCTCGATGGGCTGGCGATGCCCCATTCGCCCCGCTGGCACGAGGGGCGGCTGTGGGCGCTCAACTCCGGCGCCGGCGAGTTGCTCGTGGTCGATCCTCAAAACGGCCGCTCCGAGGTCGTCTGCCGTTTGCCGGGGTATCTCCGCGGACTCTGTTTCCACGGCCCTTATGCACTGGTGGGAATGTCGAAAATCCGCGAACGGCACATCTTCGGCGGCCTGCCCGTGCAGCAAGAATACGAGGCCTTACTGTGCGGAGTCGCGGTGGTGGACCTACGCAGCGGCTTGCAGGCGGGAATGTTCGAGTTCACCGCCGGCTGCGAGGAACTCTACGACGTCCAGTTCCTGCCCGGCATCCGCCGGCCGACCATCCTGAATCTGGAGAAGCCGGCGGTCCGCGAGGCGGTCACCAATCCCGAATCGGGTTATTGGCTGCGGCCAAACATCGAGTTGCTGGAGACGTCTTTGGGCGTCGGGAATCATTCAGAAAATACAATGCCGAGCGGCGAACCGGCCGGGCGGCTTCTTCCTTTAGAAACTTAAGCTTCCGGACCACGGAAACCCTGAAAGAGGGGTCATAGTCATGTCACTCCTGCGAAAGCCGAAATCGAAACGTGTTGGGTCTCTCTTGAGCCGCCTGTGCGACTCGCTGTTCTGTGCCGAACGTGGCCGGCGGAGCGACCTGAAGAGCCGCCGCCTGCTGATCGACCAGCTTGAGGAGCGGGCGCTGCTGAGCGTCACCATGAACAACGTTGACCAGGTGATGATCAACCAGGTGACCAACAGCTTCGGCGTGACTGCTCAATCGGTGGCCTCGGACCATAACGGCGACTTCGTGGTCGTCTATACCCGCACCGATCCGGTATTGAACGCCGACGGCACCCAGGCGACCGATCCGGCCAGCGGGGCCTTGCTTAGCGGCACGAACGTCTACGCCCGCTACTTCACCAACGAAGTGCAGCGGATCGTGCTGCCGGCGAGTGTCCTCGACGCGGACCCCACCAATTCTTCCCATACGGCGAAGTTTTCCCTGGAATACGGGGGAAACGAGATCCAGCAGATCAACTTCAGCCAGTCGCCCGCCACCGCGCTGGACGGGGCGTTCTCGGTTGGCCCCATCAGCGGCACGTTCTCCATGTGGTTGGACGTTAACGGCGACGGGGTCCAAGACCCCGACGAAGTGACCGCGCTAATCAATTTCGACGAGACCAACATTCTCACGCCGCAATGGTCTTCGCCCACTACCTCCGCCCTTGATGACGCGACAACGACCATAAAAGTGCAATCGGTGGCCGGTCTGCCGGGCTTCGACTTCCCCTACTCGATCTCGATCGGCAACGAGCACATGCTGGTGACGGGCGTGGACGCGGCAAACAACGAATTGACTGTTGTGCGCGGGGCCGGGGGCACCACCGCCACCGCCCACGATGCCGGCGGCGTCGTGCTTCTCCTCAATAACGATGGACAGATGCAGGATGCCCTGCGCGAATTGGGAGGCGATCTGGCCGACGTCACGATCACGGCCGTGAGTCCCAAACAGTACAACATCAACTTCGGCGACGCCTCGGGGGGCCGAAATCAGCCGCAATTGTCGGTGGTCAATCCTACCTGGTTCACCGGTTTTCTCCCCGCGGCAACCATGAGCACGCTGCGCGAGAAAGTCGAGGTGGGGGTGAATTTGGCCGGGGATCCGCAAATCCCCGTCTCCCGGACCAATCCCAACCTGACCGCGGCGGCCATGCAGACGTACTTCAATCAATATATGACGTACTACATCGGCCCGGTCTTCAGCAGCGGCATGCCCGGCGGACCGGCGACGGCCAGCGCGGCCGTGCCATCGGTGACTGTGACTCCCGTCAAGACGGCTGACGATCCCGAAGGGCTGCGGACGTTTGACATCACGTTTGTGGGCAATTCCTCCTATCAGGACGTCCCGCTGTTGGTGGTCCCGGACGGGCAGATCGTCGGCGCCGCCGGCACCGTGATCAACGCGCTGGCTACGGTGACGACGCGGAAGGAGCCGTCTCCCGAGTTCCGCGTCAACCCGGAGGTGCCGGCCAACGGCTTCGTCACCATGCCCGAGAGTTGTTCCAGCCCGGCCGTCGCCATGGATGCCGACGGCAATTTCGTCATTACCTGGGCGGCGCAAGTGTCGAACCTCATCAATTTCGGCAGCAACACCGACGTATTTGCCCGGCGTTTCGAGCCAGTCGGGATTGTCAGCGAGGGTGATCCGGTGTTGGGACCGGGAATTTGGATGGCCGACATGAACAACGACGGGATTCCCGAGACGGAGATTCAGGGCGTTCGCCCGTTGGTCACACCTATGCCGTATGACGCGATTATTCCCGACGATCTGCAAGTGCCCGGCGACTACTATACCTTCCTGGTGAACACCAGCACGACCAACGCCCAGGGCAACCCGGCCGTAGCCATGGACCTCAACGGCAACTTCATTATCACTTGGTCGGACACGGGCCAGACACTGAGCTTTTTCAACGACATCAAGGCGCAACAGTATACCCGTGACGGCGCTCCGAATGGCGGTGAGATGCAGATCAGCAATGAGACCACTAACCGCAACGACAATTCCTACGTGGCCATGAGCCAGGACGGGCATTGGTTGGTGGTATGGGAGAATTGGCTGGCTGGGCAGTTGCCGATGGAGATCGATGCCTCGTTGTATAGTGCTCAGGGCGTTCCGATGAGCGGTCAGTTCACGGTGGAATCCAATGCCATCGGCCCCACCGCCGCCTTCGACGGCAACAACAACTTCGTGATCAGTTGGGCGGAACCACGCGACGTGGACAACATGTTCACCTCGGGACTTGATACGATGGGAATTTATATGCGGGAGTACGCCCTGAACGGACAGGTAATCCGCAGCGACTTCCGCGGAAACAGCGCCAGCATCAATCCCGCCACCAATCCCAATTGGCCCCATGCCCAATCCGGCGCCCAGGTTGTGATGGACATCGATGGCGACCTGACGGTCAGTTATTCGGGCTTCGGTCCGGACGTCGCCGAGGCCGGTGCTTCCGGCGCGGCCACCGCCCTGATGTACCAGATGCTCAACCGGCCGGAAAACGCCGACCTGCTGGATGCGATCAACAACACCATTGGCCAACTGCAATTGCCGCTGAATCTGCTTGGCACGGATTATGATCCCGACAGCGAGATCGAAGAAGTGTTGATACTTATGCAGAGCGGGGTACTGGGGCAAAATCTGAACGTCGAGCAACTTGGCCGCTTGAATGCCATCATGAACGCGGCAGTGGGGTTGACCCGCGGCGATCCGAACGCGGTAATGTATTCGCAGTTCGACGCAAACCCCAACCTCGGCCCCCAAAACGTGTTAGGCAGCGACAACGTAGTCAACGCCACCCGGGACGGCACCAACTACCGCACGACCCTCACCCTCGACTTCAACGTCACTTCGGGATCATTCCAACTGTTGGTTGTGGGTCCCGGCGGCGCGCAAAAGGTGGTCACGATCGACCCGGTGTATACTCCCGGCGATCCCCCGCTCATCGATCCGGCCGCCACTGCGCAAGTCATCCAGAGCACTTTGAGTGATCCAAACCTCCGCGAGGAGTTAGGCATGTACTGGCCGGACCAGCAGGACGGCGGCCAGAACAGCGGCCCCGTCATCGTCCGCTTGATGGCGCCGGTGGAAGTCGCCGTCCGGAATGGGATGTACCCCGGACAGGCAGGCCCCACGTACTGGGAATTGCTGGACCCGATGGGCAATCCGATCAACCCCAATATAACGTACACCTATGAAATTTACTTCCTCGGCGAGAGCCACGAATCGAGCGTGGGCCTTATTCCCATAAGTTCCAGCCTGATGGATACGGACTTTGCCGGCGGCACCTACCCGGCGGCAGCCCCGCTCATGATCGACGAGACCTTTGCCACGCCGGGGACCACTCAAACGGCCGCCTCCATCGCCATGACCCCCGACGGCAGCTTCACCTACGTCTGGACGCAATACGAAACGGATTCAACGGGACTGGCCACCAACGGCAATCTGTACTTCCGCACGTTCAACGAGAGCCAGAACACGGCCGGGCCGCAGGTTGCCAAAGTCTCCACCCCCGACCAGTCGATCATCGACCCCGGCTCGCAAATATATACCACGGACGGGCTGCGACACGTCGTCGTCTCCTTTGACCAGGAAATGAACAACGCCGTGTTGACGGCCAACCTGAACGCGAACGTCTCCGCTTCGGCCACCACCATCTCGGTGAAAAACTTCGGCACTTTCCCCACTTCCGGTCCATTCACGGTCATCGTCGGCCAGGAACACATGCGGGTCGTAGGCGGCTTCGGCACCGGCACCTGGCAGGTTACCCGTGGCGTGGAAAACACTACGGCCGTTGCCCACAACGCCAACGCTTCGGTCGTTCTTCCTTTCGGCAACGTGGTCACTAACCCGGCCAACTATCAACTGATGCTTGGCGGCGTGCCCATCAACGGCGCGATCACGCACGTGGATTACGGGCTGAGCGAGGCTTCTCAACTGGCCCGCAACGCGGTCGACGATCCCGCCAACTGGGCCAGCTACTCCGATCTCAGCCTCCTACCGACAAACCGCTGGGAGGTTGTCTTGACGATCGACGGGAATGGGACTCAGATCGGCGATCCGCTGCTTGTCGGCAGCTACACTCTCAAAATGCTTACGCCCCAAACGGCAGGCGGCGTCAGCCACTCCGGCCTCACCGACAAGGGCGGCAAGGCCCTGGGCGCCAACGGCTTCACGCTCATCGACGGCGACACAACCCGCGCCGGCCTGGATTACATCTTTTCTTTCCAGGTATCCACCGGCGGCACTCCGGCCACGGGCACGGAATTTCTGGTCAACCAGAATCCCGAGTACCGGCAAATACTGGGGGTTCCCTATGGCATTGGCACGGCCCAAGAACGCAACCCGCGCACCGTGGCCATAGACGACAAAGGCGACTTCGCCGTCGTTTGGGAAAGCTACGGCCAAGACGGCGACCCCAATCCCACTTTGCCGGACGGCAGCGCCAATCCCAATTTCGATCCGAACGCCGCAACCTCTACCGGCGTCTACACGCGATTGTTCGACGGCAACAACAATCCATTGACTCCCGAGATTCAGGTCAACACCTACACCATCGGCAACCAGTCCGATGGTACGATCGCCATGGACGCCGACGGCGATTTCGTCGTGGTGTGGGCCAGCGACGGCCAGGACCCCGACGGAAGTTCGGGCATCTACGGGCAACGCTTCGACTCGATGGGGCGGAAACTGGGCACTGAATTCCGGGTGAACAGCAACACCCCCAACGACCAGGTCACCCCCGGCGTGGCGATGGACGCCGCCGGCAATTTCGTCGTGGTTTGGGCCACCCAGGGACAAACCTTAGGCTATTCCTACGACATCCACGCCCAGTTGTACAACTACGGCGGCAATCGCGTCGGCTCCGAATTTCTAGTGAATATGGCTAACGATCCAGGCCGTGATGGTTGGGAACAGCACCCCGCCGTGGCCATGAACAGCAGCGGCGAGTTCATCGTGGCCTGGGAGGATGTTACCCATGTGTACAATGGCGTGGAGGCCGACACGGAGATCTGGGGGCGGTTGTTCAACCCAGACGGAACACCTCACGCCTTGCCCGGATCCGCCACGGACGCGTTCCGCATGGACCTTGGGATCGGCCAGGGCGGCACCGGCACCCAGCGAACCGCGCAACCCTTCCGTAGCCATCGACGATCTAGGTGATTTTGGCTTGGGCTTTGAATTCTACTATCCTGTCACGGGAAGTTACGTCGTCTCGAGTTTAATATTCCATGCCGATGGTACTCCTTTCACGCTAGGTGATCCGACCTATGCCGTCGGTCCCGGTTTCGGCAACGCAGGAATTGTGAATGACTCACTTGACATGGATGCCGTCGGCGCCTACGTCAATTCTTGGGACGGAGATAGTGTGGGGATCGTGGATCCGGCCAACCCGACGCCTATTGGCCAGAACCCGGAAGACCCTGCCGGTATTTTTGCCGCAACGGCCGGACCCGATGCCGATCCACGATCCCCTTTCATCCGTGCCAACCGGACGTTATACGGAACTCAGCAATTTCCGTCCGTCGCTGTGACGCCCAATGGCGACTGGGTGATCGTGTGGCAAGGCAACGGCGTGGGGGACACTCAGGGCATCTTCGCCCGCCGCTTCGACGAGCCGACCGACACGGTCGGTCCGGTGCTGACCGACTACCTGTTGCCCGACGGCACGCCGGTCGAGACCTCGCGGCAGGTTACCCAGCCGATCTATGCAGTGGTGTTGACCTTCGACGAGGAATTGTCGGCCAGCACTGCGACCGACGCGGCGAACTACAAGTTGTTGCAGGACGGCGTAAACGTCTACGGCGGCATCAGTCAGGCATTTTACGGCCTGGACGAGGCGTATCAACTCAGCGGTCAATACGGGCTGAACGCGCAACGGACCAACAAGTGGCAGGTTGTGCTGATCGTCGACGCCAACGGGGATGGCCCCGGCACGGAGCCCTTGACCGACGGGCAATATCAAATCGTGGCCTTGAATTCCATTCGCGACAAGGTCGGCAACCCCTTGCGCGGCTACGCGCTGAATCCCAACGGCAACCTCATGTCCCAGGTCATCAACGTCACTCTTCCGACCGGACAAGAGACAAAGGTGGCCAGCGGCCAAACCCTGCCGGGTCAGAACTTCGGAAAGTACACCACCGCCAACACGGCCGACGCCGTGGCTTCGGACGCCGAAGGGGACTATGTGGTCGCCTGGACCGATACCACGCCGGGCCATCAGGGCGTTTGGGCCAAGCTGTACTCCCAAACCTCGGTTCTCAACGCGGACGGGACGCGGACGACCACTACGGCGCCCTATGCGGTCATTAACCCGGTAAACGGACTGCCCTGGGCCAACGACGAAATCCTCATTTCGTCCGACACAACCGCCCGCGACGTTTCAGTGGCCAGGAGCATCGACGGCGACTTCGTAGTCACCTGGACGGCCTGGACCGCAGCCACCAACTGGGACGTGTACGCCCAAATGTTCGACGCCACCGGTCAATCTACCAGCGGGATTTTCCAGGTCAACTCCACTACCGCCAACGCGCAGCAATACTCGTCGGTGGCGATGGACGCCGACGGGGACTTCATCATCGCCTGGCAGAGCAACGCCCAGGACGGGAGCGGCTACGGCGTTTTTGCCCGGGGATACCTCAGTTCCGGCGTCTCCTATACCGGCGAGTTCCAGGTGAACGACACCACTACCGGCGATCAGAATATCTCCCGACGTCGCCATGGATGCCGCCGGAAACAGCATCATCACTTGGACCTCCTACGGCCAGGACAGAGACAATCCCATTCAGTCGAACATCTACGCCAAGCGACTCGACATCAACTCCCCGACGGGCCAAGGTGAATTTCTCGTCAACGCGGACGATTATATCGATAGTACGAATGGAATCGCGGTCGACAATCAGGCCGCCAATCAATCGCATTCCTCCGTGGCCATGGATCAAGACGGCGATTTCGTCGTCACTTGGACCAGCTACGGTCATGACCTCGTGGGCAACGGCTACGGACCGGGGTTCAACGGGCTGAACGGCGTCTTTGCCCGGCGCTTCACGGCGGCTTTCGATCCTACCGTGGCCTACAACAACGGCACCCTCTTCCTGGGCGATCCGACCCAAGCCAGCGACGTGATCCAGGTCAACCGAACCGCCCAGGGCAACCAGCAGAACTCGCGGGTATCGATGGACGCCGACGGCGATTTCACCATCGCCTGGGAGAGCGACCAGAACGGCAACTTCGACGTTTATATCCGTCGTTACGCCAAGATGAGCGACGTCCAATACGCCGCGGACTCCGGCAGCACCACGGCCAATATGCGGTTGGTCAGCCAAAATCCATTCCTTGGCCCCGACGGAGAAATCGGCGGCGAACTGCGGATCAACACCACCACCAACGGCAACCAACGCTTCCCCAGCGTGGCCCTGGACGACACCGGCGACGCGGTGATCGTGTGGAGCGGCAACGGAGAAGTCGCCGGACAAGAGGACGCCCAAGGCATCTTCCAGCAACGTTTCGCCCGGCCCTACGACGACGCCGGCCCGACCGTCAGCAACGCGGAACTGGTGTATAAGGACACCAGCCTCGGAAGCGAAAAGTTGTATCCCGACATGACCGTCTACGCCTCCGTCTCGCAACTTGTTTTCTCCTTCGGCGAGGACGTGTCGACCGCAGGCGGCGAGTTCGGCGCGCACAGCGTCACGAATCCGGACAACTGGCAACTGCTCCGCAACAATAGCGCTTTCTCGTGCGACGTCGTCGCCGTGCAATACGGCTTGAATCCGGCCACCGGCCGGTATGAAGCCGTAGTCACGGTGGACGGCAATGCCTTCGCGGATGGCGACCAGGCGCTGGGCAACGGAGACTACGCGCTCACCCTCAGCGACGCCGTGCAGGACATTTTCGGCAACCGGTTGGACGGCAATTTCGACGGAACTCCGGGAGGCGCCTACACGATCAATTTCTCGATCGACCTTTCCTCGAATCCCTTTCCTCCCGGCATTACCGGCAACACGGTCTCGCAAACCACTTCGGCCGCCCACTCGGTGGCCGCGGACGACGGCGGCGACTTCGTCATCGTCACCACCCGCGCGGACGCCATGCTGGATACCAACGGCAATCCGCTACCCGATCCGGCCAACGGCGGCGACATGTACGGGTCGAACATTTACGCCACATATTACACCGAGGCCGTGCAGCGGATCACCCTGCCCACCGGAGTGCTCACCGACGCCGTCTCCAACAAATACGCGAAGTTCTCGTTGATTTACGGCGGCAATGCCGTCCAGAAGCTGACGTTCTCGCAAGCCACTGATGCCGTGGCCGGACACGGCCAGTCGTCGCTCGACGGGACCTTTTCGCTGTGGTTTGACTTCCACAACTTCGGCACTCAAGACCCCGGGGAAGTCACGGAACCGATTGATTTCCACGAAATGGCGTTCAACTCGGGGAACGTGGACTTTGACCCGGCCATCGTTATCCAGAACGCCTTGCGGCAGTTGGGCGGGGCCTTGTCCGACGTGGTCGTGGTCGGCACCGACGCCGACAATTACCTCATCGAGTTCGGCGACGCCGCCGGCCTGCAATACCAGCCGCAGTTGATGGTGGTAGACCCGACGTGGACCACCGGGTTCCTCCCCTCGGTGCAGGTCAGCACCGTGAGCGAACCGATGAACTTGGGCGTTACGAGGTTGCCCGACGGTTCTTACGTCCCCAACATCGCGGTCTCGCCGACCAACCCGGCACTGACCGCGGCCTCCATCGAGCAGGCGTTCCTGGCGACCGTGCAGACGAAACTGGCGCCTCCGCTCGATCAGGACCTGGAAATGCCGGCGGACGCCGGGCCGACCAGCCAAACCTCGGACATCACGGTTATCGTCACGCCGGTCCAAACGGCCGCCGATCCCAACGGATTGCGCACCTTCGACATCCGGTTCGTCAACGACTACGACCGGGTCCCCGTGCTGGTCACTCCCACCGGCGGTGTGGTGAACGAAACCGGCACCGTGCTGCCGGGCGCCGGCGTGGAAATCAAGAAGCAGACCACCCTGGAATTCCGGGTGAACCCCGAGGTGCCGGTCAACCCCTTCGAGTTGCAGCCCGACAACGCTTACAGCCCGTCCGTGGCGATGGACGCCGACGGCAGTTTCGTGATTTCCTGGACGGCCGACGTCTCCGATTTGGCGAGCCCCGGCAGCGTCAGCGACATTTTCGCCCGGCGTTTCGAGCCGGCGGGAACGGTCGCAGCCAACGATCCCGGACTGTGGACTGTG
Organism: uncultured Planctomycetota bacterium; assembly: GCA_963733145.1. Lineage (GTDB taxonomy): Bacteria > Planctomycetota > Planctomycetia > Pirellulales > Thermoguttaceae > JAHIKV01. The sequence goes on along the minus strand of CAVTCJ010000021.1, from coordinate 106,732 downwards.
GACCTGAACAACGACGGCGTTCCCGAGACGGCCATTCAAGGCGTTCGCCCCGTCGAGGCCGACGTCACCTACAATTCTCTCATCCCCGTGGATATACAGGTGCCGGGCGACGATTACACGTTCCGGGTGAACACCTTCACGACCAATGCCCAGGATCAATCCTCGGTGGCCATGGACATGTACGGGAACTTCGTGGTCGCCTGGGCTGGTGTCGGTCAGAATACGAGCTTCTTCAACAACATCGACGCGCAACGCTACGCCGCCGACACCACGCCGCCTCGGCAACGAGATGGCGGTCACGAACGACTATACCGACGAGAGCGACCAACCCTTCGTGGCGATGAGCGACGACGGCCACTGGATCGTCGTCTGGCACGACACCGCGCCGGTGGTCAATCAAATCCTCGGCCGCGTCTACGACGCCGAGGGCGTTACGCTGTTCGACTATCAGGTGATAGCGGGGCCGGACGACACTCGGCCCGTGCTGGGCGCCATCCAACAAACCACGTTTACCACTGGCGTCGGCTTCTACTCGGCAGCCCCCACGGCCGCGTTCGACTCGCTCAACGACTTCGTCATCACCTGGTCGCAATATCGCGACAACGACAACACGCCTCGGCAGGGCGCTGTCCCCCAGTCGATCGGCGTGTACATGCGCGAGTACGATATTCTGGGGAACGTGATCCGCGCGGACGCGCGCGTCAACAGCGCCCTGTCTCCCTACAGTTACAACCCGCCGATCTGGAATCAAATCGGCTTCTATCCCGACCAGTATAACGCTATATGGCCGGGCGATCAGGGCTACGGCCAGGCGGTGATGGACGCCGACGGCGATCTGACGGTCAGTTACGAAGGGTTCGGTCCGGACGTCACCGATGCCGCTTCGTCGGCGGGAGACGGCACGATTTTGATGTCGTCGATTCTAAGTCAGCCGGAGAACGCCGATCTGGTGGCGGCCTTCCCCAATCTGATGTTCCTCAGCTTGCCGTACGGCTCCGCTCACACCGGCGACCCCGACAGCGTGATCGAGGAAGTGCTGATCGAGGCCCAGAAGTATCACAACTTCACCGACTGGCAGCTCGGCCGTCTGAATGCCATCATGAATCAGGTGATTGGCTTGTTGCGCGGCGAGGCCTACGGGGTGATGTACACGCAGTTCGACGCCGATCCCCGCGCAGTGGCCAACATTCTGGCCGCCGACAACGTGGTCAATACCCAACGCGACGGGACCAACTCGCGCTGGACGATTTCGATCGACAAACGCGTTACTACGGGTTCGTTCCAGATCCGCGTGACCAACGGGACGACCGGGCGGGCTGAGGATCTTACCGTTACTCCCGCGTATACGCAGGGGCAGAACCCGGTCATCGATCCGGTACCGACCCAGAGGGCCATCGAGGCCGCCTTGAAGACCCTCATCCAGGAGTTGGGCATCAACTGGCCGACCGCTGCGAACAGCGGCGACCGGGCGAATTTCGACGGCCCGGTCAAGGTCCGCCTGATGTCCGATCAGGAAATCCTGGATCGGCAAGGCACGTATTGGGATTTGGGAAGCAGCGTTAATACGGGCGAGTACGTGTATGAAATCAGCCTGATGGGCGAGGTCCACAATACTGAGATTACGATCCAGCCGAATCCGGGCAACCCGCAATGGAATCAACTCAAGATCGGGCAGGCGGATGCCCCGCCGCCCGTTTTCGTGGAGATGACTTCGGCTTTTTCGGGCACGGATCAACACGATTCTTCGATCGCCATGACCCCCGACGGCAGTTACGTAATTGCCTGGACGCAGGACACCTTGGATTCGACCGGGTTCATGTCCAACCAGGCGATTCAGTACTATTATTATCACGAAGCCAATGACACCGCCGGTCCCACGGTGGCGAACTGGTTCGCCGCCGACGGCTCGATCATCCAGGACGGCGGGACCATTTACGACCCCTCCGGCCTGCAGCACGTCGTCATCTCGTTCACCGAGGCGATGTTTGACAACGCCACGCACACCGGCGACGCGGTGACCAACCCGGCCAACTACGCCCTCCTGCTCAACGGGGTGAAGATCAACGGGGCCATCGTAGGCGTCCAGTACGGGATGAACAAAGCGGCCGACCTGGCCCTCCTGCCCGGTTATGCCGACTTGAATTCTACGCCCACCAACCACTGGGAAGTCATCCTCACGATCGACGCGAACGGCACCGACCCCGGCACGCCGCAACTCAAGGCCGGCGATTACAGACTCGATGCCCTGGCCCCGAAGCTGCCGACGACCGCCGATCCGACCGGCCACAGCGGTCTGCGCGACCGGGCCGGAAACGCCCTGGGACACACCGGCTTCTTCCCGAACGGGGCCACCGACAGCCTGAACTTCTCCGTGATCGGCAGCGGCGGCGAGGGAACCGATCCCGGCGATCCTTCGGGCACCAACGACCCGTTGGTCAACACCACCAGGCCGCGCGACCAGCTTACGCCGGACACGGCTGTCGACGCCAATGGCAATTACGTGGTCGTTTGGACGACCACCAACGCCAACGGCACCACCGACATCATGGGCCAATTGTTCAACAAGTCTTCGCAGCGCAGCGGCAAGGAGTTCATGGTGAACTCCTTCACCACCGGGAACCAACTCGACCCGGCCGTGGCCATGGACGACGCCGGCAACTTCATTGTGGTTTGGTCGGGACAGGGGCAGGCCGATGAGTCCGGCGTCTTCGGCCGCATGTATGACATGGACGGTGTGGCCGTTAGCGACGAATTCCGCATCAACCAAACCATCACCAGCGTCCAGGACGAGCCTGCCGTGGCTATGGACTCCGACGGAGACTTTGTGGTTTCCTGGACCAGCTATGGGCAAGACGGCGACCTGGACGGCATTTATGCCCGACGCTTCACCAAGCAAGGGACCCCCAAGGCCGGAGAACTCCTGGTCAACACGACCACCAAGTTCCGCCAGGACAGCTCCGACGTCGCCATGGACGGCGCCGGCGACTTCGTCGTCGTTTGGCGCAGCGACCAACAGGACGGCAACTCCTGGGGCATATACGGCCAACGGTTCTCCGCCGCCGGCGGCAAACTCGGCGGCGAGTTCCGCGCCAACGCCACCACCGCCGACGACCAGATCGATCCGGCCGTCGCCATGGACGCCGACGGCGACTTCGTCGTCGCCTGGTCGAGCATGCTCCAGGACGGCAACGGCTACGGCATCTACGACCGCCGCTTCTCCGCGGCCGGCGTTGCCAAGGACGCCGCCGACGTCCGCGTCAACCAGACGACCATCGGCTGGCAGATCACTCCCGACGTGGGCATGGATGCCAAGGGAGACTACGTCGTCACCTGGTCGAGCTTCCAGGATATTCCCGATCCGAACAATCCGACCAAGGACTACGGAATCTATGCCCGTCTGTTCAACGCCGACGGCACCAATTATCGCAATTCCTCGGGACAGGCGTTGGGCGAGTTCCGCGTCAACTCCTTGACGCTGGGCAATCAGATTACCCCGGCAGTCAGCGTGTCCCCTTCGGGAAGAACCGTTGTGGCCTGGGCCGGGCCGGAAGAGGCCGTGGCCGGCACGGACATGGGAATCTTCGCCCGGGTGATGAAGACCTCCTGGGAGCCCGCTTCGCCCACCAGCGGTGGACCGGTGATCGGCCGCGTGGCCGTAAACCAGGCGGCAGGCTTCATGTCCTGGAACACCACGGATCCCGACGGCGTGGCCAGCTCCTCGATCACCATCGACAGCACCACCTACGCCGGAAATGGCCCCTGGGCCGACCTGACCTCGGGTGTGAACTTCACCCGGCCGATTACGGGACTTGCCGCCGGCGTCCACAATTACACCATCACCGCCCTGGACAAGGCCGGAAACTCCTCGCAATTGAAGGGCTCGTTCACGATCGGCGCCGCTCCCCAATCTTCCGGCCCGCCGGTGATTGCCAAGATGGTCGTCACCGAGGCCGTCTCGGGCAGCGACCACGACGGCGTTCTGGAAATCTCCGACAGGGTGCTCGTCACCTGGAACGTGGCCACTTCCGCGGGAGTTGCCAGCCGCTCCTTTAAGATCAACGGCACGTCCGTCGTGCCCGCCATCGGCGGTCCGAACGCCACCGGCGACTACTACACCTCGTTCGGGCCCTTAGCGGCGGGAACCTACACCTTTACGATCGATGTAACGGACACCGGCGGACTCGCCAATTCGCAGACCGGCCAGTTTATCGTGGTCGGCGCATCCGCCACTCCCATAATCTCCCATATAGTCGTCACGGAAGCCGTTTCAGGCAGCAATCACAACGGCGGGCTGGATACGGCCGACAGGGTCCTCATCACTTGGCGCACGACAAGCGCGGCGGGAATTGCCGGCCAATCGATTGCAATCGACAATAAGTCCGTCTCTTCGATCGGCGGTCCAAACACCACCGCCGACTACTACTCCGCCTTTGGCCCGTTGGGGGCGGGTAAACATTCTTATACGATCAAGACCACCGACAACGCCGGAAGATCTTCCAATCTAACCGGAACCTTCCAAATCGTGGCCGCGCTGACCGTCGCGGCCGACGCCTCGCCGTCCGCTTTCGCCCCCTCGATCAACGGCGCGGACCTTGGGTCCATCGTGACCGAGGCCATCAGCCGGCTCGAGACGGCCTACGGTCCCGGGGCCGCGGCCGCACTGGCCGGCGTCTCCGTCGAAGTGACCGACCTGCCGGGTAAGCTGCTCGGCGCCGAGGCCGACGGCAGAATCCTCATCGACGACGACGCGGCCGGTTACGGCTGGTTCGTCGATCCAACCCCGCACCAGGACGAAGAGTTCGCCCAATCGGTTCGAGGAGAACTGACGGCCGCGCCGGGCACGGCCGCCGTCGGCCGGGCCGACCTGCTGACCGCCGTGATGCACGAGATGGGCCATGCCATCGGTTTCGATCACTCCGACGACGGGCTGATGGCCGGGACTCTCTCGCTCGGCGTCCGCAGCATGCCCGGCGAAGCGAGCGCACTGGACCAGGTCTTCGCTTCGCTGAACGGCAAGGACGACGCCGACGGCTGGAATTGGCTGTAGCGTGAAGCACTCAGCCCGTTCGTGATTCGGGGAAGGAAGTTTGTTTTGCCCCCGGCGTCCACGCCGGGTGGGGCGGCTGTGCCAACTGGGGACAGATTCTTCGCTGCTCGCGGAATGACGGACGCACGGTGAACGGTAGTCGATGTTGAAGTGCGGGCGGCACGGCGTGGAAATAAAAAAAGGCCTCCACAGGTGGGGCAGGAACCTGCAGAAGCCCGTCCTGCGGGGCTTTCGCCCCGCGGAGATGTCGAAAGTATGTAGCTTTCTTCGGCAAATGCAAGCCCGCTTTTTAACATTTAACTTTTTGGGCTAAACTTCAGTTAGACCGAGTGCGCATATCCACATTTGCGCATGATCCGACATGTGGGTATGTGCAGATATTACCAACAAATCCACACTTTGCACTTTTGTGATTTACCGTCCTTAGCCATACTCTATTCTTTTATGTAGGGATCCCCATACCATTTTGCAATGCTCTCTTGTAACCGTTCACGGGGCGGCAGGGGACTGGTCCATTTTTTGGCGGGAAAACGTGATTTCATCAATAAACCGTGGGCCGAAAACATGGACCTGTCCCCCTCCCGCCGCCCCGTGGGGACAGTCCCCCGTGAACGGTTACGCTTTGTTTATGCCGATTTTGGATGTCTGAGAGGACGAAAATGAGATTACTCGCCAGGCCCGCGTCCGCCGCGCTGTTGTTGTTGCTGTTGACGAGCTTGTCGTTGGCTGCCGAGCCGGCCGCGGCCCGTCCGGATGACGGCAAGGCGAAGTGTCAATTCCTGCGTCTGCAGCGCGACAAGGACAACCATCCTCTCTCCTTGGATACGGCTATCGTCCGTTGCGCGCCCGCCAAGGGCGATCGCCGGTCGCCTACGGTGGACCTCGTGGCCGCCGTCCACATCGCCGATCCGGCATATTACCGGCAATTGAACCGCGAGTTCAAAAACTATGACGCGGTGTTGTACGAGTTGGTGGCTACGGAAGAGGCCAAGACGCCTCGCCCGGAAAGCTCGGCCGGAAACAATCCGGTCTCGCTCCTGCAGAACGGCATGAAAAACCTGCTCGATTTGGAGTTTCAACTGAAGGGGATAGACTATGCCGCAAAGAACATGGTTCATGCCGACATGTCGCCCGAGCAGTTCGCCCGGTCCATGCGGGAGCGCGGCGAAAGCGTGTGGACGATGATCGCGCGGATGTTGGGATACGCCCTGTCGAAACAGAATCAGGCTGCCGACGGCCCGAGCGACGCGCAGTTGCTCGCCGCGCTGTTCGACAAAAACCGCGCGTTGGCGCTGAAGCGGATCCTCGCCGAGCAATTTACGGCCGGCGACGATGCCCTGGCGGCCTTGGATGGGGCCGCCGGCTCGACGCTCATCAGCGGCCGCAACCAAGTGGCCCTCGACGTGTTGAAAACTGAAATCGCGGCCGGCAAGAAGAAGATCGCCATTTTCTACGGGGCCGGCCACATGCCGAATATGCTCCAGCGGCTCCGCGACGATTTCGGGATGACGCCGGTGGACACCCGCTGGCTGGCCGCCTGGGACCTCAAACCGTAAAATGCGATCTCAGACGGCGTCCGAATATGATTTTGTGTTTTGTGCTGCGGCCGTCGCGGCTGCACCGTGCAGGCGGGACGCCTGCACCACAACTTGTCCTTGTACAACAGCTTAAACTCGGCCGACTACCCCGGGGAACACACGGATGGCGGAACTCTCGATCAGCGAAACGACCACCTTTCGATGGTCCTTGGAAGAGGACGTGTCGCGATACTCGGCCGCGGGCATTGCGGCCATCGGCGTTTGGCGGCAAAAACTATCCGATTGCGGCGAGTCGAAAGCGCGGGACCTCCTGCTCCGCTGCGGCCTGAAGGTTTCGCACCTGTTTTGGGCGGGCGGGTTTACCGGCAGCGACGGCCGCAGCTATCGAGAGAGCATCGAGGACGCCGCGGAAGCGATCCGGATCGCCGCGGCGCTGGATTGCCCCACGTTGTCGATTCTCAGCGGTCCCCGCGCCGGGCACACCTACAATCATGCCCGGCGGCTGATGCACGGGGCGTTGACCGAACTGGCGCCGCAAGCCGCCGCAGCGGGTCTGACACTGGCCGTCGAACCGATGCACCCCGGCTGCGCCGCCGAATGGACCTTCCTGAACAGTCTCGAAGACACGCTCGAACTGCTGGACGCAGTCGACCAGCCACACGTCAAGCTGTTGTTGGACACCTATCATCTCGGCCTGGACGGCGGACTGGTGGAGCGGATTGCCCGGGCAGCGCCGCGGATCGCCTTGGTCCAGCTCGGCGATGCCCGGCAACCGCCCGATGGAGAGCAAAATCGCTGCCGGTTGGGCGAAGGGATCGTGCCGCTGGCCGAGATTATCGCCGCCCTGAAGGCCGCCGGCTACGACGGCTACTACGACGTGGAATTACTCGGCGAGGAGATCGAAACGGCCGAATACTCCGCGCTCTTGGAACACGCCAGGGAGGCGTTCCGGACACTGGTGCTTGACGCTTAAGGTTTCCCATGCTCGTCATCACTCCGCAACTGAGCATCCCGCTGCGCGAGTTTCAGTTCACGTTCTCCCGTAGCGGCGGACCGGGCGGTCAAAACGTCAACAAGGTGAGCACCAAGGCCCTGCTCCGCTGGCGGGTGACGGCCAGTCCCAGCCTGCCGGAACCGGTGCTGCGCCGTTTGGCGGCCAAGTACCCCCGCCGCATCACTGCCGAAGGAGACCTGCTGGTGACCAGCCAGCGGTTCCGCGACGCCGGCCGTAACGCGGCCGATTGCCTGGAGAAGCTCCGTCGGATGCTGGCCGAGGCGGCCGCGCCCGTCCGTCCCCGAAAACGCACCCGTCCCACTCGGGCGTCCGTGCGGCGCCGCATCGAAGACAAGCGGCTGCGCTCCCGGAAAAAACGGCAACGCCGCCACGTCGATCGGGAGGAGTAAATCTATTGTAGGAGGCGACTCCTGTCGCCGAGTGCCCGCGAATCTGCCGCAAATCGGCGACGGGAGTCGCCTCCTACAGTGAATAACTGAACGGCCCTGGTTCAATGCCGGTCCTCCTGTCGGCCGGTCGGACAAGGTGATATAATCCCCGATATGTCCGAACAGCCAGATATCTTCGACATCGACAACATTCTTCGCCAGTGGCCGTTCAAGCCCGGGGTCATTGCCGCGCGGCTGGTCCGCGCCGGCGACGGGCGGGAAGTGCTCCAGATGCGGATCGAGATGGGTTTGCTGCAAATGGAGACCACCGGCCGTCCCGACGGCGAGCACCCCGGCGGGGCCGAAACGTGCCTCGAATGGCTCGGCGATTTGGCCGCCGCGCAAGGCGAGCCGCTCGTGCTGAACGAGGCCCAATGCCTGGAGATCGACCGCGAGTTCCTGCAGTTCTATCATCGGCGGATCTGCTGTTTGGCGCTGCGGCAATTCGGCCGGGCTTTGGCCGACGCCGACCACGTTCTGGGGCTGATGGATTTTGTGGCCGCGCATTCGCCCAACGAGCAATGGACCCTTTCGCACGAGCAATATCGCCCCTTCGTGCTCTTTCACCGCGTCCAGGCGGCGGCCATGCTGGCGCTCGAAAAATCCGGCGCCGAGGCGGCCATTGAGACCATCCATCGGGGGCTGGAGCGGATGCGCGAGGTGTTCGTCAAATTCGACGCCGAGGAGCAGTTCGAGCAGGACGAACTGGTGTCCCAGTTGAACGTGATGAAGGAGTCGCTGCGTCAGGAGTATCACGTCGGCAAGACCCTGGCCGAGCAGTTGGCCGACGCCGTGGCGGCCGAGGAGTTCGAGCGTGCCGCCCGGCTCCGCGACGAAATCTCACACCGCGGCCAAAGCCGGCCGAAGATGCCGTAGACGATGCTGAATCCAACGGATTGTAGGGTGGGACAAGCGAAGCGCGGTCCCACCATATTTTCGCCGCAACCGGTGGGACCGCGCTTCGCTTGTCCCACCCTACGACGCTGAAAAGAAAACGGCAAACCCGGAAGGCCGAGTTTGCCGTTTTTGTTGATCTCAATTCAATCGGGCCAGGAGCCGGCTAGCGCCGTTTCCGCCACGCGTAGGCAGCCAGTCCAATCGCTCCGAAGGCCAGCAGCGCGAGCGTCCCCGGTTCGGGAACCGGGTTGCCGCCCTGGCTGAAGGTTTCCCAGAACTCGCTGATATGCGCGGAGCCAAGATCGTTGATTCCACCGTAGACCATGACGTCCTTGACCACCCAGATTTCCGTTATGGGGTCGAAGGCGGCTGCGTCATGGAACAACTTGTGAGTATCGTCCTTAAAATAGACGTACATGTCGGCGATGGACTCAGGCAGGCCCGAAGGGGGCGAGGGATAAATATTTTCCGATACCGACGCTTGGCCCGAAACCGTATCGTTCGATACGCCGGACGCCGACAGCCACAATTCACTGTCCTTGAAATAGTATCCCTCATCGACGATTTTTGAGTGGAACCAAATCGTAGAGTCCGCTCTCGTAAGGCCCGGGGCAGACCAGGCGCCGTTCACGATGAAACCATAGTCGCCGCCGAAAGGCGCTCCCGATTTGAGGATCTGGATCGGGGTGAGCTTGATCTCACTAAGGCCGGGAGCGTTCGCACCGACCGAATTGGTGAACGTCACAAAGAAGGAGTCGAACAACTTGTCGCCAATGAGGATGCCGCCCCCGGTGTTGATGTCGGACAGGTAGTAGGAGTCGCCGATAAGAATATTTGGATCCAACTGGTACGGTTGCAGATCCGCGATAATTTCGGCGGACGCAAACGAAGCGGAAACCGATGTTGCCAAGAGGGCAAGGACGCACAAAGCTAGCACTCGACGCCAACCAAATTTTTTGCTAATCCTCACCGCTGCCTCCTTGGGCTATCGCGCCCGAGTGTGAATTGTACCCTGATAAGAGTTCGTGAGCCTTCTCAATGGATTATTACACTTCCTCAGTCTTTCCTGATTGTACCAAGCACAGCCCTTCTGTCAAGCAAATGAAGTTAAAAATATGTCTGTATTTTAAGAGTTTCTCGTGATTTTCAATGGTCCAGCTTGAACCTCAATTTTGCCGCGGAGGGGGGTGATTTGAGACCGATGACCTCCTGTCGGGGGAAGCCGGAAAATGTGGACTGCCACAAGAATAATGATAAACCGCGGGAAATATGGGGGCGTCCACACGAGGGGCTAATATACACAAGATAGATGGTATTTGCCGTGCCACCCCCTCACTTGTCGTGCTAAAACACTATCTCACATGGCTCGAAACAATCTCCATCGGTGGGGGTGTCTCCTGCCGGAATTTGTTTTTTCGGTGTTTCGAGAGGCACAATCGGCCCCCAGTGGCCGTCTCCCGCGAAATTTTCCACCGCCAAAATGTCTTACCCGTCGCTGGGTTGACCGTCGTTTCGCAGTGGGGGATTGTATATTTTTTCGTCAACGGCTATAGATGAAATGGTGCTCGTCACCAATGCTTCTCGACTTGGCGGTTGCACTCTTTCATTAAGGAGATACATATATGCAAGTGCGTAAAGGCGATCGCGTGCTGGTCAACGTGGCGCCGTTTATCGGCTCGATCATGCGGGGCAACGAATCGATTCCTTGCGAGGTCATCGATGTAAACGGACTTCAGGTGCAGGTCCGCGCCGAGCCGCCGTATCGCGAGGTTTCGTTGTGGGTGCTGGCCGATTGGATCGACGACCGCCCGCGGCAGAAACAGGAGTTGCTCGCTGCTTCGGGAATGGCCGACTGAAAGCCGCCTAAATAGCCGTTCGTAATTGTGCGAGTAAGTCCGTTTAGCCCCGGCGTCCACGCCGGGTGCGAAATTGGATGAGAGAATAACCTTTTCTTCCCGGCGTGGACGCCGGGGCTAAACGTCTTTTTCTCCCACCATTCTTACGCCGCCAGCGGAAGCGGCGGCTCCTTTTCCGGCAGCTCCTCGTCAAAGACCAAGCCGTCCGCGTTGTCCGCGTCTTCTTCCTGCTCCGGCGCGCCGTCGGCGGCGAATCCTCCCAGCCGCAACAGGTTCGGCAGCAGCAGCGAGGTCAGCAGGCAGCATCCCATCGAGAGGGTCAGCACGCGGCCCAGGCTTTGCAGGCCGCGGTGGTTGGCGATCATCAGCGCGCCGAAGCCGACCATCGTCGTCAACGAGGTGACCACCACGGAGACGATGACCGCGTTGTCGGCGCCGCGATAGCGCCGGCCCTGGCGGCGCATGTCGTGCAGCAGGTGAATGCCGTCCTCGATGCCGATGCCGATAATCAGCGGAATGAAGATCATGTTGGCCTGATTCAACGGAATGTCGAGCAGGCCCATCAAGCCGATCGTGAGCAACATTCCCAGGCTCATCGGCAGCATGGCCAGCAGCGTGTGGCCCAGGCGGCGGAAATCCAGGAACACCAAGGGGACGATCACCAACAGGGCGTACCAGGCGGCGTGCTCGAAGCTCCGCTTCATCTGCCGCGACGCCTCATAGACCTGTAAGGGGTTGCCGGTGATCTCGGGATCGACGCTCCGCACGTCGCGGACGAAACGGCCCATCGGTCCCACGTCCCAGATATTTCCCTTGCTGAACACCTGCAATAGGTATTTCCCGGTCTTGCCGATGAAGCGGCAGGCCACGCACGCGGGCAGGTCGGACGGCCGCGGCGGCGCGACGGTTGAAGCGGCCTGAAGCTCGCGCAATTTTTTCAGCAGATCGCAGGCCATTGCCTGTTGATAGGCGGAAACGCGGCGGCGATATTCGTCCGGCGTGTAGCGCCGCAGCAGTTCCCGCAACTGCCGCAGCTCGGCGGCGGACCGGGCGGCCTCGGGCACTGACGCCAACATGGTCTCGGCCCCGGCCAGCATCCGATCGAGTTCGGCCGGCTCGGTGACGGGAATCTCCGGCACTTGCCGGGGAAGACTGGCCAGCCGGTCGTGGATCCGTTCGACGATCGGATGCTTCCGTTGGGCGTCGAGAGGGATTTTCGAGGCGACTTCCACCACCCGCTCGACAGTCGGCAGTTTCTCAAACGCCTCCTTCCGCGCCAGGGCTTCCTCGGGCGTCGAGGCAACGGACAGGGCGAACCACGCGCTGCGGTTGGTCTCCTGAAACAGTTTGTGCTCCAGTTCCACGCTTTCCAGGCCGGTGGGTTGCAGGTTCAGCAGGTTGAAGTCGTAGCGCAGATAGCAGATGCCGACGGCCGTCGCCAGGGCGCAGGCGGTTCCCACCGTCAAGGTCAGCCGGGGATAGGCGAACAGCGGCCGCAGCCAGAACCGCAGATCGAGCGGGGCCGGGAGCTTTTTCTGCGCACCGTCCGCGTCGAGCAGCCGGATCGCCGCCGGCAGGACGGTCATTTGCGCGAGCCAGCAGAGCACGATTCCGCCGCCGGCCAACAGGCCGAGCTGGGCTACGCCGGGAAACTCGGTCAAGCCCGCGGCCAGGAAGGCCACCGCGGCGGTCGCCGCGCCGGTGAGGATGCCCGGCCCTTCGCAAACCGCCGTCCGCAGCAGCGCCTCGGCGGTAGAGTCGGTCCGCCGGCGGTGCTGCAAATAGTGGGCGACGTAGTAGATGCCGTAGTCGATGCCCAGGCCGAACAAGATCGACCCGAAAGCGATGCTGAGGATGTTCAGGTGCCCGATGGTCAAGGTGACGCAACCGCAGGCCCAAATCATTCCCACCGCCAGCGCCGTCATGGCGAGGATCGAATGGCGGAAGCCGCCGAAGGCCACGATCATCACGGCCAGCACGCCCAGAAACGAGAGGATTGTGGCGAAAGTCATCGACGTTTCGCTGGAGCGCATCTCGTCGTATTCGATGATCGGGAGCCCGGTCAGGCCGACCTTCGTGCCGGGATGCCGCGACTGGACTTCCGCGGCAACTTGCCGCAGCGCGCCGATCGACTCGCTGTTCTGGGCGAAGCTCTGTTTGTCCTCCTGACGCAGTTTCAAGAGCACGAAGCCCATCCGGCCGTCGTCCGAAAGCAGGTGCTTTGACGGGCCGGTGCATAAAGCGCCGGAGACGATTTGCGAGAGACTTTGATCGCCGGGAGTGAGTTGGTCGGACCAGTCGGGCATGCGGTTACGGGCGGCCTCGTCGCTCAAGGCCGCCGTCAAACCGCCGATCGCCCGGGGCAACTCGGTCTGCATGGCCGCCAGGATCTGCTGCCGCTGCGACTCGGAGCCGCCGGACATTGCGGCGCCGATCCAGCCGGCCATCCCGCCGAGATTCAGCTTTGACCAATCGCCGCGGAGGATGGGTGTGGCCTGGTCCAAAAACCCGTCGATCCGCTGTAGCTCTTCTGGTTTGAGGTAATATAGCCCCTTCGCCCGCAATTTCGGCGCGTCGGTCCCCTGCATTATCGCGCCGAACAGATCGCTGCGGCCGGCCAGCTCGCGGCCGACTTCGTCCAGCGCGGGAACGATCTGCTCCCGGCTTTCACCCTCGACCACCACGACCACGTCCTCTTTGGCGCCGAACTCCTTGGTGTAGTCGAGCCAGCGGCGGTTGTAGTCGCTGTTCGGACTGAGCAATTCGGCCCGGCTGGTGCGGAAGCCGAGTTGGGTTACGGTCAGCCAGATGGAAACCGCGACCGCCGCGCAGGCGATGACCAGCGTCGGGATGGGAAATCGCACGACCGCCCTGGTCAGCCATTCCAAGGGGTACGAGATCAGAGAGTAATCCGCCCGCGGCATCCGTTCCAAGGGCATAGCGTCCTTCCCCATAACAACGAGCTTCCGCGTCTAGCCCGGCATCCTACCCGGCTTCAGAGACGCGAAATACGCTCAGCCGCACACTTAGCGGTCGTCCAAAAACAACTTGTAGCACAGCCGCCCTCGGCTGTGCGAATCGCACTGGACAGCCGGGGGCGGCTGTCCTACATATACCGAAGTTGTTTTTGGACGACAACTTACTACCCTTACAGTGCGGTAAAAGGCACATTGTATCGGAGGCTCGTGGAAGCTCCAAGACCAATTCGGACTAATCTCTCCTCCGTAACTCCTTGCGAAGATGGCGGTTACAACTATCTTCGCGTAGGGGGGGTCAAGCGCAGCGCTGCCCCACCAAAATCCGTGCAATTGCGTGGTGGGGCTGCGCTGCGCTTGACCCACCCTACTTTCCGTAAGAGGATCGAACGACGATCGTGCCGGCGAGTTTGTCGTGCCAGGCCTGTTTCCGCTTGTCGAAAGCGATCCAGAGGAAACCCAATCCCAGTGGAAGCATGGAAACGAGGTAGGCGAAGTAGCGGATAATGCACTGGGCGAAAGAGGGCGCATCTCCCGTCAGAGCGTCGACGATGCGTATGGAAAAGAGCATTTTGCCAGGCGTGGCCGACTTGTACCTCCAGAATATGATCGCGGCCAGGGCCGGCACGACATAGGTGATGAGGAAATCCGCCGGCCCGCGGATGATCGGCCCCGGCTCGAACGTCTCGCCCGAAAGCGCCGACTGCATGGCGTCGACCTGGAAATACGCTGTTCCATAGATAGCAAACAGGAGGGGAAAAAGGATGGCCGTGATCAACACCACGTCGATCAGGCTGGCCAAAAGCCGAATCCAAAACCCTGCATAGCGATACTCCGCGACATTGCCCATCTTCACTCCACATTTCCAGCACGTTACTTCGAGAACCAGAACCACTTCCAACTATACCCTGAGTTGGTTTCGTCCGTTCTCGCCGACAAGATTCGGGCTTGGCTCGTGTTAATCTAGGGTAATTCAGCGGACTTTATCGACTGTGCCGGTTTTCCGAGCCCTGGGTTAATAAACTCTTCGGCCTGGGCTGCGTGTGCATCAAGTTCCGGTGAATCCGGTTCCGATGAGATTGTTAGATTTGCGGATCGTGACGGGAGCTTTTACGGGGGGAATGACATGAGTTTCCGATTGTCGATAAGCGTAGCTTCACTGCTGCTGGTGCTTTTTGCCGCCGAGCCGGCATCGGCCTCCTGGCTGAAACCCAGCCGCCTGCAGGCCCTGGCCGCCCGTCAAGACCTCTGCGACGAGGTCGCCATTGCGATGGCCGACGGGATAATCACCCATTGGGAACGGGCTGAAATCCTCAGCGACGCCAAACAGATTCTCAATCCCGAGGAATATGCGTCGTTCAAGCGGGCGTTCGAGCGGATCGCACCGCCACCGCCGCCAAGGTCCGCCGCTAAGCACCATGCAAAGATTGCCGGGAAGAACGTGAAGAAGCCGGCATCGGCCAAAGTCGCCGGCAAGAAGCCGGTATCGGCCAAAATCGCCGGAAAGAAGCCGGCGTCCAAGCCGCGGCCTACAGAGAAACCGGCCGCGGAACTGTCGTTGGAGCCGGTGATTCCCGCCGAAGCGGTTCAGCCCGACCGGATGGCGTCGATCAGCCCCGTGCGGTAAAATCGTACGGATGAGACGACTAGTGACCGAAAACGCGGTATTCTTCCGGGAATACATCCGGCATTTCCACTCCACCGGCGCCGTGCTGCCCAGCGGCAGATTTCTGGCCGCGGCGCTGACGCGATACGTCCGTGGAAATGGGGATAAGTCCAATTTGTGCGAAGCCGGGCGCCGACCGAAGGTTGGTCGCAGGCCGTTCCGGCAAATTGGACCTGTCCCCTTTTCCCAGCCCCGTCGAATCCTCGAAGTCGGCCCCGGCACCGGCGCGGTCACTCGCCGGATCGTCGGCGGCATGGGCTGCGACGACCGTCTCGACCTGGTGGAGCTGAACGAAACCTTCGTGCAACAATTGGAATGCCGTTTCCAGACTGAGCCGGCCTTTCAAGCGGTCGCCGATCGCACCCGGATTTTGCACTGCCCGATCGAGGAGCTTTCCGGCGACCACAAATACGATGCGATCGTCTCGGGCCTGCCGCTGAACAACTTCTCCGCCGCCGTCGTGGGGCAAATCCTCGCGGCGCTGACCGATCGGTTGACGCCGGGCGGGATGCTCTCGTTCTTCGAGTACATCGCCATCCGGCCCGCCCGGGCCCTGGTCAGCAGCCGGGTGGAACGGACGCGGCTGCGGGGCATCGGCCGGGCCATGAACGCGGCCTTCGACCGGCACGAAATCCGCCGCGACGCGGTGTGGCTGAACGTCCCGCCCGCCTGGGTCCACCACCTGCGGAAATAGCCACGGCATTCCCCCGATCTCTGGCGACAAGAAATAGCCCCTTTTTGAATGGAGTGCGCGACTTGCCCGCATCCGATTAAACGGTTTATAATACCACTTGTGCGCGGTGAGTCTCCCATCGCGCGAGGCTGAACAATTAGCGGTGGGCCGGCATGTTCTTCCCCTACAGCACAGACGCGCCTCTATATTACTGGCCCATCTCGACGCTCGTCTTGATCGTCGTGAACGTCGTCGCATTCTACGCCGAGCTTCATGCAACGCCCGAGCAGGTCGCCCCCTTCATTTTGGTCTTCGGCCAGGGGCTCCATCCGTTGCAGTGGATCACCAATAGTTTCATGCACGCCGGGTTTTTTCACCTCCTCGGCAACATGCTCTTCCTCTGGTCGTTCGGCCTGATCGTCGAGGGGAAATTGGGCTGGTACAAAACCCTCGCCGTGTACCTGGGCATCTGCATCGTGTACGGCGGGATCGTGCAAACCCTCATGCTCGGTTCGGCCGGCGGGGCCCTGGGCGCGTCCGGCGCCATCTTCGGACTGATGGCCATGAGCCTGGTCTGGGCGCCCGAAAACAACATGCGGTGCCTGCTGATCCTGGTCATCTGGCCCGTCTACTTCGAGATGAAGGTGGTGGTCCTGGTCGGCGTGTTTCTCATGCTGCAGATCGGTCTGCTGATCTTCCACAATTTGCAGATGAGCAGCGAGTTGCTGCACGTGATCGGCGCCGGGCTGGGCTTTCCCGTGGCGATCTGGATGCTCAAAGCGCGGATGGTCGATTGTGAGAACTGGGACCTCTTCTCGGTTTGGAAGGGAGACCACACCATATCGTCCGATGAGCGGGAGTTGGCCGAGGCCCGCGCGGCCCCCGCCAAACTGGAGGACAAGGACCGCCTCCCACCCGACTTGCTGCTCGAACAGATACGCCAGATTCTTCGGGGCGGAAAACCGCTGTTGGCCCTCAAGGCGCATCAACGCATGTCACAGACCATGCCCGGCTGGATTCTGCCGCGGGCGGATTTGTGGAACCTGATCCAAGCCCTGCACGGGCAAAAGCAGTGGGCCGAATCGGTCCCACTTCTGGAGGAATACGTCGCGCGTTATCCGCAACAAGCGGCCCTGGTGCGGTTGAAACTCGCCCACATTCTCCTCGCCGAAGAAGGCCGCCCCGACAAGGCCCTGAACGTAATCGCCCGGATCGACCGCTCCGCCCTCGACGCCCGGCAGAACGACTTGTTGGACAAAATCCGCGCCAGGGCCGAGTCGCTCCTCGGCCGGTCGTAGTGGGACATTAGCCTAGCGGTCTATCCATCTTGACTTTCCCAGTTGGGTGCCACTGCCGGCTTGTCCAGCAGTGCCGGAAACACGGGTGGAAGCCACCCGTGGCACCCGGGAACTCGATTTGGACAGAGCACTGGGACATTAGCCCGAAGCGCAAGCGGGAGGCATAACCGGTTGCCCTCGCTTGCGCGTCGGGCTGGTGTTTGATCCGGAAGGGAAACGGGGCAGCGTCTTGGCGTGGCGATCTTGTCTTTAAAAGTCATCCCGACTGTGGTTGACCTATGGCAGCATTGCGATCCGACTGTTGCAAAATGATACGGATCGAACACCGTTCAATGCGTCAGACATGCGAAATCCGACGGGGCAGCAATTTTCGGAACAACTTGTTAGGCAATGAGTTCCAACGAAAAGACGAAGGTGCCGGCTCGAAAGCAACTCGAGCGGCACGACAAATGCATAAAGAAGCCCCACGGCGAAGCGAACTTCTTCGCCGGAACAAAGCGACTGGCCCGTGGGGCCTCTGACGAATTAAGACCGGACGGTTACCTTGCCCTTACTGACCGGTCAGCCACTATGTAGGGTGGCACGTCAAGGCCCCTATTTTATTTCACCTCTGAAAATTTTGGAAGAGGCTAATTTATCGGAGGGTATTGAATCCCATCGAGGGGTGGAGGGGCGGGGTATCTTTCCGGGCCGGCAAGGCGATGAGTTCCGCACAGCATTCGCAGAGGTATCTTGCGAATCTGCGCCCTTTTCGATAAACTTGTCTGTTTATCTCGCCATGCCCCTTCCGCACAGTGGGGAAAGGGGGTGGCCGGCGGGCCGTTATTCCAATTGAATAAGGCGTCTCCCAGTGGGCCGCCTCCGTCAATTGTCGGCATTATCACGGGCCGCCGTGTGACGCCAGCGTAGCTTCAATTGGCAGAGCACCGCATTCGTAATGCGGGGGTTAAGGGTTCGACTCCCTTCGCTGGCTCTAGTAGGAACGCATGATTAGTGAATCGCATGAAACCGCGGCCCTCCGGCGGCGCGGCCTTTCGTCAGCCCGGCCGGCAAAACGCGGCTTTATGATCCAGGAGCAACCCCACATGGCGCAAACCGCCGAGTTCGATCTGAAACAATCCGTCCTGATGAACGACGCCTTCGGTCCGCGTGAAGTGCGCCAGATGCAGGAGGCGATCGCCCACGATTTCTCCCAATACGCCGTGCTCCGCGACGCGGTGGCGGAACTGCAAGCCCGCGAAGAGCAAACCCCGGCCAGCCAGGTGCGGTTGGGCGTCTGCTTGTATTTGCTGGGGCGTTACTATCGGGCGATCGAGGTCCTCAGCCAGGCCGACGGCGGGGCCATGGCGCACTACTACCAGGCTAAGTGCCATTTCGCCCGGCAAGAGTACCCCGAAGCCGTGAACTATTACCTCTCCGCCGGCAGAGCCGGTTACGACTCGAACGAGTGTGCCTTGGGCCGGGCCGAAGCGCTGCGTTGCGGCGGCGATCCGATGGCCGCCCTGAAAACGCTGGACAACCTGTCGGGCGCCGTCGAGCAGACCGCCGAATACCTCGCTGGGCGCGCGGCCACCGTCTCGGCGATGGGCGGAAACACCAAGGAAGTCGTGGCGCTCTACGAAAGGGCCGTTGAGGCCGACCGCAACCATCCCGGCGCCCTGTTTGGCTTGGCCCTGGAAAACGACCGTCGCGGCAACGACGACACGGCGATGGAGCTTTATAACCGCGCCGTCAACCGCTTTCCCGCCCACATCGGCTCGCTGCTCAACCTCGGCTTGCTCTACGAAGACCGCGAGCAGTACGACAAGGCCGCGCAGTGTTACCGCCGGGTGTTGGACGTCTATCCCGATCATTCGCGGGCGAAGCTCTATTTTAAGGACACCGAGGCCTCGCACGGGCAGTATTACGACGAGGAAGCGCAGAAGAAACGCGACCGGATCGGGCAAGTCCTGAACATTCCCGTGACCGATTTCGAGTTGTCGGTCCGCAGCCGGAACTGCCTGCAAAAGATGGGCATCATGACCCTCGGCGATCTCTGCCGCTGCACCGAGTCGGAACTCCTGGCCAGCAAGAACTTCGGCGAGACCAGCCTCGTCGAGATCAAGGAGATGCTGACCACCAAGGGATTGCGGCTCGGCCAGTATGCCCAGGAGCGGGCGGTCAGCGAGTTGTACGAGCCGGAATCGCTCTCGCCCGACGAGCAGGCGATGTTGAATCGCCCCATCTCCGAGTTGAATCTTTCCGTCCGCGCCCGGAAGTGCATGACCCGGCTGGCGATCAATACCCTGGCCGATCTGGTCCGCCGCACCGGCGACGACCTGCTGGAGTGCAAGAACTTCGGCGTCACGAGCCTCAACGAGGTCCGTGAAAAGCTCACCGTGCTGGGACTGAAGCTGCGCGGCGAGTAAATTGCGGGAAATGTAATGCGGCCGGCAAGGCGCATTCATCGCCCACTGACTTCCGAGGAAAAGCAGCGTTGGAATCGGGCCGGCAAGGAAGCCGCGAAGCTCGAAAACGCAGCATTCTTGCCAAGGGCCGGCGCGTGATGGCGACGTCTCAGGAATAGGGGATATTGCCCTTGGCCCCTTCGCTCCGCGGCCGGGGCAGGTGCCGATCGAGCAACTCGGCCGCTAAATCGGCCGGCGACAGCTTCCTGCTATCGGCGGCCAACTTCAGCCTGACGGCCATGTCCGCGGACAGATGGATGGTCAGAGGAATCTTTTCGCCGGCTCGTGGCTCCGACATGTACGTTGTGCTCCGAAGTTGGTTAGCCACCCCATTGCCGCTCGTTTTGCAGACGCGCTGGCTGAAGCTCTTCAATTGAAGAGCGATTATCCCATGCCGGGGAGCAAAGTGCGAGGGATCTTCGCCTTTTTTTACTCCCGGCGGCTGTTGCTATTGACAATTTCTGCCGAAGTTATATCATGTATGCAGTTACGCAACTATGCAATTACGCAAACACGACAGTACGACCATGAAACACAATCTCGACCACACCGCCTGCGACCAGCTTGGCGCGTTTTTCACGATTTTCGCCCATCCCACGCGGATGCGGTTGTTCTGTGCGCTGCGTGAAGGGCCCCGAACCGTGTCGCAGATCGCCGAGTACGCCGGAATTACCCTGCAAAACGCTTCGCAGCAACTGCGGCTGATGCGCGACCGCGGCGCGGTGGTGGCAAAGAAGAGCGAGCAGCACGTCTTCTACAGCGTTGCCGATCCGCGTTTTTTCCAGGCGGCCGAGACTATTCACGAAGCCCTGGTCGACGTCTTGCGTCGCCGGGCGGGCGATATTCCCGAGGACGACGGCGCCGGCCGGCCGGAGACGACGTTGGCCGCCCCTTGATTGCAGAAACCCACAGTGGGTTTCGACATTCTTTCATTCCCAGGAGCGATTTTCCCATGACTACCGAAGAACTGACCACACTCCAGACCGACAAGATCATCGACGCCCGCGGCTCCGCTTGCCCCGGTCCGCTGTTGGAGGCCAAGAAGGGCATCGGCAGCGTCGCGGTCGGGCAAACGATCGAAATCAAATCGAACGACGCCGGCTCGCGCAAGGACATCGCGGCCTGGGCCGGAAAGATCGGCCACGAGTTTCTCGGCTTCGTCGAGGCCGACGGCCACGACCGATTGTTCGTCTGCCGCAAGAAGTGAGCTAACTGTCCGCATCCGCGGTGTTCATCCGCCCTGTTTGGCGAGGTCCAGAGTGAGCGAGACATACGTTCCAAAGCTGTTGGTGTTGGCCACGGAGAAGTGCGCCTACGCTGGGGCCGACGCCGTCGGCAAGGCGCACCAGCAATACACGGCCAGCGTGTACGTCCTCCGCGTGCCGTCGCCGGCGATGTTTCCCGAAGATTTCTATCTGCGCTGTTACGCCCAGGGCGTGGACGGCATCTTGATCGCGGCCTGCGGCTCCGATTGCCCATACCGCGGCGCCTACGACGTGCTGGCCGCGCGGATCGACGCCTTGACCAGCCGCATGAAGACCGGCGGCCTGGAGATCGGCCGCATCCGGCTGACGGCGATCTGCACGGTCTGCGTCAAGGCATACCTGAAGGAAGTCGGCCAGTTGGACGAGCGTTTGCGGCAGCTTGGTCCGGTGGATCGCGCGACAGCCGAGCCGACTGTGGCGCGAGTCGCTGCAACGACGGGAGCAATTGGCCGGGTCGGCCGCAACGACCGCCGCCGGCCGGGAGGTGGACGATGCCCGATCTTGATGAAACCGTCCAGCGAACGGATGCCCTGGTCATCGGCGGCGGCATCGCGGGGCTGCAATCCGCGCTGGACCTGGCCGAGCAAGGTTTCCAAGTCGTCGTGGTCGAGCGTCAGCCCAGCATCGGCGGAAATATGATCGCCCTGAGCAAGGTCTTTCCCACGCTCGACTGCGCCAGTTGCATCACGACGCCCAAGATGTCGGCCGCGGCGCATCATCCCCACATCCGGCTGATGACCTACACGGAGGTGGATGCCGTCACGCCGGAGGCGGATGGCCACACGGTCGTAGTCACCCGAAAACCGCGCTACGTGGACGAGGAGAAGTGCATCGGCTGCCGGCAGTGCGAGTACGCCTGCGAAATGGAGTATCCCGATCCCTTCGAGCAGGGCTTGGGCGTATCGCGGGCGATCGGCGTGCCCTTCACCAACGCCATTCCGCAGAAGGCGGTGCTGAATCCGGACCATTGCATCGCCTGCGGCGCCTGCGCCCGGGCCTGTCCGACCGACGCCATCGACTACGCCCAGCAGCCGCGGCAAGTGCGGATTTCGGCCCGGGCGGTGATCGTGGCTTCGGGATTCGAGCTGAACGCCTTTAACCGTCAAGCCGCAGTACAACGCCGAGCGGACGGCGAACGTCATTTCGCCGCTGACGATGGAGCGGCTGCTGGCCCCGCACGGCCCCTACGGCCGCGTGCTGCGGCCCAGCGACGGCAAGATACCGGGCAACATCGCCTACGTGCAATGCGCCGGCTCGCGCGACAAGAGCATCGGCGTGCCCTATTGCTCGCGGGTGTGCTGCATGTACGCCGTCAAGCAGGCGATGCTCCTCTCCGGTGCGCTGCCGCTGGCCGACATCACGATCTATTACATGGACATCCGCGCCTTCGGCAAAGGCTACGAGCAGTTCTACCAGAACGCCAAGGCGATGGGCATCCGCTTCGTCCGCGGCAAGGTGGGCCGCATCGAGCCGGCCGACGACGATGACGCCCTGGTCCACGTCGAGGCGATGGAAGAGCCGGGCGGGCCGATCCAAGTCAATCGCCACGACCTGGTCGTGCTCTCGCAGGGAATGCTGCCGCAGTGGAACGCCGCGGCGCACGGGCCGATCGATGATCGGCGCGGACGGCTTCGTCGCCGCCGCCGACCCCTTGTCGCCGGCCGGCACTAGCGCCGACGGCATCTTCGCGGCGGGCACGGCGGCGGGACCGATGGACATCGTCGATGCGATCACCGCCGCCGGCAATGCCGCCATGCAGGCCGGGGCATATCTGCATCGCCAACAACCCCAGACGGCCGACCAACGGAGGATGCCATGACGGAATCGCGTCCGCCAATCGTCGATTGCGAATGCGGCGACAAGTCGAGACAGAACGAGTCAATTCCATCTTGTGGTGCAGGCGTCTCGCCTGCCACCGGAGGATGCAGGCGAGACGCCTGCACCACAATGAATAATCAGTCAATTTATTGCGATGCGGTTCCTAATCGGCGCATCGGCGTCTACGTCTGCCGCTGCGGCGGCAACATCTCCGACACGGTTGACGTCGAGCACTTGGCCGAGATCGCCCGAAATATTCCCGGCGTCGTCACCGCCAAGGTCGAGACGTTTCATGTTCCGACCCCGGCCAGAAATCGATCGAGGAGGACATCCGCCGCGAGAAGCTGAACGGGGTGGTCGTGGCGTCGTGCAGTCCGGCGCTGCACGAGACCACCTTCCGCGGCGCGGTCGCCCGGGGCGGTCTGAATCCATATCTCTACGAACAGGTCAATGTCCGCGAGCAGTGTTCCTGGGTCCACAAGCACGATCCCGCCGGGGCCACGGCCAAGGCGATCCGCCTGGTGGCCGGCGCGGTGGGCAAGCTGAGCCGGGCCACGCCGCTCGATCAGATCCGGCTGCCCAACCACCACAAGGCACTGGTCGTCGGCGGGGGCATCGCCGGCATGAAGGCCGCCGTCGATCTGGCCCAACGCGGCATCGCCGTGACGCTCGTCGAGCAAAGCGACCGGCTCGGCGGGCAGCTCAACCAACTCGGCCGGGTGTTCCCCAGCGAAGAGGAGGCGCAGCGGCTGATCGCCCGCTTGTCGGAGCGGATCGAGAGCCTGCCGTCGGTCGAAGTCTGCCTCCAGGCGGAAGTCGTCGAGGTGTCCGGTTTTTTGGGCAATTACGAGGTGGCGATTCGGCATTCCGGGCCCGGCTTCTCGCCCGAACCCATGCGGCAGACCGTCGGGGTGATTATCGTGGCCACCGGCTTTCGGCCCTACTCGCCGCACGAGGGCGAATACGCCTACGGCCGGCATCCGGCGATCATCACGCTGGGCGATTTCATTCGGTTGATGGACGCCGCCGACCCGGCCGCCAAGCGATTGACGCACAACGGCCGCCCGGTCCGCAGCGTCGCTTTTCTGCACTGCGTGGGCAGTCGGCAAGTCGACGGGCGTGAACCAGCCGCAGGCCGACGGCCGCATCAATCCCTACTGCTCGCGAGTCTGCTGCACCACGACCTTGCAGCAGGCCGGCCGCTGCCGCGAGCGTTTCCCCGAGACGATCGTCTACGACCTGCATCAGGACATCCGCACCTACGGACGCGGCCACGAAGAGTATTACGAGCGGGCTTCGTTGGCCGGAGTTACCTTCTTCCGCTGGCACGGCGACGAGCCGCCGACGGTCGCGGTGAACGAACATACCGCGTACGGCGCGCCGCCGCTGAGCGTGACGGTCAAGGATTATCTCACCTGGGGTGAAGAACTGACCGTTGACGTGGACCTGCTGGTGTTGGCCGCCGGGATGATGCCCAACCGGATCGAACGCCTCGTCGGGCTGTTGAAGCTGCCCGTCGGCGACGATCGGTTCCTACAGGAAGTTCACCCCAAATTGCGGCCGGTGGAAACGTCGGTCAACGGCGTGCTGCTGGCGGGCACGGCTCAGGGGCCGATGAACATCGAGGAGTCGCTGCACGCGGCGGGCGCGGCCGCGGTCAAGGCCGCCGCCATGTTCGCCCACGAACAAGTCGAACTGGACCCCTACGTCGCCCGCGTTAATCCGGCTTTGTGCATCGGCTGCGGGAGTTGTGTCGAGGCCTGCCAATACGACGGCGCGATCCGGTTGAATGACGGAAAAGGGGACAGGCACCTTTTGCCGGGACGGCCCTTCGGGTGCTTCGCACAAAAGGTGCCTGTCCCCTTTTCCGCGGAGGTCAACGCCGGTTTGTGCGTTGGCTGCGGCGTGTGTGTCGGAGTTTGCCCGACCCGCGCGATCGACCTGCAAGGCTGGACCCTGGCCCAATACGAAGCCCTGGTCGACGGCATTGTGGCGGACATCCCTGCGGTCGGCGAGGCGGCCGTCTCCGCCGCGTCAACAGCGTGACGGCAACGCGAGGCTGTTATCAAGAACAAATTGTGGTGCAGGCGTCTCGCCTGCTCTGTGCAGCCGAGACGGCCGCACCACAAAACACGAAAGCGTATATGGACTCCTTCGAGGAACAACGTATATGTCGGACAAGAAACTGAGCGACGCACAAAAGGAGGCGCTGGCCGAGCTGCGCAAGCGGATGGGCGGCGTTTCCGAAGACAAACGCCGGCGCAGGACGCAACTGCTCCAGGACCGGAAGGCGATCGTTGCGGCGTTGGAGAAAGGGCCCGCCACGGGGCCGGAAATCGCCGCCGCCGCGGGCTTGCCCAAGCGGCACGTTCTCTGGTGTCTGGCCGGGCTGCGCAAATACGGCCAAGTGGCCGACGGCGACGCGGACGGCGATTACCCGCGTTACGCGCTGCGGGAGAAGATTGAAGACCGGTCGAGTCGTTTGAGGAACGGTTCCATGTCACATCAGGTCGATTCGCAATTGTTGCCGCGGATTCGCAGTTACGGGGCCTTCGACATCAGCGAGTGCTTCAACTGCGGCAATTGCACGGCGGTCTGCTCGCTGGCCGACGGCACCGCCGGCTTTCCGCGGCGGGCCATCCGCTACGCCCAGGTGGGCATGGAAGGCCGCTTGCTGAGCGACCGGGGGCTGTGGCTGTGCTACGCCTGCGGCGAATGCACGCGAACCTGTCCGCGTCAGGCCGGCCCCTCGGAGTTCATGGCCGCCGCCCGGCGCTATGCCATCGCCCGGCAGGATCCGACCGGCCTGAGCCGCGTCATGTACGGATCCGTGCTGGGCAATCTGCTGGTGTTTGCCCTGTTTTCGGCCGTTTTCACGCTGCTGTTGTTGTGGAAGAAAGGCGACATGAACGGTGCTGGTCTGGCGCTGTTCGACTATATTCCCGGCCCGTGGATTCACGATCTCGGCGTGGCGTTGTTCGTCGTGGTCGGTTTGGCGGCCGTCGGCGGCGTGGCGCAGGATGTTCGCCCGCTTCACGGCCGATTGGCGCGCGGCGGGTCGGAGGTTGCCGTGGCGGCGTTTGCCCGCCGCGCTGTTGTTCGGCGTCAAGGAGTCGCTGGCGCAGTTTCGCTACCGGCGGTGCGACGCAGAGATGGCCGGCGCCTCTGCCGCCGCTGAAGCGAACCTGCGGCCGAAGCCGTGGCTGACGCACGCCATGATCCTCTGGGGATTTCTGGGGCTGCTGGCGGCCACGACGCTCGACTTTCTGTTCAAGCCGATCGGGTCCTACGTCCCGCTGTTCGGTCCGGTGCGGTTGCTGGGCACGCTGGCCGGCTTGATTTGCCTGTACGGTCTGGCGGTCGTCATGCTGCGGCGCTGGCGACATTCGGCCACCACCTACAGCCACGGCGTGTTTTCCGATTGGTTCTTCCTGCTGTTGCTGGCGGCCGCGGTGCTGAGCGGGCTGCTGACCGAGGTGGTTGTCTACCTGCCGCAGCCCTCACCGGCGGCGTACTTCATTTTCCTCGTGCACGTCGTGCTGGCGATGGACCTGATCGCGCTGACGCCGGCCACGAAATTCGCACACGTAGTATATCGGCCGCTGGCTTTGGCGCTGCATCATTGGCTGCGCACCGCGGAAAGCGGCAACTAATTCATCTGAAAGGAGCTTTACTGATGGTTACTCAAACAGCGGAAGACAGCCGACTGGCCGAACTCGTCCGGCAATTATCCACCCGGGTCGAGGCGTTGGAACAGCGCGAGGCCGCCGAGCGGCTGACGCTCGGCGTGCTCAGCGGCGATCTCGACACGACCATCGCGGCGTTCATCATCGCCCTGGGCGCCGCGGCCTATGACATGGAAGTGGACATGTTCTTCACCTTCTGGGCCACCGCCGCGCTGCGCGATCCGAAGAAGAAGGTCAAAAAGGGGCTGCTCGACAAGATGTTCGGCCGGATGCTGCCCAGCAGCTCGCGCCGGCTGCCGCTGTCGAAGATGCAGATGGCCGGCATCGGGCCGAAAATGATTCGCTCCGTGATGAAGCAACGCGGCGTCAAATCGCTGGAGGAACTGATGGCCGACGCCGCCGAACTGGGCGTCCGCATCCACATCTGCGAAATGTCGATGTCCGTGATGGGCTTGAAGCCCGAGGAAATGATCGACTATCCCCATCTGGATTACGTCGGCGTCGGCACGTTCATCAACCTGGCGTCCGAGTCGAAGCAATGCTTCTTCCTGTAAACGGTGCCGCCTACGGGGGGGATTGCCAGGTTGGTTGCAATCCGCGAAAATAGAACCATGGCCGCCGCGGAATTGCTTACGTAATCGGTTGCGCAGCCGCCGACTCTTTTTACGAGGAGATCGCATCGTGGACACGCAGGCCGGTGTGGGAAGACGATTGTGGTGCGATGTTTTGCAAAAGGGGCGGTGCGTTGCCCTCGTGCTCCCCATTCCTGGATTGCTCGCCGCGCTGCTGTTGTGGGCCGCGGCTGCGTCCGCGGTCCGGGCCGAACCGTATTCGGACCTCGTCATCTTCGGCGACAGCTTGTCCGACGTAGGCAACGTGTGGATTTACACGAATCACGCGGAGCCGCCGCAGACATATTGGCAGGGCCGCTTTTCCAACGGACCGCTGTGGGTAGAGGACCTGGCCGCTCCGTTGAACGTGCCCGTGCCAACCCCTTTCCTGGCGGACGGAACCGACTGCGCAGTCGGCGGGGCGACGACGGACGCCAACTTCCCCAACGTGCTGTACGTAGTCAACCTGTACCTGAGCCAAGTGCCGGGCGGACCGGTCGATCCTCATGCGCTGTACGTGGTCTGGGCCGGCGCTAATGATTTCTGGAATGCCCTCGGCACGAATCCCACTGCTACCGACGTGGCGAACTGCACCAGCGCCATGCGGGCCGAATGGGCCGGCAATCTGGCGAGCGCGGTCGGTCTGTTGCACGCCGCCGGCGCAGAAAACTTCCTCGTCCTCAATCTCCCGCCGCTGGGAAACACGCCGCGCTATCTCTCGAACCCCAATCAGGCGGCAATCAACGCGGAGGTCGTCGATTTCAACAATCAATTGTTCGCCGGCATGACGGCCCTGGAGAACACCTACACGGACTTGAGCGTCCAGACGGTGGACACGTACGGCCTGTTCAACCAAATCGTCGCCGATCCGGGCAGCTACGGTCTCGACAACGTGACCGATCAGTCGATAAATACGCCTGGCGCAGGATCCCGACAAGTACCTATTTTGGGACGACATTCATCCGACGGCCGCCGCCCACGCGCTGCTGGCCCAAGCCGTTGCGGCGACGATTCCCGAGCCGGGCACGCTGGCCTTGTTGGCGGCCGGGGCGGCAATGTGCGTGGCTGCGGGCGTCGCTTCCCGCCGAGGATTTTGAGGATTTTGTGAGGATTTTGGGGTCAGAGCGATCTTAGTCATTAGTGGAACTCGCCTAATGACTAAGAGCCTGTTTTTGAAGTGCTCGCTTATGACGGCCAACTGGCCATTCCGGGTTAATCGGTGGATCATCAATTGGATCATCGCAATCAAAATCATGTTTTCACTGGTGCCGGCTAGGAACTCATAGTCCTTGCTCAAGCGGCGATAACGCCCAAACCATCCGAAGGTCCGTTCTACCACCCAACGTCGCGGAAGGAGTTGGAATCCTTTGGCTTCAGGGTTTCGCTTGACGATCTCCAACAACCAGCCACAGGTGTTTTTCACCCATTCGACCAGTGGCCCAGCATAAGCACCGTCGGCCCAAATTAACCTCAGCCGCGAGAATGTACCTTTGATTTTCTCGAACACCAACCTGGCGCCATCGCGGTCTTGGAGGTTTACCGCGCGGACGGCAGCTTCGAGTCGGACACGTTGAACCCGGCCGCTGGCCCGCCGTTGTCATTGAAATCCGCAACGGCCCGTCAAATCAAGCGTGGAACGATTTCTTCAGTATCGCCTGCATTTCGGCGACCACCTGGGGATGGGCGGCCACGACGTTCCGCTCTTCCCGCGGATCGTGTTCCAGGTCGTAAAGCTGCGGACCGAGGCCCGGCCACTTGCTCCAGACGTTTTGGAAATAGTGCCACTTGTGGGTATGCACCGCGCCGAAATCGTTGAAGCCGGTAACCAACGCGTCGCGCAGCTCGCGGCCTGTGGTGAGCTCCCACAGGTTGCCGCCGTCGAACTGCACGTTCGACTTGACCCCCAGCAGCGAAAGGAACGTGGGGGTGAAATCCAAATGGCTCGCCAGGCCGTCGATCCGTTTGCCGTGCAGCCGGCCGTCGGGATGGTGAATCATCAACGGGACGTGGGCCACGCAGGAATTGAGCAGCTTGGGCTGCTTCTGGACGCAGCCCTGCTCGCCCAGATGCGTGCCGTGGTCGCTGCTGAAGACCACGATCGTATTGTCCCAGAGCCCCAAATCCTTCACCTTTTGCAGAAACCGGCCGACACAGTAATCGCTGAAAGAAACGTCGGCGGAATACAGGTCGCGGAGGATGGGAATGTCCTCATCCCGGATGTCCTCGCGTTTGACTCCATACATAAACAGATAGCGTTCGAGCGGGTATTTATCGCGATACATCTTCTTGAAGCGCGGCGGGGCGTCCCAAGGCTCGTGCGGATCGAACATGTCCAGGAAGAGCATGAACGGCCCTTTGTTGCCCTTGTTTTCCCGCAGCCAATGGGCGGCGGCGGCGCACGATCGGGCATTGAAGTAGTCGTCCTCGCCCTGCCGGTCGCTGGTGTTCAGGACGTATTGAATCAGATGCTCACGAACCTGGGGATTGAGTAGATGTTTCGGAAGATGATCTTCAGGGTGGACTGAGTTGCGTGGGCCGCACACATAAGGATCGTTTTCCTGGCCGCGAATCCACTGCCAACTGGAAAAGCCGCGATGAAAGTTCATGTCCGGCTTGAAATGGTGGTACGTGTCGGCGATGAAGCCGCAGGTGAATCCCGACTTGGCGAGGATCTCGGCCAGCGTGTGGCGGGTGTGATAGAGCGGCCGCCACGTCGGCCGGTCGGTGAGAATGCTCCGCCCGGTGTGCATCACCCGCCGTGCGGGAATCGTCGGCAGCCCGTCGGCGTAGCAGTTCGTAAAGACCGTCGCCTCTTTGGCGAAGGCGTCCAGATTCGGCGTAATGATCCGCTCGTTGCCGTTGCAGTGCAGGTAATCGTAACGGAAGGTGTCGCAGATGATGACGATCAGGTTCAGGCCGTTGGGTTTGCCCGGCTGGACCCCCTTTGGAAGCCCTTCCTTGCTGAGCGGCCCCTTGAACTCCGGCGTTTGATCCTTCTCCGCCGCCTCGGCGAGCAAAGGCATCCCCGCGGCCAACCCGGCCATCGAACCGACGAACTCTCTCCTGCTGAGACCGTTGAAATTTCTCTTGGGCATGGCGCTCATCCTTTCAAAACGTAACCGTTCCCAGGTCGCGAAAACACCGTCATTCTGAGCGTAGTGTGCGTAGGGTGGGACAAGCGAAGCGCGGTCCCACCAGTAATGGCGAAAAACTGGTGGGACAAGCGAAGCGCGGTCCCACCGTACAATCCGCAACAGATGCTCATTGCATGAATTACATCCTAAGCCTTGGCAACCGATGGCACAACATCGAGCCGCCGACACGCCCTGGGCAAACGGGGCGTGTGCAACACTCCGCCATAGGCAAAATGTGGAATGCCACCGGGGCCTAGGACGGGGCTTGCCCGACCGGCTCCCATCCGCTAAAATGCCCATCCGTGCAAGAACGTGGTTTTACGTAGAGTAAGGTGTCTTTTTTCGCGAAAATCGCCGATCCATAATTCAATCGGCACCGGCCGGAGTGGCGGAATGGCAGACGCGCTGGACTCAAAATCCAGTGGCCGCAAGGCTGTGTGGGTTCAAGTCCCACCTCCGGTACTTTGATGATTCCATGTCGGCCCGACCGACGGTCGCGGCTTTTGATAACACTTGAACCATGCCCAATAGCAAAATCCTCATCGCCGACGACAACCACACCAACGTCGAGTTGTTGGAAGCCTATCTCGACGGCGTGGATTGCAAGATCGCCGTGGCCTACGACGGCCGCGAAACCCTGGCCAAGACGGCTGAATTCCAGCCCGATCTGATCCTCTTGGACATCATGATGCCGAAGCTCAGCGGCTTCGAGGTTTGCAGCATCTTGAAGGGGGCGCCCGACACCCGGCAGATCATGATTCTGATGGTCACCGCCCTGAACGAGTTGGGCGACATCGAACGGGCCGTGGCCGCCGGCTGCGACGACTTCCTCAGCAAGCCGGTAAACAAGCTCGAACTGGTCAAGCGGGTGGAGAACATGCTCAAACTCCGCCACGTGACCGACGAACTGGAACGCCTGCGCCGCTATATCGACAACATGGAAGCGCCGGTTCGTCCGGAACGCCGGCGATAATGCCCCCTCTTTAGGCCGGGACACAAGGTCTTCATTCGGGCGTCGATCGAGGTCGTGAACAATAGCCGGCGGCTAACAGCCGGAAATCGCCGGCTGTAGCCGGAACTACGAACAGCGGCATGTTACAATGGAGACATGGACCTCAAACGGAACAGGTTACGGCTGGGAGTGATCCTGCTGGCGTTGGCGGCGGCCGCGCCCCGGTCCGTCTCGGGCGACGAGGCGGTGCGGGCGGCGCTCGATCTGAAGGCCAAGTACGCCGCCGACCTCGAGCAGTTGGCCAAGTGGTGCGACGAAAACTCGCTGGCCGACGAGGCCCGGAAGACCAGACGGGTGCTCGGCCCCAGCGATCCGAACAAGCTCTATGTGCCGGTGCTGCCGGTCGGAGTCGGCCCGCCGGAGTTGCCGGCCGGCTCGTCGGCGAAGGCGGTCGAATGGAACACCCGTTTGTGGCGACTGCGGCGCGAATTCGCTGCGGCCCAGTTCGATATGGCCCGCCGCGCGGTCCGCAACGGCCGGGCGGGGCTGGCCTTCGAGTTGGCGCTGGGCGCCATCCAGGCGAATCCCGATTACGAGCCGGTCCGGCGGCTGTTCGGCTATCAGAAACAGAGCGGGGCCTGGCGGACGATTTATGAAGCCCGCAAGCTCCGCGCCGGCAACGTCTGGAGCGACAAGTTCGGCTGGCTCCCCAAGGGCCGGCTCCACAGATACGAACAGGGTGAGCGGTACTTGGGCGGCCGCTGGATTTCCGCCGAGGACGATGCCAAGCGGCACGCCGACATCCGCTCCGGCTGGACCATCGAAACCGAGCACTATTCGATCCTCACGAACCAAAGCATCGAGGCGGCCGTGGCGTTGGGCGTGAAACTCGAAGGACTGTATCGGCTCTGGCAGCAACTATTTCTCCGCTACCACGCCTCGCAAGCCGACGTGGAAGCGCTGTTCGACGGCCGGGCCCGGCCGGGCGCCGTCCCTGCCCCACGACACAACGTCGTTCTCTTCCGCGACCGGGACGATTACAATCGGGCCTTGCGGGCGCGGATGCCCAACATCGGAATCTCCACCGGCGTCTACATCGAGCAGACCCGCCGGGCGTACTTTTTCGCTGGAAAGGACAGCGACCTCCGCACGATGTACCATGAGGCCACGCATCAGTTGTTCCACGAGTCGCGGCGGGTCGTGCCCGGCGTGGGCAGCCGGACCAACTTCTGGATCGTCGAGGGGATCGCCATGTTCATGGAGTCGCTCCGCGAAGAGGACGGCTTCTACGTGCTGGGCGGATTCGACGACGAGCGGATGTACGCCGCCCGCTACCGCTTGCTGCACGACAATTTCTATGTGCCGCTGGACGAGCTGGTCGGCTACAACATGGAAAAGTTGCAGAAAGACCCGCGCATCGCCAAACTCTACAGCGAGTCGGCCGGCCTGACCAACTTCCTGGTCTTCTACGACGGTGGGCGATACCGCGACGCGGTGGTTTCCTATCTGCTGGCGGTTTACACCGGCCGCGACGACCGCGACACGCTGTCCCGGCTGACCGCCGCCAATTATTCCCAGTTGGACGAACAGTACCGTGAGTTCATGAAGAGCGGAAAGCCGCCCGTGGACGGCGAGAAATAGCGCTTCGTAGGACAGGTTGTCAAAGATTCGTAGGACAGGTTGTCAACCTGTCCTGTAGCGGAAAAACAATCAGCGATTCCCGGGACAGGTTGACAACCTGTCCTACATCGTGGAGGACCTCAATTATGCGAACCAGCCGATTTCTTTCGATTTTCTTGCTGGTTATCGCCGGCGCTATTGCCTCGATCTCCTCGGCCTTCGCCGCCGGCACGGTCCGTCTGGAACTGCTCGGCGATAGCCGCGGCTCGGCGCTGGCGTTTCAGCAGTGGTCGCAGGCCCTGGGCCGGGCGGGCATCCGCAATGTCCGCATCCGCTCGGTCAAAGAGGCCGGAAAACCGGCCATCGACATCCAAGGGACCGAAAGAGACCCGGTCTACGTGGTCACCGGGATCGTGCTCTCGCAAAACGAGATCGAGTTGCCCAACCGGCGCTATCGACGCAGCGAAATCGGCCTGCTGGCCCAATGGTTGAAGGACCTGGCCGAAAACGGCCCCGCCAAGCCGCAGGCGAAGAAGGGAGCCTTCGGACTCTCCGCCGCCGAACTGGGGCGGGTAAAAAAGGACCTCGCCCCGCCGGTCGGATTCGACACCAAGGGCATGGAACGGCGCCGGGCGGTCGAAAAAATCGCCGCCAGGCTGTACCCGCCGCTGAGGATCGACGCCCGTTCGGCCGAGGCCCTGGGCGACGGCAAAATCGAGGCCGAACTGAACGCCCTCTCGCGCGGAACCGCGTTGGCCTATTTGCTCCGCGCGGCCGGATTGTGTTTCGCTCCGACGGCGTCGGGAAATGGCCCGGCCTACGAGCTGGCCGCGCTTCAGCCTAAAGTCGAATGCTGGCCGGTCGGCGAGAATGCCGACGATTCCGCCCGCGAGGCACTGCCCGCCCTGTTCGAGTTTCACAACGTGAACGTGAAGGACGTAGCCATCTCCACGGCGATGGCGGTGATCGCCAAACGCCTCGGCGCACCGCTGCTCGTCGACCGCTACGCCCTGAAGCGTCACGGCATCGACCCGGACAAGGCCACGGTCTCGCTCCCCCAAAGCCGGACGACCTACAGTCTGGCGTTGCGGCGGCTGCTGTTCCAAGCCCGGTTGAAGTTCGAGGTCCGCCGCGACGAGTCGGGCAACCCGCTGCTGTGGGTCAGCACGATCAAGCCGCTGTAGGCTTTTCCGCGGCAGCTTCGCCGAAGCGGACGAGAGTTATTCCGCCCGCACGCAATCGTCGCTAATCAGCCGGTCCGGGTCCGGATACGACGGCGGCACGCCGGGGGCCACGACCGGCTCGCCCGCGTCGATCCGCGCCGCCACCGATAGATTCAACTCCAGCAGTTCGGCCAAAAGATCGCCGCGCCGCGAAAAGCCGTAAGCCTCCAACACGGCGGCGTCCAGCGCGGCGTGTGCCTCGCGGAGCGGATTCTGGCCCGGCAATTCCAAGGTCCGATAGACGGCCCGTAAGCCGCCGCGGATTTTCGTGAGCGCGTCTTCCCTCACCTTTCGCACTGCTCGCCCTGCCGCCGAAACGGCGTTGATTTGTTTGACCGTCGGTTTCTGCGGCCAAGGGAACGTGTCGAACACCGATTCTGGGGTGTAGCGAAATCGCTCGGTCAGTTTCGAGCACTTCGCCACAAACCATTGCCAATGGACGCTCGATGAAAGCATGCCGAAGGAATAGTCGTCGGGAAGCGTAAACGCTTCGATAGCGTTGTCGGGCAAGATGGAACGAGCGACGAAGCAGAATATGGGCCTTTTCGTCACCCGTGAGCAGGCGAGGTATCGCGGAGATTTTTTCAAGGCCGTGCGCAGCCCTTTGCGGACGTTCCAAAACTGCCACCAGCGTTCAAGATGCTGTTTTCTGGCGGCGGCCATGTCGGTTTTCTCGGCCCGTTTCGCGGTATTATGCACCTCGGGCAAGACGGCGTTTTTCACGTGTGCAAACGCCCCTTCATAGTGTTGTGAGGCGTAAATGTTCAGCGAATCGAAATCTATTACGAATCGGCTTGGCCGGCCGGTTCCGCTGACCAGATCGCGTCCGACCAGATACGGCTTGACGACGCTCTTGCACTTCGGATCGGAAAGCAGCAGGCTTTGCCGCTCTTGCCTGGAAAGCACGAAGCCGCTGTAGCCGGTCACCACGCCCTGAAAACACCGCTGCGGGCGGACGTTCGCCGAAAGAACCCGTCGCGCCGGAAACGTCGGCCTTATCCGACAGCGCCGAATTGATAAATACGCACTCGCGCGAGTCGAGTTCACATTCCTTGCTTGCCGGGCCGCTGCCGCGTTTGCGCGGTTTCTTCGCACCGGGGAGCGGATCGACCTTGGACCACAACAGCCGCCGCTTGGGGAGTAGCTGGGCGTCCTGCGTCTTGACCCAATCGACGATTGAGACATGCACGTTCGCCTCGCCGGACCAGGGCTGGTTGTCGACGGCCGCGATTATCGTGCCGGATTTTACGATGTGGTCCAGTCCGCCGACGCGGGACTGATTGTTGCGGATGTTTTGCGTGCCAACCAGGCCCGCGCGGCCGGTTAATTTGTCTTCGGTGGTGCAGGGCGGCAGATGGTCGTGGGCCTTGCGGAACCAGTAGACGCAATAATCGGCCATGCCCGGCACGTCGGGATATAGCCGGCGAATGGCGTTCACATAGTCCGGCCCGCGCTCGGGCTTGAGCCGCTTTGCTCCCAGGAACGGCGGATTGCCGATAATTGCGTCCACCTTTGGCCACTGCGTGGGGTTGCCCGAGGGGTCTATCAGAGCATCGGCGGCGCGGAAATTGGCGTCCAGGTTGTCCAGCGGCAGGGCCGGCTCGTCGATGTGCAACTCGTCGATGGCCAATTTCCGGCCGATCATCATCGTGACCTTGGCCAATTCGACGGCAAAGGGAAGGACGTCCATTCCGTAGAAGTTCGAGGCAGTCACGAAGCCGAATACACGCTGTCCGGGCACGGCCTTGGGCGACAACTCGCAAAGCCGTTCGTAGAGCCGGACTTCGAGGCGTTTCAACTCGCGATAGGCGATGTAGAGGAAATTGCCCGACCCGCACGCAGGGTCCAACACGCTGAAATGATGCATCCGGTTACGCAATTCTTGCACTTGCCGAATTGTTTTCGCCCCTTCGATCCGCTCGCGCCACGGCTCGACGATTGTTGGGCCGACGATCTTCATAATATCGACCGGGCTGGTGAAGTGCGCGCCGAAGGCGTGACGCTCAGGCTTGTCGGTCGAGTGCTCGAAGAGCGTGCCGAAAATCTCCGGCCGGACCTTCGACCAGTTCGACTTGGCTGCCTGGCGGAGTTGCGCAAGTTCGTCGGCGTAAAGCTCGATTCCCGCCGGCTCGGCGAACAGCCCGCCGTTGAAGTAATCGACTCCCTTGTAGCGCCCGCCGCGGACGCCGCCGGGCGTGTTCATCGCCGCGAACAGTCCGCCCAGCAGGTCGAAGCTGTCCCGCGGCTGCCGGCACTCGTCCAGCAACCCCGTCACGAAATACTGCTCCAGCAGGCCGATGTCCTCGGAGAACAACGCCACCAACATCTGCAGCGTGAAACGTTGGGCCAACGCCCGGTCCACCTTCCGCGCGATCAGCTTGTTGAAACACGTGGCCAGCAGGTCGGCCGCTTTACGGGTGACTTCCTCCTGATCGTTGCCGAAGGTCGGCTTTTCGCGGTTGGGAAACAAAAACGCCAGCGGCCCCCATCGCTCGGGCAACTCCTCGACCTTGAGTTGATCGACCGGCGTGTCCATCTGAGTCTCGAAATCGTAGACCCAGAACTCGTCGAAGTTGCAGAGCACGACGTACCGCGGCCGCCCGGGAACCAATCGGGTCCAGTAGTCGAACGCCTGACGGTAGTGGCGGCGAAGGTCCTCGCCGCGGCGCTTCATCTCGACCAGCACGACCGGCTTCCAGACTAGATCGGCGAAGGCGGTGCCGCCGACATCGTTTTTGATGCGTTCTTCGCAGACGGCCCCGGCCTCTTTCAGCCCTTTGTGGCCGAACGCCTGAAACATCCGGTCGAGGAAGATCTGGGCCTCGCCCTTCTCGTCGCCCCTGACGTGGTTTTTGACCCACTGGACGAACTCGGTCAACAGCCGTTTGCGATCTTCGTGCATTTGGAAATATCTTACAAGCTGACTTCCAACATAGCCAGTAGGCGGCCAGCCTTCACTCAGCCCCCGGCCTCCCGCCTCCGCCTCAGCGTTGAAACGTGATATGGCGGTTCCAGCGGGCGTCGTCGGTCTGGGGGAAGTCGCCGCGGAAATGGACGCCGCGGGTCTCTTCGCGCTCCAACGCCGCGACGATCGTCAGCCGCGCCGCCACCAGCATGTTCTGCAACTCCCAGCCCGGCGGATCGGGCAACTGACGCGGCAGCACGTAGCGCGACCAGTGGTCGATCATGTCCCGGGCCTCGAGCAGATCGGCGGCATTGCGGCGGACGCCCACGTTGCGCCACAGCAGGCTTTGCAGCGAATTGCGGATATCGGCCTGGTTCAGCGGCTCGACCGGGGCGTCGGCGCGGGGGTTCTCGACGACCGCGGCGGTGAAGTCGTCGTGCAATTCGGCGGCCTCGTGCGATGCGCCTTTCCCGGCGTGGGCGCCGAGATACGCCGCCTCGAGCAGACTGTTCGAGGCCAGCCGGTTGGCGCCGTGGAAGCCGCTGGCGGCGACCTCGCCCGCCGCCCAGAGCCGGGGCAAGGTCGTCCGCCCCTCAAGGTCCACCGAGACGCCGCCCATCAGGTAATGCGCGCCCGGCCGGACCGGAATCCGATCGTGGGTGATGTCCAGATTGAACTCGGCGCAGACGGCGGCGATGCTGGGGAAACGCTCGCGGACCTTCGCCGGATCGAGGTGGTTCAGATCGAGGTACACGTTCGGATGCCGCGTCTTTTCCATCTGATCGACAATCGCCAGACTGACCACGTCGCGGGGGGCCAGCTCGCCGCGGGGATCGTAGTCGGGCATGAAACGGCGCCCGTTCCGGTCGACCAGCCAAGCCCCTTCGCCCCGGACCGCCTCGCTGATCAGGCTGCGGCTGCCGCCGGCGATGTACAGCACCGTGGGATGGAACTGCATGAACTCGACGTCGCGCAGCTCGGCGCCGGCGCGATAGGCCAGGGCCATGCCGTCGCCGGTGGCCCCGGCCGGGTTGGTGGTCTCGCGGTAGAGTTGCCCCGCGCCGCCGGTGGCCAGAATCGTCTGTTTGGCCCAGATCATGGTTTTGCCGTGCTGCTCGTTCCAGACCAGCCCGCCGCGGCAGACGCCTTCGAGGGTCAACAGATCAATGGTGAAGGTGTTGGTCCAGATATGGACGTTGGCGGCGTCCCGGCGCGGTGGATGATGGCCCGCATGATCTCCTTGCCCGAGGCGTCGCCCAAGGCGTGGGCGATACGGTCCCGGCCGTGCCCTCCCTCGCGGCCTAGTTCGAGGCGGTCGCCTTCCCGATCGAATTGCACGCCCCAGCGGATCAATTCGGCGATGTGCCGGGGCGCCTCGCGGACGATCTTTTCGACCACCTCCCGGTCGCAGAGCGAGCCGCCGGCGCGAAGCGTGTCGGCGATGTGGTCCTCGAAGCTGTCGTCGGGGCCCAGCGTGGCGGCTATGCCCCCTTGGGCGAGATTGCTGTTTGACTGTTCCACTTCCTGCTTGGCGACGACCACCACCGAGAGGCGGGGATCGACGGCCAGCGCCGCCCGCAGCCCCGCCAGGCCGCCGCCGACGACCAACACGTCGGTGAAGAAGTGCGGCACCTGCTTGGTATGAAATGGAACGAGATATCGGGGAACGGCGGGAGGCATTGGGTTGTCGGCTGAAGGTCGGTTGTCGGTATGCGGCCGAGGCATGGAGCTATCCCATCACACCAGCGCCTTGTCGGAGATGTCCTTTCGGCACCAGGCGCCGGGCCAGCGAATGCACTTGACGGCGCGATAGGCGTTCAGCTTGGCCTTGGCGATGCTCTCGCCCAGGGCGGTGACGCTGAGCACGCGGCCGCCGGCCGTGACCACCTCGCCGTCCTGCAAGGCCGTGCCGGCGTGGAAGATTTTCACGTCGGGCAGGGCGTCGGCGTCGACCAGGCCGCGGATCCGGTGCCCCTTGGTGTAATGGCCGGGATAGCCCTGGCTGGCCATCACGACGCAGACGGCGGGGCGCGGGTCCCATTCGAGCGGGCCGATCTCCTCCAGCCGGCCGTCCACGGTCGCTTCCAGCAAGTCGAGCAGGTCGGTCTTCAACCGCATCAGCAGCGGCTGGCACTCCGGGTCGCCGAAGCGGACGTTGTATTCCAGCACCTTCGGCCCTTGGTTGGTAATCATCAGCCCGGCGTAGAGCACGCCGCGGAAGGGGCGGCGGACGCGCTTCATGGCATGGACGGTCGGCACCAGAACGTGCCCCTCGATCCAGTGCAGCATTTCGTCGTCGACCAGCGGGGCGGGGCAGTACGCGCCCATCCCGCCCGTGTTCGGACCCAGGCCGCCGTCGAACGCCGCCTTGTGGTCCTGGGCGGGCTGAAGCGTGATGATCGTCCGGCCGTCGGTAATCGCCAGCACGCTCGCCTCCTGGCCGTCGAGCCGCTCCTCGATCACCAGCCGGTCGCCGGCCGCTCCGAAGGCCTTTTGCCGGGCAATTTGCTCGACGGCGTGCAGGGCCTCGTCCCGGCCCGCACAGACGACGACCCCTTTTCCGGCGGCCAACCCGTCGGCCTTGACCACCACGGGCACGTCCTCGCGGTCGTTGAGATATTTTTGGGCTTCGTCGGGGTTGGAAAAAGTATGATAATCGGCCGAGGGGACGTCGGCATGTCGCAGCAGGTCTTTGCAGAAGACCTTGCTGGCTTCCAATTCGGCGGCGGCGCGGTGCGGGCCGAACACCCGCAACCCTTCATCCTCGAAGGCGTCGACGATGCCGTCGGCCAGCGGGGACTCGGGCCCGACGACGGTCAGTTCGACCTTGTTATCCTTGGCGAATCGAATCAGCGCGGGGAAGTCGTTCGGCTGGATAGCGACGTTCTCGCCATCGAAATCGGTGCCGGCATTGCCCGGGGCCACGAAAACGCGGTCGGCGCGAGGGCTATGCGTAATTTTCCAGGCCAGAGCGTGTTCCCGGCCACCACTGCCGACGATCAGGACATTCATGCGGCTGCCTTTGCGGCACAAGAGTAACGGTTACGGAGTGATTGTAAGTCGAATTGCCATAGCGGCAAAGCCCCCCTAACAGCGGCGGCGGGGAAAGTGGGACAAGTTGCTAACCTGTCCTAACTGAGATTTCGTGATTCGGGGAACAGTCGATCGTTTATTGACTGTCAGATAAATAATGTCGGACTGGTGAAACGCCCCACGACTGCGGTCGCGGGGGAAGTTTCGGCGTATTCCACCCCGCCGGACGCAGCCGGCGGGCGTTTCACCCGGCAGTGCTTTTCTTCGCGGCAGCCGCGCCGAATGTGCGGTTTATAGCGGTTGGGGCATAGAGGAAACCCAGCGAATCACTGCCCAGCGAGAGCCGAGCAATCCATCAGCCCGCGGTGAAACCTATGTTACTACAGGCCCTGTGTAGTCCGAGGGCCATTCCGTGGAATCATGTTTGCCGCGTCCACGGGCGGCGGGGCAAACCCATCGCCGAGCCGGCGCGGCGGAGTCCGGCCAATGAGCGATACCGTGCAGAAAACGGCCCCGCCGCTGCGCTACGGCGTCAGCCGCAAGCGGCTCTATGCGGCCACCTTCGGGGTGTTGCTCGGGGGGATTGTCCTTGCCGCGGCGGTGTTTGCCGCCATCCGCATTGATGAGTTGGATCAAGCCCGCTGGGAGTTCGAGCGTTCCAGCCGCGACCACGTTTCCGCCCTGTGGAAGACGTTGGAAATGGACTTTCTGGTGATGCGGTCGGTGCGGTCCTTTTACGCCGGCTCGCAGGAAGTTGAGCCCAACGAATTCGGCGCCTTTGTTGCGCCGCTGATCAAGGACCATCCCAGCATTCGATCAATGGAATGGGCGCCTCGCCTGCGGGGGTCGGGAGGCAAGGAGGCCTTTCCCATCGCCTGGGTCGAGCCGCACAACGCCAATGTGGCTTCCCTCGGACACAACTTGGCGTTTGATCCGTCCTGTCTGCGGGCGATTCGCCAAGCGTGCGACACCGGCCAGATCGTCATGACCTCAAAATTGATGATGCCGAATGAGTTGGGCGATCAAGTGGGAGCGAGGGTCTTCTTGGCCGTCTACAAAAACAATGCCCCGACGGCTTCGGTGGAAGAGCGCCGGAAAAACCTGATGGGTTTCATCGTGGCCGTGTTTCGGCCGAAGGGAATCGCCGAGGAGAGTCTGGCCTCGCTGACCCCGGTGGGGATCGACATCAGCCTGTACGACGATTCGGCCGACCCGAAGGACCGATTACTGTATTCCTATAGTTCGCGGACCCGCATTCTGGACTCGACTTCGGCAGCGTCCCAGATTACTCCGCCGGAAAGTATCGCGGCTTCCTACAGCGTGAAAAAAGAGGTGGCAGGACGGCAATGGATGGTGGTCTGCTCCGCTACGCCGCAGTTTTTCGCCGATCGAATGACGTTCTTTCCTTGGGTCGGCGCGGGCAGTGTGTTGCTGTTGGCCGGACTGCTGGCCGCGTACCTGTTGCGCAGAGGCCGGATGGCCGCAAAACTGGCCGAAAACGAACGCAAATTACGCGGGTTTCTCGATCAGACATTCCAGTTTATGGGCCTCTTGACGCCGGATGGACGGCTGGTGGAGGTAAACAAGACGGCCTTGGATTTCGCCGGCCTGCGGAAAGAAAACGTGCTGAACAAGCTGTTTTGGCTCACCCCGTGGTGGACAAATTCTCCTCAAAAGCAAGAACAACTCCGCCAGGCCATAGAGAAAGCCGCCGCCGGCTATTCGGTCCGCTTCGAGGTCACTCATGTTACCCTGGACGGTAGTTCGCGGTGGATCGACACCTCACTGAAGCCGCTGAAGGACGACGACGGCAAGGTCGTTTACATCGTCGCTGAAGGATATGACATCACCGAACACAAACTCGCGGTCCAGCGGCAGGAGCGGTCGATCGAACGGCTGGAGCAATTGAACCGGCTGCAAGAGGATTTGCTCTCGCCGGGTTCGCTGGAGGAGAAGTTCCAGAAGATCACCGACGCGGCCGTGCATATTCTCGACCTCGATTTCTGCCGCATCTGGATGATCGAGCCCGGCGATCTATGCCGCTACGGTTGCATAAACGCCGCTCTGACCGAAGGCCCCAACATCTGCGTCAACCGCGAAAAATGCCTCCACTTGATGGCCAGCTCCGGCCGCTACACGCACGTCGACGGCGACCACCAGCGCATTCCCCTGGGCATCTGCAAGATCGGATACATCGCCAGCGGCCCCGATAAAAAGTTCGTCACCAATCACGTCACCACCGATCCCCGCGTGCAAAACCACGAATGGGCCAAAGAACTGGGCCTGGTCTCTTTCGCCGGATATAAGCTCCGCGATACCGACGGCAATGCGGTGGGCGTGTTGGCCATGTTCGCCAAGCATCCGGTCTCGGACGAAGAAGACGCCTTCCTGGCGAACCTGGCGGAGATCGCCTCGAAGACGATCATCGATTGCCGGGCGGCCGAAGCCCTGCGAATCAGCGAGCGAAAACACCGCCTCTTCGCCGAAAACGTCAGCGACATGATCTGGGCGATCGATTTCACCGGCAAGATCTTTTTCATCAGTCCTTCGGTGACGAACAACCTGGGATTCACGGCCGAGGATTACCAGACGTTGTCGCTGCCGGAAATAATGACCCCCGCCTCTTTTGTCCGGGCCAACGCGGAACTTCAGAGATTTGCATCGCGCGGCCAAGACCGGCGTACACCCCGATCCCGGCGACATCGAGTTGGAATTGCTCTGCAAGGACGGCTCGACCGCCTGGTGCGAAGTGACCTATAGCGGGATGTACGACGAATCGGGCAAAATGATCGCCATCCAGGGCGTCTCCCGCGACATCTCCGCCCGGAGGAAAATGGAGCAGGAACTCCGCCAGGCCAAGGAAGTTGCGGAATCGGCGACGCGGGCGAAAAGCCAGTTCCTCGCCCGCATGAGCCACGAAATTCGCAACCCCATGACCTCCATCCTCGGCTATACCGACCTGCTGATGGACCCGGCCACCAACCAGAGCAGCCGGAACAACTATCTGGCGGTGATTCGCCGCAACGGCGAGCATCTGCTGGCGCTGATCAACGACATTTTGGATTTGTCCAAGATCGAGTCCGGCAAGTTCACGCTCGAAATGCGCCGTTGCAGCCTGGTGTCGCTGGTCGCCGACGTGGCCAGCGTAGTCCGACCCCGCGCCGAACAGCGGGGCATCGCCTTGTCGGTCGAGTACGAGACCGCTTTGCCGGAGACGATTTCGACCGATCCCGCCCGGCTGCGCCAGGCGCTGATCAACCTGGCCGGCAACGCGGTGAAGTTCACCCAGCAAGGGAGCGTGCGGATGGTGACCTCGCTCTTGCCCCAGTGGCAAGGCCAACCCGCCGTCAGGATACAGGTCATCGACACCGGCATCGGCATCCGCGAGGAGATGTTGCCCAAACTGTTTGAGCCGTTTGCTCAAGGCGACGAATCCGTCTTTCGGAAGTTCGGCGGCACGGGGCTGGGGCTGGCCATCTCGCGGCACATCATCACCATGCTGGGCGGCGAATTGGCCGCCTCCAGCATTTGGGGACAAGGCAGCGACTTCAGCCTGACCGTCCCCATCGGCGACCTCGAAGGCGTGCCCATGCTGAACAATCCAGCCGAGGCGGAACACGAGCGGCTCCCGCTCCCCGAACGACAACCGTCGAAAGACCTCGACGGGCTTCGCATCCTGCTGGCCGAGGACGGATACGACAACCGCCAGTTGATCGAAACCGTGCTCCGGGCGGCGGGCGCAACCGTGGTCACCGTCGGAAAACGGCCGGGAAGCCGTGGAGGCGGCCGCCGCCGAACCGTTCGACGCCATCCTGATGGACATGAACATGCCGGTGATGGACGGCTACGAGGCGACCCGCTTGCTCCGCCAGCGCGGTTACGAGCGCCCCATCCTGGCCCTGACCGCCAACGCCATGTCCAGCGACGGCACGCAATGCTTGGACGCCGGTTGCAACCAGTACCTGACCAAACCGATT
The DNA here is from genome assembly GCA_963733145.1 of uncultured Planctomycetota bacterium. Lineage (GTDB taxonomy): Bacteria > Planctomycetota > Planctomycetia > Pirellulales > Thermoguttaceae > JAHIKV01. Next base: position 62,668 of record CAVTCJ010000021.1, on the reverse strand, counting down.
GACCGGGTCCGGCTGGTTCGCGAAATCGCCGCCAGCGTGGGCCGGGCGCCGGCCGATGCCGTTGCCCCGGCGGACACTGAAAAAACAACTCTACCCGACGATGGGCCGATCGTCTCGTTCTACGCCGACGATCCAGACGTGGTGGAAATCCTCGGCGGGTTCGTCGACGGGCTGAGCGAGCAACTGTCCGAAATGGGCCAGGCCTTGAACGAAAATCGATTTGATGACTTGAAACGATGCGCCCATCGTCTGAAAGGGGCGGGCGGCTCTTACGGCTACCCCTCCCTGACCGACGCCGGCAAGATGCTCGAAGACGCCGCCGCCGCGAATGACCGCCGGGCGGCTGAAAGAGCCCTCGAAGAAGTCGCCGGTTTGTGCCGCGCCGTCCAGGAAGGGTTTCGCAACGTCGCGGCGGAACAGAAGATATAGTGAATAGTGGTTAGTTGTTAGTGGTTAGTGGGAAAATGTTTGTTGGGGCGGCAGTTGTACTGCCGACACGGGGTGGCAGTACAACTGCGACCCCAACCTGCGTGGTACGTGGTTAGTGCGAAACCGCAAGCGATAACCCCCGATCCCCGAATCCCCAAACGCAACTTCCCAGTTCGTACCTCAAACAAAACGAATAATGTATTACTATCTCGGCAGGGAGAAACACGCGATGAAAGTCCTCATGATCGATGACAGTCCGGACGCTTTGGCTGTAGCCAAGGCCCGCTTGGCGAAAGAGGATCTCGAGATTGTCTGCGCGGGCGGGGGCACGGCCGGCCTGGAGGCCGCCCATCGCGAGAAGCCGGACATCATATTGCTCGACGTGGATATGCCCGACATGTCCGGCTTCGAGGTCTGCCGCGTGCTCAAGGCGGATGCGGAACTGTGCATGATTCCCGTCCTCTTTCTTTCGGGGGCCGCCACGCCCGAGGACAAGGTCCACGGCCTGGACCTCGGGGCGGTGGATTACGTGGCCAAGCCCTTCGACGCCTTCGAGTTGCGGGCCCGGGTCCGCGCGGCCTTGCGCACCAAGCACCTGCAGGACCTGCTGATCGAGCACGCCCACATCGACCCGCTGACCGGATTGCCGAACCGCCGGGCGTTGATGGAACGAATGCAATGCGAGTGGGCGCGGATCGAGCGGCACAGCGGCCAGGTGGCGTTCGTCATGGCCGATCTCGATCATTTCAAGAACGTCAACGACCTCTACGGCCATCACGTCGGCGACAAGCTGCTCCAGGAGACGGCCCGGGCCATCGCCCGGGAGTGCCGCGAAATCGACCTGCCGGCGCGATACGGGGGCGAGGAGTTTTCGATCGTCGTTCCCGACGAGTCGGCCGTCGACGCCTACCATCTGGCCGAGCGCTGCCGGCGGAAAATCGCCGAGTGCTGCGTAGTCGTCCGCAACGAGTCGGTTAAAATCACCGCCAGCTTCGGGGTCTCCGATTCCCGCAGCGCGGCTTCGATCGAGGACATGATGCGGCGGGCCGACGAGGCCCTCTACTGGTCGAAACAGTCCGGCCGCAACCGGGTCCACGCCAACGCCGGCCCCGGTCCGTCAGCGGCCGCGGCGATCACTCCGCCCCCCATGCCGCTTTACGATCAACAGCCGGCAGGCCAGTAGGACGTAACCATTCACAGACGGTGCTTTCCCTTCCCGTGAACGGTTACGGCGTATTCCCTCTGAATTGCCATAACCGCATCTCTTGAAAGATGATGCGGCATCTCTCCGGCGGTGAAATCCGCGATTATTGATGCTCAGAAAACTAATGCAACACCCGTTTAGCGGCCGTCGGCACGACGGCCCGTGTTCAGCCGCTGGCCGACGTACCGTCGGCCGCTAAACAGTTGCATTACTTATCCGACTGTCGATAGCAGCGCCGCCGGACTGCTCCGTCGGCGATTTCCGGAGGAAATATCGGCGGCGAAAGCCGGCTATACAGCGACGTTCACCCCCTATTGTGATTGTTTTGCAGCAGAAAACTTTCCCGTTTTCCCCCAAATAGTTGACATTTTGTTGACCCACCGGTATTTTAGGAGGTAGCTGGAGCATCGCTCCGAGAGTATGGGTATTGCGCGAATTGCCGATTGGATCGAGCATCGCCGGGGGAGAATTAAGAGTTCTCTGCACTGCGGGAAAAAATCCATTTCCGAAAATTGGTTGACTTCTTTTGACAACGGAGACAGCGATATGAAAAAAGTTTTGATTCTCTTTTGTGCGGCGGCACTGATGCCGAGCGTGGCCTCCGCCGAACTCATGGGGTCGTGGGACACCACGACTTCGGGAACCTACACCATCTATACGATGATGGTGACTCCGACCGCCGGCGAAACCATGTATGGCTTTGACCTCCAGGTCAAGAATAATTCCAATCCGCCGATTGTCAGCGCATTTTCTTACACGGCCAACCTTCCTTTCTCCGATGCAGTGGACACAAAAACCCACTTCCTTCTCGTCCCGAGCCACGAGGACGAAATTTCCGGGGATCTTATAGACGACCTTGTTGTCGCCTCCTCGGGCGTGAGTTCGAGTCAGCTAATAGGCGGCTTTGCCGTGTCTGCCGGCGGACAATACGAGAACGGTTGGAATAGCGCTTTGCCGGTGCTCCAAATCGCGACTCTCACCAGCAAGGGACTCACGATTCCCGATTTGCTCCTTTCGGACTCAGGGGGAACATCGTTCCCTGCGGCTGTCGTGTCCCCGCCAGGACAGGCTAAGGTGCTGGTCGAAATCAATTTCGGGCAGGTCCCCGAGCCGGGCACGCTGGCTTTGCTCGCCTGCGGACTGGTCGGCCTGCTGGCCTACGTTTGGCGGAAGCGGCGGTAGCGCAACTTGTATACACCGTTGGGCTACGGTTGGGGTGGCAGTTGAACTGCCACCCCAACATGAGTTGTACCGTCGCCCCAACGTGAAATATATGGTAGGCCGGGTCGTGACCGGGCATGCACGGATGCCGGGTTGTTGCTCGGCCTGCTCTCGTTTTTGCCGTTGTGCAAAGGGACTGTCCCAAGTTTCGCGGCGCGAGGGACGCAGCCCCGCGAATTAGCGTTTCGCCGCGAAAATCGGACTGTCCCCCTGGGGCGGCCGATTCCGCCGGAAAGGGCTTGCATCGTGTTCAGTCGATACGCCTTTCTGATGTCCGTCGCAGCGGCGATCCTGCTTCTCGCGCAGCCGGCGAGCGGCGCGGCCGCCACCACGCAGGTCAACTTCGACGACCAGAGCCTGAACGCCCTATACGGGCCGGGCACCCTGGCCTACGCCGGCGGCATTGAGGGCACGGGAAGCGTGATCCAATGGGGTACGGCTAGTTCCTTCGGCCTGCCCGCCATGCCCGGCGGCGACGCCGGTGTCCTGAAATATCCGGCCTTCACCAACCTTCAGGGACTGCTGCTGGACACCGCCTCTTCGGCCAACGGCGGCGGGCAGCACATCAACCAATACACGATGGGTTGGGACTTTCTCGTTCAAGACGTGGCAAACATGGAACGGGACTACGCCTCCTTCTACAACACCGACCCGAACAACGCGAACAACGGCGAGTTGTTCCTCGAAAAAAGCAGCCGCGGCGTCGGCGTCCGGGGCCACTATGGCGGCGCGGTTCAGGACGACACCTGGCACCGCCTAGTCGTGACTGTCTCTAGCACCGGTGCCGTGCAAACGAGAGCGGCCTTTTCGATTATCGACGTGTATATCGACGGTTGGCCGGTGAGTAGGGTCACGTCGGTCTACGGCAACGACGATCCTGCTCTCGGTTGGACTGACTCGGAGCGAACCACCCTGGGATACCAAAGCGACGACGAATCGGGTCTTGACGGCCGTTGGGCGCTCTACCCCACCGAGTCCGATTCCTACACTTGGCTCCTTGCCGACGGAGACGTGCCGGCCGAGACCGGTCCGGGCTATCTGAGCAGCTTCTTGTTCACCAACCGGATTTTGACTTCCGCGGAAGTCGCTATCCTGGGCGGCGCCCGGGCCAGCGGCTTCGTCCTCCCCGGCGACGCGAACCGCGACGGAGCGGTCAACCTCATCGACTTGGCCGATTTGGGGGCAAATTGGTACGGTGTAGGCAAGGATTGGGAACAGGGCGACTTCAACGGCGACGGAGTCGTCAACCTCTTGGACCTGGCCGTCCTGGGTGAAAACTGGCACGTTGCCGGCGTTCCCTTCAACGAGGCCGTTCAGTCGATGCACTTCGGCGAGGTCCCGGAGCCGGGCACGCTGGCCCTGCTGGCCTGCGCTCTGGCCGGCCTGGCGGCCTACGCCTGGCGAAAGCGGCGGTAACACGGCGTCGAAGGGGACAGTCCCCCTGGAGCGGCGGGAGGGGGACAGGTCCATGTTTTCGGCCCACGAATTATCGATGAAATTACGTTTTCCCGCCGAAAAATGGACCAGTCCCCTGCCGCTCCGTGAACGGTTACGGCATTTTTTCCTCGGGCCGACTTTCGAGCCGGCCCGTTTTTCAATGCCTACCTTGGAGGTAGACCACCGCCCCGGCCTGGTTTTCCGCCGCCGGGTGGCCGATCGGATAGGCCGTCAAGGAAAGCCGGCTCAAACCGCCGTCCTCTCTGGTGAGTGTCAAGGCGAGCGGGCGGGATTGCTCTCCGGCGGCGGGCCGAATCAAGTCTGAAATATCCCCCTCGCTCGGCGCCGCGTCGTCGTCGCCCGCCACAAGCCGGCAGAGTGCGACGAGTGAACCGTCGATCAGTCGCTCGGCCGAAAGGCCGAGCAGCAGGGCCGCCCGGGCGTTGCCGTCGCGGATGCGGCCGTCGCCGTCGACGACGAGAATTCCGCAAGGGGCCGACTCGACGACCGCCCGATAACGCTGCTCCGCCTGTTGCAAATTCTGTTCCATCTCTTTGCGGGCGGTGATGTCCACATGGGAGCCGGCCATGCGATACGCCTTGCCGCTGGCGTCGCGCAGGGCCACGCCGCGGGCGAGAATCCAGCGATACGACCCGTCCTTGTGCCGCAGCCGGTACTCGTATTCGTAGTGCGAGGTCGTGCCGTTGATGTGGGCGTAGTTCGCGGCCAGGACCCGCTCCCGCTCGTCGGGATGCAGCCGCATCGGTCCATTCGTCAAGCCGGTTGGCGAGTTCGTGGTCTTCGTATCCGATAATGCTCTTCCACCGCGGCGAGAAGAAGACCTCGTCGCCGAGCAGGTCCCAATCCCACAGCCCGTCCTGCGAGCCGCGGACGGCCAGCTCGAATCGCTCGCGGCTGCGGCGGAGGTCTTCCTCGGCCTGGCGGCGCTGCATTTCCTGCCAGGTTCTGCACCTCCTGGCCCAGCGCGGCGGCCGAAGGGTGACGGCCGGCGGGGTCCTTCGACAGCGCCCGCAGACAGGCGGCCTCCAGCCCTGCCGGCGCCTCGGGCCAGAGCCGGCGGGGCGGAATCGGCGCGTCGCGCAACACCTTTTCCAATATCTCCACCGTGCTCGAACCGGCGAAGGGCGGCTGCCCGGTGAGGATTTCGTAGAGCACCGCGCCCAGGCCGTAGATGTCGGAGCGGCAATCGACGAGGTCCTGCCGGCCTTCGGCCTGCTCGGGGGCCATGTACGCCGGAGTGCCCACGATCGAGCCGTGAATGGTTCGACAGCCGTCCGTCGCGGGAGTTTGAATGGCGAGTTGGTCGTTTCCGGCGTCTTCCGGCGCGTCGAGGACTTTGGCCACGCCCCAGTCGAGAATGAACACCTCGCCGAAATCGCCCAGCAGCACGTTTTCGCCTTTGAGATCGCGATGAATCACGCCTTTGGAATGGGCGTAAGCGACCGTGTTGCAGATGGTGACAAACGCACTCAGCAGCGCGACCAGCGCGAGCGGCTCCTCTTCGCCCGCCCGCCGCCGGCGGTGGAACTCACGCGACGCCTCGTCCAGCGTGCGGCCGCGAACGAAGCGCATGCAGTAGAAGGGCGCGCCGGTCCGCGGGTCGGCTCGACACTTCATAGACCGGCACGATGCCCGGATGTTCGAGCTGGCCGGTGATCTGCGCCTCTTGCAGGAAGCGGCTCCGCACGCGGCCGTGGCCGAGCAGCTCCGGCCGCAGCGTTTTCATGGCCACGAAGCGGTTGAGTTGGGTATCGCGGGCGAGCCACACCCGGCCGATGCCCCCTTCGGCATGGAGCCGATCCATCGCATACCGCGACCCGGGCGGCAGCACCGGCAGATCCCCCGGAGCAGACACATCGGTCCGATGCGCGGCGCCGCCGTCCGCGAGCGAATCGGCTGCGGTCGGCGCGTTCGGCCGGCAACACCTGCGGCGTAAAATCGACGGTCGGCTGCACCTCGGTCGTCTGTTCCCCGGTGTGCGCGGTGGATTTATCGGCGTGGGTTCTTTTGCTCTTATCTTGCCCGCTGGACTGTAATTTACCGCTCATATCACACCTCTTTTTCCGGCTCGACGTGGATCACCACCCGGCCCAGGCCGGGCACGTGGGCGCGAAGGTATTCCTCCAGGCGAACGGTCAGGTCGTGGGCCGCGGTGATGGCGGTGGCCGGCTCCAGTGTGCAGTGGAACGAAACGGCCAGTTCTCCCTCCACCTGTTGCACCTGGATGTTATGCGTCTGGATGGACAGGTGATTTTCGACGAGGAAAGCGTCGATCGCTTTCCGCACCTGCGAACGTTCGGCGGGCCGGCTGTGGACCGTCGCGGCCGCGTCGCCGACGGGCTCGATGTGGGTGACGATGCGGGTCACGCCGGGCAGCGTCTCGCGCAGCTCCCGCTCGAAGACCGACGCCAGCGAGTGCGCCTCGTCCAACAGGAGCGATTCGCTCACCTCCAGATGCAATTCCAGCCAGCGCTGGCCGTCGTCCTTGTAGAAGCGGATGCCGTGTGCGCCAAGGCCGTGCCGGGCCGCCAATAAACGGATTTTCGTGGTGTCGTCCTCATCGGGCGCGACGGCCGGCTCGACGTGAACCACCACGTCGGCGCCGGGCAGGACGGCGTGCAGGGCCGATTCGACCTGGTCGGCGATTTCGTGCGCCCGCTCGAACGCCGCCCCCCGGCCGACGGTCAGCGTCACGTCGGCAAAATAGTCCGGGCCGCTACGGCGCAAGCGGAGCCGTGTCACGTCGTTCACGCCGGGAACCGCCCGGGCGGCGTCGGCCACCCGATCGTGCAGACCCTGCGGCACGCCGTCCAACAGATCGTCGACCGACTTCTTGCCCAACCGCAGGCTGACCCAGACGACGATCGCCGCCACGCCCAACGCGGCCGCGGCGTCGGCGTGGATCATCCAGGGCAGATCGAATCGTGTGCCGATCGTCACCCCGCACAGTCCCAGCAACACGACGGCCGACGACCAGACGTCGGTCGAGAAGTGCAGGGCGTCGGCCTCCAGGGCCTGGCTGGAATGCTTGATTGCGGCCTTTTTCAGCGCCCGGGACCGCGAAATATCGACCACGATAGAGAGGATTATCACCAGGAAGGCCCAGACGTTCGCCTTGACTAGCGGTTCGCCGCGGAAGAAGAGCCGGGCGACCGCCTCGTGAATGATCCACACGCACGTGACCAGCAGGAGCAAGGTCTCGAACAGGGCGGAGAGGTTTTCAAACTTGCCGTGGCCGTAGGTATGTTCCCGGTCGGCGGGCCGGCCGGAGACGCGGACCGCCCAGAGCGTGACGGCGGCCGCCACCAGATCGAGCGCGGAATGGGCCGCCTCGGAGAGGATGCCGAGGCTGTTGGTCCACAGGCCGACGCCCAATTTCGTGCCGGTCAGCAGCACGGCCGCGGCCAACGACATGCCGGCGACCCAGCTTTTTTCCCGATCGGCTTGTGAACGCGATTCGTTGGTCATTGCGTTTGGGATGTTTACACCTTGTTCCCACGCTCCGCGTGGCAACACACTGCCCGGACGCTCGGCGTCCGCGCGGCTGGAAAATATTCAACGTTAGGCGTCGTAAATCAATTATCTACCGAAATCATCGACGAGGTATTCCTGTAGAGAACGCCCTCCGTGGCGTTCCGGGTGCGGGGAAAACAAGCCTTCAAACCTGCCACGGAACGCCACGGAGGGCGTTCCCTACAAACCTTAATCCGGTAGTTAATTGTTTTACGACACGTTAATCGGTTACGGAACGGACGCGGAGCGTCCGAACAATGCGTTCCCATGCGGAGCATGGGAACGAGCGGGCAACTATTTCCCCATTGCCTCCCATTTTTCCTCGGCAGCGCTGCGGCGGCAATAACGAGGAACAAGGTTCCAGAGGTCGTCGCGGCGACCGGCCGCGTAATACTGGGCGGCCAGACGGCCAACGGCTGACGCCCGCGGCGACCAAACTACTCGATCCAGCGCCACGATTCCCGGCGGCAAGCGATCGGTCAGGCGAATCAGGGCCGGTCCCGAGACAACGCTTCCCGGCGCCAGCCGGGCGAGCCACTGCTCGGCGGGCAGCAGCTCCTGCGGCCCCAGCGGTTCGACCCGCTCCGGCGAACGAACGGCGAAGGATTGCGCAACCACGTCGCCCCGTTGGGCGTCCATGGCCGCATGTAGGACAGGTTGGCAACCTGTCCTGGGTGACTCGGAATCTGTCTGATCTTCTGGGACAGGTTGGCAACCTGTCCTACGTGGTTGGCAACCTGTCCTACAAATATCTTCTGCCCCGCCAAGGGCGATGGCCTCGAGAGTGTTGATTCCCAGCACGTCTGCCCCTACGGCGTAGGCGAAGACTTTGGCGGTTGTCACGCCGACGCGGAGTCCGGTAAAAGAGCCCGGACCGACCGAGACCCCCACCAATTGAACGTCTTTTGGCTGCCACTGGACCTGTTCGAGCAGCGTTTTCATCGCCGGGGCCAACGATTGGGCGCTCCGCTGGTTATGGTCTAACATCAACTGCGCCAGTATGTTACAATCGTGCAGCGCGGCCACGCTGCCGGTCTTGTCGGTGGTTTCCAGGGCAAGAATTCGCATCGTGCAAGGGCCTCCCCGAGAAAGCATGGCCGATTCCGGCCCCTTCGACAAGAGGTATCTCGACTTGACCGCTCCAAGATGCGACAATAGACTGAGTTAGACAAAATGAGACTGTGGTGAATTCTCCTGTATTGACACCCCCCTCGCGGGCTCAGGCACCCGAAAGCTTAAGAGCGTGAAACGAGCACTCATCAGCGATATTCACAGCAACATCGAGGGCCTCGAGGCGGTGTTGGCCGACATTCGCGACCAGGGCGTCACCGAGATTTATTGCCTGGGTGATCTGGTCGGCTACGGCCCCAATCCCCGCGAGGTGATCGACGAGATTATGAAGTGTCCCGTCTGCCTGCTGGGCAATCACGACCAGGGGGCCCTGTTCGATCCGGAGGGATTCAATTCGGGCGCGGAGCGGGCGATTTTCTGGACCCGCAACCAACTGGAAAACGGCCCCGGCACTCCCGCCGCCAGGCAGCGGCGTTGGGATTTCCTCGGCGAGTTGCCCCGCACGCACATCGAGGACAAAACACTCTACGTTCACGGATCGGCGCGGAATCCGTTGAACGAGTACGTTTTTCCCGAGGACATCTACAACAAACGGAAGCTGGAGAAGATTTTCGCCCTGATTCCACAGTACGCCTTTCAGGGACACACCCATGTGCCGGGGGTGTTTACCGAGAGTTTTAATTTCTTCAGCCCCGAGGAATTGAACTACGAGTATCATCTCGGCGGCGAGAAGGTGATGATCAACGTCGGTTCGGTGGGGCAACCCCGCGACGGCAACCCCCGCTCCTGCTACGTCATTTTGGAGGACGATCTGGTGCGGTTCCGCCGCGTCGAGTATCCGTTCGAGCAAACGATCGCCAAAATCTACGATGTTCCCGAACTGGACAATTTCCTTGGCGATCGGCTCCGCGACGGGCGTTGACGTTCACGACATGGGGAGGATGCCGCCCGTTTAGCCCCGGCGTCCGCGCCCGGGAACATTTATTCTCGGAAAGCTACAGCAACAATGGCCAAACGCCCCGCGACTGCGGTCGCGGGGGAGAAGTGCGGGATTCCACATCCCCCGCGACCGCAGTCGCGGGGCGTTTGTGAGTCCTTGGCACGCTAATACTCAAACAACCAGCATCTCCCGGAAGGTATAAGCGAATGGAGCGCCGTTTCGTCCTGTTTCTCGTGTTGTCGTTTGCGATTCTGCTCGGCTATTCCGCGCTGATGCATCGGATGAATCCCCCTCCGGCCAATCCGCAGCAGCCCGTGGCCGCCGCCAATCAGGCCAACAAGCAACCCCCGGCGAAAAAGCCGGAGGCGGAGAAGCCCGGCAAAAAGGCGGAGAAGCCCGGCGAAAAGGTCGAAGAACCGGCCGAAAAGCCGCAACCGGAAAAAGCTCCCGCCGTCAACGCGGCCGTCAAGCCGGCCGTCAAGCCGGAGCCGGAGCAGCCCGAGAAATGGGTCACGCTCGGTTCGCTGGATCCCAAATCGGATAATCGAATGTTGGTCACGCTGACCAGCAAGGGGGCCGCTCTGGCGCGGATTGAACTGAATAGTCCCCGCTACTGCAACGTCGACGATCGCTACGGTTATCTCGGCCATTTGGCCTCGACCTCGGATCACGAGGGGAACGGCTGCCTGGTGCGATACGTCGGCGCCGGCACGCCGGCGGCCGAGGCCGGGTTGAAGCCGGGCGACGTGCTAAAGGCCGTCGACGCCGCCGCGGTTTCCGGCCCGCAATCGCTGGAGACGGTCCTCCGCACCACACGCCCCGGACAGAAGGTGCAATTGTCGATCGTCCGCGACGGCAAACCGATCAAGTTGCCTGCCGTCCTCCGCCGCATCCCGCTGGACGTGGTCCAACCCGAAGACGACGATCCGCTCTCCATGCTGCTGACCTTGCAGCAGTTCGACGACCAGAATCTGGAGGAGCAAGAGAAGAAGGAAAAGCAAGACACAAAACAGGGAGCGCCCGAAGAGAAGAACCACAATCCAGACGGGATCACTCCCCGGCCCAAGTCCGTCAACCGCGAACTGGACGGCCTGAAGCTGCGGACGGCCAATTGGCGGCTCGTCGAAGCCGACCAGGTGCACGCCGTGTTCAGCCGCAAGGTTCCGAAGCTGGGCCTGGAGTTCACCAAGACCTATAGCCTGGCCAAGGTGCCCGAAAAATTGCAGGCCGACCAGGACTATCCGGCCTATAACCTGGAGTTCGAGCTCAGCATCCGCAACATCGGCGAGAAGGCCAGCGACGTGGCCTACCAGCTTGACGGCCCCAACGGCCTGCCGCTGGAAGGCAAGTGGTACGCCTACAAGGTCAGCCGCAACTGGGGCGGCTCGGGGCTGCGGGACTACGTCATCTCGTTCGGCGGCGCCACGCCGACGATGATCAACACCACCAAGGTAGCCGGCGGAGAGAAAGACAAGCTGCACCCGGATACGCCTCCGGACAAGATGCTGACTTACGTCGGAGTGGACGCCCAGTATTTTTCCGCCGTGCTGATGCCCCAGCGGAAAAACTCCGCGGACGTATGGTTCGCCAACATCGAGCCGATCTGCGTGGGCCGGGTTGACCCGAAACACACAAACTGGGCCAATACTTCCTGCCGCTTGACGAGCGTGACGGCGAAGCTCGAACCGGGCAAGGTGTTGAGGCACCAGATGATGCTCTTCGCCGGACCGAAGCGGCCGCCGCTGCTGGCCAACCCCGAATATCAACTGAGCGAGTTGGTCTACTACGGCTGGCCGATCTTCGCCGTGGTCGCCGTGCCGCTGACCAAGGTGCTGCACTTCTTCTACTTCGTGACCTTCAACTACGGGCTGGCGATCATCCTCCTGACCGTGCTGATCCGGGCTTGCATGTTCCCCTTGAGCCGCAAGCAGGTCGTCGGCGCGCAGAAGATGCAACTCTTGCAGCCGGAGATCAAGAAACTCCAGGAGAAGTACAAGAACAACTCCGAGGCCCGCACCAAGGCCCAGCAGGAATTGTTCCGCAAGCACAACTACAACCCGCTGAGCGGCTGCCTGCCGATCTTCATCCAGATGCCGGTGTTTATCGGGCTGTACAGGGCGCTGATGGTCGACATCGAGCTGCGCAACGCGCCGTTGATCTCCAACGCCGTCCGTTGGTGCTCGAACCTGGCCGCGCCGGACATGCTTATCGACTGGAGCAACATGTGGCATAAACTCGGACTGGATTGGGTCAACAGCGGGCAGGGGATTTTCGGCCTCGGGCCGTATTTCAACCTGCTGCCTATCCTGACGGTCGTGCTATTCATTGCCCAGCAGAAGATACTCATGCCGCCGGCGGCCGACGACCAAGCGGCCATGCAGCAGAAAATCATGAAGTACATGATGCTGTTCATGGGCCTGCTGTTCTACAAGGTGGCCAGCGGACTGTGCCTCTACTTTATCGCCTCCAGTATATGGGGATTGGCCGAGCGGCAGTTCTTCCCCAAGCCGGCGCCGGTGACATCGGCCCCGGAAACCCGCGGGGAGGCCAAGGCCCGCGAACGCGCCGTCGCCGATAAATTGCGGAAGAAGAAGTAAAGAATCGCGGCTGCGAAACCGCAAGCGGAACGCGACCGTTCTGAGGTGCGTGAAACGTACTCTCTACGCCGACTGATCGAACATGCACCCCCTGGACGACACGATCGCCGCCGTTGCCTCGCCGCCGGGAGGCGCCGCCCGGGGAATCGTCCGCGTCAGCGGGCCGGACGCCTTCCCCTCGGTCGCACGATATTTCCGGGGCGAGGAATCCGAGCTACTCGCCGAGCCGCAATCGCCCTGCGCAGCGTCCGGCGCGCTCCATTTGCCCGAACTCGCTTCGCCCTTGCCCTGCGAAGTTTATTGTTGGCCGGACGGGCGGAGCTACACCGGGCAGCCGGTCGTCGAAATCCACACGCTCGGCTCGCCGCCGCTGCTGCAACTCGTGCTGCGCTCGCTCACCGCGGCCGGGGCCCGATTGGCCGGACCGGGCGAATTCACCCTCCGCGCGTTTCTCGGCGGGCGGATCGACCTCAGCCAGGCCGAGGCCGTCCTGGGCGTGATCGACGCCGCGGACCGCCGCGAACTCGACGTCGCCCTGCGGCAACTGGCGGGCGGACTTGCCCGGCCGCTCCACGCGCTCCGCGAAGCGCTCCTCGATCTGCTCTCGCACCTGGAGGCGGGCTTCGATTTCGCCGACGAGGAGATTCCCTTCATTGCCCGCGACGAGTTGCTCGCCCGGCTGGACGAGGCCGCCAAGCAGATTGCGGCGGCGCTGGCCCAAATGGCCTCCCGCGGCGAGTCGGTCGAACTGGAAAGTGCAGTGCTGGCCGGCCGGCCGAACGTCGGCAAGAGCAGCCTCTTCAACGCCCTGGCCGCCGACGCCGCGGCCCTGGTCGCCGATCTGCCCGGCACCACGCGGGACTATCTGGTCGCCGAACTGGATCTCGACGGCGTGAAATGCCGCTTGATCGACGCCGCGGGAACGAGGGATGACCGGCTCACTGGTCATTCAATGGCCCCGTTTGCGGTTTCGCAAGAAATTGACGACGCCGCCCAATCCGCCGCCGCCGAGCGGTCCCGCCAAGCAACCATCCGCCTGCTCTGTATCGACTCGTCCCGCCCGCTGGACGATTGGGAGCGGGAGCAGGCGAGAAACGCCGCCGAGCGAACAATCGTCGTGCTGACGAAGTGCGACCTTGGTGGAGACACCAGGCTGGATTTCCGCGCATTGCCCACCACCAGCCGGACCGGCGCGGGAATCGATCGGCTGCGCGGCGAGTTGCGGCGGAAGATATTGGCCGCGCGGGCCGGGACGGCGGACGTCGTTGCCGATACGGCCGTTCGCTGCCGAGAGTCGTTGCGGCTCGCCGGCCTGAGCATCGAGCGCACCCGCCGCGTCGCCGAAGCCGGACAGGATGAACTGGCCGCCGCTGAAATTCGCCTGGCCCTGGAGGAACTGGGAAAAGTCGTCGGCGCGGTCTATGCCGACGACGTGCTGGATCGCATCTTCAGCCGCTTCTGCGTCGGCAAGTGACGCGGCAAGAAAGCATCGCTAAGCCCGTTTAGCGGCCGCCGGTACGGCGGCCTGCGGCGGGGCATGGGCCGTCGTACCGACGGCCGCTAAACGATCGATCGTGCGTATGCCTGATGTTCTATGGCTACGATTCCTTCCACCCGCGCGGCACGTAATTGCAATCCGGATCGGTCTCCATGAAATCGCCGGTCAGGGCGAACGCCCGGGCGCGGCTGCCGCCGCAGACGCGGCGATATTCGCAGACGCCGCAGCGCCCCTTCAGCCGATCGGGATCGCGCACGGCGAGGAAGGTGGGATGGTTCTGATACACGTCGACCACCGAGTCGGCCGGGAACCGCCCGCAGCAGAGCGGGAGGAACCCGGCGGGAAAAATCTCGCCCGTGTGGCTGACGAACATGATCCCCTTGCCGTCGCCCACGCCCAGCGGCGCCCGGGCGGGAGCGGACTGGTCGGGACCCGCCAGCGGATCGCCGCCGCGCTGCAGCACGAAACGCCGATAGTGCGGCGCCTCGGTCGTCTTCACCGCGTAAGGCTGTCGCCGGGCGTGATCCCACAGCCGCTCGAAGACCTCCTCGTACTGCTCGGGCGATATCCGTTGCTCCTCGACGCCGCGGCCGACCGGCACCAGAAAAAACACCGACCACATGGCGATGCCCCGCTCGGCCAGCAGCGCGGCCATCGCGTCCACCTGCCGGAAGTTGCGGGCCGTGATCGTGGTGTTGACCTGCACGGGCAATTGCAACTGCCGGGCGTTGTCCAGCATTTCCATCGTCCGCTGAAAACTCCCCTCCCAGCCGCGGAAGGCGTCGTGGATCGCCGCGTCCGGGCCGTCGAGGCTGATGCCCAGCGCCCCGACGCCGGCCTCTTTCGCCTTTTGAAATGCCTCGAGCGTCGCCAGCGGCGTGGCCGAGGGGGTCAGGGCCACGTGCAGTCCGGCGTCCGCCGCGTGACGGATGAGCGTGAAGACGTCGCCCCGTTTCAGCGGGTCGCCGCCGGTAAAGACGATGTTCGGCCGGCGGGGAAACGAGGCCACCTGCTCGATCAAGGCCTTCGCCTGGTCGGTGGAAAGCTCGCCCGGGTGCGGATCGGCCTGGGCCGACGCCCGGCAGTGCTTGCACACCAGGTCGCAGGCCAGCGTGACCTCATAATAGAACATCAAGGGATTGCGGCCAAAGTCCTGGGAAGTGTATTCGTAGTGGTGCATTCCTTTCACATTCCTATCTTTGATCATTTTGGCGGAAAAAACCAATGCGGCGTGGATATCGTCCTTGGTTATAGCAGGGTATGCCGCGAGGATTTCTTCCAGAGAAGTTCCTTCGGCAAGGTTTTCGACGATTGCGGTCACCCAGATACGAGTGCCGCGAATGCAAGGTCTACCGGAGCACACATGCGGGTCGATCGAGATGCGCTTCAACAATTCTTCATCATTCATATATTCAACCGTTGTTTCGCTTCCCTAAATTGCAGTGCCAGATACTACTTATGGTCTCTATTCTGATTCTTACCGCGGCGCTCGTCGGCCTCGATCTCCTTGGTGGTGGTTTTGCCCTGGCTCGACGGCCGGCGGACTTTCAACCGCTCGCCGGGCGAGGCGGGAGCGATCCGCTTGACGATCACGTCGTCGAACTCGACCGAGCCCGGCTTGAGATACGCGTAGAGCATCACGCGGCCCCAACGGGGCGTGAATTGCGGGTGCCGCGGGGTGAAATCCTCGGTGTGAGTGTTCCAACGGCCGCTGGCGCCCTTGAGGTTCTGCTGGCTGCGATAGACCTCGCGGCGGCGGCCTTCGTCGGGCGGATAATCGTAGCACTTCACGAAGACCTTCACGGCCGGACCGTCGCTGCGCCAGCGGCACTGGAAGCGATACTTGGCCCCCTCCTCAACGGGAAAATAGTCGCTGTAATACATTACACCTTCGTTCTCGGCGACCTGCTGGTCGAGGGTGAAGCGGATCACCTTGTTCGACGGGTTGCCCTTTTCGGCCGTCCAGCGGACCAGTCCCCCGAGCGGCTCGCGCTGCTGGCCGGCAACTTTGTCCCAGCCCTTGGGGACGCCATTCGTCCCGTGCTCGAAATCGCCGGCAATCAGGTTCGGCTGCTTCTTCCAGTTCTCTTCGGCAATTTTGTCGAGGCCCGCTGGGGAACTGTCCCCTTTTCCGCGGCCGGCCAGCGCGTCGATCATCCGTTTGACGTACACGTGGGGGATTTCGCTAACGGTTTTGGTGCGGACCGTAGCGTCGTAAATCACCTTCGCCTGCCGCTCGTCGGAGAAATCGACGCACTTGATCGTCAAGTCGTAGACGTCGGCGTCGGCGCCTTTTGCCCGCTCGATGCTCCCCCAAATGCCGATCTGCGCGGCGAAATCCTCGCGGATGATTTTTTGCATCGCCGCCAGCTCCATCTCGGGCGACGGGGCGAGCTTATGGGCCGCGCAGTAGTCGCGGACCTCGTCCATCGACTCGGGGACGATGAACCCGGCCTCGCGCGAGAGCTTCGTCCAGATCATCTCGCCGACCATCCGGCCGTAGCGGCCGCCGTCGAATTTCGAGACGAAATCGAAGGGGATCACCACCTTGCGGGCGTCGGCGGCCGTGGCGGTGGAAGTGGAGAGGGCGGAGAAGAATATGAGAAGGAGAAGATTGGCGGCTACAAATTGTAAATTGTGTAACAGATGAGCCGCTTCCAGTGTAGCCCCGAAGGGGCAGCCGTTCGCCCAGCCCAGGGCATCGCCCTGGGGAGCGTAAAAGCGGGAATACCACACCGGCCCAACGGGCCAATAATTCGCTTTTTGAGAACGGTTGGCCCGTTGGGCCGATAGGAACGTGACGCGACGCCCCGCTCCCCAGGGCGTTGCCCTGGGCTGGGAGAACCGGAGGGCCTTCGGCCCAATACAGGTGATTATCACGCTCATTCCTGCAAACATAATTCACGCGCTGAACAACTACACACTTCAATCTGCAACCTTATCTCGTCATTGATGTTCCTTCCCCTTCTCGCCGTCCCCCTTCGACAACCGATCGAAATATCGCCGGTTGAGTTCCTCCCAGCCGGCGGGCGAGGGATCGTGCATGCCGCCGAGCAGTTCCTTGCGGACGTCGGCGGGCAGATTCTCCGACGTATCGCGGCGGCTCTGGAAATCGCCCCGGAGGTATTTTTTCACGTTGCCCAGCCCTTCCAGCAAGACCTCCCGCTGCCGCAAGGCGTTGCGGTAGTTGCCGGCCTTCAGGTCGCGCTCGACCTGGGCCATGATCTCGATCAGCTTCTTCAGGTCGGTGTGGTTAAATTGGGAGACCTGCAGGCGCAGGTCGATGCCCTCGGCCTTGTTGCGGAGCTCGGCCTGACGGCCGGCGAGCCGCTGGGCGTCGCGGGGGCCGGGCGAGCGCGGCACGGGTCCTTCGAGCCCCTCGCCCCCCTTGCCGCTTTCCTTGCCGCCGCCGGTGGCGCCGCCGGCCGGCTGCCGGTCGTGGTCCTTGATCTGTCCGGCCACGTTCGGGTCGGGCGTCAGGCGGCTGGGCGTTTTGCGGCCCCCTTTGCCGACCGCCTCGTCGCCGACGAACTCCCCGCTCGACTTGCCCTGCCGTCCTTCGCCCGAGCGGCCGCCGATTTCGCTGGAGTTGGGCAGCCGGTTGCCGGTCACACCCTTGGCGCTCATGTTCGAGATTGGGCCGTCCATAGCGTCCCAGCCCGCCCCTTTGTCGAGCGAATCGGCGGCGCTGCTGGAGACGTCGTCCATCTCGTCGAAAATGTCCTCCTCCTGTTCCATCAGTTCGCCGACGATGTCCTCCAACTCCTCGGGCAATTCGGCCATCGGCGCCTCCTTGTCGGCGTCGGAGGGCGATTCCTCCTGGCTCCACTTCTCGCGGTCGGGGCTGTCGGGCAGCCACTTTTCGAGGTTCGTCTTCAACTCCTCGGCCCGTTCGTATCCCAACTGCTCGAGCGGAACGGCGATGTCGGCCGTCTTTTTCAGCAGGGCGTCCTTGGCCATTTTGAGTTCCGTCTGAATCTCGACCAGTTCCTTGGCCGTCGAGGGGTTGGCGAAATCCTGCTCGGGCAGCTTGCTCAGGTCGGTTTGCAACTCCCGCATGAATCGGGACAGATCGTCCTCGGCCGCGGCCAGGCCCTTGAGCAATTCCTCCTGCTCCTTGGTGAAATCGTCGACCGGCGTTTTGGCCAAATCCTGGCTGGCTTCGATCACCTTCTTCTGCTGTTCGAGGAACTTGTCGAGCTTGCCGCGGAGCGTTTCGAGTTTGTTTTTCACGTCGTCGGGCAAATCGCCGCCGGCGCGTTTTTCCAACTCGGGCAACAGAGCGTCCTCCGCACGCCGGGCAACGTCCAACAGCTTCCGCAACACGTCGATAATTTGGTCCTGGACGGCGGTGAGTTGTTTGGCATGTTTAGCGGCCGACGGCACGTCGGCCTTGTCGGCTCGATCCGCCGTGCCGCGGATGCTAAACGTCCTCGATCCGCCGTGCCGGCGGATGCTAAACGTCCTTGATCCGCCGTGCCGGCGGATGCTAAACGGTCGCTGTCCGATGTCGTCGGCTTCAACATTTCATCGCACAGCGCCACGGCTTCGATCATGTCGCCCAGGGCGAGGTTGTCCAGTACGCGTTTTATTGCGCGGAGTTCCCGGCGCTCGGCCGTGTCCAGCGTTTTCGCCACCGCGGCCGTGGATTTTTGGATCTCGATCTGCCGCGAACGAAGGTCGCCCAGCGAATCGCGGCCCGGCGCGGCCGCCGGTCGCGGCTTTATGTTGGCGGCTATCAATCGGGCTTGAATCTGCTTCGCGAGGATTTTCAGCAACTCGGCCCGGAGACCTTCGAGCCGGGCGATGGCCGCCGCCGCCTCGTCCTCCTTCGAGACGACTTTGACTTCCTGCCATGGGCCGACGGTCTCTTGCGGAGTCAGTTTCAGTCCCCACTCGTTGATCGAACGACGGTCGCGGGCCACCGCCCGGATGAGCAACGTCTGGCCGGGCTTGATCTTCGCCGGGTCGAGCTTCAGGCGATATTGGCGTTCGACGGAGGTCGCGGCCGTGGGAAAATTGGTCCACTGCTTAATCATCCCCTCTCCCTTTGGGCGAGGGGAGTTTTCGGCGGCCCTCACCCCCGGCCCCTCTCCCTGAGGGCGAGGGGAGTTTTCGGAAGCCCTCACCCCCGGCCCCTCTATTGCCATCTCCAACCGCACGCGGCCGAGTCCGTAGTCGTCGCCGGCGCGGACGGCAATCGGCAGCGTCGCGCCCGGCGCGGCCGTGGCGGAGCGGCCCGGCGCGGTCAACTCGACCGTCGGCGGCTCGTCAGCACGGACGCGGACGTTGTTCACCCGCGGATTGGGATCGGTATGGCCGGCGTCGTTCCACAGCCGCACGACGTACGTGCCGTCCTTCAGCAGCGGCATGGCCGAAATCAGCAGGCTGCCGTCCGGCTCGACGCGGCCCGGATATTGCTCGCCCGCGAACTCGACGTATCCCTTGGCCACGGGCGTCGAGGGCCGCACCCGCAACTCGACCCGGCTGTACTGCGGGGCCTCGACGTTCATGTCTTTCAGGACGACCGTCTCGTTTTTTCGCGACATATAGGCCGGATAGTGGATCGTCGCTTCCGCGCTTTCCACGACCGGCTTCCGCCGCACGCCGATCGAATACACCCGGGTTTGCGAATCGCCGATCTCCAGTCGATAGTCGAACGGCTCGATGACCGACGGGACGGTCAGCGTGAAATGGGTGTGCGTCCGGTCGGCGGTCATCGTCAGGGGCGTTTCCGACTTGTCCGGCTTCCTGAGGAACAGCTTTGCCGCGTAAGGCAGGCCGGCGGGGTTGCTGATTTCGGCCCCGATCCGCAGGCTGTCGCCGACCAGCACGTCCGCGTCGCCCGGCGTGACGCCGACGATCCGCACCGATCCGACCGAAGGGACGAAGGTCCACGGGGCCAGCAGACGCGTGGCGGCCGAACCCCAGTTGGGCAATATCGCCCGGCAAAGCAGGGCGACCACGACCAGCAGCCCGATAACGGCCAGCGACTCGGCCAGGTCGCGCGGGGTCTGCATGCAGTGGACGAACCGTTGCCGGCGGGATTGCCCGGCCGCGGCGCGGTCGAGCGGGAGGCGGCCGATTTTCGCCGCGGCCTGGTTGACGGCCGCCTGGCAAAACACGCTATTCTGGTTCTCCCGGTCCTCGCGGAGTTGCACGAGGTTGATCAGGTCGCTGCCCAGTTCGGGGAACTCGGCCTCGACCCGCCGGGCGGTGGCCTCGATCGTGCGTTGCCGCCGCAACAGCCGCCGGCCGACCAGGATCATCAGCGCCAACGAAATCAGCAGCCACGCCGCGGAAAGCCCCAGCAGCCAAGGCGAAGCGAGCCGCAACAGGGCGTCGGCCGCCATGAAGCAGACGAACAGGCCGAACGAGACGCCCGCCGCCAGCGCGGTCGTCGAGAGCAGCGAGCAGAGCCACCATTTCTGGCGCGCCGAGTCGAGCCGTTCGATCACGTTTTCAGCGGCGGGCGACATGTGTGTGGCTAGTGGTCAGTGGCTAGTGGCTAGTGGTTTAGCCCCGGCGTCCACGCCGGGAGAATGAATCGTCAATTAACTTCCGTTTAGCGGCCGCCGGCACGAATGAATCGTCAATTAACTTCCGTTTAGCGGCCGCCGGCACGAATCAATCGTCAATTAACTTCCGTTTAGCGGCCGCCGGCACGGCGGCCATAGCGGCGGCACAGGCCGCCGTGCCGGCGGCCGCTAAACGAATATTTCGCAACATTTAATGCGTTACTGCGTAAACCAAAACATTCGCCCCGAGTTGCATGGCCGACCGCTCCTGCAAACCATAACTGTAGGCGTGGGGGAATTGTTCCCAGCCGTTGCCCAGGTCGAACCGGCTGTAGACGACCGCCATCCGGCCGTCAATCGTAATGCCTTCCAACTCCGGCGCGCCCAGTTGCCCGAAATCCTCGCGGGTCCGCGGGGTGTAGTCGACGTGCCCGACGTCGAACAGGCAATGATAGAGCGGATGGTCAAGGGGGATGCGTTCCAGCTTGCCGCCGGGCAGGGCCTTGGCGATCTCGCGGCGGAGGGCGGCGTCGAAGGCCAGCCGTCCGCAGCAGGCGTCGGCCAGCAACATGCCGCCGGCCCGCAGGTATCGCCCCAGCAGCGCGGCCTCGTCCTTGCTCCAGACGAAATCGTGGTGCCCGGTGATGTACAGCAGCGGATACGTGGCCGCCTTGGGGTCGCTCAGCCGGACGTTCGCCCGCTTGAACTTCACCTCCAGCGTCGAGTTGTCGCGGGCGAACTTCAGCAGGTTATGCACCGCCGACGGATCGGGGTCCCAATCGCCCTCGTGCATCAATTGGGCGAAGACGAAATCATCGCGGGTCGGCGCTGACGCCTCGTGGTAGACCTTCGTCGTGCTGAGGAACCGGCCGAGTTGGAACGTGCCCAGCAGGTAGGTGATCATGTTCGCGCCGAGTTGCCGGGCCTGGTCGATCACCACTCGCGTGCCACGGGGATGCTCGTGGCCGTCCCAGCCGCAGGTCAAGTCGCGGGGCGAAAAGATCACGCCCGCCCGGCAGCCGAAGTCGATCCCTTCGAGGCACGGCGGCTCGACGAACGTGGAGCCGTCGGCCTTTTTGTAGGTCAGGTTGCCGAGCTTGTGGAAGGAGGAAAAGACCGGCTCCTCGGGGAGCATTTTTCGCAACGGCCGGCCGGGGAAGATCAACCCGATCTCTTCGCGGAACGATTCAGTGAAATCCTTCCAGCCGCAGCAGGCGTCGCCGATGATCATGCCGCCGTCGAGCACGTAGCGGGCCAGCCGGACGCGAACCTCGTCGTCGAGGCGGAAATGATTGTGCCCGGCCAGCAGCAGGGCCGGCAACTCGCGGGGATCGAAGGAGAAGTGGGCGAAATCGACCTCCACTGCCCGATAGTTGATCCCCAACTTCTGCGAGGTCCAGCGGAGCAGCGAAATCACGTCGCCCGGATCGGTCATCCAGTCGCGATACTGCACCCGACGGCCATTGCGGGTGATCCAGCGGATCGAACCGAGGGCCGCCTTGCCGACCAGGGCGGGCGGCGCGGGCGGCCGCTTCTTCTCGCTGCGGCGCAGCGGCGTGGCCGGCAGCGGCAGCGGCGGGAACGATTCGCCGCCCGTGCGGTGTTGCGGCTTGGCCGGCGGCGGCGGTCCGCAATCGATCGGCCCGGAATCGGCGTCGTCGGCCCAGGCGACGGCCGGCAGCCCAGCGCCGCCAACGGCGGAAGCAATGCCGATGCCCTTGATGAACCGCCGGCGGTTCAGTTCGGGCGAGCGGGATGTATTTTGCGGCCTCACGGCTGTTCCCCTCCTGCCGCCGTTTAGTCCCGGCGTCCACGCCGGGAGCAAATCTCTGATTCACTCCGCAACTCACCCGGCGTGGACGCCGGGGCTAAACGAATGCCGTTATTCGTATTCTCATACATCGTACACATTATATTGTCTCGAAAGAGCGTCGCTCGGTCAACCCAAAAGCCGTAAATGCCGGCTATACAGGCACCCATCCGCGGTGGGTGATTGAGGCCGTAACGACCATCGACCGGGGCGGTGGGGTGAAATACAATGCAGGGAGTAGCGCGTGATTCACACGGTGAGTTTACATTGTCCGTTTAGCAGCCGCCGGCACGGCGGCTCGCAGCACCACGTGGGCCGCCGTGCCGGCGGCCGCTAAACGGGCGCCTATCCGTGTTTATGAGCAATGAAACATCCGCCCATGATTCGCACGGGGATTGGATTTTCCGCCGCTCTTGCCGTGGCGGTGTGCGTTCTTTCCGCCATCACGGCCGACGAACCGCCGGCGGTCAACCCGTTCGGGCCCAAAACCGAGCAACGCGAAGACGCCCTGCCGGGCTGCATTGAAATGTCCGACGGCTCGGTCCATCCGGGCATGGTCTACCTGACCCGCGATAAGCGGCTGTCGATCTACGACGAGCATCTCAAGCGGCAGCGCGAGATTCCGCTCTCGGCAGTGGGGCGGATCGACTGCAAGATCAAGCGGGAGTGGATGGAGCGGGAATGGAAGTTCAAGGAGACGACCAGCGACGAGAAGATCTATACCGGCCGCAGTTATCCCGCGCGGGAATACCTGCACACGATCACGCTCCGCGACGGCCGCACGATCACCGGACCGTTGTCGGCGTTGGTCTATCTGCAGCCGAAGGGATACCCGTCCGACAAGGCCCGGCCGGCCGAGCGATATCTGCTCAACAAGCGCGACAAGGGAAAAATCGGCAGCCAGTTGAAGTCGCTGGTCTACGTCAAGCGGATCGAGTTCGGCAAGGAATGCAGGAAAAGACGGGGAAGTAGCTTCGTAGGGTGGGACAAGCTTTAGCGCGGTCCCACCAATTCTCTCGCCGTCGATGGTGGGACCGCGCTAAAGCTTGTCCCACCCTACAAGGCCCCGCGCAACCGCCGCACGAAGTTCGCCAGATCGGGCGGCAGCGGGGTCTCGAAACTCATCGGTTGGCCGCTCTGCGGATGCTCGAATCCCAACTCGACCGCCGCGAGCGCCAGTCGCGGCGCACCGCTGGCGTCGGGCTCGCCGGGCTTGAACAGCGGCCGCCAATAAACCCGGTCGCCGCAGAGTGGATGGCCGGCCTCGGCGAGATGGATGCGAATCTGGTGCGTCCGGCCCGTCTCCAGGCGGCACTCGACGAGCGTGTAGTCGCCGAGCCGCTCGAGCGGCCGGACGTGGGTAATCGCGGTCTTGCCCACGTTCGGCAGGTTGGTGCTTCCCCGGCGGCCGTCGCCCCGATCGCGGACCAGCCGGCTGGTGATGGTCTGCTCTTCGACGCAGCCGCGGACCACGGCCATATAACGCCGGCCGATGCTGTGAACGCGAAACTGTTGCTGCAAGTGCCGCTGGGCTTCGGCCGTGCGGGCGAAGACCATCAGCCCGCTGGTCTCGCGGTCCAGCCGATGCACCGGGCGGACCGGGCGGAGGTCGCGGCGGTGTTCCAGCCGGGCGATCACTCGCGGCAGCATTTCGTCGAGCGTCTGCTGAAACTGCCGCCTGCGCCGCGGCGATTCCTCGTCCGGGTGATGAGTGGAAGTGACGCCCGCCGGCTTGTCGATCACCACTACGTGCTTGTCGATGTGCAGGACGCGGATGTTGTCGTCCTTAACCGGCGGGGCCAGGGAATGGGGCAAGAGTTTGATCACGTCTTGCAGCCGGAGCCGATAGCCGGGGTCCGAGCAGAGGTTGCCGTTGATGGTCACCCGCCGCGACTGCAATAATCGGCGGACCTCGGACCAGGACTTGCCCGGCAGCCATCCCCGCAGGGCGGCCGAGATGGTTTCGTCCACCTGCCGGGGCAGGACGCGGTACAGTATTTCCTTGGAGGCCGACATGATTTTCACACCCACGTAGGGTGGGACAAGCTTTAGCGCAGTCCCACCAAGAGTGTTGGAAATTGACGAACGAATCTGGTGGGACTGCGCTAACGCTTGTCCCACCCTGCTTTCCGACATCCGTTCCATCCTAGCGTAAGCCCGGCCTCCGTCAATCGCGGTATAAACCGCAACCAACGCCCCGCGACCGCGGTCGCGGGGCGTTTTCCGCGGCACCGAACCGGGTGGTAGACAATGCCGATTGTAAGGGCTAGACTAATGCTATATTAGAGTGGCGAATATCTCCCCATTACGCATCTGAAGGAACCTTCCCATGCGACGACTTGCCCTGGTTGGTTGTGCGATTTCGATGTTGTTTATTTACACGGCCGTTCTGCGGGCGGCGCCACCGGTCGAGAAGGCCAAACCGGCCGCCGCCAAGGCCGAGAAACCCCAGGCGAAGGCAGCGCCGAAAGCCAAAGTCGAGAAGAAGCAAGCGGCCCCCAAGCAGAAAAAGGCCGAGGCCAAGACGCCGGTCGTCGTCAAGATGACCCTCTCGGGCAGTTTCCCCGAGGGTCCGCCCGCGGCCGGACTGTTCGGCGAGTTGCACTCCACCCTGGCCAGCACCATCGACCGGCTCGACGACGCGGCTAAAGACAAGGACGTGGCGGCCGTCTGGTTGAAGATCGAAGACCTGTCGATCGGCCGGGCCAAGCTCTACGAGTTGCGGGCCGCTATCGCCCGGCTGCGAAAGACGAAAAAACCGGTCTACGCCGAACTGACCACCGCCGACACGGGGGCCTATCTGCTGGCCAGCCGCCTGCGATCGCGTGGTGATGCCGCCGTCCGGCATGTTGCTCCTGCCCGGCGTGCGCATGGAAATCACCTTCTACAAGGGGCTGCTGGACAAGCTGGGGCTCCGCTTCGACGCCCTGAAAATGGGCAAGTTCAAAGGCGCCGCCGAGCCGCTGGTCCGGGAAAAAATGAGCGGACCGCTGCGGGAAAGCCTGGAGTCGGTCGTCGACGACAACTACCGGGAAATGATTAAAGCCATCTGCGCCGACCGCCGGCTGAAAGATTATCAGGTCAAAACGTATATCGACCGCGGGCTGTTCTCGCCCAACGACGCCCGTAAAGCCGGGCTGATCGACGACCTGCTCTATACCGACCAACTGCAAGAGAACCTGAAGAAGGCCCTGAAGGCGAAGGACGTCAAGGTCGTCACCGATTACAAGCGGAAACGGGTCGAGGCCGATTTCTCGGGCTTCGGCGGCATGATGAAACTCGTCGAACTGATGCTCGGCGGCAAGGAAACGAAGCGGGCGGGCACGAAGCCGGAAATCGCCGTGATCTACGCCGTCGGCGCCATCACCGAGGGTAAGAGCGAAACCAGCATGTTCGGTTCCACCACGCTCGGCTCGACCACGCTGATCGCCGCGCTGAAAAAGGCCGACGCTGACCCGAACGTGAAGGCCATCGTGCTGCGGATCGACAGCCCCGGAGGATCGGCCACGGCCAGCGACCTGATCTGGCGGGAGACGGTGCGGATCAAGAAGCCGATCATCGCCAGCATGGGCGACGTGGCCGGCAGCGGCGGATATTACATCGCCATGGGGGCGAAGAAGATTTTCGCCGCCCCCTGCACGCTGACCGGCTCGATCGGCGTGATCGGCGGCAAGCTGGTCACGGGCGGATTGTACGACAAGCTCGGCCTGCACACCGAAGTCATCAGCCGCGGGGCCAACAGCGGCGCGATTTCCTCGAACCAGCCGTTCACGCCCGAGGAACGCAAGGTCTGGATTTCCGTGCTGGAAGAGACCTACCATCAGTTTGTGAGCAAGGCCGCCGAGGGGCGGAAAATGACCTACAACAAGCTGCAAGAGCTGGCCCAGGGGCGGGTCTATGCCGGCGTGACGGCGAAGAAACTCGGCTTGATCGACGAGCTGGGCACGCTCGACGACGCCCTGGCCGCCGCCAAGAAGGCCGCCGGCCTGAAACCCGACGCCGAGGTCAATCTGCTCGTTTTGCCCGAGTCGAAAACGTTCTTCCAGCAACTCTTCGGCGATCCCGGGGCCGCGTCCGACATGGACTCGTTCCTGCCCGAGTATTTCCAATTGCTCCGGCAAACGAAGATGCTCCGGCAGATGCTTTCCGGCCGGTTCCTGCTGTGGATGCCCTACGAGATCAAGATCAAATAGAGAGGAACAAGGTAGTCAATCATGGGTGTCATTAACCTCCCGATTACCCTCTCCAATCCGAGCGAGAAGGATCTCGCTCCGGTCATTGTTTCGGCACTGGTCGATACGGGTGCGATCACGCTGTGCATTCCCGAACACGTTAGAATCCAACTCGACTTGAAGGAATTAGAGCGCCGCGAAGTGACGATTGCCAATGGACAAAAGGAAGTTGTTCCCTACGTAGGGCCGGTGAAGATCGCCTGCCTGGGTCGTAGCTGCTTTGCAGGCGCATTGGTTCTCGGAGATCGAGCCCTTCTCGGCGCACTCCCCATGGAGGACATGGACTTGGTGATCTCTCCGACCAAACAGCAGGTCACCGTTAATCCGGAAAGCCCCAATGTGCCTTCCGCGATTGTGATGTAGTGATGCGGTCACAGATTGTGACCGCATCAAAACCTGCTCCCTCCCGGCAAGCACGCCGGGCTAAACGAAGGTTGATTCGCCGCTCGCCATGAAACTCCCACCGGAAGGCGTCGCTGGCTGGTTTCGCTGCGTTGGGTGGCGTGCGGGGCGGTGTTCGCCGCCACCTGGACCGCCTCTTCGCTGCTGGGGATTTTGGCCAATCCGCTCCCCCTGTACGCTGTGGACGCGGCGATGGTCCTCTACAACCTGGTCTTCTATCTCGTCCAGCGCGACGCCTCGCCCGACCCGCGGGAAGTCGATCGGATCATCTTCCTGCAAATCCTGCTCGATCTGATCGCCCTGACGCTGCTGTTGTATTTTTCCGACATGCCGCGCAACCCGTTCCTGTTCTATTTCGTGTTTCACATGATAATCGCGGGCATGTATCTCCGCGGCTGGGCGCCGTATTTTTTCGCCGGTTTGGCCTCGGCAATGGTCGGCGGCGTGCTGCTGTTGCTCTATCTCCACTGGATTCCGCCGTTCCCCTTGCGGTTTCATCCCAATCAGCCGCCTCCGGCCCTGCCCGAGGGACTCGATCTGCTGGGCGTGTTCGTGGCATTTTCCAGCGCCCTCTGGATGGCGGTCTACTTCACCACCTCGATCCGCCGCTACGTCGATCGGGCACACGCCGAACTCCGCCAGAAGGAGAAGATGCTGGGAATCGGTCAGTTGGTGGCGGGCATCGCCCATCAGATCGCCAATCCGCTGGACGGCGTGCAAAATTGCCTCGCCCGCATCGGCCGCCGCGTCCAGGACGAGCCGCATCTGACCGAATACGTGGAGATGATGTCCGAGGCCCTGGAGCGGATCGAGCGGACGGCGAAGCGGGTGCAGGCCTTCGCCCGGCCCAAGGGCATCACGCTGCAAAGCACCGACGTGAATCAGGCGGTCGAAGCCACCTTGGAGGTGTTCGGCGCCGGCATTCCGCGAAACGTCCGCGTCCAGAAAGAACTGGGCAACGTCGCCCCGGTCGAGGGCGATCCCTACACCTTGCAGGAAGTCCTCTTCAACCTCTGCACCAACGCCCTGAGCGCCATGCCCGACGGCGGAACGCTCACCCTGCGGACCTACTCGCTCGGCAGCAAGGACGAAGACCAGATGGGGTCCGTGGCGATCGACGTCGGCGACACGGGGGTGGGCATCCCGCGCGTCGATCTGGAACGCATCTTCGAGCCCTTCTACACCACTCGCGCCGACAGTGGCGGAACCGGCCTGGGCCTGGGACTGTGCCGGATGTTGATCTCCGAGATGGGCGGGCGAATCGAGGTCCGCAGCGCCCTCGGACAAGGCGCCACCTTCACCGTCATGCTGAATCGCGCCGCGGCCGGTCAAAGGCAATCGGCCCCATAAACTGGCTGCATACCCGTTTCAATCTCCCCAGTTTCAATCCTCCGCCAGAGATAGTCGCCACACCCGATTGACTCCGCCACAACTCACCCGTATCATTGCACTTGTGAAAGCTGCCGAGTTATTCGTCCGCTGTTTGGAAAACGAGGGCGTGGAGATCATTTTTGGCCTCCCCGGCGAGGAAAATATCGAAATCCTCGAGGCCCTGGAGCACAGCAAGATCCGCTTCATCACCACCCGGCACGAACAGGCCGCCGCCTTCATGGCCGACGTCTACGGCCGGCTGACCGGCCGGGCGGGCGTCTGTCTGGCCACCCTGGGGCCGGGGGCGACGAACCTCGTCACCGGCGTGGCCGACGCCAACATGGACCACGCCCCGCTGGTGGCCATCTCGGGCCAGTCGTCGACCGTGCGGATGCACAAGGAGAGCCACCAGTATCTCGATCTGGTCAATCTCTTCCGCCCGATCTCGAAATACAGCATCCAGGTCGTCGAGCCGGAGACGATTCGCCGAGGTGGTCCGCAAGGCGTTCAAGCAGGCCCAGGCCGAGAAGCCGGGCGTCAGCTTCATCGACTTTCCCGAAAACGTCGCCAACATGGAACTCGCCGACGGCGATCCGCTGGCCGCTCAGCCACCCCCTGCGGTCGATGGCGGCGGCCGAACGCATCCAGCAGGCGGTCGAGATCCTCTCCAGCGGCCAAGTATCCGCTGATCCTGGCCGGCAACGGCGTGATCCGCGCGCGGGCCGTGGACCGGCTGGTCCGGTTCGCCGAGAGGCTGAACATCCCGGTGGTCAACACGTTCATGGCCAAGGGCGTGGTCCCCTTCTCGCATCCGCTGTGGCTGGGGACCGTCGGCCTGCAGCGGCGCGACGTGGTGGCCTGCGGCTTCGACCGCGCCGACGTGATCGTCTGCGTGGGCTACGACATGGTCGAGTACCATCCCAACCGCTGGCATCCCGACAAGCATCGGCAGATCATTCACATCGACGACGTGCCGGCGGAAGTCGATGAGTATTACGCGGCGAGCGTCGAGGTGGTGGGCGACATCGGCGCCGCGCTGGACGCCATCGCCGACCTCGTGCCGCCCCAGAAGCTGTTTCCCGCCAGCCTGTGGCGGGCCATCATGGACGAGATTTCGGCCTACGCCGACGACGCCAGCTTCCCCCTGAAGCCGCAGCGGCTGGTGTGGGACTTGCAGCGGGCCTTCGCCGCCCATGGCACCGTGATCTGCGACGTGGGCGCCCACAAGATCTGGATGGCCCGGCTGTACCAGCCCGAACGGCCCAATACGTGCATTATCTCCAACGGCTTCGCGGCGATGGGCATCGCCGTGCCGGGGGCCATCGCCGCCAAACTGGCCTTCCCCGAGACGACCGTCGCGGCCGTGGTCGGCGACGCCGGCTTCATGATGAACTCGCAGGAGATTGAAACGGCCCTGCGGATCGGCACCCCGATGGTGATCGTGATCTGGAACGACGGCGGCTACGGGCTGATCGAATGGCACCAGTTGCAGCGTTACGGGCGATCGAACCACGTCGCCTTTTCCAACCCCGATTTCGTGAAATATGCCGAGAGTTTCGGCGCCAAGGGCTACCGCGTCGGCGCGGCCGATGAACTGCTGCCGATCCTCCGCCAGGCGATCGCCGACGACACGGTCGTCGTGGTCGATTGCCCCGTCGATTATTCGGAGAACATGAAACTGAGCGAGCGGCTGAACAAAATGGTTTGTCCGGTATGATTGATGTGCAGAAAACTCATGCAACATCTGTTTAGCGGCCGTCGGTACGACGGCCCATGTTCCGTCGCAGGCCGACGTACCGTCGGCCGCTAAACGGTTGCATTACTTATCTGACTCTCAAAAGATCCATGGGATCCTCTCCATCCGGGAGAGAATTAGACGGAGGGACAAGTATCATGCCAGTACATTTTCCCTTGATGGTTCCCGGCGCCGCGCCCGCCGCCAAAGCGGCACAAATCCACGCCCCCTTCGATCGCTCCCCGATCGCCACCGTCGAGCAAGTCGATCGGGCCGGCGCGGACCGGGCTTTGGCCACGGCCCAGGCCCTCTTTCGCAACCGCGACGGCTGGCTTGCACCGGGCCGGCGGATCGAGATCCTCCGACGGACCGCCGCCATCATCCAGGACCGCCGCGAGCAACTGGCCCTCGAAGCGGCCCGCGAAGGCGGCAAGCCGCTTGATGGATTCGCTGGTCGAGGCCGATCGGGCGGTCGATAGCGTCCGGCTCTGCGCCGAGCACCTCCGCACCCAGGCGGGCGTCGAGGTGCCGATGGACCGCAACGCCGCCTCGGTCGGACGCCTGGCCTTCACCCATCACGAGCCGATCGGCGTGGTGCTGGCCTTCAGCGCCTTCAATCACCCCCTGAATCTGATTGCCCATCAAGTCGGTCCGGCGATTGCGGCCGGCTGCCCGGTGGTGGTCAAGCCGGCCAAGGCGACGCCCCTTTCGTGCTTCCGCTTCGTGCAAATCCTCCGCGAGGCCGGGCTGCCCGACGAGTGGTGCCAGCCGCTGGTGACCGCCGATCGGGACCTGGCGCAGACGATGGTGGCCGACCCCCGCGTCGGCTTTTTCACCTTCATCGGCAGCGGAGACGTGGGTTGGCCATTGCGGTCTCGCTTGGCGCCGGGCGCGCGCTGTTCGCTGGAGCACGGCGGGGTCGCCCCGGTGATCGTTGCCGCCGACGCCGACCTGGATTACGCCCTGCCGCTGTTGTCGAAGGCCGGCTTCTACCACGCCGGCCAGGTCTGCGTCTCGGTTCAGCGGATCTTCGCCCAGCGGGAGATCGCCCGCACGCTGGCCGATCGCCTGGCGGAGATGGCCGCGCGCTCTCAAGGTGGGCGACCCTACCCTTCCGGACACCGAAGTCGGCCCCCTGATCCGCGAAAGCGAAGTCGAACGGGTGGACCAATGGGTGCAAGAGGCCGTTCAGCAGGGGGCCACGCTGTTGTGCGGCGGCCGGGCAATCAATGGAGCCGGTTCCCAACCTGTCCAGCCCATCACCTGCTACGCCCCCACGGTCCTCTTCGATCCCCCGGCCGACACACGAGTGATGACCCACGAAGTGTTCGGCCCGGTAGTCTGCGTCTCGACCTACGACGAGTTGGATGAGGCCATCGCCCGCGCCAACTCGCTGCCCTATGCCTTCCAGGCGGCCGTCTTCACCCGCAATTTGGACACGGCCCTGCGGGCGTCCCGCCGCCTGAACGCCTCGGCCGTGATGATCAACGACCACACGGCCTTCCGCGTCGATTGGATGCCCTTCGCCGGGCTGCGCGAATCGGGCTTGGGCGTCGGCGGGATCCCCTATACGATGGAGGACATGCAGATCCGGAAGCTGATTGTCATCCGCTCCAAGGAGTTATAATTTGCCGCCGCCGCGGCCGAGGCGTTCGCCCCCTTTTCTTTCGTCGCCCTGTTCTTTAAGGGCGAGCTGAATGAACGATTTCCGATCGCGTTCTCAGTTTCCGTTGAGTCCCATATAGACGGAAAATGAGGAAATTGCTCGATCCGTGAAAATTATTGTCCCATCCGCGGCGGCTCGGCTTATTATAAGCAGAGAATAAGCGTTTCTCCATGAGAGAAAGGCGCTTTCGGGCTGTTTGCACGCCATCGTGGAGATCAACAATTGGCCTCCTCCGAATCCCATGAACGACGCACCGACGACAGGACGGAGCAATTCCTCCGCCTGCTCAGCGCGCATGAGGAACGGACGAAGGCGTTCATCTATTCTCTGCTGCCCAACTGGGCCGACGCCGAAGACATCGCCCAGGAAGTGCGGCTGAAGCTCTGGGAGCAGTTCGACCGGTACGATCCGAGCAAGGATTTCGGGGCCTGGTCGCGGACTATCGCCCATTTTCACGTGCTGGCCTTTCGCAAGCGGGCGCGGCGGCGTCCGCAGCTTAGCCCGGAGTCGATCGATCTGGTGGCGGAGACGTTCAACGCCGAGACGGAGCGGCTCGAGGCCCGCGCCAGCGTGCTGCAAAAGTGCATCGAAATACTGACGGAGACTCAGCGCGGGCTGCTGCTGCGCTGCTACCGGGGCGGCGAGACGATCCGGCAGGTCGCCGAGCGGATCGGACGCTCCTACGAGGCGGTCCGCAAATCGGTCCTGCGGACGCGACAAGATTTGGCGAAGTGCGTCGAGCGGGAACTGAAACGGGAGGACGCCCCGTGACCGACTTCAATCCACACGACGCCGATCTGCGCGACGAAGTATATCTGCTGGCCGACGCCTGCGTGCAAGATGCGCTGACGGACGAAATGCTGCAACGCCTCGAAGAACTCGTCCGCGGCAATCCGACGGCCAGGCAATACTACGTCGATTTCCTGCACGACGCCTATCAACTGCACCGTATGGCCGTTTTGTCCTCGGCAACGGACGACGCAGCGGCCGATTTCGGTGTCGGCGACGAAGCATTTTCGGCGCACGAGGGGTTCATCTCTCCGGTTGTTCCGCCAATCGAGATTCGCGGCGGATGGCAGGGCATGGGCGCTTACTTTTCCCAGGTCGGCCCCTTGTCGTATCTACTGGCGGTGGTGATAACCGGCGCGATGCTGCTGGTCGGTTGGGCCTACAAAATCTCTCACTATCCCGGGATGGTCAAATCACCGCCGACCGTTCAGAGAGACATCACCCCCGAATTGGTCTTCGTCGGCCGCGTCACCGGCATGAAGGACTGCCGCTGGGCCGATCCCGAGACGCAAACCTACACCGGCGCCTCGGTTCCGCTGGGGCGCAACTACGCATTGTCGGCCGGGCTGATGGAAATCACTTACGACGGCGGCGCGAAGGTGATTCTCGAAGGTCCCTGCCGGTATCAAGTAGAATCCGCCGCCGGCGGCTATCTGGCACTGGGTAAACTGACGGCTAAAGTGGAGAAGAAAGAGATCGGAGGGCTGGCCGCTTCAGCGGCCGGTGCGAAGCCGCAAGCGGCCAATCCCAAATCCCCTTCATCCTTCATCCTTCATCCTTCAGCCTTATTTTCAGTCCGCACACCCACGGCCATCGTCGCCGACTTGGGCACGGAGTTCGGCGTGGAAGTGAGCCGGGACGGCAACACTGTTTCCCGCGTCTTCCTCGGCGCGGTGCGGGTGCAAGCGGTCGGCGACAATCTCCCCTCTCCGACCGGGAGCGGGGCAGGGGGTGAGGGCAGCGTGGTGTTGCACGCGAACGAAACGGCCCGGGTGGAAAAAAACATCACCGGCGTCGTGGAGTTGCTGCCGAGGGACAAAGCCGGCGTTCCGCCGCAGTTCGTCCGCCGCCTCTATCAGCCGCCGACGGAACTCGATCTGCTGGACATCGTCGCCGGCGGCAACGGTTTGGGGCGGCTGCGGGGAAGCGGAATCGATCAGACCAGTGGCATCAGGCAATTCGGCTTTTCGGCGGAGTGGCGGCACGGCGACGGCCAATACAGGCCGGTCTACTGGCAAGAGTTGATCGACGGCGTGTTCGTTCCCGACGGCCGCAACGGTTGCGGTGCAAATTGATTCCGCCGGACATGCTATAGAGTTTTCCCACGCTTCCGGCGAGACGTTCGGC
The DNA here is from genome assembly GCA_963733145.1 of uncultured Planctomycetota bacterium. Taxonomy (GTDB): domain Bacteria; phylum Planctomycetota; class Planctomycetia; order Pirellulales; family Thermoguttaceae; genus JAHIKV01. The sequence continues at coordinate 28,867 of CAVTCJ010000021.1, read as the reverse complement.
CTGATCTGGGCCCGTGCGGCCGACGTGGAGGCAAAGGATCGCGGCACGGGTTGGATTTTCGAGATTGCCCGGGCCGGGCAGTTTATGCCCGCGCACCGCGGGCTGCTCGCCTTTCACGCCTGCGCGGGAATGACTTTCGACCTGGAAGCGATGCGAAAAAGATACCGGGACGTGCGGCCCGAGCGGTTCCATGCCGCTGGTCGGCCTGGCCGATCCTCGTCCGTTCTCCTCGTCGGCCGACGGCAAGGCCGATTTCCTGGTGTTCGTCGACGGGCGGCTGAAGTTCCAGAAGACGGGGCTCCGACAGCAGGACGGTCCGGTCAAAGTGGTCGTCGAGCTTGCTCCCGAGCGACCGCTTTTTGACCCTGGTTTCGATCAACGGAGAAGAGGACATCCGCGACGACTGCGTCGTCGTCGGCGATCCCGTGCTGAAAATGGCGGCTATCGAATCGAAAAATCGAAAGGAGGGCCAAGAAAAACAGCTTTCAGCATTGAAAATGGAATGAGGAGTTCGGGCGGATGGTCTGCCTGATATTTTGTTCGATTTGTTGTTCGTGTTTTGTTTCACACTTTTTATTGGAGTTACTGTCATGAGAACTTTGACGATTGCATTGGCTGTTTTGTTGGCCACCACGTTTGTCACTTCGGCTGGGGCCACGTTCATCGACTTCGACAACCCGGCTTACACCCCAGGTAGTCTATTAACAGGACAACCGGACGCTTGGGGCCCTAATACCGGCTCTGCCCCTCTCGCACCTTCGGTCGTCGACACCAGCACCCTCGGTTTGAATAACGGGAACGCAATCTGCTATTACACAACCGTCGACGCGCAACGAGGAGGCTATATCGGCGGAACCCCTGTCAATACTTATAATTCCGAAACGGGCACGATGCAGGCCGATTTCTATTTTCAGAATCACACCGCTATGAACTTGAACGTTTTTGGTTGGATCGATCTCAATGCAAGCGGAACGTACAATGCCAATAGCGAGGCGTCCGTGCAATTTGGCTTCGGGGGAGACAATAGATTCTATATCCGGGCAGCCGCTTTCGGAGCCGATAATTTCGGACTGGGAGCGACGGCCAGCGACAACACTTGGTATCGAATCACCGCGCATTTGAATCCAGGAACCAACTCCGTCACGCTGACGGCCATCGATTTGACCACCAACCTCGCCGTGGACACCAAGGCCGGCGGCGGCGACCTCACCTTCACTTCCGCCAACATGTTCAGCAACGGCCTACCTTCCGCCTATACCGGAACCGGAGTCCGAGTGGATATTGGGACGGCCTCTCTGGGCAAATATCGCATGATCGACAACATCGGCGGCGCGGCAATCCCCGAACCGTCCACGCTGGCTCTGCTCGGCATGGGCCTGTTCGGGTTGATCTGCTACGCCTGGCGGAAGCGGAAATAATAGCCTTTGTTGGGACGGCAGTTGAACTGCCGCCCCAACATTATTTGGATTTATGATTTCTGATTTGATTTGTGCTCCGGCGTCGTCGTGCGATTTGCGCATGACGACGCCTGGAGCGATATTTCGATAAATGAACGGAGTTGAAGCATGTGTTTGTACAATCATAAATCAGAAATCAGAAAGCGGAAATCTGGTTTCACCCTGGTGGAGCTTTTGGTCGTTATTACGATCATCGGCATTCTGATCGCCTTGCTGTTACCGGCAGTGCAGGCGGCCCGGGAAGCCGCGCGACGCTTGCAGTGCCAGAACAATTTAAAGCAAATCGGCCTGGCCTTGCACAACTATCTCTCCGCCTTGAACAAGTTTCCGGCCGGGTCCGCCGTTCAAGTGCCGGGCAATTGCACCAACACCGACTGCCGGGGGACCGGCTTGTTCGTGTTGATTTTCCCCTATCTCGAGCAGGAAGGGCAATACGGAGCCTACGCCCCGTGCATCGACTCTAAAAAGGGATGGACGGACTACAAAACACTCAATCCCCAGTGGGATAAATCCCTCGTACCGGGCTACACGTGTCCCAGCGTTGCCGAGTGGAGCAACTTGCCCTACCGCAAGGATTATCACGGCGTAATGGGGGGCAGAGACTTGGAAAAACTAGATCGAAACGAACGCGGTGACGTGTACATCAACGGCGTTTTCTACACCAACAGCTTCCTGCCGATCGCGCAGATCAGCGATGGAACGAGCAAAACACTGGCCGTGGGCGAACTGGTGCATCCGCAGCCCTACGGCGAGGGACCCGGCTACGGAGACTTCAAAGTCGGCGGCCCTTCCGCCTGGTTCGAGGGTGGAAGCATTCTCAGCACTAGCCCCGCGCCGTACAAGAAACAGTACAACGGACGGCTGTTGTCGAGCACCAAGTACCCGCTCAACAGTCGGTTCATGCCCATACCGAACGCGCAATTTGAAAGCGACGTGCCGTTCGGCAGCGATCATCCGGGCGGTGCGCAGTTCGTCTTTTGCGACGGCCACGTGACATTCTTGTACGACAGCATTGATTTCAACATATATCAGAGTCTTTCGACCCGCGCCGATGGAGAAATGATTTCTACGTATTAGCGGGATTTCTTAGCGGTCTTTCCATAGAAAGGTAGAGGGCCTCCTCTCAAATGTTTTATCCCTTTCGTCGACTGCATCGAGCGCTGAAATATCTGCCGTTTCTGCTGTTATTCGCGTTTCTAGCGGGCTGCGGCAGCCATCTGCCGGAGACCGCCAAGGTGCAGGGAAAGGTGACTTGGAACGGCGCACCGGTGGCCGGCGGGACGATCGTGTTTTATCCGGAAAAGGGGCGGCCGGCGATGGCCACGATTCAGTCCGACGGCAGCTATCGGTTGACGACTTTCAAGGATGGCGATGGCGCCGTTTTGGGGAAGCACAAGGTAACGATCGAGGCGTCTCGTGTCACCGGCCCCCCCGCGCCGAAAAGCATGGAAGAAGAGATGCGGGGCGTCGGCACTATTGATAGATCTCTAAACGCCATCGAGTGGATCGTGCCGCAGCGGTATTCCCAGCCGGATACCTCGCCTTTGAGGGCGGATGTGGCCGGCGGCGCGAACGTCATCAATTTCGATCTGCCCGAAAAAGCAGGCGGCGCGAAACGATAGGCGGTCGCGGCCGATTGAGTGGCGTTGTCGATTTCCGGCGAAACCGCAAGCGGTAATTCAATCTCTCGTCTCTCTTCTCCGCCCTTTCCTTTCTCCCTCTCATCCCGATCAAACCCCGCAATATGGCTGTCGGCGAGGGGAGAAACTTCGCCGCCGGCCGCTCGGCGCCGGATATTTCTGTAATAATAGTCCTTTGGCGGCTATTTATTATAGAGGGCCGAGAACGGACGCCGGGGCTAAACCGTGTTTCTGCCGGAATCGAGTATGGTTATTTAGCGGGCGAACCATGTCGAACACCGAGTCATACGCACAATTTTCCGACCAACTAATCGGCATCCAGAAGGCCCTGTACGCCTACATCCTGACGTTGCTCCCTTGGCCGGAGGAGGCCAGCGACGTGCTGCAACAGACGAATCTGGTGCTGTGGCGCGACGCCGACCGATTCCAGCCCGGCACCGACTTCCATGCCTGGGCCTACCGCGTCGCCTATTTTCAGGTGCTTGCCCAGCGCCGCAAGGTCCAGCGGGACCATCTGCGGTTCGACGACGCCCTGATAAAAGAGCTGGCCGCGAACATGGACCGCGAGACGGCCTACGCCGAAGAAGAGGCCCTGGCCCTGCGCGATTGCATGAAACTGCTGCCGGAGAACGATCGGGAACTGATCTGCCGGCGCTACGACGCGGGCGTTTCCGTCAAGCTGATGGCCCTCGATCTGAATCAATCGCCCAACGCGGTGGCGGTCAAATTGCACCGCGTCCGCCAAAAACTGCTGGATTGCGTGCAACGAAGAGTATCCGAACGAGAATCAAGGTGAGCCGGTGAATACGTCGTCGCCACAACCCGACGAATTGAGCGCGCTGCTGATCGCGCTGACCGACGGCGAGATGGACGGGGAGCAATTTGCCCGGCTGCAAAGCCTGCTGGCGGAAAACGCCGAGGCCCAGACGTACTTTCGGCAATACATGCGGTTGTGCGCTTTCCTGGAGTTCGAGCGGGCGGCGGCGGGGAGCGGACAGGCGGAATTGGGAAATGAAGAAAACGGGGATTCGGGGCTCGGGGGTCGGGACTCGGGGATCGGAGCACGAGACTTACAAGCATACAGTTGGAGCGGCAATTGAACTGCCGCTCCAACCCGAACCCCGATTCCCTAGTCCCGAATCCCCGCTTCCCGTTCATTCCTTCCCCCCTCTTCCCTCTCCCCTCTCCCATCAGTTTGTTGGCGGCCCGGTGTTTTCGTACATGGTCGCCACGCTGATCCTGGGCGTGATGCTGCTGGGCGCCTGGGCCTACAAAATCAGTCATTTCCAGGAGCACCTTGTCCGCCAGGACTCGCCCTCAAGCCGCTCGAACGATAGCCCGGAGTGGGTCGTCGTCGGCCGGATCACGGGGATGGCCGCCTGTCGGTGGTCCGATCCGAGCACCCAAACCTACCTCGGGGCCTCGGTCCCGCTGGGGCGAAAGCTCGCTCTGGCCGCGGGCTTGTTGGAGATCACCTACAATGCCGGGGCACGAGTGATCCTTGAAGGCCCCTGCACTTACCGGGTCGAGTCCCGCGCGGGCGGCTATCTGACGCTGGGAAAACTCACAGCGAAAGTGGAGAAGAGAGAAGAGGGAGGGGGGAATAGAGAAGAGGGAGGGCTGGCCGCTTCAGCGGCCAGTGCTAAGCCGCAAGCGGCAGACTTCTTCGTAAAAACACCCACGGCGATCGTCACCGACCTGGGCACGGAGTTCGGCGTCGCGGTAAGCGAGAAGGGCGACACCACTTCGCACGTCTTCGTGGGAAGGGTGAGAGTGCGAATTGTCGGCGAGGGACGGCAAAAAGAAGCGCTGCTGCGGGCCGGCGAATCGGCGCGAATCGAAAAAGGCGCAGGCCGCGCCGACACACGCTTGCTGTTAAAAGACAACGTCGGCGCGTTGCCGAAGTTCGCCCGTCGCATCCCCGAGCCGGCTAAGTACGTCGACTTGCTGGACGTCGTCGCCGGCGGCAACGGCATGGGCGGACGCCGCGAACAAGGCATCGATCCGACCACCGGCGTGTACGAACCAACTTTTGTTACGGAACACCGCAGCGGCGACCACCGATACGCGCCCGTTTCCTGGAGCAAGTTGATCGACGGCGTGTTCATACCCGACGGCGGGGCCGGGCCGGTGCAAGTCGATTCAGCCGGGCAGACCTTCGCCGGCTTCCCGAAAACCTCGGACGAGACCTACGGCTCTCTGTGGTCCCGGGCGGCGGACGTAGCCCCGGAAAACAGCGTTCCGGGCCATCAAAATTGGGTCTACGTTCTCGGCCGCGACAAACGCCTCATGCCCGAAGGCCGCGGCTTGCTCTGCATGCACGCCAATCAGGCGATCACGTTCGACCTCGAGGCGGTGCGTAGAATGCACGCCCGCCTGCGGCCGTCCAGGTTTCGGGCAACAGTGGACTTGGGCGATGCCCACAACGTCGATCCCCACGCCGAGGGCATGGCCGACTTTTGGGTCCTCGTCGATGGCCGCCTGAAGTTCAAGCGGATGCGCCTTCGCCCTCAAGACGGCGCGGTCAAGGTTGACGTCGAGATCGGCGCCGGCGAGCGGTTTCTCACGCTCGCGGTCACCGATGGGGGCAACACGAACGCCGCCGACTGGGCCGTCTTCGGCGACCCCGTCCTGGAAATGATTACAGTCGGACCGAAGAACTGAAAGGAGGACCGAAATTATCAGCCATAAGATGAGTCCGGGAAGAGATGAGAAAAGTTGCTTCCGCTGCGGAAAACGTGCGTAGGGTGGGACAAGCGAAGCGCCGTCCCACCGATAACGGAAAAAAACTGAAAGGAGGGCCGCAATTTACAAGCATAGGATGAGTCCAGGGACGGATGAGAAAATTTGCCTTTCGAGGTCAAGGCTTTCGGGCGGGTGGTCCGTTTGAAAACAGAGTTTACTTTCCAAAACCGTGTTTTTACAAGGAACGATTGCAATGAAGTCCATTACTTACAAAGTGCTGTTTCTGGTTGTTGTGGTCATTGTCGCGATTGCCGCCGGGCATGCGCAGGCCGGTGTTATCAGCTCTTACGATTTTAATTCGCTCAACGCTGGCGCGCTGAACGGACAAGACGGCTGGGACAAGGATAATGCAGTCTACAGTTCTCCCGAGGTGTTCGCCCCAACATCCGGCGACAACCTCACTAATGTCCTCAGATATTCGGGAACCACTACTGACGATAGCGTGCGTCACTCACCCACGTTCACGTTCACCAGCATCGACACGGCCATCGAGTTCCACTTCTGGGCCTATTCCGGGAACAATAGCGGCGGCATTTATGCCGGACTTGCCTGGGCAGACTCCGCCCCGCAGCCCCCGCTGCCGAACATGGGCTTGGTGGTTCATGGCGGCGCGATGACGACGTATGTCCGCGAGGGGTCGGCGTCTCATACCGAGTATTTCGGGACCGCTCTCACCAACGGCCACTGGTACGAATTGAAGGCCGTCATGGACTTTTCCACCGCCGCCACTGCGACCACGATGTGGTATCGGGACATCACGGCAGGCCAGTTGACCTTCACCCAGGACGCGACTATGGGCACCAGAAACCTGAACGTGCCGACGACCAACCCCGGAACGTACACCGCCAACGGCTATTCCGTCCGCATCGACAAGGGCACGCAGATTTCCGGCGCCTACGTCCAGTACCTGGACAACTACTCGGTCGTCGATCCGAAGGTCATTCCCGAGCCGTCGACCTTGGCCCTGCTGGCGGCGGGACTGGTCGGTTTGCTGGCCTACGCCTGGCGGAAGCGCAAGTAGCGCACTTGGTTGGGGCGGCTAATTCGTTGGGGCGGCACTTCAACTGCCGCCCCAACAGGATTGAGATTTGTCGGTCTAGGTTTGGGGTTGGATTCGGGAACGTTGGCGGACGGCTCGGCTGTCATCGAGAGGATGTCCGAGAGTTCGCCGCGTTCCTGGATCAATTTTCTTTGTACATACTGAAACGTCTGGTGTATTATGAATTCACGTTGCGTTGCGCTTCGTCGTCATATCGGCAAATCCCAAATTCCAAATCCCAAAGCTGGTTTCACCTTAGTCGAACTTCTGGTGGTGATCACGATCATCGGCATCTTGATCGCCTTGTTGTTGCCGGCGGTCCAGGCGGCGCGGGAAGCGGCACGGCGCATCCAATGCACCAACAACCTCAAGCAACTGTCCCTCGGCTTCCTGGACCACGAACACATCAACGGTTTCTTTCCCACCGGCGGCTGGTATTGGTCGCTGGCCGGCGAGCCGGAACGGGGCTTCGGCCGGCGGCAGCCGGGCGGATGGACGTATACCGTGCTGCCGTACATCGAACAGCAAGCCCTGTTCGACCTCGCGTCCGGCACGCCTCCGACGGCCGGTGGCACAACGCCGCAGGCGCGAAAGGACAAGCTGAGCGCAATGATCCAGACGCCGTTGGCGATGTATTATTGCCCCAGCCGGCGGAACCCGCTCGTCTGCCCGGATACCTCGCTGACGGTTTACCCGAACTATCCTTACAACGTCGGTCAGCACTCCGCCAGCGCGCGGACCGATTATGCGGCGAACAGCGGGACCATCATGGCGCTGTGGCCTTCCTCGGTGCCGACCCAGTCGTTCATGGCGCAGGTCGACGCCCCCGGCTTTCATTGGCCTGCTTCTTTCGACGCGGCGTTGAAGGTGTGCGACGGCATCACCTACGTCCTGAGCACGGTGAAAATGTCCGACATCACCGACGGCACGAGCAACACCTACATGCTGGGCGAAAAGTATTTCAACACCGATAATTATTTAGACGGCCGGAACGGCATCGACAACAACCCGATCTACTGCGGTTTCGACTGGGACTGGCAACGCTGGGTCTGCGAGCCGGACTCGAGCGGCAACTGGGTCGGCGCCCCGCCGTTGCCCGACCAGTCGGGCTACGACAATTACTACCGCTTCGGCAGCGCCCACGCCACCGGACTGAACATGGCCTTCTGCGACGGCTCCGTCCGGTCGATCAACTACACGGTCGATCCACAAGTCCAGTACTGCCTGGGCAAGCGCAACGACGGCATGGTGATTGACGCCAAGAAGTATTGAGCCGAAGCCGCAAGAGGCATTGCCTGATCCGTTCGTATTTGAGGGAGGGATCGGGTATACTATTCTGCGACGATTGGTTGCCCCCTATTGTTTGGACTTCGATGGAGATTGTACGCCGATGAATGTAGCGCGCCCGCTCGCCTTGTTAATCCTGCTGATGATGCCGGCGACATTGCGGGCTGAATCCGGCGTCCGATTGTATCCGGTCGGCAAGGAGGAAGCCGCCAAGTGGCTACGGACAGTGATTCCCCTTCCGCACGAGATCGTCATTGACCGAAAGGCCATTCTGGACGCCCGGCAGGTGCAAGTCGACGTTGCTCCCGGCGCCGGCTTCCTCGAACATCGAGCGGCGGCGGAGCTAACCGACCTGATAGCGCGGAAATCCGGAGTTAAGCAGCCGTCCCAAAACAACTTCGCCGTTTTCAGAGGCGATCGGCCCTCACCCCCGGCCCCTCTCCCAGAGGGAGAGGGGAGTCGTTATTCGACGGCGAATAAGAATGCCGACGACTCCGCCGGCGCATTCCGGATCGTCCTGGGTTGTTGCGGCAAGGACGGAAAGCTGGCCGGACGCGCCGTGCCCGGCGCGGAGCGGCTTTTCTCTTTGCCCAACGCCGGTCAGGCCTATCGCATCGTGGCGTTGGAAGAGCGGACGCTTTGTCTCGTCGGAACGCGGCCTGAGGGGGTCTATTATGCCGCCAAGACCCTGGGACAATTGCTCGATTTTTCCCCGGCGTCGCCCGGCGGTCAAATCGTCATTCCGCTGCTCGACGCGACCGACTGGCCCGACATGGCCGAGCGGGGGCTGTGGGGCGGCGACGCCAACGACGACATGGCCTGGATGGCCCGCTGGAAATTGAATTATGTGCAGACCCACGCCAAGCGTTTCATCGGGCCGGACGGCCGGGGCATCGCCACGATCCCTCAAAAGCTGCTCGCCGAGGCCCGGATGCACGCCGTCAAATTGACTCCTTCGATTGCACACCTCGACCAGTTGCCGGCGTCCGTCTTTCTCCGCTACCCGCAACTGAAGGCCGTCGGCGCGCCGCAGGACGAAGAGGCCTGGCGCGAACTGGGCGCCGACGTTCATCCCGTCTGCTTTTCGCAGCCGATAGCCGGGAAGATACTGGCCGATTGGCTGATCTGTCTGGGGAAGTATCCTGAAGTGAAAAACGCGGTGGTAGCCCTTGGCGAACTGGAGGAGCCTTGCCGCTGCCCGAAATGCGCGGCCGTCAATCCGTTCGTTCTCCAGACGCGGGTTGCGGTGGAAGCCTGGCGGGAGGCCAAGCGGCGGAGGCCCGACTTCGGTCTGCGCATCCTCCTGACGCAAGGAAGCTATCCCTACAACGATCAGGTTCTGGCCGCGGTGCCCCGCGACGTGGGTATTATCTACTATCACGGAAACGAGACTTACGATTCGTCACGCAATCCGATGATCTATCCGCTCTTGGAGAAATACGCGGCCGCAGGCGGCTGGCTGGGCATCAACCCGCAGTTGACCGCTTCCTATCGGGTCGTCTGCCCGTGGTCGGCGCCGCAGTTCATCAAAGCGCGGATGACGGAGTATGTATCCAAGGGCGTGCAATGCCTCGATGGTTACGCCACGCCTTCCAACCGCTTCTACGAATTCAATGTAGCCGCGGCGGCGGAGTGGTCCTGGAACGTCCATGGCCGGAGCGAACGGGAGTTTGCCGCCGCCTGGGCAACCCACCAGGGATCGGCCGATCCCGAGAAGGCCGCCGACTGGGCCATGATTTTGGGGCCCGTCGGCTGGGACGTGTACGGTTGGCGGGTTCCCTATTTCTGGGCAACCAGGGGCGTTGCCTACTGGTTGCGAGAGGGGAAACGGCCGCGACTGGGATCGAGCGTGTTCACCTATTTTCCCACGCTCAAGCACTTCGACGACGACCTCGTGGCGTGCGATCGGGCCATGACCCTGGCCCGATCCCTCGGTTCGCCCGAGATGATCGAGGAAACCCGTGTCATCCGCGGATTGGTCAAGATGCTCAAGGAGGTTTATCTCATTGCGGAAGTCACCGCAGTCGGCGAAAAGGCATCCGCCGAAGAGCGGGCGCAGGCGGCCGAGGCGCTCGCGCAGCTCGACTTGGCCGGTCAGGACGTTCGCGCGGGACTGCTTTCCTGGGCCAACGCCGTCGCCCCGCGGCTCATGCCGCCGCGCGGCTACGCAGTTCGCTTCGCCGACACGGTGGATTGTCTCGATCGCGTGGTGAGCGAGGCGAGCGACGCCCTGGTCGCCCTGGACGTTCCCGACCCCCGCCACCGCTTCCGCGTACATCGAATCGGCGAGTGGACCGCCGGCGACTTCCAGACCGGACCCTGGACGCGAAAGACCTGGGAGGTCGGCAATCTGCTGTCGGCGCCGGGCCATTATGCAGTGACTTTTCACTACGAAGGCGGATGGCACGCCGCCAGAATCAAGCGAGTCAGCCTGGTGTCGACTCCGCGGGACGATACGTCACGTCGAACTCAACTCGCCTGCGACGTCCACGAAGGAATGACGGGGCATCGGGAAATCCCGCCGGAAAAGGCCGTTTATGATCTCCGCTTGAGGAGTTGCGATCCCTTGCGGCGTTACTTTATCATCGCGGACGTATCCAGCGACGCCTACAATTCCCCGCCGGATCAGCCCGGCACCAAGGGTTACGTTACGATGCGGCTGCTTTCCGGGCGGTGATAAATCGGCGGCTTGCATCTTGCAGCGGAGAACGTTGGCACGGCTTGGTTTACGGTAATCGAATGCTTGACGGTGTCCCGGGGGCGTTCCTTAAAGGAAAAGGGTGCGATTCTTTCTCGTCGCCCATATCACGCATTGGACAGTCGGGACCGCCGCCGAGCCGATCAGAACACGGCGCTCGGCGAAGACGGATTTGAGGCCCGCTTTCGCTATTGAGCGGACCTGTCTCGACCACAATCACGGGACAATCCCACTCCGGCGGCGCCCTTCTCCAGCGGGGTCTCCCTGCTGTTGCCGGCCGTAAGCGGCAACCGACCCGTGGCTTCCGGGCAAAAATACTATAATAGGCCCTGAAGCCGTGCGATCCGCCGGTTGTTTGGACTCCGGCGGACGGCATTTCCGGGCAGGAAAACGATCGGCAAAGCCTCTTGCCGGAGATAATTGAAATCCTCGTGCAAAGTTTTTGGAGTATCGGCCCTCTGATATTGGCGGAACGTGATTTCTTGCACATTTGCGGGCAAAGACCCCTCCGTTTCCGCAATTGTCCGCGAAACGACGCTCTGCATGTTCGGGGGGCTCTGAGAGGGCGGCTTATTCCCAGCCGGAGTGGTTTGCATGGAAAAGAAGGTTGACGATATTTCCGATGCGGAACGGCGCAACCGCGAGTTTCTCGTCCTGCTTGGGCGGCACGAACTACAAGTAGCGGCCTGCATCCATGCGCTGGTCCCGCGTTGGCAGGACGCCGAGGACATCCTTCAAGAAACGAGACTTCAATTGTGGCAGGAATTCGAGAAGTTCCGGCCGGGCAGCGACTTTCTCGCCTGGGCGCGGACCGTCGCCCGTTACATGGTGCGCACCCATCATAAACAAAGCCAACGCAAACCGCTTCTGCTGTGCGACGAAGTCGAGAATCTCGTAATGGCCAAAATCGCCGAGACGCCCCGGCAGCCGGATCGGCGTCTGGAAGTGCTTGCCGATTGCGTCAAGAAACTCAGCGAAGAGGCGCTGCATCTGCTGCGGCGCTGCTATGCGGAGAAACGGAAAATCAAGGAACGTCGCCGTCGAGATGGGCCGCTCCCTGGCCGGCACGTATTCGGCCTTGTCGAGGATTCGCAGCGACCTGTTCGAGTGTATGCGGGATGGCCTGCACGGAGAAGATAATCCATGAGTTTCGAGTGTCCCGTAAACTCCGAGCTGTGGAAACGCCTCGATGCGCTGGTAAGCGCCCGACTATTCGGCGAGTTGACGGAGTCCCAAGTCACCGAGCTCGAACAACTGCTGCGGGAAAACGAAGAGGCCCGGAACCTGTACGTCGAACTCATCGAAATCTCGGTCTTTCTTCCCCGCGCACTGGCTTGCGGCAAGACCGAAGACGATGATCGCCATGCCGGGCGGTCCGGCAGCGGAGAAACCGCAAACAACGGCCTGATCGAAGCCGGAGACATTGCCGGCCGTGCTCTTCATCTCCCCGTCCCCGTTCTTCCCGCTCCTCCCCCTTCTACCCACGGGGTGTTTGCCGGCGCCTATCGCGGTGCGGTGAGCATTTTCTCCCGGGAACCGGCCTTGAGCCTGTTGATTGCCACGGTGATATACGGGCTGGGCTTGCTGCTCATTTTCCAGTTGCCCTTCACTCACTACCAAATCACGCCGTCGCCATCGCCGACGGGTGTGGATTCATCCGATCCAAAGGGACTTGCGTTTGAATTCGTCGGCCGCGTCACCGGCATGAAGGATTGCCGCTGGGCCGATCCCGAAACCATGACTTATGTCGGCTCGTCGGTTCCCTTGGGCCGCAAGTACGCCTTGTCCGCCGGGTTGATGGAAATCACCTACGGTACCGGCGCGAAGGTCATTCTCGAAGGCCCCTGCACGTACCAGGTCGAGTCCCGCGCGGGCGGCTATCTGGCGTTGGGCAAACTGACGGCGCGAATAGGGGAGAGAGGAGCGGGGAGAGGGGAGAGGGCGAAGCCGCAAGCGGCAAATCCCCAAATCCCCAAATCTCCAAATCCGCAAATATCCGGTCCCTCTTCCCTCTCCCCTCTCCCCTCTCCCCTCTTCTCCGTCCGCACTCCCACGGCCGTCGTCACCGACCTGGGCACCGAGTTCGGCGTCGAGGTCAGCAAAAAGGGAAACACTACTTCCTACGTCTTCCGCGGACGGATCGAGTTGCGAGTTGTTGAAGATAAACGCCCCGCCACTACGGGCGCTGGGGAGGAGCCGAACCGCGCGATCCAACTCTCCGCCGGCGAATCGGCGCGGGTCGAGCGGGACTCCGCCGGGGTGGGGCTGGCTTTGACGAAAACGAACGAGAAGGCGCCCGTTTTTGTCCGGCGAATGGCCGATGCCGCCACGCCCGTGGATCCAACAAACTTCGTATCCGGCGACGTTTTTCAGGACGATTTCAACGGGGCGGCGGTGGACGCCGATAAGTGGACCGTTGCCACCTCGGGCGGAGGAACGGTAGCCATCGCAGATGGTATGGCGATTATCCGCTCCGAGCTTGTTCCGGCCAAGGGCATCTCCTGCCTACGCTCCGCTCGCCCGCTGGACTTCGCCAGTTCGCCGCAGGATTGGTGGGCGGAGATCAAATTCAAGATGGATGGAGAGTTGACATCCGGCTCCTCCGGTTTCTCACTGGTCCGCGACTGGATCGTGCTCGCCGGAGTCTCCACGGCTTTCGGCGACTGGGAAATGCAAGGATTCGACCTGCGGGCAATGCAGCGCGGAGCGGCCGACGGCGACTCCTTCGACCTGGGCTGGTGGGGCTGGGACAACTTGCATACAGAGCGAATCCCCTCGGCGCTGGCGAGAAATCTACACAAAGGGCGATTTTATATGGTTGCCGTCCATCGCAAGCCCGACAACACGGCCGACGTCTATTTGGACGGCCGATTGATTGCCGTCAAGCCGTTGATCGCTTCTCGAAATCCCGTCCTGTTATGCTGCGGAGACGTTTCGTTGTTGGTCGGAGGGCAGCAGGTCGTAGATTACGTGAGAGTGGGGCCGCCTGCGGGCAAAGCGCCTCCGGCCAAGGAAAAGAACCGGAAGGAGGGCCGGCCCATGGAGCATTAGTCGCCGGCGGGAAGCGCGTGCCGTACTCCGGTAGCGTTGGCGTTGTCCGGACGGCGACTGCCACCACGAGGAGTTTTAGCGGAACGTCCGCCCAATCGTTATGTATGTCTTTCGATTTTGGGTTCACTTTTTCATTCAAGGAGTTCGAGTCATGAAGCGTGCAACTACTATTTCGCTGGTCGCGTTCATGGTGCTGGGAGTATCGGCCGCGGTTCGCGCCGAGGCGATCGACGGCAGCATCTTCTCCGAGGATTTCAACAACCTCTCGCAGTGGTTCACGAAGTATAATCCTGGCGGTGGAACTGCAACCGTGGCGGACGGGAAGGCCACACTTCAAACCACCACCACGGGCGGTGGAATTATACTGCTCACAGATCCGGCGCTCAATTTCAGCGCCACGCCGAACGATTGGTGGGTGGAAACTTCCTTCAACGTTGTTGCCGCCACCGAAATGGACGGAAAGCCGACAGTCTCATACCGGCAGTGGGTGTTACTCAGCGGCTCCAACTCTACCGCATCGCCTGCCGCACCGCTCAACTATATCCGCGGCTTTGACCTGCGGGCGATAACCGGGGATACCACCGACCCGTTCCAATTGGGATGGTATGGATGGGATAACGCGGCTCCCGACGGGTCAAATCGTGCCCCCGAAGTCATCGGGACAAATGTGAATCTGAACAAAGGGCAGTTCTACAACGTCAAGCTCCATCGCAAAAACGACGGCAACGTGGATATTTATCTGAACGACGCCCTGATCGATACCAAGGCCATGATCGGCGGCAACCCCACCATTATGTGGATGGGAGATTATTCATCTTCCGGCGTAACCGGAACGGTGATTTATGACTACATGAGAGTCGGTCAAGCGGTTCCCGAGCCGTCCACGCTGGCTTTGCTGGCCTGCGGTCTGGCCGGACTGCTGGCTTACGCAGGGAAAAAACGGAAGTAAGGACCTTTGGTTGGGGTGGCAGTTAAACTGCCACCCCAACCACAGAACATGGAATCGCTACAATTTGATGTGGAATATGGAATTCGATTCAGGAGCTGCGGGGGACGGAATCGGCCGTCTTGGCGAACATGGCCGGGTGTCCCCCGTGCTCCTGAATCGGTTTAGTCCATTGCACGATAAGGTTATAATGCACTTGCACGGTGAAATATGGAAAGCTCCCCTTCCGCCAACGATTGCACCATCAGCAAATCCCCGGTCTTAAAACCTAAATTGGGCTTTACCTTGGTGGAACTCCTGGTCGTGATCACGATCATCGGCATCCTGATCGCGCTGCTGCTGCCGGCGGTGCAAGCGGCGCGGGAGGCGGCGCGAAGGGCGCAGTGCAGCAACAACATGAAGCAGATCGGCCTGGCACTGCATGAATACCACGAGAATTACGGCAGGTTCCCCAACGGGTCCCGCTATCTTCCACCCGGCGATCCTTACCAGAATTTGTGGACCTTCGAGTGGTCCGGGCTGATTCTTCCCTACATCGAGCAGGGGAACGTGGGCGCGATGGTCGATTACGACGTTCCTTACGACAGGGTCGAGAACCAAGCGGTAATTAAGACCTTTCTGGGCACTTACCAATGCCCCAGTTCCGCGCCGGCGATACTTTCCACCTGCTGCCGCTTTATTCCCGGCATCAAGGACATCGCCCCCACCCGCTATTCCGCGATATACACGCATCTGAACATCGATTACGCCCAAGCCGACGCCGCCAACGGCGGATCGGGCTGTATTTTCCTCTATTCCTCCGTGGCCATACGCGACGTCGCCGACGGTACGAGCCATACGCTGATCGTCGGCGAGCGGGACGCGTATCCCGACGACGATCCGTGGAAACAATCGCACTCGAGCCGCCGATTATTGCCCGAACAGCGTGTGCGAGTTGGCCAATTCCTGGGCCGGCGTCGCCCGCATCACGACTTACTACGGGATCAACAATCCCAATGCCAGATTCTACCAGCAAAGCGCAGTGCAGAGCCAGCACCCCGGCGGGGCCAATTTCACCTTCGCCGACGGCCACGTGTCGTTCCTCAACGATTCCATTAAACTTTCGACTCTCTGGGCATTGACCACCCGCAACGGCGGGGAAGTGATCGATGAAAAATACTAAGCTCGCCGTCGCATTTTTGGCCGTGGTCTGTATGACTGCGCTCGGCTGCGGCAAGGGAAAACCCCCGCTGAAGCACATGCACGGCTCGGTCACTTGCGGCGGCGAGAAAGTGCCGCTGGGGCGAGTGACGTTCGTGCCCATCGAGGGGACGCCCGGTTTGCCCGCCCCGGCGGAGATCGTCGATGGCGAATATCATTTCCAGGCGCCGGGCGGAGTGCCGCTGGGAAAACACCGCGTCCAGGTCGTCGCCCGTCGGAAAACCGGTCGGAAGGTGCAAGGCTTCAACGGCATCGAAACCTCCCTGATCGACGAAGAGGTCCGCATGGGGCCGGATATCTACGCAGGAGAGAAATCACCGCTGATCGTCGAGATTCGCGCCGATTCCGACGGCCGCTGCGACATCAAACTCCCCTTGAAATAACCCTCCTTTTTGCGGCCGCGGGCACGGCGGCTGGCGACGCAAATGTGGGCCGGCGTGCCATCGGCCTCTGTGCTGCTATAATTCCCCATTATGACAAACACTATATTGCGGTGCTGTTCGCTTGTGTTTCTCCTGGCATCTGCGGCCGTCGCCGCCGAACCGATCGACGTCGGCACGCGGCTCGAACCGGTCGTGGACGACTATCTCATCGCGCGGCTGGACGGGGTGGCGCTCCGGCTGCATCCGCCTATCCCGCGCGAGATCGTGCTCAAGCTGGACCGGCCTTGGGAAGGACGCTATTGCGGATATTTCACCGTGCTGACGGAAAAGGGGACAGGTCCAATTTGCCGGAACGGCCCGAAGGGTGCTGCGCACAAATTGGACCTGTCCCCTTTTCCAGCCTATCGCATGTACTATCGCGGATTGCCCAATGCCGGTCGCGGAACAAAACCTGAAGAAGTGACCTGCTGCGCCGAAAGCAACGACGGCGTCCATTGGACGCGGCCTAACCTGGGGCTGTATGAAGTGCATGGCACGAAGGAAAACAACGTGATGCTGGCCGGGCATCAGGCCTGCCACAACTTCGCCCCCTTCGTAGACGCCAACCCCGCCGCCCCGGCCGACCAGCGCTACAAGGCCCTCGGCGGACTGTCGTCGTTCGAGAGTCCCGCCGACTGCGGGCTGGTCGCCTTCGTCTCGCCAGATGGACTTCACTGGCGGCAGTTGCGCCATGAGCCGGTCATCACCCGAGATAAATCCGACAAGCGGCACGCCTTCGATTCGCAAAACGTCTCCTTCTGGTCCGAGTCAGAAGGCTGCTACGTGTGCTATTTCCGTATCTGGGCCGAAGACAACCGCATCCGCTGGATCGCCCGAACCACGTCGCGGGATTTCGTGAACTGGAGCCGGCCCGAGGCGCTCGCGTCGGACGGCAAGCCGCTGCAACAACTCTACACCAGCCAGCTCGCGCCTACGTCCGCGCCCCGCACATCTACCTGGGGCTACCGACGCGGTTCATGCAGGGCCGCCGGGCGTTGAGCCCCGAGCAGATCGCCGCGCTGGGAACGCCCCAGCAGTACGTCAAGGACTGCACCGACATCATGCTGATCTCGACCCGCGGCGGCACGCAGTTGAAACGGACGTTCCTCGAAGCCTATCTTCGCCCCGGCCCCGATCCGTACAATTGGACCTCGCGGGCGAGCTACGCCGCGGAGGGCATTTTGCAGGCCGCCCCCGACGAGCTTTCGCTCTACGTGCTCCATCATTGCGGCTATCCGACCGCGCACGTCCGCCGCTACACGCTGCGCCCGGACGGCTTCGCTTCGGTCCATGCCCCGTTCGCCGGCGGTGCGATGACCACCAAGCCGCTCCGCTTCTCGGGCGACCGGCTGGCGATCAACTATTCGACCTCGGCGGCGGGCAGCGTGCGGGTCGAAATCCAAGACGCCGCCGGCCGGCCGATCCCCGGCTTCACCCTGGCCGATTGCCCCGAGATCATCGGCGACCAGCTCGAGCGGACCGTCTCTTGGCGGCAGGGGCCGAACCTCGCCTCCTTGTCCAACCGTGCCATCCGGCTGCGGTTCGTCCTGAAAGACGCCGATCTGTTTGCCTTTCAATTCTCGAACGCCAATTAGCAGTCCGCCCGTCCATGACCGCAGGGGACCTGCGAGCTCAGAGTGATCGCAGGCGCCGAAAACTCAGCGCCGTGGCGGTCAATACGCTGCCAGTCAATGCAATGAGGCACGCGATATTGTAGGCGATGAAGTTCGCTCGCATTACGAAAAAGAGGATGGCCACTGCTGCCAGAAAGGCCAGATCGGCATACGCGAGCATCCGCCCCGCGTAGGCATTGGCCTCATACCATATCCGTTCGTCGCTCAACGTCTTTGGGGTACGAAATCCATACCAGCGGTTCGGTCTTACCCGACGCTGAGCCAGCGGAACGGACAGCCCGAGGATCAGAAGTCCGGTCGCATCGAACAGGAGCATGAGCCAAATTGCCATCATCTTCATCGAGGAATGGTGGGGGACAACGGCCTGTTGCCATCACAACCTGGCCTCGCGCTCAGAGTCCTCCGTCGACCACGTACCGCTTGGCCGGGTTGTCGTTGCGGACCGCCAGATTGTAACTTTTCGTGCGGCCGTCCTTGAACTTGATCTCGTAGGGCACCATCCAGCCGGGATATGATTTCGACTTGAACGGCTTGCCGAGACGCACGAGTTGGAGCCCGCCCAGATATTTCTTCATCTCGCCGCTCAACGGCTGGTAGAACTTGCCGGCTTCGCTCCAATTCTCTTTCGCGCAGGCCTCGAAGAACGCCCGGGCCGTTTCCGCGGGCGTCATCTTTTCGTATTTCTCATTGTCGGGCAGCCGCTGCGGCTCCTTGTATTCAACCGCCGTCTTGGGTATCTCCAGCGTGAAGACTTTTGGGTCGATCGGCTGGTTGTACTCGACGTGCCCGACGGTGAAGACCTTGACCTCTCCGCCGGGCTGGCGGAGATACGCGTCGAAGCCCGCCAGCCTGGCGGTCTTTGCGGCGAAGCGATAGACGAGCCGCATATCGGCGGAGCCGAAGAACTTGTTCCTCATATAGTCGCCGGCGGGGAGCGCCGACTTGGCCTCGACGGTGAACACAACTTCCTTTTCATCGCCGGGCGTGGTTTCCTCGGCGGCCTTCACGTCCCAGCCCTTGGCCAACGCGCCGCGGAGATTTCGCTGGATGATTTCCTTCGGGTCGCAAAGCCTCACGAGCCAGTAGTTGTCGAACGCCGATTCGGCGGGCGTAGCCAATCTCACGACGATCTGTTTGCGAATGAGCATTACCGTCAACTCGCCGTTCATCAGGGCCACCCGTTCGGGTTTTTCCACCCGCCATTTCGGTTTGTCGCCGAACTGCTTCCAGACGTCGATGGGCACGAATTCATATTTGCCGCCGATGGCGGAGAAATTGTCCTGGGGCGGCGTGCGCATTTCGGCCGCGATATGGACCGAGGTGACCTTCGGCGCAGCTTCGGCCGCGCGGTTCAGCGCAGCGATCTGTTTCCAAACCGCCGGCGAAGCGGCTCCAGGATTGGTGCCCGTTTCGGTCGCCGGCCTAGACCGTGTTGCCAGACTGTTGGCTGGTTGGCCGCGTGATGAGCTGAAAGGCTTGAACACCACGATCTGCGTGATTCTTCCCTGATACGTCCAGAAGAGAATGCCTTTGTGCGAATACTCGTATTCTTTGGCGCCGTTGGCCCCGTCGATGACGTGGTCGGGCTCCCCGTAGAGCCTCAATACCTCACGCCCGGGAGAACCTAGCTTGAGTCCATTGGTCACGGCTCCCTCGAATCCTGGGTTAAATCTCACCTCCGCCACTTTGTCGCCGCCATGAAAAGTGCATTCGATATGGCGGTTGTTCTTCCATTTGAGCCAGTCTGACGTAGAATCATCGTCTGCTTTGCCCAGAGCTTTGACAAGTTCTTCTCTGGTGGCGCCGACTCGGATACCCTTCCACCCGATTCCCTCTACAATCGCATTCGGAGCACTCGCCTGGGCAGCCTTCGCAGAATCATCTGCCAGGACTTGTTGTCCAGCAGGCCCACGCAGGCCAACCACAAGCAAGCCGCACAATAATACAACCCCAACGGCCACAATGCGTGCTGTCGGCGAAAGCCGATCGAAATGGATCTTGGAATTCCTGAGCATGGCGATTCTCCTCAAGAACGTGGTTTGCGTAGGAAGAAACGTGCGGGCAGGCCACAGGAGCGGCCGATCCTGCTGTGCAACGCCAGTTCGGCGATGGTCGTCAGATAGTTCCGCTGCCCGCCGGAGATGCCGGCCGCCGCGGCGTCGGCCGCCAACTCCTGCTCCAGCCGCAGACGGTTCATCAGCCAATGCAGCAGCGGGTGATAGAAGTGCAGCACGAGTCCAAGTTGACCGAAAAGCAGGGCCAGGAAGTCGTGGCTCCGGGCGTGGGCGATTTCGTGGGCCAAGACGGCCCGACGCTGGTCGGCGGTCCAGCTTGTCCAGTCGGCAGGCAGCAGAAGCACGGGCCGCCGCCAGCCGATCGTGGCCGCCGTAGCCAAATCGTCCGACTGGCGAACCTCGATCGGCCGGCGGCAGGCAAGTTCGGCACAAAGCACGTCAACCAGTTCCAGCAATTCACGATCCTGCACGGGGCGACTCCGCAGCCGCTCGCAGCGCACGGCCAGCACTCCGAGCAGCGAACCAGCCTAGTCCCGCAGGCCATCGCCGCAAGGAATAGCACCGCCACTACCGCTGGCCAGTGCCAAGTGTCTACAGAGAGGGTAGGCTGCGGCTTGGCCAGTTCATCCAGGATCGCTTGCCAAAGTAAAGCGACAGTCGATGGCTGGTTTTTCACCAAGCTGGGGACATCGCCGCCTGTACTTACGCCATGGCCTTCGCCGGGAACTGACGTAAGGTCAGGCGGAAGAGGAACATCATCGGCCCCAGTGGCCCTCACCCCCGGCCCCTCTCCCAAAGGGAGAGGGGAGTCGTGAGTGGATCGTCCATCGCGGCCAAGGGCTCACCAGCATCAGCGACAGCACTACCACGATTGCCAGACCGGTGAGCACCACCGAGGCCGCGGCGGCCGGACGCAGCCGCCGGACCACGAGGTACAGGCCGGCAGCCAAGACGCCGATCAGTGTGACCTGCACGACGCACCACACCAAGGCGATTCCGATCGTGTTCATGTCTTTTTCTCCCGCAGGATGGCCTCCAGTACGGCCCGTTCCTTGGCGGTCAAGCGGCGCTGTTCCAGGAGCCGCACGAGCAACTGTTCCCGCGAGCCGTGAAAGACCCGTTCGACCATATCGCCCAAGATGCTGCGAGACACTTCTTCAAAGCTCCGTACGGGCCGATACTGAAACGGGCGGTCGGTGTTGGTCTGCTCCAGGAATCCCTTCTCGGCGAGGATCCGCACCAGACGTGGCCACGGTGGTATAGGCCAAGTCCCGGCCCGCGGCGGCCAGTTGGTCGCGGATGTCGGCCACGGTTGACTGGTCGGCAGTCCCGCCGCTCCAAAAAACGTGCATTACCTCCAGCTCCCGCTGGGTAAGTTCCTTCGCGGCAGGACGGACCATAAGAAAGCCCTCATTTCAGGTTATGCCGAGCTTGTATTTTCTGGCATCGGCTGGTTGGCCGAGAACGCTCTGGCTTATTTTGGTTAGTTAGATTTGGTTCTATCGTAGCAGATTTGCCGGGGCTGTCAAGAGGCAATTCGAGAAAACGGCGTGCCCCGGCATTTCCGGGGGGCTGAAAAGAGAGGACGATGATGGGGGAATCCGGCAAATTATTGCAGGAGACATTATACCCCGCCCACTCTCCGACCGGAAAATTGGAATTTCGGTGCGCAAAATTTTCCGCCCTCGCGTGGTTATTATATCAGTAGGGGGAGCAATCGGCGGATTGCCCCGGGGATTTCATCCGTGAGGCGGCGGAACACCATGAATTCCGGCGGAAACATCGACGAATTCGTGCGGCTCTTCTCCCGCTGGACCAACAGCATCTACTCGTACATCCACGTCTTGGCGCCCGTCCATGCCGACGCCGAGGACATATTTCAAGAGACGAGCAAGACGTTGTGGGAGAAGTTCGGGGAGTTTCACGCCGATACGGACGAGGGGTTTCGGGCCTGGGCCCTGCGGATCGCGCAGATCGAGGTCCTCCGCTATCGCCAGCGCCGCGGGCGGCGGGAGAAGCTCTTCGGCGATCAACTGCAAGCGGCCCTGGACGAGACGGCCGCCGGCGCGATCGAGAGCGTCGATCTGCGGCTGGAGTTGCTCAACGATTGCTACCGTAAACTATCGGAGGAGGACCGTCGCCTGATCGACGCCCGGTATCAAATCGCGGCCACGGTCGACGCCATCGCCGCCGAGTCGCAGCGCTCGGTACACGCCATTTACCGCTCGTTGCGGCGGATACATCAAGCCCTGTTCGATTGCGTCCAGCAAGCGCGGCTGTCGGAGGAAGGCCCCCCGTCGGAGAAGGAGCGCAGGCCATGACGACTCCTTCCCACGACAATGAATTCTTCGACCTGCTGTACGAACTGGCCGAGAATCGGCTCTCTGCGGAGCAGCGCCGCCCGGCTCGAGGAACTGCTCAGCGAGGATCCGGCCCGGCGGCGGGAATACGTCGATTTCATGTTCATCGTCGGCGGCTTGCACCGCATCCGGGGCGAGGGGCAAGGGGCGGGGAATTTGGGATTTGGAGATTTGGAGATTTGGAGATTTGGAGATTCCGCCGTTGGTGCGGCAGTTCAACTTCCGAACCAACATGGCGAGGAACTGCCGCACCAACCCGAACCCCGAATCCCGAACCCCGAATCCCCATTCTTTCCTTCCCTCTTCCCTCTCCCCTCGCGCCTCTCCTCTCCCTTTGTCGGCAGCCCGGTCTTCTCATACATGGTCGCCACGTTGATCGTGGGCGTAATGCTGTTGGGGGCCTGGGCCTACAAAATCAGTCATTATCAACTGATTGTCGAAAATCAATCGCCGTCGGCGCCGCCGGTCGAGCGGCCGGAGTGGGTCGTCGGCGGTCGGATCACGGGCATGACCGCCTGCAAATGGTCCGACCCGAGCACTCAGACCTACCTGAGCGCGCTCGGTCCCGTTGGGGCGACAGTTCGCCCTGGCCTCAGGCCTGTTGGAGATTACCTACAATACCGGGGCGAAAGTGATCCTTGAAGGCCCGTGCACGTATCAAGTCGAATCACTCGCCGGCGGTTATCTGACACTAGGTAAAATGACGGCGCGAGTTGAGAAGAGGTCAGAGGTCAAAGGTCAGAACCCAAGACCTAAGACCCAAGACCTAAGACCCCAATCTGAAATCTCCAAATCTCCAAATCTCCAAATCTCCAAATTCTTCGTCCGCACTCCCACGGCCATCGTCACCGATCTGGGCACGGAGTTCGGCGTCGAGGTCGGAGAGAACGGCGAGACCACGTCGCACGTCTTCCGCGGTACGGTAAAGGTGCAAATAGCCGGAAACGGCGACAGGCAAGTCGTGGTTTTAGGCGCGAACGAGACGGCGCGGGTGAACAAGAACGCGAAGCAAATCGCCAAGGTGCGGCGGGCGTCGATCCGCCCCGACTCGTTTGTCCGCCGGATGCCCCGGCGGGCGCGGATCGAGGTGTTCAACACGGGCGTGGGATTGAATGAGGGCGACGCCGATCCGCATTGGCAGATTGTCGCCGTCAGCAACGATCCGAAGTTTAAGCCCCGCTCGGCCGTGGTCGCGTGGGCAGACCGGCCGTCGCAATTCCGGCCCAACGATCCGTCCCGCTCGCAATGGATTTCGACGGCCGATCAACTCCCCGACTTGCCGGACGATGTAACTTACACCTTCCGCACCACGTTCGAGCTTGCGGACTACGTGCCCGGCTCGGCGAAACTGCGGATCGGTTTTATGGCCGACAACCACGTGCAGGCCGTGCGTCTGAACGGCAAGAATATTTCGGTCCCCGGACATGGATACCTGGCCCCATTTGTTGACCCCCACTGGTTCTTCATCGAGAAGGGGTTCGTCGAAGGGACCAATGTCTTAGAGTTCGACGTGTTGAACGGCGTGCCGGGCGAGCGAACGCCGTCCGGGATAAGCCCCATGGCACTGTTGGTGGAATTGGAGGGTTCGATGTTCCGCAACGGACGCGCGGTCCCCGTCAAGTCCGCCGACGCGCCGCCCACTATCGACGGAAAGGAGGGCAGGTAATGAATGACCCTTGAGGTTCCGCCGGCGCGGGAAGCTAACAAGCGTTGCATCTCACCGGCAAGACCTGTTGTGAAATGCACACACTATACTCGATTCCAAAGACGAGTAGCCAAGTTGTTACGAATAGCGCGTATTGTTCACCTTTTTTCTACGGAGATCGATCATGAGTCGCAGAAGCATTGTCAGAAGTTGTGTTCTGTTGAGCGCGGTTGCCGTCCTGCTGGCGGTCGCCGGCGTGGTCCAGGCGGAGGTCATCGTCTCGGACACGTTTAGCAACGTTAGCGACGTTACGGCTGTCCAGCTAAATGGCGCACCCCCGAAACTACCCTCTCGGGCGGCGTTTGGACAAAAACCAACAGCCGGGCCGTTTCCAACCAGGAATGGTACATCAGCACCACGAAGACCGGAAATCCGACGCCCGGCACTGCCGGCCAAACCGCCGGGTCCGATGCGGTCAGCATCGCTCAGCAGCGGTTCCTACGTCAAGCCCAGCCTGCTCCACATCAGCGCAGACATCGAGTTAAGCGGGATCTCCGGAGACGTTGATAACGCACTGTATCCTCGTGGCATCGGCCTTGGATTCTATCTCAATGCCGACTCGACTGTGGGGACCGGAAACCAAAACGTCACAAACTCATTCGTTGGGCTGTTGCTGGATCACACCGGAGCGCTGGCCCTGATCTATGATCCCAACAAGACCGGATATTTCAGCGGCCCGGGAGTGTACAAGAGTGCCGCGGTGGAGTACGCCGGTGGGACGTTTTCCGCCAGCAACTTCTACAACCTGAGCTACGACGTGAACACGACTACCGGTCAAATCTCCAATATCGCATTGGAAGGTTCCACCGCCGATTATTCGTTGTTCTCCACAACTGCCTACTTTACGGACGCCAACACTCCCTACGCCGGCATGTTGGTTTCGTCGGCAGCCGGGAACACAACCGGCTACGCCGACAACTTCCAGGTGACCGGCACAGTTCCCGAGCCGTCCACGCTGGCCCTGCTGGCCTGCGGCCTGTTCGGCCTGCTGGCCTACGCCTGGCGGAGGCGGAAGTAAGGGGATGATCGAGGCTTCGTTGGGGTGGCAGTTGACCTGCCACCCCAACCCGGTGAATGGCGGATGGTGGACGTGTCCGATTGGGCAAGTCCACCATTTGCCGTCCTACGTCTTGCAGCAATTACACTCGAAGAGGCAACCCATGAAGATATCACGGCAGGGCACGGAATATGCCTCCTGCATTATTCACATTTTCGGATCGGCGGTATTGGTAGTGCTATTGATCTTGGCGGGATCGGCCGCGGCCGAGGCGGGAGTGGCGGTCGAGGTCAGTTCCAACTTCAGTTACATGGTGACCGACGCCGGAGCGGGAGGATACGAGGCTTTCCCCGACCTCTGCCGCCTGCAAGACGGCCGAATTATGAGCGTCTTTTACGCCGGCTATGCCCACGTCTCGACGCCCAATGCGAGCCATCCCAACGGCGGGCGGATTATGTTCGTGACCTCGGACGACGAAGGGGCCACCTGGAGCGCGCCGAGCGTCGTCTACGACGGGCCGTTGGACGACCGCGACCCCTCGATCGTCCAATTGCCCGGCGGTCAGTTGCTCTGCAACTACTTCAATAGCAACGGCACTTGGCTGGTGCGGTCGAACGACGCCGGGACCTCGTGGTCTCCGCCGGAAAGCTTAGTCGCTTCCTCAAATTACTACGCCAGTTCCCCCGCCCGCCTACTGGCCGACGGGCATTTGGCAATGGGCCTCTACTACGTGAACTCGTCCAAAACTTGGGCCAACGGAGCGGTGACCCTCAGCGACGACAACGGTGCGACGTGGAGTTCGCCCGTCAACATCCCCACCAGCGTCCGCCTCGACGCCGAGACCGATGTGATACAGTTAAAGGACAACTCGCTCTGGGCGGTCGAGCGAAACAATTCATCCAGTTCGCCCATGTATTTTTCGACCTCGGCCGACGAAGGCGCAAGCTGGACCAACTCGAAACCGCTGGATTTTCACGGCGAATCGCCTTACCTCTGGCGGAGCGCGCAGGGCGTCGTCCTGCTGGGTTACCGCTCATTGATCGGCGGCGTTTATTCGACGGCCTTGCGGTACAGCCTGGATGAATGCGCCTCCTGGAGCGATGAAATTACGATCGATGCGTTGGGCGGTGCTTACACCTCGATGGTGAACCTCGACGACGGCTCGGTGCTGGTGGCTTACTTTGATAAGATGGGAGACGCCCCCGCCGACGTCCGCGTCCGCACGATCACCATCAGCGGCGTGCCCGAGCCGGGCGCCTTGGCGTTGCTGGCGACCGGGTTGCTCGGCCTGCTGTTTTATGCGTGGAGGAAACGGAAGTTATCAACGCTGGGGTCGGCGGTTTAACTGCCGCTCCAACAAGATTCAGTAGTTCCAAATGTGGCATATTTTGTCACAAAGGGTCATCCTGAGCGCAGCGAAGGATCTCGGTGGCCAAGGAGATTCTTCGCTGCGCTCAGAATGACGACGTTTCGACCGGCCGAAATTTGGAACTACTGAGATTGGTTGATTTAGGATTTGGGATTGAATTCAGGATTGTCGGCGAACGGAGTTGACCGTCTTGGCGAAGATGGCCAATTTTTCGCCGCACTCCGCATCCAACCCCCGCTTAGGGCCGGCGAATCAATAAGTGGGGGACTGTCCCAATTTTCGTTCGACGAAAATGGGACTGTCCCTTTCTGAAATGCTACAGTCACTAATTTGCCGATCCTTATCGATAGCGTCGAAATGGATTTTAGCGGTGACCTATGAAACTACATTCCGCGAATCTTCGTCAAATTGGCAAATCCCCAATCCCAAAATGCAAATTGGGTTTCACTTTGGTGGAGTTGCTCGTAGTCATCACGATCATCGGCATCCTGATCGCGTTGCTGTTGCCGGCCGTTCAGGCGGCCCGCGAGGCGGCCCGGCGAACGCAATGCAGGAACAACCTCAAACAATTGGCCCTCGGTTGCATGAACCACGAGAGCGCCACCGGACGCTTTCCGACCAACGGCTGGGGATACTCGTGGACCGGCGACGCCGACCGCGGAAACGACTGGCGGCAGCCGGGCGGTTGGATTTTCAACATTCTCCCCTATATCGAGCAGCCGGCACTGCACGACATGGGCGCAGGCAGATCGCCCTGGAACGACGCGAACAAGAAGCTCGCCCACATCCAGCGGATGGCTACGCCGCTCGGCGTGCTCTATTGTCCCACGCGGCGGAAGGTGATCGCCTATCCCTGGAATTCGACGACCGGTAACGCCGCCGGACGTTCGCCGGTGATCAACGCCGGAATGCCGACGGTTGCCGGACGCAGCGACTACGCCGGAAACGGCGGCTACGGCTACGTGCATTGCGGTTATCCGGCCACGGCCGCTTGGACGGAGAACGTGGCCGGCGGCTCCGGTCCGAACAACGTCACCGCCGTCGAAAATCCGCCGGGACAAATGACCGCCGAAGCGCGGACCACCTTCGCCGGCGTCGCCCAGGCCGCCACCGGCATCTTCTACGCCGGCAGCATGACGAAACTGGCCGACATCAAGGACGGCGCCAGTAATACCTATCTGGTGGGCGAAAAATGCCTCTCCCCCGACTATTACGACACCGGTTCCAGCGGCGGCGACAACGAAAGCGCCATGGTGGGCGACAACGCCGACATCACCCGTTGGGCATACTGGCCGCCCTGCCCCGACACGCCCGGTTACGACGGATATTCCTTCGGCAGCGCACACGCCAACGGCTTCCAGATGGCCTTCTGCGACGGCTCGGTGAAAATGATGAATTACACGATCGATCCGAACGTCCACCGCAATTTATGCGAACGCGCCGACGGCAACGTTATCGACGCCAAGGCGTTCTAACCGATGCATTTCCAGGGCGGCGGATCACTCCGACGCGCCGCACCCACGGGTGCTTGCTCTATTCTAACGGCGGGCGCACTCACCGGGAACGTTGTTCCAATTCCCACCGGATGCTCTGAAAATCCGCCACCGCAACTTGACATCCATATCCGCACGCCACATCATAGATACCATGATGAAACGTTGCCTGTTTCCCGCCGTCGGCTGCCTTTTTCTGTCGGCCGTTGCCGCGAATGTCCGCTCCGCCCCGGCCGCACAGCCGCCGCTCGAGGGCCTGATCTTCAACGAAGATTGCACCAATTTCTTCTTTTATCACCTAATCCCGGACGGCAAGGCCGGCGAAACGATCGACCGATACGTCGACGTTTATGCCGCCGCGGGCGTCAAGACGCTGCTGTGCAACACCAACGCGCAGCGGACCAATTATCGCAGCCGCGCCTGGGACGCCTTCTGGGACGGCTACGACCCGGCCGGACCGGACGACCAGCCGTTTCTCTCGGGCCTGCCGCGGGGCAACGTGGCGAATTACCGCAAGATGATCGGCAACATGCTGAAAGTGCATCAGCAGGGGATCGACTACCCGGCCCGCTTCACCGCCCGCTGCCGGCACGACGGCATCTCGCCCTGGATCACGCTGCGGATGAACGATTGCCACGACATGGAAACGCCCGACCATCCGATCCACGGCTCGTTCTGGAAGAAGAATCCGCAACTCCGCGTCAAGGGCGTCGGCGGACACTACGCCCGGTGCTTCGATTATGCGCACCAGGAAGTCCGCGACTATTACAAAGCGCTGATCGTCGAGACGCTCGACCGCTACGACATCG
>CAVTCJ010000020.1:0-99087 GCA_963733145.1 uncultured Planctomycetota bacterium | reverse complement strand
GGGACCAAGAGGCCGGAGGTTCAAATCCTCTCGCCCCGACTTTCCTTAGAAAGAAGCCCTTCGGCGAGAACGTCGAAGGGCTTTCTCATTACTGGGCAAAGAGTTACGTCGTCGAGACGCCAGTTCAAACAGACGATTTCGAGAATTTGCCGTTTGGCCGCGTAATCCGCCGTAAGCCACTTGCTCATAAGGCTTTGCGAAAGTTCAAACGCCTTGATGGCAATATCGGCGTTTTCGTTGTGCCCACGGTTCAGCACTTCGGCTTGCAGCTTGAGCCGTGCGGCCCGGTCGCGTAGCTCGGTGCTCTTTGCGGCGAACGTATCGGCGTCGATCTCCTCCAGAAGCCGGAGGTTGAGAAGCTGGTCGGTCTGGCCCTGGATCAGCGTAAGCTGGCGGTGCAATTCCGCCCGTTGCTCGCCGGTGTAGTCTTGCTCTTCACGGGTCCGCGCCCGCAATACGCGCAGAACCCAATCCCGGACTTCGGCATCCTCAATCCGCAGCTTGGCGAACAGGGCCAAGACTTGCTTGTCCAGGTCGGCTTCAGTCAAACGGATACGCGGATGCCCCTTGCTCGCGTAGTTGGAGCACCGATAGTAGTTGTAATCGCGGTCCCCGGCCTTGGTCCGCTTGATTTTCCGTTCCCCAACGATCTTGTGCCCACACTGGCACGTAATCAGGTCGCTGCCGTAGGTCAATTCGTGGGTCCGGTAAACCTGCCCGCCAAGCAAGGCTTGGACCCGTTCCCAAGTCTCGCGGTCCACAAGCGGGGAGTGCTTGCCGGGATACCATTGCCCTTTGTGCTCCACTTCGCCGATATAGGCGCGGTCATGCAAGATGGCGTGCAAGGTGCTTCGGGGGAACTGGGGCGTACTGTCGCGGTACACGATGCCGTCCGCCGCCAGCCGCTCAATTAGCATATCGAGCGTCAGGCCGTTGTAGGCGAATAACTCGAATATCCGTTTGACCTTCGGGCCGTTTACCGGGTCGATTTCCACGATGCCCCGGCCGTCGATGCGGACGTTTCGGCATCCGTAGGGGGCATGACCGACGAACCACCCTTCCATGACCCGGCGGGCCAGCCCTTCTCTCACGTCAAGCGATTGCTGTTCCGTGTAGAAACTCGCCATGCTGGCGAGCATTCGCCGTTACATCCTGCCGGCCGGGGTGTTTTCGGTCGGCTGCGAAACCGAAATAAACTCCAAGCCGTGTTCGGATTCCAGCCGCTCCAATTCAACGTAGTCGAACAGGTTACGGGCCGCTCGGTCCACCTTGTAGAACAACAGGCCGGTCAATTCCTCGGCGTGTTGCTTGGCGTAGGCCAGCAACTCCTTGAAAGCCCGCCGCTCGTCCTGCTTGGTGGCGGTTTCCGCAATGCGGAACAGCTTGATGATGATACCGCCCATACGGTCGGCATAGCGGCGCAAGGCATCCTCTTGAATATCGAGGGAAAAGCCTTCGCGCTGCTGTTCGCGGGAACTTACGCGGGCCAGTGCAACGTATTTCTTCGTCACGGCTTGCTCCTCCGAAGCACATCGAACAGGTTGCTCACATTCAATATGATGCTCAGGCCGTCTTGAGGAGTCAAGGTCCCATAATACGGCTGCCAGACGTGGAGGGTATCGGCCAGAAGCTCGGGCGTTATCCAACGCGGTGCCCCGGCGGGGACGGCAATCTCCTGGAGGGTCGAGGCATTTACGGAGGAGGGGGTAGCGGTCATGGGTGCAATCTCAGGGTGGTGGAACCTGCTCGACGCGCAGATTCCTTGCCGATGGTGCACAGCGTCCTTGCCGATGGTGTACAGGGTTCAAGAAGGTCACGGCGCGGATTCAGCGCCGATACAGCGCCGATCCGGCGCGGAATCAGAACCAGTAGCAGCCGTGACAATGACCGCGCTCGCGGCGGTAGTGAATCGCCATGCTGCTTACGCCCTCCGCGCGGCTGGCCGTTCTTTCGCCGCCGTAGACGATCACGCGGCCCTTCGCGTCGATCTTGTAGACGCCAGGTTGTCGCCTTCCGGCCAGCAGTCGCCTTGCAATCGAAGCCTCTTGTTTCGTCAGCGGCACAGTGCCTCCAAGGAGGATTTCAATCTCGGGCCGCCGATCCAATCTGGCGAACCAAGGCAGCCGCTTTCGTGCGCGCCATACTCGATTGCGCCAATCGGACAAAGACCACCGGGGCAAGACGCCGATGTAATCGGCGCACTTGAACACGCAATAGGCCCCCGGCAGTATCAGCGGGTCGCCGCTTGCCAATCGCTGCCGGCCATGCCACGCCCGAAACTTCTCGGCATTGCGGCTTATCCCGAGATGCTCGGCAATCCGCGCACAACTCCAGCCTTGTCGCCGAAGGTCGAGCACGGCTTGTTCCGTGGGTGTCAGCATGGCGGTAGGCCGTATCAGGGCGGAAGAAGGTGCCCGCCCCGCCGGATGGAGAACGCGACGGGGCGGGATTCCCCGGCTCCAGACTGCCGGGGACGCTCGCTACGCTGCTCTTGTGCCGAACTCTTGGGCCAAAGCAAGGTAAGCATGGGTGCCCTCGAAAGCGCGGAGCCTGTAAACCCGGATTATTCATGGGATGCTGAAAGATCGTGAATTACCGATATTGCAAAATACACAGTGCCTTTGAGGGGCGTGTTTCCAAAAGTAGTTCTGCAAACGACTTACGACAACACTGTTTCTGTTTATGAATAAACCGGGTATCCGGTTGCGATTGAGACTTGACAGCGGGCTTTTCCACTTTCCACTTTTCACCACTTCTCTGGAGCAACGCATCATGGCGAAGCAACCCTTGTATGACGTTTCGGCCTTCAACCGTTTGGCCGATATTTACGATGTCCCGTGGATCGACCGCATCTGTTTGATCGAGGCTATTTGCTGGGGGTCCAAGGGCTGGATTGACGCCGACTTGGCGGACAAGATGAAGGGGCAGTACGCTTCACTCATGCGGAAACTCGGGGTCAAGGTTTCCGGCGGTTACATCTTCGTTCGCCAACCCAAACCCCGCAAGGCCGTCAAGGCGACCCGCAAGCCGGTTCGCGCTTGCGCCGGCAACGGGGGCTAGCCCATTATTCATCTTGATTCGCGCGGATTGACTTCGCAAGCCCGGTCATTGCATCGGGCTTTTCTTTTGCGCTGTCGTGGCCCTCTCTTCGCACGGTTAGGGCGCGCCATTTTGACTTCCGCGCATGGAAAAGGCCGGAGAAACCCGGCCTTTTCGCGTTATCCGTCGTCTTATCGCGCCAACAGCCGTTGCACCGCAACGGCCGTGTAGGGCAAGCCCCGCGTTGTGACCTTGCCCGCCGCGTTCAACTCCGTTGCGATGGCTTCCAACGTGGCCCCCGCTTCCCGTCGATTCCCGAATCGTGGGCAATCACGTCGGCATAGTAGGCCCTTGCCATTGCTTGCGTAGCCTTAGCGCCGCGCCGACGGGCTTTGTCTGTCAGATTGCGGCATTCCGGCCGGGAAGCCCCCAGCAACACGCCCCGCCGTTTTGCTGCCCGCAAGGCTTCCCGTGTCCGTTGGCTTATCTTGCGTGCCTCCTCTTCCGCAATAGCCGCTTCAATGTGCAACCGGAACGGATCGGCACCCGGCCTATCGGCACAATCAAACGGCACCCCCGATTCCATTAACCCGCTGATAAATGCCACGTTGCGGCCAAGCCGATCTAGCTTGGCAATCACAAGTTTCGCCCTTGCCTTGCGGGCATGTGCCAAGGCTTCCCGTAGTTTCGGCCTATCGGCCTTCTTGCCCGTTTCCACCTCCGTGTATTCGGCAATCACGTTGCCCCGCCCATCGGCATACGCTTGGACGGCCGATTGCTGCGCGGCCAAGCCAAGCCCCGACCGGCCTTGCCGCTTCGTTGACACGCGATAATACGCTACCAGTTTCATCGGTTGCACCTCCTTCGTTGCCTAGATACTCTAGTTTAACATGGCATCGACCAAGAATCAAGCCATGTAATGAACGAGAATCGAGCGCAGTTTCGATGCCTGCCGACCCCTGGAGGGGTCAGAATCGGAGGATGCAGCCCGACCGGCGAACCCCGCGCGACCGGCTGCTCCTTCGTCGGTGGTCTGCGCAGAGGAGAGGTAACGGACGCGGCCGACAGCGCGTTTATACGCACTTCGTCAGCGGACCTTCTCGATTCGCTGTTGCTCTGTTGCCAAGGGCCGGAGCGCGCAAGAATCCAGAGTCGAGCAGGTAGTTCTTGAGGGTGGCACGTCGCAGAATCGACGCCAGGGACCTTCACGGGCTTGTTTTCCGACCCCCTACGGAAACACCTACTCGCGTCTTGATGCGGCCAGTTGTGGCCGCCGTGGCATCAAGAAAGACTTCCCAGCGCGACACCGGATGCCAAGATCGGCAGCCGCGCGACGCAATGACGCCGTTATCCGGCCCACTTGATTACAGGCGTCGAGAAGGTCCAAGACAAGCTGCTGGAATAGGCCATCCACCGTCCACTAGCCATACAATGCCGGCACTTCACTATTACCGGGCCGCATCGTAGCGAGACGATCCTGTGTCTTGCATACCGATTATTCCTCAGCGATGGCCTTGTCAAGCAGGAGCATGTCGGATGGTTGGCCGGGATAGAATTCGCCGACTACCCGGCCTTTTCGATCAATCAATACGCCCGTAGGATAATGGTCGATCCCATAGTCGATGACCAATGCTGGGTCGATTGTCTTGCCACCGCTATGGGTTGCCACCGTCAGTGCAATGGGGAACGGCAAATCGCGTCCCTTCCAAAGCCCCTTCTTGATCCTGACAAGCTTTTCATCAAGCTTGGCGACCGTATCAACCTCATCATCCATGTGAACTGCGAGGACCTCCAATCCCCGATCATGGTATTTGTCGTAGATCGAAAACAGTTCCGGCATCGACGCTACGCACGCTCCGCACCAATAGCCCCAGAAGTCCAGAATGACGACCTTGCCCCGCAACTCCGAGAGTTGCTGCGGCCCGCTATTCTGCCATGCAACGACACCGCGAATCTCCGGGGCCTCTTGTCCTTCCAATAGAACCAACCTCTTGGCTACAAGCTGGATAGGGGCAAGATTCAGTTCTGCCTGACCTTGCGGCACCTTCACTGTCGGACGAACGCCATGAACCTCGACACCATCCGCGCTGAGTTGGTATGTGCCAGGCGGAACGAAGAAGCAAAACTCTCCTCGCTGGGAGAGGCAACCGAGAGGACGCTGGTCACCGGCGTAAAGATAGACCTCTCGCCATGTGATCTTCCGGTGCCGCGATTCCAACTCCTTGCACCCGAGCCGCCCAGAAACCTTGCAGGCACGGCTCATAACGATGACGGCAATTTCTTTTCGATCTTCAGGGCGAATCGCGTGAATAGCGACGATCTTTCGCCTTGGGTGCCATGCAACGACGCAGCTAATCAGAGGAGCGTCGTCCTCTTGTTCAAGACGAGCGATGCCATTATCGTCGGATATTACCTGATCCGCATATTGCCAGCCCGTGCCATCGTCCAGATTCACCAAACGGTCTCCTTCGTCAATCGACGCAAAGGTGCCCACCGTCGCGCCCGCCACGGGCTTGCCATCTTCATCAACCAATCGAACTGTCAGCATTTGCGGACGGCGATCCGGTAGGGAACGCTCCGGCTTTACGGCATGGCCCGACTGGGCAGGAACACTTTGAGCATCCGAAGGTCGTGAGTCGGTGCTAGGAGCCGCTGGCGGCGTCTCGCGCCGCCCGCAGGATGTCAACCCGAGGGCGAGACAGACCACAATTGCAGTGTGCAAGAGCCGTAGCTGTATCACTTGGCCAATCCTCCATTTTACCGGCCGTGTCTTCGCATATATGCTTCGCCAGCAGCCTCTTCGTCCGTCGGTTTTCCTATAACGTAAAGCATCTTTCTAATCTCGTCGTTCACTTGGGTGCCGTTGGGAAACTTGACACGGAAAGTATCCCTATCGACAGGCACGTTGACCTGTACCTCGTCAAACGCGACAACATTCATGGACTTGTCCAGTGGCAAGACATATTTCACTGTCTTAGGAGCCCAGAGGGCATCGTTTACTTTCTGTAGCTCAATCTCCATTCTTTGCTGCTCGATTTGACGACCATCTCGGACTATTGTGTGTCCATTTTCGTCCAACGGAAGCCAGACGGCTCCCACGACAACGCCACCTTTGGTGGGATCATAACACAGCCGAAGCAGATTTCGGTACTCCTTGGAACCATCGCTGCCCGCCAGCTTGATCTTCACAGTCGTGCTGATCGTCCACACACCGTTCTTGTCCTCGGCAATGGAAATGTCCCTCTTCTCCTTCACCCACTTGCGTAATGTCTGGGAAAGCAGGCACGGCGGCGTTTCATCGTCCCACCTACCGCCGCAGAAATACGGCGGCATACAGTCGGTTCCTGTCGTCCATCGAATCCAATCAGCCTCACGGCTTGGAATCCCGATCTCGTCTCGACGCTGGGCAATAAAGCCCTCGGCCGGGTCTTTATCGGTGGGAAGCTGTTGCCCATGCCTGCTCCTCTGCCAGGCGCGATAGGTCTTCCCGTCGAATGAGTAGGAGTAGATTGTGCCAATAAACGGCGCGGCACCCTGAAGCCACTCGGAAACCTGTCGAATTACGACGCAATACCGTCTTCCCGCAGGGTCCAGCATTGCTTGCGTTTCGTAGATCACCGGCTTCGTTTCGGTGACCGAATTCGAGTCGTACCCATTGGCCAACTTTGCTGTCATCACCGTGTGAGCTTTCCAGCAAATTACCTTGATCCTGTCTTCCAGCGATTCTATTGTGGCAATCGCCTTTTCGACCGGAATCAACGAGCCTGCCGTTGTGTGGGAGACTTGGGGTGGGGCCGCTTGAGCAATTCTCGTTCCCGCCATCAACAACACGGGCACCAAGAATACTGTAGTCAAGCCCGCAATTGCCCATAGATTGACTCGAATCATGGCTCTTCTCCTTCGATCCAAGAGGTCAGCAACGCGATCTTCCAGCCTCCAATGGCAATGGAACAAACCGAGCGTTGCAGGTTGCGGGGGCATGTCCACAAGCAATTGGGATAATTCCAGCAACGTCCGCACATAGCGGGGAGCGTTGCCACGGCAGAGAACGTAGTTGTCACAGACTTCCTCTCGCGCCTGGGTCAGTTCACGGTTGAGAACATGCACCAGCGGATGCCACCAGAATAGAATCCCTACTAGCCGTTGAAAGAAGCCAGCAAACTGGTGCCGGCGAACGGCGTGCGCGCACTCATGGACCAAGATGTCGGCAAGTTCTGGCTCGCGCAAGGTCCGCAGCACGTCTTCCGGCAGGATTACCAGCGGACGAAGCAGCCCGACCATGATCGGTCGGTCCAGGCCGTCTGACGTTGCCATAGGTGGTAGCCGATCCGCCCCCAAGGTATGCCGAACCTGATGAAGTAGTTCCGGCATCGCGTTGGTGTCAAGCGGTTGCGCTGCGCGGCGCACGACTGCGATCAGGTACAACCCATGACACCAACGCGCTAAGAGCAGGGTCATTCCCAGCAGCCAAGTTGCTGATGCTGCTCCTGCGCATACGCGGAGAGAATCGAAGAAGGAACCCGAAGGCACTTTTTCATGCTGTGGACTCTGGCCCAAGCTTTCGGTATCCAGAGACGTGCGGCTTGCTGTAATCTGTGATACCTTGAGCGTCTCGACGGGACCGGATTCTGGAGCGCGGGCTGTTGGGGCAGGTTTAGGTTCGGCTGGCAGAACGGCTGGCGCTGAGAGCCGCAGTGTCGCCAGCGCGACACCGTTTGCCTGCATGATCGACGACAACAATGGGCTTGCCAACACGCCGACCAGCGCAACCAGATAGACAGTGTGACGCCAGGCGGCGTTCCAACGGTTGCTCAGGCGGGCCAAAAGCCAAGCGGCCAGAATTACGACCGTCACTTGAACAAGCACGTTGACGATCAGCAAAGCCCAAGCGTCGCCGGGGTACATACGCAAGAATATGCTCATGGCCCTGACTCCCGCATTTCGGTTTCCGCCTTTTCGAGCATCGCCTTGATTCGCTCGACCTCCTCAGCCGACAGCCGGCCACCTTCAAGGAGCGTCAGCACCAGCCCTTCAGCCGAGCCTTGAAAAGCCCCGTCCACCAGCCGATGAACGAGCCGCGACAATACTTTTTCACGGGGATGCGTGGGAGAAAAGAGAAAAGTTCCGCCTATGACGCGGTGACGCAGCCATCCCTTCTCTTCCAACCGCGTAACCATTGTGGAGACCGTGGCCCGCGATACCGAGCGGCGTTTGGCGAGGACCTTCCGAATTTGACCAACGGTCGCTTTGCCCTGGTCCCAGACAATGTTGAGAATCTCCAACTGTGTCTCCGACAGCGGCGGTAATTCCGGTTTCGGCATACGGCACCCTCCTTTAATCGCGCTTACAGCCGTCATTATATCGACACTTGTAAGCGCGTCAATAGACTCGACGACATTTTTCCGTTGCCACGGCTTACCACGGCCAGTCTTGACCGCCCGGCGGGCGTCGGCTCTAATTCTGGGGTGGGGTGCCTTGGACGAAGGGTGGTGATAATCGCAACCGTGCGCGGTAGCGCGTGACTGGACGTTGCAAATGGACTATAATTTTGAGTGGGACTCCTCGAAAGCAGCGGCAAATCGGGGGAAACACCGTGTTTCGTTCGAGGAGGCAGCCAGTGTATTCCTTGATCCGCGCGGTCGGTCATTGTTTGATGATGCCCACAGCGAAGAAGAGGATCGTTGGGTCACGCTGGGCGCTTCCTCCGTCGGTCGGCTGCTGGTTGTTTGCCACACGTTTCGCAAAGTGAACAAGACCACATCCATTATTCGCATATTTTCATGCCGGAAAGCGACAGGGCAAGAATCCGAGCAGTACGGGAGCGACAGATGAAAAGGCAATACGATTTCTCCAAGGCGGTTCGCGGGAAGTTCTATCGTCGCGGCGCAAAGTTGAATCTGCCCGTCTACTTGGATGAACAAGCCTTGGCATTTGTACAAGGGATTGCTCAGAAGAAGCGCACCGACATTTCGGCGGTGGTGAACGACCTGATTCACGGCGGCAAACGGCTTGCGGAAACGATACAATAGAGTGGCGGGCATCAGCTTTAATTCTGGGGTGGGGTGCCTTGAACGACGCGGCCCGCCCTCACCCTAACCCTCTCCCGGAGGGAGAGGGGACTTGGGGACGAAGGCGAGAATCAGGCGTCGGATGGACGGTGTGATGGACGCGGCACCGCGTAGAAAAAGTTTCACTGGCATCCAGTCGCCCCGACCTCCGGAAGCCTGTCGCAACAAACGAGTTGCGGCAGGCTTTTGGCATTATGGGGGGCATGCGGAACTCTACATTCCCCAGGCGCAGTACACTAATAATAGAAGCAACCTTGACGATCCCCCTGGCGGGTGACATACTGACAAAATCCGGGCTGCAATCGGGCATGTAAGGGCCGGCGAATCAATAAGTGGGGGCTGTCCCAATTTTCGTTCGACGAAAATGGGACTGTCGCCTTCTGAAATGCGACAGTTATTAATTTGCCGATCCTAAACTGGTGTCCCCCGTTTTCGACGGAACAGAGAAGCAGAAAAGGGTTTTATGGCCATGAGTATGGAGCCCCATGCGCTGCGGAGGAAAGCGTGGTTTTTGCTGGGTTTGGTGCTGTGCGCGGCGATGGCCACAGTGACCTTTTGGCCCCGCTATTCGGCGGCCCAAGACAAGGCGGCGCCGAAGGCGGCCGCCGACGAGCCCAAGGCCGCCGATCAACCCAAGGCCCCCGCCGAAGAGCCGCAGGCCAACGCTCAACCAGGCGCCGACGCGGAAAAATCGGAGCCGGCCAAGCAGAACCGCCTGATGTGGATCATCGAATGTTCCGGCGTCATCGGGCTGGTGATCTTGTTGCTGTCGATCTACTTCGTGTCCACGGTGGCGCGCCTGTTTTGGGAAATGCGGATCGACGTGGCGGCGCCGCCCGAGGTGGTCTTGCAGTGCGAAGGGCTTTTGGAGCAACGGGATTTCAAGGGGATCTACGGGCTGGTCAAGGAGGACGAATCGTTTTTCAGCCGCCTGCTGACCACGGGCATCACCGAATTGCCCAACGGTCTGGCCGAGGCCCGCGACGCCATGGAACGAGTCGGCGACGCAATCACCGCCGAAATGGAGAAGAAGATCAGCATGTTGGCGGTGCTGGGCACGCTGGGGCCGATGATCGGACTGCTGGGCACCCTGATGGGAATGATCACCGCTTTTAGCGCGATCGCCCAAAGCGACACACAGGTGCAGGCCAGCGCAGTGGCGGGCGGTCTTTCCCAGGCGTTGGTGTTGACTTTCGAGGGGGTGGCGTTGGCTGTGCCCGCCATTTACTTTTACGCGCTGTTCCGCAATCGAGTAATATTCATTTCTTCATCGGTGTCGTTGACTGCGGATCAATTTCTGCGACATTTTTCCCACGCCGGCCGGGCAAAAGCCTCGGCCGCAAAGACCACAAAATAAACACGCGATCATCCGTCGCGCCTCACAAACCGAGGCCCCTCTTATGTCCGGAAAGCTCTCCCAGGACGTCAAGGCCGAACCGAATCTGACTCCCATGCTGGACATGGTGTTCCAGTTGATCACTTTCTTCGTGATATTGTTTAATTTCAAGGCGGCCGAGATCGACCAGTCGTTGAAACTTCCGGTTGTCGGATCGGCCCGCCCGGTGGACACCCACGGGCAACGCGGCCTGGTGGTGCTGAACATCGACAAGACGGGCGAATTAAAGGTTTACGGCCGGCCCGTCAAAAATATCGAGGGCTACATTCGCAACGAGGCGCAGGCTTGCATGCTGCAGAACCGACTGACACAAGCCGACATAAAGACCGGAGAGGACCTGCCCACCACGATAGTC
Organism: uncultured Planctomycetota bacterium; assembly: GCA_963733145.1. GTDB lineage: Bacteria > Planctomycetota > Planctomycetia > Pirellulales > Thermoguttaceae > JAHIKV01. The sequence goes on along the minus strand of CAVTCJ010000020.1, from coordinate 88,229 downwards.
ATCCGGGCCGATCGCTCGACGCCCTTCCGGATGATCAATCGGGTCATCAAGGCGTGCCAGGACAACGGCTTTCGCAGCTTTGCATTGAAGGCTATGGACAAGGAAGCGTGAGATGGCCAGGAGAAGAACACCAAAGCGCCGTTCCAGATCGGAAGTGGAGCTGAATCTGGCGTCCATGCTGGACATGGCCTTCCAGTTGCTGGCCTTCTTCATTTTGACCTTCAGACCCATGCCGGTCGAAGGTCAGATATCGCTCCGCCTGCCTCCGCCCCAGGCCACGGCGGTCGTCAAAGAAGGCCAACAGGCCGGCGAAGAGGTCAACAACACCAATCCCATCCAGGGCCTGAACACCTTGACCATCAGCGTTTCCGCCGATCCGAAGACGGGCAACATATCGGGCCTGGCGGTGGGCGAAGCGCAGGTCCGCGGCCTCGCCGCCCTAAACGGCAGACTCAAGGAAGTCTTTTCCGACGTGGGCAGCCCCTTCGATCAAGTCATCATCCAGGTCAGCGATTCCTGCCGCTACGACGAGTTGATGAAGGTCATCGACATTTGCACGCACCAGACGTTGGCTGGCGGAAAGAAGCTCTCGAAGCTGAGTTTCGTCGGTTTGCCTGACCAGTGATAGAAGTTTAGTCCCCTCTCCCGCCGGGAGAGGGTTAGGGTGAGGGCTGAGGGGCGAGATAAGCCGCGTCACGTTTCTTGGAGCCGCCATGCCCTCACCCCCGGCCCCTCTCCCAAAGGGAAAGGGGAGAGCCATTGGTCCCTTCTTCCAAAGGGAGAGGGGGGAAGTTGCGAGAAACGCCATGCGGCGCTACTGGGAAGAACGACGCCCGCCCTCAATGTTCAGCGTAACGTTGCTGCTGCGTTTGGCCAGCGGCATCGGGATGCTGGTGCTCATCGCGCTGCTGATCGTGCGGATAGGCGAGCCGGGGATGTGGCGTTGGCTGGCCGGCGGCGCCGGCCCGCCGCCGGCAAAGCGGCAAACCGTCCCGCCGCCGATTTCCCCGGCCACCGGCCCGACCGACGAGGACCCCGACCAGGCGGAGATGGCCCGCGAGGAGTTCCAGGCGCTTACCGACGGCAGCCTGGAGCTGCGCCGGGAGGAGATGGAGCCGTACTACCGGCTCGTGTTCTGGGTGAAGGACCAATCCTACGAGCGCTTGCGGCGGCGGGCCCAAAAGGGCCTGATCTACACCAACTTTTACGACTCCCCGGACAAGTACCGCGGCAAGCTGGCCGCGCTGGACTTGGACGTCCGCCAGGTGCTCGACGCCGGCAAGGGCCGAGACGGCACGCAGCTTTACGAGCTTCGCGGGTTCACGGCCAATTCCTGGGGCCGGCCATACTTTCTCATCGTGATCGATCTGCCGAAGGGGATGCCGGTCGGGCCGTCAGTCCACGATCAGGTCAAGTTCGCCGGCTATTTTCTGAAGCTGCAAGGCTACATTCCCGCCGAGGCCAAGCCGGGCGCGCCGATCGAAATGGCGCCGCTGTTGATCGGCCGGATCGAATGGAAGCCGCCGGTCGCCGCCCCGGTCGAAGAGTCGCGGGAATGGATTTGGTGGGTGGCCGGGCTGGCCGTCGTGGGAGTGGTCCTGGCCGTTCGCTTTCTCTATTGGAAGCTGAAACCGCGGCGGCCCGCCCCGGTCAAGACCGTCTCCCCCGGCGGCGAAGCGCTTTCGATCGAATCGTGGCTGGACAATCCGAACCTAAACATAGACGAGGGAAAGAGTAACGACGATGATGGCATCTCGGGCCCGGCCGACGAAGAGCTTGACGAGGAGTAGTCTTTAACCGATCATAATAAGTAGGGTGCGTGCAGCGCACCACAACCGATAGCATGGTGCGTTTCACGCACCCTACGGATGGGAGTGGAACCGAGATGGCGGAACCAGAGGCGGCAAAAGCGGAGCCACAGCCGACTCCGCATCCCGAGCTACCGCCGGAATTGGCCCAAGCGGGCCTCTTCACGCGGGCACAAAACTGGGTCTCCGACGAAGGCCCCTGGTGGCTGTGCAGCTTCGTCTTCCACCTCGTGCTGGTCTGCTCGCTGGCGCTGTTGGGCGGCAAGATAATCGAGAAAACCGTCGATCAGGCCCCGGCCTTCGAGGAGGTCAAAGTCGAGAAGCCCGCGGACGTGCCGAAGGAACTCAAGAAGTTCGATCTTGGCGAGACGCCGCTGGATCCGACCGAGTTGAGCACCGAAACGCTCACGTTGGAGAAGCCGGCCCAACTCGCGCAAGAGGAGAAGTATTACGACGACAGCGCGGTCTTCACCGAGCGGGGCGGCGGCATGGCCTCGGGCAGCGCCCAGCCGGACCTGGGCGGACTGGGCGGATTCGACATCAAGGGGATCGGCGCCGGCCCGGCCATTAAGGGTAATGGCGGCGTCGGCGTCGGCATCGGCACGGGAACCCATCCCGGCCGCGGCGGCTCGGGCTGGGGTTTCGGCGGCCGCGGCACGGGCAGCAGAAAGGCCATGCTTGCCTCCGGCGGCGGCACCCGGCAATCGGAACGCGCCGTGGCCGCCGCGCTCAATTGGCTCGCGCGCCACCAACTACCCAACGGCAGTTGGAGTTTGAGCAGATACGTGACGAAATGCAAGGACAAGACCTGCACCGGCGTGGGCAGGGCCGGCGACCGGATCGCCGCCGCCACGGCCATGGGCCTGCTCCCGTTTCTCGCCGCGGGCCAAACTCACCAGACCAAGGGACCGTACAAGAATACCATCGCCAAAGGCATCTATTTCCTCACCAGAAACCAGAAACCCGACGGCGATCTGCGGATGGGCGGGGCCATGTACGACCACGGCCTGGCGGCCATCGCCCTGTGCGAGTGTTACGGGATGAGCAACGACAAAGCCCTCCGGCCCTACGCCCAAGCGGCGTTGAACTACATCATGTGGGCTCAGGACCCCAAGGGGGGCGGCTGGCGATACATTCCTCACCAAGAAGGCGACACCTCCGTCGTCGGCTGGCAGATCATGGCCCTGAAAAGCGGGCAAATGGCCTATCTGACCGTCAATCCGGCCGTGCTCGAAAAGGCCAAGGCGTTTCTCGAATCGGTCTCCTCCGGCGGACAGGGGAGCGCCGGGAAAGGCGGCCTGTTCGGATATACAAACCCCGGCGCGGGCCTCGCCACGACCGCGGTCGGACTGCTCTGCTACCAATACCTGCACGTTCCCAAGGAAGACCCGGCGATGGTCGAAGGGACCGCCTTTCTGATGCGCCACCAGCCCGACACCGGCGGCCGCAACATCTATTACTGGTACTACGCCACGCAGGTGATGCACAACCAGCCGGGCCCCGACTGGGACACCTGGAACCGCAAAATGCGGCGGCTGCTGATCGACAACCAGTGCAAGGAAGGCTGCGCCGAGGGGAGTTGGGACCCCGACAAACCGACCCCGGACAAATATGGCTCGATTGGCGGCCGGGTAATGACGACCAGTCTGTCCGCTTTGACGCTGGAAGTGTATTACCGCTACCTGCCGCTGTACAAATTGGATGAGGGCAAGCAGGGGAAACCCAAGGGGGCGGAAAACAATGCAAATTAGTGATTGCAAATTGCAAATTGTAAAATGCAAATTGCAAATTATTGACATACTCCTGGTTCCCATGCTCCGCATGGGAACCCGCTGGCACCGACACTCCGCGTCGGCGGTAATGGCCAGCCTCTTCTCCCACGGGAACGGACGCGGATTCTTCCACGAGAACGGACGCGGAGCGTCCGGCCGCCTCGGTTCCCATGCGGAGCATGGGAACCAGAAAAATTTGCATTTTGCAATTTACAATTGTCAATTTGCAATCCTACTCGCTGTTCTCTTTCTCCCACTCTCCCTGTTCGCGGCCACGGCCTCGGCCGGCGAGCAGCCGCTGCGTTTTCTCAAGGTCCTGCGCGAGAACGGCTACGGCGACATGGCCGTCGAGTATCTGCGGATTCTGGACAAGCGCCGCGACCTGCCGAAAGAGGTCCGCGACGTGTGGGACCTGGAGATGTCGAAGAGCTTGCGGGCCGCGGCCGCCGACGCCTACGACAACCGCGAACGGGAACGTTTGACCGAGGAGTCGCAGAAGTATCTGGCGAAGTTCATCCGCGAGAAGCCCGACCATCCGGCCGTCGCCTCGGCCATGACCTCCTGGGGCGAGTTCCTCGGCCAACGGGCGCTGGCCCTGCTCGGCTCGGCGAAGAGCGGGACGGGCAAGGACAAGCCGCAGGCCGAAAAGTACATGGCCGAAGCCCGCGACGACCTGAAGCAGGCGCGGGAGAAGTTCATCCAGGCCCGGCAAAAGTGTGAGAAGCAGCTTTCCGCGCTGCCCCCGCCGCCGAAGCTGACCACCCAAAGGGCGCCGCGGGGCAAGGATGCCCGGCAGCGGGCCGATCTCGAGGACGACCTGCTCGAAACCCGCTTCCAAACCGCCATGGCCGACTACTATCTGGCCCAAACCTACTCCGATCCGAAGGCCCCCGAGCGCCTCGCGGCGCTCCATCAGGCGGCGAAGGGATTCGACGCCATCTTTCAAGAGCAACGCAACGCCGGCGAAATGCTTTCGCTCACCGGGCTCCGCGCCCACCTTTGGCACGGCAAAACCGCCGAGGAATTGGGCGACCTCCGCCTGGCCGCCGACATCTACGACGAAGTCCTGGTCAACGCCGCCGCGCCGGGCGAACGCCAAGCCGCGACCGGTCTCGAACCGTTGTTCGCCCAGGTCGAGTATTTCCGGCTGTTGATCGTGAAAAAGCAGAAGCCGGAGCAGTTCCTGCCCCAGGCCAAGGCCTGGCTCGAGCAAAACCGCCGCCGCCTGCGCCAGACTGAGGGCTATCAGGCCGTCGCCCTGGAGGCGGCCAAGGCCATTTTTCAGAATGCTCAGAAGGCCACCGGCGCGGAAAAAGCCAGGGGCCTCTCCGAAGCGCTGCGGATTTTGACCGAGATGTCCAAGACGCACAGCCCCTATCAGCAGGAAGCGATTCTCCTGCGGCGCGATTTGCTCGTGGCCTCCGGGAAGACGGACCTCGACATCGGCAGTTTCGAGGAGGCCGTGGCGCTGGGCGACGCCGCCGCGGACGCCGCACAGTGGGAGCGGGCGAAAAAGCTCTACGCCAAGGCCCTGGATATCGCCCGTGAGAAAAAGTTGAAGGACGCGCCGCGGATCGCGGCGGTCGGCGAGGCGCTGGCCGGCGCCGAGTTGATGCTCGCCCGCAAACTGTTCAACCAGGGCAAACTCGACGCGTGCATCGAGGCGGTCGGCCGCATCGTCTATAAGGACCGGGACCGGAAGGTAGTGCGGCTGGAAAGCGAGGCGGCCCCGCAGGCGGCGGCGCTGGCCGTGGCCGCCGCGCTGAATCTGTACGTCAACGCCCCGGACGACCGGAAGCCGGAGGCGCTCCAGCGGCTGACCGAGTTGGCCCAGTTCACCGAGACGAATTGGCCGGGCCGCCCCGAGGCCGACGACGCCCGCATGGCCCGCGGCCAGGCCAAGCTCGTCGTCAACCAGACGCCGGAGGCCATCGACATATTCGAGCGGGTGAACCCGAAATCGGCTCGCTATCCGCAGGCGATGTATTATGCCGGTCAAAACTACGCCCGGCTGTATTTGATCGAAAAAAGCAAGCCCGGGGGCAAACGCGACGCGGCCCGGGCGACCGCCTATTGCGACAAGGCGATCGAGCGGCTCCGCGCCGGGCTGAACGTCCTGACAAAGCAAGTCGAGCCGGGCCGGCCGCTGCCCAATTACTACCTCGAATCGCAACTCCTGTTGGCCGAAATCTACGCCGACCGCGGCGAGGCGAAAACCGCCGCCGCGCTCTACCAGCCGCTGATCGACGCCGTCAAGGCCGACAAAGAGAAAAACTTCGACCTCACGATGGTTCGCATTTTTCTGGGGGCCGTGCGGGCTTACACCGCGATCGGGCAGTTCGACGAGGCCGGCGAAGCCGCCGACGTGCTGATCGAACTCGGGCCCGACTCGCCGCAAGTCAACGACGTGCTGATCCGCTTCGCGGGCATGCTGGACCTGGAACGCAAAAAGTGCCTGGCCGCCGTCACGGAGTTGGAAGCCACCACCAAAGACGCCGAAACCAAGGCCGCCAAACAACAGTTGGCGAAAGTGAAGCGTCTGCTCGGCGACATCCTCAGAAAACTGGCCCGGCGAAAAGACGTCTCGTTGTGGGGAATGGTCTTCATCGCCGACGGACTGAACTCGCTCGAGATGACCGACGGCGCGACCCGGCAGTACCAGAAAATCATCGACCGCACGAAGAGCGACCCGGAATTCGCCCAAAAAGCCCGGAAGGCCATGACCCGCGTCCGCGCCCAACTAATCGGACTGCTCCGCAAGGAAGGCAAGTACGCGGAAGCCCTGGAGCAAGTCAATCAGCTCATCAAGGAGAATCCCCGGACCTTGGAGCCGTTGATGGAGAAAGGGCGGATTCTCGAAGGCTTGGCCGCGAAAGACCCCTCCAAATATCCCGACGCCGTGGCGCATTGGAACATGCTGCGGCAAAAATTGCAGGCGATGCGGAAAAAACCCTCCGAATACTACGACGTGATGTACTACGTCGCCGACTGCCTGGTCCGCGAGGCCCAAACCAGCAAGGACCAGGCGGTCCTCATGGAGCGGGCCAGAACGGCCGAGCAGGTGCTCAAGGCGGCCCTGATCCTCAGCCCCAAACTCAACGGCCCCGACACCGTCGCACGCTACAAAGTTTTGTTGAACAAGGCGATCACCATGCAAGGGCGCACGCCCGAAAAATAGGGGCGAATACCGTGAAACACCACTCCTCGTTTCCACGCTCCGCGGATGTGATATTTTGTCATACTATTACTGTAGGAGGCGACTCCCGTCGCCGATTTTCCGCAGTTTCATCGTACAATCGGCGACGGGAGTCGCCTCCTACAAGAATAGTTCGTGGACGCGGAGCGTCCCGCCAGTGCGTTCCCCTGCGGAGCATGGGAACGAGAGCGTTCTTTCGTTCCGCAAACATCCTCTGCACTTGTCTGGCGTTCGTGTTGGGATATTCCGTTGCTGTCCGCTCGGCAGAGCCGCCGAAAAAACCCGCCCCGCAGGAAGTCGCGCCCCAGAAGGGCTTTGAAGGACTGGGCTTTTCCATCGCCCCAAAAGAGGGCGGCAAGGCCCGGACCAGTCTCTTCGGCGTCGTCGGCGAGGGCTACAAGTTCGTCTTCGTCGTCGACCGCTCGGGCAGCATGGGTGGCGACGGCCGGAACTCGCTCCGGGCGGTCAAGGCCGAGCTGATCAAATCGCTGAAATACCTGGACAACGTCCATCAGTTCCAGTTCATCTTCTACAACCACCGTCCGGTGTTGATGAATCCGTCCGGCACGCCCGGCCGGCTGGCCTTCGCCACCGCCGAGAACAAGCGGCGGGCCGAGCGGTTCATCGATTCGATCAAGGCCGAGGGGGGCACCGACCACGAGGCCGCCCTGAAAATGGCCGTCCACATGCAGCCCGACGTGATTTTCCTACTGACCGACGCCGACGACCCGGTTCTCGACGCGGCCCAACTGGCGAAAATCCGCGACGTGGCCGCGGGCATAATCATCAACGCCATCGAGTTCGGCCCTGGCCCCAAGCCCGCCGGTCGCAGCTTTCTCGCCGTGTTGGCCGGGCAAAACGGCGGCGGATACAAATACATCGACATCACCAAATACGACGCCGCCAAGGCGTCGGGCAAATAAGCTGCGTAGCACAGCCGCCCTCGGCTGTGCTGAATCCCCAAGACAGCCGAGGGCGGCTGTCCCACAAACTCCAAAGCCAAGGAGCAACGCCCATGTCCATCGAAGTCCGCAAACCCACCCCCGAAGAAGAAGCCCGCATGAAGCAGTGTCCCACTTGGGAGAAGGAACCTTCGGAGTTCCCCTGGCATTACGACGAAAAAGAGACCTTCCTCGTGCTGGAAGGCGAAGCCACCGTCCAGGCGCCGGACCAGACGGTCACGTTCGGCGCGGGCGACTACGTGGTCGTTCCCCAGGGCGTGGACTGCACCTGGAAGGTCAAGCAGACGATCCGCAAACACTACCAGTTCGGCGAGTGAGTGACGGAATACGTCGCAGTCGTTGCAGGGTGGGGCGGCGATTCGCTTGTCCCGCTATTCTGCCGGGAATCGCGCCCCTTCTGATCGGTTGTCAAGTTTCGCTGGAATGGCACACCGAGGCTCATTTAATAATCGTTGCACCAAAATCACTGGCACGAATCACAGCTATTGTGTCGACAAGTGTTATTGCACATACCAGACCGATAAGCATCCCGCAACAACTTAATGACGTTGATCTACGTCGCCATGAAAGCACGCTGACCAAAAATCCTATGAGACCCAAAAGTCCGCCAGTGAAAGCAATACATAGTGATACAAAAGTATTCCCCGAAAGGACAGGGGCAAGAAGGAATACACCAACTGCACCAAGAACCGAAAATACCACACCAAGATATGATGGAATGGTATATTTGACCATGGACATGGTAGGTCTCCTTGGCAGATATAATATAAATGATCAAATACCTAAAGGTATGGAATTGGATCACCACCACAAATTCATCTGTCTAAATGTTGATGATGTTCATAATGTCATTCACTTATAGCGTCAGTCAAGTGATTTTGTAAATCGGACCCGAAAAGAAAGCCGTTCGCAAAAATATCAGCATTCCAAAGCGGACCGCCCACCATTTCTGTCATCCAGGTTCCTACGTCCGGATAGTTGTTTTCAATGTCCTCATTGAAGTAGTGTAATGGAACGGTCCAACACTGCCAGCCAAAAAAGTTATACGGAGTGTTATATGGATAGTCTTCTTGAAGTTCATGCCATTTCTCAATTAGCCGAGCATCTTCTCTCGCATTTGATTCCCACGAATATATCATGATTAGCCAAGGTGCTGATTCGTGTGGCACCTTAAGATATCCGTTTGGCCCAAAATGAAGATCAACCGAACCAGTCTTGTAGCCCCATTTATCATAAGTCTCAAGCTCCATGTACAGATGTCCACAATCCACCCACAACCGTCTTTCAGTGCTCGGCCCGGGGGAGTAGGACCAACCGTGGGGACCGATGAAGTGGCCGGTTGAATAAGTCAAATACCACATCTCCGTCCACGGATTGTAATAACCGTAGCCGCCTTCGTAGGGCCCGCAAATCTCGCACCACTCGGGTTCAGTTATCGGCGCCACGATTATCGCCCACTGCGGGAACCACACCGGCTCGCCGCCGCCCGGAAGCGCCACGTAAAAGCCGTTCGGATCGAGCGGATCGGTGTGCGGGAACGGACATCCAAAGAACCCGCCCTCCAACAGCGACGTCGGCCGCACGACCAACCGGCCGCTGGGGTCGGTTCGGGCAAGCGGATTCCCGCCGCAGTAGGCGTACAGGTTGGGGTCGCCCGCCGAGAAGCCCAGCGGGTCGCGGGCCGTGAACGCGCCCAGCGTCGGATGATACTCGCGGGCGCGGACGTGGTAAGCGCCCGTCTCGGCGTCGAACCAGTAGCCGCAGTAGAGCGGGCCGTCGCCCGTCGCCGCGGCCGGGTTCGACCAATTCCCGTCGTAAACGGTCGCCTCGCCGTAGGGCGTGTAGACGTACCGCTCGACGACCGCGCCGGTGTAATCCAGCAACGCCGTGACGTTGTAGTTCGCGTCGCCGGCGTAGTACACCCGGGCGGCGGCGTCCAACACGTATTCCTCTTCCTGGGCGTCGTAATCGTACGTGTCGCGGAGTACCGGCGCGTCGACGTACCGCGCGCTCCACACGTAGGAGTGCGTCTCGACCGGGGCACCTTCGTCGTCGAACGCCCGCTCCTCCAAAACCTGCCACTGCCGGTTGTAGTAGTATTCGACGCTCGAACCGTCGGCCAGCGTCTTGATGGTCCGCCGGTTCGCGCCGTCGTACTGATAAGTGGTGAGGCCCATGGAGGCGATCTCGTCGGCCGACAGCGCCCGGTCGTAGACGCGGACGTTGTCGATCAGGCCGTGGAAGTATTCGCCGACAGTCTCATGTCTGCCAATGAAAATGCTGGTGAACGAATCGGTGTCGAGGGCGCCCGAAATCTGCAAGGTTTGCGATTGCAACACGCCGTTAATGTACATCTTCAACGTTGAGCCGTCGTAGATCAGGGCGACGTGAGTCCAGTCGGTGGTCACGGCGGAATCGGCCCTAACACAGCGAGCGGTTCCCTCGGAGCCATCGAGGCGAATTTGACCCTGTACCTTGTATGAAGTACTGGAACCGTAGTAGAACGCTATCGTGCCCGGGTTGGTGTTGCGGCGGTTAAACAGGGTTTGACCGGTTGCGGGGGCGGCATCCGACGCCTTCATCCAGAACATGACGGTCGTATACGATGTGTTTAAGGCATCGTCCGCAGCCAAGCTTACGCCGTCGTTGATCCCGTCGAACTCCAGCGCGCCGCCGCACCGGCCGTCGCCGGTCCAGACCGGTTCGCTGCCGGCGGGCAGCAGCGTGCCGTCAGCGCCGGTGCCCGAGGAGTCCGTCGCGGTCGTGCCCTCGCCGTCGTCGAATTTCCAATAGCCGGCCAGGCCGTCGGAGACGCGGCCATACACGGCCACGAGCCGGTTCCAGGCGTCGTAGACCATGTCCAGGCCCTCACCCTGGGCCTCTCCCGAAGGGCGAGGGGCGAAGGTCATGTTGCCCGCCGACCTACTCACCATGATAGACCTCCGGCCCCATTATCGATCTCCCGGTCTCCCCTCCATAAAGGCGATGTAGCCGAAAGATCAATCGGCTGTCCCACAATTACATTTTCATGTTCTCCGAATGCGCCTAATAGTTTTTCATAATCCCGCGCTATGGCATCATGCCCAGCAGTGGCAGTATCGCCATCGAGAATCTTACCGGCACAGGAAGCCGCCTGGGCCGCCGCCCGTGCTGCGTAGGCGGCGTAATGAGCCACTCGACTTGGTTCAAGAGCGCCTAGCAAAACCGCACAAGCAGTTCGAGTCGTAGCAAGTAAACAAAATACAGCGAGGTGTGTCTCCCTCTTCTGCATTTTCAGATTTGCAGCCGCTCCAGCTATTTTTGACGCGGAGAACGCGGCTGAAGCAGCTTGTTGCCGATCCAGGTGATCAACAGACGCCACGCTCTCGACAATCGACAACGCGTCGTCGACGATTTTGTCGTCGATAGCATCTCGCAATACTGAACGTATTCGGCGTGCAGCCCTTGCAGCGTATGCGTCTATTGCACGAAGGGGCAACCGTTGCAGTTGCACATGAGAGGGAAGTAGAGCCATACTATCTCCTCAATCTAGCATTCAGGATAAATCGCACTATAAAGAGGATGCCCTAAAGCGTCTGACTCCTATTGCGCAACCTCGACTGGCGCAATTCAGAGCAAAATCACTCTAAAATCCACCCTGTGCAATAAGCTCTGCTAACTTTGTGTAGAGGCGCCACAAATCCTGATACGACTTACCCAAGTTATAGCCCTCACCGATTCCGCCTTTATCTATTTGCTCCTGACTAGCACGCTCAATCGAGTCGATCTTTCCTTGAAGATCATCGATTTCTTTTGTCACTTGATCGATTTCTCTCTGATTGGGGCCATTGCACGAGTTATGCACCCACACCGAGAAGCCCCACTGCTCACTCCCGACGAAATACGTATGGCACTCTTCGACCCGGAGATTGTAAACGGGCGCGACCTCGTCACTAAGGCAAGCCGATTCAACAGCTACCCATTGCCCATCGTGACTGCGAAGCAAATCGCCCGAAACCAGAGATATTGCCGCCGTCCAGCCTTTATTTTGCACGTAGAACGGATGCTCCGGCGTGGTGCGGATCAACCGCCCGCCGACCTGTATATCATACAGCGGACTGCTCCGCTCGAAAACCTCTTGCACCCGCTGCGGCGAGACAGGGCCGTCGGCGTCGCCCTCCGGCGAGGACAGCACCAGGTTGCCGGCCCGGAGTTGCTCGATCGGCTTGGCCCCGTCGGGCGTCATAATCGGCGTGCCCGCAGCGAAGCAGGGCGGCTCGATCATGCCGCCGAAAATGGCCCCGCCGATCTCTCCAATCTGTCTGCCGAGGTCGCCGCCGAATTGCCCAATATTTCCGCCGATAAATTTTCCAGTGAGACTCCCTGAGAAGCCTCCAATAATGCCCGCGCTCTCACAGCCGATCAACGGCGCAAGCGAGCCCGCGATAAATGTGCCAAAAAATATGCCGCCCAAGCCGCCAGCCCCGGTGCCGATCATCCCATAGGCGATATTATTCCAAATCCGCAGATCGCTATCCCACCTCGAGCGGCCGAAGAGGATGTCCCAATAATTGTCGCTATAGCCGCTCGGCCCGGGGGAGTATGACCAGCCGTGGGGACCGATGTAGTGGCCGGTTGCAAAAACCAAATTCCACATCTCCGTCGACGGATCATAATAACCGTAGCCGCCTTCATAGGCGCCGCAAATCTCGCACCACGCGGGTTCAGTTATCGGCGCCACGATTATCGCCCACTGCGGGAACCACACCGGCTCGCCGCCGCCCGGAAGCGCCACGTAAAAGCCGTTCGGATCGCTCGGATCGGTATGCGGGAACGGACAATCGAAGAAGCCGCCCTCCAACAGCGACGTTGGCCGCACGACCAACCGGCCGCTGGGGTCGGTCCGGGCAAGCGGATTCCCGCCGCAGTAGGCGTACAGGTTGGGGTCGCCCGCCGAGAAGCCCAGCGGGTCGCGGGCCGTGAACGCGCCCAGCGTCGGATGGTACTCGCGGGCGCGGACGTGATAAGTGCCCGTCTCGGCGTCGAACCAGTAGCCGCAGTAGAGCGGGCCGTCGCCCGTCGCCGCGGCCGGGTCGGTCCACGTCGGCGAATAAACCGTCGCCTCGCCGTAGGGCGTGTACGCGTACCGCTCGACGACCGTACCGTCGGCGTCGAGCAGAGCCGTCACGTTGGCGTTGGCGTCGGTCGTGTAGTAGCGGACGTTGTCGCCCGCGTCCAGCAGGTCGCCGTCGGCGTTGCCGTCGTGGAAGCGGACCACCGGCGAATCGACGCAGCGGGCCGACCAGACGTACTGGTTCACGGCCGTCAGCGCGGACTCATCGTCGAGGAACCGCTCCTCGACCGTCTGCCACTGTTGGTTGTAATAGTATTCGACGCTCGAACCGTCGGCCAGGGTTTTGACGGTCCGCCGATTGGCCCCGTCGTACTGGTAGTCAGCGACCAGATCGTCGTCCGTGCCCGGCTCGAACACGCCGTCGCCGTCGTCCTGGTAGATGGCCACTTGCCGGTTCCAGGCGTCGTAGACGTAGTGCAGGCTGGTCGTCTCGTCTCCGGCCTGCGGGCCGTAGATCATGTTGCCCGCCCGATCGTACTCGGGCGTGACCCAGCCGCCGGTGATGTCCGTGATCTCGTTGAAATCGTTCGTCTCCCGGGCCTGCGCCGTGCCGTCGTCGTCATACTCCGACCAGTTGCCCAGCCCGTCGAGCGTCCAGGATTGGTCGTAGCCGTCCGCCCGGTCGGAGGTGAGCAGCCGGTCGAGGCCGTCGTAGGTATAGTCTTCGTCGAAGGCGGCGTGCAGGGCGTTGTCGCGGCTCAGCCGGTTGCCCACGCGGTCGTAGGTGTAGAGGAACTCGTCGAGCGTGGCGTCCGGGTCGGCCCCGTAGTCGGTCCAAAGCTGGTCGATGACCCGGTTGAAGCGGTCCAGGCCGGAGTACGCGCCGGTCGTGCCGCCCCAGAGGTCCAGCTTCACCTCGGCCTGTTGGCAATCCTCGACCACGATGCCGCCCAGGCCCAGGTAGCTGTAGGCGGCCAGGACCTGGCCGGGGCCGCCGTATCGATCGTCGTCGCAAATCGCCGCCAGCCGGTTGAGATTGTCGTCCGCCGAGCCGGCCGAGCCGTAGGTATAATGCACGATCCGGCCGTTTTGATCCTCGACCGAGGCGAGCCGATAGCGGCGATCGGCGTCGTAAGCGTACTCGACGAATAGCGAATTGGCGTCCACGGCCCCCTGATGCTCCTCGTATTCGCGGTAGAGCAAACCCGCGTCATTGTATTCGTATTTTACCTGGTTGACGACGTTTCCGCCAGCGGCGGCGTCGAAACTGGTGACAGACTCCAACAGTCCGCGGACGTCGTAGGATCTTTCGATTCGCAGCAGGGCGTCGTCGACGCCCACGCCGACCGCGGTCACGCTGTCGGCGATTTGCCGGCCGGAGCAGAAAAGAGGAAACCAGAGATATTTCCGATGCTCTTCCTTCAGTGAAATGAGTGATGTCCCCATATTCACCCCATATTCACACGTTTTCCGCCGATCCTGCGCAGTAGAACTAATCACACCTGATATTCCACCGGATCCTTCAAGCCTGCCGCGGCGAAGCCTTGGAGGCGGAGTTGGCAGGCGTCGCAATGGCCGCAGGGGAGGCCCGCCGGATTCGGATCGTAGCAGGAATGGGTGAGGCTGTAGTCGACGCCGAGTTCAACGCCGCGGCGGATGATCTCGGCTTTGGTCAGGTGAATCAACGGGGCATGGATGTTGAACCGCGTGCGCCCTTCGACGCCGGCCTTGGTCGCCAGATTGGCCAGGGCGCCGAAGGCGGCGATGAACGCCGGGCGGCAGTCGGGGTAGCCGCTGTAATCGACGGCGTTGACGCCCAGGAAAATGTCGGCCGCCCCGAGCACCTCGGCGTAGGCCAGCGCCAGCGAAAGCAGGACCGTGTTTCGTGCGGGCACGTAGGTCGCCGGTATCTCGCCGGCCACCTGCTCGGCGGCGCGATCTTTGGGGACGGCGATGTCGTCGGTCAGGGCGCTGCCGCCGAGCCGGGCGAGATCGACGGAGAGGACCACGTGATCCCGCACGCCGAGGGCCGCGGCGACGCGCCGGGCGGCCGAAAGCTCGAAGCGGTGCCGCTGGCCGTAATCGACCGACAAGGCGTAGAGCGCGAACCCCTGCTGCAGGGCGATGGCGGCGGCGGTGGCCGAATCCAGCCCACCCGATAGCAGTACAACCGCCGGCTTTTTCCCGTCGCTTTCGGCCTTGGCAATCATCTCCGTCAAATCCCCCTGTCCCCAAATGTGATATTATGACAAAATGATCGGCCGTGTGAAAGGCAATGAGGCTTCGTTTCACCCGGAGCCAACGGCGACGGGAGGAGCGGGAAATCGCTATTGAAGCCTCACCCGTCGCCGTTGGCTCCGGGTGAAACGAAGGTTTACTTATTGGAGCCGATAATATGAACGCGGAAAACGGCTTTGATCACGCATTGGAGACGTTCGAGAACCCTTATCCCGGCCGGGAATACACGATCGAGATCGTCTGTCCCGAGTTCACGTCGGTCTGTCCGAAGACGGGTCAGCCCGACTTCGGCACGCTAAAGATTACCTACGTCCCGGGGGCAAAGTGCGTCGAGTTGAAGAGCTTGAAACTTTATTTGCAGCAGTATCGCAACGTGGGCATCTACTACGAGGCCGCCACGAACCAAATCCTCGACGACTTGTCCAGCGTGCTTCATCCGCGGCACTTGACCCTTGCGGCCCAATTCACCGCCCGGGGCGGCATCAGCACCACCGTCACCACGAGCTTTCAACGGACCTCCGGCGGGACGTAACGTGTGGCGGGTACATTGCGAAACCGCAAGCGGTAGCTTGACCACAGAACACTTCATTGCGAAGCCGCGAGCGGCTTTCCGACTACTGACACCTAACCGCTGACCGCTAACCACTAGCCACTGACCACTATCCATGCACTGGACCAAGACACTAATTCCCACGATGAAGGAAACGCCCGAGGGGGCGGAAATCCCCAGCCACGTCCTCATGCTCCGCGCGGGCCTGGTCAACCAGGTGATGGCCGGGGCTTATACATATCTGCCGCTCGGCTTTCGGGCGTTGAAGAAGGCCGAGCGGATCGTCCGCGAGGAGATGGACGCCGCCGGGGCCGTCGAGCTGGCCATGCCCGCCATTTCGCCGCGGGGCCTGTGGGAGCGGACCGGCCGCGTCGAGGCCTTCGGCGACGTGCTGGTGCAGCTCACCTTGCAGCGGACCGGGCGAAAGGTCAACGTCGTGCTCGGACCCACGCACGAAGAGATCATCACCGATCTGGTCTCGCGGCAGATATCCAGCTACCGCCAGATGCCGATCACGCTCTACCAGATCACCTCGAAGTTCCGCAACGAGGAGCGGCCGCGGTTCGGCGTGTTGCGGACCAGCGAGTTCCTGATGAAGGACGCCTACAGCTTCGATCCGACGGTCGAGTCGTTGGGGGCGAGCTACGACAAGATGTACGCGGCCTACTGCCGCATCTTCGAGCCGCTGCGGACTGAATTACCTCGTCGTCGAGGCCGAGAGCGGACCGATCGGCGGCGACGCCAGCCACGAGTTCATGATCCCCGCCGAAAACGGCGAGGACGCGGTGCTGCATTGCCCATCCTGCGGCTACGCGGCCAATCAGGAGAAGGCCGAGGTCGGGGCGCGCGATTGGACCCGGCCCGACGTGCCGCTGAAGCCGCTCGAGCAGGTGGCCACGCCCGGCGCAAGCACGATCGAGCAGGTGAGCGGCTTTCTGAAATGCCGCCCGGCCGACTTGATTAAAACGCTGATCTATCTTGCCGACGGACGGCCGATAGCGGTGCTGGTCCGCGGCGATCATGAGGCGAACGAGGGTAAAATCCGCCGCGCTGTTTAGCGGCCGCCGGCACGGCGGCCCGTGTCGGAAGATCGAGTTGGCCCCGCCGGACGTTATCGAACAAGTGACCGGCGCCCCGGTCGGATTCGCCGGTCCGGTGGGGATGAAAGAGAAGATTCCGCTTTACGCCGACCGGGAGATCGATCGGATGGTGAACGCCGCCACGGGGGCCAACGCGGCCGACGCCCACCTGACGGGCGTCAACGTCGCCGCGCGATTTTCGGCCCGACCTGACGACCGATCTGCGCAACGCCATCGACGGCGACCCCTGTCCGCGCTGCAGCAGCAACCTCAAGCTGCGGCAGGCCATCGAGGTGGGACACGTCTTCAAGCTGGGGACGAAGTATTCCGAGGCCCTCGGCGCGCGGTTCTCCGACGCCGAGGAACAACTCCATCCGCTCATCATGGGCTGCTACGGCATCGGCGTGAACCGGATCATCGCCGGGCTGATCGAGACCAGCCACGACAAGGACGGCATCATCTGGCCGGTTTCGCTGGCCCCTTACGAGGTGCTGCTGGTGCCGGTCAAGGTGCCCGACGAGCCGTCGATGAAGGTCGCCGCCGAACTGCACGACCGGCTGACGGCCGCCGGGATCGACGTGCTGCTGGACGACCGCGACTGCCGCGCCGGCGTGAAGTTCAAGGACGCCGACCTGATCGGCGTGCCGCTGCGGGTGGTGATCGGCCAGCGCGGCTTGCAGGAGGGCAAGCTGGAAATCAAATGGCGTTGGGAAAAAGAGTCCGGCCAGATCCCGCTGGACGGCGCGGCGGAGGAAATCGTCGCGCTGATCCGCGCGGAGCGGGCGGAAGGGAAGCGGTTTCGGAGTAGATAAGAAAAGCTCAGCTTCACTGCTGACTTGCGGTATAATTGAACGGAGTTGACAAGTATATGCCTTATTATGATTTCGTGTGGAATGCTGAAATCATCGGGCATGTGGAAGAACACGGAGTCAGCGCGGAGGATTTCGAGGAAGTTGTATCTTCACCGCAAGAAATCGGTGAAAGCAAATCATCAGGCAGGCCATGTTGTTGGGGAGAAACATCGGACGGCCGCTTGTTGTTCTGCGTGTTTGAGAAAATCAATGACAATACGATCCTTCCCGTGACGGCTTATGAAACGGGCCATCGGGGAGAACGAGGGAAACCGCGATGAACCAAAACGACATTCCGCCGGAGTTGCTCGAACAATTGCAGCGAGACCGACCTTCGATCGCCGCCGAATTGCCTCAGCTCGCCGAGCGGCATGAACGGATGATCGAAGCCAAAGAGGAAGACACATTCAGTGGGCACCTGCGACGGGCAATTCATGCAAGCGGCCGGTTGGTTCGTGAGATTGCGGCGGACGCGGGTATTCCGTCTCGCACGCTATGCGATTTCCTTGAGGGAACACAAACCCTGCGATCCGACGTGATGGACCGCTTGGCGCTGGCCGTCCATGCCACCATCGCCGTGGAACCGCATCGCGCGGAACGTACTCGGTAGGAATCCATTTTGCGGCATCTCATTCAACTGAACCTTCGCAGATTTCCCAATGTGAATTGACGGAGTTTCCGGGGCAAGGAGGAATTAAGGGCAACTCGAACGTTGGCCCCGACACACGATAATTGCACACCAGTTTTAATAATGCCCATTTCCCCAGGGCTTTGCAGTCCCTAAAATCTGCGAAAGTTCAGATACTATAGTCTTCCTGATAAAATGAAATTGCTCAATATGCTTCTCAATGGCGACAACCAGTTGTTCGTGGATTGCCTGGTGGAGCATTTCAACGTCTTTGCGAAGTTCATCCGCGTATTGGACAAGATATACTCAAAGCCCCAAAAGTGATGCTATGACATGTGACTTAATACAATCTAATCCGCGTGTGATGATGGGCAAACCCGTCGTTGCCGGAACACGGATCACGGTCGAGTTGATTCTGGAAAAGCTTGGGGCCGGCGAGACAATCGAGGAATTGCTCGAAGCTCATCCGCGGCTGACTAGGGAAGGAGTGCTGGCGGCTCTGGACTTTGCCGGCAAAGCCCTTCATGCCGATGTCGTCTATCCCGTTGCTGAGCAGATAAGATGAATCTTCTCGCCGATGAGAACATTGACCGGCAAATTGTCGAAAGACTTCGGCAGGACGGTCATAATGTGTTGTACGTTGCCGAACTCGCGCCAAGTGAACCGGACGAAAATGTTTTGTCGAGGGCGAATTCGCTGCAAGCCGTTCTCATCACCGCAGACAAGGATTTTGGCGAATTGGTGTATCGCCTGGGACGCATCCATGCCGGAGTAGTACTTCTTCGTCTGGCCGGGTTATCTTCTGATGACAAGGCGGAAATATTGTCCGCCGCATTGCGCGATCGCGGATCGGAGATGATCGACAGCTTTAGCGTGGTCACACGAACTACGGTTCGCATTCGCCGACGTTTTTGATTATGGGCCAACCCGCTCCACATCCGCCCGTTCTGCTGATCACGGCCGCTTTCAGCCGATATGGCGAGGCGCTGGATTGGGCGCGGCGGCAGTGCGTCGAGCATTGGGGGCCGATCGCGTTGGAAAGCCCGCCGTTCGACTTCGCGGAAACGAAATACTACGACGCCACGATGGGGCCGGGCCTGAAGAAGGTCTTTTTCGCCTTCCGGCAGCCGTTCGATCCGGCGGAACTGGTGGACATCAAGCTCCAGACGAACCGCTGGGAAGAGGAATACGCCGCCTTGTCGGGGCCAGGGGGACAGACTCCGGGACGCCGTGCCAGGGGGACAGTCCCATTTTCGCGGCGGCAAGCTTCAATCGACGTGCGATACAGCTAGCGCCGCGAAAATTGGGACAGTCCCCACCGCGAAAATTGGGACAGTCCCCGCCGCAAAAATTGGGATAGTCCCCGCGCATCCCGAGCCGCGGCCGCTGAATCTCGATCCCGGCTATATCGAATTGGGCAAGCTGGTCTTGGCCTCGACCAAGGATTTCGCCCATCGCATCTATCTCGGCCGCGGCATCTTCGCCGAAGTTACGCTACAATATAAACATCACCTCTGGCGACATCACGAATACACCTTCGCCGACTACCGCCGGGAAGATTATCAGCGGTTTTTCAGCGAGTGCCGGGAGTGGCTGAAGGGGAGGAGAGAAGAGGGAAGAGAGAAGAGGGAAGAGGGATGATGCAATACAGTGCAATCGGTCGTTTACGCTCTATATGTCGGTCTTGCCGCCCCATCTCTCTTCGCTCTTCTCTCTTCCCTCTTCTCACTTCATCATGGAGCTTGACATGCTTTGGCTGATCGTCGGTTGCCTAGTTCCGAGCATGGTCGTCTGCTGGGCGGCGGCGTTCGCCGTGCGACGTTGGGGACCGCGCTGGGGGCTGGTCGATCGGCCGGGCCATCGCAAAATCCACTCCGCCCCGATGCCCACCGCCGGCGGCCTGGCCATCTGGCTGGGGATCGTGCTGCCGCTGCTGGCCGGACAGATCGTGCTCTGGGCCGTGGACGCCAATCCGACCTGGATTTCACTGCCGGAGTTCATCGCTCCGCACGTCTCCGGCCTGCTTCTCCGCTCGGGCAAACTCTGGGAACTGCTCGCCGGCGGAACCGCCCTGATGGTGCTGGGGCTCGTCGACGACCGCCGCGGGCTGGACTGGCGGCTCCGCATCACGGCCCAGTTCGCCGTGGCGATGGCGATGGTCTCGCTCGGCTGGCGGATGAGTCTCTTCATCGAAGCCCCTTGGCTGACCGGCGCGGTCAGCGTGCTGTGGATCGTCGGGCTGGTGAACTCATTCAACATGCTCGACAACATGGACGGACTGTCGGCCGGCGTGGCGGCCATCGCCGCGGCAATGCTCGCCGCCATGATGCTGATGACGCCCCGGCCCGACAACAATCAGCCGCAACTCTTCGTGGCCGGGCTGCTGCTGGTCGTCGTCGGCGCACTGGTCGGATTCCTCTGGCACAACCGGCCGCCGGCACGGCTGTTCATGGGCGACGCGGGGAGCTATCTGATTGGTTACCTGCTGGCGATGACCACGTTGACGGCCACCTTCGCCGGCGGCGACTTGCCGCGATACGCGATCCTCGGGCCGCTGTGCGTGCTGGCCGTGCCGCTCTACGATACGGCCACCGTGGTGTTCATCCGGCTGAGCGAGGGCCGCAGCCCCTTCACCGGCGATAAGAGCCACTTCTCGCACCGGCTGGTCGAGCTGGGATTGAGCAAGCCCCGAGCGGTGCTGACAATATATCTGGCCACGGCGACCTGCGGCCTGGGGGCGCTGCTGCTGCGGCAGATCAACGCGGCCGGGGCCATCATCGTGGGGCTGATGGTCGTTTGCATCCTGGCGTTGGTGGCCATCCTGGAGGCCGTCGGCAGGCGCGGACCATGACCTCACGTCGAAAAAAGCCGCCCCATCCACGTTCGCCGCTTGCGGCTTCGCAACGGACTGCACCTCCACTGGCGGTTTCGCACCGAATTCGCCCCTGGCTGCTGGCCGCCATGACCGCGTTGTTCGTCGCCTGGCCGCTGTACCCCAGCGAGTCGGCCGCTGCGAAAGGCGATGGGCTGTCGGCGGTCATGCTCTGGATCTCGCTCGCCGTGTTCTGGCTGCTCGCCGCGGTCGGAAGGGCGAGTAGTGGTCAGTGGTCAGTGGTCAGTGGCCAGAGCAGAGGAAATGCAAGATGCAAAATGCAAATTGCAAATTGCAAATTGCCGGACGCAAATCTCCAAATCAACAAATCAACAAATCAACAAATCCCCAACCCCCAATCCCCAATCCCCAATCCCCTTTCTGCCTTATCGGGAGAGGGGCCGGGGGTGAGGGCAGGCTGGATCGACGCCGCCGTCTTGCTCCTGCTCGTTTGCTTCGCGGCCTCCACGCTCTGGGCGGTCCGGCACGGCAGTCCTCGGCCGGCAATCAACGTATTCTGGGAATGGGTCGGCCTCGGTTTATGCTTCCTGCTGGCGCGGCAACTGATCGACACCGAGCGGGAAGTCCGGGCAGTGGCCGCCGTGATGATCGCCCTGGCCGTCGCGCTGGCGGGCTACGGCCTCTATCAGCAGGCCTACGAAATGCCGCAGACCCGGGCCTTTTACCGCGCCAACCCGGACGCGGCCTTGCGGGCGGCGGACTGGTGGTATCCGCCCGGTTCGCCGCAACGAAAACTTTTTGAGGACCGGTTGGCAAACACCGAGCCGACGGCCACCTTCGCGTTGACCAACTCGCTGGCCGGGTTCCTCACGCCGTGGCTGGTCGTGCTGGCCGGGATCGCCTGTACGGAACTGCGAGACCGCAAGCGGCTGGCGGGAGCGATAATTCTCTTCTTGCCGATAGGGATATGTTTGTTCTTGACCCACAGCCGCAGCGGATGCATCGCCGCCCTGCTGGGGTTTGCGCTGGTCTGGCCGATTGCGCGGGCGAAAACCATCCGCTTCCGCTGGAAGATACCCTTGGCCATCGTCGTCGCCGGGGGGCGCTCATCGCGGCGGCCGCGGCGACCGGCAGACTCGACTACAAAATGGCCGAAAGATCGTTCGGCTACCGCCTGCAATACTGGCGGTCGAGTTTCGAGATGATCGGCGATCATCCGTGGCTCGGCTGCGGGCCGGGCAATTTCAAGGACGCCTACACCCGCTACAAACTCCCCACGGCCAGCGAGGAGATTGCCGATCCGCACAATTTCCTGCTGGAGATCTGGTCCACGGCCGGCACGCCCGCCGCACTGGCGTTTTTGGCGGTGCTGGGGTGTTTCGCGTGGAGCGTTGCGGGGAACGGCAAAAAGCGAGAAGAGAGAAGGGGGAAGAGTGAAGAGGGACTGGGAAAGAGAGCTACTGGAGGGAGAGATACTGAAGGGCTGGCCGCTTCAGCGGCCAGTTCTAAGGTTCAAATCCCAAATCCCCCCACCCCCGACGCCTGGCTCTTCGTGCTTGCCGGCGGAGCGGCCGGATTCCTGCTGTCGCTGCCGCTGGGGATGCTAAGCGAGGCGCCGCCTAGCCCGATGGCCGTGCTGCTCGGCTTGCCGCTGGCCGGCATCGCCGTGGCGCTGTTGTTGGGCTGGATTCGCGACGGCCGGATGCCGCGCCTGTTGCCGGCGCTGGGCGTCGCCGTGCTGCTGGTCAATTTGCTCGCGGCCGGCGGGATCAGCCTGCCCAGCGTGGCCGGGTCGTTATGGCTGCTGATGGCGTTGGGACTTTGCGCGTGTGAATGCGATGAAACAACGTCGTTTAGCGGCCGACGGCACGTCGGCCAGGAGCCGGAGAACCAGGCCGACGTGCCGTCGGCCGCTAAACGCCGCTGGGCATTGAATCAATTTTGGATTTGGATCGCCCTGGCCGTGGCGCTCGCGCTGGCGATAACGTGTTATTACACGGCCTACTCGCCCGTGCTCGCCTGCCAGTCGCAGTTGCGGTTCTCCGAGAGGCAGCCGTCGCAAGCGGTTGCACATCTGGAAGCGGCCGCGGCGGCCGACCCCTGGGCGGCCGAGCCGTGGCGGCGGCTGGCGGCCCTCGGTTTCCTCGTCTGGCGGCAATCCCCGACCGAAGACCGCTATGAACGCTTCGAGCGGGCGGTCGACAATCTTGCCCGGCAGGCCCCCAATTCCGCCGCGACCTGGGCGGCGATTGGCGACTGGTATTTTCAGGCCGCGGCGGCGACCGGCCGCACGGGCAAGCGAATTGCCCCCGGCGCCTGAAAAAGGCCGTGGACGCCTATCGCCGGGCGGTCGATCTGTATCCGAACAGCGCGTTGAACCGCGCGAATATGGCCGAAGCATATCTGGCGGCGGGCGACGAAGTGTTGTTTCGGAGTCAGGCCGAGTACGCTCTTTGGCTGGATGGGATCACCCCCCACGTCGACAAGAAACTCCCCGCCGCAGTTCGCGAGCGGCTAGATGAAATCCTCCACCCCAAAAATGAAAAGCCGACGGATAAGAGCCCCCGGTGAAGAAAGCCCGCCATTTTACGCACATTCCGGGGGCTGTCAGTCCCCGGCTATTGTCTCGGTGGAACGTTCCGGCAGTTTTCGATCCGCTGTTGTCGTTTTCCCTATAATTGCTGTAAACTACTGATATTGAACCATTTTGACGTTCCGCGAGAGGTCATTCTCACGATGAAATTGTTTTTTGGATTGACGTTCGTTGTTGCACTGGGCATCGGCTTGGGCATCGAGGTGGCCTCGATGCGGCTCGAAAAACCGTGGTGGACGCCGGAGTACAGGGTTGGCAAGAAAGAGGCCCTGGCGAAGGAAACGGCCGGCAAACCGACGCCCAAGCTGGTCATCGACCAGATCAAATACGACTTCGGCACGCAAGACATGAAGACCAACGGCCGGCATGATTTCGTGTTCAAGAACGTCGGCGAAGGCCCGCTGAAGCTCGTCTCGGGAGGAACCTCCTGCCACTGCACGTCGAGCGGGTTCAGCAGCAATGAAATCCCGCCGGGCAGTTCGGAAAAAGTGACCGTTTCCTGGCGGCCTTTCGAGCGGGTCGGCCCCTACGAGCAGACGGCCAAGATATTGACCAACGATCCCTCCCGGCCGGAGGTGACGCTGACGATTTCTGGCAAGATTTCCGCCACCACCCAGGTCTATCCCTACGAACTGATCTTCAGCCGCGTAACGACCAACGAGCCGGCGACAGCCGAGGCCTGGCTGCTTTGCTACCTCGACCAGAAGTTCGAGATTTTGTCGCACGAGTGGTCGGACCAGGCCACGGAAAAGTTCTTTGATGTCGCGCTGCGGCTGCTAAAGCCCGAGGAGTTGAAGCGCTGGCCGGAGGCCAAAAGCGGCCACCTGGCCACGATTACGATCAAGCCGGGAATGGCCCAGGGACCGTTTCGGCAGAAGCTGACCTTTCGCACCAGTCTCGCGTCGGAGCCGACCATGGTGCTGCCGATCGAGGGCGTCGTGGGCAGCGAGATCGACATCGTCGGTCCCGGCTGGGACGCCGACAAGGGCGTGCTCACCATCGGCGCCGTTTCCAGCAGCGAGGGGGCCAAGCGGCAGTTGTGGCTGTCCGTCCGCGGACCGCATAGCCGCGAGGTTGCGTTCAAGCCGGTAGACGTCTTCCCCAGTTCCATGAAAGTGACTTTGGGAAAACGCAGGGAAATCAACGATGGAAAGGTCGCCCAGACGCCCTTGCTGATCGATATTCCGCCCGACAGTCCGGTCGTCAATTGTCTCGGCACCGACCTGGGCAAGTACGGCGAGATCGTTTTGGAGACCACCCATCCCCAGGTGCCCAAGCTGCGAATCCTGGTGAAAATGGCCATCGACAAATAGAATATTGCGCGGGAATATGAGGTAGGGTGGGACAAGCGAAGCGCAGTCCCACCAGGAAAGCGCCGAACGCGATTTGGTGGGACTGCGCTTCGCTTGTCCCACCCTACACTTGTGCCACCTTCCATCAAAAAATTGGACGGAACGCCACACAACACAGGATGTGACGATGGATATGCAACGGATAATTCGAGCGCTGGGGGCCGCCGCGTTATGCGCGATTCTGACGGCGGCGGCGGGCTGTCCTGCTTCGACGGAGAAGCCGGGCGCCGAGAAGTCTGCCGCCCAGGAGGCGGGCGTCGTGAAACCGCCCGTCTCGGCCGCGAAGTCACCCACGATCGACCCGCAAAGCGCTGCCCCGCAAATGCCGGCGGCCGAGTTCCAACAGCCGCCCGTGCTGCCGGGCACCGAGCCGCTTCCCAAGCTGGCCGAAGAGCCGGCCCCGCTGCCGGCGGAGCCCGCGGCGCCGCTCGAACCGGTTGTGACGAAGACGAAGCAACCCGATACATCGCAGCCGAAGCCGCCAGCAGAGCCGCAGCCGAAGCGGGATACCGTCCTTCCCAAAGACCTGCCCTTCGATCCGATCGCGGTGAACGGCCCAATCTTCGTCGGTTGGACCAAGCCGAAGCTGGCGATCGTCATCACCGGCATGGAAGAGGGCTATATCGAGCCCTGCGGCTGCGCCGGCCTGGATCGCATGAAGGGAGGCATGAGCCGCCGCGACACTTTTATCGAAGGGCTGCGGAAGAAGGGCTGGCCGGTGGCCGCACTGGACGTGGGCGGAATCGCCCGCGGCTTCGGACGCCAGGCCGAGCTGAAGTTTCAGACGATGGTCGAGGGCAAGCGCAAGATGGGCTACGACGCCATCGGCTTCGGCGTCAGCGATCTGCATTTGCCGGCCGGGGAAGTGGTCTCCGTGGCGGCCGGAGTGAACGGCCAGCCCAGCCCCTTCGTTTCGGCGAACGTCGGGCTGTTCGGCTTCGACTCGGGGATCACGCCCACCAGCCGCGTGATCGAGGCGGGCGGCGTCCGGCTGGGCGTCACCGCCGTCCTGGGCCTGACCTATCAAAAGGAAATCCACAACGACGAGATCGAGATGCGCGATCCGGCCGAGGCACTCAAAAAGATCGTGCCCGAGTTGAAGAAGAAGTCCGATTATATGGTCCTGCTGGCAAACGCCACGAAAGATGAATCGATCGCGCTGGGGCGAAAGTTTCCCGGATTCAACGTGGTGGTTACATCCGACGGCCCGCCCATTCCGCCCAAAACTCCCGAGACCATCAAAGGGGCCAAGACGACGTTGATCACGGTCGGTCAGAAGGGGATGGACGCGATCGTGCTGGGATTGTACGGCGGCGGTGAGGTGCGTTATCAGCGGGTGCCGCTCGATTCGCGCTTCCCGCAGTCGAAAGACATGAAGATGTTGATGGCCGCTTATCAGGACCAGTTGAAGGTCATCGGCTTCGACGGCTTGGGGTTTCGCCCGGTCCCCAGTCCGCTGGCGAAGACCAACGGCCGTTACATCGGCTCGGAGAAATGCAAGTCGTGCCACGAGGAATCGTACGACGTCTGGCGGCGCAGCAAGCACGCCCAGGCCTACAAGACGCTGGCCGATCTGGACCCGCCGCGGAACTTCGACCCCGATTGCGTCAGTTGCCACGTGGTCGGCTGGGATCCGACCAAGTATTTTCTGCCTTACAAGAGCGGATTCGTGAGCTTGAAAAAGACGCCGCAACTGATCAACACCGGCTGCGAGGACTGCCACGGACCGGGCCAATTTCACTACGACGCCGAGCAGGGGAGCGATGAAAAGCTACAGGAGCAATACCGCAAGGCGGTGGTCATCAGCA
Organism: uncultured Planctomycetota bacterium; assembly: GCA_963733145.1. Classification (GTDB taxonomy): domain Bacteria; phylum Planctomycetota; class Planctomycetia; order Pirellulales; family Thermoguttaceae; genus JAHIKV01. The sequence continues at coordinate 61,506 of CAVTCJ010000020.1, read as the reverse complement.
AGGAGGAATCGAAGAAGAGCCAGTGCGTCACCTGCCACGACCTGGACAACAGCCCGGACTTCGATTTCGACACCTATTATCCGAAGATCGAACACCACGAGGACGAGGAGTGACGGGGGATCTCTCATTTAGCCCCCCGTGAATACACGGGGGGCAGAGCGGTCGAAATCCCCCCATGCCCCCGGTGTATTCACCGGGGGCTAATACTACAGCGCTAACTTGAGTCCCATTTACATACACGGGTTTCGGTCAGTTTGATGCCCATGTTCCGCAGAATTCGACGTTTTCGCTTGATATGGCAACGACGCGCCAGGGCGTTGCGATCTTGTATGCCTGCGAGCAACGCCGCCGTACGATGCAACAGACGCGACGAGACACGGCCGTCGAGCCACCACGAGCGAATTAACCCCGACACCGCCGTATGCACTTGGCAAACGGTCCACTCGGGATTTTTTTTCCCGCAAGCGTTGTTTCGTCTCGGCCAGAAACAAGTAGCTGATCGAACTGAGAATCAAATGCCGCTTGAGGCCCGGATACCGCCGTCCTTCGTAATGAGCCAAGCCGACTTCGCCCTTGTCGTCCTCGAAGCAGCGTTCGACGCGCCAACGCGAGAAGGCCGCCAGAAGGATCGGCCCTGCCGATGTTTCCGGCGACGCATTGCTCACGAAGAACTTTATCTCGGCTGGATCAAGTACACTGCGGGCAACCATCAAATGCCACGGGCCGGTGGGCAGGCCATCCGGTCCTTGAAGGAAGAACGGCACGCGTTTGACCTCCCAAAGGATCGGCCCCTTGTGGCCGTCCTTGACGCGATACCGCACCCACTCTTGGTCCTGCAGTTCCGGCGCGTACTTGAGCATGTTCTCGACCCTGATTGCCGGACGACTGCCGGAGACGATTCGCGGCGTCTTGCGGCCGCGGCCGCGGCCGCGGCGAAAGGGCCGACTCGTCACGCGCGGCGGAACGATCCAGCCCATCAGGATGCGCGGCACTTCGGCCACGAACCGCTGCTCCCGGCCGTCCAATGCCCGCAAAAACGCGGGTTTTCCGCCATACCACTCGTCGAACGTCAGCCAGGCAAACCGCACGCCGTTGGCCCGCGCGGTCGTACAACTCCAAGGCGATTTCCGTTTTGGGACGATAGGTCATCCCTTCGGGGATCTGCGCCTCGCGGCAACGCGCGGGATCGCCAGCCCAACTTTCCGGCAGGAACAACTCGCCATCGAGCAAACAGTGAAAATCGTCCGCGGCATAGGCCAAATGCACCGTGACGATCCCGTTTTCCTGCTTGCCGATCGTACCCAAGTATTGCCGTTGCACGCCGGGCGTCTTATTCCCTTGTTTGACGAAGCTGGTTTCGTCGATGACGCCCACGGAATGCGGATGGGAATGATCCTCGGCGACGATTTGCTGCAAGCGGTTGCGGGCCAGGTCTTCCAGCCAACGATGTTGGCTGAGGAACTCCTGAAGGGTTCGCACGGGCACGCCGGACGCCAGGGCAATCGGTTCGACGCTCTTTCGCGGCAAGTCGGAAAGCTGCCCATTAACGTAGACGGTCAGATGTGCCCGTGTGTCCTTGCGGGCAAAGCAGTCGTCGAAGCGTTTCAGAAAACGGGCAAGCATCGGTTGCAACCCACGAATCAGTTTAGCGTCCATGTCTGGCCCTCCGTGACTCAGCAGGACACAAGTTTCGCCATTTTATCCAAACAAATCAATATCAACTTAGCGCTGTAGTACTAAATGTTCAGGCTTTGCCGCGGGCTATACTGTCGGCCCAACTCTACCGCAGCGCGTCGATCGCCGGGCCGTCCAGATGCAACACGACGATCGTGTCGATCTCCTGCCGGTCGGTCTTGGGGACCGAGACCTCGACGCCCGCGTCGGATTGATTCACCGTGGCCGAACCGCCGGTCAAAACGCTGCTGGAGACGATTTTTCGCTCGAGCGGCGGTAGCTTCACGGTGTCCATCTTCGGATCGAGAATGTGAAGATAGACGGTGTCGCCTCTGGATGTGGCGGCGCCCCAGTCGCCGCGGGGGAACGGTCCGCCGCGGGTGCCGTAGATGCTTTCGCCGTATCGTCTCAGCCACTGGCCGATTTCGTGGAGCCGCTCGACCTGACGCGGCTCGATGCGTCCGTCGGGCATCGGGGCCGACGTTCAGCAGCAGATTTCCGTCGCCGCCGGCCACCTTGACCAGCGTTTGCAGACATTCCTTGAGCGATTTCAGCTTGTCGTTCGGTTTCCAGGACCATTGCGTGCCGATCGTCATGCAGGTTTCCCAGGGCCTTCTTCTGCATCTTGCCGATCTGCTGCTCGGGCGTTTCATAATCGGACGCCTCGGCAGAGCCGGAGCGGTTGTTGATCAGGATGTCCGGCTGAGCGAGCGCGGAGTTTCTCCACGACGCGCGCTCCGCGAATCCGGCTCGAACTCCTGCGGATACGTCGAACCAGACGGTCAGCAGCGGCCCGTAGTTGTGGACCAACTCCTCGACCTGGGCCGTGAGATATTGTTCGTAGCGGTCCATGTTGGGGTGCGGCTTGCGGGTCTTGCCGCCGGGACTGCCGTAGGTGAAGTCCGGATTATGCCAGTCGCAGACCGAGTAATATGTGCCGAAGCGGATTCCCCCTTTGCGGCACGCCCGGGCCAACTCGCCCGTCACGTCACGGCCGAAGGGCGAGTGCATGATGTTGTAGTCGGTCTGCTTGGTGTCGAACATGCAGAAGCCGTCGTGGTGCTTGGTGGTGAAGATCATGTACTTCATGCCGGCGTCCTTGGCGATCTTGACCCACCGGTCGGCGTCGAACTTCACGGGATTGAACTTCTTATAGAGGTTGTCGTATTCCTCGATGGGAATCGGCGCGCCGCGCGACCAGCCGATCTCGGTCCCCTTCAGGCTGACCGGCCCCCAGTGGATGAACATGCCGAACCGCAGGCCGCGCCATTTGGCCAGCGCCTCGGGCGGGGCCTGGGTCGCTTTCGGCGCCTCGGCCGCGGAAAGAGCAGAATGCATGCCGATCAGGGTCAAAATGCTCACAAGCAGAAACGTGCCGACGGTTCGCATGGGGATTCTCCTTGAAGTAGATTATTCGGGCCTTCTGAAAAGAGAGCAGGTCTTGGTATCCTCCGTGGGGTGGGAGGAAACCGTTGGGCATGGCAGGCTCTCCGGGGGTGGGACGTATGAGACCGATAGGACCTATAGGTTTCGTAACCGTTCACAGGGGACTGTCCCAATTTTCGCGGCGCGAGAGACGTTGCCCTGCGAATTAGCTTTACCGCCGCGAAAATGGGACTGTCCCCCTGGGGCGGCGGGAGGGGGACAGGTCCATGTTTTCGGCCCACGGTTTATTGATGAAATTACGTTTTCCCGCCGAAAAATGGACCAGTCCCCTGCCGCCCCGTGAACGGCTACTAGGTTTCATTGGTCTTATCTGTCTCATCTTGGCAATTACGCCGTCATCCTCCCAAATTCCCCGATTTTCGTCAACAATCCCCACCGCTTGAATTCCACCCGGTCCGGCCTTATGCTGAGCGAAATTGTCAGAGCGACCATAACCCCAAGCCGAGGCTTCCCGATCATGCTGAGTTTCAAAGACGTGTCCGACGTGCGGAAATTCGCCGCCGCGGAGGGAATCGAGTTCATCTCATTTTACGTGTCCGACATCGACGGCCGGTTCCGCAACGTGACCATTCCCGCCGCCTATTTCACCGAGAAAACCGTTTCCGAGGGGATCGGCATCGACGCCTCGAACCTGGGCTTCGCGGCCGTGGACCGCTCCGACATGCTCATCAAGCCGGACCTCAATTTCGCCTTTCTCGACCCGGTCGAGCCGGACGCCAAAATACTCTACTTCCTCTGCGACATCCTGAACATCGACACCGAGGAGAGCTTCAACCAGGACCTGCGGCACATCGTGGGCAAGGCCGTGGCCGCGCTCCGCGAGGAGGGCATCGCCGACGCGGTCCAGATCGGGCTGGAACTCGAGTTCTACATCCTCGACGATCTCTACAGCACCATGACCACCCGCGAGACCTCCTACCGCGTGGAGAGCGATGAGCTGGCCAGCCCGCCCGGCGGCGCCGAACTGTACCGCGTCTACAGCAACCGCGGCTATTTCCGCTCCCAGCCGAACGACCACCACTTCGGCTTGCGGAACGAAATCTGCACGGCCATGAAGCGGCTCGGGCTGGAGGTCAAGTACCATCACCACGAGGTCGGCAGTTCCCAGGCCGAGATCGAGTTCAAGTTCCAGTCGGTCGAGTTGATGGCCGACGCCACCACGTTGGCCAAGCACGTCTGCCACCGCGTCGCCCGCAAGCACAACAAAATCATTTCCTTCATTCCCAAGCTGATCCCCGGCGAGGCGGGCAACGGCATGCACGTCCATCAGTTTCTCCTGAAGGACGGGCGAAACGTGTTCCACGACGAGGCGGGGCTCTACCGCCTCAGCCCGACGGCCCTGCATTACATCGCCGGCCTGCTCTCGCACCCCGGCTCGCTGGTGGCGCTGACCAATCCCACGACGAACTCCTACCGGCGGTTGATCCCCGGCTTCGAGGCCCCGGTGAAGGCCGTCTTCGCCGAGGGGAACCGCTCGGCGGCCATCCGCATCCCCGGCTACGTCAAAGACCCGCAAGAGCGGCGGTTCGAGTTCCGCACCATCGACGCCACCTGCAACCCGTATCTGGCCTACGCCGCCATGATTATGGCCGGGCTGGACGGCGTGCGGCGAAAAATTGATCCGGTCAAGGAGGGCTTCGGGCCTTATGAGACCAACCTCTACGAACTCCCGCAAGAGAAGCTCGATCGGATCAAGTCCTTTCCCCAGACCCTCGAGGTCGCGCTGGACGCCTTGAAGCGGGATCGGGGCTATCTCGCTTACCGGGGCGTCTTTCCCGAGCATCTGCTCGACAAGTTCATCAATACCAAGCGGAAGGACATTGCGGACATGCAGAAAGTGCCGCACCCCTGGGAGATCGCCCGGTATTACGACATCTAAGGAATCGCCAGCGGGTTCAGGGGAAATCGTTTAGCCCCGGCACTCGTGCCGGGAGCAATACACGCTGGGTAATGCAGAGTCTTTTCCCGGCGTGGACGCCGGGGCTAAACGCATGCGTCCCATTGCGTTCTGCGGTTGTCCAAAAATAACTTTGGAGTATGTGGGACAGCCGCCCTCGGCTGTCTTGGGAAATTCTGCACAGCCGAGGGCGGCTGTGCCACAAGCTATTCTTGGACACTTGCTAAGCCCTGCTACGACTTGCCCTTTTGCCCGCCCTGGGCTTGCAGCCAGGCTTCGAGTTTTTTGTCGAGGTCGTCGACGGGCGGGCCCAGGTCCTTGCCTTCGCCCTGCATGTCGGTGAGCGTCTTGATGTTTTTTTGCAGTTCCGCCAACGGAGCTTGCTGGGCCGGCTGGCGGGCCAGCGAGGCGACTCCCTTATGCCTATCGTCCGTGCCGCCGAGGGCCGTCAGCACGGCGTCGAGGTACTGTTTGATCCGGCGGAAGGGGATGGGTTGCGCGGCCTCTTTGCTGCGCGGGTCTCTTCCGCGCAGCAATCGGCGGCGAAGCGGGCGAGTTTGGCCCCCGCCGCCAGCGGATCGATCCCCGTCGCGCCCGTGTAATTCAATCGTCCCAAGGCCCTCGCGGCAGCACACCGCGTGCAGTTGGAAAACCGGGCGTCGGCGACGATGCCGGCCAGGGCGTTGAACACGTTGTTGCCGTCGCCCGTCGCGCCGAGCAATCCCAGCGCGTCGGCGGCCTGGGCCATGATCCACTCGTGTCCGGCCGCGAAAGCCCCCGTGGGCGGATCCGCGGTCACCAGCCGGAGCATGGCGTCGGCCAACGAGCGGCGGGCGGCTTCGTCGCGGACGCCCGCCTCCAAATGACGCAGCACGCCGACCATCGCCACGGCGTGGATCGCGTCGGGCAGCTTGGCGTCCTTCACCGCGGCGATCAGGCTGGTCAGGGCCTCGGGAAGCGGAACGGCCGGCTCGCCGCCACTTGGCTCGACGCTGTTCAGTTCGCCGATGGCCAGCATGGCGTTGATCCGCGCGGCCGGATTATAATTGCCCCGCACCACTTTGTTCATGAAATCCAGAACCAGCGCGTTCAGATGGTCGTAGACCGGGCCGCTCTTGGTTTGCCTGAAGTAGTTCGTCAGGTCTGTGCGGTAACGGGGGAGCAAAGTAACGTTCTTCCACAGGGTCCAACGTCCCAGGAAATAGCGGTTAATAAACTCGTCGAAGAGCTGCTGGTTGCCGCCAAAATTTTTCTCCACCAGCATCTGCCGAATCTTCGGCCGCTGCCGCACGTACTTCGCTTCCTCGTCTTTGGTCAGCGGCAGCTCGTCGTATGTTTTCTTGTCCGGCTGGGGGGCGGCTTCGTTGGGTTCGGCGGGCAACGCCTCCGGTTCGTGCACCGCGGGAGGCCTCTGCCCTGGGGCAAGCATTCCGTCCAACGGTCCCGGAGGGGCTCTGCGTCCGGCGGGGGGACGCTGGGCCACGGCCGATTGGCACGCCATTACGCCCGAAATGAGCGCGATCAAGAGCGGGAGCCGGCATCGAACGAAAATATCCGTCCCCACGTCGATTGTGAGTTTAAGCATGTGCAAAATCATACCTTTGCTTCTCGGTCCCGGCTAATACACACTCTGTATTATAGACTACCAATGTTGGGGGATGACTGTCAAGTTGTGCAATATAATGTGGCGTTTGAGGGTTTTCCGGGATTTCTCACTAGTGTTCTGTCCAAATCGACTTTACGGGTGCCACGGGTGGCTTGTCCACCCGTGTTTCCGGCACTGCTGGACAAGCCAGCAGTGGCACCCAATGGGGAAAATCAAGATGGATAGACCACTAGTCTCACCGCAAAAGAGGGGACCGGCTGCATCGCGGCGGCCGGCCGGGCCTGCCAAAACGGCTTGCCGCCACGGCGCCCGTCCATTGCGCAATGAACCCGATTATTCATGTGCCGCCACTAGTCCGACGCGCAAGCGAGGGCAGCACAACGAGTTGCCCTCGCTTGCGATTCGGGCTGGTGTTACGCGCACTGCGCCAATCCGTCCCGGCACATGAATCATCCGGATCAGTTGACATCGCGTACGTCGCCTCCGACGTTTTATGACTATAGCGGGAAATTGTAACCGTTCACGGGGCGGCAGGGGACTGGTCCATTTTTCGGCGGGAAAACGTGAGTTCACTGATAAACCGTGGGCCGAAAACATGGACCCGTCCCCCTCCCGCCGCCCCAGGGGGACAGTCCCATTTTCGCGGCGGTAAAGCTCATGCGCGGGGCTACGTCCCTGGCGCCGCGAAAATTGGGACAGTCCCCTGTGAGCGATTACGGGAAATTGTTGCCGTCTAAGTCGAACAGGCAAGGCAGGAACTCTCGCCTTGTAGATTCGGAAAAATCGGATAGAATAGCGGGATTGGCCTCCGGGAAGTCGAGGTCCATCGGGCACTAATGGGGACTTCCGGAACGGAAATCATCATGCGGTTTTACACCTTCGTGCTAAAGAACGTCATCCGCCGCCGCGTGCGTTCGACGCTGACGGTCATCGGCATGGCCCTGGCCGTCGGAGCGGTGGTGGCGCTGGTGGGCGTGTCGCGAAGCACCGAGCAATCGTTCAAGGACGTCTACCAAGATCAGAACGTATCGATCATCGTTCAGCAGCGCGGCAAAAAGCAGCGGCTCACCAGCGTGCTCGACACTTCGCTGGGAAAGGAGATCGCCAAGATCAAGGGTGTGAAGGCCGTAAATCCGGGCCTGGTCGAGTTCTCCTCGCTGGAAGAGTTGCCCGACGCCGTGGTGATGAACGGCTGGGAGATCGGCTCGCCGCTGATGAAAAAGCTGAAGATCTTGCCCGGCGGGCGGAACCTCGAACCGAGCGACAAGCGTGGCGTGCTGCTGGGCGAGCAATTGGCCCTGGCCCTGGACAAGAAGCCCGGCGACAAGCTTTCGCTCTTCGAGGATCACGATTACACGGTGATCGGCGTGTTTCAGAGCAACATCAGCTACGAAACCCGCAGCCTGGTGATGCGATTGTCCGATCTGCAGCGGTTTGCCGGGCGGAGGAATCAAGTGACCGGTTTCGCCGTGATCGTGGATCATCCGAACGACGCGGCCGAAGTCCAGCGGATCTGCGGCGACATCGAGGCCCTGGGGCCCAGGATCGACGCCATGCCCGCCGCCGAATCGGTCGATAAGACCACCGAAATCCGCTTCATCCGCGCGATGTCCTGGATCGTCTCGGCCATCGCGATCATCATCGGCGTAGTGCTGATGCTGAACACGATGATCATGTCGGTTTCGGAGCGGACCCAGGAGATCGGCATTCTCCGGGCCATCGGCTGGCAGCGGCGGCGGATCGTGCGGATGATCATGATCGAATCGTTCCTGCTGAGTCTTTGCGGCGGAGTGATCGGCTCGATCGCGGCGATCGGCCTTACCCGGGCGCTGGCGCATCACCCGGCGGTGGCCGGACTGATCGACGCCGAAATCTCGCCCGGCGTGGTCGTCTTCGGGATTGTCAGCGCGTTATGCGTGGGGCTGCTGGGCGCGGCATACCCGGCCTTTCGGGCGCGCAACTCCTGCCGACGGAGGCCCTGCGACATGAATAGTCAAGGCCGCGACCCCTATATGTTCCGCACCGACCACCTCTCGAAGCTCTATCCGGACGGCCAAGTCCACGCCCTGGAGGACGTGTCGATCAACATCCGCCGCGGCGAGTATGTGGCGATCATGGGCCCCAGTGGGAGCGGGAAATCGACCCTCTTGAACCTGATCGGGGCCCTGGATCGGCCCACCTCCGGCGAAGTCTATTTCGACGGCCGGGCAGTACTCGAAAATCCGCAGCCTCGAACGCATCCGCGCACAGCAGTTCGGATTCGTCTTCCAATCGTTCCACCTGCTGCCGATCCTCACAGCCCTGGAGAACGTGCAAGTGCCGATGTTCGAGGGCAAGCTCGCCGCCGCCGCCAGGGTGAGCAAGGCCAAGGAACTGCTGGACCTGGTGGGCATGGCCCATCGCGTCAACCATCTGCCGCAAAAACTCTCGGTGGGCGAGCGCCAACGGGTGGCCATCGCCCGATCCCTGGCCAACGACCCCATCGCCCTGCTGGCCGACGAGCCGACGGGCAATCTCGACTCACATTCGGCGGAGGGCGTGTTTGAACTGTTCGCCCATCTCCACGAAGAGCGGAGAATGACCATCGTGCTGATTACGCACGACCCGGCGTTCGGCCGGCTGGCCGAACGGACGATTCAGATGCAGGACGGCCGGGTGCGTTCGGACGTCTTCGCCGAGCACCGCCGCATCCGCACCCCCATGCCGCCGTTCGCGGTGTGATTTCAGTAGTTCCAAATTTCGGCGGGCCAAAGCGTTGTCATTCTGAGCGCAGCGAAGAATCTCCCTGCCATTGTGGAGATTCTTCGCTGCGCTCAGAATGACACCAACGCCAAGAAAACTTGCCGCACCCCCCGCAAATTGATCTGCACCGCCGGTAGATCCATGGGGAACTCTCTCTATACCGGCCATTTCTCGCCCTCATAAATAACCGTTCACGGGGCGGCAGGGGACTGGTCCATTTTTCGGCGGGAAGACATGATTTCACTGACAAACCGTGGGCCGAAAACACGGACCGGGTAGCATCTGGGTGCCCCTCCCGCCGCCCCAGGGGGACAGTCCCATTTTCGCGGCGGTAAAGCTCATTCGCGGGACTACGTCCCCGGCGCCGCGAAAATTGGGACAGTCCCCTGTGAACGGTTACCAATCATAATCGGCATTACCGCACACCTCTGTGGCGGCATCCGCTGGGGCCGCTACTTATCCAGGATTCAGCGCCGCTGGAATGTCTGTTTGTAACCTAGACTTTACATGGGCATGGTGTGCGATGCTGGGGGCAAACAGGATTTGCGACAATTCGTGTCGGCCACGGCAATAACGGGTCAGCGGCTTCTCGTTGCAGGCGGATTATAGCATGAACTATTACTACCGCGAAATTATGCACTTTCTCGGCCACATGAGCCCGCAGGGTTGGCTCCTGGTGATGGCCGCAATGATTGTCGTGGCCTTGTTTTGCATGCGTGGCTTCGGATCCCGAACGCGCTATTAAATCGGCTGGGATTGGCACTTTTCGAGGGAGAACGACGACCGATGGATTTGTGGACTATTGAGATACCGGTTCCGGTTGCTTTGGCCTTCATGGCGGCCATCGGTTATTTGGTCAGTCTTTGGAAACGGCCGGCAACGAACGACATGGTGATCCGGTCGCGGCGGGAGTTGCACCGCGCCCAGGTCGTGGCGTCGGAGTTGGAAAAAATCGCCTGGTCGGTCCGCCAAAGTCTGGCCAAGCATCATGCCAGCGTACTGCGGTTCAAGGAGCGGGTGGGAAAACTGAGCGACCGACAGCAGGATGCCGCCTGGCGGGAGCTTTGCCGGGAAGCGGAGGAAATTCTCAAGCCCACCCTGCAACTGGGGACGCAGATCGCCAACGCTTACGATGAAATCCGCCAGCAAAGCGCCAACTTGATGACCTTCACCGAAGTGCGAACCGATCCGCTGACGGGCGTCAACAACCGCCGCGGGCTGGACGATGCGTTGGCCGCTCAATTGGCGTTGATGGCCCGTTACAATGTGGTCTTTTCGCTGGTCATGTTCGACATCGACCATTTCAAGGAAGTCAACGATCAGCAGGGACACCTGAACGGCGACCGCGTGCTGCAAGAGCTTGCCCGGCTGCTCGACGAGTGCATCCGCGAGACCGACATCGTCGCCCGCTACGGGGGCGAAGAGTTCGTCATCGTCATGCCGCAAACCGACCTCGATGGGGCCGCGGTGTTCACCGAGCGGCTCCGGGCGACGGTGGCCGCGCGGATGACGATCTCCGTCAGCGGCGGCGTCACCGCAGCCGTCGAAAACGACACTCCCGATACCTTGATCGCCCGGGCCGACGAAGCCCTCTACGCCGCCAAGGGCGCCGGCCGGAATTGCGTCTTCCGCAACGACGGATATTCCGCTCCCGCAACGGTCACGGGCGACGAAATCACTTCCGTCATCGCTTGAGCGACGGACGGCCGTTCACTCCTGTCCGCACCTTTCCGGGCCTACGTTCGCAGCCCGGCGCTCAGAAGCCGAACCCGAACGAAACCCGCGGCCCTGAATAGTAAAAGCCGTATGGGCCGCCATAGTAACTCCGGCGCCAGCCGGGATAGTAATCGTAATACGGCGCCACGTACGGCGCAGCGTAATATCTCGGCCGGTAATAGTACCGCGGCGCCGGGTAATAGCGTTCGCGGTAATAGTACACATCGGGGCCTACTCGGGCCTTGTAGCGGTAAGCCCGCGCAACTCAACGGGAGCCTGATGCGTAGCGGCGGTTGCCTGAGCGGCCGTCGCCGCAGGTATCGCCAGCGCTTGTGCCGATGCGGTACTGACGCCAAAGGCCACCATCCCCAGTAAAGCCAGAGCGATTGTTGCGCGTCTCATCGTATTTCCTCCATTCCTCGGTTCCTCATGTTCCAAGAAGTCTTGCACTACAGAAATTCTAGGAACGCCCAAGTGTCGGAGAAGCCCCCACATCGGCCCGTGGCGATGGAAACCGTCGTGGTAGCGGGTAGAAAAAGAAAAAGGTGACAGCCACCAAATATGGAGAATCTGAGGCATCTAAGCCGCCTTGATGTTGCCTAACTAGCCCAGATTTGGTGGCTGTCACCTTTTTTCGTTTTTTCTCGTTTCGCTTTTTCGCGTTCAAAGCGGCCGTTACGCGGTCTGAACGGCAATAATACACCCCGATTCGCCTTGACCTAAACGCCCAAAATGCCGTATCTTGCCGTCATGTATATCCTGGACCGCTATCTGCTGCGACAGTTCTTCAAGACCTTCGCCATCTGCTTCTTGAGCCTGGCCGGGCTGTACGTCGTCTTCGACGTGTTCACGAACATGGAGCAGTTCATCCGCTGCGGGCGGACGGTCGGCGGGGTCTTGCCCTTGGTTGTACACTACTATTCCTATCACCTGCTGGGCTTTTACGACCGTACTTGCGGATTGCTGGTGCTGGTGGCGGCCATGTTTACGGTCTCCTGGATCCAGCGGCACAACGAGATGACGGCCCTGATGGCGGCGGGCGTCTCGCGAATCCGGGTGTTGACGCCGATCATTGCCGCGGTGGTCGTGCTCAGCCTGGTTTCGGCGGCCAATCGCGAGCTGCTCATGCCCCGGTTTCGGGACGAATTGTCGCTGCACCCGCAAAACCCGCTGGGCGATCGGGCCCGGCCGCTCGAAGCCCGCTACGACGGACGGACAGACGTGCTGCTCGGCGGGAAGAGCACCTTCGCCGACAAAAAACGCATCTTGGAACCGGACTTTCTCCTGCCGGCCGCGCTGCGCAATTACGGCAGCCACCTGCGGGCCGAAAACGCCTATTACAAACCGCCCGAGGGAAATCGGCCCGGCGGATACCTGCTCGACGGCGTGCTGGAGCCGAAGAACCTCGACAGCCGGCCGTCGTTGCCGCTGGGCAAGACGCCGCCGGTGTTGATCACTCCGCGGGACGCCCCCGGCTGGCTCAAGCCGGACCAGTGCTTTCTGGTCAGCAACGTCGATTTCGACCTGCTGCTGGGCGGTGACGACTACACGCAACTGTCCTCGACCGCCGAGCTGATCCGCGGCCTGAAGAACCCCAGCCTGGGGTTTGGGTCCGACGTGCGGGTGGCTATCCACTCGCGGATCGTGCAGCCGCTGATGGACATCACCCTGCTGTTCCTCGGTCTGCCGCTGATCGTCGGCCGCGAAAACCGCAACGTGTTCATCGCCATGGGCGTTTGCATGGGGATCACAACCCTGTTCTGGCTGGTGGCCATCGGGGCGCAGCACCTGGGGGACATTCTGCTGATCAATCCCGCGCTGGCCGCCTGGGTTCCGCTGATAATCTTCGTGCCGGTGGCGGCGGGGCTGGCAGAGTCGATGTGGAAGTAAGCCGCTACGGGATAATGTGCCCCATCTTGTCGCGCTTGGCGGCGAGGTAGCGGAAGTTGTGCTCGTGGATCGGGCCGAGGATGGGGACCTGATCGACTACCTCCAGGTCGAACCCGCCGTAGATGAAGGCGTCGGTCTTTTTCGGATTGTTCGTCAGCAGCCGGACCTTCGAGAGGCCCAGGTCCTTCAACACTTGGATGCCCACGCCATAGTCGCGGCTGTCGGCCTGATGGCCGAGGGCCAGATTGGCCTCGACGGTGTCCATGCCCTGGTCCTGGAGGTTGTAGGCTTTGATCTTCTCGACCAGTCCGATGCCGCGGCCTTCCTGGGGCAGATAGACCAGCACGCCAGCCCCCTCGCGGCCGATCATCTCCATCGCCAACTGGAGCTGGTCGCCGCAGTCGCAACGGAGCGAGGCCAGCAGGTCGCCGGTGAAACAGGCCGAATGCAGCCGGACCAGCGGCTCGGGCCGCGCGGCCGGATCGCCGATCACGATGGCGATCGGCTGCTGATCCTCATAGCGCACGCCGTAGGCGATGATCCGCCCGACGCCGAAGCGGGTGGGCAAATTGGCCTCGGCCAGCCGGTAGACCAGCTTTTCCATGCGGCGGCGGTAGCGGATGAAAGCCTCGATGGTGATGATTTCCAGGCCGAACCGCTCGGCCAGGGCGTACAGCTCATCGCGGGTGGCCCGATCGCCGTCCCGGCCGAGGATTTCAATCAGCGTGCCGGCCGGTTTCAGTCCGGCCATGCGGGCCAGATCGACGGCGCACTCGGTGTGGCCGGCCCGGCGGAGCACGCCGCCCTCCTTCGCCACCAGCGGATAGAGATGGCCGGGACGGACGAAGTCGCTGGGCTTGCTCGCCGGATTGAGAATCTCCCGGATGGTGGTCGCCCGCTCCTGGGCGGTGATGCCGGTGCGGCCGGTGCGATGATCGACCGGGATGGTGAAGGCCGTTTCCAGCGGGGCCGTGTTGCTCTCGACGATCTGCGGCAGATCGAGCCGGTCGGCCGTCTCGGGCAGGATCGGCATGCAAAGCTGCCCCCGGCCGTGAGTGATCATGAAGTTGACCATCTCGGGCGAGATTTTTTCGGCGGCACAGATGAAATCGCCCTCGTTCTCCCGGTCCTCGGCGTCCATGACAATGACGATCTTGCCCGCCGCAATGGCCTCGACGGCCGCTTCAATCGTGGAAAGCCGCTTTGACGACACTAGAAACACTCCTTCGGAACCATATAGACTGCCGTATCATTTAGCCCGCCGTGAATACACGGCGGGGAGGGGCGGCCCGACTTGCCGCCGCTCCGCCCCGGGTGTGTTCACCCGGGGCTAAATGATGACCAACCATTCATTGTAGTCGATCTGCGGCCGTTTGCCACAGGACCCACCTGTGGGGAGGGGGCGCGTGTTTAGCGATGCTTTAGGCAGATGGTTCGAGCGGGAGTTGGAAACGGCCGGCGACGATGTCTGGCACGGTAATATCCTCGTCCAACTCCTCCCAGCGAAGGGCATATCCGTCCAGTTCCAAAGTCACTTTCTGCAACTGCTCCGCGGTGGCGTCGTGGAGTCGAATGAAACGATGGGCCGGAAAGCCGACGATCCGCCCATCGGTCAACTCCAAAAACACCATGCGGCCTTCCACCCATGCCCGCAGAGCGGTCGGTTCTGTCGAAACAGCGGAATCAGCGATGGAGTTGTTCATTATATTTTCAAATCAGCGTCAACAGTATCTTCCCGGCGTTGCTGAACGCGGCGTCTCAATTTATCCCAGTATTCATGTGATCCTTCGATTCGTTCGCCCGATTCGATCCCTTCCATCAACAACAGTTCCAGCCGCTCCTGGGCGGCCTCCTTCTGATCCTCGCGGACCAGTTGGCGGATATATTCACTGGCCGTGCTGTAGCCGCCTTCGGATACCTTCTGGTCGATATACGCCCGCATCGAATCTGGCAAAGAGATGTTCAGCGTAGTCATGTGTGGGATACCTCCTATTGGAAGTATAGCCGGAATGGCAGGAATTGGCACAACATAAAGCCGCGACCGTTGCATGGTGCTGTCAAAAGTTCAACGGCCAAACGACTAGCGCTCTGTCTAGCGATCCCATGTAGCACAGCCGCCCTCGGCTGTACAGGGCAGTTCGTACAGCCGAGGGCGGCTGTGCTACACATCAAAGCACGACTGACAGAGCACTAGGCGGACAGCATCTTTTCGATCTCCGCCCGGGCCGCATCGAGCGCGGCGGGGAGTTTCTCGGGGAGTTTGCCGCCGGCCTGGGCCATGTCGGGCCGGCCCCCGCCGCCGCCGTCGACCAGTTTGGCCGCCGCGCGGACCCATTTCACGGCATCCAGCCCGCGCTCGACCAAATCGCGGCTCAGCCCGGCGATCAACGCGACCTTCTTTTCCTCCTCCTGCCGATTGGCCAGCAGCACGGCCACCGGCGCGGCCTTGCGGCGGAGTTGGTCGATGACGCCGCGCATCTCGTTCGGACCGATGGGCACTTCGGCGATCACGATTTTTACACCGCCCACGTCGGCCGCGCCGGCGATCAACTGGTCGACGTTCACCTCGGCGGCCTTCGTCGCGCCGGCCGCCGCCTGCTTCCTGAGTTGCCGGATTTCCTTGACCAGCGAATCGAGCCGTTCGGGCAAGTCCTCGGCCGGAACTTTCATCGAAGAGGCCGCTTGGCGGAGGATTGCCCCGACGCGCTGAATCCCTTCCAGCGAGCGCAGCCCGGTCACGGCGGTGATGCGGCGCGTGCCGGCGGCGACGCTCTCCTCGCTGATGATCTTGAACAGTCCGATCCCGGCGGTGTTGTCCAAGTGCGTGCCGCCGCACAATTCCTTGCTGAACCCGCCGGCGGAGACCACGCGGACCACGTCCGGGTATTTCTCGCCGAAGAGCATCGTGGCCCCGGACGCCCGGGCCTCGGCCAGCGGCAGGTTTTCGCAGCCGATCGGTTCGCCAGCCAGGACCTTCACGTTCACTTCGGTTTCGATCCGCATCAACTCCTCGTCGCTGACGGCCGAGGGATTGGCGAAGTCGAACCGCAGCCAGTCCTGATCGACCTTCGAGCCTTGTTGCAGGGCGTGCTTGCCGAGGTGCTTTTGCAGGGCGAAATGGAGCAGGTGCGTGGCCGAGTGGGCCCGGCGGATGGCCTGACGCCGCTCGGCGTCGACCCGGGCGGTGACGGCGGCGCCCAGTGCGATGCGCCCCTCGCGCAAGTGGCCGCGGTGCAGCGTGAAGCCGCCGTCGATCTCGGGCGTCGATCACCTCGAAGTGCAGGCCCGGGGCGACGATCTCGCCGCTGTCGCCCACCTGTCCGCCCATCTCGCCGTAGAACGGGGTCTCGTCCAGGACCACGACGATCGGCTGCTCATGGTCCACTTCGTCCACCGTGTCGCAGAGTTGGTCGTTGGCCACGATGGCCAGCACCTTGGCGTCCTTGACCTCCAGGGTTTCATAGCCTCGGAAGCGGCTGCCGTGAACGGCCTTTTTCAGAACCTTCGAGCGGATCGTGGCGGAACAGCTCGATTTTCCGTCCGCCGCCCGACTCGATGCCGTGCTGCTGCATCTCCTTCTCGAAGCCGTCCCAGTCGAAGACCAGGTTGCGCTCCGAGGCCAGGGTCTCGAACAGTTCGGGCGGGAATCCGTAGGTCTGGAACATCTCGGCGGCCTCGCCGCCCGAGACGGTCCGCTCGCGCCGCTCTTTCATCTGTCTGAAAAGGCGTTCGATCCGCTCCAATCCCGCGTCGAGCACGGCCAGGAAGTTGGCCTCCTCTTTTTCGATCACTCCGGCCACGGCCGTCGTGCTTTCGCTCAGATCGGGGTACGGATTCTTCATCAGATCGGCGACGCGGCCGACCAGATTGTGCAGAAACGGCTCGCGGACGCCCATCTGATGGCCGTCGAGGACCGCGCGGCGGAGCAGCCGGCGGATCACGTAGCCCTGCTTCTTGTTGCCCGGATAAACGTTTTCATGAACGGCGAACGCACAGGCCCGCAGATGGTCGGCGATCCGCCGCAGCCGCCGGCCGTTCTCGTCATCGGGCACGTATTTCACATGGCAGATTTCGCCGGCGGCCTCGACCAGCGGGCGGAGGATGTCGATGTGGAAGTTCGTCTCCACGCCTTGCAGCACGGCGGCTGTCCGCTCCAGGCCCATGCCGGTGTCGATGTTTTTGCTCGGCAGCGGACTGAGGTTGTCCGGCGGATCGCCCGCGCGGTTGAACTGCGTGAAGACCAGGTTCCAGATCTCGACCTCGCCGAAGGGGGAGTGAAAGTAGATTTCGCTGCACGGCCCGCAGACGCCGTCCGGGCCTTGGCTGGGGGCATTGGCGGGCCAGAAGTTTTCGTCCTCGCCGAGCCGCTGCAATCGGTCCGGCGGCAGTTTGATCTCGTCCAGCCAGATCGCCGCCGCCTCGTCGTCGTCGAGATAGACCGTGGCCGAGAGTTTCGCGGGGTCCATGCCGAGCCACTTTTTGCCGGTCAGGAACTCCCAGGCCCAATGGATCGCCTCGCGCTTGAAATAGTCGCCGAAGCTGAAATTGCCCAGCATCTCGAAAAACGTGTGGTGATAGGCCGTGCGGCCGACGTTGTCGATGTCGCCGGTGCGGAGGCATTTCTGGCAGGTCGTGGCCCGGGTAAAATCGAGCTTGCAGCGGCCGAGGAAATGGTCCTTGAACTGGTTCATTCCCGCCGGGGTGAACAGCACCGAGGGGTCCCAGCTCGGCACCAGCACGTCACTGGGCCGGCGGACGCAGCCCTTGGTCTCGAAGAAGGCCAGATATTTTTCGCGGAGTTCGTCGGTTTTCATGGCTATTCGGTGTAAATCCGTAGTGAAACAAGCCTTACATCATATCCGTCCCGCGCGGCGGAGAAAAGCGGGGGAACCAGGTGCGCTAATCCGAGGGTGCATTCCGCACTCTACTGTGAGGTTTTTTGCATCCTATGAGCCGCAGATTGCTGATGGTTTGTTGCCCCGAAGGGGCGGTCGCTCTCCCAGCCCAGGACATCGCCTTCGGCGTGCCCACGATGTATTGGCCCTGCCGGCGCCGCAAAAACTTGAGGTTTTCCTTGCTCACCATGATGCAGACTTGCAGGCAGTCAGGCCGCCCGTCGCGTGAGTCGTTCGTCGGTTCGTCGTAGTGGGGCGGATCGAAAAGCGCGGGCTGCGGCCGTTGCTTTCCCGAAAAGTTGCGGCCGAGTTGCGCCCAGCCGGACCGTTCGCTGGCGGCCAATTCGCCCAGGTAGGCGACGATTCGTTGCCGCGAACCTTTTTGGGTGCGAATCGACTCGGCGGGCGCCCAGCAGGTTCGCTTGCCTCTTCCCGAACGTCGTTCGTAGCGTCGCAAAAACACGGCCGATCCCTCGCCCAGTAATGAGCTTCAGGATCGTCTTCAGGGCGAGATTTGGCAAGCTCGGCCGCCTCGGAATTTCCACTACATCGACTTTTCGCCGCCGACTGTCCGCGCATTTCAGAAGGGGACAGTCCCATTTTCGTCGAACGAAAATTGGGACGGTCCCCCACTTATTGATTCGCCGGCCCTTACGTCACTTTTCTCGCAAGAACCGCCGCCGAATCACCGACTGCTTCGTAACTTGGGGTAGGGAGCGGTGACGCCAATCCTGGCCGGCGAATGAAACCGACGGCGCAGCCCCCGATTCCATAAGGCATCGGAGCCACGGCGATTTGTTTACCCTACAGCCAATTCAAGCCGTCGGCGTCGTCCTTGTCGTGGAACGAGGCGAAGACTTGGTCCAGCGGCGCTCGCTTCGTTGGGCAGACTGCGGACACCGGGCGAGAGGGTTTCGGCCATGAGCCCGTCGTCGCAGTGCTCGAAACCGAGGGCGTGGCCCATTTCGTGCATCACGGCAGTCAGCAGGTCGGCGCGGCCGACGGCGGCCGTGCCCTGCACGGCCGTCAACTCCTCTCGGACCGAGATGGCGAACTCTTCGTCCTGGTGCGGGGTCGGATCGACGAACCAGCCGTAACCGGCCGCGTCGTCGTCGATGAGGATTCTGCCGTCGGCCTCGGCGCCGAGCAGCTTGCCGGGCAGGTTGGTCACTTCGACGGAGACGCCGGCCAGTGCGGCCGCGGCGCCGGGGCCATAGGTTCCTTCAATTCGCTGAATGGCCTCGGTCACGATGGACCCGAGGTCCGCTTGACTGATAGAGGGGGCGGGAGCGGAAGGCGGGGCGTCGGCCGCGATGGTCAGCGCGGCCACGACTTGGAAGGTGCCGGTAAGGCTGGTAGATCGTCCGGCGTTGTCGGTGCTCTTGATCGTATAAGAATGTTTTCCTGCCCCCAACGGGCCGAAGGCGGAGTAGTAATCAGCGGTGGCATTTGGACCGCCGATCGAGGAAACGGACTTATTGTCGACTGTCATCGATTGGCCGGCAATTCCCGCCGTGCTGGAGGCGTTCCAAGTGATGAGCACCCTGTCGGCCGTATCCAGCCCGCCGTTGTGATTGCTGCCTGAAACGGCTTCTGTGACGACTATATGGGAGACGATGGGAGCGGCGGATGCACCGACCACGATAAACTGGCCGGTCTGCGAATTGGTCAGTCCGCCGGTGTCGGTGACATCGATCGTAAAGGTGTAGGTTCCCGCCGCTAACGGCCCGAAGGAGGCGTAGTAGTCGCCGGCGGCGTTCGGACCGCCGATAGCAGGGACGACGGACGTGCCGTTGATCTTAATGGAGCGGCTGGCAACGCCCGCGGACGTGACCACGTTCCAGGTGACGAGCACCCTGTCGGATGTTTCCAGAACGCCGTCGTGGTCGCTGCCCGAGACGGCCTCGGTGACGACCATCTTGGCAATCACCGGAGGGCCGGGGGGGACGGGAGCGGCGGTGACATCGAAGGGTTGCTCATACTTGACGTAACCGCCGTTGACGTCGGTCAGTTCGATGGTGTATTTGTGGTTCCCCGCCGCAAGCGGTCCGAAGAGGCAGTAGCTGCTCGAGGCGCTCGAATGGCCGACGCCGGAGACCAGCTTGCCGTCGATCTTGAGCGACCGGGAGGTAATGGCCGCGGACCCGGATTCGCCCCAGGTGATCAACAGCCGGTCGGTCGATTCCATAACGTTGTCGTGGTCGCTGCCGGTTCCGGCTTCGGTGACGACCACGTTGGTGATCTGCGGCCCGGTGACGGGAGCATTGTACGTCACGACGTTGTCGGTGCTGGTCGAGGCCTGGTTCGGGGTGCCCAACGAAATTTTGGGCCCTTCCGGCGGCGATCGAGGCGATTACGGTTCCGCTGCCGGTCATGCCGGAGACGGCCACGTTGTAGGTCGTGCCGCTGCCGGTAACGATGGCCGACAAGGTTCCGGGCGCCGTGCCGCTCAGGGTCACGTCCCCGGCGGCGAAGTCGGTGACCGCCGCAGAGAAGACCACCGTGAAGTTGATCGGGCCGGCGGTGGCCGGATCGTCTTGGCCGGTCTTCTGGTTGATCGTCACCGTCAACGGCGTCACCGGAGCGGAATAGGTATACGCGACGGAGTTGTCCGTGCCGGTGGAAGCGGTGTTGGCGTTGCCTGCCGCGTCTTGGGCGACGCCGGCGGCGATGCCCGCCGTCACCGTGCCGTCGCCGGTCATGCCGCTGACGGCCACGTTGTAGGTCGTGCCGCTGCCGCTGACGATAGCCGTCAGGGTTCCGGGCGCCGTGCCGCCGGTCAGGACGACGTCTCCAGTGGTGAAACCAAAGACCGCCTCGGAGAAGACAACCGTGAAGTTGATCGGCGAGGAGGACGTATGGTCCGCTTGTCCGGCGGCGCGAGCGACCGTCACGGTCGGCGCGGTAACGTCGTAGGTGACGGAATTGTCGGTGAAGGTGGCGGCCGTGCTGAGGTTGCCCGCCGCGTCGTGGGCCGCGCCGGCGGCGACGTTCGCCACCACGGTCCCGTCGCCGGTCATGCCGCTGACGGCCACGTTGTAGGTCGTGCCGCTGCCGCTGACGATAGCCGTCAGGGTTCCGGGCGCCGTGCCGCCGCTGAAGTCCAAGTCTTCGGCGGCGAAGCCGGTGACCGCCTCGGAGAAGACGACGGTGAAGTTGATCGTCCCCGCATTGGTCGGGTCGGCCTGGCCGGCGGCCTGAATGATCGCCACTGCCGGACGGGTCGCGTCGTAGGTGACGGAATTGTCGGTCGAGATAGACTCCTCGTTGCCGCTGCCGTTCAGATCATGCGCCGCTCCGGCGGGGATCGAGACGGTCACTGTGCCGTCGCCGATCATGCCGGACACGAGGATGTCATAGGTCGTGCCGTTCGTGCCGGCGACCGGGCTCACCGATTGGACGAAGGCCCCGGGGGCGGTGCCGCCGAGGATCACGTCGCCGGAGTCGAAATCGTTGACCGGGACGGTGAACACCGCGCGGAACGCGATCGGACCGGCGGAGGCCGGGTCGGTCTGAGCCGGGCCTTGGGTGACCGCTACCGAAAGGGGCATGTATTTGGCGAGGAAGGCGTCCCGCCCGCCCGCGCTGGTCAGATTGATAGAGCGCCGAACTGGGATCGAAGTCGGCGGTGCCGGTGAAGTATCCGGTCGTGTAGATGGCCCCGGACGTCGATACGGCGATGCCGTTGCCGCTGTCGTCGCCCGTGCCGCCGGAGCGTGCCGCCCAGACGAATCCGCCGGCGGAGTTCAGTTTCAGGACGAAGGCGTCCTTTTCGCCGAGGCTGCTGATGGTGTAGGTGCCGGCGCCGGTGTCGAAGGAGGCGATTCCCCAGAAGCCGCCCGTGACGTAGGCGTTTCCGGCGGCGTCCAGCGCGATGTCTCCGGCGAGGTTCCAGCCGTTTCCGCCGAAGCCGTCGGCCCAGACGAACTGGCCGGCGGAGGTAAACTTGGCGGCGAAGAGGAGGCGGTTGCTTCCGCTGTCGAGGTTGAAGATTGCGGAGCCGGGATCAAAATCGACCACGCCCTGGAAGCCGCCGGTGAGATAGACCGACCCGTCGAGACGGGAAACGGCCAGATCGGCGCCGTAGTCCTCCGTCGAGTTGCCAATTCGCTTGGCCCAGACGAACTGGCCGTCGGAGGTCAACTTGGAGAGGAAAGCGTCGGTGTCGCCCTGGCAAGTGAGGGTGAACTGGTTCGCGCCGGGATCGAAATCGGCGATGCCCTGGAAGCTGCCGGTGGTGTAGACGCTGCCGTCGGCGGCCACCGCGATCCCCGAGCCGATGGTCATCCCTTGCGACCAACCGGTTCCACCCACGCGCTTGGCCCAGACGAAGTTGCCGTCGGCGTCCAATTTCGAGACGAAGACGTCCTTCGGCCCGATGCTGGTGAGGTTGTAGACGCCCGCGCCGGGATCGAAATCGACGTTCGTGCCGGTGACGGTGGTGGCGAAAGTAGCCGATGGAGTACATGCTGCCGTCGCTGCCGACGGCGACGTCGTTGGCGACCTCATCGCCGGCGCCGCCCAGGTTCCGGGCCCAAACCAGCCCGCCGAGCGAATCGAGCTTCATGACGAAGGCGTCCTTGCCGCCGGCGGCGGTGAGCTTGTACTCGGCCGGGCCGGAGAGGAAGTCGGCGGTATCCTGGAAGCTGCCGGCGACCGAGATGAATCCGTCCGGCCCCACACTTACGCTCATAGCGGAATCGTCGCGATTGCCGCCGATGGCGCGGGCCCAGAGGAGCGCACCGGAGGAAGCGTACTTGGCCACGAAGGCGTCCATGCCGCCGGCCGAGGTGAGCTTGTACTCGCCCACGCCCGGATCGAAGTCGACCGTGCCGCTGAAGGAGCCGACCATGTAGACGTTGCCCTGGTCGTCGGTCGCCACGGCTTGGCCGACGTCGTCGCCGGAGGCGCCGTCGGGGATGGCGAAGTCGTAGGCGGCCGGCGTGCCGAGCAGCCCGGCGTCGAGGTCGTTGGTGTTCGCGGTGAGCGTGAACAAGGCGGTCGTGCCGGAGTTCGTCCCCGGAGGCGACGGCGTCGCTGTCCAAGGCGTCGTCGCCGAAATTGGCCGTAGTGAACGTGTAGCCGGTCGGCGAGCGGAACACCAGGTAGTATTTCAAGCCGGAGAGGAGGCTGTCCAGCGTGTAGTGCCCGGCCGAGTCGGTGACGGCTTGCCCATAGGTGTAGTCGTTGGCGCCGCCGACGACTCCGGTGGGCGAACAGAAGATGGTCACGGTCGTGCCGGGAACGCCCGGCTCGCCGCTTTCCTGGACGCCGTCGCCATCGTCCTTCCATACCAGGTTGCCGACGGTGAGTGCGTTCGCTTGCGGAACCACGGAGATGGTGAATTCCTCTTCCCTGGTGAAACCGGCCGAATCGGTGGTGCGGATGCGGACGCTGTACGCGCTCTTCGCCGGCGTAGTCGAAGACGGCCGTGGTCCGCAGCGTGTCGCCGATGATGCGGAAGCTGCCGTTGTCGGCGTCTCCCTCGCCGGAGACCAGGGCGTAGGTGTAAGCCCCGGAGTGCGGTCCGGTGCTGGACAGTGCCCCGACGACGGTGTTGATGGGCAGATGTTCGACGACCCGATCGTTCGACAGCAGCAGGGCCGTGGGACTGGTCCGATTGATGGTGTAGAACTCGCCGGTGCGGTCGCCGTTGTCGGCGCCGTCGCCGCCCAGCTTGTTTCCGGCCAGATCGTGAATCGAATCGTTGTCGGAGAGGTTCAAGCCGACGGTGCCCGTGTCGCCGGCCCCGGAGCGGACAGTGACCGTGTAGGTGCTGCCGCTGCCGACAACGCTGTCGTTGTCCAGCGAGGAGCCGGTCAACGTCGAGGCAAGGGTGAAATCGGTTTTATCTACGCCCTGCACGTCCTCACTGAAGGTCACGATGAACACGAGATTCGTGACGTTGGTGGGATCCGCGCCCGCCCGGAAGATCGAGACCACGGTCGGAACCGTATGGTCGACGTCGTAGGCGGGGCCGGTGAGGCTGCCGTCGTCGACGCCGTCGCCGACCAGCGCGTTGCCGGCGATGTCATGGATCGAATCGTCGTCGACCAGCTTCAGGGCCAGCGAGCCGTTGCCCGTGCCGGTGGTTACGGTGACGGTGTAAACGGCGCCTTCCCCGGAGACATCTGTTTCGATCGCCGCGCCGGTCAGGCCGCCGCCGATCGTCAGGTCGAAATCGCTCGCGTCCACGCCCGCCACGTCCTCGCTAAAGGTCACAGTGTAGGAGACCGTCGCGGCGTTGGTCAGGGTCGCGCCGTCCCGGACGATGGAGAGGACCTTGGGCGAGGAGCGGTCGATCTGGTAGGTCTGACTATGGAACGTGTCGCCCACGGCCGGATGACTCAAGCTGTGGCCGGAGAGGTCCTTGATGGATAGGTCGTTGACCAAGTCCACCCGCAAAGTGCCCTCGCCTTCGCCCGTGGTCACAGTGAGGGTATACTCGGCGCCGCTGCCGGCAATGCCGCTGATTTCCCAGCCGGTCAAGTCGCCGTTGACGATGACGGGGTTGAAGTCGCTCACGTCGACGCCCGTCACGTCTTCACTGAAGGTCACCGTATAAGTCACCTCCGCGGCGTTGCTTGGATTAGCGTCGTTGCGCAGGATCGAGTTGATCTCGGGCGGCGCGATGTCCTGGTTGAGGAAGTCCTTCGTCGGCAGAACCTCGCCGGGGCCGACGGTGACGTGGTAGGACTCGGTCCCGGTCTGCTGCCAGCCGTCCGTGAGTACTTCTCTAATGTTGTAATCGCCCGGCGAGAGCTCGTCGAAGACGTAGGCCCCGTTGGCGTCGGAGGTGGTCCACCGTTCGCCGTCGTCCCACGCTTCGTTGCCGTTGGCGTCGATGTAGATCTCCCAGCCTTCAAGGCCGGGCTCGGCGCTTCCATGAATTCCGTTGCCGTCCAGGTCGTTCCAAACGGTGCCCTGGATTTGACCGGGCGTCGGCAGAATGGTCACTTGATAGTCTTCCACTTCGCCGTCCGACGCGGGTCCGGTGAAGGAGAGGCCCTGTTCGGTGCTCAAGCGGAAGCGGGCGAACGTCGCGCCGATCGCGGCGTTCACCGGCACGCTGATGGTCAAGGTGTTCTCCCCCGGCTCGACCGCCAGATCGGCGGCGATCCGCTCGCCGGCGTCCGCCCAGTCGCCGTCGGCGTTGAAGTCGAT
The DNA here is from genome assembly GCA_963733145.1 of uncultured Planctomycetota bacterium. GTDB lineage: Bacteria > Planctomycetota > Planctomycetia > Pirellulales > Thermoguttaceae > JAHIKV01. Next base: position 36,476 of record CAVTCJ010000020.1, on the reverse strand, counting down.
CCAGGCGTTCAGGTAGGCCGGCGCCCCGGTGTCGTTGACGACCTGGAAGGAAACTTCCGTGTCCCGGCCCTGAACCAGCGAAACCGCGGCGAAATCGAAACCGTCGTCGCCCAACTTGTCGCCGGTGGCGGTGAGGTTGGGGTGCGGTTCGAGGTCTAAGGTGACCGTCTGGCCGAGGTACAGGGCATCCGGCGAGATGGCGTGAGATGCGCCGTCGTCGGCCGCCAGGGTGGGATATGGTTCCGGCGCGTCGCCCCAGTCGGTCGGCGTCCCGATGACCGTAATCCGGTAGTCCTCCACCTCGCCGTCGGATGCCTCGCCGGTGGGCAGCATGGGCGAGCCGTCGGACAGCTTCCCGGTCGTGGAAAAACGGAAGCGGGCGTAGGTGCTGAAATCGCCGGAGTCGGCCAAGCCGGCCGGCACGTCGAAGACCAACTCGTTGACGCCGGCCTGGAGGACCGTCACGGCGTTGCCGTCCGCGTCGCGGAAGGCCAGCTTCTCACCGGGGTCCCAGACGCCGCTCCGGTCCCAGTCGATCCAGGCGTCCAGCACGCCTGCGACGGAGGCGGTGACCTCGATGGTCTTAGTCTCGCCGGCCCGGCTGATCACGTAATCGCCTTCGTCGCCGTCGAGGAAGTTCACGCCGTCGTCGTAGGCGTCGGCCGTGGCGAGCGTGTTCACCTGCGGAGTGGCTTCGCTGTCGATCCGCGAGCCGAGATGCACGTCCGGGTTGACGATGTGCCGGGCGCCGTTGGGCAAATAGGTGTCGGCCATCGGCGCGTCGCCGAAGTCGTAGCCGATCAACTGGATGATGAAGCTGGTCGTGTCGTCGGCGTGGTTCGGTTGGACCGGGTTGTCGGCCAGGTCGCGGATGCCGTCGCCAAGGTAGACGACGTAGGTGCTGCCGGGCGCCCAGGCCCCGCCGGCCGAACTCAGTACGATCTGGTCGCTGTTGTCTTGATAGTTGAAAGTGTAGTCGCGGCCTTCGGTCAATTCCCGACCGTCGCGCGTGACCCGCACGGTGTCGGCGGTGACGGTGTAGTCGGCGATCCGCGCGCCCTCGTCCTGCAAGTGGATGATGAACTCGGGATAGGTCTGATCGCCGACGACGGCCACCGTGACCTCGAAGGCCGCCGGGTTGCGGTCGATGCCGGCGGCGTCGTTGTCCACCGGAGCGAACAGAAAGCCGGTGGGGCCGTCGAAATCGACGCGGTCGATGGCGCCGCGGTCCTTATAGGTGTTCTGGCCGAAACCGAACGGCGGCGAAACGCTCGGATCGTCCATCCGCAACTGGCCAAGGACGTCGGTCGAGGGAGACCAGAATGGGCGACTGCGGCAACCCCAGCGGGTTCTTCACGGTGACCATGTTGGCCCGGTCCTGCAAGGAATCGAGCGAGCTGTCGATGATCCGCGAGCCGGCGGCGGGGTAGAAATTGCCCGTCGGCGGCGTCGACGAACAGCGGTTCGTTCGCCGGCGATGTAGATGGGGAACGTGTCGCCGACGCCGGTCAGGTTGGTCGTGTTGCCGGCATAGGCGGTGGTGCCTACCACCGTGGAGAGCGACGTGGAGTCAACCGAGATGCCGGTTTGCGTGTTGGCGACGACGTTGTTCAGGATCGTCGCGCTGGCGTTGTTGACCACGCTGATTCCCGTTTGTCCGCCGTAGACCGTATTGTTGACGATCCGCGCGATCTGCACCGAACCGATGGATTCTCCGGCGACGGGAAGGTCTCCGCTGATCCGGATGCCGATGTTGCCGGAGTAGGCCACGACGTTGTTTTCAATGACTACGCCGGGCACTTCGTGCGCAGTTGTTGACCAACGCCAGCGGAGCAGTCGGGCCGGGCTTGGGAGTCACAACGCTCCCGACGCTGTCCGCGGTGGCCGAGACGTAAATGCCGACCTGGGAAGAATGCGTGATCGTCGAGTTCTCGATGATGATCTGGCCCTGGTCGTTGACCTGGTTCTGGTCGCCCGACTCGGTGTACTTGGTGGCACGGACCGCCGGAGGCACGTACGAGGTCGAAGCGGCCTGGGTGCCCGTGGCGGAGTCCAACGCATCGGCGTACGTGCGCGGCAGATCGAGGACTTCCATGAGGTGGACGCCCTGGCTGGAGCCGTCGATGAGTTTGTCGGAAGTGGTGGTGAGCTCGGCGGCAGGTAGGCTTGGGCGGCGTCCAGGTTGACCTGGTAGCCGATATCCCCCATGGAGGCAGCCGTAATGCGGCTCAAGGGGTTTACGCCGCTATTGATCCATCCGGTCATCAACTCGTTGTCGAAAACCGTCTCGCGCCAGTGGGCATCGGCCGTGCCGGGTCCGCCCGTGCTCTCCACCGGCACCGACGACGCGGTCAGACCGAAGATCGCGTTGTATTCGGCGGTTGCGCCGGCGCCGATGAATTCCGGATCGGAAGTGCCGGCCCCGATGAGTAGCCCCAAGTCGGACCAGATGGTGCCGAACCCCAGCGAGTGTCCCATTTCATGGGTGATAACCTCCAGCAGTTGGCCGTCGGCTTCCAACTGTGCCAAGTCCGCCGTGTCGAACTGCATTTGGGCCGAGTAGGGGAGGTATGAGACGTTCCGAAGTCCAGTGGGGCCGGCCTGACCGAGGATGCCGCCCTGGCCGTCGATGTAAATCCCGCTGGCGTCGATCACAATGTCGTCGACCAGCCCCAGAGTGGTCTGCACGTCCGGGATGTCGCCGACGATGATCGATTCCCAAATGTAAGCCGCTTCTTCGAAGATCGCCTGCTGACTGGCTGTCAGGCCGCCGTCGAACTGCAGCGTGATGTTGAAATCGGACGGGCTGGTTCGCGGGGTTGTGACCTTGGCGGCGCCGAACAGATCGACGAGGTTGCTGTACTCGTTCATCGTGGCGGTCACGTTGAACAGGCCGGCCGCCGCGGCCGCGTTTACCGCATCGGTGACCACGTGGGCCACTTCCGAGGCGGTCATGTTCTTCGAGAAGTAGACCGGCTCGAAGTCCGGATTGCCGCTCTGCACGTTCTCGTCGAGGAACTGGAACGTCACCGGCGTAACCCCGTCGCTGACGACGAACGTCGAACCCTGGGAGATGTCATTGGCCGACACGGTCGTCAGCGTGTAGCTGTCGTCGAAGCGGTCGTTGATGTCGAACGAGCGGTCGAGGGTCATCGGATACAGATAATCGGGCGCCCAGGTGGCGTACTCGCTGGCCTTGCGGACCTGGAGTTGGTAGTAGCCGGTGGTGATGATCGTATCCGGGTTGGTGAAGGTGAAGTTCGTATCGCCGACCGGCGACTGGGTGGCCATTTCGCCCCGTTCGGCGAAACCGACCACGATGTTGTCGATGTAGAAGCCCTCGTGGGCGTTGTCCTGGCCGCGAAGGATGGAGTTGAAGCCCTCGGTGAGCAGGTCGCCCGGCAAGTCGTAGGCGTAAGGCAGCGGGCCGGAGTAATCGACCGCGTGATGGATCATTCGCACGGTGCTGCCTTGCACCACGAACGACTTGGCGCCGCCGGCGAAGTAGTTGTCGAACGCCTCGCCGATGGCTTGGGCCACCTCGTCGGAGGACATCATCGAGGTGATGGTGATGGGCGTGCCGGAGTAGGTTCCAAAACCGTTGCCGACGAGTTCGATCGTCGGATCGGTGTGGTTGGGGGCAGGCGTTTGCTCGACCCATTCGGCGCCGTTGAGCATTACGCGGTTGTCGTAGTAGTCGGCGACGATCGGGCCCGTGGTGCCGAGCGCCGCTTTCGCCTTCAAACCGTACACCTCGTAGATGTCCCAATTATCGCTGCCTTGGTAATCTTTCAGGTGCCACGTCTGATCGGCCGGCGACCATTCGACCTGGTAGTACCGCAGACGATCGGGGGCGCCGGGGATCGATTCGTCATCCATCGAATCGGTGACGTATATGCCCAGGTAGTTGCCGGTGGCGTCGTAGTCGAATCCCCACGCCGTAAGCTCATGCACCTCCTTGGTGGAGTTGTTCAAGACATTGACCGTGCAGCCATAGCCGTCGTGGAGGAAGCCGTCGAGCGACGACATGGCTTTCGATTGATCGAACTCATAGGTTAGGTAGTTGAACATATCGCGGTCCGGATAGAAACCGCCGCCCGGGACGTCGACCTGGGCATAATCGGGATAGCCCTGGGCCAAGTTGTCTCCGCTGAACCACCACTCCCAGCCGAGGTATTCGATGCTCGCTTCGTCGGTCCAGTGGTCCTGCATATATTGGAAATACTCGTCGGCAGTGGTCATGCCGTCGACGTTCCCCCAGCCGGTCCATTCGAGGACGTTGCTGGCCGCCGCCGCCCAGGACATGTTGTCGTCCTGGTCGTTGGCCGAGGACTGTTCGGCGTCGGCGGCCGTTCCGCCCCAATCGTCGAACACCATATAAATGGTTCCGCTGGGCGTGGCGTCGTTCATCCCCAAAAAGGCGCTGGTGTCGCCGCTGAATTCGTCCGAACGGCTGGGATCGATGGCCGGCGCCGAAGTATGAATGCCGACTACGTTTTCGTTGACCAGTCCCTCGTTGTTCACGGCTCTGACGATCGCGGCGGCCACTTGCGTGGTGGTTTGTCCGTCTTCAATGGCGATCGGCACGTTGCCGTCCGCAACGTGGCCGTCCCCCTTATCGAACTCGAACGTGCGCAAGGGGACCAAATCGCCATTGACGTCGTAGGTCATGATGGAGAACGTTTCCCCATCGGGGATCGCGTCGCCCGCGACGTTCGGCAGCCGCAGGGCCATGCCCATGTCGAAGTCGAACTCGTGCCCGTCGACGTACAGAAAGTCGCCGTCTTCGATGTGTTCGCCGTCGAGGGCCTGCAGATAGGCGCCGGTGGTGTCCAGTTCGTTGCCCGTGTCGCCGACGTTCATATCCCCGGCGGTGGAGAAGTCGAAGCGCAGATAGACCGCGTCCGAGCCGGCGAAGTCGGCCAGGGAGTATTGATAGATCCACTGGTTGTTGCCGTACATCCACGGGTCTTCCGGCGGAGCGAGCCGCGTTTGCAGCCACAGTCCGTTGGTGTCCACCAGATTGCCCGAGGGATTGTCCGGCGTGGCCCCCAAGACGTACCAGTTGACGCCGTCGGCCGAGGCGAAGACGCGGGCGGAGTCGTAGACCGTATTGTCCCCGTTGTCGAGGAAGTAATCGAAGTACAGCGTGGGCGCGTCGGCCTTGGTGTAATTTTGCAGGCTGAAGGCCTGGGTGGTGAGCGAACCGTAAGCGCCGCCGGGGGCGTCGTAGTTGCCGGCGACTTCGTAGCCGAAGTAGTAGCTGGCGCCTCCGGGCGGGAGATCCTCCCGCTCCGGCGGCGGCGGCTCCGCGCGGCTATAGTCATAGGTCGCGTTCACGTCGTGGCCGTCGTCGTCCGCGCGCCGGTCGGTGACGTGCCACATGTTGTAATCCAGGGTTGAAAAGGCCAAGCCGGAGGCGGTGGCCACCCCGGGGATCGTGACGCTGGTCTGGGCGTCGACGAAAATCCCCTCCTTCACCACCGAATCGGCCTGGGGCGACAAGGCGTAGAGGTCGCCCGTGCGGGAAACGGCAAACAGGGTTTGGGCAAAGCTCCCTTCCTCGACGTTTTGCGGCCCCAGCGTCAAACCGGCAAACTGGACGTATTCGCCGGCGTTCTGATCGGACTCGACCGCGCCAATGAACCGCAAAGCCGCGCCGTTGGGATTGGGAATCGGCTGAATTTCGCGGGGTTCGTGGGTGTCGTTCGGATCGCTGATGTCGGGCCAGGTCTTGAAGTCCGGCTGGCCGTAGTTGGTTATCTCGTAGAACCCACCCGCGTCGCTGACGGCGTAGAGCGTGCTGCCGATGAAGGCCATGCCGGTGATCTTGCCGCCGGGGCCGCTGCCGAAAGTCGTCAGCGGGGCATCTACCACGGGCACATCGACCAACGAAGAATGGGTCAGATCGACGTTAGCCCCTTCGGCCGTGGAGGTGACGCCGAAGTTGGCGGCGTTAATGGACGCGGAAATCTTGACGGCAATCTCCCGGGCGGTGTCGGCCGCACCGAAGGTGATGATCGGATAGCTGGATGATCCGTCTTGCAATCCGGCTTCGCTCAACGGGGCGCCGCTGCCGTTGTCCGCGCCGAGCCGCTGCATCCAGAACCGGGGCGGCCGCCGGATCGTTGGGATCGACCATCGTGTCGAAGACGTGGTAGGCGGCGCCCAGGAAGGTGATGCGGTCGTTGCCCACGGTCCGGCCGGCGGCGCTGGCCGTGACCACGCCGGGTAGGTTCGTATTGACGACGCCGGCGACGCGGTCGCCGAAAAACGCCGGGTAGCTCAGCGGAGCGGCGGTGAGGATGCTCTGGAAGACCGGATCGTCCCACGTTTCCTCGAAGCCGATGAGGATCGTGTTGCTGCCGGGAACCGCGCGGCCGTAGCGGCCTTCCGTATAGAGCAATCCGTTGCCGAAGGGCACGAGGGTTTGACTGTCTTGGATCAAGGAAACGCGGGCTTGGGAGGCCGTGTTGTCTCCGAGGGCGGCTTTGACCACGCCGTTGGCAAGGTTGTTGATGGCGTTGATCGCCGCCATGGCCACGAGATCCGCGGTATCGCCGGCGTTGATCTTAACCGCCGTATTTCCCTGAGTCACCGTGCCGTCAACGTCGAACTCGAACGTTGTGGACACGCCCGCGTTGTCGGTAATCGTGAAGGTCTTGCCGTCGAGGCTTCCGCCGTTGACGCGCGTCAGCGGGGCGTCGGCGGTGGGCAGGGCCGTCGGCGAGTCGTTCGTCAAGTTCACGTTGCCTGCGTCCGGCGCAGCGATTACCGAGAACGGAGGAAGATTGGCCCGCACTGATTGATCGCGTCGGAGATCTTTCGGGCTATCTGATCGGCGGTGTCCGAGGCGCCGAAAAGGATGACCTGGTAACCGCTGGCGGGGTCCTGCAAGCCGGCCGCGCTCTGCGGGGCCGGGGCGACGCCGTGCGCCACGCCGTCGCGTTGCGTCCACGTCGCCCCCATGCCGGCGAGGTCGATACTCGTGGCGCCGGCGAAGGTAATGCGGCCGTTGCCCGCGCCGCGGACGGCTGCGCCGGCGTCGATGTCCGGCTGGTTCGTCTCGACGGTCGAGACGATTTGATTCTGGAAGGTCGCATCGTCCCAAGCCTCATTGAAGTCGATCGCGATGTGTGAGCCGTCGGCGAGGCCGTAGCTTCCGTCGACCAGGAGCAGCCCGCCGCCGTTTACCGGGGCCACGGTCCGACTGTCGTACGACAGCGAGACGCGGGCCTCGGCGGCCGTAAAATCGCCCAGCCCGGCCACGATCGTGCCGCCGGTCAGGCCGTTGATGGCGTCCACCACGTCGGTTGCCACGGTCAAGGCCGAATCGTTCTCGGCGATCTTGACCTCCGTATTGCCCGGAGTCACCGTGCCGTCGACGTTGAACTCGAACGTCGCGGGGATGCCGTTCTGATCGGTGATGGTGAAGGTCTGGCCTTGAAGGCTCTTCGCGTTGTCGGGTCCGAAGACCAGCACTGGGCCGCCGTCGAACTCGTAGGTCTTCGCGCCGTTGCCGTCGTCGAGGGTGAAGGTCATGCCGTCGCGGACGCTCGAAAGCGCCGCCGCCCAGGTCGATATCCGGACCGCAATCCAACTCGAACGTCACGGCGTTGCCGCCGACGTCGGTCACCGTAAGCTGCGTGCCGTCGAGAACGTCGTTGGCGGCGTTGGTGTCGTTGGTCGCGGCCGCGGCGGCGATCGCCGGCCCCATCGCTTCGGGACCGAAGACCATCACCGGCCCGCCGTCGAACTCGAACGTTTGATTGACGGTGTCGGAGGCGCCGACGGTGAAGGTCATTCCGTCGCGGACGTCGAGGGCGCCGCTGCCCATGTCCACGTCCGGACCGCAGTCCAACTCGAACGTCCGGGCCTCGCCGTTTTGGTTGGTGACGGTGAACTGCGTGCCGTCGAGGATGTCTTTGGTATCGTCGGTGGCGTGGGTGGCGTCGACCGCGGTGATCACCGGACCGGTGGCAAGCTGCGCGATGGGAATAATGTTGGTCGGCATCCGGCCGAGATATTCGACGCCTGCATCGGGCGGGTAATCGTTGGCGATCCCGGCCGGGTCGGTGGCCGTGCCGTCCGGTTTCAGCAGGTACAGGAGGTTGCTCTGATAGGCGACTTCGCCGAAGCCGTTCAAGGCGTTGCCCGTCACCAGCCAGCCGCCCAAGCTATCGCTGTAAACCATTGCCTCCATGTGGACGCCGCCGGCCTCGTTGTCGCCCGCGACCTCAAGCGTATACCACGGGTCGTTGGGATCGGTCGAATAGCGGTACGTAACCAGCCCGTCGCTCACGTCGGAGATCACGCTGGTGTCACCCGTACTGAGTTGCTGCAACCGCCCCGAGTCCGCGTTTTGGTCGGTCCCGGTTCCACTCCGCGTAATCGCGTAAAGCGAACCGTCGGGACGCATCACGAGGTCGCCGTAGGAATAACCGCCGGCCAACGGGTCGTAGGTCGTCTCGGTCGCGCCGGTGAAGGGATCGGCCGTAAATACGTTGCCGTCATTGAGCACGTACATGGTAACGTCGCCGAGATGGAAGGGGACCGGCGCGAGATTCAGATCGTATTGGGGACTGTTGCCGATGCCGGAGGCGTTCGTGCCGTCGATATTGTCTTCGGCGATCCGCTGGATGGAATCGATCGGCTCCAACCGCGACATCGGGTCATCGGTCAACGCCGTGGCCTTCGCGCCGGTGCTGGTCACCGCGATATAGTATGTATGTCCCTCGAGCAGGTAGACCGGACCGATGAACGGATCGCGGGCACCCACCGAGCCGCGGGTCAGGTCGTCGAGGTTGGTGCCGGCGGTCGGATCGGGCTGATCGTCGACGATGCCCGAGTCCGTCCCCTGCAGGATCAACGCCCCCGTCTCGTCGAACACCCACACCTTGGTGTCGGGGCGTACTAAGCCATCGGCATAGTCGAGGTCGATCGTTACGGGATAGACCGAACCTTCCGTGGTGATGTCGGGAATCCGCTGGATCGTATCGTCGTACTTGAGGTCCAGTTTGTACCAGTCCACGTCCTGATAGTCCGCCAGGTATCCGCCCACGCTGATTTCGTTCTGATCGGATTGGAGCAGGTTGCCGATCGGCTGGGCGGTGTCGAAGGTGTTGTTGCTGGTCGAGGTGGGGTTGTCGGGGGCCTCGGTCTCGTATACGTCGGTGGAAAGCGGGGAGTGGCCCGGCAGCCCGAGCACTTCGATGCCGTTCGTGGCGTAGCGGATATCGGCGTAGCGGATGGTCGAGCCGGGATGCTCGTAGACCTTCTGCAAGCGGATTTGCAATTGATACTCGCCGCTCGTCTGGTGAGCGCCGGGAGCGAGCGGCGCCGTGCTCGACACGCGGACGTAATAAATCGCGCTGTTGGCCCTCCGGGCCGGGCAACACCACACGCATTCCGGCGTCGCGGGGATTGATGCTGTAAACGTCCGCATAGCCCCAATCGTCGCCGTCCAGGGTCAAGGCGGAACCAAACAGCAGGCTGGGGTCCGCGGCCTCGGCGCGCCAGTTGTCGCTGCGGGCGATCACGTTCCCGTCCGCGTCGAGCAACTCGACCACGGTGTCCAGGGAGAAGGTGGTGCGGTCGAGTTGGATCCACAGCTTCGCTGCCGGCGTAGCCCGTGAAACTGTACACGTCGGCGTCGGCGGGGCGATCCAGCGCGATCGTGCCGTGGACCTCGAATCCGAGGCGGAGCGTTTCGTCGCCTCCCTTGTCCTCGGTGGCCAACTGGCCGAGGTACTCCGCCGTATCGGGAGTGCCGTTGGCGTCCGCCGAGGCGACCGTTGGCCGACTCCGCCTCGTTGATAACCGCCACGTTGCGGTCGTTGCTGTACTCCTCGAGCTTGATGCTTCGCCAAGCGCCGGCCGTGCCGGTCGAGTTGGGCGTGTTGTCGGTGTCCATCATGGTCCGGTTGTCGGGAGTCGAGCCGGCGCCGACGGTGTCGTCGGCCAAGTCGGTGAAGACCACCGGATGGCCCGGCGTGCCGATGACCTGGATCGTGCCGCCGATGCGGTCGTCGATTTCCAGCGGCCGGCCGGTGGCCGTAAAACCGGCGTCGGCGCCGCTGAGCTTGACGACCAGGCTCTCGGTGGGGCTGCTTTGCAGGCGCAAGCCGCCGTAGGTGCAGAGGTTCGTCACCACGATTTCGTCGTAGACGACGTGTACGATGTCGGTGTCGTCCCAGACGCCTTCGGTGGTCAAAGTGCCGCCGCGGACGACCATGCCGTTGATCGAGTTGCCGTCGAGGCGGTTTTCGCGGACCAAGGGGCCGTAATTGTCGCCGTACTGGTCGAAGGCGTTTCTCAGGCCGGTGGCCCGGCCCCAATCGGCCACGTTCAGATAGCTCAACGAGTTGACGTCGATCGAGATGACCGGGGCCGCGTTGTCGACGAAGGTGTTGCCCGCAATGACCGGCTGCGAGAAGAGCGACGTAAATCACGGCCGGATCGGTGATCGTTCCGCGGCCGTTGCGGTTTCCGGCCATGTGCGCCATGTCGTTCTCGAAGAGGGTGTTCGTCACGCGGACGGTCGCCTGATGGATTTCGACGGGGGCGAAGTAGCCGAAGCCGCCTTCGATCGAGGTGCTGCCGCCGGCGTAGAAGACGCGGGCCTGGTCGATGCTCCCCCGCGAGGCCGGGTCGAAGTACGAGACCGCCCCAGTCGCCCTCCGCGGGAGATTGGTTGTGTCCGTTATTGGAGGTGTCGAACGTGCCGCCGGCGCCGTAAGTGTCGTCCTGCAACGAGGTGAAGATGATATCGTATCCATCTATGCCTTCGGCGATGAACTGGGCGCCGACGCCGGTTTCGATGCGGGAGCCGCCGAGCTTGACGACCGCGCCGGGGTCGATCGACAGCCGGCCGGCCATCCGGGCCTGAATGCCCGACAGCCCGCGGACGTCGACGTTCGTCCCTTCGAGCAGCACGCTGCCGCCCACGGCTGTGGCCGTGACTTTGAAATTGGCGACGCCGTTGATCGCAGCGGCGATGATCTGGGCGACATCGGCGGGGTCCTGCGAGGCCAAGGTCAGCGCGATCCGCACGCTCCCCGTCGCCACGCCGTTGCCGACCAGGTCGAACTCGAAGCGGACCGTCTTCACCCCGTCGTTGATGGAGAAATACTGGCGGTCGGCAAAGTCCCCATAATGACTGGGCACGACGAGTTGGTTGCGCCCGTCGGCCGTCAAGGGGCAAGTCCCCGTGACCGCGACGGCCCCGCCCGCGTCGCCGGTAATTATCAGGTTCTCGGGGATGGCCAGGACCACGTCCGCGTCGTCGAACCGGGCCGAGACTTCGAGTTGCTCGATCGACGAGGCCGCGGCGGTGCTCACGCGGAGGAATAGCGCGTTGAGGCTGTTGGAGACGAGCTTGTTGCCGTGCAGATCGGGGCCGACGCGGTTGTAGTCCGCCGCGAACACGCTTTCGCCGAAACGGTCGTGGAAGGTCGATTCCAGGAGGCTGTTGGGATCGGCCGACATGGCCGCGTCGGCGCTGTAGCGGATGGTGCTGAAGGCGACGGTGGGCCGGGCCTCGACCATGTGGATCGGATTGTAAACGTCCGGGATGCCGTTGACCGTGACCTTCCCGCCGCCGTAGCGGATGTCGGCGTAGTTGACGTAGTTGAGGAAGATGCCTTCCTGTTCGAGCACCACCCGGTTCGGAGTGACCGCTTGCTCGTCGTAGTCGTAGTTGTTGCGAAAGACCAATCCGCCCCAGTTGCCGGCCGAGGGGACGGTGGTGTTGGCGTAGGTGTCCGCGCCTACCCGTTCGTCGAGATAGGAGGTGAAGTAAACGTTGCTTCCCGGTTTGCCGAGGACCTGCAATGGCGCCGAGGCTGCGGTCGACGCCGACGGTCGAGCTGCCCACGGAGATGTTCGAGGCGCTGAGTTTCAGGACGGCGCCGGCGTCGATCATCAGCGTGGTGCCCTTGGGAACTTCCAGTTTTTTGCCGTCGCTGAGTGTGTAGCCGAGGGGATTCGTGCCGATTTCGTAGGCCAAGTTGTCTTGGAGAGTCGATTTCAGCTTGGTCGCGGCGAGGTTGATCGTCACCGTCGGTCCGTCCACGTTGACTATGGCTGCCGTTGAGAGTTGCCCGGGCGTATAAGCCCTCGGTGTAGCGGGTGGTGGTCGTCTGGCCTAGTCCGTAGGGAATCCAACTCACCGAATTGATCGCCGCGGCGAGTTTCGTGGCGACGGTCGCGGCGCTGTCGGTGGTCTGGAAGGGGACCTGCACGTTGCCTCGGGTGAACGTATTGTTGCTGTCCAACTCGAAGGTGAAGGTCCGGTTGGCGTCGGAGATGGTGAAGGTCTTGCCGTCGGCCAGCAGGCTTCCGGCGACGGCCTGGATGCCGTTGCCTTGGTCGTCGTTGGCGAAGTTGTTGCCCACCACGCGGACGATGCCTTGCCAATTCGGATCGACGGCTTGTTTCGCCCGGACCGCCGAAAACGCGCCGTTCGTTCCGTCGATATTATTGTATGGAGCGGCCAGCGCGCCGTTGCCTCCGTCCGCGGCCAGCTTGTCGACGACCAGCGTGTTCACGGCCGTCTGGACGTTGAACCAGTAATTGTACTGTCCGCCGGGTACTCCGTCGGCGTCGCCGTCCAGCGGCGTGCCGCGGGCATCGGTGATTTGCGCCGCGACCTTGGGCTGGAAGTCCATTCGCAACTGATAGGCCCCTTCGGTCGTGCCGCCGTCGACGTCCGGGCCGTATTGCGAGTTGCCGGTGGAACTGACGCCGATGTAGTACGTTCCCGGCTGCAAATGCACGCCGATGAACGAGTCGTCGTCGAAGTAATCGTCGTTGCTGGCAATGGGCTGGAACTGTCCGTTGTAGAGCACCAGTTTGGTGTCCAGCAAGCTGGCGTTTTGCAGCCGCTGGGCAACCGTTTCCACGTTCAGGTCGCCCTCGGAGCCGATCTCGAACTTGTAGAAGTCGGTGTCGATGCTGTCGTTGCGATACAGGTACTGCAAGACGGTGATGTCGTTGTTGCCGGGGAAAGTAGCCTTCCGGGTAGCCGAGGGTGGCGATGGTCTCGCTGCTGCCCATGATCTCGAAGGCAGGGAGTTCGTAGGAGTGCATGGCGTACAAGAGGTGCATGATCTCGTGCATCGCCACCTGCATGTACTGCCCGCCGTACTCGGAGTTGCCCCAATCGTAATAGCTGTTGATGACGGCCATGCCCGACTCGGGACCGCCGCCGGCCATGCCGGCCGGGGCGCCTGGTCCGACCACAATCGTCGGGTTGAACACCCGCAGGTCGCCGGTGACGATGGTCATTCCCTGGTCGGCGGATTCGATGAACTGCACGCCGCTGTACTGGGAGAGGAGCGAGAAAATCTCCCGCACGCGCTGCTTTCTGGACCGAGGTGATCAGGTTCAGCGCGTCTCCGTTTTGGATCTGGCCGTAGACGGTTTGGAAGTTGTAATAATAGGTGGGAATCTCGCCGTAGGGACCGATGTCCCCGGTGGCGGGCAACGTGTGGCTCTCGGCCGCCACGTCGGTCGCTCCAATGGGCAGGTCGCGGTTGCCCGGAGTGTCCCGGCCGCCGGGCCACTCCGCGTCGTAGTACACGGGCGAAATTTGACCGGAGATCACCCACGCTTGCCCCGCCGAACTGTCGGTTGCGTTGGCCAATGCTCCCAGATCGGCGGCATCATCGAACGTCGAACCGACGTCGGTAAACCAATTGTCGGCCACGTCGGTCCGCTCCTCGGCGGCGATCGGCTGGTACTTGTCCCCGACTTGCAAGCGGAAGGCGCCGGTGGACTTCTTCGCCGCGTCGGCCACTAGTTGCGCTAGGTCGGTGACCGCAACGCCGCGCGCTGTTGAGAGCGAAGGTCAGCGTGACCTTTTTCTCCGCGGCATTGTACACCGCCTGCGTCGGATGGATTATCACGTCATCGGCCGTGTTCGCCGTGTCTTGCGTGGAGATCAGACTGTAATAGTCCAAAGACTGGACTGTCGCCAGATTCATGGCGTCGCTGAAGTAGACCTCGATCTTGTTGCGGGCCTGCGAGAGCGTGCCGTCGGCGCCGCGGGTGATCGGCTGCGGGACCACGCTGGTGATTTGCGGCCCCAGGCTCAAATCGAAGGTCCAGGAGAAGTTCTGACCGTCCCAATAGGTGCCGCCCCCGGAGTTCGGCAGCTCGTCGAACCCGATGGTCATTCCCGCGTTGGTGGCGAAGGGCAGATCCAGCTTGCCGTCCGGCCCGTAATAATGATGTACGCCGTCGCTCCCCTGGCCGACGATCGTCACGTGGTAAACGTCGTCCGGCAGAGTCTCGGCGAAACGGATCAGGACTTCGTTGGGATTGTCGCCGATGCTGATGTAGCCCGGCTGGATGACCACGTCGTCGGCGTCGTAGGAGTTTGTCGCCGGGTCGTAGAACGTGCCGTTGGCGCCGGCGCGGATGACCAGGATGCCGCCCAGCGTGTTGGGGTCGATCGTGGCGTCGTTGAAGTGGAGCGTCAGTTCGGTGGGCGCGACGTTGATCGTGGGGCTCTCGGTAGATTGGTAGGTGGTCGTGTTGGTGCTGACCGAGATCAGGGTCAGTTCGCCGAAGATTTCGCTGCGGAGGTTCTCCAATTCCCAGGCGCCCCGGCCCAGAGTGCCGACCACCAAGAGGTTGTCCTGAACGTCGTACTCCATGTCGTAAACGGGAACGTTGGGCAGGTCCGCGCCGAGCGTCGTCCAATTTCCGAGGCTGTCGGCTTCTGAGTAGTAGACGCCTTGCACGCCGCCGACGATCACGGCGCCGTTGGCCCCGCTATTGAAATACTCCACGGTCCGCAGTCCGTTGGCGGCGGTGTAGGTTCCGGTGATGTTGGTGACGGTGACGTTTCCGCCCACGTCCGTGATCAGATAAATTTGGTTTTCGGTGACGACGAACGCGCGTTGCCAGTTGCTCGGATCGACGGTGATGTCGAGCACGCGGCCGTTGGCGATCTGGGTCAGGTTTCCGGCGGCGGTGGTCCGCAGGAACACGCCCTGGTCGGAGACCACCCAAAGCACGTCGGGATTGGCGACACCGTTCAGATAGCCTCCGTAAACCATGGCGTTGGCGTTGCCGGCCGCGCCGAGGTTGCGCAACGTGTCGCCGCGATCCAACGACTCGAACACCGATCGGGCGCCGCCGATCACGATCCGCGACGGATCGGCCGCGTTGATGGCGATCGGCGTGCGGAACTGCCCGCCGTCGACCTGATCGAAGGTCCGGTTGGGGGTCCCCAGAACCAGTAAGGTCGGCGTCACCGTGTCGAGAACGTTGTTGTCGGCGTCCACGGTGCGGCGCTGGAAGCCGGCCAGATAGGCGCCGCTCGAATAGCGGTAGGATTGGTTCAAGTCGGCCAGGCTCATCTCGTCGACGGCCACGTCGCCGCCGTCGCCCTGGCTCACTTCCCGCCACACGAGGCTGCCGTCCGCCGTCTGCTCCAACACGCCGGTGTTTTGCGAGCCGGCGATGGCGATGTTCGACACGCTGTCGTAGGCGATGTCGTGCATCTCGGTGATCTGCAAGTTGCCGTTCAGCGAGAACCAATCGCCGCTGTTGGTCCGCGGGCTGGTGCGGACGTAAATGCCGCCGTCGTCGACTTCGATCAGCCGGCCGGAGGCGTCGAAGCGCAGGTCCCGCGACTCGGCGTGCGGGGAGGAGTTGGAGGCCGTGCCGCTGTGGGTTAAGGTGGTCCATTGCTGCCCGGCCGGCTTCGAGGCATTGCCCCGGAAAAGTATGCCGGTGTAGTCGGTCGCCCCGATCGCCGAAGCGGCGCCGATGGCCGGCTGCGTGTCGCAACCGATGTAGACGATGTTCGCGTCGGTCGGATCGGCGACGATCGAGAAATGGACTGCGCCTTGTCCGCTGGGCAGCGTTCCCAAACCGTCGACAACCGTCGTCGTAATGCGGTCGAACTGCAGATTTTGCATTGCACCGTTGACGGAAATCCGGGGCCGGTCCATTTGCGTCCAGGTGACGCCCTTGTCGGCGGTGCGGAAGACGGCGACCAATTCGTCGCTGGTGGGCAAGCCGGTCACTGCGTCGAGGATTCCCACGTAGAGTTGGCCCGACGTTCCGACGCTCATCTGGACCCGGTGCGTGACGTTGTTGCCGGCGGTGTGCAGGAAGGCGTCCACCGCCGGCGTGCTGACCTTGACCCACGTCTGACCTTGATTGGTCGATTTGTAGATGCCGTTCTGTCCGCCGAAGCCATCGGCGCCGACCACGGCGGTGTAGAAGGTGAGGTTGTTCGAGGGATCGGCCGCCAAGTCGTACACGATGCCGCCGGGCAGTCCGCTGACCGTGCCGCTGCCGTTGGAGATTTGCGTGAAGGTGGCGCCGCCGTTGTTGCTGCGGAAGAGGCCCACGTCCGCGTATAGGCCCGAGGTCGCGTTGTCCACCGCGACGAGGATCGTCTGTCCGCGGGCGGCGATGCTGATGCAGTTCTTGCCGGTCAACAGTCCGCCGCCGTCGATGCGGAGTCCAGGTCTGTCCGCCGTTGGTGGTTTTCAGCAGCCCGGTCAACTCGCCGCCGGCGCGGTAATAATCGCTGAAGCGGCCGATGCCCGCGATCAAAGTCTGGCCGGTGGCGTCGGTCGGATCGAAGCTGAGCGCGCCGATGGAGAGCGAAGCGGCGTCGTCGGTCAATTGGGTCCAGGTGGGATTGGCAGCCGTGGCGTTGTTCGTCCGCCAGATGCCGCCGTTGGTTGTGCCGACGTAGAGGACGTTGGCGTTGGTCGGATGGGCCGCCACGGCGGTGATCGAACCGATCACGGCGTTGTAATAATTGGCGTCGGTATCCAAGGGGCCGACGTTTTCCGTCTGTCCCTGATAGATCGCTTCCGGCCCGATGGGCGTCCACGTTCCGATACTCAGCAGCGTCCGCTCCTCGAACTGTTCGAGTCGCAGCGAGCGTTGGAAGCGCGCGTGAAGCGAATCCTTCCGCAGGCGATTATGTGATTTAGATTTAACCGGCTTGGCCCCGGAACGATGACGCAGCAGACCCCAACTCCCCATGATCTCCCTCTCTTTCCGGCATAAATAGAATTAGAGCGCGTTGCATTCACACAGGAACGACAACGATTCCCCCGCTCAACAGATGCGTGAAGATAAAAATTCCCCCCCAGCGCGCTGTTGTAGCGATTAGTGCATATAATCCCAAAATAGCAATTAGACAAACGGTGTCAAGCAAAAAATGCGTAGCGGGGGTTGTGCACGGCCCCACGGTAGATAGATTTCCCCCCCCTTTAGAAAGTGCCGTTTCTGTATAGAGTTGCATCGGGGACCGGTCGGACAGGTCGGGTGGATCAAGCGGAGCACAGCCCCACCAATAGCGGGCAAATTCATGCGACTGTGGCCCAACGCCCCCCTCGACTGCGGTCGTCGGAGAAGAGTTGCGCCGTTTTCCACCACCACAAACGCAGTCGCGGGGCGTATCTGCAACCGTTGACGGTCCGATTCCCGATGGGGTTCTATTTCCGCTGCCGCCAATCATCAAACGGTGCTGCAAAATGCCATAATTTAGATAATGCCGCACACTTTGAATGACACTGTGCAAATGAAATGGAGTCCGATCGTGCGATATATTGTTACATGTCTAGTTGGCTTTACCGGGATTGCCGTCCTGACAGCCGGGATCGGTTGCCGTGAAGCCGCCGAAACTCCGCGCCAGACGAAGGTGGACCGCGTGACCATCGGCGTCAGTCTGGCGACTCTCCAAGTCGCCGGGGCAGGTGCGGCTGAAAAAAGACCTCGAGGCCGCGGCGGCCAAGCACCCCAACCTCCGCCTGGAGATTCGGGACGCCGGCAACAACCCCGCCCGGCAACGCCGCGATCTGGAAGGTTTTGCTGCCGAGCGCGTTGCCCTGGTGATTGTGGACCCCGTCGCGGCTCAGGCCATGACCGAGCCGGTGGCGCAGGTTGTTCGACGCCGGCGTGCCGGTCATCGTCGTGGACCGGGCGGTCATCGGCGACAAGTTCACTTGTTACATCGCCCCCGACTGGAAGCAGGTCGGCGAGGCGGCGGCCGACTGGCTGGCCGGCAAACTCGACGGAAAGGGAAAAATTGTCGAGATCAAGGGACCGGTCGATTCGATCCCCGCCCAAGAGTTGCACAATGCCTTTCGATCGCGGCTCCTCGATCCCGGATACCGTTTCGTTTTCGAGGGTTTTCTCGATCCGCCGCGGGTCGACGGGGCGAAGCTGATGGCCCAGGCCCTGGCCGACGCCGACCAGATCGACGCGGTGTTCGCCTTCGACGACGCGGCCGCCCGGGCGGCCTACGAAACCGCCAAGGCCGCCGGCCGCGCAAAGAGTACGCTCTTCATCGGCGTCGGGGGAGCGCCCGACGAGGGGGCGAAATCCGTCAAGAAAGGCAGCCTCAGCGCCTCGGTTGCGGTCCCGTCCGGCGGCGCCGACGCGATCGAAACAGCCGTAAAAATTCTCGGCGGCGGCAAAGTGCCCAAATACATCGTCCCGCCCCCGCACGTGTTGTAGGACAGGTTGCCAATCTGTCCTCGTGTATGACAATTATTCTGAGGTGCCTCGTTTAGCCTAGTCACTTGTAACCGGAGGGAGCGTGTATTCTCTGTGACCGGCCACGAGTGGCCGGGCTAACCCGGATTATTCATAAACACGAAGGAACATTGTCATTCTGAGCGCAGCGAAGAATCTGGGCTGTTTGCGGCGCATCGGAGATCCTTCGCTGCGCTCAGGATGACGTTTATGAATAATCCGGGCTAAACGAATAATCAACGCATTGCCAAGATTTCTTGCCGCACCCCGGTCCTACGATTTGTTGCCAACTTGTCCTACGAAGCGCGTCCGGTCGTTCCATTTGCACGCTTCATGCCGGTTGTAGCCGAAGCAACGGTTTGGCGTCTGATTTGTCTCGGGCAAGCGGCGCGGTTCGCAGGCAGGGGATTGCTCTACAAGTGCCGGACTTGTCGATGTTTATGACGAGATAGCGGTATACCTTCGTTTAACCCCAATACTGCTCAATTAAGTGCCATGTCGGGGTGGCAGTTGCACCGCCACTCCGTGGCACAGCGGCAAAACAGGAGCGGCAGTACAACTGCCACCCTAACATGAGATGCCAGCCATGTTTAATTGAACGGTATTGGGGTTAAACGAAGCGTCACAGAAGGCGACCATGCTCGATAACCGAAATCTAAAGACCGACTTGCTGGCACTGGTGCTATTGGCCGGGGTGATCTTTCTGGCCGCTGCGCTAGTCAGCTTCGATCCGGCCGATTTGCCCGGGGCGAGCATCTTCCCGCAAAACAGCCGGCCGGCCAACGCCTGCGGCTACTGGGGCGCGTTCGTCAGCCGCGGGCTGATCGACGCCATCGGGCTGGGCGCATACTATCTGCTGCTCTCGCTGGCGGCATGGGACGGTGCCCTGCTGGTGCGAAGAAAGCTCGGCCAGCCTTGGCTGCGGGGCGGCGGATGGCTGATCTCGTTGGCCGGCGTGGCCACCCTGGCCGCCATGGCCGGGCCGCGGCTGCCGCAAGTGCCAATGATCGGACCCGGCGGATACCTCGGCGCCCTAGGCAAGGCCCTGTTGCAGACGCAGTTTGCCAGTCTCGGCGCGTACATCATCGCCTCCTGCATGGTCGTCGGCGGACTGTTGCTGGCCACGGATTACTCGCTGGTGCGATTGTTGTACTGGGTCGTGGGCAAGCCTACCCGCGGCCTGGGACGCGGCGTCTTGCAGGTCTCGACGGCTTATGCCCAAAAAGTCCGCCGCCGCTCGGACCTCGACGACGTTGACGAGCGCAAGGCCGGCGCCCGGCGGTCCGCGTCTCCGGCGCCCGCATCGCCGCCGAAGAGAAGAATGAAAAGGAAGCCGCGGAAAAAGGCCATAACGGCGAGGAGAGCGAAGAGGAAAACTCCGCCGTCGGTCCAAAGGCTTTCGGCGCGCGGGTGGGAATCAGCCGGCCGAAATCCAATCGGCAGCCTGCGAAAGTTCTCGATGAGATGAACGAATCGGACTTGGGCTCCGACGTCTCCGACTATCATCTCCCCGCCATGAATTTGCTGGTCGAAGGCGAATCGGTCAACTACGAACGACAGGAAAAGGAGGTCCGCCGCAAAGCGAAATTGCTGGAAAAAACCTTCCTCAGCTTCGGCTTCAACGTCCGCGTGGTCGAGATTCAAACCGGACCGGTGATTGCCCAGTACGAGGTCGAACTCGAGGCCGGACTGCGGTTAAGCCGCATCACCGGGCTGGCCGACGACCTGGCCATCGCCCTGCGCGTGCCGAGCGTGCGGATCGTGGCCCCCTTGCCCGGCAAGAACACGGTCGGCATCGAGGTGCCCAACGACGAGCGGCAGATCGTCTGCCTCCGCGAGGTGATGGAAGAGGCCGACGGCAAGACCCGCAAGATGCGCATCCCCTTGTTTCTGGGCAAGGACGTGGCCGGACACCCGCTGGTCGTCGATCTGACCTCGCTGCCCCACCTGCTGATTGCCGGCCGCACCGGCACCGGCAAGAGCGTCTGTCTGAACTCGATCATCTCGTCGATGTTGATGACCCGCCGCCCGGACGAGGTCCGCATGTTGATGATCGACCCGAAGATGGTCGAACTCAGCCCGTATCGGTCGCTGCCGCACCTGATGCACCCGGTCGTCACCGACATGCGGAAGGCCGAGGCGATCCTCGGCTGGGCGGTCGAAAAAATGGAGGAGCGCTATCACATCCTCGCCCGCGCCGGCGTCCGCCACATCAGCGTCTACAATCAACTCGGCGAGGAGGAGCTTTACGACCGGGTGAAGCCGGAGGACGACGAGGACCGGAAGCACATTCCCACGCACATGCCCTACATCGTCATCGTGGCCGACGAATTGGCCGACCTGATGATGACCGCCGCCAAGGAGGTCGAGGGGCACATCATCCGTCTGGCGCAAAAGAGCCGGGCGGTCGGCATCCACCTCGTCCTGGCCACGCAAAAACCGACCGTCGACGTCATCACCGGCCTGATCAAGTCGAACCTCCCCGCCCGCATCGCCTTCCAGGTCGCCAGCCGCACGGACAGCCGGGTGGTGCTCGACGAGATGGGGGCCGACCGCCTGCTGGGCAACGGCGACATGCTCTTCCTCTGGCCCGGCACCAGTACCCTGATCCGCGGCCAGGGCACCTATCTGAACGACGACGAAATCTCGCGGCTGATCGCCGCCGTGGCGACCGACGAGCCGCAGTTCGTCAAGGAGTTGGTGCAGTTGAAAACGAACCTGCCCGACGGCGACAAGAAGAAGTTCAGCGACCGGGACGAACTCTACGAGTCGGCGATCGACCTGGTGATCCGCGAGGGCCGGGGCAGCGTTTCGCTCTTGCAGCGGTCGCTGGGCATCGGCTACGGCCGCGCCGCCCGGCTGATCGACTTCATGGCCGAGGACGGCATCGTCGGTCCCTACAACGGCTCGCAGGCCCGCGAAATCCTCGTCAGCCTCGAACAGTGGGAGCAGATGTCCAACCAGGCGCCGGCCGACGCCGCGCCGCCCGGCCCGCCCGATCCGCCGCGGCCGCCGCGAAAGAGCAATGTCGTCGTCGCCGAGCCGGAGGAGGAAGAATACGATGAAGCCGACGAATATGAGGAGGAAGAATACGAGGAGGAAGATGTGGAAGACGATGAGGTAGAGGAAGAAGTCGATGAAGAAGATTCGGACGATAGTGACAACGACTTTGAAGAGGATGACGAGGAAGAAGGCGACGAGGAATTAGACGAAGAAGAGGACGACGAGGAGTCTGAAGAAATAGATGCTCCCAATCCGGAACCCAAGTCAAAATCTTCTCGCAAGAAGTGGCGGGCCGAAAAGCGCGTAAAGGCAATTCCCAGCAAAATATAAAGATGCTACCTTACCAAGCAAGTCATTTTCTGGCCCTGATGGCATGAGGTTATTTTCTAACCTTGAGTGGGACACACGATCGGAATGTCGTATTCTTGTGAAAGCCACGTGGCATCGCCATCTTGACATACGCGACTCTCAAATCGAAGGACTCCGGGCTTGATAAATAGCGCATTTGCAGGCTTATCTCCCGAAGGCGCTGGTTGAGGCTGAAATACTAAATCAAAACGATAGAATCGGCATCCCCCAAATTTAAAATCTCCCGAATGGAGCACGCGAGGCGTATCCTCACCGGGAACATACATCCGCATTTCATGCTTGTATATGTTGTCCCCATCCTCCATTTCAATATCCCTGGCCCATACGGCACTGATCACAAGTTTTGGAAAAGAAAAAGAAACCGGAACGCCTGATGTATGGGCATCTGGCTTCGACGACGTAACATTCAACTGGTCTGTTACATTATAATATGTGACTAGACCGGTTTCTCGATCTACTATTCTCCCCTCACAGCAAAGCATGTATCTCGGCTTCATCATGCGGCCGCCGGAATGAAAGTGTATGTTTCCGAAAAGGAGGATGAAGAGGAAGATAACGAACTGGCAGCGGGGATTGCATTGCGTTCAGAACACGACCCTGTTGTACTCCCCCCAAACACTCCGGAAATAAAGGATGAGTAAGAGGACGAGGATGTCGGAACCGTTGGTGCATTGAATCGTTGGGCTAATCTCTCAACGGTTTGCACCATCTCGTCGAGATTTTTGATCTCTATCATTGGAATCTGCTGAGCACTCCAATCTTGGTAAAAGACGCGGACACAGAAGCATCCCGACGGATCATGTTCCGGGAACCATCCAACGTCAATACAAAAACCGGTCGGTAAAGCCACTGCTAGAATATCTTGAGTCAAATCCTCTACATCAGCATCTGCGTATAGAGAACTGTAAACCTTTGCCCCCGGTGGAAGTTTAGGAGTAACTGGGCTCATTGGACTCGTTCACCTTTAGACTTCAAGTAATTACGGGAGACGGGATAACCATGTACAGAACCAGTCTTCTGATACAGTACAAGTATACAATCCGTTTTCTCGCCATTGCTAGCACCGATTATTCTGCCAAGGATTCGACAAAACTTTCTCATGTGCGGTTTAGTGTGTCTCAACTCGATAATATCTGGTGGTCTTTGAGCGCTAATACCTTGTTGCACGCATTCCATTTCCATCCGTTCAATTTCATCCCGCTGAATTCTTGGATCGTAAACCGCTGGCTCCCCCCTTTCGCGGGTTTGCGAAGTGAGGTCACTGCGGTCCCACATTCTTTCACTTCGCGCCCCCGTTCGCCGATGTTTTCTGCTGGCGGTTTCGTCCCACCATGGAGGGGTGAACTGCACTTCTTCACACATGGCAGTGTTGAACCCTCCCCTTTCATCTTAATCAAGGAACCCCATTCAGGAAAGCCTATCAAATTGCACATTACACCACCAGCCTTCATACCGATTTCGGACGATCATGCCCGCAGGGCCTCGCGGGCCTCGAATCGCCCTAACGAACCAAGTAGCGAGTCTTTGATCGGCGGCAACTCGACTTTGCGGGAGAAGGAGTAAGTGGTCCATATTTCTGCCGGAGCGGGCCGAAATATGGATTCCAGGTCGCCGGCCTCCATCGCCGTCTTAACTTGGGTGGCCGTCAGTTCGAGGAGGTCCTTCAACGCTCGGCCTGCCGTATTGCCCTCGGCGACCAGATCGGTCTCCAGACAATGCGCGATCCACCATTTGCCGTGCCGATAAATTACGGCCCGCAAGTCCAACTTCAACTCTCGGGAATTATCGCCGCCCATAACCATGAATCCGCCGCCCATTTAAGAATTGACCAAGAAAAGCCAACGTAAGAATTATATCACCGAAGAAATCGTGATGCTATCCCTCTATTTGCTTCCGCTCCTCCGCCGCAATTGGCCGCAGGCGGCGCTGATGCGATCTCCTTTGCGATGGCGGATGGCCGCGTTCAAGCCGCCTTGGGTCAGTAGTTCGACGAATCGGGCCACGGTCGACGACGAGGGCTTGCGATAAGGCAGGCCCGGCACCGGGTTGTAGGGGATCAGGTTCACCAGCGCCGGCCGGCCGCGGAGCAGCGTGACCAGCCGCCGGGCGTGCTCTGGCTGATCGTTCACCCCGGCCAACAGCACGTACTCGAACGTCACCCGGCGACCAGTCAGCTCGAAATACTCGTCGGCCGCCGCCATGATCGCCGCGATGCCGAAGCCGCGATTGGCCGGCACAATCTCGTTGCGCAACTTGTCGTCGGCCGCGTGCAGCGAAACGGCCAGATGGTACGGCGGAAAAGGGGATAAGTCCAATTTGCCGGAACGGCCCGAAGGGTGCTGCGCACAAAAGGTGCCTGTCCCCTTTTCCGCACCGTGTGCGAGCCGCTTGATCCCGGCCGGCAATCCGACCGTGGAAATGGTGATCCGCCGGGCGCCGATGCCCAGGCCGTCGCGGGCGGAAACCTCGTCGAGCGCGGGCATCAGGGCGTCAAGATTCAACAGCGGCTCGCCCATGCCCATCACGACGATGTTGCTCAGCCGTTCGGCCTGTAGGAGGCGACTCCTGTCGTCGATATGAGTGTTGTGGTGCGGCCGTCCCGGCTGCGCCGTGCAGGCGGGACGCCCGCACCACATATCATCTTCCGAAGCCTGCTCCGATCGGCGACGGGGGTCGCCTCCTACAGCGGGCGGAAAAGGGGACGGGTCCAATTTGCCGGAACGGCCCGAAGGGTGCTGCGCACAAATTGGACCTGTCCCCTTTTCCGCCCCCAGCAACCGCTGTATGTGCAGAACCTGCTCGATGATCTCACCGCGGGTCAGATTGCGAACCACGCCGTCGATGCCGGTGGCGCAGAAGACGCAGCCCATCGCGCAGCCGATCTGTGTGCTGATGCAGGCGGTGCAGTGCCCCTTGTCGTCGCGGAGCAGGACGCACTCGATCCGCTGTCCGTCGTGGAGTTGCAGGAGCAGTTTTTCCGCCCCGTCGGCCGCCTTGTGATGCTCGGCGACGGTGCTGGAGAACGGCAGGAACTCGGCGGCAAGCTGTTCGCGCAACGCGGCGGGCAGATCGGTCATTTCCTCGAACCCGGCCGCCCGTTTCTGGAACAGCCACTTCCGCACCTGCCCTGCCCGATACGCCGGCAGCCCGTGTTGGACGAACCAATCGCGAAGTTCGGCGTGGGTGAGGTCAAGGATGAATCGCATCAAATGCCTCTATTCCCAATAGCATGGACCGACTCGAACTTCGACCTTGGAATCTCCCGGATGAATGGCTGAACCTTCTTCAATCCAACCGCGTCCTGGTACTCGAGCGGATATATGAATTATATCCGCATTGTCGAGTCTGTTCTAACACGAACCGTCCCTGGGCATCGCTTACGACGCAACCCGGATATGTCGTACCACCCATTCGCTCGGCTGTTATTATAGCTCCCGGCACCGGCTTTCCGTGTTTATCAATCACGATTCCCGGGACGGTTCGATCTGCCTTGTAGAGCATAAGATTCTGCGTTTTTGTTAGACTGAGGGTCCCTGCGATGGCGAATCATCTTACCCTGGAAGAACGCGAAATCATAGCCCACATGCACAAGAACGGGAAAATGCAGGTGCAAATCGCCGGGCGGCTTGGCCGCAGCAAGAGTACGATTTCCCGCGAACTGCGGCCCAACCGCAGCCGCAACGGCTACTGGGCCGTTGCCGCTCACCGGAAGGCCGCGCTACGCCGGAGCGAACGCCCGTGGACGCCAAAAATGCAACGGCCTCAGGTGCGACGCTATGTCGGTGAACGTCTGCGGTGGCGCTGGTCGCCCGATCAGATCGCGGGCCGCTCGCGCGACGACTTCCCGGGCGATCGGCGACGTTGGATTTCGCACCAGACGATCTATGTCTGGATCGGCGCCGAGGAGGCCGCCGGACGGCACTGGCAAGGCTGTCTCCGACGACGGGGCCGAAAGCGGCCGGACTGGGAAAAACGCGGGCGAAACCGCACCGGAACGAGCATCGAAGGGCGGCCCGCGGTCATCATCCATGTAAAATATTATTCAACGGACCGACAACGACTTCGGCCGTTGAATACCCCGGCGCTTTTGCGGAAATGGCGTAACTTGTGATCGTGAATGGGGCCAGCGCCAACTTATATTTTCCCTCTTTATCCGTTGTGGTCGTTAGAAAAGCCTCGGAACGCCCCATGTGAGAGCCGTCGACTTGCGCCGATACGCATGCGCCGTCGATCGGTTTTCCTTCCGGGTCGCTTACGATGCCGACGAGATTCACAGGCGGACGCAGTATGATTTTTCGCGGCTTCGTGCGAATCACAACGATTCCCGCACCAGCAAGTTTATCTTCATCTGGATCAGATTGGCCGAGCGCGGCGATTCCTAGCGCCACCAGATTCTCCTTGGGATGGCGCATCCAAGCGAAGCAACAGATCAACCCGATGTCGGCTGCCTGAATGAAAAACCGTCCGTGATCGTCGGCGATAAGCTCCTTTTTCTCCCCAGTAAGCGGAAGAACCAGGATTTTCGCGTGGGGGACGGGTTTTCCGCCAGTGTCGCATATAATGCCCGACACACTGGATGTCTGCACGCCTGCGCCGCCTGCGGATTTCGGTCTTCCGGTGTCCACTGTAATTGTGACGCGGTTGGTTTTGCCTTCCTCGACGGAATAGGGACCGCTTTTGTCTGTTTTAAAGGCGTAAGAAACTGACATTGCGCCTGTGACTACATATTCGCCAGGCGGCAAATAGAAACGCACCACGCCATCCTTGGAAGGTGCCCCCCAACGACTGACGCGGAGGTCGTTTGCGGGCGAAACCATCAGTATTCCGTTCTCTCTGACCTTGCGGCCGGTGGCGGCATCGACAACAATAATCTCCAAAAGTCCGCCTCGAATAACTTTGATCCTTACGTTCGAGGTTAGTTTGCCTGCTTCTACTTTCACCTTCTCTACGGTCCCCATCCACTCCGGCATCGCCATCTCGTCGTCAACAATTTCGCCTACGGTTTCAATCTTATATTTTCCGCCACTTAGTCCAGACATAGTAAATCTTCCCGCCATGTCCGTTTTGGCATACGTGGTATGCTGTCCACTGGCCACGCCGCTCATTGCCGATAATCGGACGTTAGACAAAGGCTTGCCCGTGCTCTTTTCGACCACCATTCCTTCAATTCGCCCTTCAGGAGGAAGCACAAAACGGAGTCCTTTTTGTTCCGACAGAAAAGGGCCTTCGGCCAATGAACGGGCGTATCCAGAAGCTGATATGTCAAACTTGAACGCGGCATTAACTGGAAGATTGGAAAAGCCGAATCGCCCCTGGGAATCTGTTTTCTTCATGAAAACGTATTCCGGAAGAAAATCAGTCGGCTCATGGAACAAAAGATTCACCGCGGCGCCGATTACAGGTTGGCCGGCGTCGTCCATTACTACGCCATTGATCGCCGTCGCTGGGCCTAAGCGAAGCGACATCTCTCCATCTCGCAGGAACTTCCCATCAAAACTCTTTCCCGGTTTCTCGGCAAGTATTGCCGCGCATTTTTTCGCGCGTTGCGCATCAAAATGAAACCGACCATCGGCACCCGTCTCCATCGACGCCAACTCAATCATTGTTGACTTACCCCAACCTTTGCTGACAAAAGTTAATGCTTTGACCGTAGCTCCGGCCAGGGGCTGGCCTTGTTCGTCTACGACGGTGCCGGATATGGGTTTTGCCGGTTCCTCGGCAGCGGCCAAGGGAAGGAGAAGAGCGAGCGCGATAGCGAAGACTATTCTCGAATACATGTCGAAATCCTTTCCCAATATTTTCAGCTAAGCTGCGAGAATCCTTTCTGACGCTCGCAGCGAGAAGCAGAACGGATTAAGTGACTTACTATATCGCGAAAAACTCCGCCACCGGCGCGCTGAAGCCGGGCAATAAATCGCCGCCGTCGAGGGAATCGGATGATTGGAGAATCGCCGCCTTGCGGGCGGAGTCGTAGACCGTCACGGTTTGCGCCTTCGGATCGACGACCCACACGGCGGCGCATCCGGCGTCGAGCCAGTTCTGCACTTTCTCAAACACGTCTTCCGCCCGATCGTTCGGCGAGAGGACCTCGACGGCCAGATCGGGCGGGCCGGGGAAGAAACCGCGCGGCAGCTTGTCGCCGATCCGCTCGGCTCGGATGAAGGCCGCGTCGGGGGCACGAACCGTATCCGGGTCGCTGGCGATCTTAAACCCGGTCTCCGCTCCCAGGACGACGCCCAAGCCACGTCGCTCGACGTAGTCCAACAGGAGCCTGCCAATACGAAGGGCAATCATTCCATGTTCCGATCCGGCGGGCGACATCATGACAAGTTCTCCGCGCAGCAGTTCGCAGCGTCCCAATTGGGGCGCATGAAAGAGTTCTTCGGCGGTGGTTATCTGTTCGACAGTGGCCATACAACGGTGATGTTATCGTTCACAATACGGTTGGCGGCACCAGGGGGACAGTCCCATTTTCGCGGCGGACACACGGAGAGGCAAAGCCAGATTTTCCACGCCGCGAAAATTGGGACAGTCCCCAACAAACGCATATAACGGTAGTATAACGCGGAACAGGAGTTACGAAAAGCACGGTGTACACCACACCCCCCGGCAGTTAAGTGCATAGTCGCTTGAGGATTCCCGCCTTTAGAGGTATACTTATATGTTTAGAGTATGATTTAGGAAGCAGGCTGTAGGGTGGGACCAGCGCAGCGCAGTCCCACCAATAGTAGGAAGATCGATTGCGGACTGCCCCTGGTGGGGCTGCGCCGCGCTTGACCCACCCTATCCCTGAAACGCTTTCGCCGGTCAAGGGGTGGTTTACGTGTTTTTAGGTGGTAAAATGGTTTTGTCTCAGGCGGAGGATAGGGCAACGCAGGGGTGCGACCCGAGCGTCGCCTGGGATCCACGAGTTGATGGGCCTGCCTCGCGTCGCGGGGTGGGCCTTTTCTTCGGTCGGTCATCAACTCGCCGACTCTCCTCCTCATCAACTTGTGGCCCAACTGCGGTAAACCCGATGTGGTCCGACAGCATTTCGCGGTTTGGAGTAAAACCAACTATCCCTACGTGTTGGGGCAGCCGCTTGCGACCGGCGTTTCGCGCCGTGCAGGCGACCCGCCCGGCACAAAATGGGTATGCGGCATCGGACGGCCCAATTACAAGCGGGTCTGGCCGACGGTTGCCCGGCGGCGGACCATAGGGTGACGGGGCTGGTCCGAGCGCAACGTTGTCTTCGCAGTTGGAGACTCCTTGGGTTTGACGCCGCCCTTCACGGCTGCCGGGCCGCGGCGGCGGCGTATCGGTGTACGGCACACGTTTGGTCCACACCACGTGGACCAGTTTGGAAAGCTCGTGGGCGACGGCCACTTTCGCCGAACTTTTGCGGCCCTTTGGTCGGCCCGGCCGCACAGCCGTGCGTAGAGTTGCCGCAGTCGGAGACCGTGCTGGCCCTTGGTCCGTTGCACGCCATGCACCGCCTCGATGAAGGCCCAACGCAGCACGTGGTTGCAGGCCGCGCTGCAATGCCGCGGCCCTTCGCGGCCCGCCGTGTCGTCGCTTATCGGCGCCAGTCCGGCGTAGCTGGCCAAGTGCCGGAACGTGGGAAAACGCTCGATTTCGCCGATTTCCGCACGGATCACGTGGGCCAGGATCAGACCGATGCCCGGAATCGTCATCAACAGCCGCACGATCTCGTCCTCTTCCAGGTTCTCGGTCATCCACTGCTCGACTTCGTCGATCAACAACGTCAGCTTGTCGAGCAAGTCGAGGTATCCTCGCAGGGCTTGCCGCGAGCCTTCTGGCAATGCCAGGTCGTCCAGAAAACGCTCGTCCCGCCTTGCCGAACAGGTCGCTGAAGTCGTGCAGGATTCCGTGGCGGTGCAGGATGGCTTGGACGCGGTTCTTCACGGCCGTCCGCAACGCCGACAACGCCATGCGGTAGCGCGTCCGTTCCCGTCGCTGGCGGACCTCCGGCGGCGCAAGGTAACTCTCCGGCAAGATGCCGCGGAGTTGAAACTTTCCCAGCCGATCGCTGTCGCAACGGTCGGTTTTCGCCTCGTGCTTGGCCAACGCGCGGATCACCGGCGGATGGCCCAGATGGACGGGATGGCCCAGTCCCTCCAGCAGATCGGCCACCCAAGGCCAGCCGAAAGTCGCCTCCAAGGCCACGGGCATTTCCGGGTCCAGATGCGACAACCAGGCCTGCATGGCCTCTTTGTCGTCGTGGTCCAGCCGCGCCCGCTCGACCGCCCGGATCTCGCCATCCGGCGTTTGTTCCATTAGACTAACCTTACTGAACTTGCGATGGTTGTCCCATCCCAATGCACGTGGATTCATGGCTGCCTCCTGGGGTCAAAATGGGTGTTGTTGTACTACCACCCATTCTCGCCCCGGCGAGGCAGCGTTTCATCCCATTACAATTGCGCTGCGCTTGACACACCCTACAAGATACAAGCAATTTTCGATCCCGATTGGTTGCCCGATGTTGCGTCAATATCCCGTAGGAATCGACCTGGGCACAACCTTCTCGGCCGCGGCTTGGGTAAACGAGTCGGGGCGGACGGAGATCGTCCGCAACGCCGAGGGCGAGTTGCTCACGCCCAGCGTGGTGATGTTCGACGATCGGGAACTGGTCGTGGGCAAGGAGGCCCGCACCGCCACCACCGTCCATCCCGAGTTGGTGGCCGAGTGGGTCAAGCGGGACATGGGGCTGCCCTTCTACACGCGGCCGATCCACGGCCGCAAACTGCCGCCGGAAGTGATCCAGGCGTGCATCCTGCAGAAGTTGAAGGGCGACATCGTCCGCGAGCTGGGCTCGGTCGATCGCGTGGTCATCACCGTGCCTGCCTATTTCGACGAGCCGCGGCGGAAGGGGACCGCCGACGCCGGCGAGATGGCCGGCCTGCGGGTGTTGGACATCGTCAACGAGCCGACCGCCGCCGCGCTCAGCTTCGGCGAAACGCTGGGATACCTGACGCCCGGCGCCGAGCCGAAAGAGGACATGACCCTGCTGGTCTACGACCTCGGCGGCGGCACGTTCGACGCCACGCTGCTGCGTCTTTCGCCGGGCAAGATCGAGACCATCGCCACCGACGGGGACGTGCTGCTGGGCGGCCACGATTGGGACCTGCGGCTGGTCGATTACGTCGCCCGGCGGTTCAAGCGGCTGCACAAGCGCGACCCCCGCGAGGACCCGGTGATAATCAACCGGGCGTTGGCCGCCGCCATCGACGCCAAGCACGCCCTCAGCGCGCGGACCCGGACCATCATGCACATCGAAGTGGCCGGTCAGACGGTCGAGGTCCCCGTCACCCGGGCGCAGTTCGAGGAGATGACCGCCGACCTGCTCGAGCGGACGGCTTACACCACGCGGCAACTGTTGGCCGCCGCGAAAATGGAGTGGAAGGACGTCTCGCGGGTGCTGCTGGTCGGCGGGTCGACGCGGATGCCGATGGTCGGGCGGATGCTGCGGGAGCTGAGCGGCCTGGAGCCGGACCACACGGTGAATCCCGACGAGGCGGTCGCCCGCGGCGCCGCCCTCTACGCCGCCCATCTGTTGGAGAAGGAAGCGGGCGCCGAGGGCCGCGCCGGTTTCACCATCACCAACGTCAACTCGCACAGCCTGGGCGTCGAGGGCATCGACCCGGAGACGCTGCGGAAGAAAAACGTGGTGCTCATCCCGCGCAACACGCCGCTGCCGGCGAAGTTCACCGAGCGCTTCGCCACCCGCTCGGAAAACCAGCGTTCGATCGCCGTGCAGATCATCGAGGGCGAAAGCTCCATGCCGGGCGAATGCACGGCCATCGGCCGAACCGTGATCCGCGATCTTCCCGAAGGACTGCCGAAAACCTGGCCGATCGAAGTCACCTTCGAGTACGCCGAAAACGGCCGGCTGACCGTCAAGGCCGTCGTCCCCGGCACGCATCAGGGGACCACGCTCGAGATGGAGCGGTCGGTCGGCATTTCGCCCGAGGGCGTCACCCGCTGGAAGAAACCGATCGAGGAGGCGGCCGGCTTCGACGCCTTCGACTCGATGGTCCAGGAGGTGATGGAAGCCTCGGGCGACGAGCCCGGCAAGCCGATTTCGCCCGAGGCCATTGAGGCCATGCAGGCCGATTTCGCCGGGCCGACGGCCGGCCCTTCCAAGCCGGGCGGATGGACCCCCTTCGTCGCCGGGCCGAAGCTGCCGGAACCGGAGCCTGAACCGGCGCCGGAAGAGGTGCAGGACGAGCCGTTCGTCGTCGACCAGACGCACCGCAGAAAGCCGGCCGCGCGGCCGACGTTGCCGCGCTGGGTCGGCCTGCTCGGACACGTGATTGCGGCCCTGTTGGGGCTGGCGCTCGGCTATGTGATACTGTCCTGGCTGCGGCCCGAGACTTTCCCCTTTCCCTGGTGAATTGTCGCCTGACATGACGAAACCCGCCACACCCGCGATCGGCATCGACTTGGGGACGACGTTCTCCGCCCTGGCGCGGATCGACGACCGCGGCCGGCCGATCACCGTGGTCAACGCCGAGGGGGACCTGCTCACGCCCAGCGTCGTGCTCTTCGACGGCGAGGACGTGGTGGTGGGCAAAGAGGCCCTGAAGGCCATCGCCACCGAGGCCGACCACGTGGCCGAGTGCTCTAAACGCGACGTCGGACACCACGTCTACCACAAGCTGCTCGAAGGCAAGCAGTATCCGCCCGAAGTGATCGAGGCCCTGATCCTCAACAAGCTCCGCGTGGACGCCGGCAAACAGATCGGGCCGCTCGACAAGGCCGTCATCACCGTGCCGGCCTATTTCGACGAGGTCCGCCGCAAGGCCACGCAAGACTCGGGCTACATGGCCGGCTTCGAGGTCCTGGACATCATCAACGAACCCACGGCCGCCGCCCTGGCCTTCGGCTTTCAGCAGGGATACCTCGACCAGCAAGGGAGCAGCCCCGCGCCGCGGAACATCCTGGTCTACGACCTCGGCGGCGGCACCTTCGACGTGACCGTGATGCAAATCCGCGGCACCGAGTTCATCGCCCTGGCCACCGACGGCGACGTCCGCCTGGGCGGTTACGACTGGGACCAGCGGCTGGTCGATCTCGCGGCGGAGCGCTTCATCGGCCTGGGCCATGCCGATCCGCGCGAGGACCCGGTATCGGCGGGCAAGCTGTGGCGCGAGTGCGAAGACGCCAAGCGGACTCTTTCCGCCCGGCAGAAGGCCACCGTCGCCTGCCAGCATCGGGGCGAATCGGAGCGGATCGAAATCGCCCGAAAAGAGTTCGAGGAGGCCACGCAAGACCTGCTGGACCGCACCCGGTTCACCACGGTGCAGGCGTTGCGGGCGGCGGGACTCGAATGGAGCGACCTGGAACGCGTCCTGCTCGTGGGCGGATCGACCCGCATGCCGATGGTCCGCGAGATGCTTCGCCGGCTGTCGGGCATGGAGCCGGACGACTCGGTGGCCGCCGACGAGGCCGTCGCCCACGGCGCGGCGCTGCAGGCCTCGCTGATCCTCGCCCGGCAACAGGGGCTGCCGCCGACGTTCAAGATTCGCAACGTCAATTCGCACAGTCTCGGCGTAGTCGGCACTCGATCCGGTGAGTCGGCGGCGTCGGAACGGCATCCTCATTCCCCGCAACACCCGCCTGCCCGTCACCGGCAAGCGGATCTTCAAGACGCAGAAGGCGGGCCAACGCTCGATCCGCGTCGAGATCGTCGAGGGCGAAAGCCCCTCGGCCGACGACTGCACGCCGATCGGCCGCTGCTCGGTCCGCAATCTGCCGTCCGGCCTGCCCATGGCATATCCGGTGGAGGTGCTCTTTCGCTACATGCCGAACGGGCGGCTGAAGGTCCGCGTCATAATCCCCGACACCGACCGCCAGATGGACACCGAAATCATCCGCGATACCGGGCTGGACAAGGAACGGCTCGACGGCTGGCGGAAGTTCATCTGCGGCCTTCCGCCGGGCGAGCGGCGTTGAGCGCCGACGCCGCCGGACGAGAGCGATGCTTCTTTAGGATCGGGGAATCAATAACTGTCATCCTGAGCGCAGCGAAGGATCTCCGAGCATCCAAACCAGATCCTTCGCTACGCTCAGGATGACTGTGTGCGGCCATATTTTCTGGCAATCGCTAAATCTTTGTAGGATTTAGGGTTTTCCAGTAAGTTTGCCACATGCGGCTGTCGTCCAGGCACGCAAGGGCCATCATCGCTTCGGCGTTGGAGCCATCCCAGCGGCGACCGCGGCCCTTGACCCGGTGCGTGGTGGTCTTGCACTCGCTTTCCGTGGGCCCGCTGCCAATCTGCCAGCCGCGACGGCGGAACTCGGGGTAACGGATCATTGGTTTACGCTCCGCCACGTAGTGCATCAGGCGGTTGGCTTCCTTTCGTTTGGTCGGCGATCGCAAGGGAGAACGCCAAGCCACCAGTTGGTCCCAAGCGGAATCGTAGCCCACGTGCCGAAACGTGTGCATCACTTCCTCCAGCCACGTCTTGCCCTGCGCGGACTCTTCGCCAAACACAATCCGGCGGCTCTTCTGTAGGTTCTCCCGCAGGTGATAAAAGTCCAAGCCGATGGCGTCCACCAAACCGTGAAACTCGATCTGGTTGCGAATCCAGGGGGCCCCGTCCACGTTGGCCACCTTCTCCTCTGCCTTGGGCAACTCTAGTTGGCACGCCATCCGCTGCATCAAACGCCCCGCCGCTTCGTGGTTGCCGCTGGTCGCCCCCACATAGCGGTGCTTCATCGTTTCGTCATAGAAGTTGGCCACCTTGAATTCCTTGTAGGCCTGATCGGCCCCCGTTTTGCGCGAGGCAAGGGCCGACAGCGACGGCCGCGCCGGCGCCGTTTTTCGCGAATCTTCGTCCGCCGCTTCTGCTTCTCTTCCGCGGTGACCAGCGGCACTTGGACGCCGTCACACCCCAGATACAGCCGGGAAACGCCCTCGGTCGTGCGGCAGTCCGCAGCCGTCCACGGCGGCTGCAACTCCCCGCGCTGCAAGACCCGCAACACCGCCTTGCCCTCCCCTTCGATCAACTGCCGCAACGCTTCCTTGCTGATGGACCAATGCGCCGCAGCGCCAGATTGGCCGCGGTCTTGGCAAAACTAGCTGAATCTTGATTCAACCGACACGCCATCTCCCGCACCCCTTCGCTGATCGTCGCTTCGGCTTCGTCCAACCAGCGGTCTGCCGGCGTTTCGCTTCCTTCCTGTCGTCAGTGCCAACGAATCCGCCAAACATCAATCCGCCCATTGATGGTCAGGATGCTGGTGGACTGCTTTCCTTTATGCCGTTTCTTCTTTCCCGTCGCGGCGCTGTTCGGAGGGGGGAAAAGCGGCTTCCGCCGCGTTGACTTTCATCTGGATCGCCTTTTCGTAGGCGACCTGGCGAAAGCGATCCAAGGCATCCCTCGCTTTCTCTTCGCTATCGCGAATCACTCGACCCTGCGGCGCGCTGTCCACCGCCTCGGCTACCTCCCGCAACGCACGCTCGAACTCCGCTCGCATCTGCTCTTCGTAGGCCTTCCGGTCCAACTTGGGTAGTGCCATCGCAATTTCCTCCTGTGTGGCATTATGCTAAAACCAAGACGCCAACCCAAGTTATACAGCCTCCCTATTGTTCGCGCCAGTCATATTTGCCGCACACGGATGACTGCCAATTCCGACAGTTATTGATTCGCCCATCCTTAATGACTTTTCTTCGGCCGGAACGACAGTTCCAGCTTATGGATGGTCAACGTCCGGCCGTTGCCGTCGAACTTGATCGCTTGGGCCTTGCCGTCCGCCAATGCTGCGTTGGGCACGAGAAACGAAATCTGGCGAAAGCCGTCTTTCGACTCCGCGCCGCGCAGCGGACATGGCTTGCCGTTTACAGTGCCAGTCGGCGACGGCTCGGATTGGTCTTTCGTCGGCTTCACGGCGATCGTCAGCATGCACTCCCGGCTAAAAAGGGGCAATGGCCCGGGGTTGATCGAAAACGAGAGTTGTTTGCCTGTCGCCGGCAGCGGCGGCCGATCTTTCTCGCCCGAGACGCGGATGTCGCGATACGTCAGGGCGACGCTGCGGGGCAGCTTTCGCAACGCTTCGAGCGAGTTCATCGCCTTAATGGTTTTGAGATAGACCGGCCGGGGCCAGCCGGGATGGCCGTCTTGAAAATAGTTGAACAGATAGACGGTGTCCGCGCCGCGCGAGAGGACGTTTACGGCGGCTCCGACGGCCAGCTCGGGCGTGATCGGCCGCGGCCGCAAGCCGCTGTAGGGCCGATAGAGCACCTCCAGCCCACCGGCCAGCGTGACGGGCGTGCCTTTCAGCAATTCCCGCCACTTTTCCAGCGGCATATCGAACTCGACCGTGGCCCAACGCGGCGTGGGCACAATCAGATCGACTAGCCCCTCTTTCGCCCAAGCGACGGCGTCGAGTCCCATGGCCTTCGCGGTCTCGGGCCGGGAGGGGACGCGGACGCCGAGCCGCATCGGATGGCCTCGCTTTGCCGCCGTGGCGTCGACCAACCTGCGAATCCCGCGGAGCCATTCGGTCAGAATCGCCGCGCCCGCGGCTTCCTTGCCGTCGCTGAAGAGGAACGGCTCGCGCATGAAGTCCAGTTCCAGCCCGTC
>CAVTCJ010000019.1:0-92483 GCA_963733145.1 uncultured Planctomycetota bacterium | reverse complement strand
TCCCTGAAAGAGCCTTGTGTGTCAAGGGTGGTCTCTGCGAATTGTATCGCTTGTGAGTGGTTGTTTTTCGAGTGCATGTACAAACGATCTACGCGGTTCGCATTGGCGAACTGTTTGGAATATGGAACCGTTTTTTGCCGCTCCGTGTGCGGATGTCTCGTGTGAGTGCCTTTTTTTGACTCGTTTCCGTGTTACGATTTCTTCCGCGAGGTTTGTTCGGTCGTTCTTTTCTAAATGCGACCGTGCCTCAACCCGTCCCTTCGTGGACGCCCGCGAACCGTCAATTACGTCCGCGCTCGGGCGCGATTCGCCCGACACCGATAAAATCTTTCGATCGTCCTGCGGGACTCCTCGCCGCTCCAATCAGGATCACGCCTAGTCATGCGACCAAGTCAAGGGGACACATCGAGCTCGGCGTGGAGCCGCAGGGATTCGCTCGCCGAAAGCGGCGAATCAACACCGTCACAAAGGCAAAAATGTTTCTCCAAGGTACTTGCGTTAATGCTACACTTTTTCAACCTGGGCGAAGGGTAGGGCAACGGTGGGAACCGACCCGAGCGTCGCGCCAGGGCTCGAAGAGGAATGAGGGCGGGCCAAACGGTTCGCCCTCGTTCTTTTCATTGCCTTGCACTCCTCTTTGAGCTTTCCGCGTTAAATCCTTCGGGGGCTCGGGGGACGTCCCCCGAAAAACCTGCCTTTAGTCCTTCATGCCGCTTCCGTTGAGCCTTCAAACTCCACGAATTCCCGGTGTTTCTTGATCGGCAACGCATAGCGGTACTTCTGTTTCTTCTTCAACATGTGCCACATAATCGTCGCCATACGCCGCATCACGGCCACCCTCGCGATCTTCGAGCCGCGACGCTGCTTGATGCGCTTGAACCAAGCACGCATTACGCCGTCGAATCGCAACACTTTGATCACAGCCTGCCCGAGCAAGTGGCGGACGATCCTGCTGCCTTGTTTCGTGATCGAACCAAGGCGCTGCGTTGCTTCGCCCGAGTTGCGGCAGCCGGGCGTCAATCCGAAATAGTTCGCCAGGCTGTCGGGCCGCTTAAACCGCTCGATGTCGCCGATCCGCGACGTAATGGCCACGGCGCTGTAATGTCCCATGCCCGGCATCGACTCCAGCAGTTTCGCTTGTTCGTCGGCCGCCGCACGCTCCGCAATCTTCGCTTCGACGACTTCCAACTGTTCGTCGAGCAACTCCCATTGCGGCAACAACAAGTTCATCTCCAGCCGATCGATTGCGGGCAAGTTCATCTCGACCAGCCAGCGGCGGACCTTTTGCGTCTGAAAAACCTTCGTCGGACACTCCTGCTCCAAATTGTGTTTCCGCAAAATCTTGTGGATGCCGTTGAGCGCCGCCGTGCGCTTCTTCGTCAGCCGAGCACGCAACGCCGTAAGCTGCCGATCGTCGGCCTCCTGGGCCGTGGGCGGCTGGACGCGCCGCAGCCCGAGCGGATGCTTTCCATCGAGAAACTGTTGGCGATGAACCCACAGCGAGTGGCCCAACTGGCCGGCATCGCGACGGTCGGTCTTCTGCTTGGATCGCTCCGTCGGCTGGATCACGACGATTTCTCGACAACCGTATTCTTTGAGCATGTCCAATAGCCAGGGGTTCATGCCGCAAACTTCGACAATCGCCAGAAAGCCGCCCTCCGGCTCCGCCTTTTCGGCAAGATCGTCAAAGAAGACGCGAACCTTCTCCCACTGCGTGCTCACCTGCCGCTTGAGGATCACCGATCCGTCTTCGTTGCGCAAATTCACCGTCAATTGTCGCTTGTGCTGGTCGATACCGAGGTATAACATGCTGGGGTCTCCTGGAAAGGGTCAACTTGGGGTTTGGAAACGCTCCCAAGCGTACTTTTCTTGGAGACCCCGGCTCTTTCATGGTATCTGGATACCCCGCAGATTCCCCGCCACGAGCGCGTGGCGGAGGCCCTGCCGTTGCAACGGATTCATCGCCGAACCCGGTTCAGCCGCCGACCGGGTCCGCAGGCGATCGGCGAAATTGTGGTGGCGGTACTAGCACGCTTGGGCGTGGATGAATTACAATCGGAGGGTGAGGCTCCGAGCCTCGACGCGAGCATGTCCGAAACGGGCACTCGATAACGCCGTTGACCCCGTGGGCAGTGCCATGCCGGTGGTGCGAATCATCGGGGTGTGCCAAGCCCGTGATAAAGTATGGCGCTCTGTCGAGGGCTGAACGCCGGATAAGGCAGCGAGGGGCTTTCGGAGCCTCGTATTTACCAGGTTGGCGAGAACAGCCCGACGAGTTTGACCGACAGAGATCGTTCGTGTTCGACACTTGCGTTGTGCTTGAAGCCTTTTCAAAAACCGCCTCCGGCGGTTGCGATGAAAGTGCGCAAGTTACCGTTTTGCACTTTTCCCTATGGCAGCTTTATTGGTCTTTATTGGTCCTTTTTGGAATCAGACTATCCGACTATTCGGTCGACAGCACCATTGGCATATTGTCCCACCGCGCGTGATCAAAAGGACCGAAATGAATCGCAACCGAATTGAAGGTTTTGATTATCTCAGAACCATTATGTCTATTTGCGTGGTGGCGTTGCACATGAAGGTAGTGGGCCATTCATCGATCTTCTCTGAAGACGGATATTCTGAACATACGTTTACTCTGTCTGACTTTGTGCATTTTCACATCCTGCTATTGGCTGTCCCCACGTTCATATATATGTCGACCTTTCTTTACGCTCTCAAGGGGGCAAGCCGTTCCGCGCTGACCAGGCGTTTCAAACGAATACTCATCTTGTTGACATTTTGGCCCATAGGCTTGATCACTTTCTACCACGGCTTTCCCGGGCTCGTGGACCTCGTTCCGCATTCCATCGGCTCTTTCATCGTTTTACTGTTGTGCGCCGGAAATACGGTATATTACTTCTTTGTGTGTTTGCTGCTCTGCCTCTTGGAAACACATGTAATTACGAAGCTGAAAGTCTGGGCACAAGTTCTCGGCTTGGTATTGTCGACGGTGCTGGTGGCTGTCCTCCCGATAATCACCCGCGCGTTGGGCTTGCATCCCTTATGCGCCTACTGGAATCCCCTGAATTTTATAGCATTTCCCTTCGCGGCCGTATTGCTTGCCGGTAAGTTGGAGTTTGCACAGGCAAAGCGAACGACGCTGGTGATAATCTGCGTCATCCTTTGCGTGCTGTTCTCCCTGCTGGAGTGGAAGTATGCGGCAGGTAAAGTAGTTTTTCACGGAAGTGAAGGGCCGGCAATACCGCCATACGCCAGGGATTCTCTGTTGTTTGGCACTCTCGCAGCAGTGTTGGTTGCCCTGAACCCCGCCATTCGATCAAGTGCGATTGTCCGATGCACGGCAAAGTATGCATTGGCGGTCTATTGTCTGCATCCGTTTCTGATGGGAGCGGAAAGATCGCTGTTGGCGAAGATATCCCAATCACAGCTTATCCTGAATTACGGCGCCCTTGTTCTCGTGGTCCTTTCCTGCTATGCCGCGGCAAGGGTTCTCCAAATCTATCTTAGAGACGAAGTCATCGTATAGAGGACGAAAAAGGAGAGCGAAAAAGGGTAGCCGTTCACAGGGGACCGTCCCCATTTTCCCGCCGACCAAACCTCGACCGACGTGCTGAGCTTCGTGCCGGAGAGGTCGCCGACGCGACTTGGACCAGCAAAGGGGTCGGTGGACCAGCAAAGGGGTCGGTGGACCAGCAAAGGGGTCGGGGGACCAGCAAAGGGGTCGGAGAAAGCGCCGGTCAAAGCCGGCAAGGAGTAGCGGATGAAAGAGCCGTACGGGAAAGGGCTGAGCGACCCGTCCCGACCCTGAGTCATGCGCCGGTCATGGTAACATGGCGGGTGAAGCGTTGACTTTTGGCACACGCAGGCCAGCCATTGAGCTCCGAAATCATCACTTCGGCGTGCCGACCTTGTTCCGACAGGGGGAAGGCAACACCATGAGCGACGCCAAACGCAAGCCGCTCGCGGACGCCGCGGAGTCTGAGACCCTGCGCATGCGTGGAAACTCTTTGCACGGAAACCGGGAGCCCCTGGAAACTCCCCCGCCTCTCGGCGTGGGACGGTCCGAAAAGGCAATTTGCCGCACAGCGGACATGCACGTTTCCAGGGAGTCGGACGATTCCATAGTACCGAAGAAGCGGACGAACAAGGCCGGCCCGAAGGCGGCGGCGGAGTCCGTGGAGGGAAGGGGATCGACCAAGGGAAACGGCACGCGTGCCTTACACGTGGCGGACACAGTGCCGCGAAAACGTGGCATCGGCGAGCGTGGCGTACGATGCAGCCAATCGCTGCTCGTGATACCCGAGGTAAGAGCCGTATGAGGTAGTTCCTCACGTACGGATCTGCGCGGGGGGCCGCCCGCAAGGGCGGTCCCTACCGCGACACTATTTTTCTCTCCATAAATCCTTCTCGGGGCAGTTAAAATAGTCCTGGCACCTTTTCAGGAAAGCAACAGTTTTGAGATCACGATCCGCTGGATTTCGTTGGTCCCTTCGTAAATCTCCGTGATCTTGGCGTCGCGGAACATCCGTTCGACCTCGTAATCGCAGATATATCCGTATCCCCCAAAAATCTGCAGGGCCTCTTTGGTGACATAGGTGGCCGTCTCGGACGCCAGCATCTTGCACAGCGCCGATTCCAGGGTGTAAGTCATTTTGTTGTCTTTCAGCCAGGCGGCCTTGTAGGTCATCAGCTTGCTGGACTCGATGCGGGCGTACATGTCGGCCAGCTTGAACTGGATCGCCTGGAACTCGCTGATGGGTTTGTCGAACTGCTTGCGTTCCTTGGAGTAGGCCAGGGCCCGCCCGAAGGCCCCTTCCGCGATGCCCAGGGCCTGCGCGGCGATGCCGATCCGCCCGCCGTTCAGGGTGTCCATGGCGATGTTGAAGCCCTTTCCTTCCTGGCCCAGCAGGTTTTCGGCCGGCACGCGCAGGTTGTCCAGGGCGAAGGCGGTGGTGTAGGTGCCGCGAACGCCCATCTTGTTTTCGTGCTTGAGTATGGTGACGCCCGGCGATTTCAGATCGACGATAAAGGCGCTGATTCCCTTGTGTTTCAGCGTGCGGTCGAAGGAGGCGAAGACGATGCCGGTGCCCAGGTATCCGCCGTTGGTGATGAAGATCTTGCTGCCGTTGATGACAAACTCGTCGCCTTCCCGCTTGTACATGGTGGCGATACTTCCGGCGTCGCTGCCGGCGTTCGGTTCGGTCAAGAGGAAAGAGCCGATTGTCTTTCCGGTGCAGAGCGGAGGCAGCCATTTCTGTTTCTGCTCCTCGGCGCCGAAGGCATAGATCGGGTTGGTAGCGGCCGTGGTGTGTGCCGAGATCAGGACCCCGCTCGAACCACAAGCCTTGGAGACCTCTTCCACCACGATGACGTAGGAGAGGATATCCAGGCCGGCGCCGCCGTATTTCTCAGGGAAATAGCTCCCCATGAAACCCATGGCCGCCATCTTTTTCACCAGCTCATCGGGAATGAGGTGCTCTTCGTCGATTTGCACGGCAAGCGGCTTGATCTCTTTTTCCACGAACTCGCGCACGGCCGCCTGCAAAACCTTGTGATCCTGGCTGAGATCGAATTCCATTGTCTGAGGCTCCGAACGATGTTGATTGACCTTCGGAAAAGAGCGTAAATAATCGCGCCGCGAAGTCTGCCCCATTTTATGGGGGTGAGAAACGCGGCCGATACGGACCCTTCAGGCTACTTGACAGTCGGGCCAACGGTCAAGTATATTCACGAGGGTTGCTCAAGATCTCTTCAAATCCTCCACGCAACGCAGACTGAGGAAACAGAAACCATCTCGAATCGTCTGGGAGCAAACACCTTGAAACATACGATTTCCGGTCTGGTCAAAAACCGCGCGGGGATTCTGCGGCAGCTTGTGGGAGCTTTCAAGGGGTCCGCCCTGAACATCAAGAGCGTGGCCGTCAGCGAAACCGATCTATTCGAGACGTCCCGGTTGACGATCGTCGTCGAGGGGCAAGGCAAGGAGGTCAAGCAGGCCACCGTCCGAGTCCGGAAGTTGCAGGACGTGCTGCAGATCGACGATCTGTCCCGGCAGGAGTTTCTCGACCGGGAATTGGCCCTGGTGAAGGTCCATTTCCTCCCCGAGGAATTCAGTCAACTAACGCAGACGGCCGAGGTCTTCGGCGCCAAGGTGCTTGCGATGGGCCGGCAGTGCATCACGTTTGAGATCGCCGGCGAGGAGGAGCGGGTCGACGGTTTCATCAACGCCTTGAATTCTTTTGGCATTTGCGGCCTGGCCCGCAGCGGGCGGGTGGCGTTGAAAGGGGGCGATGAGGTTTGAGACGCCCCCTCCCCAAAAAGATGCGCAGCCTCAAGGAGATTCTTGCCGTGGCGAAGAAGCGCGCCGGCAACAAGCGGTTGGTGCTGGCCGCCGCCGACACGGAAGAGGGCCTCAAGTGCGTCCGCGACGCCTATAAGAGAGGTCTCATCCAGCCGATCCTGATCGGCGATCGGCAGCGCGTGAAGCGGCTTTGCCGAGCGCTGAAGATTTTGCCGGCCGGCGTGGAGATCGTCGACGAGCCCGATCCGCAACAAGCCGCGGTCAAGGCCGTGGCCATGTGCCGCCGGGGCGACGCCGATATCCTCATGAAGGGGAACGTTCACACGGCCGTCATCCTGCGGGCGATCCTGGACCGGGAAAGCGGGCTCGGCCTGGGCGGTTTGTTGAGCAACACCACCGTCTTTGAGTCCCCCCGCGAGCGACGCTTGATGTTCATGGCCGACCCCGCGGTCAACATCAAACCCGACGTCAGCCGCAAGGCGGAGATGATCCGCAACGCAATCCGGGTGGCCAACCGGCTCGGCTTTTCGCGGCCCAAGGTGGCCGTCTTGGCGCCCATCGAGGAGGTCAACGCCGTGGACATACCGTCCACGGCCGACGCCGCCCAGATCGCCAAGATGGGCGAACAGGGGCTAATCGCCGGCGCCGACATCGCCGGCCCCTACCCGCTGGACGTCGCCGTGAACCGCCAGGCCGCGAAGTACAAGAACGTCAAAGGGCCCGTCGCCGGACGGGCCGACATCCTCCTGTGCCCCGACCTTGACGCCGCGGCCGTCCTCTACAAGGCGCTGATCCATCTCGCCGGCTGCGAGGTCGCCAACGCGATGACCGGCGCGGAGATGAAGACGCCCCTGGTGATGACTTCCCGCGCCGACAGCGCCCTGACGAGACTTTACACGATGGCCCTGGCCGTGTTGTTGGCGGGAGATGAGGAATGATGAGCACGGCACGTCCGGCTCGTCCATGGAATTAGTATTTGTTCCGGAAAACGTGCGTAGGGTGGGACAAGCGAAGTGCGGTCCCACCATTAACGGCGAATGGTGTGGTGGGGCCTGCTTCGCTTGCCCCACCCTACACGGACTTTCCGCAACAGATGCGAGCGTAGTGTCTCGTAAATGAGGTGTCTTTTTTTGCGGAGAATAGTGGAGTTGGGTGCCACTGCTGGCTTGTCCAGCAGTGCGGAAGTGCAAAAGCGGTCAACACTGCTGGACAAGCCAGCAGTGGCACCCTCCGCCGCATAAGTAACCGTCTGCGTGAGACACTACACGAGTTAGTGATTTCGCTTATTTAACCGACAAGCCTCGAATCGGGATAGGAGGTCTCCAACGATGTTAAAAGACGTGATTCTTGCCGGCGGCGTGCGGACCGCCATCGGCGGTTTTTTGGGTTCGCTGAGCACCGTTCCGTCCCCGCAGCTCGGCGGCGTGGTCATCAAGGCGACCCTGGCGCGGGCGCGGGTTGCGCCCGAGGAGGTCGACGAAGTGATCGGCGGCAACGTCCTTCCCGCCGGCCTGGGCCAAAACGTGACGCGGCAAGCGGCAATCGCCGCCGGACTCGCGCCGGCCGTCGGCGCCACCACGGTCAACAAGGTTTGCGGCTCAAGCCTCAAGGCGGTGATGCTGGCCGCCCAAGCCATCCAGTGCGGCGACGCGGAGGTCGTTGTCGCCGCCGGCATGGAAAACATGTCCCTGGCGCCGTACCTTCTGCCGAAGGCGCGGGCGGGCTATCGCATGGGTAACGGCGAGATCATCGACTCCATGATCCACGACGGATTATGGGACGTGTACAACAATATGCACATGGGGGTTTGTGGGGACCGTTGCGCGGAAAAATACCAGTTTTCGCGCCGGCAGCAGGACGATTTTGCCGTGGCCAGCTATACCCGGGCACTCGAAGCGCAAAAGTCCGGCGCCTTTCGAGCGGGAGATTGTGCCGGTGGAAATCCTCGGGAAAAAGGGGAACACTATCGTCGCCCTCGACGAAGAACCGCAACGTTTCAACGAGGAGAAACTGCGGAGCCTGGGACCGGCGTTTGGCAAGGCGGGGACGGTCACCGCCGGAAACGCCTCCAGCATCAGCGACGGCGCGGCCGCGGTCGTG
This sequence comes from uncultured Planctomycetota bacterium, assembly GCA_963733145.1. GTDB lineage: Bacteria > Planctomycetota > Planctomycetia > Pirellulales > Thermoguttaceae > JAHIKV01. Next base: position 84,079 of record CAVTCJ010000019.1, on the reverse strand, counting down.
GTCCTCGACGCCGAAAAGGCGCAGAAGCTGGGCGTTACCCCTCAAGCGCGAATCCTGGGCTACAGCACCCATTCACAGGAACCGGAGTGGTTCTCCACGGCCCCCATCGGCGCCATCGCCAAGTTGATGGAGCGTCTGGGCTGGCAAGCGGCCGACGTCGATTTGTTCGAGATCAACGAAGCCTTTTCCGTCGTCCCCATGGCGGCCATGAAAGACTTGAACATCCCCCACGATAAAATCAACGTACTCGGCGGGGCCGTGGCGCTGGGCCACCCCATCGGCGCCAGCGGGGCCAGAGTGCTGGTTACGCTGCTGAACGCGTTGTCATTGCGCAACGCCCGGCGGGGGATCGCTTCCTTGTGCATCGGCGGCGGCGAGGCCGTGGCCCTGGCCGTGGAACGCGGCTAACCCCGGATTTTTCACCAGTCGGACACTAGCCCGAAGCGCAAGCGAGGGACGGAAAACGGTTTGCCCTCGCTTGCGCTTTGGGCTAGTGTCTCGCACTATGCGCCCCGGTCCATGAATAATCCAGAATATATCTCCGGCGTCGCGAAAATTGGGGCCATCCGCGGTAAACGGCTACATTGCCGACAGTCCCGGCCCTTGGCCTGACTCGGGACAGCCGGCAGATGCAGGCAAAATCATCAGCCTGCTACCGAGGCGGCGGCGCGGCCCTGACGCTCGGCGATGGGCACGTAGGGACGGGTCGCCGCGCCGGCGTATTCGGCCGTGGGACGGAGTATTTTGCCGGCGCCGCGCTGCTCGATGACATGCGCCGCCCAGCCCGCCGACCGCGTGCATACAAACAGCGGCGTGAACAGGATCGAAGGAATCTGCAACGCGTGGTAGACCACGGCGGCGTAGAAGTCCAGGTTGGGAAACAGTTGCTTCTCGCGGGCCATGACCGTCTCCACCCGCTCGGCGATCCGATAAACTTGCCGGTCTCCCGATTCCTCGACCAACGCCTTAGCCTGGGCCTTGATGACGTTGGAACGGGGATCGCCGGTGGTGTAGACCGGATGGCCGAAGCCCATGACGCGTTCCTTGCGGGCGAGGCGCTCCAGCACGCCGCGCTCGGCGTCGTCGGGATCGCGGAAGCGGAGGAGCAGTGCCAGGGCCGCCTCGTTGGCGCCGCCGTGCAGCGGGCCGCGGAGCGTGCCGATGGCCGCGGTAACGGCTGAGTAGAGGTCGGACCAGGTCGAGGCGGCAATCCGCGCCGCGAACGTCGAGGCGGCCAACTCGTGCTCGGCGTAAAGAATCAGCGAAACGTCCAGCGCCCGCCGCGGCAACTCGGCCGGAGGCTTGCCGTGAAGCAGTTCCAGGAAGTGGCCCGCCAGCGACAATTGCCCGGTTTGCGTCTCGATCCGCTGCTGCTGGTGGTGATATTTGTACCAGTAGAGCAGCATCGAGGGGAACACCGCCAGCAGGCGGTCGGCCACGTGGTGCTGGTTGTCGAAAGTGCCTTCCGGCTCGAAGCAGCCCAAGGCCGAGCAGCCGGTACGGAGCACGTCCATCGGGCGCGCGGCGGCCGGCAGGTCTTCCAGAAGAGACTTGATCGGCTCGGGCAAGCGGCGCAACTCGGCCAGGCGCCGCCGGTATTGCAGGAGCTCGTCCGCGTCAGGCAATTCACCGTACAGCAATAGGTAGGCCACTTCCTCAAAGTTGGAATGAGCGGCCAGTTCGAGGATCGGATAGCCGCGGTAGGTCAGTCCCATGCCGCCTTCCTTCTCTTTGGAGATGCTGCAGATCGCGGTTTTGCCCACCACCACCCCCGCCATGCCGCCCGTCTTCCGTTTCCGGCCATTCTGTGCGCCCATCGGGATGCTCCTGTGTCTTCGGTTTGTTGGGTGTCGACCAAGCATAACCCGGCCGGTCGCTCAGATCGGCCGCGTGTCCTCCACCACAATCCTTGTGCCTCGCCCAATAAGCCGCCTCGCGCTTTGCCTTCCTCGAAGCGAGCGGCTGTGAAGGTTTTGGCAGGACACAGAATTATATGCCGGCCAGGACTCGCGGCTAGCCCGGATTATTCATAAACACGAAGGAACATTGTCATTCTGAGCGCAGCGAAGAATCTGGGCTGTTTGCGGCGCATCGGAGATCCTTCGCTGCGCTCAGGATGACGTTTATGAATAATCCGGGCTAGTGGGCCGCCTATACAAATAGGGGACGTAATCGCTTACAGGGCGATGTTTTCCGGCCTGTGGACAGTTACATAGGAGATTAGTACCTGAATCCGTGACGGGTTTCTGCGGAGTAAGGGCCGGCGATATTTTCGCTACTTCTTGCTGAACGTCAGGCCCGGATCGTTCGGGTTGTCGCCCGCCAGCTTGAAGTTGAACCGATTGCCGTCGAGCATGGTGATCTGGCCGATCATTACGGGATTGCCGTTCTGTTTGAGAATCAGCAGATTGTCGGCGACGGTGTAGCCGCCGCTGAAATCCTGCGACTTTCCCGCGTGGGTGTACTTCCACGAGTAGGTGGAGTTTCCCGTCAGGTTGAAGGCGAACGAATCGCCTTCGGCGCGGGTGGCCGCCCAGTTGCCGACCAGGGACGCGGCCTGGATCGGCGTCGGCGGCGCGGCGGGTTGGGCGGCGCGGGCGGCGGGGCCTGCTCGCTGCCCGTCAGGCCGGACAACATTTGCGCCGCCAACTGGTCCTTCGGATTCAGCCGCACGACGTCCTTCAGTTCGCCGACCGCCGCTTCCGGATGGCCGCAGGACATGTAGTGATAGGCCAGCAGGAAATGCGCCTCGGGCAGCTTGGGATTTTCGTCGCGATAACGTTCCAGCGCGCGAAGCTGCCCGGTATAGGTGTCCACGTTGGGATAGAAGCTGCTCATGGTGGCCCAATCCCAGCCGGGTCCCATCGAGAGCACGGCGTAGTCGGCCGCCGCGGCCTCCTTGAATTGCTTGTTGGCGAAGAGGATCAGGCCGCGAAACTCGTGCGGCGTCGGGTCGCCGGGATCCTTGGCGATCGACTGATTGACCAGCGACACGGCCGCGGCATAATCGCCTCGGGCGAAGGCCGCCCGCGAAGCATTCAGCAACTGCACCGCCTGGTTTTCGGCCATGGTCCTGGCGCCTTCGGCCGGAGTGCCCGGCTGGGGCGCGGGCGGAGCGGCCAGCGCGTATCGGCTGCGAGTAGTCGATGCTCGTGTTGTCCACCACAACCACCGCCGTGCAATAGGGGTTATAGTAGGGATAGTAGCCCCAATACCAGGGCGAGTCCCAAACCAAAGCGCCGCTGACGAATCCGACCGACCACCAGCCGACGGGGCCATAATGCCAGGGATGGACCCAATGATCGTTCCAGTAGCCGTGATGCCAGTCGCCATAGTACGGATGGTGCGGGCCGACGTATCGGCCGCCGTAGCGGTTGGAGTAATAGTTGCTCGGTCCGCGATTGTACGAGTGACCTCCCGACCAATTGCCGTGGGAAGACGGGCCGTGAGAATTCGAGGAACCGTGCGATTGTCCGCCGCTCCATCCTCCGCCTCCCCCGTGTCCGCCGCCGCTCCAGTTGCCACCGCCGCCGCTATGGTTGCCACCGCCGCCACCGCTCCAGTTGCCACCGCCACCGCCTCCATGCCCTCCACCACCGCCTCCACCACCGCCTCCGCCGCCATGACCTCCTCCGCCGCCATGACCGCCGCCGCCACCGCCCCTTTGCCCGGCCACGGGACTAGACAAAAACAACACCACGGCCAGAAGCCCCAAAAGAACCGACCATTTTCTTGCGCATGGCAAAAAGCCCTTTATGTTTTGCGGGAAAGACGTATTTGTTGTGGAAGGTAGGGTGGAACGAGCGAAGCGCTGCCCCACCACGATTTTACTTCGTTTATTGGTGGGACGGCGCTGCGCTGGTCCCACCCGACGTGTTTTTGCGGAAAAGACGCATTGTTCATTGAGAACGATGCGCATTATATGCCCCGAACGCCCGTGGAGCCAATGCCGAAATTCCCCCGGGAAACACGCCCTATTGGGCCATGTTGCCAGCGGAATCGCGTCGAAAAGGGAGAATTGCCTTATTCGTCCAGCTTGTACGTAATGAACCCGCCGGAGAGATTGCGGACATTGAAACCGTGCTGGGCCAACAGCCGGACGGCGTAATAGGAGGTTTGGCCGGCGGCGCAGTGGACCCAGATTTCCTGGTCGCGGGGCAACTCGCCGAGCCGGGACCGCAATTCGCCCAAGGGAATGCGGATCGTGCCGGGAATCGATGCCGCGGCCACGGCGGTTGCCGGCCGGACGTCGAGCGTCACCGGCGCCTGCCCGGCCTCGTTAAGGCGCTTCCACTCCGACCAATGGACCACCGCCACGTCGCCGCGGAGAATGTTGGCCGCCGCGAACCCGGCCATGTTCACCGCGTCCTTGGCCGATCCGTACTGCGGGGCATAGCACAACTCGGCCTCTTCGAGGTCGAACACCGTGGCCCCTTTCTGGATCGCCAGGGCGATTACATCGATGCGTTTATCGACGCCGTCCCGGCCCACGGCCTGAGCGCCCAGCACTCGGCCCGACTCGGGGCTAAAGAGGAGCTTCATGGCGATTCGCTCGGCGCCGGGGTAATACGAGGCGTGCTGAAAGGCGTGGGTGTACGATTTCTCGAAGGGGATGCCGGCCCGGCGGAGCGACTTCTCGGTGGCCCCGGTCATCGCCAGCGTCAGCCCGAAGACGCCGACCGAGGCCGTTCCCTGCGAGCCGCGGAAGCTGGACTTCCGGCCGCAGATGGCGTCGGCGGCGATGCGGCCCTGGCGATTGGCCGGCCCGGCCAGCGGTATCAGCGTTGGCTTTCCGGTGACGAAATCGCGGACCTCGACCGCGTCGCCGACCGCAAAGACGTGCGGATCGCTGGTCCGCATCTGCTCGTCCACGCGGATGCCGCCCGTCGTGCCGAGCCCCAGTCCGGCCGCGCGGGCCAGATCGGTCTCCGGCTTCACACCGACGGCCAGCACGACCAACTCGGCTGCGATCCGCTCGTCGTGCTGGGGCACCACGCTGAGCGACTCGTTCGGACCCGGCTCGATGGCGGCCAACGCGTTGCCCAGCCGCAGATTGACGCCTTGCAGCACCAGTTCCCGCTCGATCAGGACGGCCATCTCGCGGTCGACGGGGGGCATCACCTGATCGGTCATCTCGAGGAGCGTGACGGTAATGCCGAGCCGGCTGAGGTTTTCGGCCATTTCCAGGCCGATGTAGCCCCCGCCCACCACCGTCGCCCGGATTATGCTGCGGCGTTCGATCCAGTCGTGGATTTGATCGACGTCGTCGAGGTTCCGCAGCACGAACACGCCGGGCAGATCGACGCCCGGCAGGGACGGCCGCAGCGGGGCGGCCCCCGGCGCCAGCACCAGCACGTCGTAGGCTTCCCGGACGGTCTCGCCGGTTTGCAGGTTTTTCACCTCGATGGTTTGCCGTTCGCGGTCGATCTCGGTGACTTCGTGCCGGGTGCGGACCTCGACGTGGAACATGTCGCGGAAGCGCTCGGCCGAGGAGACCAGCAGTTGCCGGCGGTCGGCGATCACCCCGCCCAGATAATAGGGCAGGCCGCAGTTGGCGAAGGAGACGTCTCCGCTCCGCTCGAAGACGAAGATTTCGGCGTTTTCATCCAGGCGTCGCAGCCGAGCGGCGAGGACGCGCCCCGGCCACCCCGCCGACGATCAAGATGCGTTTGGTGGTCATGGGATAGAAATATGTCGGTTATGGCCTTCCTCGAACATGGTGTAATGCGGCAGCCAGGCGAATGGTTTTGTCCAGCCCATCCAGGGCGTCGGCGGTGGTGAATTTGCCCAATTTTCGGGCGAGTTGATACATCCCCTCCACGAGGCGGAGATTCTCGGCTAAATCCGGCTTCTGCGCAGCGACCCACGCTGCTTCAAATGCTTGCCAGCGCAGGCGTCTCGGATCATCGGCGGGGGCCTCCGCCGTGAATTATAGCACCTTCGTCTCGCCCGGCATAGCGATGGGGTAGCGGTCCTGTGCGTCGGGCATCACCGGCGGATCGGACGCCATCGTGTACTGATCCAACCCCGGGGCCAATTCGAGATTCGAGGCCAACGCCTCGTCCCAGGTGACGAGTTTGCCCGACTCGGCGGCCATCCGGCCGAGAATGCCCGTCAGCGCCGACTTTGCCGAGCGCAGCGTCTCGTTGTAGGGCTTGTCTTGGCGGATCGCCTCGAAGAGACAGTCGTGCTCGACCTGGTAGGGGTTTGGATTCGGCCCGTCGTGCTGCCAGAGCACGTTTTCCGGCGTTTGAGCGTGGCCTTTGTAAATCCGCGGCTGGAGTTGTCCCTCGCCGAGGATCGCCGAGCCTTTTGAACCGTGAATCACGTCGCCGAAGAAGTTCCAGCAGTTGTTCAAGTGCCGCCCCTGGGCCATGAGCCGCGTGCCGTCGGCGAAAGTGTATTCCACGGAGTAGTGGTCGAACAACTGATCCGGCACGGCGCGGACTTGGCGCCCGCCTTGACCCTGGGCCGAGACGGGCCAGGCGTCCTTCACCCAGCAGCATACGTCGATGTTGTGAATCAGCCAGTCCAGCAGGAAACTGCCGTTCAGCCAGGTGAAGTTGCTGTAATTGCGGATTTGGTGGGCCAACTCGTTGGCGCCGGCGGCTCTCGGCTTGAAGCCCACGGGGGCGTGCTCGCGGTAGGCCCAGCACGTGACCACCGCGCCGATGGCGCCGTCGTGGATCCGGCGGACGGCCTCTTGCAACGGCGGGTAATGGCGGCTCATCAGCCCGCCGGCGATTTTGAGGTTTTTCGCGGCGGCGGCTTCGCCCGCCTTCAGCACGCGGCGAATGCCGGGAGCATCGACCGCGAACGACTTCTCCATGAACACGTGCATCCCCTTTTGCACCGCGTACTCGAGGTGGATCGGCCGGAAGGCCGGCGGGGTGGCCAGCAAAACCACGCTCCCCGGGTCCAGCGAATCGATGGCCTTGCGGTACGCGTCCATCCCCAGAAATTGTCGATCGCCTGCCACCACCGCCGAATCGACGAAACGTTTGGCCAGCGATTTTTGACTCGTGCGGAGCCGATCCTCGAATACGTCGGCCATGGCCCAAAGGACCGTCGGGCCTTTGGTGCTCAGGGCGTTAAGCGCGGCGCCGGTGCCGCGCCCGCCACAGCCGATCAAGGCCAGCTTGATCATGTTGTCCTCGGCGGCATGAACGCGGCCGGCCAGCGCGCCAACCATGGTCGTGCCCGCCAATGCCGTCCCTGAAGTCCTCAGAAAATCGCGGCGAGAGGGCGGGGACTGAATGGACGTCGAACGGCGGTTCATGCGATTCTCCTGATCGGCGGGAAGGAAAGGCGAGAGGAAAACAATATCCGCATTGTAGCCACAGAGACCGTGACTTGACAAGCATTCTTTTCGTGAGGGTCGTCGGCATTGTCCAGCATCAGGCGGCATTCAACCTTCCGCAAAGCGGCATCGAAGCGCTCCGCAGGTAAACGCGGCCGTAGGGGCGGGTCGAGTGCCGCAACGTGTCTCTCAATCCGGGGACAGAAAACCAACAAAAAAGGTAACAGTTTAGCCGTTTGCAGCCCCGAAGGGGCAGCCGTTCTCCCAGCCCAGGGCAACGCCCTGGGGAAGCGGGAAAACGAAAATGTCGTGACGGCCCAACGGGCCAATCGTTCCTGGAGGCGAAGTGTTGGCCCGTCGGGCCGACAAGAAATCGATGCGCCCGACTCGCTCCCCAGGGCGTTGCCCTGGGCTGGGTGAACCGGAGGGCCTTCGGCCCAATAGCGCCGAATTTTATAGGCTGTTTCATGCGTTGTGCTGCAAACGGCTAAACTGTTACGTAATTATGGCCACCGCAAACCCGCCCATTTATGTCGACAAATGGGATTAGACGGGATCGCCAACGCTGAAACCGAAGCGCCGCCAGGAGTCGGGCGGAGGGGCCTCGAACTCCAACGTTGCGCCGGTCGTGGGATGCGAAACGACCAGCCGGCGGGCGTGCAACGCTATCCCGGCGGGAAACGGCTCGCGGCTGCCGTACTTTCGGTCGCCCACGACCGGATGGCCGCGATGACTCAGTTGCAGGCGAATCTGGTGCTTTCGCCCGGTCTCTAAGCGCACCTCCAGCCACGAGCATCCCCGAAGCACGGAGAGCCGCTGGTAGGAGAGCCGGGCCTCTTTTGCACCGGCAGCTTGGGACCGACGACGTGCATGCGGCGATGGCGCTCGTCCTGGCCGAGCCAATCGACGAGCTTGTCCGCGGCCGGCTCGACCGCGCCCTCGACCAGCGCCCAATAGAGTTTGTCCACCGCGCGGGTGCGGAACTGCTCGGTCAGCCGCCGCGCGGCCTTCGAGGTCCGGGCGAGGAGCACTACGCCGGTGACGGGGGCGTCCAGCCGGCTCATCACGCCCAGGTAAACGTTGCCCGGTTTGCGGTAGCGAAGTTTTACGTACCCCTTGGCCGTTGCGAGCAGAGTGGGGCGGTCGCCGGGCGTGCCCATCGTCGGCAGCATGGCCGGCTTATTGACCACGAGCAGGTGGTTGTCTTCGTACAAAATATCCAGCGGGGAGGTATTCATCGACGAACGCCGTTCGCGTAAACTGCCGGCAGGCCATTAGGGTTCAGGGTTGAGAGTAAGTGTTTTTAGGTCTTGGGTCTTGGGTCTTAGGTCTTGGGGCTTAGCGCGAAGCCCCAAGACCTAAGACCTAAGACCCAAGACCCAGTCCGTTGGCATCCTCCACAATTTACCAAACATCGTTCCCTCCGGCGAGCCGCATGTCGAAGCCACATCCCAAACTGATCCTGGCCAGTCGTTCGCCGCGGCGGCGCGAGTTGTTGGCGGCGGCGGGCTACGAGTTCGAGGTCTGTCCGCCGTCCGATGCGGCGGAATCGGGCGATTCTGAGCACGAAACGCCGTCGCAATTCGTCATCCGCATGGCCGAACAAAAGGCCGCCGACGTTGTGCGGCGAATCGGGTGCGGGCTGGTCGTCGGCTGCGACACGGTCGCCGAATGCGGCGGGCGAATACTCGGAAAACCGCTCCATCAGGAGCACGCCCGCGAAATGTTGACCATTCTCAGCGGCCGCGAGCACCACGTGCTGAGCGGGCTGTGCCTCTGGCCGGCCCCCGACGGAAAACCGACGTCGCGCGTGGCCGTCACCACTTTGCGGATGGACCCGCTCTCGAAGCGGCAACTCGACGCTTATCTCGCCGGCGGCGGATGGAACGGAAAAGCCGGCGCGTTCGGCTATCAGGACGGACTTGATTGGGTTCAGGTCGTCGAGGGGAGCGAATCGAACGTGGTCGGCCTGCCGATGGAACTGCTGTCCGAGATGCTCGGCGAATTGTAGGGTGGGACTGCACTTCGCTTGTCCCACCCTGCCTGACGTTGGGGTGGCGGGAGGGGGACAGGTCCATGTTTTCGGCCCACGGTTTATTGATAAAATCACGTATTCCCGCCGAAAAATGGACCAGTCCCCTGCGGCCCCGTGAACGGTTACCTGCAACCGCCAAGAAGATTAAGCCCACGGGTTTGTGGCCCGTGGGCTGGAAACGCAATTCTCGGCAACCGACGCGCATATTACCCAAACGAAGGCGAGTCGGCCGCCGGCGGCGCGGTGCGATGCCGATTATTTCAGGACCATGTCCTTGAGGCTGCGGAGCGCCCGGATCTTCACCTTGTTGTAGGCCGGTTTGGCGGGCCGGTCCTGGAATTCACCGGTGAAGGGGTTGCGGACGTTTTTCTGTGCCGGTCGAGCGGGCACTTTCTTCTTCTCGATTTTGAGCAGGCCCGGCAGGGCGAAAACGCCCCCGCCGCGAGGTCCGAGGTTCTTGCGGACTTCCTCGGTCATCGCGTCGAAAACGGCGGCCACCTGCTTTTTGGTCAGATCGGTGGCATTGGCGATGTTCTGCAGAATTTCGGTCTTCGTCGGAGCTTTCTTGGCTGCTTTGGCCATGATCGATTCCCCTCCATGCAAGGTCTTTGTTTGTGGAAAATCTGTCCGCCCGATACGCTGGACGAGATGATTAAAGTCAAACGTCGGAAAAAAGCAACCCGTAAAATGCCTAAAAGCCGCGGAATTTGGCAATTTTTTTCGATTTGAGGGCATTATTCCGGGGTTCTGAGGGGATTTCGCCTCGGAACACCCCCGAAACGCTTGCCTATTGGACTAAGCTCGTTTACCATAAGTAATTGGGTGGGAAGTCCCGTATACGGATTACGCGTGGCGCACGGCGGGAACTTCCTCCGGCGCCGGCGCGTCTGAATTCGCGGAAGCGATCGCCCACTGGAATAGGAGGAGGGCGCAATGGCAACGAGCAGACCAAGACGGTCGGTTTTCTGGTGGGGGCCATTGGCCGCCTCCGCGGTAGTCCTGCTGATTGTGGCCGGGAGCTCGTTTCGGGAGGTTTTTGCCGCCCGTCGCCCCGCGGCCGAAGAGGACATTCAGAGCGTTTTCTTGCCTCCCGACCGGCCCACGTTGCGGAAGCTGACTCAGTCCCGCCAGTTGATCGAGGACGGCCAATACGATCAGGCAGTCCGCTTCCTCGGCGACATTCTGGAAGAGCCGGAGGATTACTTCTATCGCCCCGATGAAAGTGCGACGGTATTCCGCAGTCTGAAGGCGGAAGCGGAACGGCTGATCGGCCGGATGCCGCGCAAAGGGCGCGAGTTGTACGAGTTGCAGTACGGCGCCCAGGCCCAAAAGATGTTGACCGACGCGTTGGCCGCGGGAGACGTGGCCCGGCTGGCGGAGATCTCGCGGCGGTTCTTTCACACCCGCAGCGGTTATCAAGCGACGTTCCTGCTGGGCCTCTATCATTTCGACCACGGCCGTCCGCTGGCCGGGCGCTGGTGTTGAAGCGGTTGTATGAAGTCGATCCGCCGGTGGCGGAGTTGGAGCCGGGCTTGTCGTTGACGCTGGCCTCCTGTTGGCTCCAGGCGGGAATGCCGGAAAAGGCGCGGGAAACGCTGGCCGCCATGCGCAGCGCAATCCGGCGGTTCGCGTGACGGTCGCCGGCAAGGAAGTTCCCCTGTTCACGGACGACTCGGAGGCGGTCAATTGGCTTGCCCGGCTGATCGGATCGCGTCCCCGGTCCGAACCGCTGATCCCGAACGATTGGCTGATGTTCCGCGGCAACCCCGCCCGGAACGCCTCGACCGACGGCAGGGCTCCGCTGTTGAACCTGCGCTGGCGGGTGGACGTTACCGAAGACCCGCTGATGGAAAGTATGCTCCTACAGTATCGAAACAGGTATATCGAGCAAGGGTTGCCCGCCATCCCGATGCTTCAGCCCCTGGTGGTGGGCGACGTAGTGCTGATGCGGACCGTGCGGAACCTGCTGGCGGTCGATTTCAACACGGGAAAACGGTTATGGGAGGTGCCGGCCGATGATCCGCTCGAATCGGCCTCCGCCGCGAACTTCCAGCAACAGCAGCAAGCGGCCGCGGCCCTCGGCGCAGGACGGCGGGTGTGGGGCGATCTGACTTTCGGCACTTTCAGCAGCGACGATAAATACGTGTTCTCCGTCGAGGATTTGGGCCTGGAGTTTGGCGACGACGGCGAGGCCATGCAGCAAATCATCATTCTCGGCAGAGTGGGCGGGCGGAATGGGCGGGCAAACGTCGATTCACTCTGCAATCGGCTGACGGCCCACGACATCCGCACCGGAAACGGAAAGCTCGTCTGGGAGCTTGGCGGTCCGGAGGGCCCCCACGCCTTGCGTCAGGCGGACTCCTTTTTCCTCGGCCCGCCCTTGCCTCTGATGGGGCGGCTTTACGTCATGGCCGAAACCAGCAAGGGGGACGTCCGTCTCCTGGCGTTGAATCCCTCGACCGGCGATCTCCTGTGGTCGCAACAATTAAGCCTCACCGAAAAGAGCGTTCTCGACGATCTGCGGCGGCGCTGGGCCGGAGTCTCTCCTTCCTACGCCGACGGCGTTTTGGTATGCCCCACCTCCACCGGCGCCGTGGTCGGGGTCGAATTGGCAACCCGGGCGCTGCTGTGGGGCTTCTGCTACAACCAGGAGCAAAACGAAAACCGTTACGCCCAAGCGGCGGCCCTGATGGCCGGGCCCGCCGTCAACCGTTGGATCGACGACGGCGTCACGATCCGCGACGGCCGCGTGCTGTTCACCCCCCAGGATTCCAACTGGCTCTATTGCCTGAACCTGATGGATGGCGCGCTGCGCTGGAAGAGTCCGCGGGGGAACAATCTGTACGTCGCCTGCGCGGACGGCGATAAGGTGGTGTTGGTCGGTATCAACGAGGTCCGCGCACTGCGGCTGGACGACGGAAGGCCGGCTTGGGACGGACGGGCAGTCAGCCTGCCCAAGGGCAGCACGCCCAGCGGACGCGGTTTCCTCAGCGGCAACCGCTATTTCCTCCCGTTGAGCAACGCCGAAGTGGCGGCCGTCAACCTCGCCAAGGGAGAGATCGACGGCGTCTCGAAATCGCACGGCGGGACCGTGCCGGGCAATCTCGTGTGCCACAAGGGAATCATCGTCTCTCAAGGAATACAGGGGCTCGACGCCTTTTTTCAGTTGGACCTGGCGTCGGCCGAAGTCGAACGGCGGCTGAAGGCCGATCCCAACGACACCTGGGCGCTGTCTCTGCGGGGCGAAATCGAACTGGACGGCGATCATCGTTCGCAGGCCATCGCCTCGTTCCGCCGCGCTTACGACCTGGATCCCGATCCGCGCACCCGGAAACTGCTCCGGGACACGCTCTTGGAAGGATTGCGGCACGAGTTTGCCGCTTATCGCGGCCGCGGGGCGGAGATTGAACCGCTGCTGGACGGCCCGCAGCAACAAGCGCTCTACCTGCGCCTGATGGCCGCCGGATTGCGCGGCGATAAGCAATGGGCCGACGCCTTTGAATACTATATGAAACTGGTCGATCTCGAGCCGAAGCAACAACCTTTGGACCAGATCGAGAAAAGACTCCTCGTGCGGCGGGACCGCTGGGTCCAGGGCCAACTGACCGAATTGCGCAAGGAAGCGAAAGACACGACCGCGGCGAAGATCGACCAATTCGTTTCCGCGCGGCTGAAAACCGCCCTGGCGTCCGACTCCACCGGTCGGCTGCGGCGTTTTCTCGACAATTTCGGGGGCCTGTCCGCCGCCGCCGGCGCGCGCGATGAGCTCGTCACGCGGCTGAAATCCAAGGGGAAACTGCTGGAGGCCGAATTGCTTTCGCCCCCCGGAGATTCCGCCGCCGGCTCCGCCGCCGGGCCGAAGATCGAATGGCCGCAGGGAAACGTCGAGGTATCCACCAAGCGCACGCGAAATCCGGCCGGATTCGGCGAGCGACATTTTTCCGTGGATATGCGGGGCAATCCGGGACCGTTCTTCCGCGATCTGGCGATCAAATACGACTTCAACCGCCGCGAGATCGTGGCCATCGACGGCGCGGGGCGGGAGAAGTGGAAAGTCTCCCTGCTGAAAGAAGGGGAACCGAACAACTTCCAAATCAACTTTTCCACGATGCATGCCCGCGCCATCGGCCATCTCTTGCTGGTGGCGATGGGTTGGAACATTTTTGCGATCGACACTTCCGGTGTAAAACCGGGCGAGACCGCGCGGCTGTTGTGGACCCAAGACTTGTCCAATCCGGGCCTGGCGGCGGCCGATCTGCCGGGACTTGGCCGGTTTCCCGTGCAGTTGGCCGCGCTGCCGCCGCAATTCCAAATGCGCTTCATCAATTTCCAGAACCAGTCGAACATGCTCGGCCCGGCCAGCAACAATTATATTTGCATCCAACGGTTTCACAATCTGGCGGCGGTCGATCCGCGCAACGGACAGACGCTTTGGGTCCGCGAAAACATGCCCAGCCTGTGCGACGTGTTCGGCGACGAGCGGCAGTTGTTCTTGCTTTCCACCGACAAGGAGGATGCCGAATTGGTGCGGGCGAGCGACGGCGCCTTGCTCGGCACGCGGAAGATCCCGCGGCAAGCCGTCGAGCGGCGGCTTCCCACCGGACAGGTCCAGAAAATGTACATGCCGTTGCGGGGCATGTACCTCGCCGAGATCGGCCGGAAACTGCTTTATTGGTGGCCGGCCGGCAGCCAGCGCGAGCTGACCTTGTTCGATCCGTTGGAGGGGCGCGACGAATGGCCCCGGCGGAAGTTCCCCGGCAACGCGCTGACCGCCGTCCTGGACGACGAGGCGGTGGGAGTGCTGGAACGAAACGGCCGTTTCACCCTGATTTCAATCGCCGACGGCCGGACCCTGGCGGAGGTGAAGCTCGAATCGGAACCGAACTTGATTAACTTTACCTTGTTCAAGTCGGGTAAACAGTACTTCCTGCTGACGAATGGGCGGCTTCATTCGGGCAATATGCCGCCGATCCAGCCCATGCCCAACCAGCAGAACCGGTCGATAACCCCGATCTACCGGGGGCGGCTGTACGCCTTCGATCCGCAGGGCAAGCTGCTGTGGCCCGCCCCGCTGAAGATCGAAAAGCAAATTATGCTCATCGACCAGCCCGCCGCCTTGCCGGTGGTGCTCTTCGGCTGCCAGGAATACCATCAACAGCCCAACGGGCAGGGCAAATGGAAGCCGCGGATATTGTGCGTCGACAAGCGGAGTGGGCGGGTGGTGTATCAGGGCGAATTCAACGATTATTTCGGCCTCTTCGACGTGGCTTGCGACGTCGAGAAGAAGACCGTTACCTTGACAACGCAAGTAGATACGGTTACATTAACCTATACGGACAAAGCCATACCGCCCCCCTCCCCAGCCGACGCGAAGGCTGCCAAATCGTCGCCCGGGGGCAAAATTACCCACGCTCTTTGGAACTCATTCCAGAAGACCTTCGTCCCGGATTTCGACCCCTTCGGCGACGATGAGTAGTATTCTGATTGAGTCCAGCATTGCCGGCATAAACCCAAAGCCGCGTTTGCCTGGGCCGGGGCTTTTGTTCGCCACGATTAGATGTTTCACAATGGACGCGCCATAATGCCCCAACCGAAATGAATTGACGGGCGCCACTGCCGGCTTGCCCAGCAGTGTTCTCTGCACTGCCGGACAAGCCGGCAGTGGCGCCCGATCTGTCAAATCAGAGCGGTTGTTTCACTTGCACGTCACGGGAGCGACGCCATGAAAAAATCCACCCTGCTGCGATGGTTCGTTGTCGCGCTGGTTGCGGTGGTCGTTTGCCCTAACGCCGCGTCGGCCGCCGTGCGGAACGCCGACGTGGACCGGGCCGTCTCCCGCGGCCTCGAATGGCTCGCCAACCACCAGTCGCGGCTCGGCCACTGGACGGCCCAAAGCAACGAGTATCCGACGCCGATGACGGCCCTGGCGGGCATCGCCCTGCTCTGCGAAGGCTCGACCACCGTCGAGGGAAAGTACGCCCCGAATATCCGCCGGGCGGTGAACTATCTCGTCGAACGCAGCCGCACTAACGGCTTGATCGGCGCATCGGACGACAACCGCTACACCTACGGTCACGGTTTCGCCATGCTCTTCCTTTCCCAGGTCTTGGGCGAGGAAGAGGACGCCGAACGGCGCCAAAAGCTGATCGACGTGCTCACCAGGGCGGTCACTTTCACCGGACAGGCGCAAACCAAAGGGGGCGGCTGGGGATACGTCAGCGCCAAGGACGGCAACGGTTTCGATGAAGGCTCGACCACGATCACCCAGGTGCAGGGATTGCGCGGCTGCCGGAACGCCGGCATTCCGGTCCCCAAGGAAATCCTCGACAAGGCGGTCGGTTACATTAAGAAATGCACCGGCAAGGACGGCGGCGTAAGGTATAATCTGGCCGGGGCCGGGGGCGGCGGCCGCCCGCCGATTACCGCGGCCGCCATCGCCTGCCTGTTCAACGCCGGCGATTACGACGACGAATACGTCCCCAAAATCCTCAAGTATTGCCATCGGAACCTGGACGACGTTTCCGGGCAAGCCTTCGGCCATTGGCACTACGCCCACTACTATTACGCCCAGGTTTTGTATCGCCAGGGCGGCCGGGAGTGGGAGACCTACCGCGACAAGATATTTCAGAAGATCGTCTCCGAGGCCGGTCCCGACGGCTCCTGGAACCAAGGCTACATCGGCACCGTTTACACCACGGCCATAAATTTAACCATCCTGCAGCTTCCCAAGGGAGTCTTGCCCATTTATCAACGTTGACCCTAACCGCTCACAAATCGGGAAAACAACGTCATTCTGAGCGTAGCGAAGAATCTCTTGTGGAATCGCAACTCAATCGAGATTCTTCGCTACGCTCAGAATGACGAACGCACTATGATCGGTTACGTGTTAAGCCAGCCCCAACCCGCCAGGAACACGAGAATGAGCGACCAAGATTTCGACCGCCAGCAGAGCGCTTCGATCGAGAAGCTCGGCAATGCCCGGCAAAAAATTGTGGACCAACTGGGCCAGGTGATCGTCGGCCAGAGCCAGGTGATCGAGGAGTTGATGATTTCGCTGTTCAGCCGGGGCCATTGCCTGCTGGAGGGCGTGCCGGGACTGGCCAAGACGCTGATGATCAGCACGCTGAGCCGGGCGTTGAACCTCTCCTTCAGCCGCATTCAGTTTACGCCCGACCTCATGCCCGCCGACATCACCGGCACGGAGGTGATCGAGGAGAACCGCAGCACCGGGTCGCGCGATTTCCGCTTCCTCGAAGGGCCGCTGTTCAGCAACGTGATTCTGGCCGACGAGATCAACCGCACCCCGCCCAAGACCCAGGCGGCCCTTTTGGAGGCCATGCAGGAGCGGCAAGTGACCGTGGGCCGGGTGCGCCACGCGCTGGCCGATCCGTTCTTCGTCCTGGCCACGCAGAACCCGATCGAGCAGGAGGGGACCTATCCGCTCCCCGAGGCCCAGCAGGACCGCTTCATGTTCAAGGTCTTCGTCCGCTACCCGAACTTCAACGAGGAGTTCGACGTGGTCCGCCGCACGACCGCGACCATGGTCGATTCGATTATGCCGGTGCTGACGGCGGAGGAGATCATCGATTTGCAGAGGACCGTCCGCCAGGTGCCGGTGTCCGACCACGTTATCCGCTATGCGCTGGCGCTGGTGCGTCAAACCCGGGTCCGCGAGCCGGGCGTACCCGATTTCGTGCGGGACCAGTTGAGTTGGGGCGCGGGACCGCGGGCGGTCCAGTTTCTAATCATCGGGGGTAAGGCTCGGGCATTGTTGGAAGGCCGCACGCACGTCTCTTGCGAGGACGTGCAAGCCCTGGCCAAACCCGTGTTGCGGCACCGCCTGGTGCTGAGCTTCACGGCCGAGAGCGAAGGCGTCACGCCCGACGACCTGGTCGAGCGTATCCTGGAAATCACCCCCACCCGCGAAGACGAGTTGACCCGCGATGCACGATTCCAGGAAATTTTTGCGTCCTGAGGCGATCCAAAGGATCAGCCATCTCGGACTGCGCGCCCGGCAGATCGTCGAGGGATTCCTCTCCGGCATGCATCGCAGTCCGTACTTCGGTCAGTCGATCGAGTTCCGGCAGCACCGCGAGTACACCCACGGCGACGATCTCCGCTACGTGGACTGGAAGGTGTGGGCGAAACAGGACCGCTTCTACGTCAAGCAATTCGAGGAGGACACCAACCTCCGCTGCACGCTGCTGTGCGACGTTTCGGCCAGCATGCGCTACGGCCGCGGGGCTTTCAACAAGTACGAATACGCCTGCACCATCGCCGCCAGCCTGGCCTACTTGCTGTTGCGACAGCAGGACGCCGTGGGCTGCGTGGCCTTCGACGAATCCGCCCGGATGACCGTCCCCCAGCGCACCAAGCGCAACCACCTGGATTCGATCATCAAGGCCCTGGATCTGAGCGATCCGCGGGAAAAGACCGACCTCCACCAGATCCTCCGCAACGCCGCCGAGAGCTATCCCCGGCGGGGGATGATGATCCTGATCTCCGACCTGTTCGTCGAACGCGACGGGCTGTTTCGCGGCCTGCGGCTGTTGCGCAGCCGGGGACACGACGTGATGGTGTTCCACGTGCTGGACGACGACGAGATGGACTTCCCCTTCAGCGGACCGACCCGCTTCGAGGGCCTGGAACTGGCCGAGCAACTCCGCTGCAATCCCCGCGCCTTGCGGGAAGGATACCTTAACGCCCTGGGCGAATACCTGGAGGAAGTCCGCCGCGGCTGCTCCCAGAACAAGGTGGACTACGCCCTGTTCCGCACCAGCCAGCCGCTGGACGCCGTGTTGGCCTCGTTTTTGAGCAACCGATTGGCGACCAGACAAAAAATATAGAACTTAACATTGCGAAACCGCAAGCGGCTTGCCAACTGCATACAACGGCCAACTTTACACTGACCACTAGCCACTTACCGCTCCATGCCCTCTTTCGTCAACCCATCGCTGTTTTGGACCTTGGGACTGCCGACGCTCGGCGTCGTGGCGATCCCCGTGTTGATCCATCTGATCAACATGATGCGTCATCGGCGGATCGAATGGGCGGCGATGGAGTTCCTGCTGAAGAGCCAAAAAAAACATCGCACCTGGGTCATCTTCAAGCAGCTCCTGCTGTTGTTGATGCGGATGGCCGCGGTGGCGGCGGTCGTCTTCCTGGTGGCCCAGCCGCGGATGCGGAACCAGTGGGGGAATCTGCTGGGAGGCGTTCACACCCATCACATCATCCTGCTGGACGACAGTTACTCGATGTCCGACCGCTGGGCCGACACCAACGCCTTCGCCGAAGCCAAGAAAGTCATCCGGCAGATCGGGGCCAACGCTTCCCGCGAGGACCAGCCGCAATCCTTCTCGCTGTTGCGATTTTCGCGGGCCGCACTGCCCGGCAGCGCCGGAAAACCGGACCTCACGAACCAGCAGGTCGGCGACAACTTCACGGGGGAACTGGACGCCCTGCTCGGCAAACTCGGTGTTTCGCAGAGCGCGGCCGACCCCACGCCGGCCGTGAAGGCCATCGGCGATTTGTTCGGCGACGGCGCCGACGAGCAGCGGATCGTGTATCTGATTTCCGACTTCCGCACCCGGCAGTGGAACGAACCGGCCGAGCTGCGCAAGCAATTGGCCCGGTTGAGCGAGTCGGGAGTGGACCTCCGCCTGATCGACTGCGTCGACCGCCCGCGGCCCAATTTGGCGCTTGTTTCGCTCTCGCCCGGCGAAGGGATTCGGGCGGCGGGCGTGCCCTGGTTCATGGACGTTACCGTGCGGAACTACGGCCAGCGGCCGGCCCGCGAGGTCCCCGTCACGCTCAGCCAGGACGGTCACGGCCGGCCGTCGGTGGTGATCGCGGAAATCCCGCCGGGCAAAACGGCCACGGAGCGGTTCCAGGTCCATTTTCCCACGGCCGGCACGCACGACCTGACCGCCCGGCTCCCCGGCGACGCCGTGGAGGCCGACAACCACCGCTATGCGACGGTCGATCTGCCGCCGGACGTTCCGGTGTTGCTGATCGACGGCGACGCCCAGGCCCGCGACGCCCGTTTCCTGGATTTCACCTTGGACCCCGGCGGATCGGTCCGCACCGGCGTGCGGCCGCAGATCGAAACGCCGCGCTTCCTGAGTCTCAAGCCGCTCGACCAGTTCCGCGTAATCGACCTGACGAACGTCGACCGGCTCGACGCATCGGCCGTCGCCGCCTTGGAGAAGTACGTGGCGGCGGGCGGCGGGCTGGCCCTCTTTCTCGGCCCCCGCGTGGACATGAAGTTCTACAACGACGTGCTCTATCGAGGGGGGAAAGGGCTCTTCCCGGTCCCGCTGGCCCGCCAGGAAGAGCTGCTCGTCGACCGGCTCGAGCCGGCCCCCGACCTGCAAGTGGAAAAACATTTTATCTTCCGGGTGTTCGCCTCGGAGCAGAACCCGTATTTGCAGACGGTGACGGTTCAGAAGTATTTCGGGGTTCCCCAGAGTTGGGACCCTCCGCCCGATTCGGCGACGCGGGTCATTGCCCGCCTGCGGAACGGGGCGCCGCTGATGATCGAAAGCGAGTACGGCAAGGGGCGGGTGATGGCGTTCCTCAGCACACTGGCCCCGACGTGGAACTCCTGGGTCCGCAATCCCAGTTTCGTGGCAGTGATGTTGGACCTGCAATCGTATCTGGCGCGTCGGCCCACGGAAAGCGTGTCTCGGGCGGTCGGCGCGCCGCTGGAGTTGAAGCTGAATCCGGCCCTCTACCCGCCCGAGCCGAAGGTCCGCTTTGCATACCCCGAGCAATCGGCCCGGCCGCCCGTGACGGTCAACGCGACGCGGTCGGCCGACGGAATGTGGACCGCGTCGTTGCCGGAGACCGACGTCAGCGGATTCTACGAGGCGCAACTGACCCGCGCCGACGGTTCGGCCGAGACCCGCCGCTACGCGATAAACGTCGATCCGGCCGAGGGCGACCTGGCGGCGCTCGACGGCGAGCGGCTCGCCTCCCGGCTGAAAGGGGTCAAGTATCGCTTCCAGCAGGCCGCCGACTTCCAAGCCGCGGCCACCGAGCTGGGCGGGTACGACCTCAGCGAGGCATTGCTCTACGCCTTGATTCTGCTGTTGGTGGGCGAGCAAATCCTGGCTTGGTCGGCCAGCTATCATCCGACGAAGCGCCACCCGTTGCCGGAAGGAGGCGCCGCATGACACACCTCGCCCTGCCGCTATTGGCCGAAACCGTGACCCGGAGAACCTTTGAATGGGCGGCCATCCGCTCGAACTCCGATTGGATTCCGCCGATCCTGGCCCTGATCGTCATCCTGCTGTTTGTCCGTTACATGTACCGCCGCGACGCCGCGGAACTGCGGCCGTGGTGGAAGTGGCTGCTGACCGCCTTGAGAACGGCGGTCTTTTTCGGGCTGCTGATCCTTTACTTGCAGCCGCATTGGCGGTCGGAACGCGAGGAGGTGCGGAACTCCCGCGCGCTGCTGCTGTTCGACACCAGCGAGAGCATGGGCCTGGCCGACGCCGCCGTAGCACAGCCGCCCTCGGCTGTGCAGGGTCGGCCGGCTGTACAGGATCGGCCGGGACAGCCGAGGGCGGCCGTTCCACAGACACTGAGCCGGGCACAGGACGTCGCCGATGCGCTGAAAAAATCCGACTTTCTCGACCGGCTGCGGAAAACCCACGACGTTACGGCCTATGAGTTCGACGACGCCTTGAAACCGGGCGCGGCGGTGAACCTGAAAAAAATCTCTCCGGCGGAATCGCCTGTAGGAGGCGACTCCCGTCGCCGCTCGAACAAAGATGCCCCCGGGAATCGGCGACTGGAGTCGCCTCCTACAAATCCGGGGGAGAGTCGAGGTCCCGCGTCTTCGCCCGATTGGAGCAAGCTGCTTGCCCCCCGCGGCGCCGAAACCCGGCTGGGACAGGCCCTCGCGCAACTGATCCAGCAGGAACAGGGGACTCCGGTCTCGGGAATCATCGTCTTCACCGACGGGGGGCAAAACGCCGGCGTCTCGCCCGACTCGGCCATCGAGTTGGCCCGGGAGGCGAAAATCCCCATCTATACCGTCGGACTCGGCTCGGACAAACAGCCGACGAACGTGGCCGTCGTCGATCTGACCGTGCCTCCCCGCGCATATCCCGGCGATAAGTACACCGTGACCGGCTTTCTTCAGGCCCAGGGGATGGCGGGCAAAACGGTCGTCGTGCAGATCTTGTCGCGTGCGGCGACCGAAGGGGCCGGCGCCGATAAAAACGCCCAAGGCGAAGTGCTCGAAAGCCGCGAGGTCACCCTCGGCGGCGACGGCGAAGTGCTCCCGGTCAAGTTTGAACTTACGCCGAAGGACTTGGGACGGCGGACTTTGCGGCTGCGGGTCCAGGCCCCCGCCGGCGACCGCAACCCGGCCGACAACGCCCGCGAGGCGGACATCGAAATCATCGACCGCAAGAACCGCGTCCTCCTTTTCGCCGACGGACCGATGCGGGACTACCAGTTCCTCCGCAACCAGCTCTTCCGCGACCGCTACACCAGCGTCGACGTGCTGTTGCAAAGCGCCCAGGAGGGCATCTCGCAGGACGCCGACGCGATCCTCGACGATTTCCCCGCCACCCGGCAGGAAATGGTCAAATACGACTGCGTGGTGGCCTTCGATCCCAATTGGAAAGCGCTCAGCCGGCAGCAAATTGAAGTGCTGGAAAATTGGGTGGCCGACCAGGGGGGAGGATTGATCGTCGTCGCCGGCGCGGTAAACCTCGGCCAGGGCATCGGCGGTTGGGTCCAGGACCCTTCGATGACCAAGGTCCGCAACTTGTACCCCGTCGAGTTTTACGGCCGTCTGGCGGCGGTCGACAGCGGCCTCTACGCCGGCAAAGACGCCTGGCCGCTGGATTTTACCCGCGAGGGACAAGAGTCCGAGTTCCTCTGGCTGGCCGACAACGCCACCGCCAACCGCCAGGCCTGGAGCGATTTCCCCGGCGTGTACAGTTGCGCCCAGGTGCGGGGTCCGAAACCGATCGCCACCGTCTACGCCCGGTTTTCCGATCCCCGGGCAGTGCAAGGCGAAGAGCAACCGGTCTATTTTGCCGGGCAATTTTACGGCTCCGGCCGGGTGTTCTACATGGGCAGCGGCGAGATGTGGCGGCTCCGCTCCGTCGACGAGACCTACTTCGAGAAGTTCTACACCAAGCTGATCCGCCACGTCTCACAGGGCCGGCTGTTGCGCGACTCCACCCGCGGCGTGCTGCTGACCGGCCAGGCCCGATACCTGCTGGGCAACACGGTCGAAGTCCGGGCGCAGTTGACCAACATCCGGCTGGAACCTCTGGAATCGCCAAGCGTCAAACTAGAGGTGTTCGCGCCGGACGGCTCGACGCAGACCGTCACTTTGCGGCCCGATCCGACCCGGACGGGATCATACCAGGGTCAGTTCCCCGCCTTGTTGGAAGGGACGTACCGACTCGAACTCCCCATACCCGAGAGCGACAACAAGCGGCTGGTCCGCCGGATTCAGGTGAGGGCGCCCGACCTGGAACGGGAGAACCCGCGGCGCAACGACGCACTGCTGAGCGCCATAGCCCAAAAAACTGGGGGCAGATACTACATCGGCATGCAAGCGGCGGTGGCGACGCACGGCGTCCCCCCCCTAACGATGCAGTTGAAGGACCGCACAAGCACCGTCAATCTCCCAATTACCCCAGACCCACGCGAAAAATTGGCCTGGCTCCGTTGGATCATGCTCGCTTTATGCGGCTGTTTGTGCTTGGAGTGGTTGGTGCGACGGTTGCTGCGGCTGGCGTAACTATATATTGGTGTAGAATGGAAGGGTGGGAAAAACGTTTATCCGTTTAGCGGCCCGTTGAAAAAGGGTGCCACTGCTGGCTTGTCCAGCAGTGAGGGGAGAGATTCCCGGAAATTCACTGCTGGACAAGCCAGCAGTGGCACCCATCCTTTCCAAAGATAATTTTCGTTCAACGGGCTGTTAGTGATCGCTAAACATGCGACGGAATTGGACATGGCCCCGATAGACCGCGACGACCGACCGACGCTGGATCCACCGGCGCATTCCCTCTTGGACGCGCTGCGGCGGCGGATTCGACAATACATCTGGGTGGAAGGCTCGGCCGCCGCCCTGGTTTGGTTGGGGGTGGCGTTTTGGGCCACGCTGGCGGCCGATTGGTTTTTTGAACCCTCGCCGGCGGTCCGCGCGATCATGCTCGTCGCGGTTGCCGCCGTGTTGGCGCTGGTCCTGTTTCGCAAGATCTTTCGCCGGGCATTCGTCCCCATCACCGACGGCAACGCGGCCACGGTGCTCGAACGGCGTTTCCCGCAACTCAACGACAGCCTGTTGACGGCCGTGGTTCTCGGCGGCCGGCCCGCTGACGACGAGTTGAGCGAGGAAATGCTGGCCGAAACTTGCCGCGAGGCCTCGGCCCGCATCGAAGGGGTCGAGTTGCGGAAGGTGTTCAATCCGCGTCCGTTGTGGTTGCACTGCGGGGCGGCGACGCTGTTTTCGATCAGCGTGGTGATGTTCGCCCTGCTGTTTTCGGGGCGCGTTCGGCGTTTGGGCCAACCGCGTGTTGGCCCTGTCCGGCGAGTTGTGGCCGCGTTACACGAAGATCGTGGTCGATGGTTTCGACGCGCACGGCCTGCGCAAAGTCGCCCGCGGCTCGGACGTGGAGATCGTGGCCAAGGCCGACACCCGCATGCCGTGGCGCGTGCCGGAGAAGATCGAAATCCGCTATCGGACCGAGGAGGGCCGGCGGGGCCGGGCGACGATGGACCGCCGCGGCGTCTCGCGCGGCAAGGAGGACTATTACCAGGAGTTCTCGCACACCTTCAGCGGCGTGCTTTCAGACATCGACTTGGACGTGGTCGGCGGCGACGACCGGGTGAACAACCTGCGGATCCAGGCCGTCGATAGCCCCGCAATCGCGCGGTGGACGCTCGATTGCCGCCTGCCCGCTTACATTCGCCGCCGGCAGCCGCCGATGCCGGTCACGGGCGTGATGCAAATCCCCGTAGGCAGCCGGGTGACCGTCCGCGCCGAAGAGGCCAACAAGGAGCTAGTCCGCGTCGAGATCGGCAAAGTCGTAGCCGACAAGGCGGAGACGACCGAGGTGTTGGACGCGAGCCGGCTGAACCCGGATCACCGCGGCTTCACGTACACCCTGGACCGCTTGGACGACAACACCACCCTGCTCATCACGCTGGCCGACGTGGACGGCATTCAGAGCCGGGAACCGATGCCCCTGGTGCTGGTCGCGGCGCCCGACCAGCCGCCGCAGTTGGCGGTGCAACTGGACGGCGTCGGCTCGGCGATCACGCCGCAGGCCCGCCTGCCGGTGATCGGCCGGATCGCCGACGACTACGGCGTGGGCCGGGTGTGGTTCGAGTACGCCATCGACGACGGCCAGCGGGCGGACCGGCCGATTGCCGAGCTCGCCGATGCCCCTACGGCCTACAATCTCGACGACGCGGCGCTGGAAGTCCGCGGAATGAAGGTCAAACCGGGCCAGAAACTGCTGTTCAGCGTCCGGGCCGCCGATCTCTGCGACCTCGGCAAAGGCCCCAACCAGGCCGGCAGCGAGCGCTGGCTGGTCGAGGTCGTTTCGCCGGACCAATTGCGGGCGATGCTCGAAGCGCGGGAGTTGGTCCTGCGGCAGCGTTACGAGCGGATTCTGCAGGAAGTGACCGAGACGCGGGACCTGCTCGCCCGGCTCAAGTTCGAGGCCGAGGGGTCGGCCGCGCCCGCCGCCGCCCCGGCCGGCAGCGAGCCGGGCGACAAGCCGGACAACGTCGATTCGACCGACACGCCCGAGCGGCGCGCCGCCCTGCGCCTGCTCCGCGTGCAAGGCGCGCTGGGCGACAGCCGCAAGAACGCCCAGGAGGTGCTGGGGCTGGCCGAGGCCTTCGACGACATCCGCAAACAACTGGTCAACAACCGCATCGACACCCAGGAACTGAAGAACCGGCTGCAAGACGGAATCGCCACGCCGCTGCACACAATCGCCGGCGAGATGTTCCCCGAGTTGGAGCGGCGGATCGAGGCCCTGCTGGCGGACCTGGAAAAGCCCAGTCAAGCTCCCCTGCTCCGCAACCGCGCCCAGCAGCAGGCCGACGACGTCCTCCTGGCCATGCATAAAGCGCTCGACCGCATGCTCGAACTGGAAAGCTTCAACGAAGCGGTCGAATTGCTGCGGAACATCGTCGAGAATCAGAAGAAACTCACCGAGGAAACCGAGCGGCAGCATAAACAGAAACTCCACGATTTACTAAAGGAGTAGACCATGCTTATCGGGTATCCAAAAATAAATGTGGAGTTTGTGGGACAGCCGCCCTCGGCTGTCTTGGGCGACTCCGCACAGCCGAGGGCGGCTGTGCCACAAGTTATGCTTGGACGCCTGCTTACTCGTAATCGACTCTCGGCATGGGCGGCTTTGGCGGTGTTCTTCTGCCTCCTTTCGCCGCTCAGCGCGCAAACGGCCCCGGACGGATCCGCGCCCGATGGAAAGGACGCCGCTCGGGCTAAGGCGGAGAAAGAGCTTACTCCCGCCGAAAAGCTCGCCATCCAGGAGCGGCGCATCACCGAGCAATACAAACACCTCGAGGACGTGCTGCTGCGGATGGCCGAACTCACCGCCGCGACCGATCCCCGCCGCGCCGCCTTGTTGAGAAAGGCAGTCGCCCAGAGCAAGGACAAATTGATCGCCGTCCGGCTCGAACAACTAGTGGATATTTTGGGCAAGGACCAACTCTCCCGCGCCATCGAGGATCAGAACGCCGTCGATCTGGACCTGAGTGCGCTGCTCGAACTGCTGATGAGCGAGAACCGCTCGAGAAGCCTCGAAAAAGAAAAAGAACGCATCCGCCAATACCTCAAGCAACTCAACGCGATCATCAAGCAGCAGAAGGACGTTCAGGGCCGCACCTCCGGCGGCGACAACACCAAACGCCTCTCCGGCGAGCAAGGCAAACTCGCCGAAAAAACCGGCGGATTGGCCCAGGACATCCAAGGCGGCGGGAAAAAGGCCGCCGGCGGAAAAGAAAACAGCAAGAATGCCGGCAAAAACGGAACGGATAAAGGCAAGGAGGCCGGCAAAGAAAAAGGAAAGGAAAACGGCAAGAACGGAAAGAATAAAGCGAAAGAAGGAAAGGAAGGCGCCGAGGCAGGGAAAGACAAGCCCAAGTCGGGCGACCAAAAGGGAGACTCCTCGGACCAGAAAGGCCAGAAAGGACAGAAAGGACAGAAAGGACAGGAAGGACAGAAGGGTCAGAAGGGACAAAAAGGGCAAAAGGGCCAGCAAGGTCAGCAGGGCCAGCCGGGGCAACAAGGCCAGCAAGGGGAGCAAAACGACCAGCAGCAGCAAGATTCACAGCAGACGCCGGCCGAACAACGACTCAGGGCCGCACAGCAAAAGATGAAGGAGGCGCAGACAGAAGCTCGACGAGGCCAAACGCCAGGGCGCCACCGAAAAACAAGAGGAAGCCATCCGCGAACTGGAAAAGGCCAAGGCGGAACTGGAGGAGATCCTCCGGCAACTGCGCGAGGAGCAGATTACCCGGCTGTTGGCGATGCTCGAGGCCCGCTTCCGGAAAATGATGCAGATGCAGCAGGAGGTCTACATCGGCACGCTGCGGCTCGACGCGGTGCCCGTCCCCGAGCGGACCCACAACCACGAAATCGAGGCCAGCCGGCTGAGCAACAAGGAGTCGCAAATCGTCGTCGAGGTGGACAAGGCGTTGCAGTTGCTCCACGAGGACGGCACCGCCGTCGCCTTTCCCGAGGCCATCGAACAGATGCGCGAGGACATGCAGCAAGTGGTCCAGCGTTTGGCTCGGGCGAAGGTGGGAAAAATCACGCAGGGCATCGAGGAGGACATCTTGGCGGCCCTGAAGGACATGATCGAGGCCCTGAAAAAGGCCCAAAAAGACCTGGAAGACAAGAAATCGCAAAAAAACAAACCCGGCGCCGGCCAGGCCCAAGACCCGCCGCTGGTCGACATCCTGGCCGAACTGAGGATGATCCGCGCCCTGCAAATGCGGGTCAACAAACGAACCGACCGCTACTCGAAACTGATCCAGGGCGACCAGGCCGACAACGCCGAGTTGGTCGAGGCCCTGCGGCGGCTCGCCGACCGGGAGGAGCGCATCTATCGCGTCACCCGCGAACTGCAATTGGGGAAAAACAAATGAAAACGATACTCGGAGTAATCGCGCTCGCCGTTTTACTGGCCGCCCCGGCCGTGGGCCAAACCTCCAATCCGCTCGCCGCCAAAGCCGCCTCCTGGAAACCGATGCCGGCCGAACAGGTGAGGACCCAAGCGCTCTCCTGCCTGGATGCAGTGAAGGCCGACGCGGCCGTCCGCTCGAAGGCGGAGAAAATCTGGCGCGGCCTGCCCGCCGCCGCCACGGATGACGACCTGCTGGTCCGGCTGGCCTTGACTTTCGCGCTGATCGACCGGGACGCGGCCAGGCTAGTGAAGCAATGCTCCGAGCCGCGGGCGCAATTGGTGCTCCCATCGCAGGACTGGCTCCGCGGCTCCACCGCGCCGCCGCTGCTGGTCAACAACCTGCGGCTGCTTTACGCCCGCTGGCTGGTCGAGGAGTCGCTGTACGACGAAGCGCAGGAGCAACTCTCGGGACTGAAGCCCGGCGACGTGGCGGCTCCGGCCGCGCTGTTGTTCTACCAGAGCGTCGTGTCCCACGCCCTGCTGAACAAGGAATCGGGCTTGAAGTCGACCGCCGAATTGCTGCAGGGCGAGCAGTACAGCCCGCGGCGCTACGTAGTCCTCGCCCGGCTCATACAGGACGACCTCAAGGATCTGAAGGAAGAGACCCTGGACCACATTTCCCGGCGGATGGACGACGTCCGCCGCCGGCTGGAACTGGGCCGGGCGGGCAAAAAAGTCCGCGACCAACAGGACGGCATCATCAAGTCGCTCGACAAAATCATCAAGAAAATCGAAGAGCAACAGCAGCAACAGCAGGCGAACATCCTGCAGCCCAGCAGCCCTGCCCAGCAGAGCAGGATCATGGGCGGCAAGGGGCCTGGCAAGGTGGACCCCAAAAACATCGGCTCCGAAAGCGGCTGGGGCAATCTGCCGCCGAAAAAACGCGAGGAAGCCATGCAGCAGATCGGCCGCGATTTCCCCTCCCACTACCGCGACGTCATCCAACAGTACTTCCGCCGCCTGGCCGCCGAGGAGAATGAGAATAAATAGTGAAGAGTGAAGAGAGAAGAGTGAAAACGGACCGTAATAACCGCTTGCGGTTTCGCAACCGGAAAAGAAAATTACCATGACCAGCCTATTACTGACGTTGATATTGAGTTTCACGGCGCCCCCGTTCACGGCGCAAATGCTCGACGGCCAATCGGTCTCCGGCGTCCCGGTCGAATTGACCGCCGGGCGTCTGACGCTCGACACGGCCCAGGGCCGCGTCTCGCTGGAGACGGAAAACCTCTTGATGCTTACCACTCGGCGCGAGGCCCAGCCGGCGGCGCAAACAGCCGGTATCCTCGTCGAGTTGACCGACGGGTCGGCGATCCGCGCCCGCCAGTTCCTCGCCCAAGACGGCCGGTCGCGGATCACGCTCGACGGCGGCGAAGTGATCGAGGCCCCCATGTCCGTCGTCCAATCGGTCCGGCTGCAGCGGTCCGATCCGCTCGACGCCGAATGGGCCCGGTTGACCGAGAGGAAGTCCGACAGCGATCTGCTGATCGTCCGCAGCGGCGGAACGCTCGACTCGAGCAAAGGCATCGTCGAAAACGTGACGGCGGACACCGTGGGCTTCAATCTCGACGGCGAAGCTCCTGCCCGTGAAACGCGCGAAGGTCTTCGGTTTCGTCTATCACCACGGGGCAGGCGACGGGCCGCCGCCGCCGGTTTGCCGCGTCACCGACGCCTCCGGTTCGCTGTGGTCGGCGCGGTCGGTCGCCCTGGCCGGGAAATTGCAGTGGATTACGTCGACGGGCCTGAACG
Source organism: uncultured Planctomycetota bacterium (assembly GCA_963733145.1). Lineage (GTDB taxonomy): Bacteria > Planctomycetota > Planctomycetia > Pirellulales > Thermoguttaceae > JAHIKV01. Next base: position 54,792 of record CAVTCJ010000019.1, on the reverse strand, counting down.
TCTCCGCACCGCTGGAGGACGTCCTGCGGCTCGATTTTTCCCAGGGCAAGCTGCTCTATCTCAGCGACCTGAAGCCGGATTCAATAACTTGGACGCCGTACTTCGGCGCCGATCGGCCCTTGCCCGCGCTGCGGCTGTTCTACGCCCCGCGGTTCAACCGCGGCTTCGATTCGGAACCGCTGAAACTGGGCGGCGTCGTGTATAGCAAGGGCCTGGCGCTCTTCGCCCGGACGGAGTTGGTCTACCGGCTGCCGAAGGGCTTCAGCCGCTTCCGCGCCGTGGCCGGCGCCGACGAAACCGGAGGCACGAGCGGAAAGGTCCGGCTGACCGTCCGCGGCGACGACCGCGTCCTCATCCAACACGACTACTCCGGCAAAGATGCACCGCAAACCATCGAATTGGACGTGGCCGGGGTCCGGCGGCTGACGATCCTGGTTGATTTCGGCGACAGCCTGGGCACCGGCGACCGGCTCCTGTTGTGCAACGCGAGGATCGTAAAATGATGTGCCAGACGCAAAGTGGGGTGGGGCCGCTTCGAGGGTGCCACTGCTGGCTTGTCCAGCAGTGTTCCCGTGGGAAAGACGCTTCCCACTGCTGGACAAGCCAGCAGTGGCACCCATTTTTGCATGATGTACCAAACATGGTGGGACCGCGCTGCGCTTGTCCCACCCTACTCCTGATGCTGGCCCTGCTGCTGGGCACCGTTGCGCAGGCCCAGGCCGGGCCGCCCGCGGCCGTGCTCGACGCCGAGGCCCGGCGCATCGCGGTGATCAATAAGGCCAAGGACGCCGTGCTGGCCATCTTTCCGGCCAACGGGCAGGGCGGCGGCTCCGGCGTGGTCATCTCGCCCGACGGCTTCGCCGTCACCAACTACCACGTCGTGCTCCCTTGCGGACACTATATGCAATGCGGCATGGCCGACCGCAAAGCCTACGACGCCGTGCTGGTCGCCATCGACCCGACCGGCGACATAGCCCTGATTAAGCTCTTCGGCCGCGACGATTTTCCCTACGCCGAATTGGCCGACAGCGACAAAGTCCGCGCCGGCGACTGGGTCTTCGCCGCCGGCAACCCCTTCCTGCTGGCCACCGACTTTCAGCCGACCATCACCTACGGAATCATCTCCGGCGTCCATCGCTACCAGGAACCGGCCGGGACCCTGCTGGAGTACACCGATTGCCTCCAGAGCGACGCCTCGGTGAATCCGGGCAACTCGGGCGGGCCCTTGTTCGACCTCCAAGGCCGCGTGCTCGGCATCAACGGCCGCTGCTCCTTCGAGAAGCGCGGGCGGGTCAACGTCGGCGTCGCCTACGCCGTCTCGAGCAACCAGATCAAGAACTTCCTGGGCACGCTGCACAGCGGCCGGATCGTCGATCACGCCACCCTCGGCGCGGTGATGAAGCACGACGATGAGGGCCACGTGGTGGTCGATCAAATCCTCGAAGCATCGGACGCCTATCGCCGCGGTTTGCGGGAAGGGGACGAACTGGTCAGTTTCGGCGGACGGCCCATCGCCACGGTCAACGAGTTCAAGAACATCCTGGGGATTTATCCCAAGGGTTGGCGCGTTCCCCTGAGCTTTCGCCGCGACGGCAAGCGGCACGACGTGCTGGTCCGTCTGGCGGGCGTCCACGGCGTGGATGAACTGCTGCAATTGACCGGCGGCAGGCCGAAACCCGCAATGCAGCCCGAGCCGAAGCCGAAGAACAAGCCGAAAAAATCCCCACCCAAAAAAGGCGCCAAGCCCCCGGCGAGACCCACGGCCCCCGCCGCGCTGCCGATTCCGGAAATCGTCTCTCAGCATTACCGGGAGAAGACCGGTTTTTCCAACTACTATTACAACGAACTCGAACAGAAAAGGGTCTGGAACGCCTGGAGCTCGAAGGCGAAACTCGCCGACGCCCGGGGGACCTGGACCTTCACCGGACCGTTGAGCGGCGGCGGGAAGTATACCCTCCAGATCGGCGACAAAGCGGCTGCGCTGATCCTCCCGTCCTTGAAGATCGAGTGGACCGCCGGCGCCGAACTGGGCAAGTCGCTGTTGCCCGAGCACAGCGGCGGGCTCATGCCGGCGCTGTACCTCTGGCGGAGATTCGCCCTGGAGGGACTGGACCGCTTCGGCGACGTCTATTATTACGGCACGGCCCCGCTGGCCGGACATCAAGGTCTCGCCGACGTGCTCGTCGGATTGCACGGGGGTGTGGAGTGCCGCTTCTATTTCGGCCCGGCCGATGGGCGTCTGCTGGCGATGGAAATGTTCCCCGACGAGGATTCGGATCCGTGCGAACTTTATTTTTCCGGCTATGCCGAAAAGGACGGTCGGCTGCTGCCGGGCAAAATCGAGGTCCGTTACGGCGACGAGCCGTTCGCCACGCTGCGGATCGAAGGCTTCAAGACGGAGAAGTAGGGGAGGGCGTAACATTGATGATTGCAAATTGTAAATTGAAGATTGTAAATTGTAAATTAAGCAGTTTCCATTTCGGGCGCGGAATTCGTTTAGCAGCCGCCGGAACGGCGGCTCAGCAGCGCCAACGGGGCCGTCGTGCCGACGGCTGCTAAACGGCGCAACGGCGGAATGTTGTTCCCTTCAATTTTCAATTTGCAATCTGCAATCTTCAATTTGCAATTTCTCCTGGCCTTGCTGTTGTTCGCCCTGCCCGCCTCGGCCGGCATCGTCGAAACCATCGCCCAAGTGCAGCCGAAGATCGTCAAGGTCTACGGGGCGGGCGGATACAGAGGGCATGGAGAGCTACCAGAGCGGCGTGCTCATCTCGTCGAACGGCTACATCCTCACCGCCTTCAGTTACGTGCTCGACACCGATTATATCTCGGTGATGCTCTCCGACGGCCGCGAGTTGGACGCGAAACTGGTGGGCGCCGATCCGAAGCTGGAGGTGGCCGTGCTCAAGGTCGAGGCCGACGGACTCCCCTCGTTCGATCTGTCGAAGGCCGCCAAACTGGAAGCGGGGACCCGGGTCCTGGCGCTGAGCAACGTCTTCGGCGTGGCCTACGGCCGCGAGCCGGTCAGCGTGCAGAAGGGGACCATCTCGGTCGTCACCCGGCTGGAAGCCCGGCGGGGCGTCTTCGAGACCCCATACCGCGGTCCGGTCTACGTGCTCGACATGACCACGAACAATCCCGGCGCCGCCGGCGGGGCCCTGGTCACGCTCGACGGGCAATTGGCCGGCATCCTGGGCAAGGAGCTCCGCAACTCGCTGAACAACACCTGGCTCAACTACGCCCTGCCGACCGTCGAAGTGCGGCAATCGGTCGAGGAGATCCGGTCGGGCAAGTTTGTCGCCCACCGCGATGCGGAGGTGAAGAAGCCCCTGCATCCGCTCACGCCGACGGCCTTGGGGATCGTGTTGGTTCCCGACGTTCTCGAACGCACGCCGCCCTACGTGGACCGGGTGCTGCCCGGCTCGCCGGCTGAAAAGGCCGGGCTGAAGCCGGACGACTTGATCGTGCTTTCCGGCGACAACCTGGTCCAATCCTGCAAGTCGCTGCTGAAGGACATGGAGTTCGTCGATTACGAGGACCCGATCAGGCTGACGGTCATCCGCGGCCAGGAGTTGCTGGAGTTCACTTTGCGATCGGCCGGCGAGCAGAAACCGGCGAAGAAGGCGCAACCATGAAGACAATATCACGCTTGTTGATTTTGATGACCGCGGCGGTTTGCCTGTCGGCCGCACGGTCGCCGGCCGGAGGACGCCGACTCGTTGATGCAAGCCTCGTTGCGGGCGGCGGTGGACCGAATCGCCCCATCGGTGGTCCAGATCGAGACCATCGGCGGACTGGAGAAGGTCGAAGGGCAACTCTTCGGTTCCGGCCCGACCACCGGATTGATCGTCGATCCGAAGGGGTACATCATTTCCAGCGCGTTCAACTTCGCGGCCGAGCCGGCCTCGATCCTGGTCCGCTTGCCCGACGGCACGCGCAAGCCGGCCAAGCTGGTCGCCACGGACCACTCGCGGATGCTCGTGCTGTTGAAGATCGACGCGGGGAAACCGCTGCCGGTCGGCGAGATCGCCCCCCGCAGTGAAATCCGCGTCGGCCAGTGGGCCATCGCCGTGGGACGGACCTTCGAGGGCGACCGGCCGAACATGGCCGTCGGAATCATCAGCGCCCTGGACCGCATCTCGGGCAAGGCCATCCAAACCGACGCCGCCGTTTCGCCGAACAACTACGGCGGGCCGCTGATCGACATCCGCGGCCGCGTGCTGGGCGTCATCGCCCCGCTCTCTCCGCAGGCCGGCGGACAGATGGCCGGCATGGAATGGTACGATTCGGGGATCGGCTTCGCCGTCCCCGCCGAGGACGTCCAGCGGGCATTGCCCCGGCTGGAAAAGGGCGAGGACCTCTATCCCGGCCTGGCGGGCATCAGCCTCAAGGGACCCAACATCTACACCGGCCGGCCGGTCATCGCCGCCTGCCTGCCGAAGTGCCCCGCCACGACCGCCGGCCTGAAACCGGGCGACGAAATCGTCGCGATCGAGGGCCGGCCGACCCACCGCACCGTCGAGGCAACCACCGAGATCGGACGCCGCTACGCCGGCGACAAAATCCACGTCGCCGTCATGCGGAACAACAAACGCATCGAAAGCGAACTGACGTTGACGGATAAACTCGTCCCCTTCCAGCACGGCTTCTTCGGCGTGCTGCCGATGCGCGGGCCGGCCAAGCGACGGAGTCATCGTCCGCTACGTCTATCCGCAGAGTCCCGCGGCCGCGGCGGGCGTTCTCCCCGGCGACGTCCTGGTCTCCTTCGACGGCAAACCGATCAAGGACCGCATTGAACTGATCGAAAAAATCGGCCTGCTGGAGCCGGGAACTGAAGTCCGCTTCGAGGTCCGCCGCAAAGGCGAATTGCGGCCGGTGAAGGCCGTGCTGGCGCAGCTTCCCACCGCTCTGCCGCCGGACGAATTGCCCGCTCGCGCCAGCCGCCTGTAGCACTGTAGCCCAGCCGCCCTCGGCTGCAGGCTGCCCGCCGACCGGCCAACTCCAGTTGAAAATCCCGGAATTCAGCAACGAGGCCTGGGCCTACGTGCCCGCGGGATACCGGCCCGAGGCGCCTTGCGGCGTAGTGGTCTGGCTGCACGCGCCCGGCGGTTTCGAGTGGAAGGACCTGTTGGCCCGCTGGAAGCCGCTCTGCGATCGCTACCACCTGATTCTGTTGGCGCCGAAATCGGCCAACCCCGCCATGTGGACGCCGGGCGAGACGGAGTTCGTCGATCGGCTGCTGGGTCAGATCGGCAAGACCTACAAGGTCGATCCCACGCGGATCGTCGCCCACGGCTACGAAGGGGGCGGTTCGATGGCTTTTCTGGCGGCCTTCCGCAACCGGGAGGCGTTCCGCGCCGTGGCCGCCGTGGAGGCGATCATGATGGGCCTGCCGCCCACCAACGAGCCGACTCACCGGCTGGCCATCTACATGGCCTCGGCCGGCAAATCGCGGCTGGCCGGGCCGATCAAGCAATTTTCGGCCGCGCTCGAAAAGATGAAGTATCCCGTCACGCTGAAAAACCTCGGCGACACGCCCCGCTATCTCAACGACGAGGAACTGGCGCAGCTCGTCCGCTGGATCGACATGCTGGACCGGATTTAGATGCCATTGCAGATTGTAGGGTGGGACAAGCTCGCGCAGTCCCACCACATTTTTCGCCGTTACTGGTGGGACCGCGTAACCCGGATTATTCATAAACGTCATCCTGAGCGCAGCGAAGGATCGCCGATGCGCCGCAAACAGCCAGATTCTTCGCTGCGCTCAGAATGACAATGTTCCTTCGTGTTTATGAATAATCCCGGCTAAAGCTTGTCCCACCCTACACGCTAGAACTCATGCAGCGCCGCATTTTGGCCATCGCCGCCGTCGTGCTTCTGCTGGGCGCCGCAGCCAACTGGCTTTGGTGGCCGGAGTCGGCGGGGACGCTGCGCGTTCTGTTGGCGGGCGGGGGCCTTAATGGCGGTCGCCTGGCTGGCCTACGACGACATTCAGCGGTTGCCCAACTGGTTGTTGCTCGCCGTTCCGGTTTTGCTGATTATAGCGGCCCGGCGGCCTCGTCTCTTAATAGCGTTAATTCCGTTGCTGATCGTTTGGGCGGTTTTGCGGAAGGTGCTGGGCGGGCGATGAGGGCTGTGCCGGTTGCAGCGTCGGCCGCCCCCTTTCCGTGACCGGCGACGGGCCCTAACACTTCTCTAACTCAATTCCGGGTTATTCGCCTCCCGAGTATTATTCCTGAGATGCCAAAGGTGTCGGATGCACCGGAGGTTTCAGCGGTAAGAACTGGCGCAATTGTGCGCGGAGAAATCGACGCGCATGATATTGGGAGGATTCAATTGTTTAGCCCCGGCGTCCACGCCGGGAAGATTGTTGCGGTCGTTCGCAATGCGTCTCCCGGCGTGGACGCCGGGGCTAAACGAGTCTCCTCCCTGAGTGATGCAAGTTGATTTTGACCACCATGTACGGAACCCGCTTAGGAGAGGAACCCAAGATGCACGGACGTATTTGTAAATTGTCGGCCTGGATGCTGACGGTGGCGGCTGCCTGGGGGCTGAACGTCCCGGCCTTTGGCCAAGACGGCCCCATGCAGCCGACGTCGCCTGATTCCTATAATTCGCCGACCGACGGTTATCGGGCACCGCCCGCGACGCCGCCGGCGAGCCAAAACGAATTTCGTATCGAACAACAACGGCCAAGACGCCGATCTGGCCCTGCGCGTGGCCGAGTTGGAGAAGGCCTTGCAGAAAATGCACGAGAAGGCCGCGGCCGACAAGGCCAAGGCCGCCGGCAAACCGTCGGTGAGTGTGGGCGGCCGCATCCAGTGGGACACCGCCGCCTTCTCGCAAAACGCCCAAAGCCTGTCGCAAGCCGGCGACATGCTCAACGGCACCGAGTTCCGCCGCGCCCGGCTCTGCGTCAAGGGCGAGGCCTTCAACGTCGTGGACTACAAGTTCCAAGTTGACTTCGCCGACTCGCCGACCGCCTTCAAGGACGTTTACATGACGATCAAGGAGTTGCCCTACGTCGGTCACGTCCGCTTCGGCAATTTCTATGAGTGCTACGGACTGGATACGCAAACCAGTTCGAACTACATCACCTTCATGGAGCGCAGCGTGATTAGCCCCGCCGGCGGGATCGGCGACCGCAAGCCGGGCGTCATGGTCTTCAATTGGAACGAAGCCGAAACGATGACCTGGTGGCTGGGCGGCTACGCCTGGCAGTCGGTGAACCCCTACAACGCATTCCCCAAGGATACCAGCTACGACGACAACGGCGGCTATGCCTTCGACGCGCGTACGACCTGGCTTCCGTGGTACGACGAAGCCACCGAGGGCCGCGGACTGCTGCACTTGGGCATGAATTACACCTACCGCGAGATTGCCACGCTCAAGCCCGGCACGGCCCCCACGGTCAACCGCTACCGGATCGCCCAGCGCCCCGACGCCCATCTGGCCAACTACGTCGTCGACACGTCGCAACATCACCACCTTCGCGAATGCCGACGGGATCAACGCCTTTAGCCCCGAAGTCGCTTTCGTCTATGGGCCGTTTTCGGTCCAGGCCGAATACGAGTGGGCTTACGTTCATCAGAACCGGCGTCGGCACGGCGCCGTTCGATGGCGGCTACATCTTCGTGAGCTACTTCCTCACCGGCGAAAACCGCGTCTACGAACGAAAGGAAGGCGTCTTCGGCCGGGTCAAGCCCTACGAGAACTTCTTCCGCGTCCGCACCGAGGACTGCAACATCTGCACCGGCAAGGGCGCCTGGGAGTTGGCCTACCGGGTGGACTATTTGAACCTCAATACCCTGGCCCCGGGCGCCGGCCGCGTCGTGAACCACACCTTCGGCATCAACTGGTATTTGAGCCCCTATACCCGCCTGATGCTGAACTACGTTCATTCGGAAACGACGGACCGCACGGTTGCGGCCGCGCTTCCCGGCCGGGGCGTGGCCGATATCCTCGAAACCCGCTGCCAAGTCGATTTCTAACATGAATGTCGGGTGGGCGCGATGGTCCCCGTCGCGCCCCCCGACGTGAAAGGAGATATTTCATGAGTCGAACAGTGTTGTCCCTAACCCTGATCCTGGGCTGGTCGCTGGGGGGCTTTACCACGGCCTCCGCAGAGTGCAAAGCCCCCGGCGCGTGCAAGGACGTGCAGACCTACGGTAGTTGCGAACATTGCGGCCGCTGCGGCTGCCAGAGCCGCTGCGAAAAACAGTGCCGCATCGTGTGCCAGATGAAAGAGGTCAAGAAGACTGTCTGGGTAGTCGAGTGCGAGGAGTTCTGCACGATGCTGCCGCGGCTTTGCGGCCCCTGCGCCAACGAGTGCCATTCCGGCCAGTGCGGCGCTTGCGGCCTCGAGCAGTCACCGGACTGCAGTTGCGAGGGTTGCCGGAAGAAGTGCGATCCCTGCGCGGCCGAGAAGGACAAGTGCTACTACCCGCCCAAGTGCGGCAAGGTGCGGGTGAAAAAGAAATTGGTCAAAAAAGAGGTCGTCTGCAAGGTGCCGGTCTACAAATGCGTGGTGGTCTACTGCTGCCCGCAGTGCGGCTGCAACGAGGGAGGAGCGGGCACGCCGCCTCCGGCCTCGAAGCAGAAGCCGCTGCCGCCCGCCCCCGCCCCGCATAAAACGACGCAAGACGCGGCGCCCCTGCCGCCGATGATGAGCTCCATGTAATTGAGGTCCCCTCTCCCTCAGGGAGAGGGTTAGGGTGAGGGCAGAGCGGTCTGCCATGCCCTCACCCCCGGCCCCTCTCCCAAAGGGAGAGGGGAGAAAATTGTTTCCATCTATGTAAGCGAAATAGGCGTTCGCGAGAGTTGTTCCTAATACCACTCCCGAAAAAGCTCGCGGGTCCCCCCGCGGGCTTTTTCTATTTCCATCCCGAGATCGACAGGAAAGTAGAATGTAGGGTGGGTCAAGCGAAGCGCAGCCCCACCAAGGTTTTCCCGCAGTTGGTGGGGCTGCGCTTCGCTTGACCCACCCTACATGGACTTGACCCACCCTACAACTATTTCAGTCCCGTGATCGACAGCGTGGAAACGCGATTTCCCTGCCGCAGATCGATCACCCGCAGCAGATGATTGTCGGTGTCGGCCACGAAGAGTTTATTGTCGCCGGCAGAGAGGCCCGCGGGGGCGTTGAAGGCGGGCGGATCGTCGGTATGCCCCGCCGCCGTCTGCGCCGGCGAGCGTATGCGTCTCGCCGGTGGCCGGATCGATGTCCTTGATTTTGTTGTTGTAGGTGTCGGCAACGTACAGTTTTCCCTCGTAAAATACGATGCCGAGCGGATGTTGGAGCCGCACGGTCGGACCGCGGCCGTCCACGTCGCCGTAGGTAAAGAGCCTTGCCGCGGGCAGGTAAGCGGTTCCCACCACCGTACGCACGTCTCCCCGGGGATCGAACGGAACGGCGCGGATCGAGCTGCCCTCGCTGTCGGCCACATACAGCCATGTGCCGTCGGTCGTCAACCCGCTCGGCTGGGCGAAGGCAGCGAAGCCGGACTGATACGCCCGTCGCGGTCGGAGGCGGCCGTCGACGATGTCCTCCACGCCGTTGCCGGCATAAACGCCGATCGCCGGCCGGTCCAGCCTCATGATCCAGATTTGATGCAAGCCGGCCATGGCGATGTAGAGGTTTTTCTCGTGCAGGCAGAGGGCCCAGGGGCTGCTCAGGTCCATGCCCAGTGGTTTGCCGAGGGGCGCGAAGGGGGGCGCGCCGCGGTTCTGCCGACCCGTGCCGGCGATGGTCGAGACCTTTTTCGCGGCCAGATCGACGCGCCGGATGAGATGGTTTTCGGTGTCGGCTACGTAGAGCATATCGCCGTCGAGGGCCATTCCTTGCGGCGCGTTGAACTCGGCCGTCGCGAAATCACCGTCGGCCCGGCCCGCCGTGCCTGAACCGATCACCGCCATTGCCGAGCCGTCGAACCGCGCGACGACGAGGCGGTTGTGGCCGCTGTCGGCGATGAACAGCCGGCGGCCCGGAGCGTCGGCCAGAATCTTGCCCGGAAATCGCAACGCCGTAGCCGCGGATTTCTTTTGCTCGAGGTCGAGTTTCACCGGCCGGCGGTCGAGCGTGCCGTTGCTGCGATAGTACGGGGCCGCGCGGCGGAGCAGCGTGTCGAGTTGATCGAAGGTGGTCTCGCCGCTGTGCCCCCAAACCGCATACCCTTCCGGATCGATCAGCACCAGGCTCGGCCAGGCCTGGATGCCGAAACTGTTCCAGACGACCATCTGGGCGTCGTTGACCACGGGATGTTCGATCCGCAATCGCTGGACCGCTTCCTTGATGTTCTCGGTCTTTTTCTCGTCGGCGAACTTGCCCGAATGAACGCCGATGACCACCAGTTCGTTGGGCCACGCCTTTTCCAGCTTCCGCAACTCGGGCATGATGTGCATGCAGTTGATGCAGCCCATGGTCCAGAAGTCGAGCAGGACGAACTTGCCGCGGAGGTCTTGCAGTTTGATCGGCCGGGCGACGTTGATCCACTGCAAATTAGGCGGCAGCGGCGGGACCGCCACTCGTTTGCTGAAAGGGGCGGCGAACGCGTTTCCCTCCGAGGTCATACAGCCCCCGAAAAACAAAGCCGTCATGGTTCCCGTTCCTGCCCGGGTAAAAAACACCCGTCTCGAAAGGCGCGATTTGTCTCGCATAATAGCCCCCGAATATCCAACGATTGCCTACAAAATTGTTCGGGGATTCCTCTGCCTGGTCAAATATAATCGAGTCATGCCCGCCTACAGGGATCTGGAAGAGGCCCATTTTCGCGGAAAATATCCCGTTTGGGCAGAGAAGGACTCTCTCACGGCAAATATATCGGACAGTCCTCGGCAAATACGTCTGACGCGGTCATTTAGGATCGGCGAATCAATAGCTGTCGGAATTGGCTGTCATCCTGAACCTAGCGAAGGATCTGCTCTGGATGCACGGAGATCCTCCGCTGCGCTCAGGAGCAGGATTCCGACGGTGAAAGCGGTTGGGCGAATCGTCATGAAGTTTCCCGCGTAGTGCGAAACAGCAAGCGGCAAATTCCGCGTCCCGAACGCCGAATCCCCAATCCCGCTCTCCCTCTCCGCTGAACTCGGGCCCCGCTTCGGCCATCCGGCGCAGGCCCGCGGCCAGGTTTGCCGTGCTCAGATAACGTCGCATGGCCTGCGGATGTTCCAGCACGAGCCGTCCCAACTGGGAAAGTCAAGATGGATAGACCACTAGCCCGGATTATTCATAAACGTCATCCTGAGCGCAGCGAAGGATCTCCGATGCGCCGCAAACAGCCCAGATTCTTCGCTGCGCTCAGAATGACAATGTTCCTTCGTGTTTATGAATAATCCGGGCTAGAGGTTTTGGGAAATCCATCCGCCGCATGCACCCTGCCATTTTACGGCCTTCATTCCACCCATTAGATTATTCCAGTCCGTCGTTTGCAGTGCGGCGGGACAAAATTCGGCCGATGCCCCCTTGTAGTGCTACTACGCGACGTGTTAACATAAATATGTGTAATATAATAAGGGCTATTTTGATTATCCTGGAACGCAATCCATGCCATTTTCCACATATTTGGCCAAGTGTCCCGGCTGCGAAGAAGCCACCGAAGAAGAGCTATTGGGGCAACTCGACGACGTGCTCGCCGACTATGCATCCGTGCCGGGGGCGTTGATCCCGGTGCTGCAAATCACCCAGGCCATTTTCGGCTATCTGCCCGAAACGGCCCTGAAGAAGATCGCCGCTGTCGCTGGACAAACCGTACAGCGAAGTGGCGGGCGTGGTCGGCTTCTATTCGTTCTTCACCACCGTTCCCCGCGGCAAGCATCTGGTCCGCGTCTGCCTGGGCACGGCCTGCTACGTCCGCGGCGGCAAAGAAGTGCTGGCCGCCCTGAAAGACCTGCTGCGGATCGAGGTGGGCGAGACCAGTTCCGATCGGATGTTCTCGCTCGACGTGGGCCGCTGCTTCGGCGCCTGCGGACTGGCGCCGGTGATCATGATCGACGACGACGTGCATCAGCGGGTTCGCCCCGCGCAGCTTCCCAAAATCCTCGACCAGTACCGCGATCATGACGCATCGGCCGACAACGGCAACGGAGAGAGCGACCAGTGACTCAAGTAATTGCGAACCCGGCGGAGTTGACGGCCCTGCGCGACGCGCTTTGCAAGCAGGAGGCCGCCCTCTCGGCCGACGGACATCAGTGCATCCGGCTCTGTCTCGGCGCCAGTTGCATTGCCTCGGGCGCGTTGAAGTTCAAGGCGGCCCTGGAGCGGGACTCGCCGAGCGGCAGTTGCAGGATAAAGTGTCCATCGTGGGAACCGGCTGCCTGGGGCCCTGTTCCGGCGGCCCCGTGATGATGATCGGCGACGTCTTCTACGAAAAGCTCGCCCCGCAAGACGCCCGGGACATCGTGGTCGAGCATCTCGGTCGGGGGCGGATCGTCGAGCGGCTGACCCACAAGCGCCCCGACGGCCGCAGCGTGCCCAACGCCGCGGACATGGATTTCTTCAAGCGGCAGAAGAAAATCCTCTTGCGCCACTGCGGCCAGCTCGACCCGCAGCGGATCGAGGACTACATCGCCGCGACGGCTATCAGGCCCTGGCCCGAACGATCGACGCGCAACGACCCGAGCAAGTGATCGAGACCATGCGGACCTCGGGGCTGCGCGGCCGCGGCGGGGCCGGATTTCCCACCTGGCGAAAGTGGAAGTTCACCCGCGAGGCCGCCGGCGACAAGAAATTCGTCGTCTGCAACGCCGACGAGGGCGATCCCGGCGCGTTCATGGACCGCAGCATCCTCGAAGGCGATCCGCACAGCGTGCATCGAAGGCATGGCCGTCGCCGCCCACACCGTCGGCGCCGAGCGGGGCTACATCTACGTCCGGGCGGAGTATCCGCTGGCCGTCCAGCGGCTGAAAATCGCCCTGGCCCAAGCCCGCGAACGCGGCCTGCTCGGCCGGGACATCCTCGGCTCGAAGCTTCGACTTCGACATCGAGATCCGCATGGGCTCCGGGGCCTTCGTCTGCGGCGAGGAGACGGCCCTGCTGACCTCGATCGAGGGCAACCGCGGCGAGCCCCGCCCGCGGCCGCCGTTCCCCGCCGTGCAAGGTCTGTGGGGCAAGCCCACGGTGCTGAACAACGTCGAGACCTACGCCAACGTGCCGGCCATCATCTTCAACGGCGGCGCCTGGTTCGCCGCCCAAGGCACCGAACGCAGCAAGGGCACCAAGGTCTTCGCCCTGGCCGGAACGATCAAGAACTCCGGCCTGGTCGAGGTGCCCGTCGGCACGCCGCTGGGCGACCTGATCTACGACATCGGCGGCGGCATCCCCGGCGGCAAGGAGTTCAAGGCGGCGCAGATCGGCGGACCCTCCGGCGGCTGCATCCCCAAGCAGCACCTCAACGTCCCGCTCGGACTACGAATCGCTCTCCGAACTGGGCGCGATCATGGGCTCCGGCGGCCTGATCGTCATGGACGAGGACAGTTGCATGGTCGACGTCGCCCGCTTCTTCCTCGAATTCGTCCAGGAGGAATCGTGCGGCAAGTGCGTCCCCTGCCGCGTGGGCACCAAGCGGATGCTGGAAATCCTCAACCGCATCTGCGACGGCCGCGGCGAAGAGGCCGACGTCGAGCGGCTCATCGACCTGGGCGAGATGATCAAGGACACGTCGCTCTGCGGGCTGGGCCAGACCGCGCCCAACCCCGTGCTCTCGACCATCCGCCACTTCGGCCACGAATACGTCGAGCACATCCGCGACAAGCACTGCCGGGCGGGCGTCTGCGCGGCGCTGGTCAACGCCCCTTGCAGCAGCGCCTGCCCGGCCAACGTGGACATCCCCGGCTACGTGTCGCTGGTCGGCGAGAAACGCTACGCCGAGGCCCTGCGGCTGCACCGCGAGCGGAACCCCTTCGCGGCCGTCTGCTCGCGGGTCTGCTTCCACACCTGCGAGGACAAGTGCCGCCGGGCGACGCTCGACGCCCCCGTCTCGATCCGCGGCATCAAGCGGTTCATGGTCGATCAGGAGGTGACGATCCAACTGCCCGAGGTCCGCGAGAACGACTGCAACGCGAAACGGAAGATCGCCGTCATCGGGGCCGGTCCGGCGGGCCTGTCCTGCGCCTACTTCCTCGCCCGGCTGGGCTACCGGCCGAAGGTCTTCGAGGCCGAGCCGCGTCCCGGCGGGATGCTGGTGCAGGCCATTCCCGCCTATCGGCTGCCGCGCGAGATCGTCGCCCGCGAGGTCCGCATGATCGAGCGGATGGGCGTGGAAATCTTCACCAACATGGTGCTCGGCGAGGACGTGACGCTCAAGGCCCTCCGGGCCGAGGGTTACGACGCGGTGTTCCTCGGCGTCGGCGCGCCGCTGGGCGTGGGCCTGGGGCTGCCCGGCTCCGACGCCGAAGGCATCACCGACGCGCTGAGCTTCCTGCGGACCTACAACATCCGCGGCTCGGTCCCGGTGGGCAAAAACGTGGTGGTCATCGGCGGCGGCAACTCGGCCATCGACGCCGCCCGGACCGCCCTGCGGCTGGGCGCCGAAAAGGTCACGGTGGTCTACCGCCGCAGCCGCGAGGCCATGCCCGCCTACGAAGAAGAAATCGAAGAGGCCGAGCACGAGGGCGTGGCCCTGAAGCTGCTGACGGCCCCGATCGAGGTCGTGCTACGAAGACAAGCGCGTGACGGGCATCAAGTGCGTGCCCATGCGGCTCGGCGAGTTCGACCGCTCCGGCCGCCGACGCCCGGAAGAGGGCGGCGACGCCTTCGTCATCCCCGCCGATCAGGTGCTGGTGGCCATCGGCCAAACGCTCGACCTGCAAAAAATCACCAACCACGTGCACATCGAAGCCCGCAACCAGTCCTTCATCCAGATCAATCCGGTCACCTGCCAGACCTCGGAAAAATGGATTTTCTCCGGCGGCGACGCCGTCACCGGCGCCTCGTCGGTCGTCGAGGCCGTGGCGGCGGGCGAACGGGCGGCCGTCGGCATCGACCAGTACCTGACCGGCGCCAACCACGCCTTCTGGCGGAAGGACCGCGAGGTCGATACCTTCTTCGATCCCGACGCCGAGCCGTCCGACGCCCCGCGCGAAAAGCTCAATCTGCTTCCCGTCGAGCGCCGCCGCAACAATTTCGACGAAGTGGAGCAGCCCTGGCGCGAGCCGGTGGCGGTGCGCCAGGCCGGCCGCTGCCTCCGCTGCGACTATGGAAAACGCTGCCTGGAGAATCACGTTGAAGTGGAGATAGCGCACAGATGTAGGCTGCGTAAACACGCAAGCGGTCAATTCACTGATTATCACTTCCCACTCCACTTTCACGACCATCTCCACATCCACTAACCTACTGCTCCCCATGATCTCCCTGACGATCAACAACGTTCCCGTCGAAGTCCCCGAAGGAACCACGATCCTTGCCGCCGCCAGGCAGGCTGCGGCGTGCGAATCCCCACGCTCTGCCACGTCGAGGGGTTAAAGGCGATCGGGGCCTGCCGGGTGTGCGCGATCGAGGTGGAAGGCGCGCGAAACCTGGTCGCCTCCTGCTCCATGCCCGCCGCCGAGGGCATGAAGGTCTGGACCAACACCCGGCGGGTGCGCGAGTCGCGGCGGATGGTGGTGGAACTGCTGCTCTCGGAACACAACGGCGAGTGCCAGACCTGCGACCGCAACGAGGACTGCGAATTGCAGGCCCTGGCGGCGGAGTTGGGCATCCGCGAGATAGCCTACACGGGCGAGAAGACCCGCCGCCGCGTGGACGTTTCCACGCCCGCCCTCGTCCCGCGACCTGGGCAAGTGCATCAAGTGCCGCCGCTGCGTCAGCGTCTGCCTGGAGACGCAGCACGTCGGCGCCCTGTTTCCGCAAAACCGCGGCTTCGAGACGGTCATCGGCCCCGCCTTCGGCCACGATCTGAAGACCGTGGCCTGCGTGCAGTGCGGCCAGTGCGCGGCCGTCTGCCCCGTCGGCGCAATCACCGAGAAGGACCAGATCGAGGACGTTTGGAAGGCGCTCGACAAGCCCGACAACCACGTGATCGTGCAGACCGCCCCGGCCATCCGGGCCGCGCTGGGCGAGTGCTTCGGCCATCCGCCCGGCACGCTGGTGACCGGCAAAATGGTCGCCGCGCTGCGCCGGCTGGGCTTCGACGCCGTCTTCGACACCAACTTCGCCGCCGACCTGACGATCATGGAGGAAGGGACGGAGTTGCTGACGCGGTTGAAAGCGGCTGCTCGGCGCTGGGGACACATCGGCCGACGGCCCTCACCCTAACCCTCTCCCAAAGGGCGAGGGGACCGGACATACCGACCCGCACCCGGCACCCCTCGCTCTGCCCATGTTCACCAGTTGCTCGCCCGGCTGGATCAAGTTCCTGGAGTATTTCCATCCCGACCTGATCCCGAACCTTTCGACCTGCAAGTCGCCGCAGCAGATGTTCGGCGCGGTGGCGAAGACCTACTACGCCGCGAAACTCGGCAAGCGGCCCGAGCAGATCGTGGTGGTCTCGATCATGCCCTGCACGGCGAAGAAGTTCGAGTGCCAGCGGCCGGAGATGGACGCCAGCGGGACGCGCGACGTGGACGTGGTGCTGACGACCCGCGAGTTGGGCAAGATGATCCACGCCGCCGGCATCGACTTCGCCGCCTTGCCCGACGAGGAAATGGACGCCCCGCTCGGTCTGTCCAGCGGCGCCGCCGACATCTTCGCCAACACCGGCGGAGTGATGGAGGCGGCCATTCGCACCGCCTACGAAATTGGTCACCGGCCGCGAACTGCCGCTCCGACGGCCTGCACGTGGCCCCGATCGCGGGGCTGGAAGGCGTGAAAGAGGCGTCGTTGAAAATCGAGGGCGTAAAGCCCGAGTGGAAGTTCCTCGAAGGCGTGACCCTCGAAGTGGCCGTCGCCCACGGACTGGGCAACGCCGACCGGGTAATTTCGGCGATCCGCTCGGGCGAGAAGCAGCTACCATTTCGTCGAAGTGATGGCCTGTCCCGGCGGCTGCATCGGCGGCGGCGGGCAGCCCCGCTACACGAACAACGCCGTCCGCCAGGCCCGGATCGAGGCCATCTATCGCGAGGACGAAGGGAAGCAACTCCGCAAGTCGCACGAGAATCAGGCCGTGCAGCAGTTGTACGACGAGTTCCTCACCGACGGCCCCTTGGGCCACCGCAGTCACGAACTGCTGCACACCAACTACACGCCGCGCGAAAAGGTGTAGCGGTCCGATTGGATCAATTGGGGCGTGTGTACCGAATTATAGGTCTCCGCGGGTCAAAAGTCCAACCTCATTCGTTTAGCGGCCGCCGGCATGGCGGCCCAGGCTGGACAAAGACCGCCGTGCCGGCGGCCGCTAAACGGCTACGGCGAGCATTCGACAGTATTTTTCGTCGTTGCACGCGGTGTGGTCCCAACATCTTTGCCCACCCCTTCTACTGCGCCCTATAATTCTATCAACAGAGGGCAAGCGCCGCCGGCGACGTGCCCCCGCCGGCCGGATGTCCGAGAAAAAGGCAGGAAACGAGCCTTTCCCGATGAGATACGCACTTTCCCTCCTGGTTCTTCTGCTTGCCTCACCGTCTGCATCGGCGGAAGTGTCTGATCTTACGTCTCCGCCGCTGAATCCGCTCGAGCAGCGGCTGTTCGCGGACGCCGCCGACGGCCGGCTGGACGACTTCTCGCCCCTGGACGCCGCGCTGGTGGCCAGCGGGATCGACGACGCCGACGCCTTGCAGCGCTACGAGCGAAAAGCGGCCGCCCTGGCCGAGCGGCTCCGCACCGCGGAGACGCTCGCCGAATCACCGCGGGAACGGGCCGAGACGGTTTTCGACTTCATGCACCGCCGCGTCCTCAGCGGCGGGTACGAACTGAAGCACACCGACCTGCGGCGGGTGTTGGACGCCGGGCAATATAATTGCGTCTCGGCCACCGTGCTGTACAACTATCTTGCCGGCCGGCTGGGCCTCGATTGCCGGGCGCTGCGAATGCCCGGCCACGCCATGAGCCGCCTGCTGCTGCCCGACGGATCGCTCGACGTGGAAACCACTTGTCCCAGTTGGTTCCAAGTGAAGGACTCGCCGGAACGGGCGACGGCGGCCGTTTCGCAGACGATCGGAGCGGCGGCCTCGGCCGACCGCTCGAAGGCCCGGGTGGTCACGCCGATCCAACTGGCGGCGATGATCTACTACAACCGCGGCGTCGATCTGCTGGCCGAGAACCGCTTCGCCGACGCGCTGGCCGCCGACGCGAAGGCCCTCCGGCTCGATCCCGCCAACCGAGACCGCCCGGGGCAATCTGCTGGCGACCGTCAACAACTGGTCGATCGAGTTGGGCAACGAGGGGAAATACGCCGAAGCGGTGAAGCTGCTGCGGCAGGGCCTGGCCCTCGACCCGCACTTCAAGGCCTTCGTGCAAAACTACGTCCACCTCCATCGGCAGTGGGTCAACCGGCTGTGCCGCGAAGGCCGCTTCGCCGAAGCCTATGAAATCTTGTCCTTGGCCGCGGCCGATCTGCCCGGCGTCGACTATTTCGGCCGCGCCCGGGACGAAGTCAGCGAGCGTTGGGCGAAGGCCGCCTCCGCGCCGCAGAGCGTGCGGTTCCAGCAATTGCCCTGCATCGCCTGCACGCCGCCGGCGGATTAGCACTACTGCGCAGGATCGGCGGAAAATGGGGACCGGCTCCGTGGCGCAAGTTGGTTTGTCGCTTGGAAAAACGGCGATGCCACGGTGCCTGTCCCCTTTTTCCGCGGGGAGCGGCGCCGACCGTCGCGGGAAAGGGGACTGGCACCGAAAGCCGAAAAACGTATCGGCAAGGCTTAACGGTCCCGGCGACGGAGCCAGTCCCCATTCCCGCGACTCCCGATCCTGCGCAGTAGAATTAGTTGCGATGCGGAAAGCTGCGTTTAATCCGAAACCTTAGTTGTCGGCCAAAACAACTTCAATATATGTACGACAGCCGCCCCCGGCGGTCCGGGGCAATTCGCACAGCCGAGGGCGGCTGTGCTACAAGTTGTTTTGGACGACTGCTTTTCCTCTCACTCGATCCCCGTTGACGGATACACCGGAATCGCCCCGTTGTTCGACCGTGAGACAATCGGCGCCGGGCCGGGCCGACCGACCAGCGGCAGTCGGCGCACCGGCTCGCGCGCCGATGATAGGCTTCCCGGGTTGCCGGAGAGGCCCGCGAAGTTGACCGGCGCCAGCGGCTCCTCGATCATTGGCCGGGCGGCCGGGCGAATGTCCGGCTCTAACGCGTCTTCCGGCGGTGATGAGTAATTCTCGCCGGCATCAAACGGCGCCGCCTCTTTTTCGTTGATAGCAGGCCCGGGCGAATCTCCAGATCGCGGAGCATCATCCGGCTGATCGCCCGTCGCCGGCGTTTTGCTTTCATCCACGGCCCTGTTGTTTCCATCCGCCGTCGCCGGTGGGGCCTCGGCTGCCGGCTGCGGCGGCGTCTCGGGCGGCGGCTGCTGTTCGGCGTTCGGCCGCGCGGCCAACGCCGGGTCGGTCATCTGCCACACGATCGGATACTGCGCCGTATTCACGCCGATCGCAACCGCGGCCAGCACCAGCCCGATGATCGTGGCCGTAGTCTTGGCCATAAATGCCTCCCCATGAGCCGGTTCGTCTTTCTCCCGTGCAAAAAATCATACACCCTCAGAACGCCGAGGCAAGCGAAAAAGAGCTTGCCGACGGGTTAAACGGCGGGGGAGTTGAAGGAGCGAAGCGGTTGGGTAAAAAGTAGCGGAGGCTGGAAATAATTCCGCGGAAGATAGCCGGAGCCCAAGGTTCCATGAACACGTCAATCTTCTCGGACTACGCATAATCAATATAATTGACAACGTGTCGTTAATTATGCTACCATTTCAGCATGGAGTCGGATTTAACGCGCCATTTTGAGGATATGCTGAGCGAGCGGGGTATCGCCCGCGAGTGGGTCCAAAGGGCACTTGCTGAACCGGACAACATCGAAGAGCACGACGACGACACCCGGCATTACATCAAGCAAATTCCCGAGTTCGGAAATCGTTGGCTGCGTGTCGTCATCAACATAGTCAAGCAACCTAACAAAGGCGTAACAGCCTTCTTCGATCGTCGCCTGAGGAGGAAACATGAAAATCAAGGTTGATAAGGAAAATGACGCCCTCTACTTCCGTCTCGACGAAAATCGGATCGTCGAGTCCGAAGAGGTTCGCCCCGGCATAATTCTCGATTTCGACGAGAACGATCAGGTCGTCGGCGTGGAGTTTCTCGGCATCTCCGCCCGGGCGACGGCGGAGGAACTAAGCAGTATGCAGTTTCAGAACCGTGTGAGTAATGACATGCCGACAACTGAAATCGTAACCGCCACGGGCATTGATACGACGGATGAGGTGTTAGGCGTTGTCCGGGAATAACCTACCGAATTACATGGGCTCGCACGTCCTGTAGGAACGCCCTCCGTGGCGTTCTGTGAGCCGAAAAAAAGCCTTTCTCGTCAATCCCGGAACGCCACAGAGGGCGTTCCCTACGGAACGAAATCGGTAGTTTATTGTCGGACGACGCCTTAGCGCGCTACGCTTCGGCCAAGCGGTACATCGTCAACGGCGGCATCTAACGGTTGCCGTACCTGAAACACTTCCCCGCGTGACCAGCGTCGCCATCTCGCCGTGCAACTGTGGCCACGCCGGACACTCCGATTCGGCCGACTCGATCTTCTCGGTTTTGAACGTCCACCATATTTCCCGCTTGGGCGGGGTGCCATTGTCGGTGGCGACGAGTACGTAGCACGCTGTCGGTGCTTCAGGCGGAAGACTTCGCCCGCCGGTGCCACCTTGCGTAGAACAGGAACGACCCCAAGATCATTGCGGCAAACCCACCGAACTTGATGCCCAGGATCGAACCGCCGGCCCAGGCGTAGCGCAGCATTTCGCCGAATTCCTTGGGGACGCCGACAAAGGCGTGGCGGAAGAACTCCGGGCTGAGTGCGGCAAGTCCCATCCCGAGCAGCCCGCCGACCACCCAGCACACCAGCGCGGCAACGGCGACGAACATCAGGGTGAGAGGAGCGGAAAAGGGGACAGAGCGGAAAAGGGTAGAGTCGAGAGGTGGCGCGGTGGTTTAGGCTGCGGCTTACTTCTGTGTCAGGGTTTCCCCGTTGTGTGGCGCAATATCCGTCTGCCATGCTCCGTTTCCACCTCCCGCTCATCGAACCGGACGGGCGGATTTCCCGCATCCGGCTCTCCGACGGGCTTCACCGTCAAGCCCACGATCACGCCTGTGGCGCAACCTTCGCCGAACCGTAAAGTCGCTTCCGGGACGCTCGGGGCCTTTTGTGTTGCTAGGCCGAAGCCAATCGCAATCCCTTTGTCCCTTCCGACAACGCGCCCGAAGTGAGGCCCCTTTGCTCCACCGGCATTACCCGGTTTCAACGCTACTACGAGCCTCTCCGCCACCGACGCGACCGGGCCTGACCCTCACGGGCTGCCCGTTGCCGTTTCCCCGGCTGTCGTCGTCGGCTTCCCGTGCTTCCTGTGCATTCCTTCGATGCATGCCGTCGTCTCTACCCCGGTGGAATGGCGCGGTGCGTTTGTCGCTCCCTTCCCTTGCCATGCTGGCCTTCCCCGAATGTCCGACGGGTCGGCTTCCACATCAATCGTTTCGAGGCCTCATCGAGCGTTCACTTGCGTTACGGCCTACATCTTCGCGGGATCACCAAGTGACCCTTTACATCGAAGGCTCCGACGGATTTGTTGCCTCCTCCGCCGCTTCGATTGCTACTGGGCAAGCGACCCTTCCCAGGCAGGACTTTCACCTGCTAAAATACACAAGCATTCACGGCGCACGGACATCACTGATTATCCTTTCCCAGTTGACCATAATCAGTGATGTCCCCCTTTCCCGTCCCCCCTTTCCCGTCTGTCCCCCTTTCCCGTCCACGCGCACGCAGGGGAAGTTGCCCGGCGGTGTGTGGCGAGAAGTGCCGCTGCCCGCGGCTCCCTACAAGATCGAGGCGGGTGATTTGCTGTTTATTGATGCGGCAGGGACGATGCTGGATCACCCTATTCAGGGCATCTATCTGGTCGAGCCGCTGGGCACTGTGGCGTTAGGGCCTTCGTACGGCCGCGCCAAAGTCGAAGGGGCGACGCTGGCAGGGGCGCAGCGGGCGATAGAAAAGAAGTTGCGGGAAGTCGCCGCCAAGGCCGCGGTTTCTGTGACGCTTGCCGGTTGTGTGGGCGATGCCTCGACGCTTCTTCCCGGCACCCGCAGCGCCGCTGCGTCCCCGGACGTCGCCGGATGCCGGCCCGGACGCCGGACGCCCCCCGGACGCCCGAACTAGACTTCTGGACGTTCAAGTCCATATGGCTTATCAAATACGGTGGTTCAGTCTTGCCGAGCCATCAGGCTACCCACGCGAGGGGGTTGGGCGGCAGAAATTCACAAGGAAAAGTCCTCGCGAGTGAACCTTTTGGTGGAAACAGAGGAATCATCAGTATAGTGACCACGCCCGAAGATGACCAGCGCGAGTTGATCAACCGTGCCCAGGCCGGGGAGGCGGCTGCATTTCAGCAGTTGGCTGAACAGTACGCCGCGCGCCTATGGCGTTGTGCGCTGGCCCTTGGCAAGGATTCCCACTGGGCCGAGGATCTCGCACAGGAGACGCTAGTCGAAGCGTGGCGATCCTTGGCACGCTTCGACGGTCGTTGCCGGTTCTCCAGTTGGCTATACGGCATTCTACGGCACCGGTTCTTGAAAGGACGAAGACAGCAGAATGCCGCCAGACTTTCCGTATCCGATCATCTTGGCGAAGTGCAATGTACAGCCTACACACCCGATCGTTCCGCGGAGGCGTCCGAAGATGCCGTGCGGGTTCGCCGTGCGGTAGCAAGCTTGCCGGATGAGCATCGCCTGGCCGTCGAACTGCGGTTCTTCGCGGGCGCAACGTTGGACGAGATAGCGGCGGTTCTTGACTGCCCGTTGGGCACGGTTAAGTCGCGACTGCATTACGCGCTGGAAAAGTTGCGGCAAATGAATCTTCCCGTGAACCTTTTCACTTCGGGCAGGGAATCAAGGGAGAGCAGACAATGAATGATCTCGATTGCCCCTGCGAACGTTGGGCCGAGCCGATCAGCTCGGCGGCAGCCGGTTGCCTATCACCCGATGAAGAACAAGAAGTTCATCGGCATATCGAGACGTGTTCCGATTGCCGCGGGCGCTTTCGACAACTGACACAGTTGTGCGGTGCGCTTGCTAAGGCACAGTTGCCGGCCGGAAGTGTGGAGGAAGACATCGTCAAGCGAGTGATGTCGGCAGTCGCATCCGACGAATCAGGGCAACCCCTCGTTCGCACGCGGACACAGGTGATTCAACCCGCGCTACTTGTCCGTCCCCGAGACACCTGGAGGTGGATGATGCGTTCCCCAGTCTCCCGCGTTGCGGCGGCGGTCGTTTTCCTTCTCGCCCTTACAGGAGTCGCCTTGTGGCTCCACGGCCTTGGCGCGACGTTCGTCATCGCCGACTTCGTGGCCCCACTTCTCGAAGCAAGGGGCGTGAAGTACACGCTGACCGCTGAAATGAAGGGTCCACCCCCAATAACGACAACGAGCGAAGTGATGGTGCTGGACGACGCCCGGATGCGTCAGGAGACGGCGATGCCGGACGGGTCCAAGATGGTAATGATCCAAGACATGACCCAAGGCAAGAGCCTTTACCTACTGTCCTCGTCGAAATCGGCCACAATCCTCGCTTTCACCAACCGGCCGAAATACAAGTCAGCCGAAGGCGGCAATCCCTTAGCCGGCTATCGTTCGCTCTTGCTCGATGCCCGGGATAATCCGAGCATCACACGCGAACCGCTCGGAGAGAAGGTTATTGATGGGCGGCGGGTCATAGGCTTCCATATTAGCAGCCAGCGCGGGGTTATGGATTTGTGGGGTGACCCAAGAACCGGATTGCCCGTCCGCGTCGAAATTACCTTGGGGATGGATGGCAATACGAAGGCGACCATGAGCCACTTTGAGTTCAACGTGGACATGGACAAGTCGTTGTTTAGCCTTGAGCCGCCGGCTGGCTACACGGTACGACGTGAGACGCTGGATGGTTCGCCACATGGGGAGAAGGACCTGATCGAGATGTTCCGCGAATACGCAAAACTAAACCGTGGCGTCTTTCCGAAGTCACTCGACGTGCGGTTGGTGTCGTTTATGGTTTGGAAGAAGCTCAACTTCCAGGGGCTGTGGGACAATCTCAATTTCACGGTAGGGAAGGGGAATGGGAAGGCCCTTGAAGAGCAAAGGAACAAGCTCGAAGAGCAATGGGACGAGTTCGCGGACAAGATGTATGACCACGCCATGAATGGGAAGGTGAATAAAGAGGCGAATCAGGAGCCCATGCAAAAGTTCCAGGAGCAGATGAGCCAGCTTGTGCTCCCAATGGCGATCCAGAAGGCCTGGGAGGGTCTCGCTTTAGATAAGTTGAAAGGCAATGAGGAGCAGAGACGAGAGTTCGAGAAGCGGATGCGCAAGATCATGGAAGGGAAGCCAAACGGGTCGCAGGCGAGACAATTCGGGGAGGAGACCATGAAGTTTGTGTACCAGATGCTCTGGGAGGATTTCGCTCCGGCGAAGTCGAAGGCCAATGAAGAGCTACGACACAAGTTCGAGGAACTGATGCTCAAGATGGAAATGAATCCGAATGAAAAGCAAAAGGTCAAGGACGAGTTCCGCGCGAGACTAGGAAACCAGATGCTGAATGACGTGGAGGCGTGGGAAGCCCAGATGGAGAAGGCCAAGAAAGCCCAGATGGAAGCGGCGGAAGCCCAAACGCGGGAAGCCGCGGAAGAGTCGCGGAAGTTCATGGAAGCCCAGCAACGGGTTCAGCGCGGCGTAATGTTCGCCAACCAACTTCCGCCGGCCGCCGACGCCCATTACGTGGGAAACGGCGTCCTGCTTGGCGCGGCCAATACGCCCATCTTCTGGTATCGCCCCACGGTCAGCAAGAAGTACCGAGTCATCTACGCCGATCTCTCGGTCCGTGACGCCGACACGCCGCCCAACGTACCCAAGGCACAGCCAGTGCCCGCCCCGTCCAGTCCGAAGAAATAGCCACTATTCAAGGGACAACTATGGGGAAGCAAACGACCGGGTGGCCTCGGGCGGGCAACCGCCCGAGGCCACCCGGTCCGGATAAAAGGTCAGGTTTCTTCATCGTTTTTTCAGCAGCCGACGCAACGTGGAGAGATTCACTGCATCCCAATCCTCCCCGCTTTCCTCCCCTTTCGGAGTTTCCAAATACATGGGGATTTCGCGGAACCGCTTGTCGGCCAGCAAGAGCCGAAAGGGTTCGAGTCCCAGGCAGCCGCGGCCGATGTGCTGGTGGCGGTCGACGCGGCTGCCCAACTCGCGGCGGCTGTCGTTCAGATGAAACGCCCGGATCCGCTCAGTTCCCACCAGGCGGTCGAAGGCGGCCATTGTGGCCCGATATTTCTTTTTGGGCGATAGCGGATAGCCCGCCGCGAAGACGTGGCAGGTGTCGAAGCAGAAGCCGAGCCGGTCGGGATCGCGCACCGCGTCGAGTATCGCGGCGAATTGCTCGAACCGCCAGCCGAGCGAAGTCCCCTGGCCGGCAGTGGTTTCCAGCAGGCAGCGGACGTTCAGCCCACGCGTTTGAGCGTCGATTTCGTCCACCGCCCGGGCTACGTTTTGCAGACCGGTCTGCTCATCGGCGGTGGTGTACGCGCCGGGATGGGTCACGACGTAGGGGATTCCCAGCGTCTCGGCCCGGTGCAATTCGACGACGAAGGCCTCGACCGATTTCCGCCACAGTTTTTTGTCGGGGCTGGCAAGATTGATGAGATAGGAATCATGGGCAAGCGGATGGGTAATGCCGAGCGATTCGAGGGCCTCGCGGAACCGTCGTGTATCCGCCGCCGAGATGTCTTTGGCCGCCCACTGGTTGTTGTTCTTGGTAAACAATTGGAGGCAGTCGCAGCCATGCCGCCGGGCACGCTCGACCGCCTTGTCGAATCCGCCGACGATCGACTGATGGGCGCCGAGTATAGCCATGCCCACCACGGTAGCAGAAATTGGGGCCGGCAGCTATTACAGCCTAGCGCGGCTTAGCCGCAACCAATTGTGGTCTTAGGTCTTGGGTCTTAGGTCTTGGCACTAAGACCCAAGACCTAAGACCCAAGACCGTCAAAGATTGAGGACGTTTTCTCAATCCCAATAACTAATGGCATAATGGCAAAAATTGGACTACTGGACCTGATACTCCAGAAACGAGGTGGCATTTTGTCTCCGAAATTTGATGACAACAAAAACCTGGCAAAAAAACCTGACTCGGGTATAATTAAGTTGGATTATACTTGGTCAGAGTAGTGGCCCGCGTTCGCGGAATATCATTATGGCCTTCTATTGGTGGGTTCCGGTTGCCGTTGCCATTTTGCTGGCGGCGGCGTTTTTCTACCGCAAGCCGCGGAGAAAGACTGCTCGGCGGACCGGCCTGGCTCGAGCGAAGCAGCGGTTCCACGTTCAGCGCGAACATCTCGAAGCGGCGTTTCTGCACAACCTATGCACTCGCGTCAATCCGGAGGGACCGCATTGGACCGATTGCGAGTTTGAAGACGACGTGGCCTATGTCCGCAGCCGGAGGACCGGCGAACTGTCGGCCCTGGTGGCGGTCACGCTGGCCATCGAGGGGTGCGAGGACGATCCCCAGGCCGGCACCGCCGTCTTCCGCTTCGACCGCGACCATTGGGCGACCGACGGCCGGACGATCCTCAATCTGACTCCCAACGAGGCGATCCAATACTATCACGACGAGTTGGAGATCGTCGACGAGGAGATTGCCCGGCCGCTGACCTGAAACGCGGACGGCAATGGCCGCCGGGAATCGCCTCCCGCTAGACTGGATTCCAGTCAACTTAGGAGTTGTCCAAAAACAACTTGTTGCACAGTCGCCCTGGGTGCATTCCGCACTTTGTATAGTGTGGATTGTCACTATAGCCCGAAGGGCTTGTGATATGACAGCCCAGGGTTGCCGCGCAGCGGCTACCCTGGGGAAAGGGGCGTACGCCACACATCAACCCTGAAAGGGTTGCGTCGTGCGGCGTGAAGCCTCCGAAACCCCGTTGGGGTATTGTCTTTCTATTGCCCTTCTCACCCAGGGTAGCCGCTGTGCGGCAACCCTGGGCTTTCTTATGAAAAGCCCTTCGGGCTAACAAACAAAGTGCGAAATGCACCCGTCGCCCTCGGCTGTGCGAATTGCCCTGGACAGCCGGGGGCGGCTGTCCTACATATACCGAAGTTGTCCTTGGCCGACAACTTAGTAGTGTGTGGTTCCTAGCGGGAATGAACGGCGTTTTCGGCAGAGATCCGCGTCAACAGCCAGCGGCAATTGACGACCTTCTCCACCATGTCCAGCGGCAGGTAATAGTAGTGATTCGAGGCCTCGAAACCGATGCGCGAATCCTGGTTGGCCAGGGTGAAGAGCTCGCGAGCCAGCGCAATTTCAGAGCGCAGACGGCGACGCATTGTGTCTTGTGGTTGTCGCGCCTCGGGCGAGCCCGCAGCGGATAAAGCGGCCAACTCGTTGCGGGCGATAATGAACTGCGTCTGGTTGGCGACCGATTGAAAATGGATCGCCGCCGCGAGCGCGAATCGCAACTCGGCTTGGACTTCTTCGCGCCGGTCGGGCGGGGCCTTCTCCGCAGCTTCGCGAAGCAGTCCGATTCCGGCCCGCCATCCCGTGGCGACCTTCTCGTACTGCTCGGCGAAGACCTGGGCCGGATATGGTCCTCGCCAGGCGTCGAGGTCGTCATAAGGAAAGCCGGTCATCGTGGCTTTGTAGCCGGTTTTGTCGAGGTGCAGCGGATTGGCCGGTCCGATTTGCACCGGGCTGACGTATAGCACCGCAATATCGTAGGGATATTCGCGGAACGCCGTGCTAAAGGCGGCTCCATGCTTGACGCGCGAGTGGGGCGCCCGCGGGGCCATAACGCTCGACGGCCACGGCATCCAGAACGTCGTCGATCCGCGGCGCCGGCTTGCCGCGGAAGCGAGCGGCAATCTCCAGGTTCGGCGAGGGATACCCTCCCAGACTCCAACTCAGCATCATTCCGTCCACGCCGGCGTCGGCCAGGTTGCGGCAGTGTTCGGCCACCAGATCCATTACCGGCAGATAGGGGACGGCGCCCAATTCCCAGGAATTGTTCAACTGCACCTTGGCGATGGTTTTCAGTCCCGCTCGGCGGGCCAGTTCCCAGTGACGCACGGCGCGAGGGCCCGGTCCGACGGCCGACATCGCATATTCGTTCACGGCCGTTTTCACTCCTCCGCGGTCCAGTGGCAATCCCCACTCGCTCACCGACATCAGACTCACGGATTTCGGCAGCCGGGCAATGACATCGGCCCCGTCGCCGTGGCCGTGCCAGCCCCAATCCCAGACGATCACGTTGGCCTTGGGGTTTCCGCGATGAATTCCGGCGGCGATTGTCGCGTTGACCTCGGCAATGATGTCGGCGTAGTCGCGGCCTTTGCAATGCGGGCAAGCCTGCCGGTTGCCGTGCGAAGCGCAATTGGTCAGATTTTCCGAGGCGGTGATGGTGAATGCGCCTGCCAAGTCGGGCACTTGTCGAAACACGTAGGTCAATGAATCGCTCAGCCATTTGCGGACGGCCGGATGCGAGGTGCAGAGGGCCGTTCCCCAGTCGCCCTCCGATACGCCGGCCATTACTTCGCGCCGCGGAAGAAGCCGGACGGCATCGACCGGGGCTCGTTGAGATAGAGATAGACGCCGATGCCGAACTTCTTCGCTCGTTCGGTGAGGGTGCGTAAATTAGCCAGTCGTTTTTCGTGGCCGGCGCCGAACTCGGGGAAATCGGCGCCGCCGGGCGCCAGATCGCGTAATACGACGTGCAGCCAGACGCCGTTTACGCCCACGGCCGACAACTGTTGCAGCAAACCGTCGGGATACGGATCGAGGTCCGGATTGGCCAAAGGATCGCCGTACGGAGCGAAATATGAATAGATGAACCGCAACTGCCGTACCCGGCCGTGGTCTAAATCGGATGGCAATGCCGCGGCGGAAGGCCGGTGGAACCGTTTCAAAAAACTGAATCGCGGTTCGCCTGGCCGATGCAACGCCGGGCCGAACTCCTCCTGGACAACGCGGCGGATTTCCGCGGCGCCGCGACGGGCCACTTCGTCCGGCGGACTGTAACGCAAGGGCGGACAATTGGGCTTGAGATTGCCCAGCTTGATCCAGAGAAAATCCTCTTCCCGCAAGATGAAAGCGAGTCGTTCGGGAGTCATCTCCAACAACTCGAGCAACTGTTCGTAGGGCAACAGGTGCCAATTGCGCCGGATAATAGTCAGATATCCTCGCCGCCTGAATTTCGGGCGGGATTTCCGCGGCCGGAGGGAGTCCCATGGCTGCGGCCATGGCGACGACGTCGGCCGTAGATGCGCTCAATAGCTTCGCCATCCGCGCCGGTTCGACGACGTTCCAGTTTCGCCAGACGAATTCGTAGACGCGATTGGGGAAATACGGGGCGACCAGCGGCGGCGGCGCCGGCCCGTTCGGCAAGATCGTTTCCGCGGCGAGAGCTTGCCCGCCGAGCCACCCCAGCAGAATGCACGTCAACGCCATAATCGAAGAGGTTCGCGGCATAGACTATACCCTCCAGCCTCTTTTCCCGGTGAGTATTTAGCCCCCGGTGCATACACCGGGGGCACGGTCTGCATGATTTGCCGCTATGCCCCCCGTGTGTTCACGGGGGGCTAAATGGTTTAATTCCAAGATACACCTCTTTTAATTGCGAAACCGCAAGCGGTAAATGACGTTTTTTCATCCGCGGGCGAGTTTGCGCAACACCGTCTGCAGGATGCCGCCGTTGCGGTAGTATTCCAACTCGACCGGGGTGTCGATCCGCGCCGTCGCGGAAAACTGTATGACCGTGCCGTCCGCTGACGTGGCGTTGATTTTCACTTCCCCGCGGGGGCGCAGCGAGTCGTTCAACTCGGGCAGGTCGAAGATTTCTTCGCCGGTCAGTCCGAGCGATTCCCACGATTGGCCTTCGGGCAGTTGCAGCGGGAGGATGCCCATGCCCACCAGGTTGCTGCGGTGGATGCGTTCAAAGCTGACGGCGATCACCGCGCGGATGCCGAGCAGATAAGGGCCTTTGGCGGCCCAGTCGCGGCTGCTGCCGGTGCCGTATTCCTTGCCGGCCAGCACGATCGTGGGCACGCCTTCCGCCTTGTACTTCACGGCGGCGTCGTAGATCGTCATCCCTTCGCCGTCGGGCAGGTGCCGGGTAAAACCGCCTTCAGTTCCGGGGGCCAGCATGTTGCGGATGCGGATGTTCGAGAACGTGCCGCGGACCAACACGCGATCGTTGCCCCGACGGGCCCCGTAGGAATTGAAATCGGCCGGCTGGACGCCCAATTCCTGCAAATACTGGCCCGCCGGGCCGGCGACGGGAATTCCCCCGGCGGGCGAGATGTGGTCGGTCGTGACCGAATCGCCCAAGGCCGCCAAGGCCCGCGCCGACCAAAGGCTGGATCGGGGCCGGTTCGAGCGGCATATCGACCAGGAACGGCGGTTCCTGAACATAGGTGCTGTCGGGATTCCAGGGGAACAGCTCGCTCTCGGGCACGTCCAACTGGTTCCAGGCGTCGTTGGCCCCGAACACTTCGGCGTAACGGGAGCGGAACATGTCGGGACTGACCGACCGGGACACGACCTCGTTGATTTCATCCGCGGCGGGCCAGAGGTCCTTCAAGTAGACCGGCCGGCCGTCGCTGCCGACGCCCAGCGGTTCGGTCGTCAGGTCGATGTCCACCGTGCCGGCCAGGGCGTAGGCCACGACCAGCGGCGGGCTGGCCAGGTAGTTCGCTTTGGTCAAGGGATGGACGCGGCCCTCGAAGTTCCGGTTGCCGCTCAGCACCGCCGCCGCGACGAGCTTCCCGTCGGCAATCGCCTTGGTCACTTCCGGATTGAGCGGCCCGCTGTTGCCGATGCAGGTCATGCAACCGTAGCCGACCGTGTAGAATCCCAACTCTTCGAGCGGCTTCTCCAGCCCGGCCTGCTGCAGATAGTCGGTCACCACGCGGCTGCCGGGCGACAGGCTGACTTTAACGTGCGGCTTGATCTTCAGCCCGCGGGCGACGGCGTTGCGGGCCAACAGTCCCGCCGCCAGCATCACGCCCGGATTGCTCGTATTCGTGCAACTGGTGATCGAGGCGATGACCACCGCGCCGTGGCCCAGTTGGCCGTCGCCTTCCAGGGGGACGTGCTTCGCCGCCTGCTCGTCGGTCAGCGCGAAGCCGCGCTGCTTGACGGGCAATTGCAACGCACGGTGGAACGCCTGCTTCATCTGGCTGAGCGGGACGCGGTCTTGCGGACGCTTCGGGCCGGCCAGGCTCGGCTCGATCGTCGAAAGGTCGAGACGCAAGACCTTCGAGTAGTTCGGACGCGGCGCATTCTCGGCGAAAGCGATGGAGCGGAACAAGTTCTGTTCCTTCGTGTAGCGCTCGACCAGTTCGACTTCGGCGTCGGTCCGTCCCGTTTTGCGGAGATAGACCAGCGTCTGCTCGTCGATGGGGAAATAGCCCATCGTGGCGCCGTAGTCGGGGGCCATGTTGCCGATGGTCGCCCGATCCTCGACCTTCATCGTGGCCATGGCCGAGCCGAAGTATTCGACGAACTTGTCGACGACACCCTCGGCGCGGAGGATTTGCGAGATGGTCAGCACCAGATCGGTGGCCGTGACGCCGGGCGGGAGCTCGCCGGTAAGCTCGAAGCCGACCACCTCGGGGGCGAGCATGTAGAGCGGCTGGCCGAGCATCATTCCCTCGGCCTCGATCCCGCCCACGCCCCAGCCGACCACGCCCAAACCGTTGATCATCGTCGTGTGGCTGTCGGTTCCCGCGAGGGTGTCGGGGAAGGCCACCGGCCCGTCGGCCTCCTCGCGGAGGCAGACGCACTTGGCGAGATACTCCAGGTTGACCTGATGGACGATGCCCATCCCCGGCGGCACAACCCGAAAATTTTGGAACGCCTTTTGCCCCCAGCGGAGAAATTCGTAGCGCTCGCGATTCCGCTCGAACTCCAAGGCGATGTTCTCGGCCAGCGCCCGGTCGAGCCGTAGCGGTCCACTTGCACCGAGTGGTCGATCACCAGATCGACGGGGACCAGCGGGTTGATCCGGGCGGGATCGCCGCCGAGCCGCTGCATCGCGCTCCGCATGGCCGCCAGATCGACCACCGCCGGAACGCCGGTGAAGTCCTGGAGTATGATCCGGGCGGGTTTGAAGGGGACCTCAATGGCCGCCGGCCGCTCGGCCTGCCAGGCGGCCAGCCCGCGAACGTCGTCCTCGGTCACCTGTCGGCCGTCGCAAGTC
Organism: uncultured Planctomycetota bacterium; assembly: GCA_963733145.1. GTDB lineage: Bacteria > Planctomycetota > Planctomycetia > Pirellulales > Thermoguttaceae > JAHIKV01. The sequence continues at coordinate 22,438 of CAVTCJ010000019.1, read as the reverse complement.
CGCAGCACCGCCTCGAGCAGCACTCGAATGGAGTAAGGCAGGGCGGAGATTTTAGTCAGTCCGGCGTCTTCCAGTTTCGACAAACGATAGATTCCGGCCGTGCCGGCGCCAGTGTTGAAAACGTCTCGGGCGTGAAAGGGGTCGCGCATTGGTCGCTCCAGTGTTTCGTCTCGTAAAATGGATCCAAACCGCTTGCGGTTTCGCAGAAGATTGTCTGGTAGCTCTGCGAAACCGCAAGCGGTTAGCGGCGGTTTGTTCGCCGATGCAACGGCCAGCCGTCGTATGCCTTGACAACGGGCCAATCTTGCTTCGGCAGCCGATATTTCGGCGGATTTCCCTCAATATAGCCGATTGTCCGTCGGATGTCAGTCGGTTCGTCCAGAAAAACCTTCCAGCCGGGACCGCCCCAAACGGGATGGTCCTCGGGCCGCAATTTCAGGCTGCGAAACCGCAAGCGGGTGGCGACCTGAAAGTTGTCCAACATGTCTTCCGCTTGGTGTTTGTGCTTGCGGATCAAAATATGAACGTGGTCCGGCATTATCGAGCAGGCGTAACACGTATAGTTGTGTTCGCGGATCACTTCGCCCAGGGTATCGGCAATTATTGAGAAGTCGGATGGTCTATATTCCAACAACTCGTGTTTGAGCGCACCACGCGCTGCTTTATGGAATTCACGAATTTCGCGGGCCGACGGCTGGACCTGCTTTCGTCCATAGTGCAGTGTTCCCAACTCGGCGGTCACATCACAGGCGATCGACTTTGACATGCTCCCGCGAGGGTCATTAGGAAGCCAATATCCGTAAGCGGTCCAAATTAAGTGATATGCAATAACCACCGCAATTCTCCACTAAATCTCGATTTCCGCTTGCGGTTTCGCAACATTAGACTCGACTCCCTGCGAAACCGCAAGCGGAAGGATACTCTTTACTATCCGCTTGCAGTTTCGCATATTTGATCAGCCGGGGGCCAGAACTCCGGCGGCGGAGCGACGATCGATACCCGTTGTTTCCCGGTCGGATTCTCGAACTCCAGCGACCGGGCGTGCAAGGCAATCGCCAACCGGCGGGGATCGTCGGATTGCGGTCCAAACGGGATCGTCGAACCGTATTGAGAATCGCCCAACAGCGGAAAGCCCCGCGAGGCGGCCTGGATGCGGACCTGATGCGTCCGCCCGGTCTCCAGTTCGATCTCCAGCCAGGCGCCGGAATCCGTTTCGGCGATGGTGCGATAATGGAGCACGGCGGGCCGGGCGTCGGGGTGATCGGCCGGTACGACCTCGGCCTGTGGGCGGCCGTATACTTTTATCAGGTGGTCCCGCCATGTACCGGCCGGCGGATCGGGACGGCCCTCGACCAACGCCCAATAGAGCTTTTTGACCGTTCGCAGCTCAAATTGCCGGGCGAGCTTATGCGCGGCCCGGCGGCGGGTGGCGAAAACCATCACCCCCGACGCCGGCCGATCGAGCCGATGCGGAACGCCGAGGTACACATCGTGCGGCGGACGGTCGCGCTCTTTGAGAAACGCCTTGATGCGGACCTCCAGGCTGTCGACGCCCGGCGGCGCCTGCGTCGGCAGCCCCGGCGGTTTGCACACGACCAGGCAGGGGCCGTCTTCGTAGAGGGTGTCGATTTCAGGCATTAGACCGAGCTATGGAGACCTGCTATTGATCGTTTTTAGGGGAGGAGAATTATTCAGTCGATGCAATGCGATCGCATAAGCAACGAACATCCGGAGGATAAAAATCGGTCCAAGATAAAATAGTACCAATATGGGGCCGAGCTCGATCATCAGGCATAGAGTGATGTTGTCGAACTGTCCTGTGTCTGCCATGCCGAGCGCCGCCGCGATTAAGGCCGCCCAGAGAAAACAGATGCCGGCCAATAGTCCCCGCCAATTCCACAAGATGATCCAGACAATCGGCAGAGCCGCCGCGGGAATCAAGCCCCATCGTTGCAATGGCGATTTAACGGTCAGCACATCAAGAGTGACAACCACCAACACGCCGAAAGAGATCAATATGGCGAATGGAATACCACGCGTCGGTCGGTATGGACACGGGCAATTCGGCGACATAATTCATCCTTCGACGCCGGTCAGAAGCGGCGAATTCTCCTCGATTTCCACCCGCTTGACGGTGAACCTCGCTTTCTGCACGTCCGCAACCGCCGAGCGAATCGCGGATTCCAGACAATCCGCATCCCGGTCGAAGGTGATCGCGGCCACGCCGTCGCTCGACCACGGGTGGCCGTCATCGCAACCGGCTTCATACAGAGCATCGGCCATTTCGACGGTCATAACGTCCTGATCGGCCAACACAACAGTAAACTGGTATACCACGGCACACCTCCTTAAACATATCTAATGCGAGCAGGCATCTACTTTACGTCGAATGAATCGTGCGTGATTCTCGGGAACGCGGGGCGTTGAAAAAACCGGAACGCGACAGCCATTGCGACTTGCAGCAGGACACATCAAATAACCCCAAACATGGGCGTGGCCTCTGGCAACCTCGAGCCGCCATCCCTTCGACAGAGCATAATCAACTGCTGCGCGGATATGCTTGTTCTTGTGGTTGTTCACACCCAACCCCCAATAATATACTACTATGGCCTACAACTAAGGTCAACGAGGGGATGCTACACGTACCGCTTCATCACCCAATCCATCAACCGGGGCGAGAGCCGGTTCAGCCGGGAGAGGACGCGGCCCCAGAAATATGGGATGATCTCGTGGCGGCCGGCGGCGATGGCGCGGACCGTCAGCCGGGCGACCTCCGCCGCAGGGACGTGCTTGTGCTCGGGCCATTTGGCGTCGGTGGTCTTTTCCAACTCGCTGTCGAAGAACTCGGTTTCGGTCGGGCCGGGGCTCACCACCAGCACGTCGATGCCCAGCGGGGTGAACTCCGCCCGGATTGCCTCGCTGAAACCCGACACGGCGAACTTGCTGGCCGAGTATTCGCTGCGGTTGGGCACGCCCCGATGGCCGACGATCGAACTGACGTTGACCACGATCGGATGGACGCCTTGCCGCAGCAACGGCAGCGCCAGCCGGGTCATCTCGACCAGAGCGAAGAAGTTGACCTCCATCACCCGGCGGACCCGCTCCACGCTGGCGTCGACGAACGGCCCCAGCGCGCCACGCCGGCGTTGTTGATGAGGATGTCCAGGCCGCCGAGCTTGTCCCGGGCGGCGTCGATCGCCCGCTGCCGGACGGCCGGATCGGTCACGTCGCCGCAGACGGCCTCGGCCTTGACGCCGTGGGCCGCGATTTGATCGGCCAGTTCGCCGAGCCGGTCCTCGCGGCGGGCGACAATCACCGACGACACGCCGTTTCGGGCCAGTTCCAACGCCGTCTCGCGGCCGATGCCGCTGCTCGCGCCGGTGACGATGGCCCGGCTTCCTTGCAATTTGCGTTTCATGGTTGTTGCGGATTGAATTGTAATTTGAAGGAGTAAGTTGCGAAGCCGCAAGCGGCCCGTTGCGCTGCGAAACCGCAAGCGGTTGGCCGCATCAATCAGAAACTGCTGGCCGCTCACTGCTAATCACTAACCACTAACCACTAGCCACTAACCACTGCGTTCTCCCCTCCGTTCCGCGGACGCACGACCACTGAATCCTCGTTGATCCGGTCGATAAAATGCTGCGGGATGCGGCAATGGACCGTCACGCGGCTGTCGCGGAACCGCTTCGAGAAGATTTCGCCGTGGGCGGCCAGATAGGCCAGCAGCCGTCCGTTCTCCACGCCCAGTTCCACGTCCACGTCGAGGAACCCGCGGCTCAGGGCGTCGCTGACCGCGCGGGCGAGGCCGTCCAGGCCGGTTCCGTCACGCGCGCTGATCGGCACCGCGTCGGGATAGCGCTGCAGCAGGGCGTCCAGGCGGATGCGGTCGGCCAGGGCGTCGATTTTGTTGACCACCAGCAGCGTGTCCTTCCGCTGGATGCCGATCTCTTCGAGCACGTCGTAGGCGGCGGCGATCTGATCGAGTACGGCCGGATTCGCCCCGTCGGCCACGTGCAGCAGCAGGTCCGCCTGCCGGGCCTCTTCCAACGTGGCCTTGAAGCTCTCGATCAAGTGGTGGGGCAGGTTGCGGATGAAACCGACCGTGTCGCTCAGCAGCACCGGCCCCCAGCCGGGCAGTTGCCAGCGCCGCGTGCGGGTGTCGAGCGTGGCGAACAGCGCGTCCTGCACGAACACGTCCGCCCCAGTCAGCGCGTTCATCAGCGTGCTCTTGCCCGCGTTGGTGTAGCCGATCAGCGAAACGGTCATCAGGTCGTTGCGGGCGGCGACCTCCCGCTGCTTGCGGCGCTCGATGGCGTCCAACTGGCGGCGGAGGTCCTTGATGCGGTGCTCGACCAGGCGACGGTCTTCCTCCAACTGGGTCTCGCCCGGCCCGCGCAGGCCGACCCCCTTTTTCTGCCGCGAGAGGTGCGTCCACAACCGCTTCAGCCGGGGCATCGAGTATTCGAGCTGGGCCAGTTCGACGGCCAGCCGGGCCTGGGCCGTTTGTGCCCGGGCGGCGAAGATGTCCAGAATCAACTCCGTTCGGTCCAGCACTTTCAGGCTCGAGCGCTTTTTCCAGGTTGCGGGTCTGGCCGGGATTCAGGTCGTTGTCGAAGATCACCAAGTCGGCGTCGTTGGCGGCGGTCAGGCGGGAAAGCTCCTCGACCTTCCCGCTGCCCAGATAGGTGGCGGCGTCGGGCGTCTCGCGGCGCTGCGTCAAGCGGCCGACAACCTGCACCCCGGCCGCGGCGGCGAGCCCCTCGAGTTCCTCCAGTGAATCGTCGCGAGCCTCTTGTTTGCGGAGCGAGACGCCGACCAACACGGCCGCTTCGGCCTCGACGCTCTCAGTGCGGCTTAATTCGTACACGGCGTGGACGTTCCTCCTGTGTTGGCCGTCGCGTCAGCCGGCACGCCGCTTCGATGGCGGATGCCGGCGTGGCATTCGTACCAGATTATCTCTTCCTTGAGTTGCTTAATGAGGCGGCCGAGCGAGCGCAGTGTTAGTTCCCGCACGTATTCATTGTCAATTTGGCGCTGTTTGGTCGACTCATATTGGTCCTCCAGCAATTTGAGTTTATTGCGCGTGGCGATCAATTGGCGATCATTTTGTAGTCTCATAGGATCACCTCGATCATTCCCTTGGGAACGCTGTCCCGATCCGTTGTGAAGAACTCATTGACCATGAAATCGAAATTGTCTTGCTCGACCACGTCGATTTCCAGAAACGGCAATCCGGCTTTCAATTCCGCGTCCACTTCGATTGCACGACGCAACTCAAGATCGACCAACAGTACGCAATCCACATCGTTGGGTTCCGCGTCGTCGGTGACAAAACTGCCATTCAAGACCAATCGTCGAACACCCCGCTGTCATAATTGAAATGCAACCGAGGCTGAAGAATTGGTATAGGTGAAAACATCGCAGGGATGTTTCAATGGGCGTTTTACCGAACGTTCCAACTGAAAGGGGTCCCTGCGATGGCGAATCATCTTACCCTGGAAGAACGCGAAATCATAGCCCACATGCACAAGAACGGGAAAATGCAGGTGCAAATCGCCGGGCGGCTTGGCCGCAGCAAGAGCACGATTTCCCGCGAACTGCGGCGCAACCGCAGCCGCAACGGCTACTGGGCCGTTGCCGCTGACCGGAAGGCCGCGCGACGCCGGAGCGAACGCCCGTGGACGCCAAAAATGCAACGGCCCCAGGTGCGACGCTATGTCGGTGAACGTCTGCGGTGGCGCTGGTCGCCCGATCAGATCGCGGGCCGCTCGCGCGACGACTTCCCGGGCGATCGGCGACGTTGGATTTCGCACCAGACGATCTATGTCTGGATCGGCGCCGAGGAGGCCGCCGGACGGCACTGGCAAGGCTGTCTCCGACGACGGGGCCGAAAGCGGCCGGACTGGGAAAAACGCGGGCGAAACCGCACCGGAACGAGCATCGAAGGGCGGCCCGCGGTCGTCGATCGTCGGGGCCGTTTCGGCGATTGGGAAGGCGACACGATCGTCGGCGCGGCCCGACGCGGCGGAGCGGTCACGCTGGTCGAGCGGAAGTCGGGCTATTTGCTGCTGGGCCGGACGCTCGATTTGCGTGCGGCGACGGTCCGTCACACCGCCGCCGAATTGTATCAAGCCACGCCGCCGAAGCTGCGAAAAACCTTGACGCTGGACAACGGGAAGGAGTTTGCCGAACACGAGCAGTTGGAGTTGGATGCGGCGTTGAAGATTTACTTTGCGAAGCCCTACTCGGCGTGGCAACGAGGCTTGAACGAGAACACCAACGGCCTGGTCCGTCAGTTCTTTCCCAAGGGCACGGATTTGGCCAACATTCCCAAACATCGTTTTACGAAAGTTCAACAACTTCTTAACGATCGTCCGCGAAAACGCCTCGGCTACAAAACTCCCAACGAAGTCCTCGCCTCCAGGCTATCCGGTTGCGATTGAGACTTGACAGCGGGCACCGAGCCGTTTTACCAGCTTCATCAGCCACCGCAACGACTCCATTTGATCCATGCGAATCTGCGACTGTCGGCCGAACCGTTCGGCGATTTCCTCCAGGGAAGCCTTGTGGACTCCCGGGGGCAAGTAGCCGTGTTCGTTGAAGGGGGGAATCATGGCGATTTCCGTGATTTTTGTCGCTTCCTCTCAAAGGCGCGTTTTGCGGCTTCGATCTTCGCGGCGTTGGCATCACTAACGCCGGCATAATGTCCATCGATTTTCGCGTTCCGATTCGGTGTTTCGCCCAAACAACAGCTTATTCCAACAACTCCTTTCGTGTTGGCAGCCTCCAAATACGCAAATTTGTAGTACTCGATGTAAGCTGCCCGATCTTTTTCATCTTGAAATGGAATAGTTTTGGGTTCTGGCACGTCCGCTAGTCTAATGTTAAGCGGAGGCGGGTTCGTTTCCGCATCCATTTCTGCATTGAAGTCGTCCATCATCTGCCAAGACGACCCTTCGTAATGATCTTTTCTCCACTTGTTCAACTTCATTTTAATATCTTGGGGGACTTTGGAAACCGGCAAGGTGGGATCGTAGTCCAAAATTAGTTTTTCATAATCTCTCGAGAAACGATTCGCAACGAGTCGCGAGGCAGGCGAAGAGCCATCATCCGTAAGTTCATCGACGCATTCCTCCATATAGATACCATGGCCTTCTGCCCACCAAATCTTAACAAAACAATTAAGATAACTGTCGTCGTTCAGAATGCGCTGATTCATCGCATCGGTCAGGTCGGTCAAATCTCTGGCGGCACCGTCTTTTCTGTCTACAAAATAATACCGAGGACCGTTTCGTATGCAGACATTGAAAGAATCAGCGTCGGAAGGAGAAGTAACGATACGGTTGTGATATTTCGGATCAACCACTCCTTTCACAAGAAAAATCAATCCCCGGCTTTCCGAGGTGGTAGATCTCACGGCGAATAGCCACTTGCTTTTGACAATCCTTCTCATTCAACAATTGGGTGACAAGTGAGTTCAGAACTGGATTGGCTTCGGTTCCTTTGGAATCGACAGGATTATGATTTTTCTGACTACATCCGACAACGATAACGAGAACGACCCCCAACCAAGTACTTAGAAAATACCGACCGCTACATTGCATTCCCAAACAAAAGGAATTTCGAGGCGTCGCGTATCATGATTCTCCTCGCTTATCATTCCCAAAATTGCGTCACTCCGCATCGCCCGCCAGCAGATGACAATAACTCTCGTAGCGCCGTTCGTCCAGCCGGCCGTCGGCCACGGCGTCCTTCACGGCGCAGTCGTCCTCGTGCGTGTGGGTGCAGTCGGGGAAGCGGCAGAGGTTGCCGTAAGGACGCAGGTCGCGGAAGAAGCCGGGCACCTCCTCGGCCGTCACGTCCCACGGCTGGAAGCTGCGCATGCCGGGCGTATCGACCACGAATCCGCCGCCGGCCAAGGGGAACAGCCGGGCGGTGGTCGTCGTGTGCTTGCCCTTCTCGGTATCCACGCTGACCGGCTGCACGTGGATGCGCAGTTCCGGGTCGATGGCGTTCAGCAGCGATGATTTGCCGACTCCGCTTTGCCCGGCCACCACGTTTTCCCGCCCCTGCAGCGCGCGATGGAAGCGTTCGACGCCGAAACCGGTTTTCGCGCTCAGCAGGAGCACGTCGTAGCCCATCCGGCCGTAGACGCCGGCCAACGGTTGCAGGCCGGCCGGATCGACCAGGTCGATCTTGTTGATGCAGATCAACGGCCGGACGCCCCCTTTCTCGGCGGACATCAGCAGGCGGTCGATGAGATTCGGCTTCAGGCGGGGTTCCGCGGCGCTGGTGACGACGGCCAACTGGTCCACGTTGGCCACGATAATATGTTGCCGTCCGCGGACCGTCCGGCAAAGGCAGCCGTGCCGCGGCTCGACCCGTTCGATCAGCCCTTCCTTAGGGTCGGAATCGGCGACGGGACGGAAGAAGACGCGGTCGCCGACGGCGACCACGTGGCGCTGGTCGGTCGAGAGGGTTTTCAGCAGCCGGCGGGTGGCGCATTGAAAGAGGGTCCCGGACGAGTCCTCGACCATGCTGATCAGGCCGAGCATGCTCATCACGCGGCCGGGGCGGCAAATCTTCTCGTCCACGTCCAGGTGGATGCCGAGGCCGGGCGTTTCGCCCTCGTCGATTGACTCGCCGCAGACGGTGTGGCGCCGGGCAAGCTCGCCCTTGCCGCTGATCCGCTCGCCTTGCGGCGGCGCTTCTTCCTCGAAGCCGTGCTGCCGATAGCGCCGCGTCCAATCGGAGGATCGCGGCCGATCCCCGCGGTTCTTGCGAAAGTCCGTGCGGAATTTTTTCTTTTTGGCCATCCTATTATTACTGCGCAGGATCAGGAGTCGCGGAAATGGGGACTGGCTCCGTCGCTGGGACCGTTAAGCCTTGCCGATACGTTTTTCGGCGACGGTGCCTGTCCCCTTTCCTGCGACGGTGGGCGACGCGTCTGGCGGAAAAAAGGAGACAGGCACCCTGGCATCGTCTTTTTTCCAAGCGACAAACCAACTTGCGCTACGGAGCCAGTCCCCATTTTCCACCGATCCTGCGCAGTAGTGCTAAAGCGGGTGATGACGAAATCGAATTCGGCCGGGTTCGTCTTTGGTGATGTCGTAACGCTCCGAAGGGTCCGGGTCCGAGGGCGTTTTAGGGGGGATAAACTTCCGTTTTTCCAGTCCCGCCCGTTCCAACAGCGACTTGCCGAAAAAGTCGGCCTCCGGCAATTCCGGCGGCGGCGGTCCGACCGCGCCCAGATCTATCGGAGAATACTGCACCTCGTACTTATGTTTGGCGATTGAGAGGACGTCGCCCGGATCGACCCTTTTGTCCGTCACCCGGACGCCGTTCACCTTCACGCCGTTGCGGCTTTGCAGGTCGCGGACGTGCCAGTAGCCGCTGTTGACGTTCAACTGGCAATGATGGGCCGAGACGTTGGAGAAGCGGAGCACGATGTCGCAGCTTTCGCGCCGTCCGATCAGCAATGTCTTCTTGAGCAATGGAATCGGATCGCCACCCCCCATCGGTATGAGTTCACCGTACATAAAACAGGGCCTCTTGTGATGTCCGTCTAAACCAGTACGATTTTAGAATCAGTCCCTCATTTCAGTGTAGTAAGACTTCGATTTATCGTCAACCGTTTAGGACCCCCTATACGTGTCATCCGCCGACTGGCAAACCGCCGGATTATTGTATCACAGTCTCAACTTCTTTTACCAAAACGAGTTTGGTGAAAGGGTCCGGAAGGTGAGCCTGGACGCCGGCTGCACCTGCCCAAACCGCGACGGCACCCTAGCCACTTGCGGATGTGTATTTTGCGACCCGGAGAGCTTCAGCCCCAGCCGGCGGTTGCGGCTTCCCACAATCGCCGCCCAGATCCAAGCCGGAATTGCCCGTCTCGGCGGCCGGCATGGGGCGCGAAAGTTCATCGCCTACTTCCAGCCGGCCTCGAACACCTACGGTCCGCTCGATCGGCTGCGGGAGGCATACCTCGAAGCGCTGCGCAACCGGGCATCGTCGGACTGGTCATCGGCACCCGCCCCGATTGCGTGGGCGAGGACGTGCTGGACATGCTTGAAGAGTTGGCCGGGCGGACCTTCCTGGTCGTCGAGTTCGGCCTGCAGACGGTGCATGACCGGACGCTCGACCTGCTCGGCCGGAGGCACCACTTCGACGCCTTTCTGGACGCCTATCTGAGAAGTAGGCGACGGGGGCTGAACGTAGGGGTACACGTGATCCTCGGCGCCCCGGGCGAGTCTCGCGACGACATGCTGAGCGACCGCCCGGACGTTGGCTAAACTCAGCATTCATTCGATCAAGCCGCACAACTTGTATGCGGTGCGGAACACGGTGCTGGCCGATTGGGTGACCTCGGGCCGGGTTCGCCTGCCCGAGATGCACGAATACGTCGGCTATCTGGTCGATTTTCTGGAGCTTCTGCCGGGCCGGGTGGTGGTCGAACGGCTTTGCGGCGACGCCCCTCGGCAGTATCTCGTGGGACCGGAATGGTGTTTGGACAAGGCGGCCGTTCGCCGGGCGGTCGAGGACGAGTTCCGCCGCCGCGGCACGCGGCAGGGGGCATTAGTGGTTAGTGGTTAGTGGTCAGTGGTCAGTGGCTAGTGGTTGGTAGTCTATGAACGATTTGATCCGCCGCTTGCGGTTTCGCAGCGCGATCCGCCGCTTGCGGCTTCGCAATCTTCCACAATCACGCTAGAATATCACATAGTTCGGAGCGGATCGGACGGTCGCCGGTCTTTTTTCGCGGGCCGCCAATGTAGGACAGGTTGTTAACCTGTCCAGCGCGGCGGACACGGGACAGGTTGTCAACCTGTCCTACGCGGCAAAGACGGGAGGAAAGTCCGGGCTCCGCAGGACGAGGCGGTGGGTAACGCCCACCGGCCGAAAGGCCAGGGAAAGTGCAACAGAAAGCAGACCGCCGCGCGGACTCTTGAGTTCGCGCGGTAAGGGTGAAACGGTGAGGCAAGAGCTCACCAGCAGGCCGGGCGACCGGCTTGGCTAGGCAAACCCCGCCTGGAGCAAGATCAAGCAGGAAGAAGCGGACCCGGTTGGACGATTCAGTTCGCCCGGCCGGTCCCGCGGGCTGGTCCGGCCCGCAAACACTTCCGGGTAGATCGCTGGAGGGGCCGAGCAATCGGCCTCCTAGAGAAATGGCCGTCGCCCCGCCTCACCGGCGGGGGCACAGAACCCGGCTTATAGGTCCGCTCCGAACTTTTTCGTTGGCGTAGGGTGGGACAAGCGTTAGCGCAGTCCCACCAATTATCACGGGCAATCATGGTGGGACTGTGCTAACGCTCGACCCACCCTACGTTCTTTTTTTCAGATGGTATTCAGAAACCGACGTGGAAAACGTGGCGGACAAAAGCATTCAGATCAAACCTGCCGGGCCGCGGTCGATCGACGAACTGGCCGACACTTTCCTCTGCGGCGATGCCCGCGCGGAATTGGCGGCGCTGCCCGACGACTGCGTGGACGCGATCGTCACCAGCCCGCCCTACTTTCGGCAGCGCGACTACAGCGGCGACAATCAGATCGGCAACGAACGGTCGCCCGGCGAGTACGTCGCCCAATTGCTGTTGGTCATGCAGCAGTGCCGGCGGTTGTTGAAGCCCTCGGGGACGCTCTGGCTGAACCTCGGCGACAAGTATCACCGCTCGAATTTGCTCGGGCTGCCCTGGCGGGTCGTCATCGCCATGCAGGACCAAGCCGGCTGGCTGCTGCGGTCGGACGTCGTCTGGCACAAGCCGAACGCCATGCCCTCGCCGGTGAAGAACCGTCCGACCACCGCTCACGAATACGTGTTTCTCTTCGCCAAGACGGCCGAGTATTACTACGACGCCGACGCCATCCGCGAGCCGCACGTGACGTTTACCGAGAAGAGTCGCATGCGCGGCGGGCGGAACCATTTCGGCAAACGCAACGGCACGCCCGAGCAAGGCAAAAACAAGGGCAACTCGAACCTCCACACCGCGCGATGGGACCAGGCGTTTCACGCCAAGGGTCGCAACCGCCGCACGGTCTGGGAGATTCCGCTGTCGAAGTTTCCCGACGCCCATTTCGCCGTGTTCCCGGAGAAGCTCGTGGAGTTGTGCATATCGGCAGGCTGTCCACCCGGCGGCATCGTCCTCGATCCCTTCATGGGCAGCGGCACCACGGCCCTGGTCGCCCGCCGCCTCGGCCGGCGGTTCATCGGCATCGATTGCTCGCGGGAGTATTGCACGATGGCGGCGCGCCGGATTTCGGCGATTTGAAAAAAATAGCCGGCGGCTAACAGCCGCCGGGAAGTCGAAACGGAAGTCGAAACGAGGACGCAGCTAGTTTTTAAGGGGGAAATCGTGACAGGTCCGATTAAGTCAATACAGGAAATACGATTGATTGCCCATACCGCCAATATCGGACCAGTCCCGTTTTCTGTCCTGCGTCATGACGGTTTGGAAAACGACTTCCGACCCCTTTGCCGGTCCCGACCCCTTTGCCGGTCCGTTGCATTTACAAAGCTCCGTATGCGAAGGGCCGGCATGTCAATAGAACCCGCTGTCAAGTCTCAATCGCAACCGGATAGCCTGGAGGCGAGGACTTCGTTGGGAGTTTTGTAGCCGAGGCGTTTTCTCGGACGATCGTTAAGAAGTTGTTGAACTTTCGTAAAACGATGTTTGGGAATGTTGGCCAAATCCGTGCCCTTGGGAAAGAACTGACGGACCAGGCCGTTGGTGTTTTCGTTCAAGCCTCGTTGCCACGCCGAGTAGGGCTTCGCAAAGTAAATCTTCAACGCCGCATCCAACTCCAACTGCTCGTGTTCGGCAAACTCCTTCCCGTTGTCCAGCGTCAAGGTTTTTCGCAGCTTCGGCGGCGTGGCTTGATACAATTCGGCGGCGGTGTGACGGACCGTCGCCGCACGCAAATCGAGCGTCCGGCCCAGCAGCAAATAGCCCGACTTCCGCTCGACCAGCGTGACCGCTCCGCCGCGTCGGGCCGCGCCGACGATCGTGTCGCCTTCCCAATCGCCGAAACGGCCCCGACGATCGACGACCGCGGGCCGCCCTTCGATGCTCGTTCCGGTGCGGTTTCGCCCGCGTTTTTTCCAGTCCGGCCGCTTTCGGCCCCGTCGTCGGAGACAGCCTTGCCAGTGCCGTCCGGCGGCCTCCTCGGCGCCGATCCAGACATAGATCGTCTGGTGCGAAATCCAACGTCGCCGATCGCCCGGGAAGTCGTCGCGCGAGCGGCCCGCGATCTGATCGGGCGACCAGCGCCACCGCAGACGTTCACCGACATAGCGTCGCACCTGGGGCCGTTGCATTTTAGGCGTCCACGGGCGTTCGCTCCGGCGTCGCGCGGCCTTCCGGTCAGCGGCAACGGCCCAGTAGCCGTTGCGGCTGCGGTTGCGCCGCAGTTCGCGGGAAATCGTGCTCTTGCTGCGGCCAAGCCGCCCGGCGATTTGCACCTGCATTTTCCCGTTCTTGTGCATGTGGGCTATGATTTCGCGTTCTTCCAGGGTAAGATGATTCGCCATCGCAGGGACCCCTTTCAGTTGGAACGTTCGGTAAAACGCCCATTGAAACATCCCTGCGATGTTTTCACCTATACCAATTCTTCAGCCTCGGTTGCATTTCAATTATGACAGCGGGCTACTTTCCGCCGCCGCCGTCCGCCTCCCACGGGCGCTGCCCGCTCGCGGTGCCCGTGTAACCACTAAACGAAAACTCCCCTCACGCCGCAAAACTCGTTGAGCGCCAACGGCTTACAGTCGAAAAAACCCACCACACTCAAGGGGAACATCCGATACAACACCCCGGATCACCGACGACCTAGACATAAACACATGTACAGAATGTACTTAGGTCACCAAGAACACACACAAGTACCGTTTTAGAAAAAAACACTTCACGTTGGCACAACAAATTGCTACGTTGCATCCCTACCTGAACCGCTTTGGACAGATGAACACGTGGAGAATCGAGATGGATCGCAGAACAGAATTGTCAGAATCGAGACGGCCTACGTTGCGCCGGCATTGACATAAACGCGGGTGCAAAATGGACTTACTACATGCAGAACGTACTCAAGCAGCGTTGCAGAAAAAAATACTTCACGTTGGCACAACAATTTGCTACGTTGCGTTCCTACTCGAACCACCTTGAACAGATGGACACCTGAAAAGTCGAGGTGAAACGCAGACCGTAATTGTCAAAATCGAGACTGACTACGTTGTACCGGGCATCGGCATAAACGCAGGTACAAAACGGACTTACTACAAGCATACGCGCTCGTCCAGCGTCATGAAAAAAAATGTTTGTTGCATGTGATACTAATTGCTATGCTACCGTTTTGGTCGGACTAACGTGAACAAAGGGCCACATGGAGAATCGAGATGGAACGCACGTCGGAATTATTGGAATCGAAACTGCCTACGCTGTACCGGGTGACCGAGGTCGCCGCCCATCTACGTTTGAGCAGGGGGGCCACTTATCGGCTGATGAGGGAGGGGCTGTTGCCCTTCGTGAAAATTGGTCACGCGCGACGAATCCGCCTGGACGATTTGCAGCAGTTGATCGACGGACATACCGTCACCGTCAACCGGAACTAACGGGAGCGATTCTTTCCTCGGGATAAAAGGGTGCCTCGATAATCGGCGTTTGCGGGACCCTCACGCAGGCGAGCCGACCGCCGGATTGGCTCCCGGAATCCATCTGAAGGAGAGCATGATGGAGCCTGAATTACTGGTCACGATTGACGGCAAGCAGTACGCCCGCGACTACAACGACGGCGCCGGCTGGCCGCATCCGGAGTGCGAGCGGGAGGCGGAATGCGCCTTCCGCGAGGCCTACCTGGCCGCGGCCCGCAAGGCGAGCGAGTGGGATTTCCCCTTCGTCGAAGAGGTGGAAGCGGCCTGGGAGGAACGCTGTGAGGCTCGCCGGCAAGCGCAGGTCCTGGTCACATCGGCGCAGCTCTTCGACGATCCGTCCTACGACGACTACGATCCACCGGGTATGCATTATGTCTTCCAGCGGATGTTCCCCTTGAGTGTGGTGGGTTTTTTCGACTGTAAGCCGTTGGCGCTCAACGAGTTTTGCGGCGTGAGGGGAGTTTTCGTTTAGTGGTTACACGGGCACCGCGAGCGGGCAGCGCCCGTGGGAGGCGGACGGCGGCGGCGGAAAGTAGTTCTGCGGCCGCCGCGGACGGCGCGGGGATGCTTTGGAAACTGCCCTGGCCGACAAACGAAACCTCGCTCGTCGAGAGCATGCCCAACGCGGCGATGCCCTCGGGCACGGTCACGTCGAGGTCCTGCCAGCAGCGGGCCAGTTCGGCCACCAGCAGGTAAGCCAGCATGACAACCAACGCATGGCCCCGCGTCCGCGAGGCGCGGCGGACGTACACCGGGCGGGCCTCCAGGTGGACCGTCTTGCACGTGCGGAACGCCCACTCCACGCTGGCCAAATCCTTGTACCGCTCGGGAACGATTTCTTTAGTCGCCTGCGACGGCGTCAGGTCCGTCTTCAAGCAATAACAGCCGTCGAGCTTCGACGCCTCGGCCAATGCCTCGCGGTCTTCGGCCAACGACAAGCGGCGGCCGTCGGCCGCGACCTTCAGCCAGCCGAGCCGCAGCCGCTCGATCTTCGCGGCGACCTTCCGTTGGGCGACCGTCACGCTGGCGCAGGCCGTGCTCGGCCAAGTAGGCGTTTTGTCGTTCCACTTCGCGGGCGACGCTCTGCATCTTGTCGCGGCGGCTGGCGGCGATTGCCGCAAGGCCATCGCCTGGCGGACGTTGACCAACTGGGAGAGGTCGCCCTTGTGCTTCAGCGCAGCTCGATGGCCGCGATTTCCTCCGGCCGGCAGCGGGAGAGGTTCATCAACGTGCGATGCTTGACTTTGCCGCCGTCGCGGTAGCTCTCGCGCAGCAGGAATCGGGTATAGGTCTTGCCGCGCACGCGCAGTGTCGAGCGGTCCACGTACATAGTGGCGACACGATACCGCGCCCGAAACGGTTATGCAAGGCTATTTCCAAATATATTAGTGGCTACAATAAGACGTCGAAAACTCGCCAACCTCCTGTCATTCCCCAACTTACGCCATTTCGTGCGGGGGAACATCCGTTCCATGCCGAAAAAACGTATCTTCATCGTGACGGTCGAGGTCGAGGAAATCGTTGACGACGCCGACGGCGTTATGCACCAGGAGCCACCGCCGCTTACGACGCGGGCCGGCGGCGGGTTCGAGCGGCAGACGCCGAAGGCCGTCCGCGAGGCCAAGCGGGCACGCGACCGAGCGGAGCGGAAGCGGCAGAGGGAAGCCAAGAATGCCCGCTGATTACGAGTTCATCAACGAACTATTTTGTCCCCGCTGCGGCGCGTTGGACGTGGATATAGTTCGCTTGCCGGATCCCGAGGGCTGGTTCACGCGCATCGGCAAGGCCCACTGCCGCTTTTGCGGCATGACATTTCCCATTCGAGCAATCGACGAAAACGAAACAGAGGAGAATCCCAATGGCCGGTGAAATCGCCTACAAACTGACCGCCGAGGAGAAGCAGGCCGTCGACGCCATCCGCAAGGTCGCGGAGGCGTATGAGAAGGTCGAAGGCGGCGCGAAAAAAGTCAACGAAGCCACAAGAACACTCCAGAAAGAACAGGAGGAAATGGGCCGGGCGGCGAAGCGGATCATGGACGAGAACCGCACGGATGCCGAGAAGTACGCCGATAAAATCAAAAAAATCGAGGACCTTTTCCGCCGGGGACTGATCCCGCTTAAAGACTATCAGCGGGCGACGAAAAGGGTCAGCGACGAATACCATAGCGTCGGCCAGGCCGCCGAAGGGGCCTTCGGCGTGAAGGCCATCGACACGCTGAAAAATTACGTGATGGGCGTCGCGTCGATCACCGGCGCTATCAGTGCCGTCACGAAGGAATTGAAAGAGATCGACGCCATCCGAGAGCGCGCCGCCGCGAAGGCCCGGGAGTCGGAATTCTCCTACGGCTCGTTGGCCGAAGTGTCCGAGGGCAGTCCGCAACAGTTCAAGAAAAATCTCGCCATGGCGCGGGGCATCGCCGCCAAAGCGGGAATGTCCGAACATCAGGCCGCCAAGCTGACCTTTGCGCTTAACCCGGATTATTCATAAACGTCATCCTGAGCGCAGCGAAGGATCTCCAATGCGCCGCAAACAGCCCAGATTCTTCGCTGCGCTCAGAATGACAATGTTCCTTCGTGTTTATGAATAGTCCGGGTTAAATCCGCCGGCGCGGAGGGCGAGGCGGACCTCTTCGCGGAGTCCTACAAGGAAGGCGTTGTGCAGGACCCCGAGAGGCTCCTGCGCGGCTCAACCGCGTTGCGGCGGGCCTATGGCAATCGCCTCAGCAACGAGCAGGTTCTCGACATCGCAATGAAGGCGTCGGAGGGCTCCCCCAGCCAGGCCACCGCATTGCTGTCCGCGTCCGCCGGCTCGGCGGCGTTCGCCCGCATGGCCGGGATCGGCGAAAAACAACTTCTGACCGCGAACGCCATCAACGCGAGCATTATGGACACCAGCGGCGGCGCAGTAAAAGGGCGGCACGGGGGCCCGCTGTCAAGTCTCAATCGCAACCGGATAGCCTGGAGGCGAGGACTTCGTTGGGAGTTTTGTAGCCGAGGCGTTTTCGCGGACGATCGTTAAGAAGTTGTTGAACTTTCGTAAAACGATGTTTGGGAATGTTGGCCAAATCCGTGCCCTTGGGAAAGAACTGACGGACCAGGCCGTTGGTGTTCTCGTTCAAGCCTCGTTGCCACGCCGAGTAGGGCTTCGCAAAGTAAATCTTCAACGCCGCATCCAACTCCAACTGCTCGTGTTCGGCAAACTCCTTCCCGTTGTCCAGCGTCAAGGTTTTTCGCAGCTTCGGCGGCGTGGCTTGATACAATTCGGCGGCGGTGTGACGGACCGTCGCCGCACGCAAATCGAGCGTCCGGCCCAGCAGCAAATAGCCCGACTTCCGCTCGACCAGCGTGACCGCTCCGCCGCGTCGGGCCGCGCCGACGATCGTGTCGCCTTCCCAATCGCCGAAACGGCCCCGACGATCGACGACCGCGGGCCGCCCTTCGATGCTCGTTCCGGTGCGGTTTCGCCCGCGTTTTTCCCAGTCCGGCCGCTTTCGGCCCCGTCGTCGGAGACAGCCTTGCCAGTGCCGTCCGGCGGCCTCCTCGGCGCCGATCCAGACATAGATCGTCTGGTGCGAAATCCAACGTCGCCGATCGCCCGGGAAGTCGTCGCGCGAGCGGCCCGCGATCTGATCGGGCGACCAGCGCCACCGCAGACGTTCACCGACATAGCGTCGCACCTGGGGCCGTTGCATTTTTGGCGTCCACGGGCGTTCGCTCCGGCGTCGCGCGGCCTTCCGGTCAGCGGCAACGGCCCAGTAGCCGTTGCGGCTGCGGTTGCGCCGCAGTTCGCGGGAAATCGTGCTCTTGCTGCGGCCAAGCCGCCCGGCGATTTGCACCTGCATTTTCCCGTTCTTGTGCATGTGGGCTATGATTTCGCGTTCTTCCAGGGTAAGATGATTCGCCATCGCAGGGACCCCTTTCAGTTGGAACGTTCGGTAAAACGCCCATTGAAACATCCCTGCGATGTTTTCACCTATACCAATTCTTCAGCCTCGGTTGCATTTCAATTATGACAGCGGGGGGTGAATTCTCTTCTGAAAGTCTTGTCCAAGTTGCACACACCCTTGCAGTACGGCCCCGGCGGCGTTGCGACTGATGACGAGGGGCACGTCATAGATGCGAGCGTGGCGAAACTCCGCGAATACGTCGGCGCGGCGGTGAAAAAGGCCGGGCCGAACCTCATGCCACAGCTAAGGGCCATTAAGGCGCTCAATCTGGATAACGCCCAACTCCAAAAGGTTTTCGGCCGTCAAGAGGGCGTGGTGGCAATGTCGAATTTGCTGGCAAACGAGGCGGAATATAATCGGATTCTCTCGGGCGTACAGCAATCGAAGGGATATTTTCACAAAGTCCTCGGTTTGCCATCCACTGACGAATCCCTCCGTGCGGCGAAATTGGCACGCATCGGCGAAAGCAAAAAAACCGCATCGGACCGAGTATTGGGCACGGAGACGAATGTCTATGAGGCCGTCGAGGCCCACGAGTACTCCAAAAAGGACGCCTTCGGCAAGGCGTACCAGAACATCGCGCAGGGCACGTTCAAGTGGCTCCCCGGTGTGAAAGGGCAACAAATTCAAGCTGCTATCGAGTCCGGGACCCTGGAAGACGACCCGGAACTCTACCGCGAGGCGGTGCGAATCCGCGGTGGCGAAGAGAAGGCTTTCGGCCGCGACTCCTCGCACCACGGCTATGGCGCTCACGAGCAAATTCGGATTCATCAGCGATATCGTAAGCTGATGGGTGAATCGGTTGACCCGCGATATAAGGCAGAAACCCGGGACGTGAAGACCTGGCAAGGCGCCGCTGAGTCGATCGACGGACTCAAGGCGGCCATCGAGGAGAACACGCGGGCCGTGCGCGAATCGAAACCGGGCGGCGGCAACGTCGATCGGCGGCAGTTGGATCATCGGCCTACGCTGGGCAGCCGCCAAGGCGACCCCGGCGATCGGCACTTTCCTCCCGACTCGTCCCCGTTTCCAGATTGAGGTGGCCACCCTCGCCGAGCCTGGCGTTACCGGATCCCGCGGCGGTGCCGCCGGCGGCATCACCGGAGCCGGCGGGGAGTGTTACAAAATAAGCAGGGCGTAATATCCCGATCCGGTCGGCCGAGACCGGCATTTGCGGCGATAGCCGCGGCCAACGCTGAATAGGGCGTTGCGGGCCTACAACGTCGAAATCGGCGGTGTTTCCTGGGGGGTACTTGACATTGGTGGAGAGAGGAGAAAGAATGGTCCTGACGGTCGAAATCTGTACGGCCGCCAGGGCATAAGAACCCTTTAGAGGAATCTGTGATGTTCCATCAGGCCGCGAGCCGTTGTATCCGTCCGCGTAACCAAGGGATGATCCGCACCGGCGGGGACCAAGGCCGCGGGGCAGTCCTCTACTGCTTCTTAGCGGGTGCAACGGCTCGTGGTCTTTCTTGAGGACAGGACCAATGACCGGATGCAGAATTCAAATTGTCAACGACGTAACCGACAAGGTTACGTGGGCCGAGACGAAACGACCCTTCCAACAGGTCTATTTTGACCTGGCTCGAATCGTCCGCCGCATGAACCGGCGGCCAGATCAAACCTTCTGGGCATCGTTAAACCTCTACGATGACCATCTCGTCATGCACTTTCACACGCCGCACTACTACGCGAAGCCGTTCGCGGCCGAGTCCCTGGCCGTCGCCGAGCCGCTGCGTTAGATCGAGCACGTGATTTGGGAGAGAGGGGGTGTCCTATGAGATCAGACACCATCAAATCCAGCGAATGGCACCGCAGGCCCGAAGGCTCGACGGGGCACTGCCCCTTCTGCGGCTATCCGCAACGAAACCTTTTCCTACACCGGCTCCAATCACGCTCTGACGACGGCACGCGGACGTGGGCGTACAAGGTCCGCAGCGAACGCGGATGGATTACTTTCCGGTTGACTCGCAAACCGAAGCCGCGGCGGGCTCACCTGCAAACCGCGCCATCGCCCGAGGTGGCCGAACGGCTGGGCAAAATGGCCGCATTGATCGCCTACGGCAAGTCGATCGAGGCGGCGGCGAAGAGCCTGGGCATATCGGAGCCGCTTTTCCGCTATTATCGCAAGCGTTGGGCCGACGTGTGGCAGATGCTGGTCGATCAGGCGGCCGAGCAGGTGCAGGTGGCCGTCCGCGCCATGGCCGGCACGGCGAAAATCCTCGACGACCCCGATGCCCACCTGCTGCAAGCCCAGTTCGTCGATAAGTGGAGCCGAGAAAAGGGCGTGGACCTCTTCGCCCCGCCGGACGGCCAGAACCACGTTGTCCCGCTTTTTCGAGGAGTGGTATCTACCACACCGCCTGGCCGACGCCCGCCCCAGCACGGTGTTGACCTATCGCATCATGGTGAAGCACTGGCGTTTGCTGATGGGCGACCCCCCCGTCAACCGGATTACCTCTGACACGATCGTCATGTACCGCAACGCCCGGCTGAAAATGCGGGGGTTGAAACCGCACCTGCCGCTGTCCAGCAACACCATACGTAGCGAAATGTGATCGCTCCAGACGTTGCTGGACAAGCTGGGGCCTCCAGGACGGGGCAACCGCGACGCCCTGGGGGTCCTCGATCGCGTGCCATGGGTGCAACGGCCGCGACTCGAAGAGAAGATACCCAAAACAGTCGCCACGGAGCTAATCGCCGACTGCCTCAAGGCCGCCGTGGCGATGAATTGGCCGATCATCCCCGGGATCAGGCCGCCGGCCTGGTGGCGAGCGCTGCTGATAGTGGTGTGGAACACGGCCCTCCGCCGCTCCACGCTCTTTTCCATGCGGCTGGAGGATGTCGATTGGGAGAAAAGCCGCCTCGTCCTCCCGGCCGCGAGAATGAAGTCTAGGCGGCCCATGATCGTCCACCTCAACTCGCACGCGATCGCGGCGCTGAGGTCGATCTATACCGAGGTCCGCTACCGGACCCTGGTTTTCCCAATGGCGGCGGATGAAAGCCCCCGGACGGCCCGGCACTTCCACGAGGCGTTTCATCGGCTGCAAGATGAAGCGGGCATTCCGAAGAAGCATCACTTCGGGCTGCATTCCATCCGCCGTACCGTCGCCACGGCCTTGTACGAGGTCAGTCCCGGGGCGGCACAGTTCGCCCTCGGGCACACGACGGCCGACGTAACGCGCAAGCACTACGTCGACGGCGGCGGCCTGGTGGCCCGCGCCCTGGACGCCCTGCCCCAGCCGAGCGACAACTCGACCTCATAGGAGCCGATCCGATGTTTCCGTTGCGATTCGATCGAGCCCGGGCGTTGAACATCATCAAGGCGATCGGCGACGGCCGGCCGCTCTGGCCGGCGACGCCCGACGGCTGGAGCCCAGACGACCTGCTGACGGTCGCCGCGGCCTGTGTGGCGGTGCTTCGGGGGTTCGGCTCGATCGAGTTGCAGCGGAAATACGACTGGGACAGTGAAGCCGTCGAGGCGGCTCTGGCGTCGATCCACGAAGAGCACCGTGATGCAATCGTTATCGGTGCAAACGCCGACCTGCTGGCGGCGGTCGATTTCGCGGCCAGCCTCACGCAGATCAGCCGTTGCCAGATCTACGACGAGTTCTTCGACCCTATCGTCAAAGCCAAAATATCCCAAACGCTCGACGGCCGCGAAATCACGGCCATTGAGGGTTTCCGCACGAAAGGTGTGTGACCATTCACCGGGCTTTTTTTCAGCAGTAGCACCCGAGTAGCACCGAAAAAAACGTGTGCTACCAAAATCAGAAGGCCCGCCGTAACTCATTGCTACGGCGGGCCTTACTTGTCGGGGCGACAGGATTCGAACCTGCGACCTTCTGAACCCCAT
>CAVTCJ010000018.1:0-57534 GCA_963733145.1 uncultured Planctomycetota bacterium | reverse complement strand
TCAGACGCGCTAGCCAGACTGCGCCACGCCCCGAACGGCAAAACGCCGGCTCTGAAAGTGAGTATCGCACATCAAGGCCGTCCCTGCAATGCCTGCTGGACCATTGGCGGGGGGGTACTCCCCGAACGCGGCGAAAAACGCCACAATGGCTGGCAAATCGTTGGGGTGGCAGTCAATGCCGTTTCCAGTTCGGTTGATCATGCTGCTTGTAACTGCTTATGGATTATGAGCTTTTGTTCGTCGGTCAGCATCAGCAAAATGGGCGCATGGGGTGCCGTATGCGGCTTGCGACGCGGCCATTCGCGTTTTTCCTTGGCGCTGGTGCGGACGCGCTGTTCGCGTTCGGCCCTGGTAATCCGTTCGGCGAAGGGCTCCGTGGGTTCCTTGCGCGCGGACATGTCGTGACGCGCCTCCAGCAACACACGACGCGGGCTGCACATCACCGGAAGGCCGTTCTTCGCCACCGCGCACATCGCCATCGCGCCCTGACAAAGGAGCAATTGCGTGGCAATCATGGAAGCTTCCGCCTCGCGATGCACCTGGGCCACCGTTCGACCAATCAGCACGGCTTTTTTCAGAGTCCGCTTGTAGGTCCGGAAAAATCCCTCGTTTTCCCATCTCCAACGATAGCAAGTGGCTGCCGTTTCCAACGACAATTGCCGGGGATCTTCCACGTTCGTAAACAGCCACACGTCGATCTTGTGGTGGACGCTGTGAATCCGCAGCAAGCGCCGCGAAGCGGCGGCTGGCCTTCTTTCTGCCGATTTTTCGGCCAGTAGTAGACGATTCCCTCGCGGAATTCCTCCAACGGCTCGTTGGCTTCGCTGTAAAAGGTCGCTTTGGAGGACATGCGGATGAGAAAAGCCGCCTTGGTCATGAGCGTTGCCACAACCTCGTAGCCTACATAACCCGCGTCGGCCACGATCAACGCCGCCGCCGGCAGCCAACGCAGCATGAATATCAAGTGGCTCCTCTCGCTGGGCTTGCTCCCGTTGCCCAAACGCCAACAAAAGGGAATGCCCAAGGTGAGCTGAACAAGCGACGTGTTCCAGATCATTGGCGACGAGCCCTCCTTGCAGCCGGAGCCCAAGCGTCGTTCGAGTTCCTGGCTGCGCGGGCAGTTCTGCCGCGTACCGTCGCAGCCCAAGGGAATAAAGCCCGCCACTTTCCATTTTTCGCCGAAGATCACCGGGCAACGGCCGCGAATGCCAGCAGCCAATGCCCGCAGCACGGGCATGGGAAGTTTGGCAACGGCTTTCCCGAAACCCGCGAAGGACTTTCCTGGGCGTCTCCTTTTGGGACAACAAACCACATAAAATCCTCTGGCAGCCTCGAATTTTTCTGGCAAACTGTCGCCCGAGCAGTAGGTCGTCAGCAGAAGGATCAACAGCAGGGGGTGCAGATCCCAGCGCGGCGGTTTCCGCCGCCGCGCCGCATTTCGCACTTGCTTGAAAACCTCGGGTGTGAGAAACTCCCGCATCGCCCCGAGCAGCGACTTGGCCCGCCGTCGCTGGCGGGCTCGCTTCCTTGCGCGCGCCATTTGCCGTTCCTCCGTGGTAGGGTTTCGCTTCGTAAGCCCCTATCATCGCCGGAACGGCTTTTTCATGCAGGGGCAGTTTCCCGAGCCAAATTGTCGCAGCAACGTTAGTCACAACAACGACTTAGCAACGAAAACGAAACACTTTCAGAAACGGCATTGGGTGGCAGTTGTACTGCCGCCTACAATGAGGGGCGCGACCGACGGTCGCGGCTTTATGGTCGAAAAACGCCACCGATGGTCGCGGCTTTATGAAGGAGTAATATCGTGTTGCCATTTGCCGATCGACTCGCGGCCGCAGTGAGAAACCGCCGCAACCCGGTTCTCGTGGGGCTGGACCCGCGGGCGGAAAGCCTGCCCGAGGGGATGCTGCCAAAGGGGGCCGAGTCTTCGCGGGCTGAGAAGGCCGCCGCCTATGGCCGATTTTGCCGCGGGGTGATCGACGTGGTGGCCCCGCTGGTCCCGGCCGTGAAGCCCCAGGCGGCTTTCTTCGAGGAGCTGGGCCCCGCCGGCATGGCGGTCCTGGCCGAATTGATCGGCTACGCCCAAGGCCGGGGGCTGCTGGTCATCCTCGACGGCAAGCGGAACGACATCGGCTCGACCGCCGCGGCCTACGCCCGGGGATTGCTGGGTCCCGGCGGGCAAAGCGCCTGGGGGGCCGACGCGCTGACGGTCAGTCCGTATCTCGGCGACGACAGTCTGCGGCCGTTCATCGACGTGGCCGTCGAGCGCGCCGCCGGCGTCTTCGTGCTGGTGAAGACCTCGAACCCCGGCGGCAAAATGTTTCAGGACCTGATGGCCGACGGGCGGCCGCTCTATCGCCACGTCGCCGAATACGTCGAGCGGCAGGCGGTCGAGACGCTCGGCGCGTGCGGATACGGCGCGGTCGGGGCGGTGGTTGGGGCCACCTATCCCGGGCAACTCGCCGAGCTACGGGCAGCAATGCCGCACACGCTGTTCCTCGTGCCGGGCTTCGGCAGCCAGGGGGGCACCGCTCGGGACGTGGCGGCCGCTTTCGACCCGCAAGGGTTGGGCGCGGTGGTCAACAATTCGCGGGGGATTATCTTCGCCCACGCCGCCCAGCCGTACCGCGAGCAATTCGGCGCGGCACGCTGGCAGGAAGCGGTCGAAGCGGCCACGCGGAACATGATCGAGCAACTCCGCGCGGAGACGCCGGCTTCGGAATTGTAGGAGGCGACTCCTGTCGCCGAACGAACGCGGAGCGTTCGGACAGTGTGTTCCCATGCGGAGCATGGGAACGAGTATTCTCTATTCCGCCGGCAGCGCGCGGGGCTCGTCCGTCTCGTCCGTTGCGAAAAGCTCGGGGGCCTGCAACCTGCGGGGGACGTTGTCCAGCGGTTGTAGTTCGACGATCTCGGCCCCGCCGCCGGCGCCGAGTTCCTTGAACCGCCTGGCGCCCGGCAGCACGTTTCGTTCCAGCGAGCCGACGGCGTTGTTGTAATGTTCCACGCTCCGGGCGAGGGCTTCGCCGATTGAGCGGAGGTGTTTGCTCAGGGTGGCGAGGCGTTTGTAGAGGTCCTGGCCCAGCTCGCTGATTTTTTGGGCGTTTTCGGCCAGTTGTTCCTCGCGCCAGCCGTAGGCGGCCGCCCGCAGCAGGGCGATGAGCGACGTGGGGGCGGTAATCAGGACCCGGTCGTTGATGCCCGCCTCCAACAGGCCCGGGTCGTGCTCCAAGGCGGCCAGATAAAAGACCTCGCCCGGCAAAAACAGCACCACGAAGTCGGGCGATTTGTCGAGTTGCTCGGAGTACGATTTTTTGCCGAGCGCGGTGATGTGGTTCCGCACCTGCCGGGCGTGCTCGCGCATCTTGGCGGTGCGGGTTTCGTCGTCCGGGGCCTCGATCGCCTCGAGATACGCCTCCAACGGCGCTTTCGAGTCGACGGCGATCGTCCGATGGCCGGGCAGATGGACGACCATATCGGGCCGCAACCGCCCGTTCTCCGTGTCGATGTTCTGCTGCTCGATGAAATCGCAGTGCTCCAACATGCCGGCCATCTCGACGACGCGGCGGAGTTGGATTTCGCCCCAGCGGCCGCGGACCTGTGGGCGGCGGAGCGCCTTGACGAGGTTCGCCGTCTCGCCGCGGAGCTCTTTTTGCGTTTCCCACAACGATTTGACCTGCTCGGTCAGTCCGCTGTAGGCCTCGATGCGGCTCTTTTCGATCTCGACCAGCTTGGCGTCCACCTTGCCGAGCGATTCCTTGACCGGCTTGACCAGTTCGTCGATGGCGGTCTGGCGTTTTTCCAGGTCCCCCTTGGCCGATTCCTGAAACTTCTCCAACTGGGTTTTGGCCAGTTCGAGGAAGGCCGTGTTGCTGCTCCGCAGGGCCTCGGCGGCCAGGGCCTTGAAGGCATCGGCCAACTTCTGCCGGGCCTCGTCCAGCAGGGCGAGCTTTTCCCGGGCCTGCTCCTGCTCGGCGGATAGGGCCTGCCGCAACTCGGCGACCTTGGCATTCAGGGCCTGCCCTTCGCGCTGCAAATTGGCAGACGAAATCTCCTCCTCTTTCAGCCGGGCGCGGAGGTCCTCGATCGTCGCGTCGCGGCCGAGCACCTTTTCGGCCAGGGCCGCGGTTTCCGAGGCCGCCTCGCCGCGTCCCTTGTCGTAAGCGGCGGCGATCTTCGCCCGTAGCAGCAGCCAAACACCGCCGCCGCCGAGAAGAACGCCCAAGAGCAACATTATGACGGGAAGAATGAGATTCATGGGAATAATGGTAAGCCCGAACGGCCGTCGCGCCAAGGTGGCGCTGATACATCCGTTTAGCGGTCGCCGGCGCGGCGCCGTAGTGGATCGTTTAGCGGCCGCCGGCACGGCGGCCCGATGCTTGTCGCGGGCCGTCGTGCCGACGGCCGCTAAAGGGGTGAACGTTCCGCTATCGTAGTTGATACCGCCGCCGCAAAATCCACTCGGTCGTGAGTGCCGCCACCAGCAGCGTCCACAGCCCCGGCGGCCAGTAGAGACGCCGCTCGACGTAGACGGTCTGCTTCCGCTGATGCCGGTCGAGTTGCTCGATGAAATGATCGGCCGTCGAAAGGTGGACGTATCTCCCGCCCGCCGCGGCGGCGATGTCCATAAGCGTCTTTTCGTCCAGGTCGAGCTTCTCGAACTCGAGATCGGCACTGCCGACCTCGATGGGCACTTTCGGCGCGGAGAGAACGGTGTCCGCACTGCTGGGCAAGCCAGCAGTGGCACCCGACGTTGCCAGCCGAGCTTCGACCTCAACCTCGTATCGGCCGGGCGAGGACGGCTGGAATGTCCCCTGATAATGTCCGCCGGGGCCGGGCGCCGGCGTTAGCTCGACCTTCACGGCACGCTCGCCGGGGCCTTTCACTTCGGCGGCAACGCGGGCGTTGGCGGCGGCCTGGCCCTGCCGGTCGCGGACGACGGCCGTGATTTGCACGGGCTGCCCCGGCTCGTACTGGGCCTTGTCGGTGTCGGCGACGACGCCCGCGGCGGCCTCGACCGTTTCCGCCCGGCCGGCCAGCCAGCGGACCGTCTGTCCCCAGAAACGCATGAAGGGTGATTCCCGGCCGAGCGACTGGTTGACCTGCTGCCAGTTCCGCGTCGTGTCGCCGGCGAAGACGGCGGTCCGTCCGCGGTCCAGAGGCTGCACGGCCAAGACGGGCATCGAGCCTGGGTCGGCGGCAAGCGTCGCCAGTACGGAGGCGCCGGGCTTTGCCCGCTCGACGCGAGTGCAGCCGCTCAACGTTAGCAGGCCCGGCGTCTTTGGGGCCGCGTTCCGTGTGGGAAAGAAGCCGCCGATGTTGGCGAAGATCGGGTGCCGCACGCCCTCGGGCGTGAGGACCGGCAGGAACGGATCGGTGTCCTGGCCGATCTGCCGATTGCCCAACTCGACCGGCAGGGCGGCGGCCAGCGGCGTGCCGGCGTATCCGCCCGGCCCGAGGCTGTGATAGCCGCCGAGCATAATCAGCCCCGCGCCAGCGCGGACGCGATCGAGGATCATCTCCTGCTGATCGAGGCGAAGGTACGTGGCGTCGATGTCGCCGAGGATGAACACGTCGAACTTGTCGATCGTCGGCCGGTCCGTGGGAATCGCAGCCAACCGCATGTCGGCCATGTTCGTCCGTTGCAGGAAGAAGTTGGGCCGCGTTTGGATCAGGGCGCAAAACTCCAGATCGGGATCCCGCGACAGGAAGCGATCGACCAGCGCGCCGTACTCGGCCCGCAATGTGCCCTCGATGTACAACACGCGGATTTCGGCCTGGTTGACCGTGGCCACCGCCGAGCGGCTGTTGTTCTCTACGATCCGCTCCTCGGCGACCCGCGGCACGCGGACGGTGTAGGTGTGACGGCCCTTAGTCTGGGGCGGGAACTCGAAGACGACCTGCTGCCCGCCTTCCACGCCGTCGAGGGTCAACTCGGCCTGGGCCACTTGCCGGCCGTCTTCGTCGAGAAACGCCTGGACCACGCGGTTGTTCAATCCCACGGCGTCGATCGAGCCGGTCACTCGGGCGGCATTGCCGAGCATCATGCGGTCGGGGCAGTCGATTCCCACGACCTGCACGTCCCGATAGTTGGGATTGTTGCGCAGGCCGGCGCCGACGCCGATGCAATGGACCTTCAGGCCCAACTTGGCGGCCAACTCGGGCGGATTGCCGGGGAGGTTGTTGATGCCGTCCGAGAGCAGGACGACGGCCGAGACCTCGGCCGGGGCCAGTTGTTTCGAGGCCGTCTCCAGCGCCCGGCAGAGCGAGGTCGCCCGGCCGTTGGGAATCAAGGTCGCCAGTTGTTCGCGGTTTTCCAACGGCAAGGCCCGATCGGCGAAGGCCAGCGGCAGGACGCGAAAATCGGGTTTCAGCGCGTTGCTCCATTGCTCGAGCTTGCCGCGGGCCCGATCGAAGCGGGAGATGCCCGAATCGTCGTCGGCGACGCCCATCGAGGCCGAGGCGTCCAGGCAGAAAATCAGGGCCGGCTTCTCGACCCGCTGCGACTGATAGCTCAACACGGGCTGAAACAACAGGGTGACGACCAGCAGGATGGCCGCCGCCCGGAGCAGATACAGTGTCCGCCACCGCCGGAAGCCCAGCGCGTGGAACGAGCGGCGGTAGAACAGCCCCGCCAGCAGGAGCGCGACGGCGGCGACCGCCAGCATCGTCGTCAGGCCGTAACCTTGGGCAAGATTCAGTTGCAAGGGAACAAACCGCCGCGTTCAAGCGGTTGAAAACGGGACTGTTCCTCGCGGCAAGCGCGAGAGGGGACCGGGGACAGCCGACTCCTCATTATACCACGGCGGCCCTTGCTCCGCCGCTCAGCCCCGGTTGTTACACACAAGTCGATATTGACCGTCAGATAAGTAATGCAACTGTTTAGCGGCCGACGGTACGTCGGCCAGCAGCGGAACACGGGCCGTCGTACCGACGGCCGCTAAACAGATGTTGCATTAGTTTTCTGAACATCAATAGGCAGGAAGTTGGAAAGACGTTCGCTTAGCAAGCGCTCAGACCGCAGAATCTCCCGGGCTGGAATCCACCCTGCATTCCGCCTTTATCCAGGGAGCGCTTGACCATGAACGTCGGACCGGTGATACTCAAGGAAGTCACACTTATTGCCATCGGCGTAACCGTTCACGGGGCGGCAGGGGACTGGTCCATTTTTCGGCGGGAAAACGTGATTTCACTGATAAACCGTGGGCCGAAAACATGGACCTGTCCCCCGCCCGCCGCCCAGGGGGACAGTCCCATTTTCGTGGCGGCAAAGCTCATTCGCGGGGCTACGTCCCTGGCGCCGCGAAAATTGGGACAGTCCCCTGTGAACGGTCACCCATCGGCAGTGGTTCACTCCTCACCTGAAGACGGCGAAGCTCCCCCGGCTTTCCCGTCAGGGGATTGATATGCAATTTCGACACTTTACGCTAGTTGTTGCCGCCGCCGTGCTGATCGTCTCCTCCGAAGGCTGCCGCCGCGTGGGCCGGGAGGCATCGTCCGAGGAGAGCGGCGACGCCGTCCAGTCGGCGAAGGCGGTGGGAGAACATTCCAAGGTCGCTGTCCCCCAGCCGGCTAAATATAGCGGCTCGAAGACCTGCCAGGATTGCCACGAGGATTTCTACAAGCTCTGGGCGACGTCGTACCACGGGCTGGCCATGCGGCCCTATACGACCGAGTTCGGCCGCAAAAATCTCACCCCACAGACCGGCGGGACGGTGATCGGCAAAAACCGCTACCGGGCGGAAATCGACGATCGCGGCGGGCGCATCCGCCAGATCGGCCCGGACGGCGAGCGAACCTTCCCTATCGCGCAAGTGATGGGCGGCAAGAACGTCTTCTATTTCCTCACCCCGATGGAACGCGGGCGGTTGCAGGTCCTGCCCCTGGCCTACGACGTCCATAAGAAGGCCTGGTACGACACGGCGGGCAGCGGCGTCCGGCACTTCACCGACCGCCGCGACGAGGCCCTCGACTGGACCGACCGGATGTTCACCTTCAACACCACCTGCTTCAATTGCCACGTCAGTCAACTGCGGACGAACTACGACCTCGCCCACGACACGTACCACACGACCTGGAGCGAGCCGGGAATCAGTTGCGAGTCGTGCCACGGCCCCGGCAAGCGAGCACGTCGCCGCGATGATGCTCGACGTCGACGGCAGCGCGACGAAGGACATCAAGATCATTCGCACCAAGGACTTCACCGCCCGAGCAAATGAACGGCATGTGCGCGACGTGCCATGCCAAGCTGATCCCGCTCTCGCTCGATTTCGTGCCCGGCGACAAGTTCTTCGACCATTTCGATCTGGTCGTGCTGGATCACCAGGACTACTATCCCGACGGCCGCGACCTGGGCGAGAACTACACGTACACCTCTTGGCTGATGAGCCCCTGCGCGGCGGCGGGCAAGCTCGACTGCAACCACTGCCATACGCCCAGCGGCCGCCTGCGGTTCGCCGAAAACGAGACCAACAAGTCCTGCCTGCCCTGCCACCAGGACCTCGTGGACAATCCGGTTCCGCACGGTCATCACCAGCCCGGCAGCAAGGGCAACGACTGCGTCGGCTGCCACATGCCCAAGACGCGATTCGCCGCGATGGCCCGGACCGACCATTCCATGCTGCCGCCGACGCCGGCGGCGACGATCGCACTGAAATCGCCGAACGCCTGCAACTTCTGCCATGCCGACAAGGACGCCGCCTGGTCGGACGAGTGGGTGCGGAAGTGGTATCCGAGCGACTATCAGGCCCCGGTCATTGAGCGGGCCACCCTGCTCGACGCCGCGCGAAAAGGCGACTGGAAGCGGCTTCCCGAAATGCTCGAGAAAGTCGCCGGCCAGCAGGAAGACGCCGTATACCGGGCCTCGCTGGTGCGGCTGCTGCGCGGCTGCCCGGACCAGTCGAAATGGCCCGCGCTGGTGAAGGCCCTCGCAGACGACGTCGCCTTTGGTCCGCTCGAGCGCCGCGTCCGCCCTGGCGGGCCATCTCGACGCCGAGTCGCTCCCGGCGTTGCTGGCCGCCACGCGCGATCCGTACCGGCTGGTGCGGATTCGGGCGGCGCAGGCCCTGGCGCCCCTGCCCATCGCGCAACTGCCAAACGCGAACGACCGCCAGTCGCTCGGCCGGGCGGTCGAGGAGTTCAAGACCGCGATGCAGGCCCGGCCCGACGACTGGGCCGGATATGCCAACCTGGGCAGCTTCTACATGGATCGGGGCGATTTCCATCATGCCGTGGAGTGCTTCGAGACGGCGACGCGGCTCGAACCGCGGATGATCGGTCCGATGGTCAACGCGTCGATGGCCTACAGCAACCTGCAACAAAACGACAAGGCCGAGGCCAGCCTCCGCCGAGCACTCAAAGTGGAGCCGACGAACGCGGCGGCGCTGTTCAACCTCGGGCTCCTGATGGCCGAAGAAGACCGCATGAAAGAGGCGGAGGACGCCTTGCGGGCGGCCTTGAAGTCCGATCCGCAAATGGCCGCGGCCGCGTACAATCTGGGCGTCCTTTGCGGCAAGTCGAGAATCGAGGAAGCGCTGAAGTGGTGCCGCAAGGCCCACGAGCTCGAGCCCGACAACGGCAAATACGCGAACACGCTGGCCATCTTCCTCCACGAGAAGGGCAAAACGGATCAGGCGATCAAAATCCTCCGCAAGCTGATCGCCCGGCAGTACGTCCGAACTCGACACCTATATGCTGCTGGGCGAGATTCTCGAAGAGCAGGGCAAAAAGCAAGCTGCCGCGGCCGTTTATCGTCAGGCCCTTGCCCTGCCCGGCCTGCCGCCGGAGGCCTTCATCCGGTTGCGGGCGAAGATCGAGGGCCTGACGCGGCCTTCACCGGGAAGCGATTGATCCCGCCGCCGTCTATTCCGTGCTCTGTCTGTCCCTTTTCGATATTTGGAAACGTCGACTTGTGTGCAACAACGAGGGCGATGCCTGGGCTGGGTGAACGAAGGGCCTTCGGCCCACGGAGAATCTTGTCGCATTTGGAGCAAAAGGCGAACCACACCAGATCCGTCAATAGCGATAAATCGGCCGCTTTTGCGCAGCCCAGCCGGCCGGCTATCATTCACGAGGGGAAGCTACCACAGCGCCAGCAGCGCCGCGCCGCCGAGCATGGGAATCGAGAAGAGGAGCGCCACGCGGACGGCCAGCCGCCGGCCGCCGAGGATTCCGGCGATGGCCGCCTTCGAGACCAGATTGGCCATCGCCGCGAGGACGATCAGCCGCCACCCGTCGGCGGCGATCGCCGAGGAAGATCGTCGCCAGCCGCGCCGTCGATAGCGTGACGGCGTCCATCTCGGTCAGGCCGGAGATAAACGAGACGACGTACAGCCCGCCGCCGTGCCAGTAATATCTGGCCGCGGCCATCGCGAAAAGCACCACGGCATACAAGATGCCGAAGACCAGCGCCGACTTCAGTTGCGTCGGGTTCCGCTGCTCGGGCATCCGCGCCGGCCGGTCCCGCTCGCGGAGCCACAACACCATGCCGGCAACAGCGTCAAGAACATCAGAATCAGCATCGGCGCGAGCACCGTGGTCAGAAAGCCGATCGAGCGACACCACGGCCACCGCCGCCAGCACGCGCAGGTACATCACCGTCGAGGCGATCATAATGACGATCGCGGCGGCGCCGCCGGCGGCTATCGTCGTCGCGGGCGCCGCGGGCGTAGCTGACCGTGGTGGCCGTGCTGGAGACGGCCCCGCCGAGGATGCCGCCCAGCAGGATGCCGGCGTTGCGGCCGAAGAACTTGTAGCTGATGTAGCCGCCCAGGCTCAGGCCCACGATCAGCACGACCATCAACCAGATTTCGCGGGGGTTGAGCACGTCCAGCGCGGCGGCCGCGGCTGCGTCGAGGTGGAAGACGCCGCCCGGCCCATAGTTCCGGTTCGGCAGCACGGGCAGGATGATGCAGGTGATCAGCACGAACTGCATGATCGCCCGCAGGTCGTCGTCGCCGAGTTTTCTGGCCAGTCCGTGCAGTTCCGGCTTGAACTGCAGGAGCACGGCCACGCCGCCGCCGACGGCCATGGCCACCGAGATCGGGCCGATGACGACCAACGCGCCGACGGCGAACATCAGCAGCATGGCGACGTCGGTGGTGGTGCCGGGATGGGCGTCTTGAGGGGAAAAGGGGTCAGGTCCAATTTGTGCGCAGCACCCTTCGGGCCGTTCCGGCAAATTGGACCTGACCCCTTTTCCCCCCTGCCGAATGAAGTGTCCGACGGCCGTGATGCCCACCACGCCCAACAGCCCGGCGGCGACGATCCAGCCGCCGCCGAAATGCTCGGCCAGCATGGCCGAGAGGGTGCCCAGCAGGGTAATCAGCGGAAAGGTGCGCATGCCGGCGATGCCGCTGGCGGCGTGCTCCCGTTGCAGGCCGACCAGCAGTCCCAGCAGCACCGAAACGGCCAATTGCTGAAACGTGGGTTCCATCACCACAAGTGTAGCACGGGGAAGGAACGTTGACGTTTAGCGGCCGCCGGCACGGCGGCGCTGAAACGCGGAACGGGCCGCCGTGCCGGCGGCCGCTAAACGACGGAAAACCTATTCCGCCGGCCGGTTCTGCGCGTCAACGTGGACGATCCTCGGCCGCAGCCGCCGGGCCTCCTCCTCGTCCACCGCGCAGTAGGCCAGGATGATGACCTTGTCGCCCGCCACCCCCAGCCGGGCCGCGGGGCCGTTGAGCATGATCGTGCCCGAGCCGGCCGGGGCCTCGATCACGTAGGTGACCATCCGCTGGGCGTTCGAGAGGTTCAACACGTGGACCTGTTCGCCGGGCAACATGTCGGCCGCCTCGATCAGGTTGCGGTCGATGGCGATGCTCCCCTCGTAGTCCAGCTCCGTGCCGGTCAGGGTGGCACGATGAATCTTGGATTTCAACATGAACCGTTGCACGCTCATCCTCCCACGATCATCGAATGGCGAACCGGAAATACGGATCGGGCAAATCTCTCTGTACAAATAATTATGACTCTGGCGACGGGAAAATTCAATGGAGCCCCCCCTAATGATAATGGCCGGGAAATGCGTAGGGTGCGGGAAACGCACCATGCTTTACGGGTTGTGCTGCTTTTCACGCACCCTCCGAAGCTCAATAAACGTCATCCTCCATTGGCCACGACGATCAGTTCCGGCTCAATGACGCGCATGTGCCGCCATTTGCCCTGCAGAAACCGGGCCAAATAGAGCACTCCGACCGATGAGACCCAGAGGGTGGCGATGACCCAGCACCAGATCAGACCGCCGCCGGCGTAGTGCATTCCGGCCCAGGCCGCCAACAAGGGGAACGGCGTAACCACCAGGGAGATGAGCAGGATGAAATGGGTGTCGCCCGCCCCCTTCAAGGCGCTGGCAAAGACCACGCTCAAGGCGTCGAAGAGGCAATAGGCGGCCACGAAGCGGAGCAGGACGACCGTCGTGTTGCGCAGCCCGGCGAACTGCTCCGGCGAAGTTCCGGCGGCGTGGCCCATCAGCAGCACGTCGGGAATCGTCACGTAAATCAGGGCCATCGTGCCCATGTAGGTCATGGCCATCCACAGCCCGGTCCAGGTGGCTCGGGCGGCCATCGCGGGCCGGTCGCCGCCGAGTTGATGGCCGACGATCATGCTCAGGGCGATGCCCAGCCCGATCATGGGCACGAACGCCAGCAAGTTGACGTTGAAGGCCAGGGTGGTGGCGGCCATGGCGTCCTCGCCGAGCGTGCCCACCAGCAGCAGAAAGAGCGTGAAGCCGCCGATCTCGACCAGCATTTGCAGGCCGTTGGGTCCGCCGTAAAGGAACAACCGCTTCATCACTGCGGGGTTAAAACTCCGCCCGCTCCAGAGGTTGTACGGCCGGCGGTAGCGGGGCGCCATCATCAAGACGGCATACACCGCCACGCGGAACCAGAGCGAGACGACCGTGGCCCAGGCGGCGCCCACGATTCCCAGGGCGGGCAGGCCGCAATGCCCGAAGATCCAGCAGTAGTCCAGCGCCACGTTCAGCATCGAGGACGAACTGTCGACGACCATCACCACGCGGGTTTTGCCCAGCCCGTTGAAAAACGCCGACATCGACGAGGCAATGACGAACGCACCCGAACCGAACATGCAGACCTGAAAATAGAGCGTCTCCAGCATTGGCCAATTCG
This sequence comes from uncultured Planctomycetota bacterium, assembly GCA_963733145.1. GTDB lineage: Bacteria > Planctomycetota > Planctomycetia > Pirellulales > Thermoguttaceae > JAHIKV01. Next base: position 44,404 of record CAVTCJ010000018.1, on the reverse strand, counting down.
GGCTTGTGGCCGGCGAGGCGAAATATCCAGGGGGCCAAAGGAACCACCGCCAGAAACAGCGGGATGCAGAACACCCCCACCCGCGCCCCTTGCCAAACGGCCGCCCCGATCCGCTCGGAGCGCCCGGCACCGCGGTATTGGGCCACGAACGTGCTGACGTAGGAGGCCACGCCCATCGGAAAGCAGACCAGCATGAACTGGACCATGCCGGCGGGCATGGCCGCGGCCATCTCATCCTTCGAGTGCCAGAGCAGGAACATGCGGTCGACGAACTGCATCACCGTCAGGGCCGACATGGAGACGATCAGCGGGACGGCCATCTGAAACACGTCCCGCCCGCCGCAGGGCCGGGCCCACCAGCCGGTAGGTTCCGGGCCACTTGCTTCTAACTGGCCGGGTGGGAGGGACATCGCAGTGGAAGGTTGTGTAGGGAATCAAGCCCCGAAAGGGGAGGATGATCAAAGGAAGAGAGAGGAGAGAAGGGAGAAGAGAGAAAGCCGAGTATGGGCGCTCTCTTCACCCTTCTCTCTTCACTCTGCCCTCTTCGGGCTCTCCTCACCCCTCGGGATTCTATGTTGGTGAAACGTAACCGTTCACAGGGGACTGTCCCAATTTTCGCGGCGCGAGAACGTTGCCCTGCGAATTAGCTTTACCGCCGCGAAAATGGGACTGTCCCCCTGGGGCGGCGAGAGGGACAGGTCCATGTTTTCGGCCCACGGTTTATTGATGAAATTACGTTTTCCCGCCGAAAAATGGACCAGTCCCCTGCCGCCCCGTGAATGGTTACGGTGAAACTTTGTATTGTAGCAGAAAAAGCCGCCCGAGAAAATTGCCTCCCACTTGTGGTCGGCCCGAGAATCGACTAGGCTGATTGGAACGTCGTGATGGTAATACGGTTCAAGAGTAGGATTCCCATGAAAACTCGTCCGCGCACCAGCTTTGTGATGAAGCTCAAGAGCCGCCGTTGTCCGAAGTGCGGCGGCATGATCAATTCTCAACAGACCCGCTGCAAGCGTGCCATGCGCCGCAAAAACGGCCGAAGAAGTAGTGGAGAGTAGCTAGTGTAGTGTCTCACGCAGATGGTTACTTATGCGGCGGAGGGTGCCACTGCTGGCTTGTCCAGCAGTGTTGACCGCTGTTGCACTTCCGCACTGCTGGACAAGCCAGCAGTGGCACCCAACTCCACTATTCTTAGCAAAACAAGACGCCGTATTTACGAGACACCACACTAGCCACTGCTGGCGGATCGGCGAGATTAGGAAAAGTCTGCCGGTGCGGGGCTAGTTTCGGGGCGCTGCGGGCCGGTTTCCGAGCCGTACAACCGGCAGACTTTCACTCTCTTGCGCGGGCGGAATTCTTTGCGCGACAGGAGCAGTAAACCTTTTACCGGAAATACGTTGCGTTCGCTCAAGCGCACTTCGCGGCCCGGCCGATACCTGTCATTGACCCTTCGCCATTTTTTGCGCGTGCCACGGGTGGCACGCCTGGAGGGCGCGTCAGGCAACCGGATCGGGTTTTTGATCGGGCCAAGGAATGGCTCGACGGCCCTGGCGCAGTACACCGTATGAACCGCGGGAAACGACCCAATTCTCACGACCCCGGTTCTCTGTAAAGGAGTGGTTGCTCAATGAGAAGCAAGACGATTTTTGGAGCGCTCCTGGTGAGCGTAGCCCTGTGCAGCCAGGGGTTCGGCTTTGAACTCCTCGATCGCATGCTCGGGCTGAATAGCGGTGGCTGCGGCGAATGCAAAGCTTGCGCCAAGGTCGCCTGCTGTGACCCCTGCACGAAGGTTGCCGCATGTGATCCATGTGCGAAAGCATGCTGCCCCGAGCCGGCCTGCTGCAAAAAGGCTTACTGCGAACCGGCCTGCTGCGAACAGGCCACCTGCGGCAACTGCAAGAAGTGCCGCCCGACCCCGGTGCGGGACCTCTTCGGCAACCTGAAAGACCTCTTCGAGGCCAAGGGTTGCTACTGTGAACCAGTTTGCCAGCCCGCTTGCGAACCGGCCTGTGGAAACACCTGCGAGCCGGCCTGTGAGCAAAGCTGCAAAGCGAAACGTTGCCGCAAGCAGCGTTGCGCCAAGGCCTGCGAGACTTGCGGCCCGGCCACCTGCGAACCGGCCTGCGAGCCGACCTGCGCTCAGCCGAAGTGCCACAAGCTGTATCGGCGTCCGGTGGTCGAACTGCTCGAGAACCTGTTCGGCGGCCGCAATTGCGGCTGTGGCACGGCCACCTGCGGCGACGGCTGCCAAGTCGGTTGCGGCGGCGCTGCCCCGGCCCCGGCCGTAAAGACTCCCGCCAAGGCCCCGGAGAAGGCTGCTCCGTTGCCGAAGGCCCCCAAGGCCGATCCCTCGGCCGCAATCCCCACCCGGGGAATCTACCAGGCCGCGCAAGCCTGGTCCGCAACTAAGCCGTTAGGCTAAATACGACGTTACGCAGGTCTGCCCGAAAACGGTTTCGGGCAGACCTGTTCGTTTCTTGGCGGGCCATTTAGCACTACTGCGCAAGGTCGGTAGTCGCGTGAAAGGGGACTGGCTCCGTCGCAGTTGCCGACTAGCCTTGCCAAAACGGTTTGCGGCTTTCGGTGCCTGTCCCCTTTCCCGCGACGGTCGGCGGGAAAAAGGGGACAGGCACCGTGTCTGCGCCGTTTCTTCAACTGCTAAAACAACTTGTGACACGGAGCCAGTCCCCATTTTCCCGCCAACCTTGCGCAGTAGTGTTAGCCCGCCGTGAATACACGGCGGGGCTGAACGGGCGAAAACGCCAGGCGTTCCCCCGGTGTATTCACCGGGGGCTAAATCGCGTGTTTTTCTGGAACAAATTTCCGGGTTTCCGATGCTTTTTCGCCGCCCGCCGAAGCTGTCGGGGGGGTATTGACCCGGTGCGGAACTAAAATTACAGTAATATATTAGGGTTTGCCCGACGAAGACGGCATACGCCCGCATATTCGCCATCCTCCGGAACCTTGGCCCTACCGAATATCCTCCAACCCGCAGCCTCCCCCAAATGTCATCCGCCGAGCTCGACCAACAACGCTTTCTTGGCAAACAGCAGGAACTGGAAATAGACAAACTATTTCGGACTGTGATCAAGCTCGAGGGGAGCGATTTGCATCTGAAGGTTGATCTGCCGCCGCACGTGCGGGTAAACGGCGTCTTGCGGCCGCTGAACCGCTCGCCCGTCGACGACGAAGAGATGGTCCGCTTGATCTTCCCGATGATGAATCTCCAGGAGCGGCGACGGCGGATTTTCGAGGAAGACGGCGGGGTCGACTTCGCCTACATGCTCGAAGTGGACGGCAAGAAATGGCGCTTCCGCGTCAACGTCTTGCAGCAGATGGGTCACATCGGTTCTGGTCGCCCGCCGGGTAAACAACAAAATTCCCACCTTCGAGCAGTTGCACCTGCCGCCCTCGCTGTCCGAACTGTGCAAGTTCGCCCAGGGGATGGTCCTGTTGGCGGGCATCACCGGCTCCGGCAAGAGCACCACCATCGCCTCGATGCTCGAGTGGGTCAACCAACGCTACCGCAAACACGTGCTCACGCTGGAAGACCCCATCGAATACACCTTCACCGACGACAAATGCCTGATCAACCAGCGCGAGATCGGCATGGACGTGAAAGACTTCATGATCGGCATGAAGCACGCGGTCCGCGAGGACCCGGACGTGATGCTGGTCGGCGAAATGCGCGACCGCGAGACCTTTGAGACGGCGATCCAGGCCGCGGAGACCGGGCACCTGGTGTTCGGCACGATCCACGCCTCGACCTCGCCCAGCACGATCGGCCGCATTCTCGACCTCTTTCCGCACAACATGCACGCGGCCATCCGCAGCGCGTTGGTGTTCAACATGCGGGCCATCATCGCCCAAAAGCTGCTGCCTTCGATCAAGCCGGGCGTGGGCCGCGTCCCCACCTGCGAAATCATGACCTTCTCGCCCACGATCCGTAAACTCCTGCTCGAAAGTCAGGACGACAAGCTGGCCGACGCGGTCCGCATCAGCAAGGACGAGGGGATGCAGGATTTTACCATGAGCTTGAAAGAGTTGGTGGAAAAGGAGATGATCGACCGGCCCACGGCCTTCGAGGTGGCGCCCAATCCCGAGGCCCTGAAAATGGCCCTGAAGGGGATCGATCTCCGCGAGGCGGGAATCCTGTAATTTATGATCTCGAACCGGCGATTTATGATGCTCGCGAAAGAACACAAACCGCTTCTCCCGGCTTTTATCCGCTTCGCCTCTCTGGCGGCCGCGCTGGTCGTGGTCTACGGCTTCGCCGCCGGCGTCCTCCTGGCCGCCGACGCGCAGCCAAAGGCCGCGCTGCCGCAAGACTATCGCGGGCCGGGCTTCTATCTGAGTTGGATCAAAATCGCCGCCTGCTGGGCCGTCTTCCTGGCTTGGGTCAAAACCACCGACTGGGTCAGCACCGATTGCCAGGACGTTAAGCTGGATTATCATCGTTGGAATGCGATCGTCTTCGGGACGTTTTTCGGCGTTTTCATCCTCTCCTGGCTGATCCCCATTTTCTGGATCGCCTTCCCGCTGCTGGTCATGGCCTACGTCGGACCGCTGACGGCCTACATCCTCTACCGCAATTCCCGGGTCGAGCACAACGTCCGCGTGCTCACGCGGGAGCACCTCCGCTATTGGTCCGCCACGCATCTGAACAAGCTGGGCATGAAGGTGAACGTGGAAAAGGCCGATCCGCACGAGAGCGGCCCGCCGGTAAAAGTCTTTGCCCACGGCGGTCCCGACGAGGTGACCAACAACTCGCGTCTGCTGATGGCCCGGCAATCGCCCGGTCTTCGCGCGGCCAGGGAGATCCTGGCCGATGCTCTGGCCAGCCGCTCCACGGCGATCATGCTCGACTTCACCGCCCAGGGGGCCGCGATGCGGACGATGATCGACGGGGTGTGGATTCCCCGCGAGGTCCGCGCCCGGGACGTGGCTGATCCCGCGCTGGAATCGCTCAAGCTGCTCTGCGGCCTCAACCCCCAGGACCGCCAGAGCCGGCAGGAGGGGACTTTCGCCGCCGAGTACGAGTCGGCCCGGCTGGCCGCCACCCTCGCTTCGCAGGGCACCTCCACCGGCGAGCGCGTGCTGGTGCAGTTCGAGGAGAAGAAAGTCCGCTTCAATTCGCTCGAAGAGATGGGCATGCGCCCGAAGCTGCAGGAGGAATTGTTGCAGTCGCTCAATTTGCATCAGGGCTTCCTGCTCTTCTCCGCGCCCGTCGGCGGCGGTTTGCGGAGTACGATGGACGTGGCCCTGCGTTCCTGCGACCGTTTCACCCGCGAGTTCGCCGCCGTCGAGGAAGAGAACAACCGTTACGAACAGGTGGAAAACGTCCCCGTGACCACCTACAAGGCGGCCGACGGATCGCCCGCCATCATGTTGCCCAAGTTCTTCCGCACCGAGCCCAACGTGGCCGTGATCCGCGATCTGGTCGACGCCGAAACCGTGAGCCTGATGTGCGAGGAGATCGAGGACGAGCGGCTGATGATCGGCAGCATCCGGGCGAAAGACTGCGCCGAGGCGTTGCTGCGGGTGTTGGCCTTGGGCGTGGACCCGGGCGAGTTCGCCCGGTCCATCAACGCCGTGGTCGGACAACGCCTGGTCCGCAGGCTGTGCGAGTCGTGCAAGGAGGCCTACGCGCCGCCGCCGCAGGTGCTGCAGCAGTTGGGCATACCCGAGGGCCGCGTGCAGGCCTTCTATCGCCCCCCGCAGCCGAACCCCGAGGAACGCCGGGAACCCTGCGAACACTGCGGCGAGATCGGCTACTACGGCCGCACCGCGATTTACGAATTGTTGACCGTCGGCGACGCCGTCCGCAAAGTATTGACCACCAACCCGAAGCTCGATCTGCTTCGCCAGGCCGCCCGCCGCGACGGCATGAAGAGCCTCCAGGAAGAAGGCGTGCTGTTGGTCGCCAAGGGAGTGACCTCGTTGCCCGAATTGATGAGAGTGTTGAAACAATAAAGGAAGTGGCAATAGTTGTAAGTCCCGAAGGGACGGTAGCCCATAGCCAGGGGCGTTAGCCCCTGGGAAAGAGCTGACCACTGAGCCCTGACCACTAGCCACTCACCACTAGCCACTCACCGCCAACCATGTCCTACATTTTACTCGTATTGGTGTTCCTGATTTTCGTCGCCTGCGTGGCTACGACCTACTCGGAAGGCATGTGGAGCAACGCGATTTCGCTGATCAACATCGTCACCGCGGGGCTGCTGGCAGTGAACTTTTATGAGCCGCTCGCCCGCTGGGTGGAAGGAATGAACGATTGGACGAAGTCCTGCACCTACATCTGGGACTTCCTCTCGCTGTGGGCGCTGTTTTGCCTCTGCATGCTGATCTTCCGCATCCTCACCGACAGCCTTTCGCGGGTGAAAGTCCGCTTCCTGAAAATCGCCGACCGCATCGGCGGGATCATACTCTCGGCCTTGATCGGCTGGGTGATGATCTGCTTCTTCATGATGACGCTGCACACCGCCCCGCTGAGCCGCAATTTCCTCTTCGAGGGCTTTCAACCGGGCGAAAACATGGTCTTGGGCATGGCGCCGGACAAGAATTTCTTGGGTTTCGTGAATCTCGTGTCGAAGGGCGTGTACGCGCGCTCCGAGCTAAACGAGTTCGATCCGCAACAACATTTCATCAAAACCTACGAAACCCGCCGATCCAACCTCGAAGAGCACATCAAGTCAACCAACTCGCTCCGAACGAAGTAACCGGGGATTGCAAAGGAATGATGCGACCCAGCGTACCGGACGTACACATCACCGATCGGCGGGACGTCGAGCTTGCCGCGTATCGGGCCTTTACGGGCCAGGCGGCGGTGGGGCTGATCTTCGCCCTGCTCTCCCCGCTGGCCTTGATCGACCCGCTGCTGTGGTCCATGCCCGCCCTGGGCCTGTTCTTCAGCCTCTGGGCGCTGCGGCGGATCAAAAAGAACGCCCCGGCTATGACTGGCCGCGGATTGGCCCTGGCCGGGCTGACGATCGCCCTGTTGTTCGCCGTCGCCGCGCCGACCGAGTGGCTGGTCTACCGCTGGCGGATTCGCCACGAGGCCCGGCAATTCTCCGAACTCTGGTTCCAATATCTCGTCCACGACGAGCCGCAGAAGGCCCACCAGTTGACCCTGCCGCCGCTGGTCCGCCAGCCGTTCGATCAGTTGTGGGCCTTCTACCGCAACAATCCCCGCCCCCGGCAGGGGCTCGAGGGATACGTAAAAAGCCCCCTGGTGCGGACTTTGCTCGCCCTGGGGCCTCGGGCGCAAGTGCGGTTCTACGACACGGCCGACCAGAAACGCCTGCTCGACGAAGATTACGTCGAGCAGCTTTACGCCGTCACCTACGAAGACCGGGGCGAGCGGAAGTCGTTCTTCGTCCTCGTGCGGATGACCCGCCCCAAACGCGCCGAAGCCAAGACCGGCTGGCGGATCGTCAGCGCCCAAGGGGACGTCCTGCCCGGCGGCTGGAAGGCGGATACGACTGACGATAGTCAGCCCCTTGATGCTCCAATCACCGGAGACTAACGGCCTCCGGAATGTGCATTGGTTGCGGTTTCTCGGGCAACCTCGAAGGGGTGGCTGATGGGACTTGAACCCACGACATCCAGATCCACAATCTGGCACTCTAACCAACTGAGCTACAGCCACCATGCGTGCGTAGAATAAGCCTAACACAATCCCGGCGGATGGCAAGCCCTTTTCGAGCCCGTCCGGGGCGCATGGCGCAGGCAAACCGTTTATGGGGGAATGATGGGAGCGATGGGATTTATGATCTGATGCCGCCTGAAACTATGTGCGGATGAAGCAGCAGCAGCCCGGCCAGCAGCAGGAGGCACAGCGCGCCGGGCTCGGGCACGGGCGCGGCCGCCTTCAGCAGCACGTCGTTGCCGTCGCCGGCGGCGTAGTGGATCCGCCACGCGAAGCCGTCGTAACTGCCGACCAAGGCCCCGTCGTCGAGTCCGAGGAACGTGCCCGACAGGCGGCCGGGGGTGTCGTTGCGGATGATGCAAAGCTCATCGCCCAGGGAGGCCCAGCCCGCGCCGCTCCAGGCGACGGCGAGCGTTCCGGCGAGCGAGACGTCGTGGGCGTCGCCCGAGAGGCGGACCTGATCGTAGCCGGCCACCGCGCCCGGCGTCAAGCCGGCGATTTCGATCCGCAGCGTGCCGTTCATGGCGTAATCGCCTTCGACAAGTTGAACGCCGGGGCTATGGCCGAGGTCGTGGACGCCGAGCGGGGCGATGTCCAGATCGCCGCGTACGCTGCCCGATCCTTGCAGCCATTGGCTCCCGGCCGCGCCGAGGCGAAAGCCCCCGGCGGCGGTCAGATCGAGCACGGCGCCGGCGGCGAGGTCGATCGTGGGGCAGGCGTCGAGTGCGCCGTTGTTCCGCGGCTGTAGGACCCCCTCTTGAACGTAGACCTCGCCGGCGAAGGCGTCGTTTGTGTCCCGCAGGGCGAGCGTGCCGGAGCCGCGTTTGGTCAGCCTGCCCGCGCCGCTCCAGCCGCTGGTTGCCGCCGAGCAGATGTAATTTTGGGTGTCGATGGTTCCGCCGCCGTTGAGGAGCGTGAAGGGGTGCTCGTCGCCGAGATCGACGTCGGCCGCGAATTGCAGGGTCCCGCCGTCGAAAGATACGCCGGCCCCCGAGGCGCCGAGCCGATTGGCGGCCGCGACGCGGAGCGTGCCCTGGTTGACGGCCGTCCGTCCGGTGTAGGAGTTGACGCGATTCAATACGAGCGTGCCCGCTCCCGTTTTCGTCAAGCCGACGCCGGGGTTTCCGACGATGGTGAGGTCGATCGTGGCCGAGTGGTCGGGCGAGACGACCGCGATGGTGTTCGCCCCCGCTCCGCCGCTGCCGCCGTCGGTCAGGGCCAGCCGGGACTTGGAATCGCCTCGGGCAATCCTGTAGCCGTCGGCGGCGAAGGTCAAGCTCCGGGCGGCGACCGTGGCGCCCGAGGCGATCGTCACCACCCCGCCGGCCCCGGTGAAATAGGCGTTGTCGCCGTTTGCGTCGTCCCAGGCCGAGAAACCGCCGCCGGAGGGCTCGGTAGCCCAGTGGGCCGGATTGGAGGGGTTGTTCCAGTCGCCGCTGCCGCCGCCGACCGTGCCCGCCCCGTCGCCGTCCCACCAGCGGTCGCGGCTGACGGTGCGCGCGGCTTCGAGGCGGACGTCGTCGATGTTCCAGAAATTGCCCGGCCCGACGTGCGTTATGTACAACTCCAGCGCCAGGGACCGCTTGCCGTCGGGGATGCGGATCGAAAAGTCGGTGTAGCCGTCGTCGGTGCGGAAACCGCTCCCGGCCGGCGAAAAGACGCTATGCCATCCGGCATTGACGATCACCGGCGGGGCGCCGCTGTCGTAGCCCCAGGTCGCGCCGCCGCCGCGGCCATACACGGCGACGTCGGGCGTGGCGCCGAAGACCGGCGCCGACTGGTTCGTGTAGGCGGTCGCCGCGACGTAGGCGGCCACGCCGTCGCCGGGCGCGCTTCCGCCGGCGCTGCCGCCGGCGGTCGAAGAAACGCGATACCGGACGGAAACGTCTCTCCAGCCGGAGAGCAGCACCTCGGAAAAGGTGAGGATCGAGGTCGTATCGCCGACCAGCCAGGAACCCTGGCCGCTGAGAATCCGCTCGTTGGCGGGGAAGTCGTCCGGGCCGGGACTGAAGTTGACCGTGCCGCGGTCGTTTTCGGGGGTTTGATATGACCAGGTGTCGCCGGCCGGCTCGAAACCGCAGGAGACAACGACGTCGGCGAAGCCGCGTTGCGCCCGAGACCGTCGCCAGGGCCAGGCAACCCGCCAGCAGCGTTGCCTGCCGCCCCAAACGGCGGAAAAGGGTCGCCGAAGGCTGGATACATCGCGACGTTTCGGCCGGTCGCTGTCTCATCGGATTATGAGGAACCGATCGAAGGCTTCCGGCGCGCCCCGAGGCTCACGCATCCCCTCCCGGCCGGCAGCACAATGTAAGGACCTATTATACCCTCCTCGCTCCAGGTGGCATAGAGAGCGCTCCATCAGCGGGGGAGAAAAGGGGAGTTTTTCTTTCCCAAGTGTCCAATCGGTGGTTTTTTCGCGGAAATAGGGAAAATCTCGAAATAGTGACAGCTTTATTTGCTTTTATACCGCCACCTGTGATAATCTTAAGTGAGGAGTGAATTCGGTTCTCGATCCGGGGAGTCAATTATGAAACGAACAGTCGGGCTGGGTTCTTTGATTTGCGTCTGTTTTGTTTTGGCCGGGGTGGCGTTCGCCGCCAAGGAACATGACCAGAACGACAAGGCGAAGGCCGCATTGCCGAAGGCTCTTTGCCCCGTGATGCACCAACCGATCGACAAGAGCGTTTGGATCGACTATCGGGGCGGAAAACTCTACTTCTGCTGCCAGAGTTGCGTGAAGAAGTTCAAGGCCCACGAGGCTAAGTACGCCGCCGGCGCGAATCTGCAATTGGTCGTGACGGGGCAAGCCCAACAGGTGGCCTGTCCGATAACCGGAAAAACGATCGATCCCCAACATGCGCTGAAGGTTGGCGGCGTGACGGTGAAATTCTGTTGCGGGGTCTGTGAGAAGAAGGTGGCAAAGGCCGGCGCCGAGGAACAAATCAAGATGGTCTTCGGCACGGGATTCAATAAAGGGTTCGCCGTAAAGAAAAACGAGAAGAACAAGAAGAACTAACGGCCGTCCGCGCCTGTCAATATTTGCAACATGGTTCGCGGCGCGGATGGCCGGTTGAGTAGAGTGTTTGCTCCCCCCGGCAGCGGCCGCGTCTCGGCATGACGTCGAGACGCGGCCCGCTCTTTTTCTGGCCCAGCGCTGCTTGTCGGCGGCGGCGGCAACGGCGACAATGGGCGGCCATGAGTTTCCCCGGTGTACGTTCAGTCTCGACCATCGTCCAGCCGCCGGCGCCCGGCGAATTGTTGCCACGTTTCGGCGTCCGGACGCCCCTTGCCTGCGAGGGCGTTCGCGCGCTGTTCGATGCACTGCGATCAGACGGCCGCTCGGCATTCGCGCGGTGGAGGGCATCCTTCAACCGTTGCGTGGGGCAAGCGGCCGACAAGTTGCCCGGTCGCCTCGCCAGGACGGCGGCAAGATACGGCGTTTCGGTGGATTCGGGAGATGCGGCGGCTTTGTTGTTCGCGATGCAATCCTACTACGCCCTGGTGGTCGAAGAGGTGGTCGATCGGTACGCGCATCGAGCGTCAACCGCGTTGTTGCCCGACAGCCCGTTCGCTTGGTGCGCCGCGGCGCGATGCCGGCCGGTCGCCCGCTTGGTCGGCAAAGTGCGCGAAGAAGCGGCGCGGTGCGGCGGCGCTGCGCGGCCGGACGCAGGTCCCTGCGATCTGTTCAAGCCGCTCTACCAGGACCTCTTTCCGCGGCCCTTGCGACATCAGTTGGGCGAATACTATACGCCCGACTGGCTGGCGGAACACGTGCTCGACCGGGTCGGCTACGATGGCGATCCGGCTGCGAGTTTGCTCGATCCGGCCTGCGGCTCGGGAACGTTCCTGATGGCGGCGCTGCGGCGGCTGCGGGGAGAGGGGAGAGAGGAGAGGGGAGAGGGGAGAGGGGAGAAAAAAGGTGGGCAATCTGTTGATGCAGCAGTTCAACTGCCTCGCCGACCGTGGGCCGTCGTGCCGACGGCCGCTAAACAACCAGCCCTCTCCCCTCTCCCCTCTCCTCTCTCCCTGCCGTTCCCCATCGTCGGTTTCGACCTGAATCCGTTGGCTGTGCTGACCGCGCGGGCAAACTACCTGCTGGCCGTCGCCGACCTGTTGCCGGACGCCGGAGGCGTGGAGATACCGGTTTACCTTCGCGATTCGATCCTCGACAAGGGAGAAGGTCCCCACGGCGAGCAATTCGATTTCGTCGTCGGCAACCCGCCCTGGATCGCCTGGGACAATCTGCCGGAGGCTGACCGCCGGGCGACCAAACCGCTTTGGGACCGTTACGGACTGTTCTCGCTTTCCGGCAACGAAGCCCGGCACGGCGGCGGAAAAAAAGACCTCTCCATGCTGATGCTGTACGCCGCGGCGGACAAATATCTCCAGACCGGCGGCCGGCTGGGGATGGTCCTCACGCAGACCGTGTTCCAGACCATCGGCGCGGGCGACGGCTTCCGCCGCTTTCGACTCGGCCCCGACGGCGTGCCGCTGGGCGTCTTGCGGGTGGACGATTTGACGGCGCTACGGCCCTTCGACGACGCCGCTACCCGAACCAGCACGATCGTACTGCAAAAAGGCGCCGCTACACGATATCCGGTGCCGTATTTCAAGTGGTCGCAGAAGGGCCGTGAGCGGAAAGAAGGGGGCGAGGGCTGGGCACTTCAGTGCCCAGTGGATCTCGAGGAATGTTCGGCCCGGCCGGTCGATCCGGCGAAGCCCGGCTCGCCCTGGCTGGTGCTGGCTAAACACGATCGGGAGCCGCCCGCGGTTTCGCATCCCGGGGCCGCCTACACCGCCCACCTCGGCGCCAACAGCGGCGGGGCGAACGGCGTCTACTGGCTCGAAGTGTTGGGCCAATCCGACGATGGCGTGCTGGTCCGCAACCTCGCCGCCAAGGGAAAACACCCGGTCGATACGGTCGAGGCCGTGATCGAGCCGGACCTGCTCTATCCGCTGCTGCGTTGGGGCGACGTGGCGCGCTATCGGGCCGAGCCGCGCGGCGTAATCCTGCTGGCGCAAGACCCGGCCACGCGGTCGGGGATCGATGAGTCGGCGATGCGGACGCGATGTCCGCAAACCCTCGAATACCTGGAACGCTTCCGCGAGTTGCTCCTTGCCCGGGCGGCGTATCGGCGCTATCCAGCGGCGCGGCCCGTTCTATTCGATGTACAACGTCGGGCCCTACACCGTCGCCCCGGTGAAAGTGATCTGGCGGCGGATGGACCGGCGGCTCAACGCGGCGGTTGTCGAGCCGTCGTTGGCGGAGGCGGCGCGACCAACGGTCGCGGCATTAGCGGCCATCCGAAATCAAATTGTGGTGCAGGCGTCTCGCCTGCACGGTGCAGCCGAGACGGCCGCACCACAAGACGCGCAGTTGATTTTGGCCGGTGCCTTTTCGGCGCGGCCGCCGATCCCGCAGGAGACCTGTGTACTGACGGCCTGCGAATCGTCCGACGAAGCGCATTACCTCTGCGCGATGCTCAACAGCGCGCCGATCAACGATCTGGCGGCGCGGCTCGGCGTCCGCGGCGGCAAGGGGTTCGGCACGCCGGGCATGTTCGACTTCCTGCCGCTGGCCCGTTTTGATCCGGCCGACCGGCGGCACGTCGAGTTGGCCGCCTTGAGCCGTCTGGCGCACGCGGCAACGCGGAACGACGGGACGTTATCGCCGTCGGACCTGCAACGCCAAATGGATGAACTGGCCGAAGAGCTTTGCCGGGCTGATGCGAAACCGCAAGCGGTGCGTATGTAGGGTGGGACAAGCGAAGCGCAGTCCCACCAAAGCCGCCAGAATAATGGTGGGACTGCGCTTCGCTTGTCCCACCCTACGCGCTCCGCGAAGAACCGCGACGCGCGTTAAACCCACTCCAATCCCGTCTCGCGTTTGATCCGTTCCTCGAACTCGCCCAGCAAGCCGCCGATCGGGTCCCAGCGGTCGGCCCGGCGGAGTTCAATGTCGCCCTGGCGATTGATCCGCACGACGCTTTCATCGGTCATTCCCAGCCGCACAAGCTCGTTCGGGTGCAACTCGTCATCGCTGACCACCCGCTGCAAGGCCTTGCCGGATATTTCGATGAACTGCATGGCGAATTCTCCACGGTTTGCCGGGACGGTGCGAAGCCGGAAGCGGCGTCAACGCATGTCGGCATCATACACCGGGAGATGAAAAGCGTCAATCAAGCCCGCTGAAGCAAGATTTCTTAGCGTTGGCGTCATTCTGAGCGCAGCGAAGAATCTCGCTGGAATTACGGAGATTCTTCACTACGCTCAGAATGACCGACTTACCAGGATTGCTTGTCACACACATCAAGCCCGCACCGCCTCGCACAGCGCCAGCATGGCATCGACGTCGAGTTGTTCGGCCCGGAGCGTGCCATCGAGATTCAAGCGGGCGAGCACGGCGTCCACCTCGGGCTTGCCTAGCCGGCCCCCCACGGCGCCGAGCAGTTGCGAGCGGAGGAACTTGCGACGGTGGAGGAACATCGCCCGGACGAATACGTGGAAAAACGCCCGGTCGGGGATCCGCCGCCGCAATTCGTCGTCGAGCGTGATTTGGATGAAGGCCGAGGAGACCTTCGGCCGGGGCCAAAAGACCTCGGGCGGCAAGATGCGCAGAATCTCCACCCGGCACTGCGACTGCACCCAGACGCTTAGCGCGCTGTAGTCCTTGCAGCCCGGCCGGGCGGTGATCCGCTGGGCCAACTCCTTCTGGATCGTGACGGTCATCGTCCGCGGCGGATCGTCCCAGACCAGCAGGTTGCTCAATAGCGGCGTGGCGATGTTGTAGGGGAGATTGGCCACGAGCTTCAGCCGCCGGCCGGGCGCCCGCTGGGCCTCGATCGCTTCGAGTATCGCCGGATTGAGCCGGTTCTTGTTTTTCAACGCGTCGAGGTGCAACATCGTCACGTTGTCGAACTGGTGCAACTGTTCGGAGGCCAACTGGAACATCGCCGGATCGACCTCGACGGTGACGACGGCCGCCGCCCGCTCGGCCAACCGCGCGGTCAACGAGCCGGTGCCCGTGCCGACTTCGAGCACCACGTCGTTCGGCTCGACGGCGGCCGCTTCGACCAGCACGCCGAGCAGGTTCAGGTCGATGAGGAAGTTCTGGCCGAGCCGGGTGTGCGGCCGGATGCCCGTCTCTGCAAATCGCCGTCGCAGGAAGGAGAGCGTTTGTCGCGGAGGAGTGCTATCGGTTATGGGCATTCTGTCACCATTCCTTCGCTGCGACCAGCCGCTGGACGTACTTGGCGAGGACGTCGGTTTCGAGGTTCACCTTTCCGCCGGGCTGCAACGGGCCAAGCGTGGTGACGGCCAGCGTGTAAGGGATCAAGGCGACGCTGAACCGGTCCGGCCGGCTCTCGACGATCGTCAGGCTCACGCCGTCGACGGCGATCGAGCCTTTTTCGGCCATTTGCACGGCCAGTTCGCGGGTAACGGAGAACCAGAAGGTGGACCACTGCCCGGAATCCTCCCGCTCCAGCAGGGAGCCGACGCCGTCGATGTGGCCGCTGACGAAATGGCCTCCCAGCCGGTCGCCGACGGCCAGGGCCCGTTCGAGGTTCACGGGGCTGTCCGGCTGGAGGTCGCCGAGGTTGGTGCGATTCAAAGTTTCCGGCCCGGCCTCGAAGGCAAAGGTGTCGTCGCGGCTGTCGATCACCGTCAGGCAGCAGCCGTTGACCGAGATGCTGTCGGCGACTTTGGTTTCGGCGGCGATTTTCGGCTCGCGGACGATCAGCCGGCAGCCGGGCGGCTCCGACCGCAGTTCCACGACTTTCCCCAACGCTTCAACGATTCCCGAAAACATAGCTCTTCTCCCGCTCAAAAAAACGCCGGTCGCAAGCGACCGGGCTAAACTTTCAAACTACTATCCACTAACAACTAGCCACTAAAACAGCGGCTCCTCTCTTCGCCGGTGCTGGACCCACAATTGCCAGCACAGCAGAACGGGGCCGTAAAGGGCAAAGGCCGTGGCCGCAATCGGCAGGGCGTAGCCCCGGAAGACCATGATCGCCACGAAAAAGAAGAGCACCGCCACGACGTGGCCGAAACTCCGCTGCCCCCGCAACAGCCGGTTGGTGAGGTGCGGATAGCGGATCCGCGAGACCATCAACAGCGCCGTCAGCAGTCCCAAAAACGGCAGCACGTTCTGCAGGCAGACGTCGACGAAGTCCCGGAAGTCCTGCCACGAAGTCGCTTCCTGGCGAAGCGTATAGAACATGATTGCATAACCGGCGATCACGGCCGCGGCGGCCGGGCTGGGCAGGCCGCTGAAATAAAGGTGTTCGTCGTCGTCGCCCGTCTCCACGTTGAACCGCGCCAATCGCATCGCCGCACAAGCCGCAAACGCCGCCGCGATGATCCAGATCGTATGGGGATGGACCAGCGTGAAGCGCGGACACATCTTAACCAACAAGAACCCCGGCGCCACCCCGAAACTGACCACGTCGCAGAGACTGTCCAATTGAGCGCCGAAATCGCTGGTGGTCCGCGCCAGCCGGGCGACGTAGCCGTCCAGCCCGTCGAAAACCATCGCCAGAAAAATCAGCCCTCCGCTGATCATCAAATTCTTTGTGTCGGAGGTGTCGATGCCGGCAACGAATGCATCGGGCTTTTCGATCCGCGCCGCCACTACCACGGCGAAAAACCCGCAAATCAGGTTCCCCAGCGTCAACAGCGTCGGGAAGACGGCGATGGTGCGGATGGGTCGCATGGGGAGGGGGTCAGGGGTCAGGGGTCAGGGGTTTTCTAGTTCCCATGCGGAGTATGGGAACTAGTGTAGTGTCTCACGCAGATGGTTGCTTATGCGGCGGAGGGCGCCACTGCTGGCTTGTCCAGCAGTGTTGACCGCTGTTGCACTTCCGCACTGCTGGACAAGCCAGCAGTGGCACCCAACTCCACTATTCTCCGCAAAATAAGACACCTCATTTACGAGACACTACACTAGGATATTCGTCATTCGGTTTTCGTCATTCATTCGACATTTGAATTTCGACCTTCGACATTCTTCTCCGCGTCGTATGTCGCCATCACGCTCCTCCCCGCCCGGACGCGCCGGCCGAGTTCCACCTCGACGGTCAACTCGCCGTCGTCGGGGAGGATCAATTCGGTGCGGGAGCCGAACTTAATCATACCGAACCGCTGACCCCGCGTCAGCACCTCGCCCGGGCGGAGATCGCAGACGATCCGCCGGGCGATGGCCCCGGAGACCTGCCGGACGATCAGCCGCCGATGGGGCGGCGACTCCTCTTCCAGGCCGATCCAGGTGTTTTCGTTGCGAAAGGCGCAGTCGGGGTTCGTCGCGCTGACGAACTCGCCGGGGCTGTAACGCAACTCGATCACCCGCGCCGCGGTCGGCGCCCGATTCAAATGGACATTAAAAATCGACAGGAAAATGCCGATCCGCACCGCCGGCCCGCCGATGAAGTCGTCGTGCTCGAGTCGGGTGATATCGACCACCTTGCCGTCGGCGGGCGAGATGATGGCCTCCGGCTCGGTCGGCGTCCGCCGGGGCGGATTGCGAAAAAACGACAGCAACCAGCCGAGGATCACCAGCGGCGCCACGGCCAGATACCAGAACGGCGTAAAGGCCAGCGCGATTATCACAGCCAGCAGCGGCCAGCCGAAGATCTGCATCTCGGCGAACCCCCAATGGGCGAGCCGGAGTCGTCGCCGCCGGCGGAACGGGTCGTCGGCCGGCGCCCAGTCGCACATGCAGCGGTTGCGGCAATACTTCAGGTCGCGGGGATCGAGGATCTCGTGCGGCGCGCCGGCCGTCGAGCCGCGTCGCCGCTGGGCCATGCGGCGGACATAGCCGGGCCGAAAATGCTTTAGCCACCATCTCCGCCAGCATCCCCAGGCCAGCTCGATGCGATAGCAGCCCCCACCCCCCGGTTGCACGGAGACGAAGTTCTCCGGCAGCGGCAGCGGTTCGGCGCGGGCAGGGGCGGTTTCAGTCGTGCTCATGTTCTCCATGCTACCGCTTTTTACCGGGCCTGGGTAGGAAGGGTGGCGTTCCCATATCCCTATATCGTAACCGTTCACAGGGGACTGTCCCAATTTTCGCGGCCGAGGGACGTAGTCCCGCGAATGAGCTTTGCCGCCGCGAAAATGGGACTGTCCCCATGGGGAGCGCGAGGGGGACAGGTCCATGTTTTCGGCCCACGGATTATCGATTAAATTACGTTTTCCCGCCGAAAAATGGACCAGTCCCCTGCCGCCCCGGGAACGGTTACCCTATATCTAGGGCGATAAGTATGGCGAGACATAACGCCCTGACGACTGATACCGATTGCATACCCAATTACGGGGGGCTAAAATGATTGATGAAGGCATTCGGTTGTTGGTCCCCTGGCTCGGAGTGGGAACGAGAAGTTACTTCCCCGCCAATTATCATGTCCACCGTTACTGACGCTACTGATATTTCACCGCCGGCCACCTGGGTCACTGTCGCCGATCTTTGGGAGTGGCTGGGAGGGGTGCCGCTAAATCGCATCGGTCTCAACCCGGCGCCCGGCAAGGCCGTTCAGCAGGACGTACTCGATTTGATCGACCATGCCGGCCGAATCTGCGAGTTGGTCGATGGCGTGCTAGTGGAGAAGACCATGGGATATATGGAATCGTTGTTGGCAGGCGCGATTGTCGAGTTCTTGCGTCGGTTCGTACGCAAGCGCAAACTGGGGATCGTCCTCCCGCCGGATGGCACGCTGGAGATTCTGCCTGGCCACGTGCGAATCCCTGACGTGTGTTTCATTAGTTGGGAGCGGTTCCCCGGCGGCAAACTGCCAAAGGAACCGATCCCCGCCGTGTCACCCGACTTGGCCGTCGAGGTCCTATCCGAATGGAACACGGAACGCGAAATGCGGCGAAAGCTGCAAGACTACTTCGCCGCCGGCGTGCGGCTGGTGTGGTACATCGATCCGCGGACGCGGACGGCAGCCGTCTACACTTCGCCGGAGCAATGCCTAACGCTCGGCGAGGCAGACGTTCTCACCGGTGGCGAAGTTTTGCCGGGATTTGAATTGCCTTTGCGAGAGCTGTTCGCCGAGATCGACGGGAAGTAGCATCCCCTGATGTTCAGACACCGAAAAGCCTGAACACGGATCACTTTTCCTTGTGCGTCTGATCGGTATGGTCCTCAATTGCCGTAGCCAGGGCGAACAAACCGGCGGCGGCGAAAATCAAACCAGCCCCGATCAATGCTCCTGTAGCACCTGAAGAACCTGGGGTATTTGCCCAGGTCCCAATTCCTCCCAAGTAGCAAAATCATTATTATCAAGAACAGATATTTCATCGTCGCCTCCTTGGGTTATCCTAAATGGTGTCAGACGATGTGGCCAGTATACCGACATTGGACAGGGCTGGCCAATCAGCGCAGAATCGGGCAGAGAAGACTCCAATGACGCGCGGTTCATATTCGTCGGTAAGCGTCGCGGCGGTGACGAACATAATGAATCACCACTCGTTTCGACAACCGATCGAGCTCATACACGATCCGATAATCGCCGACCCGGATTCGGTAGAGTCCCTCCACGCCCGACAATTTGACAACACCGCGAGGAAGCGGATCGTCGGCCAGTGCGTTGATGCGGAGAAATATCCGTTTCAGATAATCGCCGGAGATGCGGCGAAGGTCTTTTTCCACTGAAGGTTGGAGGCGGACGCTATAGGAGTCCATCCTTGTTCAGCCGTCTCTTGAGGGTTTCCAGGCTAATGGACTTTTCTTCCCGCCGCTCGGCGACGACGGCCAAGTCATGTAGGTCTTCCATGAGCTTTTTGTACTGTCGAGTCGAAAGAATAACGCCCGTCCGTTTTCCTCGGCTGTCCACAATATATTGTTCGCGTGCTACGCTCATGGACGCTCCTACGCTCCGACAGAGCAGTTCAACTGCCACAATTATAATATAATTCGCCCCCGCTGGTCAATCGACCGATAATCGGGCACAATGTGGCGGAGTACGAATCCCAGAAACCAACCAACATTCAATCTTAAGCAGCAGGGAATACGCAGATGAGTTCCACGATTGTAGACATTCGCGCCCGACAAATCCTCGATAGCCGCGGCAATCCGACCATCGAGGTCGATGTGGACCTGGCCGGCGGGGCCTTCGGCCGCGCGGCCGTGCCCAGCGGGGCCAGCACCGGAATCCACGAGGCCCTCGAACTCCGCGACGGCGACAAGTCGAAATACCTCGGCAAGGGGGTCCTTCAGGCCGTCGAAAACGTGAACACGAAAATTGCCGACGAGCTGTGCGGCATGGACGCCCTCGATCAGGTCGCTCTGGACCATCGCATGATCGAACTGGATGGGACCGAGAACAAGAAGAACCTCGGCGCCAACGCGATTCTGGGCGTCTCAGTGGCCGCGGCTAAGGCGGCGGCGGACCACACCGGACTGCCCCTGTTCCGCTACCTGGGCGGCGTCGGCGCCCGGCTTCTGCCCGCCCCCATGATGAACATCGTCAACGGCGGCCAGCACGCCGACAACGCCGTCGATGTGCAGGAGTTCATGGTCATGCCGCTGGGCTTCGACTGCTTCAGCGACGCCATCCGCTGCGGATGCGAGGTGTTCCACAACCTCAAAAAAGTGCTCCACGATAAAAAGTATTCGACCAACGTGGGCGACGAGGGCGGCTTCGCCCCCGACCTGAAAAGCAACGCCGAAGCGCTCGAGCTGATTATGGAAGCGATCGGCAAGGCCGGCTACGAAGCGGGCCGCCAGGCGTTCATCGCCCTGGACCCGGCCGCCTCCGAGTTCTACGACGTGGACAAGAAGAAGTATTCGGTCGACGGCAAGGAAATCGACTCCGCCGCGCTGGTCGAGATGTACGCCAAGTGGGTCGACAAATATCCCATCTGCTCGATCGAGGACGGCTTTGCCCAGGACGATTGGGACGGCTGGAAGCTGATGACCAAACGGCTCGGCGGCCGGATTCAACTGGTCGGCGACGACGTCTTCGTCACCAACACCAAGCGGCTGCAGCGCGGCATCGACGAGGGCGTGGCCAACAGCATCCTCATCAAGCTGAACCAGATCGGCACGCTGACCGAGACCATCGAGGCCGTCGATCTGGCCCGCCGCAACGGCTATACGAACGTCATCAGCCACCGCAGCGGCGAAACCGAGGACTCGACCATCGCCGATTTGGCCGTGGCCCTGGGCACCGGGCAGATCAAGACCGGCTCGGCCTCGCGCACCGACCGGATGGCCAAGTACAACCAACTGCTGCGGATCGAAGAGATTCTCGGCGAAGCGGCCCTCTACGGCGGACCGCTGTTTCCGAAGAAGTTTGAGCGTTAAAAACAAGCGGACGGAATGTCGAATGACGAAAGTCAAATGACGAATGAATGACGAACACTAAATGACGAATGACGAATTTCACGGGTCATTCGACATTTGAATTTCGACCTTCGTCATTCCTTCGACATTTGAATTTCGGCATTCGTCATTCCACCATTATGGCAATATTCGTCGAAAGCCCCTGGCCCTTCCTTTTCATCGGCATCATTGTCGAGGCGGCGCTGGCCATCGCCTTGCTCCGCACGGGGAGGGGAAAGCTGTTGTGGTGGATGTTGCTGGCGGGTGTGCTCGCGCTCGCCGGCCTCGCGGTCGAACGCTCGATCGTCACCGACCGCGAGGCGATTACCAACACCCTGGACACGGCGGCGGAGGCCGTCGAGGACAACGATCTGCCGCGGCTGCTGAGTTGCATTTCGCCCTCGGCCGAGCGGCCCCGCAATGAATCCCGCTGGGTGCTCGAACGCTTCGATGTCGATAAGGCGGTTATCACCAATCTGACGCTCGACATCAACCGCTTGACCAACCCCCCCACGGCCCACGCCCATTTCAAGGCGATCGGCACCGGCCGGGATCGAAAGGGCGAGATACCATATAACACCTACGGTCAGCGGGTCGTCGTCGATCTGCAACTGGAAGGCGACCGCTGGCTGGTGACCGGCTACAGTATCGAGAGCGTTACATCGCAGCGCCCATGAAGTACCTGTTGAACGCCGCTGTCCTCGTCGGACTGGCCGTTTATGCGGCGGCGTTCTACGCCGTTCCCTTGCCGAGTGTTCTCGGCCCGGGGGGTCCGCCGCTGCGGCGTTTCGAGTTGCTTTGGCAGATTCTACTCCTGCCGGACGATTGGCTGTTCTCCGCCTGGTTCGGCACGCCGCCGCAATTCTCCCTGCTCGACCGGATGCCCGTGTTGCTGGTGGCCGGAGCGATCCTGCTCTGGGCCGGTGTGCTGGGATGGCTGATATTGCGGTGTTGTGGTGCAAATAGGCTTGAGCGATCCGTTGAAAAAAAACCGTTTAGCCCCGGCGTCCACGCCGGGAAGAAAAAGCTATTTTCCCGTTCGGTTACGCACCCGGCGTGGACGCCGAGGCTCAACGAATCTAGTACCACAATTTTTCAGTTATCGCGGCTGGAAACGTCCGTTTTCTCGCTCGGCGCGGGGCTCGCCGTTCTAAGCACGTGGACGCTGCTGATGGGACTCTGCGGCGCGCTCGACAGAACGTGGGTCTTCACTCTGCCGGCCGTGGCCACGCTGGCGGCGGCAATTTGGTCGTGGAGACGACAGAAAAATAGCCGGCGGCCAGCAGCCGCCGGGGCCTCGGCCGATCGTTCTTCTGCCGGGGCCTCCGCTGGGGTGGCAGTTAAACTGCCACCCCAACAAGCGAACTGCCATCCCAACACACGCCAGGTGGCGCGACCGACGGTCGCGGCTTTGTGAGCGACGGTCGCGGTTTTGTGAGCGACGTGCTCCGCGGGCGATGGCTCTGGCTGGCCCTGCCCTTCGTGCTGGCCATAGTGCTCTCGGCCATGCTCCCGCCGATGGACTTCGACGTCCGCGAGTATCATCTCGAAGCGCCCAAGGAGTTCTTCCAACAAGGGCGGATCACCTTCCTGCCGCACAACGTCTATGCCAACATGCCGCTGGGCGCGGAGATGTTCGCCCTGCTGGGGATGGTCGTCTCCGGCGACTGGTGGCTGGGCGCCCTGGCCGGCAAAGTGGTCATCGCCGCCTTTACGCCGTTGTGTGCCTTGGGACTGTTCGCCGCCGGGCGGAGATTCTTTTCCACCGGGGCGGGCGTGGTCGCCGCGCTGGTTTATATCTCGATCCCCTGGGTGGTTGGTGTCTCGACGGGCGGCTTGATCGAAGGCGTTCTGGCCTGCTACCTGTTTCTGGCGGTATATGCTTTGCTGCTGAAGACCGCCCGCGGGGCGGCCCTGGCCGGTCTCTTCGCCGGCGCGGCAGTGGCCACCAAGTATCCGGCGGCGCTGTTCGTGCTGGCGCCGCTGGCCGTGTGGGTCTTGTTTGTCCGTTCATCTCGCAGCGACAATCGTTTAGCGGCCGACGGCAGGGCGGCCAGGAAGAACGAATTAAGACGTCAGCCGCCGCGGGCCGCCCTGCCGGCGGCCGCTAAACGATTGACGCTGTACCTGCTCCTAGCGGCGGCGGTTTGTGGGCCCTGGTTCGCCAAGAATTGGGCCTTTACCGGCAATCCCGTCTACCCGCTCCTCTATGAACAGTTCGACGGCCGGACGTGGAACGCGGAGAAGAACGCCCGTTGGAACAAGGTCCATCTGCCCCACGACTTTACCAGGGAAACCCTCGGCAAGGACCTGGGTGACGTGTTCTTGACCAGCGCGTGGCTCAGCCCGCTGGTCGTTCCGCTGGCGGCGTTGGCCCTGTTGGGGACATTGATAAGAATCCGGCCGCTTGCGGCTTCAAAGTGGCTCATCTGGCCGTTGTTCGCCTATTTCGCGTTCGTGATCGCGGCGTGGTGGCTATGCACGCATCGGATCGACCGCTTCTGGATTCCCGCCTTGCCGGTGCTGGCGTTGCTGGCCGGGGCGGGGGCCTGCTGGAACGTCCAGCGCTGGTGGCGGGGACTGCTCCGGCTGCTGCTGATCGCCGTGCTGGCGGCCAATTTCCTGGTGGCCTCGGCGGGCTCGAACAACGCCTGGTTCGTGCCCTTGGACGATCTCCGCAACGACCCGCAACGGATCGGCCCCTGGCACTGGTACTTCAATACCCGGCTCCCCGGCGGCGGGCTGCTGACCGTCGGCGACGCGGCCGTTTTCGACATCCAGCGGCCGGTCTGGTACAGCACCTGCTTCGACGACTGCGTCTTCGAGCAGTTGGTCAAGGACAAGACGGCGGCCGAAATACGCGCGGAACTGCAGCAGCGGAAGATCGCCTACGTGTACGTGGATTGGGACGAGATTGCCCGCTACCGCAGCCCCGGGAACTACGGTTTCACCCCTTTCGTGCAGCCGGCGGTTTTCGAGCGGCTGGCGGCCCAGGGAGTGCTCGAACCGATGACGATCGCGTTCCAGGGACATGCGGGACGGCTCTATCGGGTTAAGTGACCGTTCCCGACGAGGCCCGCCTTGCATCTTGGCGGCAATCGGCTACAATGGCCCGGTTGGCACGCGAACCCATCGAGGATCAGACATGGCCCGTAAAATCTTGAACCGCAAAGAGTTGCGCGAGGAAAACGATGCGGCTGAACGGAGCGGAGGGAAGAAAAAACCCGCCGCGAAGAAGCCCGCCGTCAAACGAAAAAGCCGCGCCAAAGTGGCCAAGGAGGTCCGGCTCAAGGCCTTTTGGGGCGTCTTCAGTCAATCCTTGAAGCGCGTCGCACTGTTCGAGCACAGCCAGCGGGCGGAAGCCGACAAAAAGGCCGCCGACCTGAGCGAATCGCAAAAAAGTCCGCATTTTGTCCAACTCGTTAAGGAAGTCATCGAGGAGTGATTGTTCATAAAGGGATCGGTCCGATGGACGAAGACAAAACTCAGCGACACGTTAAGTACACCATCATCGCTTTCTGCGGCACCGTCATGATCTGCATGTTCCTGATCGCCTGGCTCCGCGGCGGCATGAGTTACGTGCATTTCTTCGATTACTTCATCGCGGTCTTCCTGGCCGTGCTGGCCGGCGGCGCCACCTTCGGGGCAGCGAGCGTGCTGGACCCGTAATTTGTAGGGTGCGTGAAACGCACCAGACACAAAGGCTTGCCGATGGTGCGTTTCACGCACCCTACGAAGCCGCTTAGGATCGGCAAATTAATAACTGTCGCATTTCAGAAGGGGACAGTCCCATTTTCGTCGAACGAAAATTGGGACAGTCCCCCACTTATTGATTCGCCGGCCCTTAGCCCGGATTATTCATAAACACGAAGGAACATTGTCATTCTGAGCGCAGCGAAGAATCTGGGCTGTTTGCGGCGCATCGGAGATCCTTCGCTGCGCTCAGGATGACGTTTATGAATAATCCGGGTTAGGCTTCCTTTTCCGCGTGGCCGGACAGTGCGTTCGATGCCCGCGCCAACACAAACAGCAGATCGCTCAGCCGATTTATGTAGGCCAATAGCGGCGGGGAAACCAGCGACGGCTCGGCGCGGGCCAGCGAAACCAGCCGCCGCTCGGCACGCCGGCAGACCGTCCGGGCAACGTGGAGCACCGCCGCCGCCCGGCTGCCGCCGGGGACGATGAACGTCGTCAGCGGTTCGAGCCCCTCGTCGTGGCGGTCGATGGCCCGTTCCAGTTGCTCGATCTCCGCCGGGCCGACAGCCTCGTCCCCCGGCGCTGAAGAAGCCCCGACCAACTCGGCGCGAATCGGCACCATGCGCTGCTGAATTCGCTCCAACAGCGCCGCCACGTCCTCGGGGAGCGGTTCGCAACGGGCCAGACCGAGCAGGGCGTCCAACTCGTCCAACTCGCCGCAGGCCTCCAAACGCGTGGTATCCTTCGGCACGCGCGGACCGCCGAGGAGGTCCGTTTCACCCCGGTCGCCGGTGCGGGTATAAATGGTCATTGCGGCAAGTATAGCTATCGCCGACCGGAAACGCCAGACACCCTCTCTCGTTTAGCCCCGGCGTCCACGCCGGGAAGAAAACGCCAATCCATCGAAGCATCTAGCACCCGGCGTGGACGCCGGGGCTAAACGAGATTTTCCCCTGGAATCATGCACGTTGAATTAGAACGGCGGACACGCCACCCCTGGACAATCGCTGGTGATTACCGCACAATTGACACAAAAGGAGGGTATGTCCCATGGGCGAAAATCAGGCGAAAATCAAACGCATGCGCGACGCACTCGAACACCGCGAGGGGGACCGCGTGCCGGTGGGCGAGTTCTTTTGGACCGGGTTTCTCAAGCGGGCGCGGCAACGCTGGGGCGACGACTTCGACCCCTACCGCCACTTCGATCTCGACTACGTCGTGATTAACCCGAACATGGACCCGCGGATCCGGCCCTTTGAGATCGTCGAGCAAGCGGGCGAGGACATCGTCGTGCGGACCGGCTTCGGGGCCACCATCCGCCGCCGCGGCGACATGCCGATGCCCCACTACGAGGCCTTTTCCGTCTCGCAACCGGAGGCGATGGCCGACGTCGAACTGGACGACCCGGCCGACCCGCGGCGATTCTTCGCCGGCGGCGACGACCAGATCAACGGCGTCGGCGACGCGCTGCTCCGCGACCTGCCTTCCTGGGAAGAGCGGCTTGCCCCCTACGTCGACGACTTCGCCGTCTTCGGCTCGGTCTGCGAACCTTATGAATATCTATGGCGGATCATCGGCTCTAAAAACGCGCTCTACTGGATGGCCACCGACGCGGACCTGTTTCGGGCGTTCGTCGATCGACTGGGCAAGTTCCTGCTGGACCTGACGGCCGCCCAGATCGAGGCCGGCCGGGGACGCCTTTCCGGCATGTACATCTGGGGCGACGTGGCCTACGTCAACGGAATGCTCTTCGGCGCGCCGCGCTGGCGCGAGGTCTTCAAGCCACACGTCAAGGCGCTGATCGACCTCTGCCACCGGCACGGCCTGATGACCGTCTACCACGGCTGCGGCGACGCCCGGGCCATCTTCGACGACATGGTCGAGATCGGCCTGGACGGCTACAACCCGCTGGAGGCCAAGGCCCACCTCGACGTCGTCGAGCTAAAGGCAAAGTACGCCGGCCGCCTGGGCTTCGTGGGCAACATCGACGTGCGGGTCCTCGAACGCGGCGACCCGGAGGAAATCCGCCGCCACGTCCGCTACAAACTCCAGGCCGCCCGCGGCGGCGGCTGGGTCTGCCAATCCGACCATTCCGTCTCCAGCAACGTCGCCCCCGAGAGCTACGAGTTGGCCGTCAGCACGCTCCGCGAGTTGGGCAATTATCCCATTGCTTGTGTCGATTGAAAACCCGTTGGCTGGCGGAAAAATGGGACGCAGATCTTTTCCATACATGACTCCGAACCCACCCATCGAACCCTTGATATTGACCATCCGCGGTGAGCGGGTGATACTGGCCGCCGAATTGGCGACGATCTACGGCGTGGAAACCCGCGCTCTGCCGCAGGCTGTCAAGCGCAATGCGGATCGTTTTCCGGCGGACTTCTGCTTTCAACTAATGCCCGAGGAATTCGCTGATCTCAGGTCCCAGGGGATTATTGCCAACGATGGCCGAGCGGCTTTAAGATCACAAATTTTGATCTTATACCGCAATCGTCTTGTGCCGTTTGAGAGTCCGGCAAGGTATTTTAGAAGACTATCCCAATAGCGACTTGTGGGGCAGCCTCCATCGGCTGTTTCAGGGAGCATGCGCAATTGAGAGCGATCATACGAGCAACGCCAGCCGCCGATGGACGCCTGCGAGCGAGTGTGGTATTCTGCGGAGTGTCGTATAGTAATCAATATCGTATCCGTTTCGCGGCCGCTGGCGCGGCGGCTAGTATTACACCGCAATGGAAGTACTCAAACATATTGTCGTCAATTCCGTTGTCTTGGTGTTGCTTGTGGCGTTAATGGTTCCACCGGCAATGTCGGAGGGACAACTCGGACACGCCTCCTTTGCATCAATTACTCTTATCCTGTCCCTGGTAATGACAATCGTTTCTTCTTTTGCCTATGCAGTCGGCACAAGGGCTACCGTAATTGTTCGGTTTGCCGGTGTTGTCATAGCGTTCTGGTTTATCTTATCAATGACAATGTTCGTCATTTATGAGAAGCCGGCTTTCATCCAAGACGTGACAAAATACTGGTTTGGGGCCATAGCCTACGTAATCCTGGTTGTTCTGCAAGGAATCTATAACAGGAAGCATTTTGGAGTAATGCTTGGCGTGCGCGACTTTGATTTCTAACGCGAACCCGTTGAGCATGTACTGAAAACTGACACCAAACATGGAACGCGACTTCATCCATTGGCTGCGCCGCCGCTTGCCGCCGCATCCGCTGCTGCGGTTGGGGCCGGGCGACGACGCCGCCGTGCTGAATCTGGCCGCCTCCAAGGAATGTGTGATCACCGTCGACATGCTTACCGACGGGGTGGATTTCAAGCTGGGCGAGATCGATCCCCGCCGCGCCGGCCGAAAGGCTCTGGCGGCCAATCTCAGCGACCTGGCCGCCATGGCCGCCCGGCCGCTGGCCGGAGTGGTGGCCCTCTGTCTGCCGCGGAAAAATGGCCGGCAGCTTGCCGAGGAATTGTACGAAGGGCTGTTGCCGCTGGCCGAGCGCTACGACCTGGCCATCGCCGGCGGCGACACCAACAGTTGGGACGGGCCGTTGGTCATCTCGATCACCCTGCTGGGCGCGGTCGGCCCGCGCGGGCCGCTGCGCCGCGGCGGCGCTCGGCCCAGCGATCGGATCGTCGTCACCGGCGCGTTCGGCGGCAGCATCCTCGGCCGGCACCTCGACTTCGAGCCGCGCGTCCACGAGTCGCTGGAACTACACGCCAAGTACGATCTGCACGCCGGCATCGACTCCAGCGACGGACTATCGCTCGACCTGTCGCACCTCTGCGAGGAAAGCGGCTGCGGGGCGGCGATCGACGTTTCAACGCTGCCCGTGGCCGACGACGCCCGGCGACTGTCCGAGCGGCTTGCCGACGGCTCTACACCGCTGGAACACGCCCTTTCGGACGGCGAGGATTTCGAGTCTGATCCTGGCCGTGCCGCCGGAGGAGGCTCGCAAAATGCTGGCCGAGCAACCGCTGGAGGCGCCAAACGTTGTGGTGCAGCCGTCCCGGCTGCATCATGCGGGCGCGACGCCCGCACCACAACCTATTATCGGACTCCGGCTCACCGACATCGGCGAGTTCACGGCCGAGCCGGGCCTGTGGCTGACCGACGCCGGCGGCGAGCGCCGCCCGCTCGCGCCGCGCGGCTGGGAGCATCGCCTGGGATGAATGGATTTGTCTACAACTCGGAGGATGAAGCGGGGACGGCCGCCCTGGGCGCGGCCTTGGCCCGGGCGTTGCCCGACGGGACTACCGTCGCTTTGTGCGGCACGCTAGGAGCGGGCAAGACGCGATTGGTGCAGGCGATTGCCGAAGCGTCCGGCGTCGATCGCCGCGACGTGCTCAGCCCAACCTTCGTGCTGGTCCAGGAGCATCACGGCCGCCGCACGATCTATCACTTCGACGCCTACCGCGTTCGCGACGAGGACGAGTTCGAGGCCCTCGGGCCGGACGAGTATTTCGAGGGAGACGGCCTGGCGTTGGTTGAATGGGCGGACCGCGTGGCCGCCTGCCTGCCGCCGGAGCGAATCGAAATCCGCATTGAAGTCACCGGGCCGAACTCGCGGCGGTTCGAGATCGTCGCCATCGGCCGGCGCTACACGGACCTCGTGGAGCAATTGGCGCAGATGCTGGGTGAAATCTCGTAGGAGGGGTTTCTTAGCGCACCATCCGGCCGCAACCAAACGAATGCAAAATGCAAATTAACGCAAATCTATCCGGCTGTTCCATTTGCAATTTGCAATCTGCGATTTTCATTTTGCAATTTTCATTTTGCAATAAAACATGCACAAAGCGTGCAATTGCTTCAACCTAAGACCCTAACCAGCTTTCAAAGGGAGAGGGGACTGCAATCCTACGCCGGAAACCGCCCGCGGATGATCGAGCGGACCTCGGCGAGCCACTCTTTGCGCTGCTCGGGCGTGCTGAGGATGACCGGCTCGAAGTTGCGGCGATAGAAATCATCGACGCCGCACATCCCGAACACGCACGTCTTCCAGAGATTTTCCAGCGGGTCGCCGTACAGCCGCAACTCGTCGTCGCGGGGCGTGTTCGAGGTGGTGATAACCACCGCCCGCTTGCCGTCGAGCAGCGTTTCCACGCCGTTGGGGCCAAAGCGGTAAACCACGCCCTGTCGGAACACGCGGTCCAGCCAGCCCTTGAGGATCGCCGGAGGCATCGCCCACCAGTTCGGATGCACGATGACAAAGCCGTCGGCGGCCTGAATCTCGCGGCAATGTTGTGCGACGACCGGATCGAGCGGGGCGTCTTTGGGAATCTCGCCGTTAGGCAGGATCGGATCGAACTCCTCGGCGTAGAGGTCGTGGTAGACGACCGCATGGCCGGCCGCCTCGAGTTCCTCGATCGCCGCGTCGGCGATGGCGTGACAGAAGCTGCCTTGTCGTTGGTGGCCGATCAGGACGTAGACGTTCATTGGGGGATTTTGGAATTTTGGGATTTGGAGGCAGGGGGACTGGGTGGCAGTTGTTGACAGCCTATTTGCTCCCTGTCGGAGAAGAAGGTGAGAATTCTTCTTGATGCATCAGAAAAACGTTTCGATGGGATAAGAAGGTGGGAGTTCTTCTTGATGCATCAAGAAATACGTTTCGATGTCGGATAAGTGGGCGTAGCGTCCAACATACCATGATGTCGCATCGGGGGCAATCTTGTACAGGGGGATATAGGCTTTGAGAATCACCCGCCCCGTCGGCCAGGTGATCGCGTCTGGATTTTTGTTTACGTAATAGTCAAATACGGAGCCCACGCTCAATGGGTAAGCGATCAAAGCAAAAATGACGATGCTGAGCATCGCCGTCGCCAACCTGTTACGTGCGTATCCGCGTCGCCGCATACAAACATCCCTGTCGTTCTTTTACATCCGCTCCGATTCACTACCCACTATACCTTTACCGCCCTCAATCCGCAATGGGCCTCAATCGGATCAAAGTCCCGGTCGTTGTGCAGCAGCGGTAAATCAAACTCTATCGCCACCGCGGCGATCATGCAATCGACGGACTTGCGGACCGTGATTCCCTTGCGTCGCAGGCTGCGATAGATGTCGGCCGCGGCCAGAAATGTCCCCCGGTGCATGGGGAGGTAAATCAACTCGCCAAAGAGCGACCTGACTAACCCGGATTATTCATAAACACGAAGGAACATTGTCATTCTGAGCGCAGCGAAGAATCTGGGCTGTTTGCGGCGCAGTCGGAGATCCTTCGCTGCGCTCAGGATGACGTTTATGAATAATCCGGGCTAAGCGGTACTCCGCCTCATGACGGATGCCCTGCAACACTTCCGTGCAAACCACGCCGCATGTGTATATCAAGCTCCCTTTCACGAGTCGGCGGTCAAGTTCGGCAACACCGGGCGTCGTGCGATCGGCGAAATAATCGATCCAGACGGAAGCATCTATCAGTGCCATGTTTAGAACCGACTCGTGCGCGTAACCGGTCACGGTTTTCGTGAAAAATTGGTATTGCGCCAGGGCGGTTGATCGGTTATCAATATGCCATGGCGCGATGGTTTACGGAAGAAGATGTACGTCGGTTGATCGAGGAAGCGGTCGCTCCGTTGAAGGTGCGGATCGCGGAGTTGGAGGCCGAAAACGAACGGTTGAAGGCCGAAATCGCCAAGCTGAAGAAGAACTCGACGACCTCCTCGAAGCCGCCCAGCAGCGACATCGTCAAGCCGCCACGCCCGCCAAAGAGCGGCGGCAAACGGGGCAAGCGACGCCCCGGCGGCCAATTGGGGCATGCCCGCCACACTCGGCCGGCATTTCCGCCGGAGCAAGTTGACACAACTTGGGACTACGAGTGGGAGAAAGTGCCGCCGGGATGGAGGCCGCTCGACCAGTTTCGCGTCGTCCAACAAGTCGAACTGGCAGAGAAGCCTTGCACGGTCACCGAGCATCGCGCCCGGCTGTATGAAAACCTCCGCACCGGCCAGATTATGGCGGCTCCGTTGCCGCCCGAGGTGCGGCGCTGCGGACTGCTCGGGCCGCGGCTGACGGCGTTGGTGGCCTATCAGAAAGGGGCCTGTCACATGTCGGTCGAGACGATCCGCAGATTTCTCGGCGACGTGTTTCGCTTGCCGATCAGCCACGGGCAAGTGATGAAGGCGGTGCGGAAGGTCAGCACGGCGCTCGAGTTTTCCCACGAGGAGTTGCAGAACTCCTTGCCGCGGCAGGCGTACATGGGAATCGACGAGACCGGGCACCACGAACGCGGCCGCGGCTTGTGGAGTTGGTGTTTCCACGTGCCGGGCGAAGACCGTTTCACTTGGTTCCACATCGACCCCTCGCGGGGCTCGAAGGTGCTGAAGCAATACCTTGGCGAGGCGTTTGACGGCATCGTCGGCTGCGACTACTTTTCGGCCTATCGGAAGTTTTTGCGCGACACCAACGTGTGGCTGCAATTGTGTTGGGCGCATTTGATCCGGGACGTCAAGTACCTCACCACGCTGACGGATCGAGTCACTTGCAACTACGGCCACCGGCTGCTCGACAAGATCAAGGCCTTGTTCCGCGTGTGGCATCGCCGCGGGCAAGCGTCCCCACGCGCGATGGCAACGCGCCATAGCCAAAGTCCGGGCGGAAGTATCGGCCGTGGCGAAGCGGGCGCCGCTGCGGACGGAAGCCCAGAACATGGCCAAACGGTTCCGCGATCACGGCGACGCCTATTTCACTTTTCTGGACACGCCCGGCATCGAACCGACGAACAACGGGCCGGAACGTCAAATCCGCTTCCTGGCCATCGACCGCAAAATCACCCAAGGCACTCGCGGCGAGGCCGGCCGTCGCTGGTGCGAGCGCATTTGGACCGTGCTGGCCACCTGCGCTCAGCAAGGCCGTTCCGCCTTCCAGTTCATCCACGATTCGGTCATCGCCTACTTCACAGATCAACCACTCCCCTCCCTCCTGCCGCTACCGCCGTGACTGGTTACTCGTGCGCAAGCGTCCAGATCACCCTCCCAGTGGATCTTTCCCTTCAATTCAAGAAGTTTCCTCTGGTTTTTCTGTCGCAACAGTTCTTCCAAGGCATGTTGGACCAGCGCGCGGCGGGTCTTGATCCCGGTTGCACGCTGGCACTTGACCACTAGGTCGTCATCGAGGACGATGTTCGTTCTTCCCATTGTTGCACCTCTCATCCATACACATTATAGACTTATATTGTGTGTATGTCAATCGGCCGCTTTGAGTTCCTCGACCGCCGCGTCGGCGATGGCGTGGCAGAAACTCCCTTGTCGTTGGTGGCCGATCAGGACGTAGACGTTCATTGGTGGTTGGTGGCTAGTGGCTGGTGGCGGGCATGAACGACATCACGGGGGCGTCCCGTCATCCCGGCATATTGCGGTACTTTTCTATTGCGCCTTCTGCGGATGACCAGTTTGCCCTCGCGGCCGTCGATCCACGATTCTCGCCGGATGTTCGGCCTGGCGGCGGCGGAGGTCTTCGACGATTTCAATCAAATTGTGATGATGCCGCTTGACGTATTCGTCGCGAATTCGCCAGACTTCCTCGATCACTTCATCGCGGTACATGATTCTGTTCCTCCGATAAGAGTTCCAGAGGCGTGCATATTTCAGGACATCTATAACCGACGATTGCACATATCGAGCGAATGATCGGCTTCGCGGCCGGATTGTCGATATGACGGCAATTCCACGTAAGCAGATAGTCCAATCCATGGACGGAAGCAACCGCGATATGCAACGCATCGGCTTGCGCCTCCGCCGGAACGCCGCCGTCTTCGATCAATCGGGCTGCGAATGCCTGCGCCGCGTCGTCAATCAGCAACGCCGGAATGCCATTCAGTTTTTCGAGGCGCTTTCTGGCTGCTTTCTCATCGCCGGCGCCGGCTTCGGCAAGCACCAACTCCGACGCGTAGAGTTCAAATTTCGACCGTTCTTGTTCCCACCACTGATCTGTAATTTCTTGCCATGCTGCGACACGAACATCGCGGCTGGGGCGCGAGGCAAGATAGCTCACGACGGAAGTCTCAATGTACACGGTCTGCATAGCCCAATTATACATCTATTTTCACATTCGGACAGTCCCGGTGTTGATCGACTGGATAGAACCAGGGGGAATGTCGGAACATGAAATGTCGGGCCAAGAAATGAAGAGCCGGCCGACCTGAGGGACTAGCCATCGCGACTACGCAACGAGATTGCCCTCGAATATCCATCGGCAGCGGGACCAACGAGCATTGATTTTAGCAAAATCCGAGAGCGCCGTATTACTCGGCGGCATAGTGCGTCTCACAGCGAACGTTTTTCGCTGCCATTCTAATCACTGTATCCCAATGACCTTCAATCCGCAATGCTTTTCCATTGGATCGAAGTCCCGATCGTTGTGCAGCAGCAGTAAATCATACTCTATCGCCACCGCGGCGATCATGCAATCGACGGACTTGCGAACCGTGATTCCCTTGCGTCGCAGGCTGCGATAGATGTCGGCCGCGGCCAGAAATGTCCCCCGGTGCATGGGGAGGTAAATCAACTCGTCAAAGAGCGACCGGACTAAGCGGTACTCCGCCTCATGACGGATGCCCTGCAACACTTCCGTGCAGACCACGCCGCATGTGTATACCGAACTCCCTTGCACGAGTCGGCGGTCAAGTTCGTCAACACCGGGCGTCGTGCGATCGGCGAAATAGTCGATCCAGACGGAAGAATCTATCAGTGCCATGTTTAGCAGCCCGTTGAAAAAGTCTGTAGGAGGCGACTCCCGTCGCCGATTACGGGGCAAAACACCAGAAAATCGGCGACAGGAGTCGCCTCCTACAATCCTGAAATCACTTTTTCAACAGGCTGTTAGAACCGACTCGTGCGCCAAGCGTCCAGATCACCCTCCCAGCGGATCCTTCCCTTCAATTCAAGAAGTTTCCTCTGGTTTTTCTGTCGCAACAGGTCTTCCAAGGCATGTTGGACCAGCGCGCGGCGGGTCTTGATCCCGGTTGCACGCTGGCACTTGACCACTAGGTCGTCATCGAGGACGATGTTCGTTCTTCCCATTGTTGCACCTCTTATCCATACACATTATAGAGCGTAATAATGTGTATGTCAAGCAGATGTTTCGGAGTGTGTGCGGCCATATTTTCTGGCAATCGCTAAATCTTTGTAGGATTTAGGGTTTTCCAGTAAGTTTGCCACATGCGGCTGTCGTCCAGGCACGCAAGGGCCATCATCGCTTCGGCGTTGGAGCCATCCCAGCGGCGACCGCGGCCCTTGACCCGGTGCGTGGTGGTCTTGCACTCGCTTTCCGTGGGCCCGCTGCCAATCTGCCAGCCGCGACGGCGGAACTCGGGGTAACGGATCATTGGTTTACGCTCCGCCACGTAGTGCATCAGGCGGTTGGCTTCCTTTCGTTTGGTCGGCGATCGCAAGGGAGAACGCCAAGCCACCAGTTGGTCCCAAGCGGAATCGTAGCCCATGTGCCGAAACGTGTGCATCACTTCCTCCAGCCACGTCTTGCCCTGCGCGGACTCTTCGCCAAACACAATCCGGCGGCTCTTCTGTAGGTTCTCCCGCAGGTGATAAAAGTCCAAGCCGATGGCGTCCACCAAACCGTGAAACTCGATCTGGTTGCGAATCCAGGGGGCCCCGTCCACGTTGGCCACCTTCTCCTCTGCCTTGGGCAACTCTAGTTGGCACGCCATCCGCTGCATCAAACGCCCCGCCGCTTCGTGGTTGCCGCTGGTCGCCCCCACATAGCGGTGCTTCATCGTTTCGTCATAGAAGTTGGCCACCTTGAATTCCTTGTAGGCCTGATCGGCCCCCGTTTTCGCGCGAGGCAAGGGCCGACAGCGACGGCCGCGCCGGCGCCGTTTTTCGCGAATCTTCGTCCGCCGCTTCTGCTTCTCTTCCGCGGTGACCAGCGGCACTTGGACGCCGTCACACCCCAGATACAGCCGGGAAACGCCCTCGGTCGTGCGGCAGTCCGCAGCCGTCCACGGCGGCTGCAACTCCCCGCGCTGCAAGACCCGCAACACCGCCTTGCCCTCCCCTTCGATCAACTGCCGCAACGCTTCCTTGCTGATGGACCAATGCGCCGCACGCGCCAGATTGGCCGCGGTCTTGGCAAAACTAGCTGAATCTTGATTCAACCGACACGCCATCTCCCGCACCCCTTCGCTGATCGTCGCTTCGGCTTCGTCCAACCAGCGGTCTGCCGGCGTTTCGCTTCCTTCCTGTCGACAGTGCCAACGAATCCGCCAAACATCAATCCGCCCATTGATGGTCAGGATGCTGGTGGACTGCTTTCCTTTATGCCGTTTCTTCTTTCCCGTCGCGGCGCTGTTCGGAGGGGGGAAAAGCGGCTTCCGCCGCGTTGACTTTCATCTGGATCGCCTTTTCGTAGGCGACCTGGCGAAAGCGATCCAAGGCATCCCTCGCTTTCTCTTCGCTATCGCGAATCACTCGACCCTGCGGCGCGCTGTCCACCGCCTCGGCTACCTCCCGCAACGCACGCTCGAACTCCGCTCGCATCTGCTCTTCGTAGGCCTTCCGGTCCAACTTGGGTAGTGCCATCGCAATTTCCTCCTGTGTGGCATTATGCTAAAACCAAGACGCCAACCCAAGTTATACAGCCTCCCTATTGTTCGCGCCAGTCATATTTGCCGCACACTTTCGGAGTGCGTTGCGAAGCCGCAAGCGGCTTTTTTCAACTCCCCGAGCCCCAAACCCCGAATCCCCGAGCCCTACCGAATATCCATATCGCAACTCACGCCGCCGGCCGCTTTGAGTTCCTCGATCGCCGCGTCGGCAATGGCGTGGCAGAAACTCCCTTGTCGTTGGTGGCCGATCAGGATGTAGACGTTCATTGGGGAATTTGGAATTTTGGGATTTTGGGATTTGGAGGCAGGGGGACTGGGGGGCAGTTGTTGACAGTCTATTTGCTCCCTGTCGGAGAAGAAGGTGAGAATTCTTCTTGATGCATCAGAAAATACGTTTCGATGTCGGATAAGTGGGCGTAGCGTCCAACATACCATGATGTCGCATCGGGGGCAATCTTGTACAGAGGGATATAGGCTTTGAAAATTATCTGCGCAGCCGGAGAGTCTATTGCGTCGGGGTTCTTGTTGGCGTAATCAAATACCGGACCCGTGCTCAACGCGTAGGCAATCACAATAAAAATAAATATCACAGACAACATCGCAATGGGTCTGAATTCTCGCGTAAGCATAAGAACTTCCATGTCGCTTTCCATGTAATATTGTCGCGAATCCAGGTCAGATTATTTACTGTTCCCGATCCTGAGCCCCGATCCCCCATTCCCCGAATCCCCCTATTCCCGATTCTACCGTATATCCATATCGCAACTCACGCCGCCGGAGGCCCGC
Source organism: uncultured Planctomycetota bacterium (assembly GCA_963733145.1). GTDB lineage: Bacteria > Planctomycetota > Planctomycetia > Pirellulales > Thermoguttaceae > JAHIKV01. The sequence continues at coordinate 7,400 of CAVTCJ010000018.1, read as the reverse complement.
AGATAGGCGTGGTTCACGTAGTCGGCCACCATACGGTCGGCGCTGAACCGCCAAGCCAGTGAACTGATGGAGTTCATCATCCGCTTGACCCATTGACGCGGCAGGCCGTCGATGTCGCGGTCGTAGTAGAGGGGAATGACCTCTTCGGACAAAACGCGGTAGAGGTCCTCGGCGTCGCGGGCGTCGGTCACGCGGTCGTCGACGTGGGAAGTGCCCCGGCCGATGGCGAAGCCGTTCGTGCCGTCGTAGGCTTCGGCCCACCAGCCGTCGAGGATCGAGAGGTTCAGCGCGCCGTTGAGGACCGCCTTCTGGCCGCTGGTGCCCGACGCCTCCAACGGGCGGCGGGGATTGTTCAGCCACACGTCTACGCCTTGGATCAGGTGCCGGCAGACGTTGATGTCGTAGTCCTCGACGAAGGTGATGCGGCCGGCGAAACGGGGATCGTGCCGCAGGTTGGCGATGCGCTGGATGATCTGTTTGCCCGGCTCGTCGGCGGGATGCGCCTTGCCGGCGAAGATGATCTGCATCGGCCGGTTCTTGTCGCCGATCATCGCCGCCACCCGGTCGACGTCGTTCAGGATCAGCGCGGCCCGCTTGTAGGTGGCGAAACGCCGGGCGAAGCCGAGCGTCAGGACGTTCGGATCGAGGATATTCCGCGCTGCCTCGACCGCCTCGTCGCTCTCGCCGCGGCGGCGGCACTGCCGGCTCACCCGGCGGCGGACGAAGGCCAGCAGCAGATTCTTCAGGGCGTAGTGCGTTTCCCACAACTCGCCGGGATCGATGTTGTGGATGTCCTGCCACACGTCGGGCTCGCCCATGCGGTGCATCCAATCGGCGGGAAAGTGGCGGTCGTAAAGCTGTTGCATCTGCCAGGCCAGCCAGACTCTGGATATGCACGCCGTTGGTGATGTGCCCGATGGGAATTTCTTCCTCGACCCGCCAGGGCCAGAGGTGGGCCCACATCCGCCGCGTGACGTGGCCGTGCAAGTTGCTCACGGCGTTGGCCCGCCGCGACAGCTTCAGCCCCAGCACGGTCATGCAGAATGTCTCGTGCTCGTTTTGCGGCTCGACCCGGCCGAGGCCCATCAACTGTTCGGTGGAGATGCCCAGTTCGTCGCGCAGCGGGCCGAGGTGCTCCTCGATCAGGTTGCGGTCGAAGCGATCGTGTCCGGCGGGGACGGGCGTGTGCGTGGTGAAGACCGTCCGCTGGGCGACGTTGCGCAAGGCCGCGTCAAAGCCCATCCCGTCGTCCTTCATCCGGTTGCGGATGGCTTCCAGAATGGCGAAGGAACTGTGGCCTTCGTTGAGGTGATAGACGCCGGGCAGGATTCCCAGGGCCTTCAGCGCCCGGATGCCGCCCACGCCGGCCACCAATTCCTGGCGGATGCGGGTGCGGTTGTCGCCGCCGTAGAGCCGCGCCGTCAGCTCCCGATCCTCGGGGTTGTTGCCCGGCACGTCGCAATCGAGCAGGCACAGCCGCACCCGGCCGACGTGCATCAACCACACCTTGGCCAGCAATTTTCCCGCCCGGGTGTCGATCTCGACGGTGATCGGCGTTCCGTCGGGCCCCCGGGCCGGCTCCATCGGCAGGTTATCGACCTTCGTGTTGAGATACTCCTCGTGCTGCCAACCGTTGATGTCCAGTTGCTGCTTGAAATAGCCTTGGTCGTAAAACAGCCCGACGGCCACCAGCGGGACGCCCAATCCGCTGGCGCTCTTGATGTGATCGCCCGAGAGGACCCCCAAGCCGCCGGAGTAGACGGGAATTGACTCGTGAACGCCGAATTCGAGCGAGAAATAGGCCACCGGTTTCGAGCCGAGCACGCCGGCATGGGTGCGGCCCCAGGGCGGTATCTCGCTCATGTACTCCTTCAACCGCCGATAGGCCTGATTGATGCGGCTGTGGAGGACCAGTTCGCCGGCCCGCATGGCGAGCCGCTCGGGCGTAAACTCCGCGAGCAGCGCGATCGGGTTATGATCGAGCTGCCGCCAACGAATCGGATCCAGGTCGCGGAAGAGGTTGATTACGTCGGCGTGCCAACTCCACCATAGATTTCTGGCCAGGGCGACGCACTTGTCATATTGGTTATCGGCCGTAAGTCCAAATGCCGCTGATGGTTGCGGCTTAATCGCCGTGGACTGTTCAACCTGGTTCATTATGGGTCCGCCGGTGAGAGGGGGCTTCGATATATTTGGTAAGGGGACTGCCCCCTGTGACATACCTGAAAGCGACGCATTATAGCGGTCTCAGGCAGCCCTTGCGACCCCAGTCCACCGGAAGTGGCACCTCGGGCAGCTCTCGACCACGCCTCTCGACCTCGCCACCCTCGCGGCAACCGTTTGTCAGGCGAACGACATACCCGCAACGTCGGGCATCACCCTAATTGTTGCAGGGAATCCCGGTTGGGCAACATCGTCTGCTTTGCGCAGCGAAAACTGTGAACCCCCGCGATCGGTATCACCCCGGCGACGGGGCTTTTCGGCACAGCAGCACAAAGATAGGCAAAATACGCTGATTTTTCCAGCAGCCTTTCCTCGGCGGGAGATTTCTTTAGCCTGCCACATCAGGGGGCTACAAGTTGCCGACCGAAGTTGCTAAGATACCTTTTACAAGCCACGGGCAGTGTCCGGAAACGATAACCCGAATCTGCTCGACGGTAGTCCGAAATATGGCACAGTCAAGCCGTTTTGCCGGACAGAGACCATTATTGTCCCCGTAGCTCAATTGGATAGAGTGTCGGCCTCCGGAGCCGAAGGTTGCAGGTTCGAACCCTTCCGGGGATACTTTCATTTTGCACGCTCCTTCTCGTGGTGCGAGGGGATGCAGCTTGGTGCAGATCGGTGCGGTATCTCCTATCTCCGTTTGACCTTGCGGCGATCTTCGGGTCGCCGTTTTCGTTTGGGTCTTCCCCGACTTCGGTGCAACTTGGTGCGATTCGCAACCTCTTTGGCGCGAACCGTTGGGCACCATTTTGGGCACCGGAGGGCACCACAGAGGGCACCGTTTGATGTTCGTCGGTTCGCCCGTCCGTCCCCGTGGCCCGAAGCTCGGCGGTCTCGGTTTCGGGGTGCTCTCCGGTAGGCGGGGAAGGTAGGGAAGCAATGGCCGCTGTCTGGTCGTGGATCCCGACATGGGTGTAAATGCCCAAGGTGAGTCGGACGTCGCTGTGTCGGGCCAGGGTTTGGGCCATTTTGGGTGATAGGCCAGCCCGTTCGAGGTTGGTGATGAACAGGTGCCGGTTCGAGTGGAAATCGGCGAAGAGCCCCGCGTCGTTCTGGTAGGTCAGGAAGTCGGACTCCTCTCGGGCCTTCTTCTCGTCCGGCGCCTTGGTCTCCTTGATCCACGTCTTTCGAGCCGCCTCGATGTCTAGCCGCATCATCTTGTAGGTCTTCCGTTCCGTGCCCCCGGGCACTCGGCCCGACACTGGGAACAGGATGTCGTCCGGACCGAGATCGGGCTTGGTCGCCAACCACTCCTTGAGACGACGGACCACTTCGGAATGAAGGATCTGGACGTCTTGCCGTCGGTGTTTGCTGTAGCAGGCTGCAACGGTGGCCGTGGCCGGATCCTCGTCGAGTCGGAACGACCGCTGCGTGAGACTGCCGATCTCGCCCTTGCGGAAGCCCGTCCAGGCAGCTAAAACGTACATCATCGCACGGTCCGTACCAGGCATTGTTTCGATCGGTGGTCCAATTTCTGCTGCGGCAACCAAACGCGCGAACTCCTCGAGTGTCAACGCTCGTCGGTCATGTCGGCGGTCTACGCTCACATTCATCTTGGAGAGGTGGGCCAGCGGGTCGCTTCAGTGTCCGGCGATCTCGTACCAGCCACCGCGTGAACTGCTTGGCGGACTTCAGATAATGATTATACGTCTGTGCACTCCGATTGTCACGTCGAAGTTGACCAAGAAACTCCAGTGCCCCACTCGCCGTTATGTCGCCGATCATTTTCCACTTCCGATCATCGACCATCTTCTGAATTTGCGTTGTTGATTCTTTGACCTGCTTTGGTGTCACACTCTTGTTCCTCAAATACTTCTTGAACTCGGTCAAGTGCTTGGCCGAGCGGTCGCTTTCGCTGTTCGTCGGTCGGATCCACCAGAGCCGGCCTTCTCACGATCCACTCGACGAACCAATTCGTTGAGCATGGTCTGGGCGGCAGTTTTGTCGCCCACCAGCGGGACTCTCCGAATCATGCCGGCGGCATCGCGATACTTGCCCCACCACTTCTTCGACTTGGTCTTGGTCCGTCCGCCCGTCTTCCGGATCGATGATCACGACAGGCTTCTTGTACAGGCTGGCCATTTGATCAATCCTCCGTATTTTCGGCTAATTCGTGGCTTATCCAAGCCGCTCCACAGTTCCCATCTTGTTCGCCCGGATTGCAAGGGGATTGCGGGCGATCATCAGAGGCTCTCCGGCCGATAGCCGATGAAATGCCCACATCGATTACAGGTTGTTCGGATTCGGCCATCCTTTGGCGGATGATCCTCCCAGTTTTGTCGGATCGCAGTTGACACATTTACCCAAGCAGGGAAGCTCTGACCTGGCACTTCGCCGTAGCCAGTCGGATGATCTCCACCCGATGTGTGGCGATGGCGGACCGCATGTCGTCGGTAAGTGCGCCCTCCGGAGCACGGTAGCGAAGTCGGTCACCGTCCAGGGCGAGCACAACCCGCTTGCGGCCTAGATCTGCCAGCAGCTGGTCGATGGTCATAGCTCTCCCTCCTCCCAGTTTGTTGTGGTGTGTGTTGAGGTTTCCTTGTATCTTCCGGCATTTGCGTCACGACCGTCATCTGCGTCATTCTGGAGCAGTTCGCACGACTTGCATCGTTCTGCATCGTTGGCGAATGAGCCTCCGGTGACGCAAATGAATCGGATGACGCAAATGTCGCCTGCCGTTGGATCGACCAGAGGCGTCGAGACGACTCCCGATGAAACTCGACCTGCCAGCCAGCCGACCGGAGGTTTGGTGATAACCGCTTGAGGTGGCCGGTCATCGAGCGTCCATTCGAGGGCCAGACCCGCTGACGCTTCACCTGGTCCCCCACCCGGGCTTCGAGGGCCTCGAGCAACTCGCTGGACGTGCCGACCCACTCGCCCTGTTCATCGAGCATCTCGATCAGCGGCCGGGCAACCGATGAAGCCTCCAGGGCCACCTCGTTGGCCGAGGCCCGGTTGCCGGCATAGGCCGACATGAACGTGCCCTTTGGCCAGCCCAGGGAAGCCTCGGCCGCCGCGACCCAAAGGGCGAAATCCGCCATGCGGGGTAGCGTGTCCAGCTTCGTCGACGGCAATGCCTTCAAGGCACCGGCCACGGCATCCAGCAGCGCCCCGAGAATCCGGGGCCGGACCTTCTCAAACGCCTTCAATATCTGCGCCTCGGGCCGACGACCGTTCTCCGGAATCGCCGGGAGCCAGACGATCACACACCGATCCAGCAGGTCCGACCGGGTGGCCACTTCCTCGATGCTGGTCAACAGCACAGGGCGCTGGGAATCGAAGATCACCTCGTCCTGGTCGGTGTACAGTTCCCGTGTGGCAAATCCGCCACCGGTGCTCAATCGGCAGAGCGCATCGGACAGCCAGGGCGGGATGTGCGAGAGATTATCGTAGGCCAGGCACCACGAGTTGTTCGCACCGATCATCAAGTCGCGACCGTCCCGCGGTTCGGCCCGCAGTGGTGCCGAGTTCGGATCGACCAGATCGCGCATCAGCCGGCCTGTCGTGCTCTTGCCGCTGCCCTGCTCGCCAAACAGAGCCAGCACTGGATATGGCCCACGCGGCCGCAGTGCGGCCACCAGCCACGCCACGACCAGGGGCCACGTGGAATCCTCGACGTTCAGGAAGGTGCGAAGCTCCCGAAGCGAGCCGCCCGACTCAGGCATCGGCAACGGGAGCATTCCCGCCGACCGCCGGAACTTGACCGGCGACTCGGTGATCACCTGCCAGCCATTGGACGAAATCTCTATCGCACGCCAATCGGGGTTGCATAGGTCGAGGTAGACCTTGCCATCGTACTCGGCGACCCGAACGTGGACTGGGTGCTCACTACCTTCAAACATCGCCTGGGCCTCGATCAGGTTCACCGCCGCCCCGAGGGCCTCCGCGTTCATTGCCTTGCCGCACTCCTCGAAGAACTGCTTTGCCAGGAACCGCTTGAACATCTTGGAGCGGACCGGCCACGTCTCCAGATGCTCGCCCACGGGGAACGTGGCGTAGGCGTCCTTGGCCGGCGTGTGCCACAAATCCCAATCGGCCGCCATATTGGCCGCCAGCGTGGCCTGGCTCTGGTTCTCGTCCTCCTGCGCCGCCGCCACACTCTTTAGCTTGCTCCTCGACTTGATCGGCCAAGACCGTGATCTGTGGATCAACCAGAGGGCCAAGGACGTTCACATCCATGCCCAGCTTCCCGGCCAGGCGTTTGACGAAGCGGTCCCGCGAGATGCTGCTGTCCGTGTTGATCCGATCACGGTGGGAGACCTCACCCCGCTTGGCAACGACGAGCCGCTGTGGCTTGCCAAAGCATGGCGAGACGGTGAGCGTCAGCGGATCGCCTTCAGGCATTGGAACCTCAGCCGACACGTCGCTCTCTTCGCCCTCCGATGGCGACGGATTGGCTTGTTGAACCATCTGGGCATCGGCGATGGCTTGAAGAACCATCTCGCGACCATCGGGCCGTCGCAACACATCACGGATGTCCTCGCCGTCAGAGTCCTTGAATTCCGCGGGCAGTACGGCTACTCGCACCGAGGATGCCACACCGCGAAGCACACGGGCCGAGTGCTGTGCTCCTTCCTCTCCGGCAGCATCGCGATCTGGGATGAGGATGATCTCGACGCCCTGGAACAACCGAGCGAACTTCGCCGCCAGACGGCAGGTGTTGAGTCCACAGGCGAGCAAACCGAGCCCATGTAGGGCCGCGGCATCCTTTGGCCCCTCGACCAAGTGCCAGGTTTCGCCGGCCTGCGGCAGGCGAACCTTACCAGCGTCATGCGGGAAAAAGAGGCCAGCCGGCTTACTGATAGGCGAACTTCCCCTTACCGCCACGGACGGAGAGATCGAAGTGCGTGCATTGTTTGCCATCCGGGCCGTAGGCCGGTAAACGCACCGTGGATGGCGTAATCTTCTTGGCCCCGTAGACCAACAGCGATTCTGGTGAGATCCCCTTTTGCCTCGCAATCGATTCGATTGGGTTTTGTGGCGTCACGGTTGTTTGGCCGTTACCGTTCTGCAATGGTTGGAAGATGCCCAGTTCCACCATTAGAGACTTGGCCGGCTCTCGGCCGCCTAGAACCCGTTCGGCCAACTGAAAAGGAGACCATTTGCCATCACAGGAGTAGCAGTGTGCAACGCCCTCGTCTTGGTGCAGGTGGAAGGCATCACTCGAATTACACGCG
>CAVTCJ010000017.1:0-223325 GCA_963733145.1 uncultured Planctomycetota bacterium | reverse complement strand
AGAACTCGCCCGTCACAATAGATTGCGCAAAATGCCCCCGCCCTCCACTGCGCGAATAGAAGGCGAACCGTTGGCCCATTCGGTTGGCACGATATTCTTCTTATGCCCGCGTCTCCTGGGCGTTGCACGCAGCTGGGCGAACAGCCGCCCCTGCGGGGCAACAACGGCCATAATGTCTCCCGACTTTCCACAGTTTTCAGTCGAGCAACACCCCCCGCCGGCGGCTACGCTTGATTGACAACAATACTGAGTCGATCTATGCTCAAGGCGATGTCAGAATATATGGGAAAGTGACGTAAGCTGGAAAAGTATAGTCAGAGATGTGCGCATTTCCGAACCTGCCCCCTTTTCCGAACCCGGCGATTGGCGCGCATTCCTCGACACTGCGATTCCGGAAGAGGAATTGATCAAGCTGCGTTATCACAGCCGTACCGGTCGGCCGTTGGGAGAGAGGACATTTGTCGAGCGTTTGGAGAGAATAGTCGGTGGCATTATTGCCCCGCAGAAACGCGGTCCAAAAGCGAAGCAACGCGCGAGTTAAGTTATGCGTCCCATAATACCGGAATTCCGAATGTGTTTTCGCTGCAATAGTGGTATTTGGCAAGTTCCGCCACCAAGTCGGGACTACTCTCCCATAGGATCAGACTAGCCGTGCATAATGCTATCGGAGGGAAACGTGAGGGTATTTGAGAATCTAATTTCCCTGGAACAGTTCCGTAGAACTCCACCGCAGTTTCAACAGACTGTTCAGACTCCGCTACAAAACTTGCAGCCCTTCGTGGGAACGATACTTTCGGCACATGAGCAGGTCGAGAGTGGTTACGTCATTATCGACCAAGTTGTTTTTGCCCCCAAGCATTTGATGGCTATGCTTGCCAAGCACCAACTATCAGCACAGTGTGAGCGCGGTTCATCTCTGATCGTCACCGGCCGGGACGACGTTAGGGCAATTCTCCAGGCAGCCTTGAGCGATTGGGTTAATTTCCTCTTTGCTCCAACACCCGAGCCGTTTGTGATTTACGCGGATCACGATGAATATACAACTTTCTATGCCGGCACGAGGTCAAAACTCGACCATGTCGTGGAGGCTTTGTCGGCACAGGGCTTTGCAAAGGTTCCGGGCTATGAAAGGCGTTTTTACTGACCGGCGACGGGGTTTGTATTGACGGAACGGGCTGAGGTTGTTTGCCCGCATAGAGGACTGCAGGTGACTTCAATTCGGGCCGAATAAAGGGGCCGGGAGTCATTATTCTTCGCCGCGCGGTAGTAGAAAATGCATGAGCAGCAGGGCCGTGGGATAGGCCAGCGCGGCGAAGATTAAGGGGGCCGTGTAACTGTTGGTGGTGTGTAGGACCCAGCCGACGAACTCGGCGAATCCTATCCCGCCGGAGCGCATCAGCCAAGATTATCCGTATCTATACCGCTATCAATTGCCGTTCCAGAAGAACTTCCCGCTGATATATCCGGCTAAGCCGTGAGACTGATCCAGCCGTTCTCAAGAGCGGTTGTGCTCGCTCCACAATTGACCGATAATATTCCCCCTGGACAGGGACGCTGTATCGGAGATAGAATTGTAGCAGAGCAACAAATATGAAAGGTCTAATCCATGGGTCGAATCGTAGCCAACGTTCGCATCGGCAATCTGCTCGATGCCGAGAAGACTCTCGAATGCGACTCCCTGGTTGACACCGGCTCGGCCTACATGGTGCTTCCCAATGCCTGGCAGAGCCGCCTGGGAAAGTTGAACGTCATTCGCGAGATTGACTGCGAGACCGCTACCCAATCGCTCGTCAAGGGTTCGGTTTGCGGCCCGGTCGAAATCCGCGTGGAGGGCTTTCCGCCGGTGTACGGCGAAGTCCTGTTTCTCGACATGCAGCCGTCTGACGGCGCTTACGAGCCGTTGTTGGGCTACATTGTCCTGGGACAATGCCAGGCGGCAGTGGATATGCTGGGACGGCGGCTGGTGCACACGAAAAAGACGGACCTCAAGTAAGCTGCTCGCAAAAAACGTCTCGCTCCGCTCAGCCCGAAGCGCAAGTGAAGACGAGCCGTTTTCCTGCCCTCACTTGCGCTTCGGGCCAGTGTCCGCTTGGCGAACATTGGGGTTGGAGTTGTAGTATTCCGCGATGAAATCTCAGCAGGTCACGTGGATCAGCGCGGCCTTGCGGAGTTTCGAGCGGTTGTAGCGCTCGGCGATTTTCGGCGTGGGGAGGATTTCGCACTTGATAGCGCGTTGCTCGAGGTATTGCCGGGCATCGTCCGCCAGTTCCAGCATCCCCGACGCGCCCGAGCCGATGAACAGCACCTCCGGCCCGCGGCGGCAAACCGATTCCAATTCCTTCCGCCCCACGGTATGCGCGGAGCCGAACTGTTTTTTGGCCGCCGATTTATTCGCGTTTCTTCACGCGGCCGTCGACGAGGATGTAGACGTCGCGGCCGTAGGTCTTCTTGCCGATGGTGATTTCGCCGAAGTGGAACCGCTCGATGCGGGGATAACTCGCTCGGACGCGGTATCGCTTCTTGAAGGGGCTGCGGCCGACCAGATTCCGGGCGGCGGCCACGGCGCCGAGAGACACGGCGTCGTCGCCCAGGGCGGAGGCCAGCACGCGGCCCCCTTCGCGGGCGCCGGGCAGGGGGTCCACGCCCACGACGTGCTCGATGATCGGCATGATGAAGTCGCTGCAGGCCTCGATCAATCCGCCGCCGAGAACGATCGCCTCCGGGTCGATCAGGTGGCGGACGTTCACGCAGGCGTAGCCCAGCACCTCGGCGGCGCGGCGGACGATTTCGCAGACCAGCTCGTCCTCGGCGTCGAGGGCCTTGCGGATCATGCCGCTGCGGATCACCGAGAGGTCGCCGCCGGTCAGTTCGAGGAGCATGGTTTTTCGGCCGGCGGCCACGGCCTCGCGGAGGTCGCGTTCGATGGCGGTGCGGCTGGCCAGGGCCTCGAAGCAGCCGCGATTGCCGCAGCCGCAGAGCGGCCCGCCGATCTGCATGAGCATGTGACCGATCTCGCCGGCCGAATCGCGGTCGCCGCGCCAGAGTTTGCCGCGGCGGACCAGGCCGCCGCCGATGCCGGTGCCCACGCAGATGTAGAGCGCGCTCGGCGTGCGGCGGGCCGAGCCGAGCCAGGCCTCGCCCAACGCGCCGAAGTTGCCGTCGTTGCCGACGACGATGGGGGCCTTGAACCGCGCCGCCAGCAAGGCGCCCAGATGGACGCCCGTCAGGTCCATGTTCGGCGTGTTCACGACCAGCCCGCTGCCGGGATCGACGACGCCGGGCACGGCGACGCCGATGGCGGTCAGGTCGTCCGGGGTGACGCCCCCTTTTTGCACGGCGTCGTCCATGCACTTTTCCAGGGCGGCGACGGCCCGCTCGGGGCCTTTCTTTCGCGGCGTGGGGCGTTTTTCGCGGGCGACGATCTCACCCGACTCGCGGACCAGCGACGCCTGCACCTTCGTGCCGCCGACGTCCACGCCCAGGTAAAGCCGATGCTGGTCTTTATGCTCGTTCTTTTTCATGGCTGGATTTCCCTGTGCCGGCAATCGACGCCGAAAGTATTATTGGAAAGTAGGGTGGGACAAGCGAAGCGCCGTCCCACCACGAATGAACCCGGACTCTGGCGGGACTGCGCTGCGTTTGTCGCACCCTACATCCTGCCGTCGGATCGTTTACCCGAACCCAATTAGACAATTACGCCGTGCGGCTGTAAAGCCGGGAGGGCTACTCGACGACCAGCCCTTCCAATCCCTCTTCCTCGGGCGGAAATTGCGGGGACATCTTTTCCAACGTTTTCCGCAGGATGCGGCTGATCACCAGGTTGCGATACCACTTGTGGTTGGCCGGTACGACGTACCAGGGGGCCTGCTTGGTGTTGCAGCGGGTCAGCGCGGCCTCGTACGCCTGCTGATAGTCGTCCCAATACTGCCGCTCTTTCAGGTCGGCCCGGCTGAACTTCCAGCGCTTGTTCGGGTCGGCCAGCCGGGCTTGCAGCCGGCGGCGCTGCTCGTCCTTGCTGATGTGCAGGAAGACCTTGACGATCCGCGTCCCGCCGTCGCGCAGCAATTTCTCGAACTGGTTGATCCGCTCGTAGCGGCTTTCCCATTCCGGCTTGGGCACGAGGTTATGCACGCGAACGACGAGCACGTCCTCGTAGTGCGAGCGGTTGAAGATGCCGATGCAGCCTTTCCGCGGCTCGGCCAGGCTGATCCGCCAGAGGAAATCGTGGGCCAATTCCTCGACGCCCGGCTGCTTGAACGAAGTCACCCGGCAGCTTTGCGGATTGAACCCCAGCATCACGTGGCGGATCGTGCCGTCCTTGCCGGCGGTGTCCATTCCTTGCAGCACCAACAGCAGCGAGCGGTGGTCCTCGGCGTACAAGCCGATAGCCGAGATCGGCCAGCACGGCGAGGTTTTCCACGAGTTCCTGGCGGGCCTGCTTCTTGCTCTTTATCCCCCCGCAGTAACCGGCGTCGAAATCGCGCAGGCGGAACTCCTTCCCGGAGCAAGACACAACGGCTGCTTCTTCATTTCAGTGGACCTTTCTGGCAATAGGGTCACTGAAAGGATAGGTTATAGCTCAGACAGAGGCAATGCAGCACCAACAGCTATAACCGGAATAAATGGAATTGCGTGATTCCGGTAGTGCGCAGTGCGGGACGGCGCAGCGCGGTCCCACTGTACTTCCCTAGATCAGAACGGAATGTCTTCCTCGTCGCCGAAGGTCTTGCGGCCGTTGTGGCCGTTGCCGCCGTGCGGGCGGAAGTCGGCCGGCCCTTCCGGCAGGAAATCCTCGTCCAGTTCATCCTCGTCGAACTCCTCGTCATCGCAATAGCACCAGCCGCCACGTTCGTCCTGGTACTCGGGATCGGTGGGAAAGATGTCGAAGCCGAATCCTTTACCGTCGCAGCCGGGCGTGGGGCAGCACCAGAAACCGTGCGGCTTTCCCTCGGCGTCCTCTTCGATGCGCCACTCGATCAGATAGCTGTCGTAGGTCTCGCCGCAGTGCAGGCAACTGACTTCGGTCGGCGTTTCCGGCGGTCCGAACGGATCGCCCTGCGGGTCAAGCGGGTCATTGGACATGGTAAACCTTTCGTATCTTTTCACCATGATAACAACCTTCGCCCAGGACAAGCAATCCCCCCGTTTGACAGCCTTAAGGTGCGATTATAAGGGGAAACGGGGGGGGGAAGGGGGGAGGAGGGGGAAACCGAGAAGGGGGAGAGGAGGATTTGAGGAGGCCGCGCAACTGTTGGAAGGAAGAATCGGGGAGGTACCGGCCTGACCATCTTGTCTTGCCGCGATATTTCCCTCACACGTTTCCCGCGACCGGCACGTGAGCGCCGGAAAGCGTCATTAGCGGGACCCCGAAGGGATGCTCGACAAATCCGGCCAGATGTTGAGCGCGGCACGGGTTCTGCAACGCCCGGAGGGCCTTCGTCTCGATCTGCCGGATGCGCTCGCGGGTGACGGAAAATATCTTGCCGACCTCTTCCAGGGTGTAGGCATAGCCGTCGGCCAGGCCGAACCGCAAGCGGATGATTTCCCGCTCGCGGTAGTCCAGCGTCTCGAGCACCTGGGCGATGCGGGCTTTCAGCAGCGACCGGTTCAGCTCCGCGACCAGGTCCTCCTCGCGGTGGTCTTCGAGAAACTCGCCGAAATAGCTGTCGTCGTGGTCGCCCACCGGCTGATCGAGCGAAAGCGGCTGGCGGGTCATCAGCAACGCGCACTGGGTCTCCTCAATGGAGAGTCCGGCCGTCCGGGCGGTCTCCTCCAGGGTCGGATCGCCGCAATTCTCCTGGATCAGTTTCCGCGTGGCGGTGCGCACCCGGCCCAGGCTGTCGATCACGTGCACCGGAACGCGGATTGTGCGGCTGTGGTCGGCGATGGCGCGGGTAATCGCCTGACGAATCCACCAGGTCGCGTAGGTCGAGAACTTGAATCCCTTGGCGTATTGGAACTTGTCCACCGCCCGCATCAAGCCCGTGTTTCCTTCCTGGATCAGGTCCAGGAAGCTCAGTCCGCGGTTGCGGTAGCGTTTGGCGATGGAGACCACCAGACGGAGGTTGCCGGCCGAGAGTTCCCGCTTGGCGGCGTCGTATTGGCGGGCGAAACCGTCGATCCGGTCCAGCCGGCGGCGGAGCGTGGCGGGGCTCTCCTGCGTGATCCTCATCAGTTGGCACAATTCCTGGCGGAGTTCGCCGGCGCGGACCATGTCTTGCTCGTTGCGGCAGGGGGCCGCCAATTGCCGGCGAATCGCCTCCATCCGCTCGGAGATTTGCCGCGCCTTTTCCAATGCCGGCTGCAAACGCTGCGTGCGGAGTCCCATCTCCTCGACCAGCCGAACCGCCTTCACCCGCCGGTTCAACAGCCGCCGCCAGGCCGCGCGGCGAAGTTCGCCCGGCTGACGGCGCGAAATGGCCAAAGCGAAGTCCCGCTTGTTCCGCAGCATCAGATTGTGCAGCGTCCGCAGGTTCGGGCCGATGACCTTCAGCAGCCGCGCCTTCTCCCGCAGATTGATCACCGAGACCTCGATCGTGCGGTCCAGACGCAGCCGGTTGTCGCGGATGCTCTCCAACATGCCGACCGCCGCTTGCAGGACGTAGTCGGTGGCCAACATGCTGTAGCGGTAGCTGCGCCGCGCCTGCTTGATGCGCTTGGCGATGGCCAACTCCTCGTTGTAGCGGAGCATGGGTATCTCGCCCATCTGCATCAAGTAGATCCGCACCGGGTCTTCGATCTGATCGTCCTCGCCGGTGTGGTCGATGTCGTACTCTTCCTCGAACGCCTCGTCCAAATCTTCTTCGCTGGGCAATTCATGTTCGCCGTCGAAATCGTCTTCCGGCAATTGGTCGAACTGCTCGTTGTCGATCGGCTGCTCGTTGCGGTGATCGGGGCGACGGGAACGGCTGGTGCGGCGGCTGATTTTTGGCAAGGGAGCGTCCTCTCGTGGGCAGTGGCGGTGTTTGTTTTCTCGCCGAAGATCGTGGCTTCCGGCTCGATTCGGTAGAGAAGCACACCTGATGCCAAACGAGGGAAGGGTGGCGGCCGCCGCCGCAAGCGATTGGGATCAAAAGAGTTGCGCCGCGGGCCGGCCGTGGGGCCCTGGGCCGATAGTCCGCCGCTCGTGTGAAATTCACAACGTCCCGGGGCGTCACACGTTGCGTTTCGGCAACATTAGCACCATAATGCCGCAACCGCCCGCAACTCGGTATCCAAACACCGCAAGGACATCGGGGTTCACTGCAGAAGCAATCATACCCAATACAACACCAAAATCAATAATATACTACAAATATTAAAAACAAACAACTAACAACTTATCATACACAGAACCAACAACAATACAAACATCCAACCATACAAAAATAACATAACAAAAAAAAACAAAAAACAATAATAGCAGTCAGGTCTCAAGAGGTAACGGCCATGAAACGATATGCCATTGTCATTGAAAAAGGGGCTGCGAATTACGGCGGCTATGTCCCGGATTTGCCGGGCTGCGTCGCTACCGGCGCATCCGTCGAGGAAACGGAATCCCTCTTGCGCGAAGCCATTGCCTTGCACTTAGAAGGGATGCGAGAGGACGGGCTTTCCATTCCGGAGCCCTCCAGTGTTGTGGACTATGTAGAATTGGAGGCTTGCGTCTGAGGCAGAAAAGGTGAGAAAAGGTGATAAGTCCAATTATTCGTCATTTGTTGGCTCCGTAATTGGACTTATCCCCTTTTTCGCTCAAGGAACAATAGTTCTGACACCTTCTTTCTTTTAGCGATAATATTTGCATATCGCTGCAATTGGACGATATTATGGCAAACTTAGAGATTCGTTTTGACCCGGAAAATAGCGATGCCATTGTTGATGACATCATCGAAAGACTTATGCAAAATATTGTTGGTGCAACAATCAAAACGCACGACTGGTATGGCGATTCGTTACGAATTTGTGATCGTATTGCAGGTGAACATGATAAAGCCAGCGCTCCGATGTCCAGTCGAGACCGGATACGAGAAGACATTGAGGAAGCTGCAAAAGAAGCAGGTGTGAGAAAGATATTACTTGTGCCCACGAAGAAAGGTGATGTCAAAGCGGACATTACAAAGCATAGAATATATCTTATCAGTGAGTCGCCACTTTTAGATAGTGATGCTATGAATCAAATCGTACGTGTAGTAAACTCTGCAGGTGTTCAGGGAATTACGATAAGGGAGTTGAAGTGACATGGTGGGGGAGAAAGAGGAGAGGTAAAGGGGGCGGGGAAAGCCAGGCCAAAGCCGGCAAGGAGTCGCAGAAGAAAGAGCCATACGGGAAAGGGCTAGCGACCCATCCCGGCCCTGGTCATGCGCCGGTCATGGTAACATGGCGGGCGAAGCGTTGACAAGGGCACACGCAGGCCAGCCACTGAGCTCCGAGAAAAACGCGAGAAAAACGTGTCAGAACTATTTACGGTAGACTGCGCAAGGAAAAATAGTGCTGACACTTTTTTCTCCCTGGCTGTGGCTATGCGGCGATAGAGGTAAAATAGGAAACATTGCGGCGGTTCAAGCGACCCAGGTTCACCAAATTTGGTGGCTGTCACCTCACTTCTTCAGGACCGGTAAAGGGGGCGAGACCGGTAAAGGGGTCGGTGACGGTAAAGGGGTCGGGAGTCTTTAATTCGCAAGCGAGACGGCTATATCACGACTTGTTTGTGGAGGCGGCTTACATCGCGGCGACGTACTCCCGCAGCCGCAGCACGTTTTCCGGCACGGTCTCGTAGGGCAACGCGCCGGTGCCCAGGCAGACGTTCGGCCGGCCCGCGGCCAGTCCGGCGACGCGGTCGGCCTCGGCCCGGATGCGGTCCCAGGTGCCCCGCGAGATGACCTCGACGTCCATGTTCACGCGGACGCGGATTTCGGTCCGGTCCCAGACCTTTTTCATGAAGGCGGCCTGGTTGGTTTCCTGCGGGGCGACGACGTAGCCCGTGCCGGTCTCCAGCATGGCGTCGAGGATCGGCGTGGTGTCGCCGCCGATGATGCAGGGGACCGGATGCCCGAGCACGCCGGCCATGCGGGTCATAATCGCCGTCAGCGCGGGCAGTTCCACCCGGCGGAACATCGCCGGCGAGAGCAGCGGGGGACAGGCCGCCGACTCGAAGAAGGCCACGTCGATCCCCTGCCGCTTGATCTCCTCGGCGAAGGCTACCTGGCCATCGACCAGATGCAACAGCGCCGCGGCCACCGCGTCCGGATCGGCCGCCACGTCGCACAGCAACGTCTCGAAGCCGACCAGGCTGCTGGCGATCGAGAACGGCCCGCTGACCGGAACGCGGACCTGGGCCTCGGGAAACTCGGCGGCCAGCCGCGCGGCCGCCCGCAGGGCCATGGGAATCCGGCCGTCGCGGCGCGGGTCCAGCGGCGGCAATTCGAGCAGCCCGGAGGCCGACTTGCAGATCGGACGCGGGATGGCCGGGATGCCGACCCCGCCGGGCCGTTCGACCACGCCGCCGTAGGCCTCGGCCTCGAGGTTGTAGATGTCGATGCCCGGCATGATCGGCGTGTGCCGATAGAGCCGATAGGCGGCGGCGTGGGCGTCGAAGAGCAGCCCTTCGTCGCGGGAGACGTCCCAGGGGACTCGTCCGATGATGGCCGCGGCGTGTTCGTAAATCGAGGGCGAAAGTTCCATGATTCCCTTCCCGGCTTGTGGTGCGGCCGTCTCGGCTGCACAGAGCAGGCGAGACGCCTGCACCACAATTATTTCATCCCGCAGGGTGCAAAATAAAATATGGGGGATTTCCCATCAATAGCAGTGTACGTGGCCGAGCCCGTTCGATCAAGGTGCAGTGCCATTGAAAACCAAGCTGTACGTTTGGGAATTGTGATTTCCAACAGTAACGGCAATAATCTGGGCCGTTTAGCGGCCGTCGGCACGACGGCCCCGTTGGGCGATGCAAGCCGCCGTTCCGGCGGCGGCTAAACAAAATATTCTCGTTTCCGTCCAAGTCTTCACGGCGCCGGTCCCCTGTTTTCCTCCGGTATGATGCGGTAAAATATAGAATATTCCCCGATTTTGCCACAAAAGAGCGAAAGAACGAAAACACGAAAACCAGACTATATATTTCGTGTTTTCGCATTCTCGCTTGGAGTTCGTATGGAGAAGGAAATGATCGATCCCAATCAAGCAAGTACAGCGCGATTTACACGTCGGCGATTCCTGGGCCGGGCGGCTTGCGGCGCGGCGGGCGCCTGCCTGGCGCCGTCGATCGTGCCGGCCTCGGTCTTCGCCGCCGATGCCCCCAGCAATCGGATCAACGTCGCCATGATCGGCATGGGCAACCAGAGCACGGTCGATCTGCCCGTCTTCATGGAACAAGACGACGTGCAAATGGTGGCCGTCTGCGACGTAAACACCGCCAGCCACGGGTATGCCAATCCCAAACAATATCTCGGCCGCAAGCCGGGTCAGGACAAGGTGAACGCCTACTATGCCAAGAAGACCGGCGTCGGCAGCTACAAGGGCTGCGATGCCTACAACGATTTCCGCGACGTCCTCCGCCGCGACGACGTGGACGCCGTGGCGATCGTGGTGCCCGACCACTGGCACGCGCTGATTACCATCGCGGCGGCCGCGGCGGGCAAGGACATCTACTGCGAAAAGCCCCTCTCGCTCTGCATCTGGCAGGGACAGAAAATGGTCGAGGCCGTCCGCAAGCACAAACGCGTCCTGCAGACCGGCAGCATGTGGCGTTCCGATCCCCTCACCCGCCGGGCCATCGAGCTGGTCCGCAACGGGCGGATCGGCAAGGTCAAGCGAATTCTGACCGACGTGGCGGCAAACAACGCCGTCAGTCCCGGGCCGGGCTGGCAGCCCATGCCGGTCCCCGAAGGTTTCGATTACGACTTCTGGCTGGGGCCCGCGCCCAAGGCCCCGTATCACAAGGACCGCTGTTTCTATCGCTTCCGCTTCATTCTCGACTACTCGGGCGGGCAGACGACCAACTTCGGCTGCCACAGCAACGGCCTCGTCCAATGGGCGCTGGGCGAGGACGCCGGCGGACCGGTCGAGTTCGAGAATCGTGGTTCGGAGTGGCCGCCGGCGGGCGACTTGTTCACCACGGCCACGAAGGTCGATTTTCTCGCCCGAT
This sequence comes from uncultured Planctomycetota bacterium, assembly GCA_963733145.1. Taxonomy (GTDB): domain Bacteria; phylum Planctomycetota; class Planctomycetia; order Pirellulales; family Thermoguttaceae; genus JAHIKV01. The sequence goes on along the minus strand of CAVTCJ010000017.1, from coordinate 212,206 downwards.
ATGCCGAACGGCGCCGAACTGCACTGCCGCACGACGAAGCGCGGCTTCGGTGCCCGCTTCGAGGGGACCGAGGGCTGGATCGATGTGGACTTTGCCGGTTTCAAGGCGTCGCCCGAGTCGTTGCAGGACGAGAAACTCGGCCCGAACGACCAATCGCTATATGCCTACACTCCTCCGTTGCCGCAACGCAACGTAAGGAATTTGCGGAGCTACCTGCACGTGCGGAACTTCATCGATTGCATCAAGTCGCGCAAGGACCCGATCGAGCCGGTCGAGGCCGGCCATCGCACGGCCAGCCTGTGCCACCTGGGCAATATCGCCATGAAGCTGGGTCGAAAAATTCGCTGGGATCCGCAGCGGGAGCAGGTCATCGACGACGCCGAAGCGGCCGCCATGCTCACTCGCCCGATGCGCGGCCCCATGGACGATTTGACGGGATCGTAGGGTGCGTGTAACGCTTTCCGTGTAGGGTGGGTCAAGCGAAGCGCTGCCCCACCAGATGCCGGAAAAACGATGGTGGGGCTGCGCTTCGCTTGACCCACCCTACTTTCCGCGATAGATATTATTCAGTACGGATACAGCCCTTTCAGCCGCCGTTGCGACGCGGCGGGCAGGTCGAACTTGATCGTGATTGGCTGGTCCTTCACGTCGATGCCACCAAGCTCGGCGCCCAGAGCCAGGTCCACTTCCGCAATTCGCCGCGGGGGAGAATCAGACGATCGAGAACCCGGGTCCGCTTCTCTTTCAGCCAGCCGCCGTAACGCCAGGAAAACTGCCATATCTCGTGACGGATCGTGGCCGCGCCGGGCAGTTCCGCTTCGTAACTGGTGGGCTTGTCGCGGATGAGCATCACCAAAGCGCGGACCTCTTTCTTGTCGCCGGCGAGATACAGCAGCCCGACCTTGTTTTCGTAATGCGCCGATTTTTCGATCATCCCGACGATCGTCTTGCGGGTCTCCTCTTCCACTGCCGCGTCGGGGCGGAGGAACGGGTCGAACTCGCCGACGGGCGGATAGCAGAATCCTTCCACCCGCACGCGGCCCTTGGCCAGAACGACCAGATCGTATTTGCCCGGCGGCAGAGCGGAGAACACCCAGCGGCCGGCCTCGACGTTGACCGCTTTGGCGTCGAAGCGGGGCGCGTCGATCTTGGCCTTCGTATCCGTCGGGCGGCGGGCATTGCCGTCGGCGTCCCAACGCTGGACAGCTCCGACCGCGGTCACTGTCCGGGCATTGCCCAACTCGAGCGTAAGTTTGGCGGCGGCCGCGGCGCCCGGCGCTGCGGCACACAGTACCGCCGCAACGGCCAAAGGAACGGAATGGATGGCTGTTACTCGCATGGGATAGTTCACCTATTTTACATCCGATATTTCGTTTATGGAAGCAATTCTTGGTTCCCCCCTCATACCGGTATGGACAGAAAGTCGGAAAAGTGCCACTTTATGGCTTGGACGATAGTCGGGTATATTGCGATACGTCATGTCTTGCCAGGAGGAATGCCGGTGTCCGCGGACCGTTTTTCCCATGTCTTGGTGGTCGAAGACAACGCAGCCGAGTTGGACCTGCTCTGCGGCAGCCTGCAGGAGGAGGGGTTTAGGGTGTTCGGCTGCGGTTCGGCGCGGGAAGCGCTGGAACACGTCCGGGAGCGGGATTTCGGCGTGGCCGTGGTCGATCACCGCCTGCCCGACCTCAGCGGCACCCAACTGCTCGAGCAGATCCATGCCTTCGACGATCACGTCCGGGTGATAATCTACACCGGCGTCGCCAGCTACGATTCGATCAAGGAGGCGCTGCACCTGGGGGCCTTCGCCTACTTGGAAAAACTAAGCGACCGCAGCGAGTTGCTGCGCCACGTCCACCGGGCTTGCCACGAACGCGTCGGACGCTATGCCTTGGACCTCGAACGAGCCGTGGCCGACCGGACCGAGGAGCTCGCCCGCAGCAATCGCGAGCTGGAGACCTTCGCTTCGGTGGTCGCCCACGACTTGCGTTCGCCGCTGCTGACGATCTCGGGCTATTGCCAACTGCTGGAAGATGATTTTCACGACCGGCTCGATCTCACCGCCCACGAGTACCTGGCCCAGATTGTCGGCGGGGCCGCACGGATGAACCGCCTGATCGAGGACCTCCTGGAATACTCCCGCGCCGGCCGCGCCCAGGAACCGCTCCAGCCGGTCGACATGCGCTCGGTGATGATCCAGGCGACGGCCAACCTCGAGTCGCTGATTCAGGACCAGGAAGCCCGGATCGAGATCGGATCGATGCCCACGGTCAACGGCGATCAGACCCAGTTGGTGCAGCTCTTCCAGAACCTGTTGGGCAACGCCATCAAGTTCCGCGGCAAGGAGCCGCCGCGGATTGGCGTGACGGCCTCGCGCGTGGACGGGGCCTGGCAAATCGCCGTCGAGGACAACGGCATCGGCGTGGCCAAAGAGCATTTCGAACGCGTCTTTCAGACCTTCCAGCGGCTGCAAGGCCGCCGGTATCCCGGCACGGGCATCGGCCTGGCAATCTGCAAAAAGATCGTCGAACGCCACGGGGGACAGATCTGGCTCGATTCCCTCGACGGCCAGGGAACAACGTTCTTCTTCACCTTGCCCGACCGATCGGAGTGAGGCCGCGCCGGCAGCGGCTCGCTGGTTGTTTAGCCCCGGCACTTGTGCCGGGGCTAAACTTGTCTCATCGAACCACTTGCCAGACGGTTCAAAATTGTGTATATTACAAGGCTCGGTACTTTTTGGGGATATTCGCTTGTTTGGGTGCTACGGCCATGGACATCTCGAAATTGCGCAACATCGGCGTCTCCGCCCACATCGACTCGGGAAAGACCACTCTGAGCGAGCGCATTCTCTACTATGCCGGCCGCATCCATCGCGTCCGCGAGGTCCACGACCAGGGCGGCGCCACGATGGACCACATGGAACTGGAGAAGGAACGCGGCATCACGATCACCAGCGCGGCCACCCAGGTCCAGTGGGGTGAGGCCACGATCAATCTGATCGACACGCCCGGCCACGTCGACTTCACCGTCGAGGTCGAGCGCAGCCTGCGGGTGCTCGACGGGGCGATACTCGTCCTCTGCGCCGTCGGCGGCGTGCAGGCCCAATCGCTCACGATCGACCGCCAGATGCGCCGCTACCACGTCCCCCGGCTGGCCTTCATCAACAAGATGGACCGCGTCGGGGCCAATCCCGACAAAGTGGTCGAGCAACTCCGGGCGAAGCTGAACTGCGACGCCATGCTGATGCAATTGCCCATCGGCGCCGAGGCCGACTTCCGCGGCGTGATCGATCTGGTCGAGCAGCGGGCGTACTATTTCGACGGCCCCGGCGGCGAGCGGGTCCGCGCCGAGGCGATTCCCGCCGAGCTGGCCGACGAGGCCCGCGCGGCCCGCCATCGGCTGCTCGAAGCCCTCTCGATGTACAGCGACGACTTGATGGAGCTTCTGCTGGCGGAGCAGGAAGTGCCGACGGAGATGATCTACCAGGTGATCCGCTCGGCCGTGGCGCAACTGGAGTTCACGCCGGTGTTTCTCGGCTCGGCCTATCGCAACAAGGGCGTGCAGCCGCTGCTGGACGCCGTGGTCCGGCTGATGCCCTCGCCGCTGGACCGCCGGGCGAAGGCCCTCGCACTGGACCGCGACGGCCTGCCGCACGAGATGCTGCTCGAGCCGGACCCGGAAAAACCGGCCGTGGCCATGGCCTTCAAGATCGTCGAAGACCCCTTCGGCACGCTGACCTTCATGCGGCTCTATCAAGGCCGCTTCGCCAAGGGCGAGTCGTATTTCAACCAGCGGACCGGGCGGAAGGAACGCTTCGGGCGAATCGTGCGGATGCACGCCGACCAGCGCGAGGAGGTCGAGGAGGCCCGCTCGGGCGACATCGTGGCGATCCTCGGCGTCGATTGCGCCAGCGGCGACACCTACTCCTCGCAGCCGAAGTATTGCACGCTGGAGAACATGTTCGTGCCCGAGCCGGTGATCTGCATGGCGATTGCCCCGGCTGTCCGCGACGGCGCAGACCGGCTGAGCAAGGCCCTGCACCGCTTCCGCCGCGAAGACCCCACGCTGCGGGTCAGCACCGACGAGGAGACCGGCGAGACGCTCATGGCCGGCATGGGCGAGCTGCACCTGGACATCTACATCGAGCGGATCCGCCGCGAGTACAAGGTGGCGGTCGAGGTCGGCCCGCCCAAGGTGAACTACCGCGAGGCGCCCACCCAAGCGGCCAAGTTCAACACCCGGCACCGCAAGCAGACCGGCGGCTCGGGCCAGTACGCCCACATCGTCGGCCGGCTCGACGTCCTGCCCGAGGACGCCCCGGAAAACTTCCTCTTCGAGGAGCACGTCGTGGGCGGGCGGATTCCCAAGCAGTACCTCCCCGCCGTCGAGAAGGGCTTCCGCTCGATGCTCTCGAAAGGGCCGATCGCCAAGTATCCGGTAGTCGGACTGGCCGTGTACATCGACGACGGCTCGTACCACGAAGTGGACAGTTCCGACATGGCCTTCCAGATCTGCGCCAGACGGCGATGCGCGAGGCCTTTCCGCGGACCAAGCCCGTGCTGCTCGAGCCGGTGATGAAGATCGAGATCGAGTGCCCCAGCCAGTTCCAGGGCTCGGTGGTGGGCAATCTCACCTCGCGCCGCGGCATGGTCGTCGGCGCCGAGGTCCACGGCCCCGAGGTCCGCATCGAGGGCGAGGTCCCGCTGGCCGAGACGTTCGGCTACTCGACCGATCTGCGGAGCATGACCCAAGGCCAGGGCACGTTCACGCTCGAGTTCTCCCGCTACAAACGCCTCCCGCGAAGCATCGAGGAAGACCTGATCGCCGAGCGGAAGAAGGCGGCCATGGCCGGGGCGCTGTAGGGTGGTCGGCGGCGGATTCTGTGCGACTGGACCGGCAGCATTCAGTTCACCTTTTGCTTCAGGCGATGAAAGTGCCTATCTCTCACGGCTTGCCGGCTATCGGCTTCTGTTGACCTACTTTAACGGACTTGGCGACCACAGGTGGCGGCCCCACGCCAACGTCGCCGTCGGGCCAGTCGTCCAGCTTCCCGCCGTCGTCTTGATAATTCGGGCCGACGGAATAAACGATCCAGCCTTGCAGGGTCTTCTTAACGTGCAACGGTTCACCAGTGAACGGATCGGTGATTGTCTCGGAAGGCAAGCCGAGGTCCGTGAGCTTCGGCACCTCGTTGCTCCCCGCCGGAACATGCGCCTGCAAGGCATTGAGCACCCGCAACGTGCGAGTCCTGGCCCGCGTGCGTGCAACGATCAGAAGCGTCGCTTGGACGGCCAGAAATGGCTGACGCTCCCATTCTCCTTTAGTAGGATCGCCACGCATTTTCCAATACTGAACATACGGCATACCGAGAATGGCGTTCTCGACTTCACGGTAGGGAATTGGCTCGCGCAAAAGGGCAAGAAGAGACTGCATTTTGTCTAGGTATTCCGACTCTCTCCGATTCCACATCCCACGACTGATTAACCAAAAATGTCGAAAGGGAAACTGCGACAAAGTTCCCCAGTGTGAGCACCCGATCGCTCTTGAGTGCCCAGGTGTAGCCCTCCATGCGTTCCTGGCGGGCAAGCTCTGTATCCAACGCTTCGCGGACTCCTTTCGAGACGGGACCAGCCTGTAGGACCGAGTTGGCGTAGTCAACTGCGATGCCCTGAATGGTGACAGCCACCAAGTAACCTGTAATCGCCGGGTTGCGCTCGCAATGATGAGCCAGCCGAAAAAGAAGCAGGGTTGTTCGCGCGGCTTCGTCGTAATTCCCCTCGGCCACGTCCAAGCGCACCCGAAATTGCAGCACACGCCCGTAGTTGCGGATTTTTTCAACCACAGAGATCAGTTCGTTGAAAAGTTCTCTTGGAGAATCTGTATAATCCAGTTGTGCATCGTAGTCGGGGCAGGCGGCTGCTTGCTGAAATAGCGAGATCGTGTAGGGGTATGCTGTGAAAGCGGCCTTAAGGGCCTTCTGAATCTCTGCGGGCATCGGATCTTTGGTATTGAAATACTCCCAGAACCCAGGCACAGCCTCCGCCTCTTTGTAAATCGCGTCGGTGCCCGCCTGAGCCCGGCGGAGATACGTAGCGGCGTTATTTTCCGCCGGGACCGGCTTGGGGGCCAAATCGGCCAGCGTCAACGGGTCGCCTGCGGCACGGATTTCGGCCAATTGCCGCTCAAGCCGTGTATCGGTGGTCCAGACGAACACCGCGTTGGCAACCAGAGCGATTGCCGCCAATCCGCCCAGGACCTATCCCGGTCCAGATGATTGTCTTTTTTAGGCGCTTCATCGTGGGTATCCTTCGGAAAACTCAGTGATTCGTTAATAAGTCGTCTTAGCAGGTCGCTGTAGGCCGCGTAGTTGGGTGATTCATCTTCGCATGGGCGTGGGGCCGCAAACTGTTGGTATACCCAGCGGGCTGTTTGAGGGTCGGTAATCTTTTCCACGGCGTTGGCCAACTCCATCGCCTGCTTCGATATGGGTGGAGGCCCGAATAGCTGCGCCATTCGGCGCTCGGCCACCTTATTTACCCCGACATTCATGGCGATTCCCAGCAGAAGCAACGCCGCCACAGCCAGGGCGGAACGCCACGGCCAAGCCGACGCAGTTCCCTCCTCCAATTGACTTTCTACCGCCGCAAGCACTTCTGGACGCAACTCCGGGCGCACGCCGCGGGGCGTCAGCCGGTCGAGCAGGTGTTCAACGTCTTTGTCTGTCATCGCTGCCTCGCAAACCAAGTCCGCATTTTTTCCAGGGCCAAGCGGTATCGAGTGGCAACCGTCCCTAGGGGGAGGCCGGTCACTTGGCTGATCTGTTGGAGTGTAAGTTCGGCATAAGTCTTCAATTCCACGATTTCACGCAAATCGGCACTGAGATCGTTTAACGCCGCGGTCACGGTTTCAGCATTTTCCAGTGCATCAATGTCGCTCGTCCGACGAAATAAGTCATTGCCGGCCAACAATTCTCGCGCCTGTTTGCGGTGGGCATTTTTGGTCGCCAGCCGTGCAGCCTCATGCCGGGCGATGGTAAACAAATAGGCGCCGAGGTCATCCACCTTCGCCAGCTTCCGTTTGCTGCGAGCCAAACGAAGAAACGTGTCCTGCAGGACATCATCGGCGTCATCCCGCGAATTCAAGCGAACCAGCAGGTAATGGCTGACTCGATCAGCGTAGGCATCGTAGAACTCGGCAAACGCGGCCTTGTCGCCGCAGGCCAATCTCTCCTGCAGTGTTGCCATGCTGGCGCTCGTGTTGGGTGCGCGCGTTTCTAATATAGTAGAGCCGTCAACACCGCAAATTTATTGATAAATCCGCCAAGTTTGATGAAATAATCAAAATTCTCGCATCGCCGGAACGTTTCACGGCCACTCCCCCCATCCGAAACGTTTGGATATTCGACCGATCTGCGGAGCATGACCCAAGGCCAAGGCACGTTCACGCTCGAGTTCTCCCGCTACAAACGCCTGCCCCGGAGCATCGAGGAAGACCTGATCGCCGAGCGGAAGAAGGCGGCCATGGCCGGGGCGCTCTTGGACGGAGTATCATCCGGTGGAGAGATTACTTTCAATGTTTTGCGTTCACAAGCTCAATTTTGAGTGAAAGCTATTTCTTTAACCAACCCGTGAACGATCGCCGGGGAATCGCGCTGTCCATCCAAGAAGTATCCGGCTCCGGCAAACGCACGGCGTCGCGGACGGTCAACCAACCCTGCGGCAAATCCATCGATCTTGCCGCGCCCTTCTGCGTTATCCAGTTGAATTGCCGCCGACGTTCACAAACATGGGCGACTTCCATCGCAATCCGCACGGCCTACTGTGCTCACCCAGTACCCGGTCGCCCAAAAATGCAGCCCGGCCATCCGGCGTTCGGGCAGCAACTCCCGATGAATCCGCACCGCAATCTTTCCCTTCAGAAAACCTATCGTGTACGACACACTGTACTTGGGCGGGATGCTCAGGCACAGGTGAACGTGGTCGCTCACCGCGTGCCCTTCCAGCAACTCTATCCCTTCTTTTTTTACACAACTCCCGCAGGATTTCACCTATGGCCTTACGCAACTGCCCATAGATCACCTTCCTACGATATTTCGGAATGAAGACCACATGATACTTGCATTCCCAGCGAACATGCGACAGACTCTCGAATTCCTTCATACGCTCTTTCTCCTGCCCAACGGGCTTTCCCTGGAGTTAGAGCGTATGCTATTTCGGGGCACGCCGAAACGGCTTAGCCCCCAGGGTCGCACGGCCGTAGGCCGTGGTTTTAACAACTAATAATGGCGGTTCCGCGACGGTCGTCTTCATCCAGAACGCCTTTTTCGGTCTCGTCGTGGGTTAGGGCCGGCGAATCAATAAGTGGGGGACTGTCCCAATTTTCGCGGCGCGAGAGACGTTGCCCTGCGAATTAGCTTTACCGCCGCGAAATTGGGACAGTCCCCCGTGAACGCTTACCCGATCGGTTTGCTACCTCCGAATCGTCAGGCCGCATCCGGTAAAGAAGCCGTCCGACACGTCGTTCAGGCCCAGTCCGGCCCGCCAGTCCAACTGGAAATTCGGCGTCACCAGATAGGTCAGGCCGCCGTTGTAGTAGTATTGCGGGCGGTTGTCGCGGGCATCGCGGAAAAAGAAGGCATACCACTCGTTGTAGACGTGCAGCTTCTCGGTCAACTCATAATCGAGGGACGCGGATTGAAACAGCCATGAGAAGCGGTCGCCCGCGTCGGCGGTCCAGAGGTTGCCCGTGCTGCAATTCAGCGAGAGCTTCTTGGTGAACTCCCAACCGTACAGGAAGTTGACCAGCGGATCGGCTTGCCGGCTGCTAAAGTCAGTAAGGCCCACGGGGGCGGATACGGAAACGATGATCCCCGTCTGCGGACGCCAGTGGTCCTGCTTGCTGATCGAGTACTTGAACCCCGCATGAACGTCGGTGCTGCCGTTTTCGTGGACGACATGGCCGGACGAGCGGTCCGTATAGCGATCGAACACTATCCCCGGATCCCACGCGAAACGCAACTCCAGCCGTTCGGCCACGCCGTAGCGGAGGAGCAGTTCCGGCAGATCGTGGGCGTTGTGAGTGCGGTCGCCCTCGATGGCCTGGGTATAGGTGTAGCCGCCCTCGATCTGGAGCCGGTGGTATCCCACCGTCGAGCTGGATTCGGTGAAGTCGGGGCGATCGCTCTCCAGCGGCTCCTCTTCGGCCGCCTCGTCGCCCGTCTCGTTGGGCCACGTCAGCAGGTATTGCAGCAGCGAGCCTTGCCGGCTGACCACGGGCTGAGCGGCCAAAAGCCAGTTCTCGTCCTCGGCGGCAAAAGCTCCCACGGCGCTCAACGCCAGCACGACTCCCGCCAGGGACAAGAACACGCGCATAGCGGCTGGTGATATGATAGGGCGCATACCTTTTGGATCGACCATTCCTCCGCGCCGATTGAAGGAATAGTCGTCAAACTCGGCAGCACCCTACCATCGCCGCCCTATTTTTGTCGAATCGGGGCGATATTCCGACACGTTGAAATTGTTGTGAAAAATAGCCGGCGGCTAACAGCCGCCGGTGGGAGTATTCGCCATTTTGACCACATTCCAGCTCTGGAGATCGTGCGACTTTTGCCGGAGCGACGGATCGAGGTCTACACCGCTCCGGCCGGCCCCCACGAATCGCCCGACTACCGCCGCCACGAAGATTACGCCGCCGCGGCAGAAACGCCGGTGTTGATCGAAGGGCGGGAAGCCGAGTGGGTTTCGGTTGCCGCGTTGCTGCCCGATAATGGTTGATGATTCCATATCGGGGCATCATCAATCGCTTGTATACGATGTTCCAAGGCTATTGAGAAGCCTTTAGTCGCTCGATTGCATCTATCAGTTTCTGATACTCGCCGCTGATGTAGACGTAGCGAGTTATCTCCTCTTTAATTCGTTCACGCTCCGTTTGGAGTTCATCCCGCTTCTTCTTGTCCGCGTTGCCACTGGATGGCACCTGTAAAAGCTTGGCTGATATACCCGCTTCCTTATCCGTTAGTTTCTGTAAGTTCTCATCTAGGGCCGCTTCTTCTTTGCGAACGACTTGCGGGTCGAGCTTGGACAGCCTGCGTCGATAATACGACTTTAGGTCACCCCTTGCGATGAACTCGGCGTTTTTCGGCAGGTCAAACGGCTGCAGTTTGTGTATATCGCTGTCCTTGACGACGACCATTTTCCAGAGGATAAGGGCTTCTTTTCCGGGAGTTCCAACATCAACCCACCCTCCAACAGCCAGAAATACGCCGCTTTCTCGATTGAAGGCATAGGCTCAGCCGAGAAGTGCCACGGTTCGCCTCAAAGCAGAGCGGGAACTTCTCGGCGCGAGAGGCTTCGGTTTGTCATCTGGGTTCTCCAACAGCTTGGAATCGGGATGACCCAGAATGAAAATGCCCGGCGCGAATTCGCTGAGCTTCATTGCCGCAATCCGTTCAGCCGTCTTCTCCGGATCGGACGCGAGTAGTCTGGCGTCATAAGGCAGCGGCTGAGCGTTTGCCGGAACAAGGTAATCCAACCCCCCCTCAATAAACGGCGCGACCAAGGATGCTAAAGCGTCCTCGAAGGGCTCACAAAAGTGAGATGGACTGAATCCGAAATCCTTGCTTTCTTGTTTCATCAGCCGTCGGGCGGCATCGAGGTCCTTCCATGTCGTAGTGTGATCGCATGGAACCTCCAAGTAGATGAAATGTTGGTTTGGATCGTCACCTGATTGTCCGAGCAAAAAATATACGCGGTTGCTCTGCACGTAAAGCACCGGCCTATCGCTGAACCAGACGATCAACCGCCTCGTGGGTCGATCGAATCGGAATTCGATCTCATCGCCCCAACTGCCACTCCCTGTCGGGCTATAAAACATCCCGCCGGCCATCGAAATCGTTTGTACCCTAGCACAACGTTCCTCGACGGTCTTCCGCAAGTCCTCAACCGGCGTCGCGGCCAGCGCATGAGAAACTACCAGTGCGACCACAAGACATATAAAGAAATGGAGTCGCATTTCTCGATCCTCCGTTGATCGCTTGCTGGCGCTCGCGCGGCCAGAAGATAAAGCGTCCGTATGCCAAGGCCGTCTAATTTTAACGCTTCAGATCATAGCGGTAATGCTAAATTGGAGCGAGAGCAATACGGCTACATGTAAAGAAGCTGAGGATTGTCACCGTGGCTCGGGAATCATAGTTGTCGCTGCCGGCCCAATTCCTGACCTTGAAATCCTGCGGCCGGAGGTTAGGATGGGCGTCGCCGGAATTGTTGTCGGGGCGAATGGGGGAAACCGGACTGCGGAGAGCAAACGTGGGTTATTTGGAAAAAACGTGGTTCGTTGACCAACGTCGGCCGATTGCAGCCCCGAAGGGGCGGCCGTTCGCCCAGCCCAGGGCAACGCCCTGGGGAGGCGGGAGGACGGGAAGGACGTGTCGGCCTAACGGGCCAATTCTTCGCCTGCGGAGAACGGTTGGCCCGTTGGGCTGCCACGAAATTGGGGCGACCACCCCTCCCCAGGGCGTTGCCCTGGGCTGGGTGAACCGGAGGGCCTTCGGCCCAAAATCGTTGGGAGCAGCGGAACGAACGCGGAGCGTTCTGGCAGTGCGTTCCCATGCGGAGCATGGGAACGAGGAATTCTTCCTGTTTCCTCGGTTTCCTCCGTTGCCTCCTGTCAGAATCTTCCCGTTCCCTCCTGTCAGAGTCTTCCGTTCCCTCCTGTTCAGAGTCGATTCGGTTTCCTCCTGTGCAGAACACCCTAACCTTCGCAAGTTCCCGCGACGGGATAATTTGGAAAAATTGAGTTCTGCTGACCAACACAACTGCCATGACACACGACAAGAGCCATGCGGCGTTTGAGCGGGCGAAGCAGCTTATGCCCGGCGGCGTGAATAGTCCCGCCCGAGCCTTCGGCGGCGTCGGCGGCGAGCCGATCTTTTTCGACCGGGCCGAGGGGGCCTATCTGTTCGACATCGACGGCAACCGCTACATCGACCTGATCGGCTCCTGGGGGCCGATGATCCTCGGCCATTGCCATCCGGCCGTGGTCGAGGCCGTCGACCGGGCCTTGCGGCGCGGGACCAGCTTCGGCGCCCCGACCCTGGCCGAAAACGAACTGGCCGAGCTGGTTGTCGCGGCCGTCCCCTCGATCGAGAAGGTCCGGCTGGTCAATTCCGGCACCGAGGCCACGGCCAGCGCGATCCGGCTGGCCCGGGGCTACACCGGCCGGCCGATGATCGTCAAGTTCGCCGGCAACTATCACGGGCACGTCGACAGCCTGCTGGTGGCGGCGGGCAGCGCGGCCGCCACGCTCGGCGCGCCCGACTCGCCCGGCGTAACGGCCGGCGCGGCCGCCGACACGCTCGTGCTCCGCTACAACGATCCGGCGGCGGTCGTCGAGGCGTTCAACCGGCACGGGCCGCAGATCGCCGCGGCCATCGTCGAGCCGGTCGCCGGCAACATGGGCTGCGTCGTCGGCTCGAACGAATTCCTCGCCGCCCTGCGGAACGAAACGCTCAACCACGGCTCGCTGCTCGTCTTCGACGAGGTGATGAGCGGGTTCCGCGTGGCCTACGGCGGGGCGCAATCGCTGCTGACGATCAAGCCCGACCTGACCACGCTGGGCAAGATCATCGGCGGCGGGCTGCCCGTCGGGGCCTACGGCGGCCGGGCGGAGATCATGAATCACGTCCTGCCCGCCGGCAAGGTCTTTCAGGCCGGCACGCTCAGCGGCAATCCGCTGGCCACGGCGGCCGGCATCGCCACGCTCCGCACGCTCCGCGACGAGAATCCCTATCCGCGGTTGGAAACGCTTAGTGCGCGGCTGCAACGCGGGTTGGAGGCCGCGGCCGAACGGGCGGGAGTTGCCCTGCAAATCGGCCGCTGCGGCTCGATGCTGACGCCGTTTTTCAGCGCCCGCCCGGTTACAGATTGGGACACGGCCGCCGAGTGCGACAAGCAGCGCTACGCCCGATATTTCTGGGGCTTGATCGAGCGGGGCGTGTATCCGCCGTGCAGTCAGTTCGAGGCGTTGTTCATCTCGGCCGCCCACACCGAGGCGGACATCGACGCCGTAATCGCCGCCGCCGGCGAAGCGCTGGCGGAGATCGGCGGCGCCGCATAGCCCGATAAATAACGCATTATCACTTCACGGACGGCTTTACGGCCAACCATCGCATCTTCAACCAGAGTCCGACGACGAACAGGGCGAGGCCGGCCCAGGGGAAGACGCCGCCGATGAGCGAAAGCAGCCCGAGGCAGATCAGCAGCCAGGAGCCGGCTGGGCGAGCCAGCCAGTCGAACCCGCCGCGGAAGGCCGCCGCGACGATGAGCCAGGCCACGATGAACGCTACGAGGACGATTGCCAACTCGATCAGTCCCCGGACGATGCCGCCGGAGACGTATCGGGCGGTGATCTGCTGCTCGCCCAGCGGGGCGGTGAAGTTATACACCACGCCGCGAGCAGAACCGTCGACGGTCAACGGCAACTCGAAATCGAGACTGGCCAGGCCGGTTGCCTGCGGAGCGGCAGGTTTCTCGACGCTGTCAGGTGTCGTTGCCGACGATGGCTTGGGAGCCGTCGTCGCTATTAAATAACGGTGATCTGGAGCTGGCTCACTGCGGGCAGGTTTTTTCTCTGGCCAGGTAGAAGGTTTAACGTTCGAGGTGGTTAGATCGGTACGAGAATCAAAATCGCTGCGGCCCGACGGGGCCGAGCTTTGAAGATACCCGCGCGTAGCATCAGTGGTCGTGGTCGTTTGTCCCGCCAACTGGCGTTGGTAGCGGGACAGGTTCTCGGCCTCGCCCGACTGCGGCGATTGCCGATTGTAATCCCGGCCTTGGGTCTGGGATCCGCGAATACCGGAGACGCCAAGAGTGGCTTCGCTAGCCCCAGCGACATCCGGCCTTGAGGAATCTTTCTCTGAAAATTTACCGCCTGTGACGACTTGTTTGGACTCCCCCTGAATCCCCAGTTTTTCCTCTTCTTCCTCTTGGATGATGATCCGCGGCGTGACCATCATTATTAGCGATTGGGTCTCGCGGCCGATTCCAGTTCCTTTGGATGCTTTATTAATGTAGGGGAGCTTATCGAGATGCGGTGTGCCCCAGTTCCGGCCCAGGTCGCCGACCACGTTTTTCGACGGGTTCACGGTTTGCCCTCGATACGCCTCTTCCAACCGTTGGCGGTTGTCTTCGGGCAGGGTCTGAGCGACGGTTTGCTGCTGGCGTTCCGCTTCCTGGTAGGTCTTTTCCATAATGCCGGCGTTCTGATTCAACGCCGTTTCCAGCGCGGCCTGGGATTTCGACTGCTCCCCCACTTGAGACGCAAGGCTGCCGATGCTCGGCCGCTGGCTGGGCATTTGACTGAGGCTGTTGCTCGCCCGGGCCTTGGCGTAGGCGTCGCCTTCACGCAAGGCCGTGCCGATTTGCGTGACCTGCTTGTTCCAGTATTGCACGACGCCGGCGTCCTGTTCGGCCGTGTCAGTCCGCCGCATCGTGCCGCCGAAGTCGAACCAGCGATACCGCTCGGGCAGATAGAGCGTCACGTTGCTCAGTTGCGGCGTGATGTTCAGGCAGCGGATCATGGGGAACCGGGCGACGCCCACCTTGTCCAACGACGGCATCTTGCCGCCGTAGCGGAGCACCACGGGGAAGGCCAGATCGCCCAGCGCGGTCTTGATTAGCGGAATCCGCACGCCGCGCGGATCGGGAGCCTTGCCCTCGCCGCCGGGGACCTGCGTCGGCTTGACCGGCTCGCCGGCCACGCGGGCGGTCCAGAGCTTCGCCCCCTCGGGGAGCTGAACGTCGAGATACTGCTCGGTCTCGTTGTTGACCCGCAGAGTGACCGCGGCGCGATAGGCCCCGTTGGAGTCAACGACCAGCGTGGTTTGGGAGAGACCGATCGAGGCCTGGACCGTTTTCAGGGCTTCGTGCGAGACAGCTTCAAAGCTGAGTTGCGGCCGCTCGGCGTCGGGCGAAACGAGGTAGGCCATCGTGATTTTGTCGCCCAGGAAGCCCTTCAGCACGGCCCAGTCCTTGCCCTGCCGGCCGAGCACGTCCATGCCGCGGAGCCTCTTCTGCTCGACGACGACCTCGGCGCGGCTGGTGTTCTCGATGACCGCGTAGCGGCGGTTGACCCGGGCGTTGAGAATCATCGGAATCGGGACCTGATGCGCGCCGGCGGTCAGCAGCCGGTCGTTTTCGACTTTCACGCGGATTTGCCCCATCACGTCTTCCTGCAGATCGAGCCGCACCCGCACCATGCCGGGATGTTTCTCGCCGGCCGGTGAAATGTCCGGTTTTTGCAACAACAGGGGCACGCTGATGCGGCTGTCGGCCATCTCCTCGGGCAGGAGGAACTCCAGCCGCCGCACGCCCGCCCGGGTCACGTTGAAGTCCAGCAGGATCGTTTCCAGCAGCGCCCGATCGGTGACGCAGACGTTGCTGATCGTGTCGCAGACGACGTCGGGCGTGCGGGGTTTCAGCCGCAGCTTGCCCGCGTAGTCGCTGCCCGAGTAGTGCAGTGCCACCCGCGCGGCCTCGCGCTGATTGGGATTCAACCAGCCAAAGAGCCGGCCGAGGAGCATCGTTTCGCAGCCGGTCAGATCGGCGGCCTCGACGTCGTAGGCCGGATCGGCCTGGACGGCGATGTCCCCCTCCTGCCGATCGACGTCGAGCACTTCGACCCGGGGCAGGGGGATTTCACGGATGCGCATCGGCCCGCGGCGCGGCGAGCTTGCCGGAAACGACCAGCGGCACTTCTCCCTCCTGGCCCGCGGCGAGGTAAACGGTCAGCAGCGGCCGCCGGCCCTGTTTCGTCAGGGTATATTCGTGACTGCCGGGAACTACGAGGGTTTCGAGGCTGAAGCCCTCGGGCAGCAGCACCCGCAGGCGATAGATTCGCCGCCCGCGAACGTCGTAGCGGATGCGGCTTTCCAGGCTCCGGGCGTACTCGGAGAGTTTCAGGATCGAATCGACGACGGCCGACACCTTGGCCTCGACCGGAGCGGCCTCCAGTCGAATCGTGAACGGCAGGGCGGCGAAGCTGTACGACTCGAAGGGCCGGATGCCCAGCGGGCTGAGCGTTCCGTCCACGTCGCCGAGCGAGCGGTGCTCGTAGGCGGGCAGATCGATCCGCGTCACGCCCGAGCGTTCGACGGTTCGCAGTTCGATGAGTTGGCTGCGGCGGATCGTCAACCGCCCGCTCTGCAAGGCCGCGTCGGCGACGGTGACCAACGGCACGTCGACGCGGGTCGGCTTGCCGCGGCCGACTTCCGCGGCCCGCCACAGCCGCAGGGTGAATTGCTCGTGATCCTTGGCCGGCTGCAGGAGCGAGACCGCGACGGTCCGTTCGCTCTTACCGCCGCGGATTTCCCAGCCGCGGACGTTGACGCCCTCGACCTTTTCCAACAGGTAGCCGTCGGGCAGTTTGACGCTGAAGGCATCGCGTTCCGAGCGGCGGAAGTCGAGCGAGAGTTGCCAGCTCAGCCGCAGCCCGTCCTCGCGGACGTCGAACACGGCTTCCGAGGCTGCGGTCAGCGTGCGGTCGATCTGGCCGGCGGCGACCTCGGGCCGCCAGCGGATGGCGATGGCCCCCTGTGCGCCCAGCGTGGTGCGGATGGTTCTGGTCCGGCTTTTCGGTTTCATATTGGCGGCAATCGGCGACCTGGCCCAGCCGCAGTTCGGTCCGGGCCGAGGGCACGACGATGTCCAGCGCGGCGGCCGGGGCCGACGGCAGCACGCCCGCTGCCTCCCGCCAGCCGCCCTGCCGGTCGAGCTTCAGCCGCACGTCGAGTTCCAGCCGGTGGCGGCCCTTGCCCGTGACGTGCAGCACGATGACCGAACGGTCGGGCTGCTGCGAAACCGCAAGCGGAGATTGGGCGAATTGTTGCACGGCCGCTTGCGGCTTCGCATCTTGCCTCCCCTCTCCCTTTGGGAGAGGGGCCGGGGGTGAGGGCAGTTGCTGTTTTTCGAGCACGCTGATCCGGGCGGGCTTGCCGTCCAACTCGGCCCGGGTCAGCACGCCGCCGCCCAGCCCCAGCGGAACCTGCACGTAGCCGTCCGTGAATACGTCGATTTCCATCCGCCCGGCGAGCAGCAGCGAATCGCCGTCCGCGAGCAGGGTCTTGTAGGCGGCATCGGCCAGCCCGTACGGCGCCGGCGGGGCCTTCGTCTCGATCTTCTTGTCCGGGTAGGCCCGATTCCAAAGCTCAACGTACTTCTCGTAGGGCACCAGCAGCTTGTCGGCGTCCTTGATCCCGTTCTTCCAGTCGGGATCGTAGGGCAGAATGATCGCGTCCTTAGGCAGGTGGATCGGCGCCGGCGGCTTGGCTATCTGAATGACGATCGGTCCGTCGGACGCTTGTGGGACAGCCGCCCCCGGCTGTCTAGGGTGATTTTGCACAGCCGAGGGCGGCTGTGCTACATGGATGTTAGATTGCTCGGCGGCTTGTGCGAAGGGTACGCCCGCCAGCGCGGCCAGCAGTAGCACCGCCGCCGCGGTCTTTGCCGCCCGGCAGCGCGGGCAACACTTTCGCCCCAGCCAGCGGAAACAGCCGGCGACCAGAAAATACGGAATCAGCCACGCGGCGGCGAAGAACATCCAGTTGCACGTCTTGGCCAACTCCACGTCGCCGACGAGCGAGAACAGCGTGGTCGCCAGCATCACGGCCAGCACGTAGCCGGTCTTGGTGCGGACCGTCCGGCAGGTCAGCGCCGCGCCGGCCAGCGCCACGGCCAGGGCCAGCGCCCAGCGGAGCGAGGCGAACCGCGCGTCGTCGGCCAGTGTCACGGCCAGCAGCGGATCGACGCCCAGGCTGCGGAAGACGACCACTTGGCCCGAATCTGCCTGCGACCGGAGCAGGTCGATTTTGAGGCTCCGCACGCCGGCGAGTTGCCGGGTAGCTAGATCTCCCCCGTACACACCGACGAGGCGTCTCCTCGGCTTCGACTCGGGCTCGAGATAGCCGAGCGCCCCATTGTCGTCGAATGGGACGCTGGATTTATCGACGTTAGTCAGTTCAGCGACGAGTGCTTTTTGCCGGGCGATTATTTTTTCCCGTACCGCGGCGTCTTTTTTTGTGAGCTCTTTATCCCCGTTGAAGACGCCCGGCTGGGACAATCCCACTGTCGTCTTATCGTCTTTCTCTTTTTTCGCCGGAGGCTGTGTTGCCGGCATAGGATTCTCAAATTCGGGTGCAGGCGATTTCGCCGCTACTTCGGCGGGTTCCTCCGGGGGAGTGAGAATCAGGCCAGGATGCTTTGCGGCTTTGCTCTTGTCGCCGTCGCGGCCTTCCATGCCCGGTCCAAAGCCGGCCATGCCGCCCATTCCCATGCCGCCTATTCCGCCGTGATCGGCGCCCTGTGTCGGCTTTTCTCGCAGAGGCACTTCGCCGCTTTCCGGCTCTTTCGGCAGGCGGCGCAACACATCCAGCAGGTCTTTAATCTGTTCTTGGACTTCGTCCGTTTGGCACACGACCAGGGCCTTTGAACGTCCATTTTCCATCGGGGCGATCGTTCCGGGCCCGCCCACGGCATCCCAGGTTGCGGGCTTGACCGTGGAGGTAATCAAGTCGATAAATGAATCAAAGTCGCTCACGGTTTCACCGGATTTGGTGCGGTAATCCATCACCAGATCGGCGACCGGATAGACGACAGTTTTCAAGCTGGATTCGGCCTCTTCGGGCGTGGTGATGAGCAACACTCCGTCGCGAACAAGATACGTCAGCCCGATCTCATTGAGCATCAACCGCAGGCCGGAGCGGAGCGAAACGCCCTTCACATTTATCGTCACCGGAGCGTCCGTGCCGATCCCCACGTCGCCGAGGGCCTTCGTGTCGAACTGAATTTCAATTTTGTGGAAGTCCTTGAGGTAGTCGATAACGTCCTGCAAGGGCGTTTCGATGAATTTCTAGTTGTGTCTGATCTTTCAGGGCAGCCTCGATTCTCTTTTCGCCCTGCGCTCTTTTTGGCGAGATCCATCGCGGCGTATCTTCTCTCCGGCCGGCCGTTCCATTGCCGCCGGCGACGATGTCCGCTTGATCGAGCCCCTTGGGCGATTCCGCCAGCCGCCGGGTAAAAGCGGGGCGCAATATTAAAAGCGACCTCCGACGGGCCGGACGTGTCGTCTCCGCTGTCAACTGTGAGAAAGTGGCCCGGCGTCAACTCACGTGCCTTCCCGCTGGCGACGGACTGCATCCGCGCGGCGCCTCCGTAGACTCGCGCCAGCGTGCCGCCGTCTTCGGAAACGTCCTGGCTGATTTCCGTGCCGGGGGCCACGGTGACTACGGCGGTGGGAGTGCGGAGGGTATACGGTTTCCCGCGGGCCTCCGTCCTGGCGGTGAGCTTGCCGAGCGCGAGATAACCGCCGCTGTTTGATTCGACCTCATAGGTGGCCGGCCCTTCCAGGATTACCTTCGCTCCGTTATTGAAGGTGATTTCCATCAGGCCGGATGACAAGGAATACTTGCGGCCCAGCGGGACGGATGAGCCCATGTAGGATTGCGTCTGCGGATCGCTCCAGCGGCAGTTCTTCATGCCGGTAATCCGGCCGACGAACACCATCTCCGGCCGTTCCATTGAGACTACGCTTTTGGTGATCTCCCGGTCATACGCGGGAGCAGCAACTCTCGCGGGTCCTTTTGAGCAACTGCAACCGCCCGTGGGCAACGGCATCCAGCCGGGGCCGCGGACGCCGCCGCACCAGCCGTAGAGGTCGCGGGCCAACTGGAACGCCGCCGGACGGGGACGCTCGACCTGGTCGGTCGATAGCGTGCCGCCCGCCTTGACCACCTCGTAGCCGCTGGGCAAGTGCAGCCGCCAGACGAAATCGACCAGGGGGAGCGGTGTTTGTAGCACAGCCGCCCCCGGCTGTGCGGATTGTTGGTCAGATTCACGGCCGGGGGCGGCCGTGCCACGTTCATGGAGCGACAGCTTCGGCGCGGAGACCCGCACCCGGCCGCGCAGGGCCACCGGCTGGGGCTGGTTGTCGGCGTAGATGATCTTCAACGTTTTTAGGGCGTCGCCCTTGCCGGCCGAGAGGTCGACGAGCACGCCGCCGCGGTCGCGTTGCGGCTTCAGCGGAACGCCGTCCAACTCGGCCGCCCAGAGCTTGGAGTCGTCGGGCAACGCGATCTGCAGGTAGAGCGACTTCGAGCGGAGCAGGAACACGGCCTGCGTCCGGCTCCGGCCGTCGGGGGCAAGGAACGTGTCCAACTCGCACTGCTGCACGATGGCCGGCGGGATGTCGTAGCCCGGCTGGCGGACGACGTCGATCTTCACCGGCGGCGGATTGCCCACGAACTCGTAGGCCCCCAGCAGCCGGCGGCCGGGCTGATAGTCGGCCGCGGCCAGCTCGCCCACGTCCACCGGGCGAAGGGCAGTTTCCTTATTTCCGGCATCGACTTTCACCTCCAGTTCCGCGCAGCCCTCGATGGAGACGAGGCCCGATTGATAGGCCACGCCCTCGGCCTCGACGATCGGCAATATTATTCCCGCTTGTGGGACAGCCGCCCCCGGCTGTCTGGAGCTATTCTGCACAGCCGGGGAAGGCTGTCTGGAGCTATTCTGCACAGCCGGGGGCGGCTGTCTGGAGCTATTCTGCACAGCCGGGGGCGGCTGTGCTACATTTTGGGAAATGGATTTCGGTTCGGCCGTGGGCAACCGCTGCGAGAAATCGACGGCCAACCGGACGCGGCCGCGACGCGGCTCGGCCAGCGAGACGGTCCACTGCCGCCGCCCGGCCGACGGTTTGTCGGATGGGTCCTTCACCTGCACGCCGTCGAGGCCGACGATGGCGATCGCCTCGGGCGTGTCCTTCGGCAGCGAGAACGCCAGCCGGCCAGTGCGGGATTGCTCGATCGTGTATTGGATTTCGTAGTGGCAAAACAGGGCGTCGCGGTCGACGCGGAAGAAGGAGAACGTGCGGGCGGTCAGCCGCGGCTCGGTTCGTTCGATGGCCAGCGTGGCGGTGAAGTCCGCCCCCTCGCAGCGATAGGCCAGCTCGGCGGGAATGCCGGCTAGGCCGAAGCCGGGCCGCTCCTCGGCGCCGAGCGGGACCAGCCGTGCGATTTTCGCGGGCCGGACCGTGAGGTCGTCGCGGGTTTCGACGGCGATGGCCCCTTCGCTGCCGGTCGCGCCCAGCACGGCGAAGCGGGGGAACTCGACCGTTGTCCGCCGCCACTCGGAGAGCCAATCCGACGGCGTGCAAACGGCGCGGAAGTTCGCCTGGAATACCTTGCCCACCTCAATGCCGTCGGCGATGGTCACGCGGACACGGCCGGCGCTTCCGGTCCCCTCTCCCTTTGGGAGAGGGTTAGGGTGAGGGCTGTCGGCGGCCGGGTTCGGGGATACGGGGATTCGGGGTTTCGGGGATGCGGGTTTTGCGGATTCGGGACTCTTCGATTGCCTCCCGCCGTCTTCCGCCCTCACCCCCTGCCCCTCTCCCAAAGGGAGAGGGGAGATATGTTCGATCCCCTCTCCCTCTGGGAGAGGGTTTTTAATTCCGGTCCCCTCTCCCTTTGGGAGAGGGTTAGGGTGAGGGCTGTCGGCGGCCGGGTAGAACTCGAACGGCAACGACATTCCCCCGGCGGTCTTGACGGCCGTCACCTGCCACCCGGCGGGGACGGAGACGTCGAAGCTGAACCGCTTGTCCACCCGCGGCATCAGCAGCACGTAGCCATGCACGTCGAGCCCCTTGTCGGAGGCGACCAGCAGCAGCCCGGTGCCGGCGTCCATTTCGGCTTTCGGGCGGACGAAGGCGGCTGTGAGCGCGTATGCGCCCTGCGGGGCATACCACGCCGCCACGGCCCGCAGCGGCAGCGCGACCGCACCGAGCACCGACGTGTCGATCGGGATCAGGCCCTCGGCGGCGAGCGATTCGGCCTTCAAGCGGTCGTCGACCAGCAGCCCCAGCACGGTGACGCTGCCGATCACGTCCAGCGGGACGAGCCGCGGGGCGTGCCAGCCGTCGAGCTTCGCCGGGGCGCGTATCGCCGTAATGTCGAGTGTCACGGTTTCGGTCGTCTCTTCGCGGAGCCGGGCGTCGAGCACGCGGCGGCCACTGTCCGAAACGACCTCCCAGCGAGCCAACAAAGGCGAGGAGACTTCGGTGATCTCGAAGCCCTCGGGCACGACGAAGCGGAACCGATCGACCGCCCGATGCAGGATCGACAGCGTGACCGAGGCGCGGAGTTTTTCGTAGGCGTCGGCGACTTCGTCGAAGACGACGGTACGGGCGACCACGGCCCGCTCCTGCCGGCGGAGGTGGCTATTCAGCGTCATCAGCAGCGAGGTGTCGCCCGGCTGAGGGAGCAACTCGAACCGCGTGACTTTGGCAGCCGAGTCCACGACGCGGCTGACCACGGCCGCGCCGCCCTTGATCTCCACGTCGCCGGGGACCTCGAGCCGCAGCGTCGCGGCCGGGGGTCGCGGCAGGCGATAGTTGAGCACTTGCCGAGCGGCCGTCGTCTCCAACGGCGCGGTCATCTCCAGTTTCAGCCGATGCTGGCCGACGCCCTCGACGAACAACATCAGCCGGCCGTCGCGGTCGCGTCCGATGGCCGCCGCATGGTCGTCGAGCCGGGCGGTGCGCAGTCCCACTCCGCCGAGGTCCAACGGCAGGGCGTGCAGTCCGTCTTGCAGCACGTCGACGGTCAGATCGCCGACGATTTCGGCCCGGCGGCGGTCGGTCTTGATCGAATAATCGGCGGCGGTGATGACCGCGGGCAGCGGGGCGTTGGCCTTCGGCATCCGCTTGGCCTTCTTCAACAGCGCGTCGTACTCTTTCCGTCCGATCAACACCCGCCGCGGCTGATCTTGCAGCAACACGTGCAGATCGGAGAAAGGCACGTATATTTCCCGCGCAGGGCGGGCGTCCTCGGCTGGGTTGGATTTCTCGGCGGCCCGGGCAATAGCGGAGAACAAGAGCGGGACACCGATTGCCAACACCACGAGGAAGAATTGCAAATTGCAAATTGTAAATTGTAAATTGCAAAATACTTTTGTGCCGACAACTGCGGGTTTTCTGAAACGTACAATTTCACGTTCAATTTGCAATTTGCAATCATCAATTTGCAATTTGCAATCATTCAATACCTTACGCATTGTCCTGCCCTCCTTCCGCCTCGTCCTGCTTGGGCGATTCCTCTGGCGACTCCTGGGACGGCTCTTCGGCGCCGGCGGGGCCGGCTCGACGACCGGCGGCTCGGGCCGATACTTCGACAGATCGACGCCGTGTTCCCGGCCGGCAGGCTGCGGCTGGCACGGCTTCCGGCAGGAGCAATGGGCGATGGCCGCGATGGACCACATTATGGCCACCACGAAGACGGCCGCCAGCAACACGCCGTTCAGGACTTGCCTCGAAAATATCGGCAGGAACACGCCGGACAGCACCACGGCGATCACCGCCGCGCCGACGACCAGCCACTTCGCGGGCAAGCGAGCCGGCAACAACAGCACGCCCAGCAAGACCGTGACGATGAACACCAGCCCGTCGAGCCAGCGGCTGCTGATCGTCTTCAGCCGCAAGGAACCTTCCGGGGGCGGGGCCGGCCGTTGCGTCGAAAACAGGTACGGCTCGCCGTCGGCGGCGAAATCGCCCGCCGGATTGCCCGGCGTCAGGTCGCCCTGCACCCAATTGACCAGCGAGTTCGCGCTCGAACGAGGCCGCCACCGCAGCCAACGGTCCGGATGCCAGTCGATGTCATTGGTCCACGGCCCGCGGGCGAAGAGCAGCTTCCGCGTCTCGGGCAGATAGACGCAGAGAAACTCCTTGACCACGGCCGACTCTTCGGAAAAGACCGGCGGGTCGATCCGGCGGCCGTCGCCTTTGAGCGTGTAGCGCAACTCGACGACGAACGGTTTGTCCGCATTGGCGTTGGCCAGCGGGATGAAGTATTCGTTTTCCTTCCCTGTTTCCAGGCTCGCCGGACGGCCGTCGATCCGCAGCGACTGAGCGTCGAACTGCGCCCCCGGCGGCAGCACCACGGTCAGCCGCTGCCGGGCGGTAAGTATCCGGTAGAGCGCCTGGACCGAGATTTCGTCGGACTGGGTGACTACCGCGCGGACCAGCGCCCGCTCGATGCTCGTCCGCTTGAGTTCTTCCAGCTTGTATCGGGCGGCCTCGATCGTCAGTTCCCAGGCGTCGGCGAACTCGAAGGCCCGGGCGGCCGAGGCGACCGGCTCCATCAGGTCGCGTTGCGGGTCGATGGGCGCAGGCCCTGCGGCTCGCCCGACTCGGCCACGTCGATCGTCTCCGATTTGACCAGGGCGATCTGTCCCCAGGAGCGGTCGACGTCGCGGGGAATCAGCCGGGGCATGACCAGCGTCACCGGATGGCCCACGTCGAGCTTGTCGATTTTCTTCTCCCAGGTCAGGTTGATCTTGCCTTTACCGAAGAAATCGGCGTCGCCGCTGAGCCGCCAGGCGACGTAGCCCTTTTCCAGATCGGCCGGCGGCGGTTCGATCGGGCTCTCATGCACGGGCGCGGCAACACGCAGACCGGCGGCCGCCTCGGCCGGCACGTCGAGCCGCAGCGATTTTACGCCGCTGTACAGCACGTCGTAGAAGAGGGTGAACTCGAACTTGACCACGCCCTCCTCGACCCGCGCGACCATCAGTTGCCGGATGGTCACTTGCGGCTTGCGGCGCTCGGCGGCGAAGTTCAACTCGGCCGGCTCCTGGCCGTAGGCGAAGGCCAGCACGGGCCGGTTCTCGCTCGGCTCGGACAGCCGCGTCGGCGGCACGATCTGGAACGCCTCGCGGATGGCAATGTTCCGCAGGCCGACGGTCTTTTCGGCGTTCACCCGCATGCTCTCCGGCGCGTAAACGGCCAACCGTCCGTTGGAACTTTCGGCCGCCCCCTTGGGCAAGCTGGGGACCGGCAGCGAGAACTGCGCGGCTTTGCCGGTCGGGGTCAACAACTCCGGCCGGTGGAGGTCCTTCTGCAACCGCACCAACAGGGCGACCTTGCCGATCGCCTTTCGCGAGAGGTTCACCACCAGATGGGTCTTGTCCTTGCCTTCGAGGAAATGGGAATCGACTTGCACCGGCGCCGCCTTGCCGACGGGCTCGCCACGGACGTTTCGGACGTCGTATCCGGGCGGGATGTCCCATTCCAGGCGGAATACGCCCGCTTTCTCGATCGTGTAGACCGCCGTCAGATCGAGCGTCAGGCGATCGGGCTGAAGATTGACCTCCAGCAGCGAATCGACGGTAATCCGCGGCTGCACCTTCTCGAGTTCCAACGCCAGGGTGAACGGCACGGTGGCATAGCGATAGGCGAAGTCCCACTTAGCCCGTTTCAAGGCGGCAGGCAGATCGGCGTTGTCCACTTGCAACAGCCCGACGGTCTTGGCGACCTCGGCCCGCAGGCTTTCGGCCACGCGGACGACCACCGCGCCCTGTTGGCGGCCGGCGCCGACCGCGGCGAAGACCGGGGCTTCGAGCGTGTTTTTCGGCTTGTCGGTGAAGAACTTCTCCAACTCGACGACGACTTGCTGCGACTGCTTGGCCGGCTCGAACAGCTCGGCGGTGATCCGCTGGCGGCCGTCGACCGTTTTCACCGACCACTGCCGGACGTTGGCGTCGAAGACGTTGGCCACTTTCTGATCGGCCGGCACGTCGATTTCGAGTTGCGCCAGATTCTGCGCGGCTGATCGCGTAAGTGATGGTCGCCCGGGACCGCAATACGCCCTCGTCGATCCAGACCTGCTCCTCGGTTTGCACGCTGGTCATGGCGGTCAGGCCGGTCGCGCCCTTCGGCCTTGGGCGTCCAATCAATGCTGATGATTGGGGCCGCCCCGACGAACGCCAGGACGACCGTTTCATTTTTGGTTTTCGCAGGTGTTTGCGGGGTAGCCGCCCCCGGCTGCCCAGGACCATTTTTCACAGCCGAGGGCGGCTGTGCTACATTTTCCTCGGGAACTTCCGTGGCGGCGATCAGCGGATGCAGATCGACCTTCACGCCGGACTGCGGAATCACGACCCGCCACCGGCTGATCGGCGCCTGCGGGGCCTGGAACGAGACGCTGTTGCGGCCCGGCGAGCGGGTGATGGCCTTGGCGTAATCGAGGTCCAACTCGACGTTTTCCGGCTCTTTGCCCTTCTTCTCGATGAGCAGTTTGTAATCCTGGCCCGGCGCGCCAATGATGCGGGCGGGCTTGCCGCCGAGCGACGAGCGGGTGATGGCCGCGTCGGAAAGCCGCAGTGGGATCGTGTGCCAGCCCTCGGCCAGGACCTCGATCTTCAACTTGGCCTTCACCCGGACCACGTCCTTCTCGACGGTCGCCTGATTGTCGATTTCGGAGATCAGCGCGCCGACGGGCGGTTTTTCCTCCGCGGTCCGGGGCGTCTTCTCCCGCGCTGCCTTCCACAGTTCCTGAAACTGCTCGTAAGGCAGGAAGACGCCGCGGCCGTGCTTCTCGAACACTTCCCGCAACTTTTCATAGGGGATGTAGATGTCCTGTTCGTGAAGAGACTGCTCGGCCTTTTTCCCATCGTCGGCCGGTTCCTGCGCCCTGGCGGCGGCAAAAAAAACGGCGAGGCCCAGCATGGCCATCGCGCCCAGCAGCAATCGAGGCTTGCAACTCATTACTATGTTCCTCACGTGGTGTGAAAAGAGATCGACGGATAATCCCCCGGCAAAGGGGTGCAAATCGTCAGAAAACCACCACCGACCTCAGCGGGGTGCCGACTACATAATATACGTTCAGATTGCGGGCACAAGCCTTTGACGCTATTTTGACGAGGTTAGTTTCATCATGGACGGAACATAAGCAGTCAGTTACAATGTGAGCTATCATGGCCACAGTAGATCATATAATGACCGCCGTGGAATTGCTCCAGACGTCGGGGCTTGGCCGTTGCGAACTGGTGCATGGAGAACTTATTCAAATGACACCAGCCGGTTTTGAGCATGGTCGGATTGCCGCCGAGATCGGCGAATTCTTCGAGATTATGTGAAAGCAAAGTCACTTGGCGTAGTGACCGGGGCGGAGACCGGTTTTCACATCTTCTACGACCCCGATACGGTTCGCGCGCCCGACGCGGCCTTCATTCGCCGCGAGAACCTCCCGCCGACGCCGGAGCGAGGTTTCTTTCCCGCGGCGCCCGACTTGGCGGTGGAGGTCCTCTCGCCCGGCGATCGTGCCAGCGAGGTGCTCGCCAAGGTCAAAGATTGGCTGGCGGCCGGCTGCCGCGCGGTTTGGGTGCTCGATCCCGAAACGGAAACCGTTACGGTCTACTGCGGTTTGGATCGGATCGTCATCCTCGGCCTTGCCGATACCCTGACCGGTGAC
The DNA here is from genome assembly GCA_963733145.1 of uncultured Planctomycetota bacterium. Lineage (GTDB taxonomy): Bacteria > Planctomycetota > Planctomycetia > Pirellulales > Thermoguttaceae > JAHIKV01. Next base: position 184,920 of record CAVTCJ010000017.1, on the reverse strand, counting down.
GAAGTTCTGCCGGGTTTCAGCATTCGGGTCGGCGATATTTTCGCCGGATAAATTTGCCGTCGGGTTCCACTCCCTTGTGACAAAAGCTCATCGCAGAGGTTTGTGCTGCACCAAGGTCGAGGAGGGCTTCGGTCTTTCAAACACAACAAATGATGGTTTGCAGCAGGCGAATTCCACCGAGGATTTTTAATACATGAAGAAACACCAGGCATTTTTGTTTGTTGTGGTTGTTGTGATCTTGAGCATGGTTTTCACCGGCATGGGATTGGGGACGGAGGCCGGTGAAGCCCAGCACGCGACTGAAACGCACGCCGCGGGCGTTATGCCCGACACCTGGGCGGCGACCGACGCCTTGGGCCGCACGCTTCCCACGGCTGAGGAGGCAGGCCCGCGCGGCGCCGGCCGTTTCGTGGGGATCTTCTACTTTCTGACCCATTTTCCCGGCGGCCACAAGCCGAACAACCTCGCCAAGATCCTGGCCCAGGACCCGGACATCCTGAGCAAGCCCGAACTCGCCGCTGTGGGGCCCGCCCGGCCCGTACTACTGGGGCGAGCCGCTTTACGGCTATTACCACTCGATGGACCCCTGGGTGCTCCGCCGCCACGCCAACCTGCTGGCCGACGCCGGAATCGACACCCTGATCTTCGACACGACCAACCGAATCACCTATCGCGACGTTTACATGAAGCTCTGCGAGGTTTGGACGCAGGTCCGCAAGGAAGGCGGGCGCACGCCGCAGATCTGCTTCATGGTCAACACGCGGGCGGGCGAGACGGCCCAGGAGATCTACGGCGACCTCTACAAGCCCGGACTCTACAAGGACCTCTGGTTCCGCTGGCAGGGCAGGCCGCTGATGATCTGCGATCCGAAGGAGGCCAGTCCCGAGGTCCAGGCAGTTCTTCACGCTGCGCAAGGCCCATTGGCCGTTCACGCTGGTCAACACGCACAACGAGTGGCACTGGGAATCGACCTATCCGCAGGTCTACAGCTACGACGAGGACCCCGCCAAGCCCGAAGAAGTGAACGTGGCGGTGGCCCAGAACCTCCGCGACAGCGACGGCGCAGTGTACCGACATGAGCGACGGGAAACGCCCGCGGGCCGCAGCTTTCACGACGGGAAGAAAGACCTTTCGCCCGGCGCGGTGAACCGAGGCTACAACTTCCAGGAGCAGTGGAACCGCGCCCTCGAACTGGCTCCGCCATTCGTGATGGTGACGGGGTGGAACGAGTGGACGGCCGGCAAGTTCAGCCGCCCCGGCCGGCCGGTCGTCTTCGTCGACCAGTTCAACCAGGAATACAGCCGCGACATCGAGCCGGTCACCGGGCTGCACAACGACAACTACTATTACCAGTTGGTCGCCAACGTCCGCCGCTACAAGGGCGTTTCGCCCAGCCCCCGGGCCTCGGCCGCCAAGACCATCGACGTGGCGGGCGGATTCGAGCAGTGGCGGGACGTGGGACCGGAGTTCGCGGACCACGCCTTTGACAACGACCATCGCGACTTCGGCGATCGGGCCGGTGCATTACACCAACGCCAGCGGCCGCAACGACCTGACCGTGATGAAGGTAGCCCGCGACGCGAAGAACGTCTATTTCTACGCGAAGACCCGGGAGCCGATCACGCCCTGCCGGGACGCGAACTGGATGTGGCTCTTGATCGACGCCGACCGGAACCCAAAAACCGGCTGGGAATGGCTACGATTTCATCGTGAATCGGACCGGCGTATCGGAGGGAACGACGTGGCTTGAGAAGAACGCGGGCGGATGGCGCTGGACGAAAGTCGCATCCGTCCGGTTTCGTGTCGCCGGCAACGAGCTCCAACTGGCCGTTCCCCGCACGGCCCTGGGACTGCCGGAAGGCACGACCCGGATCGGCCTCGATTTCAAGTGGGCCGACAACCTCCAGCGACCGGGCGATATCATGGACTTCTATCTCAGCGGCGACGCGGCGCCGGACGGACGATTCATGTTCCGGTACGTGGGAGAGTAAATCTGCATTCCACTGGAACTGTGTAGATAAAAAAAGGACGTAATCGTTCCCAGGGGACTGTCCCCTTGGGGTGGCGGGAGGGGGACAGGTCCATGTTTTCGGCTCATGGTTTCTCGGTGAAATCGCGTTTTCCCGCCGAAAAATGGACCAGTCCCCTGTCGCCCCGTGAACGCTTACAAAGGGACGCAGGCGGCGCTACCGACAGCCGCGGCTTTATCAGCGGCGAAGCAGCTTTTTCACCTGCGGCCACGAGCGGGTGTTGACTACGTCCGCGGCCGTCAGGCCGCCGCGGCGGGCCTGCTGAACGCCGCAACGCATCATGTCCAGGCCCTCGATGCGGTGCGCATCCGTCGAAATGACGACCGGAACGCCATAGCCTTTCGCCATCGCGCAGCCCACGTCGTCCAGGTCGAGCCGCACGGGATGGGCGTTCAACTCCATGCACTTACCGTTGTCCCGGGCCGCCCGCATCACCGCCTCGAGGTCGATCTCGTACGGTTTTCGCTGCAACAGCATGCGGCCGGTCGGATGGCCGATGGCCGAGACGTGCGGGTTCTGCAAGGCGTCGATCACGCGGCCGGTGATTTTATCGCGCGATTGCCGTTGGCCGTAATGGACGCTGGCCACGACCCAATCGGCCTCGGCCAGGACGTCGTCGGGCAAGTCCAGCCCGCCGCGCTCGAGAATATCGACCTCGACCCCTTTCAACACGATGAAGCCGCGGAGCCGGCGGTTGAGCCGGTCGATCTCGGCCCACTGTTCGCGGAGCCGGTCGCCGTCGAGGCCGCCGACCATCGAGACCCGCTTCGAGTGGTCGGTGACGGCGATGTATTTCAGCCCGCGCTGGCGGGCGGCGGCGGCCATCTCCTCGATCGTCGCCGCGCCGTCGGTCCACGTGCTGTGGGTGTGCAGATCGCCGCGGACGTCGGACAGCTCGACGAGCGTCGGCAGCTCGCCGGCGTCGGCCCACTCGAACTCGCGGCGGGCCTCGCGCAGCTCGGGCGGGAAACAGGGCAAACCCAACGCCGCGTAGACGTCCTCTTCGGTGCGGCCGGCAATCGACCGATCGCCGCGAAAGACGCCGTACTCGTTGATCTTGAGCCCTTTCGCTTTCGCCCGGCCGCGGAGCACGACGTTGTGCTCCTTCGAGCCGGTGAAGTATTGCAGGGCCGCGCCGAACGATTCGGCGGGGACCGCGCGGAGATCGACTTGCAGCGCCGAGCGCAGCCGGACCGACATTTTCGTTTTGCCCCGGGCGATGACCGACTCGACCGGCTCGAACTCGGCGAGGCGGTCCATGGCGGCCTCGGGCTTTTTGGCGACGACGAGGAAGTCCAGGTCGCCGACCGTCTCTTTGCCGCGCCGATAGCTGCCGGCGGCGGCGATTTTCTCGACCGCCGGGCAGCTCTCCATATGGGCGAGTATTTCCTGGACGTGCCGGTCAGCGTCGGCCCACAGGATTCGGCGGTCGGCCTCGGCAGCGACGTCGAGGCCCTTGAGGATGGCCTCCTCGGTCTTTTCGCCGAAGCCTTTCAGGTCGCGGATCTTGTGCGCCTGGCAGGCCTGCGCGGAGTTGGTCGAGCGTGGCGACGTTCAACTCATGGAAGAGTTGCGCGGCCCGTTTCGGTCCCAGGCCCGGCACGCGGAGGATGGCCAGCACGCTTTCGGGCACCTCGGCCAGCAGTTCCTCGAGCATGGGCAGCGAGCCGGTCGTGACCAGCGTGGCGACTTTTTCGGCCAGGTCCTTGCCGATCCCCTCGAACCGATCGAGCGATTGCTCGGAATCAGCCACGATGTCGGCGACCGACTCGGGCAGGTCGTGGATGGTCCGGGCGGCGTTGCGATAGGCGCGGACCCGGAACGTGTTCGCCCCCTGAAACTCCAGCAGGTCGGCGATCTGTTCAAAGACGGCGGCGATTTCGTGGTTGGTCATGGGACGGCGGCAATGTGGAGACGGATGAACGACGACGCATGAATTGTAGCAAAACTGATGAGATAGTGTATTCCGGCTGGACTTGAACATAGTATTGGGCAACTTCCGTCGTTTAGCCCCGGCGTCCACGCCGGGTGGGTAACGCAACGTTCGCGGCATTGCCCAAACCTCGATTTTTCGGTAAGATGAGGTCATGGAAACGATCGGTCAAATCACTACCGCTGAGCAGCTATTCACGGCGAATTTACCCCACTGCGAGTTGCATGGGGGGGAGTTGGTTATCATGTCGCCCACCGGCTTCGATCACGGTCGGTTTGCATTACGGGTCGGGGCTGCATTGGACAATTTCGCGACGCCGCGTGGCTTGGGCGTCGTGGTCAGTGCCGAGGCCGGCTTCCGCATCGGCCATAACCCTGATACGGTTCGGGCGCCCGACGTGGGGTTCGTCCGCAGCGAGCGAATTCCGGCCGGCGGAGTGCAGGGATTTTTCGAGGGACCACCGGACATCGCCGTCGAGGTCGTATCCCCCAACGACCGCGCCAGTGAAGTCACGGCAAAAGCCCGGGATTGGATGCTGGCCGGTTGTTCGCTGGTTTGGGTCGTCGATCCGCAGACCCGCACGGTGGCCGTTTATCGCAGTCCGAGCGAGATCGTCGTTCTATCCTCCGCGGACACATTGACCGGCGACGACGTATTGCCGGATTTCTCGATCCCGGTGGCGGGCATTTTCGCCTAGCGCGGATTTTCTCTTCACGCGTGCAACTCCACCACGTCTTGATCGTGCAGGACGTAATCGCCTTTGACTTGCGTGCCGTCGTGGACGGCCGTGCCCCACACGCGGGCGAACTTCAGGCCGGCGAGGAAATCCTTGTGGACCATGCCCGCCATCTCCAGCAAGGTGCTGCCGCGGCGGAGCGTGAAGGGGCGGTCGCGGTCCGGCTCCTTGGCCGTGGGGAGTTTCGAGTAGACCCGGACCACGTCCATCGCCCGATAAATGGCCTCCCGCAGCGGCTCCAGGCCCGTGCCGTGTTGGGCCGAAATCACGTACTCGGGAAAATCGAGTGGAATCAATTCGTGCAGCAGTTCCAGCCGCTCCGCCGCGCCGGGGGCGTCGATCTTGTTCGGCACGAGAAACGAGCGGGTGTAGGACAGGCCCACGTCCTGCTCGTCGAGGTGCGACTGCTTGTCCAGCCGGGTCTTGGTTTGTGCGAGCCGGTCGAGCACCTCCTGGCACTGCTCGATGCCGTCGTCCCCCTCCAGATCGACCAACAGCAGGGCGAGATCGGCCGCGCGAATCAGGTTGTGGATATGCGTGTCCATGTAGTCGGTGGTGATCGGCGGCGTGTCGATCAACTGCACCGCAACGTCCTCCCAGGGCATCATGGCCGGGGCGGGCACGGTCGTCGTAAACGGATACGGAGCCACCTCCGGCGTCGCCCGGGTGAGGCTGGCGACCAACTGGCTCTTGCCGGCGTTCGGTCCGCCGATCAGGATCGCGGCGCCGGCGCCTTGCCGAGGGATGCGGAGGCCGCGGGTGTGCTTCCCGCTGCTCTTTTCGACGGCCAGTTCCTTTTTCGCCTTGGCGATTTTGCTCTTCAGTTCGGCTTGAAGGTGATCGGTCCCCTTGTGTTTGGGGATTTCCTTCATCATCTCCTGAAGGCAGGCCAACTCCTCTTCGAGCGTCGTCGCCCGACGGTAGTTTTCCTCCGCTTTCAGATATTGTTGGGTGAGATTGGCCGGCATAGATAGAGTCTCGACCGATGCACGCGGAATAAAACATCTCTTCTCAGGTGTTTCTTCGAGTGTTCCAGTGTATCCAAATTGGTGGAAATCCACCAGCGGTTTGATTTCCGGCCGTCAGCCCATATAATGGATTTCGGCAATCGCAGGAGAACAACCCCCATGAACGTCCCGATAGGCAACAACCGTTCAATTTCCCGCCGCACGATGCTGGCCCGCTCGGCACAAGCGGCGGGCGTGCTGCTGGGGGCGAGTCACTTTACACCACTGTTCGCGGCGGCCGAGTCGCGGGGCTTTAAGATCGGGGCCTGCGATTGGTCGCTCCGCAAACGGTCCGATCCGGCCGCCTTCGACGTCGCCAAGCGGATCGGCCTGGATGGCGTGCAGATCGCCTTCGGCACCGCGGCCGACGAGGAACACCTGCGCCGCCCGGAGGTCCAAAAAGCCTACAGGGAAGCCGCCGCGCGGACCGGGCTCGAAATCGCCTCGCTGGCCATCACCGAGATGAACCGCGTGCCGCTGAAGAGCGATCCGCGCGCGGCGCGGTGGTTGGCCGACAGCATCGGCGTCTGCAAAGCCCTCGGCCTGACCATCACGATGCCCGCCTGCTTCAGCGCCGGCGATCTGGACATGCGCAAGACCGGCGAGATCGACCATCTGGTGGGCGTGCTCAAGGACGTCGCCCCCGATGCGGAAAAGCAAGGCGTCACGATCGGCCTGGAAAATTACCTCAGCGCCGAGGACAACCTGCGGATCATCGAGATGGTCGGCTCGCCCGCCGTCAAGGTCTACTACGACGTGGGCAATTCGACCGACAAAGGGCGCGACATCTACAAGGAAATCCGCCGGCTGGGCAAGATGATCTGCGAGTTCCACTTCAAGGACGGACAACACGCGCTGGGCCGGCCCGGCGGACGGATCGATTTCCGCCGCGTCCGCGAGTCGCTGGACGCGATCGGCTATCGCGGCTGGATTCAGCTCGAGTCCGCCGCGCCGCGGGGCTTGATTCCCGACTACACGGAGCAGTGCAAATATCTCCGCACGCTGTTCCCGCCGACGGTCTGAATGACGCGGCGGCGAATAGATTTGCACGGTCTTGAGAAGAGTCTGTTCGCTAACCCCGGCGTCCACGCCGGGAATATGGCCGCGATGAGTGGCTTGGTGGACGGGGCGACATGGATTCGCCAGCAGATGCAGTTGCATTTTGCCGAGTTGGATGGGTTAGGCTTGGACTTTTACCACTTGAGCGAAAACGTTCATCGCGCACGGCGCAAAGTGTTTGGCGAGGAATCGCCGGAAGGCAAAACGTGGGCGGACGAACTGATGCACGTATTCAAGCACGAAGGATGCACGGCGGCTTGGGAACGCATTCTCCCGTGGCGAACGACATTGCGAGGCAAGGTGAAGCGCAAGGCGACGGATCGGTTGTTGCACTTCATCTCGGCGCAGGAACATGATCCGCTATCCGGAGTTCCGCGAGCGCGGCTGGCAGATTGGCAGCGGCCCGACCGAGTCGCAATGCAAACTATGCACAAAGCGGCTGAAAGGCTACGGTCGTCGCTGGGACCGGCCCAACGCCACGGCCGTCGCGGCCCTTGATACGCTGGACAGAAACGGTCAATGGGGCCAAGTCTGGCCAAACGCCCGCCCTGTCACGACTTAAGGCCGCCCAGAACGCTGGTCACACACCGCGATGAACCAGCGTTGACGCCGGATTTGATGTTGTTAGAATTAAGAAGGTGGTGGCAGCGAGCGCGTATTAGCAATCCCGAACAGCACCGTGTAGTATTGTGAATCAGAGGAGGTTGCTTATGAGACCGGACGACGTTCTGCAAATGCTTCGCACTAGGCCATTCCAGCCTTTCAGGCTTTCACTGTCCGATGACCAACAGTACGAAGTGCGCCATCCGGACAATGCTATCGTCTTCCGGTCGACGGTTCTGGTGGCCGTTCCTGGGCCTCGCGGACCCGATGGGCCGGCAGAACGGGCCGTCACGTGCGCGCTCGTGCATATTACACGTATGGAAGTGCTCAACGGTGCCTCGGCGGCCAGTTGACGTCGTGGGCTCCGGAAAATTGGGCGTCCGACGGAGCATGCCTACTTCGGGGGGCAAGTGTAGGGCGGGTTGGCCCACGCTTCATTTTCTGCTCAGCGCCTCTAGGTTGACGTACTGCAATTTCGCCTCCCAGATGTGCAGATCCTTGAACCATGGCATCGCCTCTTCGCGCAACTGATCCCATTCGGTTGGGATTTTGCCGCGGCCTTGGTCAAAGTCGAGTCGGGTGGCGCCGAGCAATGCCCTCTCAACGACGGACAGCGTCGGACACGCTTGGAAATGTTGGGGGTAAAACGCGATGCAGCTATCGAGCAGGGCAAGGGGATGATCGGGCCGTTCGGGGATAATGGCTTGTACGTTGCCTAACGGCCTAATCGAACCCTTGAAATAGTGGGGCTCAAGCCATTGGCGACCGGCATCGCCAATCAGAATTTGGAAGTAGATGGGGTTCACGCCGTCGGACCCACCGAAGCCCCCCTCACCACCAACGAAATACACCTTGTTGTAGCCAGCCATACCTGTTTCTCCAGGAGCCATACCTGTTCCGATAAAGCCTACCTTGCATTTTCAGGCCACACCAGTAAAACGCCGCGAAAAGGTGGAACCAATACGGCCTTTTTGCCATTACCCCCTTGACCGGTGGGGAAATTATGCTATAAGTTGGCTTTTCCTGGCTTTTCCTTTCTCCGTTTAACCTTCAACCCAATATCGCCATGAACGAACCAGACTCAGACTCAAATCAAGGACACAACCGCCAACCCGGCGCCCCTCGGCCTACTCGGATTCGGTATGACGACCGTGTTGCTCAATCTGCACAACTCGGGCTGCTTTGAGCTGAACAGCATGATTCTGGCGATGGGAATATGTTACGGCGGCCTCGCCCAAGTCTTCGCCGGCATCATGGAATGGAAGAAAGGCAACACCTTCGGCACCACCGCCTTCCTTTCCTACGGTCTCTTTTGGCTCTCGTTCGTGGCCCTGGTTCTCCTGCCGAAAACCGGCTGGGTGGCGTCTTCCGATGAAACGGCCAAGGCCGCCTATCTCGCCATGTGGGGAATTTTCACCGCCGTAATGTTCATCGGCACCCTCCGGCTCAACGTCGCTTTGCAGGTGGTTTTTGGCACGTTGGCGGTTTTGTTCTTTCTGCTGGCCATCGGCGATTACACTAACGCCAGCCCCGCCTTCAAACATTTCACCGGCTACGAAGGCGTGTTCTGCGGCTTCTCCGCAATTTACACCGGACTGGCGCAGGTGCTGAACGAGGTCTACGGCAAGACCGTGCTGCCGCTAGGCGCAATGAAGAAATAATATTCTCTCCAGTAGCAGATACGCCTTATCAATTATTTGTCATCAAACGCCCCCGGGGCTGCGGCCCGGGGGGATGGCGTAAAGCAAGACGCATTACCAAACCTCAAACGCCCCGCGACCGCAGTCGCGAGGCGTTTTTTTCGGTAGGATGATGTTTTTCCCCGCCGTCATCCCCCCCCGGTACCGCGTTCGCGGGGCGTTTCCCATCAAGCATAAAAGCGTTATCATTAGGTTGTCCAATAATCGTCGCCGATCGCTGTCCTGTGACAGGAGACCATCACCATGTGCATACGACGAAAAATATCGCTTGCGGCGCTCACGGCCGCGTTCCTCGCGGCGGCTGGCTGGTGCTCGACGCTTTCCGCGCAAATCGTCCTGGAGGCCGAGGCCGTGGCCGGAAAACCGTTCGGCGTGGGACGGATCGTCTGCGATCTGCCGCAAAACAACCTGCCCCAGCCGCTGGGCGCCGAGGGGATCGGACTGACCGAGAAGGACGGCCGCGCGCTCTACCCGGTGCTCGACAATCCCGCTTTCGGCCGATTGATGAAGGAATTGCTCCGCGAGGGGACTCCGCTGACCAGCGGCGGGCCGGTCCGCAGGCAGGTTGGAGGGCTGCTCCGCGGCATCCTCGATCGCCCGCCGCGAACGACCATCTACTTCCTCTTCCAGGGCGACGGCCCGTTGGACCTGACGTTGCACGCCGGCGCGAGTATCACCGTGAAGCTCGTGCCGGTCAAGGCCCCGGCTGTTCATCAGAAGTTGCTGAACCTGTGGTGGAAGCAGTACGCCGCGCCGCCGGCGCTGCTGGCGCCGGAGCCGGACTTTCCGCCGGTGGTCGATACGTACCTGACGACGATGCTTGCCCGGCGTCTGAATCTCATTCTGCCGCAGGAAAAGCAGACGCCGTTGTCCTACGCCGAACTGCGCAAGGAATTGGGCTTCAACCTGGGCACGGAGTCGGTGCGGATGTCGATGATGCAGGACCGCATCCTGGGGCTGAACAACCTGGGCCTGCCGGCCGACAAACCATTGCCAGTCATTCCCCCCCAGCCGGAACTCGTTTATCCCGAGCCGGCGAAGGACGTGCCGGTGGAGCCGCTGGCGATGCGCGTTCCGGCCTCGTGTTATTACGTCCGCTTCGGCAATTTCAACAACTTCCTCTGGCTGCAAGACACGCTTGCCCGCTGGGGCGGCGACGCCCAAAACCTGCTCGCCCTGCGGGGGTTGGACCGCGGCCTGAGCAGTAAGATGGAGCGGCAACTCGTGCTCAAGCAGACGGTTCTCTCGCGGATGCTGGGCAACACGATCGCCGCCGACGTGGCCATCATCGGCACGGACATGTTCTTCCGCGAGGGCGCTTCGTACGGGATTCTCTTCCAGGCGCGAAATAATTTGGCCTTCTCGACGAGCATCATCCAGCAGCGGACCGAACGGCTGGCCCAGGGCGGGGTGAAGGAAGATAAGATCACGATCCACGATCACCCCGTGTCATATTTGTCTTCGCCCGACGGAACCGTCCGCTCGTATTACGTATCCGACGGCGATTATCATTTCATCACCACGTCGAGGTCCTTGGCCGGGATGTTTTTGGACACGGCCTCCGGCGCCGGCTCGCTGGGCGCGTTGACGGACTTCCAACATGCCCGCAGCCTGATGCCGCTCAGCCGCAACGATACGATCTGGCTGTACATGTCGGACGCGTTTTTCCGCAACATCACCGGCCCGTGTTATCGGGTGGAGATGGCGCGGCGGCTGCAAGCGACGGCGGACATCGAGTTGGTCGAGCTGGCCCGCTTGGCGGCCGCGGCCGAGGGCCGGCCGGGCGAGACCATCGAGCAACTGATCTCCGCGGGGCTGTTGCCGCCGGAGTTCGGTCCCCTGCCCGACGGCAGCCGCACGGTCCTCGCCGACGGCAAGGCATACGACAACGTGCGGGGACGGCGCGGCTCGTTCCTGCCCGTGGCCGACGCGGTAGTCGATAAAATCTCGCAGGCGGAATTGTCCGAGTACGCCAAGTTCGCCGAGTATTACCGCGCCCACTGGGGACGGATGGACCCGATCATTGCCGGAGTGAAACGGACTCCGCTCAGCGGTGACCGCGAGCACGTGGTGGTGGACGTGCTGATGAGCCCCTTCGCGCCGGAACATTTTACGACGCTGAAGCAGTGGCTCGGTCCGGCCGACGCCCAACAATTGTCGCCCATCCCCGGCGACATGGCCGCGCTGGAGATGGTGCTGACCAACCAGCGGATATTCGCCGGGCTGCGCGACGTGGGCCCGCCGGCCGACGGCGGCGCGACCAGTTGGCTCCCCGTGGGGAGGTTGCGCGATTTCCTGGTGGGCTACGTGGGCACGACCGGCGAGCTGGGCGTGCTCGGCTTTCTGAACATCGGCATCCCGCCCTATTCCGATCCCGCCGGCTACACCGTTTCGCCGCTGGGGGGCTGGCGGCGGCAATACGGCCAGTTCATCGTCTTCTCGTTCCAGCGCGAGGTGCTGGACAGCGTCGTGCCGCAACTTCGCTTCGAGCAGGCCCAGCGGCCGGCGCAGGTCCGCCTGCACGTCGGCGACGTATCGAACGCCCGGCTCACGCCGGCGCTGAACGACCTGGCCTACGCCCGCACGCGGGAGACCTCGCTGGGCAATCTCCGCTTCCTGCACGCGCTCGGCCAGCAGCTTCACGTCCCGGCGGCGAAGCGGCTGGAGACCGCCGAGTTTCTGCTGGACGCCAGGATGAAATGCCCCCTGGGCGGAAAATACATCCTGCAGCCCGGCGACGCTGAGGAGTGGACCTCGACCGCGTTGCAGAACGGGCCGTCGGGCGGATTCCTGAAAGTTCACGCCCCGGACGGATACCGGTCGCCGCCCCTGAACTGGTTCCGCGGCCTGGACCTGGAAGCAACGATGACCGAAAAATCGGTCTCCGCCCACGCTGAAGTCATCATGCAGATGCCGCCGAAATAATAGTCTCCCCTCTCCGGGCACCGACCGAAGGTTGGTCGGGAGAGGGTCCGGGGGTGAGCGCAGCGAAAATAGTCTCCCCTCTCCCTTTGGGAGAGGGGCTGGGGGTGAGGGCAGCGCGGGATGAAAATCATTTCCGGCGGACAAACCGGCGTCGACCGCGGCGCGCTCGACGCGGCCATCGAACTGGGATTGCCCCACGGCGGCTGGTGCCCGCGCGGCCGCACGGCCGAGGACGGGCGGATCCCTTCCAGCTACAACCTCGCCGAGACCGATTCAACCGACTATCCCGAGCGGACCGAACGGAACGTGCTCGACGGCGACGCCACGCTGATTTTCTGCCGCGGTCCGCTCTCGGGCGGCACGGAGTTGACCCTCCGGCTGGCGAAGCGGCACGGCCGGCCCCGGCTGGTCGTCGATCTCGGCGGCTTTATCGAGCCGGCGGTGGTCCGCGATTGGCTGACGCACAACGCGGTGGAAGTGCTCAACGTGGCCGGCCCCCGCGAGAGTCAAAGCCCCGGCATCGCCGCCGCGGCCCGGGAGTATCTTATCAGTCTGTTCCGGGAGTAGGATGGCTAAAAAATCGTAGGTTATGCTTTCGCATAACAGCATCGTAGGCAATCCTCCATCATAATGGTTCAATCGCCAATGTGCGCGTCATTAACCAGACTGCTGTGTTATGCCATTAGTTTTTGGGATTGAGAAATCGTCCTCAATCTTTGACGGTCTTGGGTCTTAGGTCTTGGGTCTTAGGTCTTGGCACGAAGACCCAAGACCTAAGACCCAAGACCCAAGACCACAATTGGTTGCGGCTAAGCCGCGCTAGGCTGAAGCATAACCTACTGGTTGAAGCATAACCTACACCAATTACGTCTGCTGTCCTACGTCTTTACCGCACGCCCATGAACTTTCGGACGATCCGATCGCGGAGCCGGTCGGAGATCATTTTGAGGCATTTGAAGCAGAAGCGGACGTCCCAGCCGAGATAGTAGTGGGTTTTCGGCCGCTTGGCAGTGAGCGCGTGGACCACGGCCCGAACTACGCGCTCGACCGGAGCGGCGCCGCGAGCGGCCCGGGCCGCGGCCAGACGCATGGCCTCCAGATCGGATTGATAGAGCGCGACCGTCTCGGGGCTGACGCCGGACGACAACTGGTCGGCCAGGGCCGCGGATTTTTCCCAGATCGGCGTGTCGATCGCGCCCGGCGCGACGGACGAAACCTGGATGCCGAAATTGCGAACCTCGGTGCGGAGCGAATCGGTAAACGCCTCCAGGCCGAACTTCGAGGCGGAATAAGCGCCCAGATACGGCACGGCCAAGCCGCCGTTGATTGAGCTGATGTTGACCACTCGCCCGCGCCCCTTACGCAACAGTGGGAGACACGCCTGAGTGACCGCCAACTGGCCGATGATGTTTACTTCGAGTTGCCGGCGGAACAAATCGAGCGGCAGCAGTTCCCAGGGGCCGGGCACGCCGATGCCGGCGTTGTTCACCAGGCCGGCCAAGCCCGACTCGCCCGCAGCCGCGGCGATTTGCACCGCCGCGGCGGCAATCTCCGCGGTGACCGTCACGTCGAGCCGCACAGGCGTCAGCCGATCGGAGGCCGCGGCCCGCAGCCCCTCCGCGGCCTCGTCCGACCGCACGCCGGCGAAGACGTGGAAACCGCGGCGGTCCAACTCGAGCGCGCACGCCCGGCCGATGCCGGTCGACGCGCCGGAAATGAGACAAAAACGCTTGGGGCCGGAACCGATGTGTGGGCTGTACATGTTGCGCCGCAAGCAAAAGTTGCGACAAACGATGGTTGAGTGCGATTATAATCGCCGGATGTTTTTGTATAAACGCCCCGCGACCGCAGTCGTGGGGCGTTTGGCCGTGGTTGTGTTTGATGTCTCGCTCATTCCTCCGCGGGCGTGGAGAGCATATAAACCGCGAAAGAGGCCAGCCAGTGCTCGCCCGCATAGTCGCCGCTGGCCACGTGGCCGAGGGCCGCCGCAGCGTGCCGGGCAGCCGATTCGATCAGGATTTTACGCGCCGGATCGTCCTTTGGCAAGGCGGCGGCGATGTTCCTCATGCACCACGCCCGACTCAGGTTCAACCCGTCCAGGTGGACCAGCAAGGGGTCGGTGCGATCGGTTACGGTGGCCGGCGTGAGGAGCGATTTCGGCTCGCCGCGTTCGAGTCCCGGCAGAAATCGCCGCAGCCAGTCGCCGAACTCGTCGTGGTTCAGGACGCGTCTCATAAGGTCGGCCTCGATCAGGCTGGGCGAGAAGAAGTCCATCCCGCCCGGCTCCCAGGCGGCCGGAATCGCGGCGTCATGGGCGTAATAGTCCCGGCTGCGCCGTTCGATCAGTTTCTCCAGCGGCCGATTGCCGGCCGCCCGGGCGAAGTCCAGCGCGAACGCCAAGCCGAAAGCGGTGTTCGGATGGACTCCGGTGCGGATGGGGTACGTCTGCTTGGGGAGAAATTTAAGGTATCCGACCACGATTGCGTCGGCCAGCGGTTGCAGGTTTTTCGACCAGCGCCCGGCATCGGGGTCTTTCCAGCCGCGCAGCTCCTCGGCCAGCTTCAGCAGCCAGGCCCAGCCATAGGTCCGCTCGAACGTGCCGTGATTCGGCTGCGCGAAATAATCGGCCTCGGCTTGCAGGTTCTCGGCCGTTAAGTGTCGGTTCAGCACGGCGCGGATTTCTCCGGCCTCGGGCAGTTCGGGGAACATCCGCAGCAGCCTGACCAGCATCCAATGGCTGTGGACCGACGAGTGCCAGTCGAACGAGCCGAAGAAGGCCGGGTGCAAATCGCGGGGCCGTTTTACGTCGGCGGCGTTGTTGATGACGTGCCCCGGTTTGTTGGGGAACTCGGTCGTGATGCCTTTCAGCGCGAGCCGGGCGAAGCGGGACGCCTGTTGCCGGCTCAGGGCCGGCCCGGCCTCGGCCGCCCGCGCCGGTTTCGCGGAATATAGAACCGAGAGCAGGAAGGGTGCAAAGAATATGATGGATAAACAAGTTGGCAGGTCGGAACGCATTGTGATGTCCTCCAAGAGATCGGGCTTCCCAAACCGCGCAAGCTACATTGTAACCATCACCACGGCAAATTGAAGGGCGTATGCGGTTTGTTTAACCCGGAGCCAACGGCGACGGCCATGTTGCGGTGGCAGTTGTACTGCCACCCCGTGAAACAGCGACAAATCAGGGGTGGCAGTACAACTGCCACCCCAACATGAGATGACAGCAGTCTTAATTGAACGGTATTGGGGTTAAACGAAGGCACGAATTTCGGCCTTGACCCGGAGGCTTGAAATACCTACCCTTCCACACGCTATGCTCACCCGCACTATACAAGCAGCCGTAGCCGCCGCGATCGTTGCCTTGGCGGCGTTTTTCGCCCGGGCGGACTTCCCCGCCGCGCCGCCGGCCCAAAAATTGCTCCTCCTCCGCAACGGCGCGGTCATCGAGGGACGCATCTCCCAGGCCGACGGTTTCTATGTCGTCGATTTGCCCAACGGGCAAATCCGCGTGAAGCAATCCGACGTAGAAATGGTCTGCGACAACCTCGAAGACGGCTATCGGCGAAAACGGGCGCAAATCCAAGTCGGAAACGTTCACCACCATCTCAAGCTGGCCCAGTGGTGCATCCGTCAGAAGTTGTTTGGCCACGCGGCCGTGGAGTTGACCGACGCGAAAATCGCCGACCCAGAGCACCCGATGATCGGGCTGCTGGAACGCCGGTTGAAGATGGCCATGGCGCCGCCGCCGGCGCCGGAAACGGAAAACCATTTCACGGCCGGACCGTCCAACACGGAATTGGATCGGATGATCCGCGGCCTGCCCTACCGGGCCGTCGAGGCCTTCACGCAATCGGTTCAGCCGGTGCTGATGAACCATTGCATCGGCGCGGGCTGCCACGGGCCCACTTCGGCCGTGCCCATGCGGCTGTTTCGGGTTTCCCGGGACAAATCGCCCTCGCGCCGCACGACGCAACGGAACTTGTACTCCGTCTTGCAGTTCATCGACCGCAAGAATCCGGAGTCGAGCCGCTTCATCCGAGCCTGCGGCAACCCTCACGGCACGGTAAAGCAAGCCGTGTTCACCGAACACCAGGCAGAGCAATTTCAGCGCCTGCTGATTTGGGCGTACATGCTTGCCGGCGAGTCCGCGGCGCAGACGCCGCAGGCGCCGCCGTCGGTCTCGACGCCGCGGAAATTGCCCGCCGACGAGGCCCAAAAGGCCGCTCCGCTCCAGCCGGCCGATCCCTTCGATCCCGAGGTCTTCAATCGCCGCTTCGCGCCGGAAGAGAAAAAGAAATAGCGGCGCGTAGTAGGGTGGGACAAGCGAAGCGCGGTCCCACCATCTGCAGAAAAATATCATGGTGGGACTGCGCTTCGCTTGTCCCACCCTACTCTTCGCATCGAAAACTGATCTCCCCCCGCGCGGCCAGGTCCAAGAACTCCCGGTTGCTCTCCAAGAGGTCCGGCAGGCGGGCCATCTCCTCGGGCGTCATCCAGTGGATCGAGTCGACCTCGCGCGGATTGGCCGCGGGAACCGCGCCGGGCGGCAACTCGCCCAGCCACCAGGCCAACTCCACCTTCCACGCCGTCACGCACCGCCACAGCCGCCGCAGGGGTCGGCACTCGACGCCGATCTCTTCGCGGAACTCGCGGACGAGGGCTTCCTCTTCCGATTCGCCGTTTTCGATGCCCCCGCCGGGAAAGCAGTAGATCAAGGGGGCCACGACGGCTTTTGAGCGGCGAATGACCAGCAATCGGCCGTCTCGCTGGACAATGCCCACCACGCCCCGCCGCCCGGGATCATCGGGTATGGATATTTGATTCACTCTTCGTAGTGTGCGTGAAACGCACCGTGGTTCATGGTTGTATTATGCCGAGTTGAAGGAACGCCCCGCGACTGCGGTCGCGGGGGGAGATATCGCGGCGAACTCCACCCCGCCGGGCGCTGCCGGTCGGGCGTTTGACCCAACATTATTTATCTCAGAGGCAATAGTTCCTATAATGAACAACCGCCGAGGAATGTGCAATGCCCGACCTGACAAAACCGACGTTGGAATCATACTTGCCCCGGTTCGGGCTAAGCTCGTTCCGCGAAGGGCAGGAGCGGGTGATTTCGGCGGTGTTGGCCGGGCAGGATTGCCTCTGCGTGATGCCCACCGGCGGCGGAAAAAGCCTCTGCTACCAGTTGCCGGCCCTGGCCGTCGACGGTCTGACGCTGGTCGTCTCGCCGCTGATCGCCTTGATGAAGGACCAGGTGGACCAACTACAGAAGCTGGGGCTGCCGGTCAGCTTCATCAACAGCACGCTCTCGGCGTCCGAGCAGTACGAGCGGCTCGATCGGATGGCCGCCGGCGAGTTCCGGCTGGTCTACGTCGTGCCCGAGCGGTTCCGTAGCGGGCGATTTCTGGACGCAGTTCGGGCCGTGGGGGTGAAACTGCTGGCGATCGACGAGGCGCACTGCGTGAGCGAGTGGGGGCACGACTTTCGTCCCGATTACGCCCGGCTGGGATTTTTTTCGCCGCATCCTCGGCAATCCGACCACCATCGCCCTGACCGCCACGGCCACCGACCGCGTCCGCCGCGACATCGTCGAGCTGCTCGATCTCCGCGAGCCGAAGACGTTAATCACCGGCTTCGCCCGGCCAAACCTGTTCTACGAGGTCCAATCGCCACCGCGGGAACGGCAGAAGCCGGATCATCTGGTGGCATTTCTGAACAAGACGCCCGGCTCGGGGATCATTTATGCCTCGACGCGGAAGCGGGCCGAGGAAGTGGCCCAATTCGTCGCCGAGCGGACGGGACGCCGCACGGCCGTCTATCACGCGGGGATGCTGCCCGAGCAGCGCAAAAAGGCCCAGGAAGATTTCATGCGCGGCCGCTGCGAGATCGTCGTGGCCACGAACGCTTTCGGCATGGGCATCGACAAGGCCGACGTCCGCTTCGTCGTGCATTACAACATCCCCGGCAGCGTCGAGGCGTATTATCAGGAGGCGGGCCGGGCCGGGCGCGACGGCCAACTCTCCCATTGCCTGATGCTGTTCCACTTCTCCGATAAATATATCCAGGAGTATTTCATCGACAGCTCGTATCCCGACCGCGAGCACGTCCGCGCGGTCCACGACTTCCTCCGCGAACGCGAGGAAAACCCCATCGAGATGACCCAGGACGAAGTGAAGCAGACGCTCGGCCTGCCGATCGGCGCCGACGGGGTGGGCAACTGCGAGCAACTGCTGGAAAGCGCCGGTGTGCTGGAACGCATGATCGCCTCGCAAAACATGGCCACGGTGCGGATCGACAGCGATCTGCCCACGCTCGTCGATCTGTTGCCCAAACAGGCCAAGACGCAGCGGAAGGTGATCCAGTCGGTCGAGCGGCTGGTCGGCGCCCGGCGGCAGGAGCTGGTGCAGTTTCGCATCCGCGACCTCTCGGTTTTCCACCAGTTGGATCAGACCTCGCTCAACCGGGCGCTGCACGAACTGAACAGGCTGCAATCGTTCACCTACCTGCCGCCGTTCCGGGGCCGGGCGATACGGATGATCCGCCGCGACCTGGAGTTCGAGCGCTTGGAGATCGACTTCGAGGCCATCGAGCGTCGCAAACAGGTCGAACTGGACAAGCTGGAACGGGTGATCCGCTTCGCCCAAGGCGGCACGTGCCGGCAGCGGGAAATCCTGCTCTATTTCGGCGAGGAGAACCCGGCCAACTGCGGCCACTGCGACAACTGCCGCCTGCGCGGAATAGAAAGCGGGCGGCAAGGGGCTGGCCACTTCAGCGACCAGTCGGCGGGTGACTATGGTCGAGAGTCGGAGGGCCAAGGGGCTGGCCGCTTTAGCGGCCAGTTTACGGGAGAAGAACCAGAGGTGAGCGCCGCGCCGCTCGACGGCAAAGTCCTGGAAGCCGTCCGCATGGTCCTCTCCGGCGTAGCCCGCGTCCAGGCGCGAAAATTCTCCTGCGGCAAAAACCTGATCGCCAAAATGCTGTGCGGCTCGAACGATTCAAAAATCAAGAAGCTGCGGCTGGACAAACTCAGCACCTTCGGACTGTTGCAGCACTTGAAACAACAGGAGGTCTTGGAACTGATTGACGCCCTGTTTGCCGAGCGATGCTTGCAACAGGTGGACATCGACCGCTTTCGGCCTGTGGTCGAGCTGACCGAGTTCGGCGGCGAAGTGATGCGCGGCACGGCCGTGCTCAACCGTCGTTTGCCGCTGCCGGAATCGCTGCTCCTCAAATTGCGCGGGCAAGCGAGGAGCGAGGAGAGAAGAGAGAAGAGGGAAGAGAGAAGGGAGAAAAGAGACGCGAGAGAGGAGAAGGCTTCCGCTGGTGCGGCTTCCGCTGATGCGGCAGTTGAACTGCCGCACGACCGTGGCCACCGTGGTCCACTGGCCGCTGAAGCGGCCAGCCCTGCCAATTCCGCCCTTGCCAACGCTCCCGATCCGGCCATTCTCGAAGCCCTCAAGCAGTGGCGGGAGGCGGTTGCCGATGAAGCGGGCGTGCCGGCCTATTACATCCTCACCAACGACACGCTGGCCGAATTGGCCCGCCATCGGCCCGGCGACCGCGAGACGTTGCGGTCGATCCGCGGCATCGGTCCGGCCAAAGTGGAACGCTACGGAGCCGAGTTATTGCTGATCGTTGGCGAAGGCGCCGACGGCCAAAGGGCTGGCCGCTTCAGCGGCCAGTCGGATGTGGCCGAAGGGCTCGGTCAGGCCGACAAACCGTCCGGCGAATCGGACCCGCCCGACTCCCGCTACTGGACGCGCCGCTTGTTATCGGCCGGGTTTTCGATTGAGGAGTGCATGGCCATCCGCGGTCTGCCCCGGGCGACGATCGAAGCCCACGCCCGCGATGATACGTAGGACGGATTTCCTAATCCGTCCTCAAAACGGGACGGATTAGGAAATCCGTCCTACAACTCGACAATCAACACGGCGGGCCAAGCCACCCTCGGTCGCCAAACACCCCTTTATCAGATATAATTGCATGATTGGATAGAATCTACCCCCGCCGTCTGGGTGGGTATAAATTGTTCGGAAAGCGGTGATTCATGCCTAATTCGTCTGAGAACAACGACAAGAACACCCCGCCGCCGCGCAGGCCGAACCCTAGTCCTTGGGGCGGCGCGTCCGTCTGGTGGTTTTTGGTGCTGCTGGCGCTGGTTGTGGTGGCGGTTTATTATATCAAGAGCCAAAACAACCGTTCGGAAGTCACCTACGGCTTCTTCCGCAGCCAGTTGGAGACGGACAAGAACATCGCCACCGCCGAGATACAAGGGGACAAACTGTACGGCGAGTTCAAGGTGCCTCCGATCGATCCCGACGCCAAACCGGGCGCCGACGGCACTACTCCCAAACTAAACAAAAAGTTCGTCGTCATCCTCCCCCCGATGGCCATGGCCGATCCGAAGCTGGACGAGGTCTTGCGCGACCGTCTCGGGCAGCACTATCGGGCGACGGAGCCCCGCGACAACACCGTGCTGATCCTGATGTTCTACATGCTCATCTCGGTCGGTCTGTTCGTCGGCCTGTGGGTGCTGTTCCGCAAGGCCCGCGATTCGTTCTTCTCCGGCGGCCTGACCGGCGGCTTCTCGAAGAGCGGCGCCCGGCGCTACGACGGCGGCGACAAACCGATCACCTTCGAGGACGTGGCCGGACTGGAAGGCGTCAAGCACGAGTTGCAGGAGGTCGTCGAGTTCCTCCGCAATCCGGCCAAGTTCCAGCGGCTGGGCGCCCGGGTGCCGAAGGGGATTCTGCTGATGGGCGCCCCCGGCACCGGCAAGACCCTGTTGGCCCGCGCCGTGGCCGGCGAGGCGGGCGTGCCTTTCTATTCGATTAACGGCTCCGAGTTCATCCAGATGTTCGTCGGCGTGGGCGCGGGCCGGGTCCGCGATCTGTTCAAGACCGCCAAGGACAACGCCCCGGCGATTCTCTTCATCGACGAAATCGACGCCGTCGGCCGGCACCGCGGCACGGGCGTGGGCGGCGGACACGACGAACGCGAGCAGACGCTGAACCAAATCCTCAGCGAAATGGACGGCTTCACCCAGAACGAGTCGGTCATTATCATGGCCGCCACGAATCGCCCTGACGTGCTCGATCCGGCCCTGCTGCGGCCCGGCCGCTTCGACCGCCACATCACCGTCGAAAGGCCCAGTTTCAAGGGCCGTCTGGCGATCTTCGAGGTCCACTCGAAGGACGTCCCCCTGGACATCGACGTCGATCTGGAGCACCTGGCGGCGGGTACGGTCGGGCTTACCGGCGCCGACATCCGCAACCTGGTCAATGAGGCCGCCCTCTGGGCCAGCCGGCACGATAAAGATTACGTCGATATGTCCGACTTCGACTACGCCCGCGATAAGGTCCTGATGGGATCGAAGCGCGAGGAGGTCCTTTCGCGGCAGGAGAAGTCGATGACGGCCTATCACGAGTCGGGCCACGCCCTGCTGGCCTGGATGGTCCCCGGCGTCGATCGGCTGCACAAGGTCTCGATCGTTCCCCGCGGCCGGGCGCTGGGCGCCACGCAGTTGCTGCCCGAGGAAGACCGCATGAACATCAGCGAGCACGAGCTGCGCACGCGGCTGCTGTTCCTGCTGGGCGGCCGGGCGGCCGAAAAACTGGTCTTCGACCAGTACAGCGCCGGCGCCGAGGACGACCTGAACAAGGCCACGCAGATCGCCCGGCGAATGGTCACTCACTGGGGCATGAGCGAGCGGCTGGGCCCGGTCGCCTTCCGCGACGGCGAGGATCATCCCTTCCTGGGCCGCGAAATGGCCGAGCCCCGCCGCTTCAGCGAGCACACCGCTCAGGTGATCGACGAGGAGGTCTCGCGGCTGCTGGTCGAGGCCTCGGATCAGGCGACGGCAATGCTCAAGGAACACCGCGACAAGCTCAACACGATGGCCAAGAAGCTCGAAGAGGTTGAAACCCTCGACGAAGCGGAAATCGAAAAGCTGATCGGCCCCTCGCTGAACAAGCAGGCGGCCGCGGAAACAAAGTAGGGTGGGACAAGCGGAGTGCAGTCCCACCAAGATTGCTGTCAGATATCATTCCCTTTGGTGGGACAGCGATCCGCTTGTCCCACCCTACTTTCCTCACCGCCGGATTGACTGCCGCTGCTGGGCGGCCATTGTTTCGGCGTGGCCTGGCAGGTCCTTTTCGCGGATTTGCAGGATGCAGGCGCGGCGGTCGCTACGGAAGATCAGGCCGAAGATCTTCGAGACGAAGTTGTTGAACTTCTTGCAGTCGCGGGGATCGGCCGGGCTCTCGCACTCGGCGCAGGATGAGAAGCCGCGTTCGATGCAGCAGGCCCGGACCGGACAGGAGGCAAACTTGGGCCCCTCGTGGCAGCCGGGGCAGCGGTCGCGGCGATAGGCCCCGCACGCGCCGCAGTACAGTCCGCAATAGGCCACCAGGTTCGGGTCGGCGGTGATCGGTTTCATGGGTCGCCTCGAGGGGATGGGTGCCGGGAGGGGATTTTACCACAAAGACCGGAGGGCACAAAGGCACTGCCGCCGCCGGCTCCGGGTTAAACGACGGATGATGGCCACCGTACCCCGTAATTAGCGGGGGCGGAAGATTGCCCCAATTCCATGCCGACCGAAATCGGGATATACTGATCTGTTTGCGGATCAGACGGCGGAGGGATTTTCGGCATGACACAACCTTGGATCGAAGGTCGGTTTGAAGACGGCGTGCTGTTGACCACGGTCGAGCAGACGATCAATTGGGCGCGGCAGAGCAGCCTCTGGCCGATGACGTTTGGTGTGGCCTGTTGCGCGATCGAGATGATGGCGGCCGGGGCCAGCCGATACGACATCGACCGCTTCGGGGCGGGCGCGTTTCGGCCCAGCCCGCGGCAGTCGGACTTGATGGTCGTCGCCGGCACGGTCACGTTCAAGATGGCCAGCCGCATCCGCCGGCTGTACGAGCAGATGGCCGATCCGAAATACGTCATCGCCATGGGGGCCTGCACGATCAGCGGCGGGCCGTACTTCGACCACGGCTACCACGTGGTCCGCGGCGTGGACCTGATCGTGCCGGTGGACGTGTACATTCCCGGCTGTCCGCCCCGGCCCGAGTCGCTGCTCGAGGGCCTGATGCGGCTGCAAGACAAAATCCGCGGGAAACATTTTGCCCGCGAACGGGACGGCGAAGGCTGGGTGAGCCACCTCTTCCGGCCGGGACAGAAGGTCGAGGACGAATTGCCCGTCCCCGTGCAAAGCGGGACGTTGAAAACGGAAAATGAGGTTTAACCGGCGGCAGTTAAAATCACCGGTCGAATGCGCCGAGAGTTGCACGTTCCAGTTTACGGCCGCAGCATCGGAATCCCCGCCACGGTCATGCCGAACTTCTGGGTCAGTTCTTCGGGCGTGACCTTGTAGGTCTTCTTAAGAGCGTCCTGCCACTTTATCCCCGACTTGATGTCGTCGATCAACAGGCGGAAGGCCTTCGGATTGGAACGGATCATGAAGTCGACCATTGCCGTGGCCATGCCGTATTGATCGGCGGCGATGTTCGGGGCGGTGAAGAAATTGGGACCGAGGGTCCCGGTTTGCGCAACTGCTTGATGGCCATTTCCACTTTGCGTCTAGTCCCCAGATTTTTCTTGACCACGGTCATGGAGACCCATTCGGCGATGCCCTCGTTGAGCCAGTTGGGGATAAACTCGGGCGATTTGTAGCGGTGGACGAAACCGTGCGTCGCCTCGTGGACGATCACGCCGGCGAAGTAGTAGGGGTCCTTGCCGCAGTGGCAACTGATGACCACGACGCCGTTGGTGCCCTGATGCGCCAGCCCTTGCGCGGCCGGGGGGACGGAATTATGGAAAAACTCCTTCTCAAACTGGGCGAAGTCCTCGCCGTGGATGAAGGCGACGACCGGCACCTTGCCTCCCAGCCACACGCGGTCTTTGTCCTTGATGGCGAAGGCCTTGCACAACTCTTCGTGCATCTCGTCGAGGCACGTCGTGTAGAGCGACGCCACCTCGGGCGGCAGGTCGCTGAGAAACAGGTAATACCGCGTCTCGGAGAGGTGCATGTTCAGCGGGGCGAACCGCTGCTGGACTTTCGCCACGTAGTCCTTGACCTGCTTCAGGGCCTCTTTCTGCTGTTCGTCAGTCAGCTCGGGCCAGAGCCAGACGCCCGTCTTGTCGTGGAACTCCTTTCGCTTTTCTTCGTACCGCTTGCGGCGGGCATCCTCGTCGTCGCCCGCGGAGGACTTGTGCGATTGATGCGCCTTGGTTTTCCGGTTGGAAGCTGACTTTCGCGCCGCGGCGCGCTCTTTTTCCGCCTTGGTGGCCTGGCGAACGTCGGCCAGAATCTTCTCGTCCGGCGGGGCGAGGCATTTTGACTGCTCCTCGAAGACCAGCAGCACCTTGCCGTCGGGAGAGGTGACCCGCTTGACCGCCGCGGCGCCCAGGATCGGCCGCGAACCGCTCTTCGGTTCGCGGAGCCGCAACTGGGAGATCGTCCGGGGAATGTCGCCCCCGATGACGTCCTCGACGATCATGCCTTTCAGCGTCCGGCCCGAGCGGAGCTCGACGTTTACGGTTTTGCCCACCAGGGGGTGGACGTCCGGCTTGGTGTCTTCCGAGCGAGCGGCGCGCGACGGTGCGCTGCCTAGCAGGGTGAGCAAGACGAAGATCGGCAGCAGATGCGATCGCAGGGTCATGGGCGTGCAATTGGTTTGGGGCGGGACGGCAGCCAACGGCGGGACGGGCATCCGCCCAGTGAACCGCTATTCGTCATATTAACCAATTTCGGCCGAAACTTCAAGCCGAGGGCCGACGGCGAGGCGTTCTGCGGACAAGGGATGCAATAATCGTTTAGCGGCCGTCGGTACGACGGCCCCGACGCCGCAAGCCGCCGTGCCGGCGGCTGCTAAACGGCGTTGCAAGTGTATTCTGACGGTTAGTAATCGAATTAAAAAAGCCCACTCGTCGAAACAAGTGGGCTTTGCATTAACAGCCGCGAAAACCGGACGAAACGTCAGTTCCACCACCAGTTGTTTTCGGCGGGAACGGCCTTGGTGCGGACCGAGGCGACCTTATCGCTGTCGCGAAGCTGCTTCTGGACGATCCCCCAGGAATTGATCGCCACGCCGCCCGAGGCCGTAGCAACCCATCGTCCCTTGACGTTCAACAAGCTGGCCTGGCTTTCGACCTGCTTCGGCGCGTTGAACTGGTCGGTTTTCAGGTCGGCCGAATCCGTCATCGTCGGCAGGCTGAGGCCGGCCTTTTCCAGAAGATCTTCCCGCACCATCAGCGCGCCGATTACGGCCAGGTCCATGCAGTTCTGCAATTCGCCGAAGATCGGATCAGCCACGGCCAATTGGGGATAGCACTTGGTCATTTTGTCGGCCCATCTCTGGGCGGAGGAGCCGGCTTTTCCGCTATGCTTGATGTTGCCGGTTGTCGACAAATAGTCTTCCTCGGTCATCGCCTTGACGGCCGAGCCGCTCAACTCGAACGCCAAGCCGTCGGCGTCGTGAAGAATGGCGGCGTATGACGGCTCCAGCCAGAATCGCGGAGTCTTAAAACCGCGGGCGCACGTCGGGAACATCTGCAAATAGCTGGGCAGTGCGGGATCGGCGAGGGCGCGATGCTCATGGCAATCTCCTTCATGCGATAGTCGGCCGCCACCAGCACGCGGGCGAAGTGGCTCGTCGCCGGCACCCCGTGGATGCTGATCTGCTGAAGTCCCAGGGCCTTGGCCAACGCCGACGCATACTCCTGCGCCTGGGGCTGCCGGCTGTTCATTTGCGGTCCGGGAAGCGATTGCATTCGCTGAATGCCTTCGGGCGTGGGGTCGATCGAGCAGGTGATGCCGCCTTGGGCCGCCCCACGCGCCGTGCGGAGCGCTACCAGCAGGTCGTCGAGCAACATCACCGGCCGGCCCGATTCGATTCCGACCACGTTCCCCTTGGCGTCAACCTTCCAGCCCTCGCCGACGCCGACCAGCACGACGTCCTTCTGTTCGGGATAGACGAAGACGTAGTTGATGCGTTGCAGGCCGGCGAGATACTTGATGTCGTCGGGAATGGGTTTATTGTTGTTGACGCAGTCTTGCAGGGCCGCTTCCAGCCGGCGGAGCGAAATCTTCCGCATGTTCGCCGTGGCGTTCATGGCGTTGGGGGCTTGTTGCATCGATTGGTTGCGCAATTTTCCGAGGGCGCCAAATCATCCAACCGCGAGTTGTTCAGCAGTCCCTCGGCGTCAACCGAAATACCACCGACGGCCCGGCTAAAGAGATTGTTGTTGTTATTGTCGTTCGTTTGACCGTTGGCGGTCGTGCAAACCATCAACGCGATCGCGGAAGCCAGGATGGAGAGCACAAAACAACCACGGACAGAGTTGGCCGCATTGGCGCGATGAAACATGGGGGTACTCCTAGAAACTACGTTAGGTCGTTGCCGACTTTGGGCGCGGCGTCTTACGACACCTCTTCTGGTAATTCCAATTACATAATAGATTAGTGCGCAAACCCGCAAAAAGCAAGGATCATACCCCCCTTTTGTCGGCGAGGTAATGCCGCCTCCTTTCATCAATCCATAATCCACACCCTTGCGAAAACCCTTGTCGGGAGGGTAAAGTAAATGGATTGTGCTATTTTGATACACTCGTTCTAACGACTTTTCAGGCTGTGCGGCTGTTTGGAGGGTTCGGCTCGTGTCACAATCCGCTTATCTGGTGATCCGCGAAGGCTCGAAGTGGAGCGATGTGTTCCGGTTGGTGTCGGGCCAGTCGGCCACCATCGGCCGCGCGCAACAAACCAGATTGTGCTGAAGGATGATCGTTGCAGCCGGAACCACGCCGAGGTCTTCATGTCGGGCGGAGAGTGGACGCTCCGCGACCTGGAAAGCCGCAACGGCACGCTCCTGGGGACCGAGATGGTCCGCGGCGATTTGGTCCTCAAGCCCGGCGACATCATCCGCATCGGCCGGACGCAGCTCGTTTTCGTCCACCGGCTGTCGGACGCGTTCACGTCCGGGGGCGACGCCAGCTCGGTGGTCCGCCGCATCTCGCCCGAAGCTACCGCGCCGATCGCCGAGGGCGCCGAAGACGAATTGGACGTGTTGTCCACCTGCGAACCGACGACTATCACACATCGCCGGGTGAAGACCAAGTTTCTCGCTCCCGGCGAGGAAGAGCCGAGCGGGGTATCGAAGATCGGCCGCGCGGCGGCGAAGTTGTGCCGCCTGGCCTTCGAGTTGGCCAAGGCCCCGGACGTGGCCGCGATGGCCGATCTGGCGTTGGCAGGGCTGGCCGAGGAGACCCAAACCGACGCCGGCGCACTGCTCTTGTTCCCGCCGAACCATCAAGGCGAACCGAGCGGCGAAGACCTGGAGGTCGTCGCCTCGCGCAGTTCATCCCCCCACCGCTATCACCGCGTCTCGAACTTCCTGGCCTCGACCGTGATGCGCGAGGGCGAGGCCGTATTGGCCCGCAACGTGGTCGACGACAGCACGCTGGGCAGCCGCGACAGCCAAGGCGACATTCTGGCCACCAGCGTGATTTGCGCCCCGGTCCGCCGCGGCGGCGAGGTCTTCGGCCTGATCCACCTCTACTCGACCGATCGCTCGATCGTGCCCGACCCGGACGACCTCGAATTCACTTTGGCCGTGGCGGACACGGTGGCGGTGGCCGTGGAGAACATTCTCCGCCGGCAGGAGTTGGCCGACAACCTGACCCGCGTCCGCACCGAAAACGTCGAGCTCCGCGAGCGGCTGGGAATCCGCAGCGACATCATCGGCCACAGCCAGGTGATCCGGCAAGTGACCGAAGAGATCGGCCGGGCCGCCGACAGCAACTCCACCGTGCTGATCCGCGGCGAAAGCGGGGTGGGCAAGGAGCTCGTCGCCCGCGGAATCCACTACAACAGCGCCCGGAAGGACAACGTTTTCGTCTGTCTCAACTGCGCCGCCCTCTCGGCCGACCTGCTGGCCAGCGAATTGTTCGGCCACGAGCGCGGGGCCTTCACCGGCGCCACCGAGCGGAAGATCGGCAAGTTCGAGGCCGCTCACAAAGGCACCTTGATGCTCGACGAAATCGGCGAAATGAGCCCCGGCCTCCAGGCAAAGTTCCTCCGCGTCCTGGAGGGGCACTCCTTTGAACGCGTCGGCGGAAGCAAGCCGGTGACGGTCGACGTGCGGGTTATCGCCGCAACGAACCGCGACCTCGAACGCGACGTGGCCGAGGGCCATTTCCGCCGCGACCTCTATTTCCGCCTCCGCGTGCTGGAGATCGTCGTCCCCGCGCTCCGCAAACGCCAGGAGGACATCTCCATGCTGGCCGATTACTTCCTGCAAAAGTTCAACGCCGAAACCGGTCGCAAGCTCAAAGGCTTCACGATCGAAGCCAGAGATCAACTACACAAATACTTGTGGCCGGGCAACGTGCGGGAACTGAAAAACGTGGTCGAGCGGGCCGTCGTCCTCTGCCACGGCCAGGAAATCGGCGTCGAGGACCTCCTGCTGACCAAACTCGCCACCGCCGGCGACACCGAAATGCCCTCCCTCGGCACCGATCGCTTCCGGCCGGTCTCGCTGGAAGAGATCGAACGGGTGCATATCTTCAACACCCTGAACCACACCTCCTGGAACAAGAGCAAAGCGGCCGGCATCCTGGGCATCGAACGCTCGACGTTGGACCGGAAAATCCGGCGGTATCAGTTGGAAGAAGTCTGACAAATCTCCCCTTTCCCTTTGGGAGAGGGGACGGGGGTGAGGGCGGATCGTTCCACGGCGAGCCACTGCTATCTTCAAGGGGTCAACCCTCCGATGCGTTCTGCAAACCGCTTGCGGTTTGGCAAGAAGATCCTAGTGCTACTTGGAATTGGACTCCATGTAACAGGCATCAACGTCCCGCGCACTGCCGCACGGCGGAAATCGCCCAAGCGACGCCCACCAGCAGTGACGAGAGGATCACGATCATCGCCCCGGTGGGCAGATCGGTGACGGCGGCCAGCAGGAATCCGCCCAGCCCGCTGAGCAAGCCGAACGCCGCCGACAGGGCCAACGCCCGGCCATAGCCCTTGACCAGCAGGAACGCCGCCACTGCCGGGTTGGTCAACAGGCTGTAGATCATCAGCCCGCCCACGGTCTGAAAGTTCACCGTCAGCACCACGCTGGTCAGGATCAGGAAGGAGGTCCAGACGGGCGTGACGGGCACGCCGGCGGCGGCCGCGTGGACGCGCGAAAAGAGCACCGCCCGAAGTTCCTTGTAAAACGCCGCGACGACCACGATTTCCAGGGCGGCGGCTGCGGCCATGATGTAAAAATCGCTCCAGCGGCAGAAGTTCAAGCTGCCCCACAGCAGGCTGCGGACTTCGTTGTCCGGGATGTCGTAGACGCCGTACAATCCGAGGCCGAGAAACGCCAGTCCCATCGTCAGCGAGAAGAGGATGCCCATCAGCACGTTCGAGTCGATCCGCGTGGAATGCGGATCGAGCGTTCCCAGCAGCAGGGCGGCGATCACCGCTCCGGCCAGGGCGGGCGGCAGCAGCATCGGCCCGGTGAGTCCGCACAATCCGCCGAACACCGCCCCGGCCAGCGCGGCGTGGGAAACGCAAATCCCCAGGAACGGAATCCGCATTCCCACGATGTACGTGCCGAGAAATCCAGTCGACGCGCCCGCCAACGCCCCGCAGCATAAGACCGGCAGCCAGAACAGAAGGTCCATTACGTTGCGACCTCCCCCGCCGGCACGACCGCGTAGCGCCCGTCGGCTGCGAAAAGCCGCAACCGCGGCCCGTACAGCTCTTCCACCAGCCGGCCGTTCAGCAAGTCCTCGGGCGGACCGTCGGCGATGGGCCGGCCGCCTTGCAGGATCAACAGCCGCCGGCAGCAGGGCGGGACGGCCTCCAACTCGTGACAGACCATCACGATCGCCAGGCCCGTCTCCGCGTACAATCGTTCGAGCAAACCGACGATCTGTTCCCGCCAGTAGAGATCGAGGTTGGCGGTCGGCTCATCGAGCAGGAGCAGTTCCGGCTCTTGCACCATCGCCTTGGCGATCAGGGTTTTTCGTTGCTCGCCGCCGGAGAGCGAGGCGTAAGCACGGTTGGCCAGCGGAACCAGCCCGAGCCGGTCGAGCCAGCCGTCGATGATGCTCCAATCGCGGCCGCCGAGTGGGCGGAAGAGTCCGGCGATGCCGGTCCGTCCGATTGCCGCCACCTCGCGGACGGTCAGGGGCGTTTCGCTGTGCGCGGCCAACTCTTGGGGGACGTATCCGATGCGGCGGCGCAATGCGGCCAGCGGCGGATGCGACGGCCAGACGGCGGTGCCCAGCACGCGCAACTCGCCCGCGTTGGGCCGGGTGAAACCGAGCGCGCATTTCAGCAGCGTGCTCTTGCCGGCCCCGTTCGGGCCCAGCACCACGACGACCTCGCTCGGGCCGACCTCCAGCCGCCCGATTTGCAGGATGTCGCGCCCTCCGCGCCTGATCCGCAACGAACGAATATCGAGGACGGGTTCAGTCATGGTGGTCAGATTTTCAGAACATTCAGATTGGGGTGGCGGGTTGTCATCTTTAGTCCCGAAGGGACGACAGTATGTAGCCGGGGGCGTCAGCCCCTTGGAGATTGGGCGGGCGGCTCATCGAAGCCGCGAAGCGGCGGCAGTCGCTTCTGTCGCCCCTTCGGGGCTTTTCAACGAATATATCGCCTCCCTCCCAGGGGCTGACGCCCCTGGCTATCGAGTATCGCCGCGTCGCGGCTGCTACTCTCGATTCGACGTTGTTGCCATCGATCAGCTTTCCAACAATCCTACTACCCAACAATCCACATTCCATCAATCCGCTATTTATCCATCGACTTTCCATCGATCGACGCTGCCAGGGCCGAGAGATTCCTCCGGACCATTGCGTCGAAGGCGTCCGGTTTGCCCGGCTCGGGAAAATTGGCGAAGACGATCACCGCCGCGTGCAGCCGGTCGGCCAGGGCGTCGGCGGCGCGTCGTCCCTCGGGCTCGTTGGCGATGATGAACCGCACGCGGGCTTCGGCGGCGTCGGTCACGGCCCGATCTATCCCGCCGGTCGATGCCGTGTCGGCGTTGGGGAACTCGGCCGCCACACGCAAGCCGAGCCAGCGGCAGAAGTCGGCCTGATGTTTGCTGCACAAGACCGGCGCACCGCGCAGTCCGGCCGCGTCGATCCTGTCCGACGCTGCCTTGCCCAAAGCGGCCTCGCGGCGTTCGATCTCCGCCAGTTTCGCGTTGGCAGCGGATCGGCTCATAGTCCCGTCGGCTGCGAAACGATCGGCCAGCCGGCGGCAGACGGCGAGATAGGTGTCCGGCACGCACAGCCCGCCCGGCTCGCTGACCGTCACGATCCGCGGTTCGCCGTTCCTTCGCTCGGCGAGCAAGCGGTCCAATCCGGCTTGAAAATCGAAGCGGATCAACAGCCGGCAATCGGCGAGTTCCCTGATCTGGCTGGGCCGGACGTCGAAATGGCCCGGACACGAGCTGGGCCCGGCCAGACGGACCAGCGGAGTGTCGCCGCCCAGCAGGTCCACGACGGCGGCTTCGAGGTACGGGCTGGAGACGGCCAGCGGCTTGACGCCGGGCGCCGACGGCTCGGCCACGGATTCGCACCCGGCAACAAGCAACGCGGAAAACGCAACCGCCGCCAGATATAAGACGTTAGAGCGTGAAATCATCAGTAATAACCCTTGACGGATCGGTTGGTCGCAAAGATATTATGATATACTAAAACGTATTACCGGGAAATCCCCCCACGCTATCGCTCGCCGGTTGCGAAACCGCAAGCGGGATTCCATCTCGTTCCCATGCTCCGCATGGGAAGGCACTGCCCGGACGCTCCTGCGCCCGCGATGAACCCGAAGACAAACATGAATACATCAACTTCCACTCCGTCCGACGCGGATGCCAGAATTGCCTTCTTCGACCGGCTTGCCGCCGGGTGGGACCACTCCGAACAAGACCCGGCCGAAACGATCCGGCAAATGGAACGACGCGCCGGGCAACTCGGCCTTCGGGCCGGCGACCGGCTGCTGGAAGTCGGCTGCGGCACCGGCCAGTTGACCGCGTGGCTGGCCGAGCGGGTGCGGCCGGGCCGCGTGACGGCCGTCGATTTCTCGCCGGAAATGCTCCGCAAGGCCGCGGCCAAAGGGATCGACGCCGAGTTTCGCGCGGCCGACGCCTGTCGGGACGACCTGGGCCAAGCCGAGTATGACGTGGCCTTGTGCTTCCATAGCTTTCCCCATTTCCGCGACCAACCGGCCGCCTTGCGGAACCTGGCCCGATGCCTCAAGTCGGGCGGCCGGCTGATCGTGATGCACCTGAACGGGCGGGATGAAATCAACGAGTTTCATCGCGGCGTGGGCGGAGAGATCGGCGGCGACCTGCTCCCCGACGACGACTGCTGGCGCGAATGGCTGGCGGCAGCCGGTTTCAGTCCGCCCGAAATCAACGACGCCGCCGACGGGTTTTTCTTACAGTCGCGGCGCTCGGCCGGGGAGTGAATCCCACTCGTTTAGCAGCCGCCGGCACGGCGGCTTGCAGCGTATCTTAGGCCGCCGTACCGGCGGCCGCTAAACGGTTACTCGGCGATCTCACTCCGGCACGGACGCCGCTTCGCCGCCGGCGATGGTGGCCAGATCGGCGAACAGTTGTATGTCGATCGTCGAGTCGAGGAAATGCACCGAGCCGTCGCAGAGGACGAAGTGCAGGCCGCCGGGATGGAAGCTGCCCCAGCCGCGTTTGCAGGGTTTTTCCTTTCCCGTTCCGCCCGCCGCCACACACTGGCTGTAATCGCCCAACAGTGTCCGGCCCTGGCCGGCGGTCGCCGCCGAGAGCGAGAAATAGGCGTAGGAATAGGCCCAAAACGTCCGTTGCTCGGAGCTGGTGCTGGTGGTCGATTCGCCCACCAGCAAGGTGTTCGACATGCCGTCCCGGACGTTGGCCGAGGACTCGGTCGAGAAGCCCAACACGCCGATGACGTGGATCGGCCCGCGCCAAGACTTCGGATACGTGGCCACGTCTTCGGCGGAGTCGAGGTAACGTTTGCCGTCGCTGCGGCCGGACATCGCCCGATAGGAGCCGGGCATGTAGGGGATGTTGCCTTGGGAGGCCGAGGCCGGACCGCCGCCGGGCACTGCCGGCGAGGAGGCGTCCGAATCGGACGGGCAGGCGTACATTCCGACGAACGCCTCGCGGACCTGCCGGTTCGGCGGCGACTCGTTGTAGGCCGCGAAATCGTAGCTCTGGTACAAGGCCTTTTGTTCGATGTAGGGGAGGATCGCGATGGCCCAATTCGCCCCGTCGTCGGACTGCAGGTTGGCCCCGCCGGGACAGAATCCGAAGGCCTTCAGCACGTTTCCCGGGGGAAACGATCCGTGCGCCGACTGATACTGCTGCACGGCCAGACCGATCTGCTTCAGATTGCCGGCGCATTGCGCGCGGCGGGCGGCTTCCCGCGCGGCCTGCACCGCCGGCAGCACGAGCGCGAGCAGAACGCCGATGATCGTGATGACCACCAGCAACTCGATCAGCGTAAATGCATTGCGTGACCTGCTCATGCGATTGCTCTCCATTTTATCCAATACCGTTGAATTATCGGAGTACAACCCCTCGTTCCCACGCTCCGCGTGGGAACACGCTGCCCGGACGCTCTGCCTCCGTGTGGCGGAAAGTGTTAGGCGTTAACCCGGATTATTCATAAACGTCATCCAGAGCGCAGCGAAGGATCTCCGATGCGCCGCAAACAGCCCAGATTCTTCGCTGCGCTCAGAATGACAATGTTCCTTCGTGTTTATGAATAATCCGGGTTAATCGGTTGCCGCACGGACGCGGAGCGTCCGAACAATGCGTTCCCATGCGGAGCATGGGAACGAGGAACTTTATCGCCGCCGCCACAACAACAGTGCCGCCAAACCGCCCGCGGCCAGCAGTATGATCGTGCCCGGCTCGGGCACGGCGACCCAGCTCGGATCGGTGGCCCACAGGCGGTAGCCGGTTTGCGGGTCGCCGGTCAGAGGGTTCCAGGTGTCCGGCTCCTCATCGAAGATGCCCGTCACGTCGAATGTTCCCGTCGGAGCGCTGGACGGATCGAAACCGTTCAGCCCGAGCTTCAACGAGAAGAAATAGCCGTTGCCGTCGGTGATCGTCACCGTGGCGTCAGGCAGCCACTTGGACGGATCGTCGACCAGTTGCACGTCGGTGAAACGGACCAGAGTGCCCTGATAGCGTTCGGCGCCGGTGGCCCGAGTTACGTCGAACTTGTAGGCCCCCGTCTCGCCCGCATAGCGAACGTCGGAGAGGGCGATGTCCTGCGGGGTGGGCAGCGTGCCGTCGGCGATCTTGACGATCTCGAAGTTCAGCGCCGGATCGTTGTCGTGTTGCTCGTTGACGTTGTACTTGCCTTTGTAGAACATGCCGCCGCGGGCGCGTATCTCGACGACGTCGCCGGCCTTGAGCGTGCCGCCGAGGCTCACTCGGTTCACCTCGTTGAGCCATTCCTGGTCGCTGTAGCTGTACGCCGTGGCGTCGTCGTATTGCTGCTGGGTGGCGTTTTCGCCGGGATGATGCAGGGGGACGACATTGCCGTAGTTCTGCCCCATCCAGACGGTCGCGCCGCCGAAGTCGTTTGCATTGTCGAGGGTCTGCACGAAGACCTGCCATTGGCCGCCAAGCAGCCATTCGGTGCCGGGCGCCGAGGCAACGTAATTTGGCGTGCCGTCGAGCATGTCGCCGGGGTTGTTCAGCACGACGCCTAGCATCTTATAGGCCGGCAAATAATCCGTGCCGTAGAGCGGGATTGTGAAGTTGCTTTGCGGATTGCCGCTCGGGTCGGTTTTCAACGACTGCATGTCGCTGATGCGCGTGTAGCCGATCGAAGTCCAATCGTTGAACCCGCCGTCGTCGGCCGTGGCGGACGCCGCGAACACGGATAACGCGGCGAAGAGCAGCGTGCAAATAATGGCCGAGTCCGATAAATGCTTGTTCGGCATGGCGGGGGCTGCCTCCAAGAACGGTGGTGTTACGAATATCGCAGACGTAATACCATCAGATTCTAGCAGTCACGGCCATTTAGGCAAGAGGTAATTCGGAAAAAAGGATACGGCGGCGTCCCCCACGATGTTGGGGGGGCAGGCCGTTTAGCCCCGGCGTCCACGCCGGAAAGACGCGGCATTGGTTCCCGGTGACTCATGCACCCCGCGTGGACGCGGGGGCTAAAGGGAAGCCCGCTGCTATCCGACGCTCGGTTCTAATGCGTCTGCCGCCGAATAGCCGTCGACGCCGACGGCGCCGGCGGCGACGGGAGCGACGCCCGACCGCTCGTCGGGATGCTCCGACGCGATGCGGCTGATTTCCGGCAGATTTAGGAAGAAGTGAGCCAGCAGCAGCGGGTCGAACTGCGTGCCCGCTCCCGAGCGCAAGACGTCGAGGGCTTCTTCCTCGGGCATTGCCGGTTTGTAGACGCGGGCGTGGGTCAAGGCGTCGTAAACGTCGGCGATGGATACGATGCGGGCGGCCTCGGGAATCTCCTGCCCGGCCAGCCCGTAGGGATACCCGCCGCCGTCCCAGCGTTCGTGATGGCTGAGGGCGATTTCACGGGCCATTTGCAGCATCGGCACGTCGGAATTGGCGAGCATGTCGGCCCCGAGCAGCGTATGGGTCTTCATGACCTCGTACTCCTCGGCGGTAAATTTGCCCGGCTTGCGCAGAATGGCGTCGGGGATGCCGATCTTGCCCAGGTCGTGCATCGGGGCCGCCTGGCGGATGCAGTCGGCGTCGGCGCCCGACCAGCCGGCAGCGCGGGCAAGCACCTCGCTGAACAGCCCTACCCGGCGAACGTGGGCCCCCGTCTCCTCGTCGCGGCACTGTGAGGCCGAGAGCAAACGGTAGATGACCTCCTCCTGCGCGCGGCGGATGTCGGCGGTCTGCCGGCGGACCTTGTCCTGCAACTGATCGGCGTGCAGGCGCTTCTCGGCCAACAGTTGGTCGACGACTGTTTTGCGGTCGATGCTCGAGGCAAGATATGCGGCAAACAATAGGGTCAGTGCCCAACCGGCCGCCAGCACGCCCCACGGCCACCAGGTCCGCCGGGCGGAAACGAAATCCGGCGTCGCCAGGCAGACGACCGTCCACGGACTCCCCGCCACCCCGAGTTGGGTGGCGTAGTGCAACTGTCTCGGATCGTTCAGGTCGTCGCGGTCCGCAGGTTCCCAGGCCATTTTGCGCGTCCGCGAGGCGTGAAAGGGGAACGGCCGGCCGTCGGCCGGGGACGCCGGATTGTAGAGGCAAACGTCGATTCCCTCGGGCTGGAGCTTCGTCAGCGCGGCGGTCAACATGTCGTCGGGGCGAAATACCCCGAGCACGAATCCGCGGAGGTTTTCGCGGCGCTGGCCGACGCTGATCGAGGGTTTGCCGCTTTTGTAGACGGGCAGCACGACGAGAAAACCGGCCGTCTTCGCTTCGTCCTGCACAAAATCGATTCGCCCGCTGGCCACCGTATCGCCCGTCTCACAAGCCAGCCGGAGCGATTCGCGGCGAGTCGGCTCGGAGGCGACGTCGTAGCCGTAGACCGTTTTCAGGCCCGGCCGCGGTCCGATGAAACAGATCGGGAAATACTCGTTCCGCTTTGAAGCGGGGCGCATCCGTCCGTCGCCGCCCATTTCGGTGATCCGGTAATCTTCGATCCCTTCGCGCCGCGCCTCGGCGACGAACTTCGCCCGGTCGGAATCCGTGACGCGAGGCACCCACTCGACGGCCTCGATGCTCCGCGAGCGGGAGAGAAACGGAGCGACCAGCCAGTGGAACTCCCGCCGCCGCACCTGCGGGTCGCCTTCGAGCGACGAGCGGACCAAATCCAACATGGCCGTTTCGGTCTCGAAGGTCCCTTTTACGGCCAGCGCCCGATCTTCGGCAGTCAACTGAAAGGCCTTGGCAATGTCCTGGTATTCCCACCAGCGGACGGCGAAAAAAGCCGCCACCGAAAACGCCGCCCCAGCACAGACTATCCAAAGCACGGGCAGGTAGCGGTCCCACGACTCGGAAAGTTGGGGGAAGCGGAACTGGCGGAGATGGTTCTTCGGCTCGTGCATCGGATTCGTCAGAGTCCCGATGGGACATCAGTCGCTAGTCCGTATGGAGCGTGAGCCGCACAATGCACTACCGGTTGTGGTGCGTTTCACGCACCCTACTCTTCGCTCCATGTGAAAGTATAGGACCGAATAGCAGCCCGAGCGTGGATTTCCACGAGCTGCCCATTGTCGCCATAAGTGAAAGGCAACAAACGAGTTAGTGTATGCCGGCACGCCGATCAAACATTAGTCGTAGGTTATGCTTTAGCCTAGCGCGGCTTAGCCGCAACCAATTGTGGTCTTGGGTCTTGGGTCTTAGGTCTTGGGTCTTCGTGCCAAGACCTAAGACCCAAGACCTAAGACCCAAGACCGTCAAAGATTGAGGACGATTTCTCAATCCCAAAAACTAATGGCATAACAAATCCGTTGTGGGCCAACCTGTTACGCTAAAGCATAACCTACTGAACTGCTTGCCGTGTACCGTTCCCTACACCGATTCCCATCCGTCGCTTATAATGCCAGTTTACTTTGCTCAAGGGGAAGTTCAGTGGTGGAATCACAACCGTCGCCGTCGAGCCAAACCCGGATTCGCGTCGGGGCGGTGACGTATCTCAACGCCCGGCCGCTGGTCGAAACGCTGGCGTCAATCGCGCCGGCGTGGGAGATCGTTTTCGACCATCCCAGCCGTCTGGCCGACGCGCTGGCCGCCGGCCGGCTGGACGTGGCGATGATCCCCTCGATCGAATACGCCCGGCAGCCGGGCTGCTCGATCATCTCCGACGCCTGCATCGCGTGCGACGGAGCGGTGCGGAGCGTGAAGCTCTACGGGCGGAAAGCCGTCGAGGAGATCCGCACGTTGGCACTGGACGAAGGCTCGCGGACCAGTGCCGCGCTGAGTCTGGTGCTGTTGAAGGAGCGGTTCGGCGTGACGCCCGAGACGCGGCCGCTGCCGATCGGGGCGCCGCTGGACGAGAGTTCGGCCGACGCGGTGCTGATGATCGGCGACCGGGGTATCGCCCTGGCCGACGGCGAGTTCGCCTTCGTCTGGGACCTGGGTGCGGAGTGGGTGCAATGGACGGGCCTGCCGTTCGTGTTTGCCCTGTGGATCGCCCGGCCGGGGATCGAGTTGCCCGGCGTGGCGACGGTGCTGGCCCGGGCCCGCGACGAAGGGCTGGCCCGGTTGGAAGCGATTGCCCGGCGCGAGGCGCCGCGGGTGGGAATATCCGAAGCGGAATGTCTCTCCTATCTCCGCGACAACTTGAAGTTTCATTTCGGCCCGCGGCAGCGGCAGGGATTGCAGCGCTACTACGAACTGGCCGGCCGCCAAGGGCTGGCGCCGTCGGGGGTGAAGCTGGTTTTTCACGACGATGGGACCATCAAATAGACGCTCTATTGTACTCGGTGATAACGATGATTTTTGTCGTTTAGCAGCCGCCGGCACGGCGGCTTGCGGCGACGGCGAGGGCCGCCGTGCCGGCGGCCGCTAAACGTATTGAAAGTCGTTTGCCCCATGAACCACGCCGACGCTGCGATTCTCGACAAGGCCGTCTCCGGCCGGCGGCTCGACGCGGCGGATGGCATGGCGCTGCTCGAATCTCACGATCTGGCCTCGTTGGGCCGCGCGGCCGACGAGGTCACGCGACGCCTGCACCCCGAGCCGTATCGCACCTACAACGTCGATCGCAACATCAACTACACGAACGTCTGCTTTAGCGCATGCCGATTCTGCGCGTTCTCGCGCACGCCTGGCGCGGCTGACGCCTACGTCCTTTCGCGGGAGGAATTGCACCGCAAAATCGAAGAAACCATCGCGCTGGGCGGAAACCAAATCCTGCTGCAAGGCGGAATGCACCCAGAACTGGGCATCGAGTGGTGCGAAGAACTGCTCCGCGACCTGAAGCGGCATTTCCCGTCGGTCAACGTCCACGGCTTCAGCCCGCCGGAGATCGACCACCTGGCGTCGCTTTCGGGGCTCACTATCCGGCGGGTGTTGGAGCGGCTGAAGGCGGCGGGACTCGGTTCGCTGCCCGGCGGCGGGGCGGAAATCCTCGTCGATCGGGTGCGAAAACTGGTCAGTCCGCGAAAAACCTCGGCCGACCGCTGGCTGGACGTCTGCCGCCAGTGGCACTCGCTGGGCGGACGCGGCTCGGCCACGATGATGTTCGGCCACGTCGAGACTTCGGCCGAGAGGATCGAACACCTGGAACGATTGCGCCGATTGCAGGACGAGACGGGCGGCTTCACGGCCTTCATCTGCTGGACCTTTCAGCCGGCAAATACGGGCTTGGCCGATCTGCCGAAGGCGGGGGCGTTCGAGTACCTAAAGACGCTGGCCGTCGCCCGGCTGTTTCTCGACAATTTCGCCAATCTCCAGGCAAGTTGGGTCACGCAGGGGCTGGCCGTCGGCCAGTTGGCCCTGCGGTTCGGGGCCAATGATTTCGGCAGCGTGATGATCGAGGAAAACGTGGTGGCGGCCGCCGGGACGGCGTTCCGGGCAACCGAGGCCCAGATTCGCGGTGCTATCGAGGATGCCGGTTATTCCCCTCGACGGAGAAACGTGTTTTACGAATTGCCCGACGGGGAACCGACGCCGTAAGGTACAATAGGAGATGGGGTTTGCATCAGGAGGGCGAACGTCGCAGCCGTTTAGCGGCCGCCGGCACGGCGGCCCGGGGATTGCCGGAAGCCGCCGTGCCGGCGGCTGCTGAACGATTCCCACGTTTGTGTTCCCGCACTGTATAGCGTCCGCGTCATGATCCAAGTCCACGAACTGACCAAGAGCTTCTCGGATTCTCGGCGCGGACAATTCGTGGCCCTCAAGGGGATCAGTTTCCGTGCCGTGCCGGGCGAAATCTTCGGCCTGCTGGGACCGAACGGGGCGGGAAAAACGACCGCCCTGCGGATTCTCAGCACGGTGCTCCGCCCCAGCAGCGGCTCGGTCACGGTCAACGGCTTCGACGTGGTTACGCAATCCACCCAGGTGCGGCGGCAGATCGGCTTCATGTCGGCCAACACGGCCGTTTACGACCGCATGACCGGCTGGGAGATGGTCGAGTATTTCGGCCGCCTGCACGGCATTCCCCGCGACCAACTCGCCGCGCGGATGGAGCATTTGTTCGACCGCTTGAAAATGAACGACACCCGCGACGTGCTGGGGGCGAAGATGTCGACCGGCATGAAGCAGAAGGTGTCGGTGGCCCGGGCCGTGGTCCACGATCCCCCGGTGCTGATTTTCGACGAGGCGACGGCCGGCCTGGACGTGCTGGTCGCCCGGGCCCTGCTGAACACCATCGCCGAGCTGCGCGACGGCGGCAAGTGCATCATTTATTCCACGCACATCATGCGCGAGGCGGAGAAGCTCTGCGACCGCATCGCCATCCTCCACCGCGGCAGCGTGCTGGCCGACGGAACGCTCCACGACGTGCGGGAACAATACGGACAGCAGGACCTCGAAGAGCTGTTCTTCCAGTTGATTTCGCAACACGACCAAGAGTCCCTGGCAGAGTGGTTCAGTAAATGAAGCTGGCGAACGTCAAACTGATTCTAGCCCGCGAGGTCCGCGACCAGTTGCGCGACCGCCGGACGCTGTTCGTGATTGCGGTGGTGCCGATCCTGCTCTACCCGCTGTTGGGCATGAGCCTGCTCCAGATTCCGCAGTTCATGCACAACAGTCCGGACCGGGTGCTGGTCGTCGGCGGCCGGAACCTGGACGTCTCGCCGCCGTTGGTCGAGGGGGATTATTTCGCGGCTTCGCTGTTCACCAAGCTCGATGGGTACAAGAAATTCAAGCTGTTTTTCCTGCCGGAGGAGGGCGAATCAGTATCTGTTGCGGAAAGTGCGCGTAGGGTGGGACAAGCGCAGCGCGGTCCCACCAGCAACAACGACAAATCTGGTGGGACCGCGCTTCGCTTGTCCCACCCTACGGCCGAAGCCCGGGCGGCGGCGCTGGAAAAACAATGGGACGACGCGCGGAACCTGGTGCAGGCCGGGTCCTACGAAGCGGCGCTCTACTTTCCGCCTGATTTCGCCCAGCGGCTCGAAGAGTTTCGCCGGTCGATCGCCCTGCGGCGGGCGGCACTTGCGGCCGGAAAGCCGGTGGACGAAAATTCCTTCGCCCGACATCCCCCAGCCCAAATCCGTCTACAACGGGAACAATCAGAAATCGATGCTCTCCTGGGTCGCGCTCACCGCGGTCCTGGAGCGTTGGAAGCAGCGGGTGGGCGACGAAAACCTCAAGGCCGGCGGGATGTCGGCCCGGGACGCCCGACCATTCACGGTTCAATCCGAAGACGTAGCCGGCAAGAAAAGCCAAGAGGGCAACCGCTGGTCCAGCATCCTGCCCGTACTGTTGCTGCTCTGGGCCTTGACCGGGGCCTTCTATCCGGCCGTGGACCTCTGCGCCGGCGAAAAAGAACGCGGCACGCTGGAGACCTTGCTTAGCAGTCCCGCCGGACGGGGCGAGATCGTGCTCGGCAAACTACTGACGATCATGGTTTTCAGCGTCGCCACGGCCGTGCTGAACCTGGTCAGCGTCGGTGTGACGGGCTGGATCGTGCTGGCGCGTCTGCCCGGTTTCGGACTGCCGCCGCCGGTGGCCTTGCTCTCGCTGTTGCTGGCCCTGCTGCCGATGGCCGCGCTGTTTAGCGCGTTGTGTCTGGCTTTGGCGGCCTTGGCCCGCAGCACCAAGGAAGGGCAATACTATCTGATGCCGCTGCTGCTGCTGATGTTGCCGCTGGTCATTTTGCCCATGTCGCCCGGCGTTGAACTGAATTTGGGAAACAGCCTGATCCCGGTGGCCGGCGTGGCCCTGGTCCTGCGGAGCATGTTGGCGGGCGAGTATCTGCGGGCGCTGCAATACGCGCCGGTCGTGGCCCTGGTCACTCTGCTGGTCTGCCTGATATCGATCCGCTGGGCGGTCGATCAGTTCAACCGCGAGTCGGTGCTGTTCCGCGAAAGCGAGCGCTTCGAGTTGGGCCTCTGGCTGCGGCGACTGTTCCGCGACCGGGGGCCGACGCCGACCGTGGCGATGGCCGTCTGCCTCGGCGTGCTGATCCTGATGATCAGGTTCTACATAGGCTCTTTCGCCGGCATGCCGGAGACGTTCGCGGCATTTGCCCGCACGACAATCGTCACCGAAGCGGCGATGTTCCTCGTCCCGACGCTGATGATGACGTTCCTGTTGACCACCAGCCCGCGGCAAACGCTGCTGCTGCGCTGGCCGCGGTGGTTCACCATTCCGGCGGCGGTGCTGTTGGCCGTGGCGTTGCATCCGGCGGTCAAGCTGCTGGAAGTCGTCGTGCTTCGGCTCTATCCATTGAGTGAAGAGATGCGTCAGGTGATGG
Organism: uncultured Planctomycetota bacterium; assembly: GCA_963733145.1. Classification (GTDB taxonomy): domain Bacteria; phylum Planctomycetota; class Planctomycetia; order Pirellulales; family Thermoguttaceae; genus JAHIKV01. The sequence goes on along the minus strand of CAVTCJ010000017.1, from coordinate 142,549 downwards.
GGAAGATGCAGGATCTGATCCACCATGCCGATTTCTGGCCGGCGGTGCTGGTCATTGCGCTGCTGCCCGCCGTCTGCGAGGAGCTTGCCTGCCGCGGGTTCATTCTTTCCGGGTTCCGGCATCTGGGGCACAAATGGCGGGCGATCGTCTATACCGCCATCGTGTTCGGCCTCGCCCACTTCATTATTCAACAGTCCGTGATGGCGACGCTGGTCGGCGTCGTCATCGGATACATGGCCGTGCAGAGCGGCAGTCTGCTGCCCGGCGTGGCGTTCCACCTGGTCCACAACACGCTGGGCGTTGCCTCGGCCCGGATCACGCCGGCGATGCTCGACCAGTTGCCGCTGGCGAAGGTGTTCGTCACGCCCGGCGACGGCGGGGGAATCGCTTTCACTTGGCCGGCGGTCGTCGGCGGAGCGGTGCTCGGCCTGCTGCTGCTGGGCCTGTTCGCCATGATTCCGTGTCCGAAATCGGCGGAAGAATCGCTCGAAGAGGCCATCGAACGCGGTCAGCACTCGGACTTGCCGCTGGATGGCGATCAGACGGCTTGCGGAGTGGCGGCGGATCGCTGAAAATAACGGTCCGCGATGCCGATTCGTATAGGAACTACGTCACAAGAAATTGGCTGATAATTCATTGTGGTGCAGGCGTCTCGCCTGCATTTTCCGGCGGCAGGCGAGACGCCTGCACCACAAAAAGTAATCAACTTATTCTGACGCGACAACTTAGCCCCAGCGTCCAGGCGGGGTTCGTTACGTAAGGAAAAATCGACCAGCTCTTCCCGGCGTGGACGCCGGGGCTATTGATGTTCAGAAAACTAATGCAACATCTGTTTAGCGGCCGTCGGCTCGACGGCCAGTGTTCCGCCGCCGGCCGACGTACCGTCGGCCGCTAAACAGTTGCATTACTTATCCGACTGTCAATAAACACAGCGGCTCTTGCGTTCGTTCCATGGTTCCCTATGGGAACGATAAGAATATGTCCGCCTCATCGTCCCGCCAAATCGTACTGAAGGCTCGCTATGTCTTCCCGGTGACGAGCGCGCCGATCGCCGACGGTTTCGTAGTCGTCGAAGGGGATCGGATCGTTTCGATCGGCGGCTGTGGTGCAGGTGTCTCGCCCGCATGCCAACAAGCAGGCGGGACGCCTGCACCACAAACGGTCCACGATCTGGGCAACGCGGCCATTCTGCCCGGGCTGGTCAACGCGCATGCCCACCTCGAATTCAGCGACCTCGCCGCGCCGCTGGGCCGCCGGGGCATCGGACTTGTCGATTGGATTCGCTTGGTGATCGAGCACCGCGAGCGGACGACAATGACTGTCGAGGAGGCCATCGCTCGCGGGCTGGAAGAGAGCGTCCGCCGCGGCGTCACCACGCTAGGTGACATCGTTCAGCCCGATCACACGCCGGCCGATTCACCGCTGGAGGTAACGAGATTCCTGGAATTAAAGGCTCTCAGTGCCGGAGAAGTGGCCGGAGCGATGGAGCGGGCAAAGTCACATGTACATCGCTTGTTCCCACGCTCTGCGTGGGAACACACTGCCCGGACGCTCCGCGTCCGCGCGGCTGGAAGATGTTCAACTTCAATGGAGTGCGACACGGACGCGGAGCGTCCGGACAATGCGTTCCCATGCGGAGCATGGGAACGAGAGGGTGTGAGCTTTGCTGATTTCAACGGCGCCGGGCTCAGCCCCCATGCGCCGTTCACCGTTCATCCCGACCTATTGACATCCGTCGTCGAACTCTCCTCGGCTGTGGGAGCGCCGGTGGCCATGCATCTGGCGGAATCGCCGGAAGAAATGGAGTTTTTGCGGAGCGGTGGCGGTCCGTTGCGGAGGTTTTTGGAGGAGCGTGGCTGTTCGGCGTCGGAGGGGACGCCGACCGCTCGATTTCCGCGTCCGCTGGATTACCTGCGGCGGTTGGCCGAGGCCCATCGGGCGTTGGTCATTCACGGCAACTACCTGAACGACGAGGAGATTGCGTTTCTGGGCGCGAACGCCGCGCGGATGAGCGTGGTCTATTGCCCCCGAAGCCACGACTGGTTCGCCCATGACGAATATCCGCTGCGGAAAATGCTTGCCGCCGGGGCGACGGTCGCGCTGGGGACCGACGGCCGCTGCTCGACGCCCGACCTGAGCCTGCTCGGGGAGATGCGGTTTGCCGCGCGGCGTCATCCGGGCGTGCCGCCGGAGCGGATTCTGCGGATGGGAACGCTCGCCGGGGCCAGAGCCCTGGGCCGTGAGGCGGAGATCGGCTCGCTGTCGCCCGGCAAGCTGGCCGATATGACCATCGTGGCCCTGCCCGACCGCGACGCGGCCGACCCGCACGAGTTGCTGTTCGATTCGACCGAACCGGTCGTCGGTTGTTATTGCCGAGGAATTATAGCTGTTTAGCGGCCGCCGGCACGGCGGCCTGGGCTCGCATCCGGGCCGTCGTGCCGACGGCCGCTAAACGATTGGAATTCTCATGTCATTGCATTTCGTCCGCGATTGCTGGTTCCTGACTGGTCCGACGGCCTCGGGCAAGTCGGCCGCGGGCGTGGAACTTGCCCGGCGGATCGACGCGGAAATCGTCTCGCTCGATTCGATGGCGCTGTATCGCCGGATGGACATCGGCACGGCGAAACCGACCGCCGAGCAGCGGCGGGCAGTGACGCATCATCTGGTCGACGCCATCGAGCCGTGGGAAGAGTTCAGCCTGGCGCGGTACGTCGAAGAGGCGGCTCGCGCGGCGGCGGAAATCGCCGGACGGGGTCGTCAGGCGCTGTTCGTCGGCGGCACGCCGTTGTATCTGAAGGGCCTGCTGCGGGGTATCTTCGAGGGACCGCCGGCCGATTGGGAGTTGCGCCGGCGGCTGGTCGACGAGGCCCGCACACGCGGCGGCGACTGGCTGCACCGGCGACTGGCGGAGGTCGATCCGGCAACGGCTGCCCGGCTGCATCCGAACGACGAGCGGCGTTTGATCCGGGCGTTGGAAGTCTTCGAGAAGACGGGCCGGCCGATCAGCGAGTTGCAGCGGCAGTTCGAGGTTGGCCGCACGACCGAAGAATGCCGGGTGTTCGTGCTCGACTGGCCTCGGGAAGAGCTTTACGTCCGGATCGAGCAGCGGGTGGACGAGATGTTCGCCGCGGGATTGGTCGAGGAGGTGCGGCGGCTACTGGCGCACAGTCCCCTTGCCCTTTCGGAGAGGGCTGGGCAAAAAAATGGTCCCCTCGCCCTTTGGGAGAGGGTTAGGGTGAGGGCCGATGACGAAGCGCACGCCCCTCACCCCCGGCCCCTCTCCCAAAGGGAGAGGGGAGATTCGCTGAGCCGCACCGCGCGGCAAGCGGTCGGATACCGCGAGGTGATCGAGCATCTCGAAGGCCGTCGCGTTTTGGCCGAGACCGTCGAGTTGGTCAAACTCCACACCCGGCAGTTGGCCAAGCGGCAAATGACCTGGTTCCGCAGTTTGAGCGAGTGCCGGTTTGTCGCCTTAAGTGGACAATGCGAGCCGACGGAGATTGCGGAGCGGATCATTTCGCTCGCGGTGCAGAGGCTGACGGCGTGTGTGCCGTCCCTCTTTTCCTGGGGGGCGTTTCTGCTAGAATATCTGGGCATGAAGACTTACGCCTTTGAGGTAATACTATCGCCGGTTACAGAAGTGACTGAAGAGTTGGCCGATCAACTCTTCGAGGCCGGTTGCGATGATGGCACGCCGGGTACCTTTTGCGGGAGCCCGCGCGTTAGTTTCCATCGCGAGGCCGACAATTTGGAATCCGCCATTCGCAGCGCCGTGGCCGATATTCAGAAAACCGGCTGCGTTGTAGAGCGGGTGCAGATCGAACACGATTCGCCGCTGCTTTCCTCAGACGCGGGATGAGATTTTCATTCTCAGGCGATTTCGGATGCTGAAAAGGAACACTGAATGGACCAAAACGACCCTTTACGCGAAACGAACATCGACCGGCAGCAGGTGCTTGAGTTGGACAGCCGGTTTTGGAAAGCCGAATTGGAGCGAAGGTGGGAAGAAATCGAGAGCGGTAAGGTGGTTTGCCGACCTGCCGAGAGCGTCTTTATGGAATTGCGGAAGAAGTATCCATAACGGGAGCATCCAACGTGTTGCGCACTCATACCTGCGGCGAATTGTGTTTGGACCACGTGGGCCGGGAAGTGGCCCTGTGCGGATGGGTCGATTCGCACCGCGACCATAGCGGCGTGCTGTTCGTCAACCTCCGCGACCGCTACGGCTGGACGCAGGTGGTCTTCGCCCCGGAGAGCGGGGAGCAGGCGGTGGCCGCGGCCCGGGATCTGCACGCCGAGTACGTGATCCTCGTCCGCGGCAAGGTGGCGCCGCGGCCCGAGGGAATGGTCAACCGGGGCGTGCCGACCGGGGCGATCGAGGTCCGCGCCCGCGAGTTGCAGGTGCTGAATCCAAGCCTGCCGCCGCCGCTGCTGCCGACCTCGAAGGAGGAATTGCCCGGCGAGGACATCCGCCTGAAACACCGCTACATCGACCTCCGCCGGCCGGAGATGCAGCGGACGTTGCTGTTGCGCCACCGGATGATAAAGGTGATGCGGGATTACCTCGACTCGCTGGGGTTCGTCGACGTCGAAACGCCGATGCTCGGCCGCAGCACGCCGGAAGGGGCGCGGGATTACCTGGTCCCCAGCCGCATCCAGCCGGGCAATTTCTACGCCCTGCCCCAGTCGCCGCAGCTCTATAAGCAAATCCTCATGGTCGCCGGCTACGACCGCTACTACCAGGTGGCCCGCTGCTTTCGCGACGAGGACCTGCGGGCGGACCGGCAGCCGGAGTTCACCCAACTCGACGTGGAGATGTCGTTCGTCGAGGCGGACGATGTGATCGGCGTGATCGACGGGCTGGTGGCGCGGATGGCCAAGGAGATTTTAGGAATCGAGGTCTCCCTGCCGCTGCCGCGGATGTGCTACGACGAGGCGATGGCACGGTTCGGCCACGACGCCCCCGATCTGCGCTTCGGCATGGAGCTGATCGACGTGACCGATCTGGCGGGCGAGTCGGAGTTCCGCGTGTTTCGCGGGGCGATCGAGTCGGGCGGAGTGGTCCGCGGCATCAACGCCAAGGGGGCGGCGGAACGCTATTCCCGCAAGGGGATCGACGAGCTTACGGCGTTCGTCAAGGAGCAATTCGCCGCCAAGGGATTGGTGTTTTTCAAGATCGACGCCGACGGGCAGTTGACCTCGCCCAGCGCGAAGAACTTCACGCCGGCACTGCTCGCGCAAATCGGCGGCCGGATGGACGCCGCACCGGGCGACCTGCTGCTGTTGGTGGCCGACGACTTCGAGACCGTCTGCAAATCGCTCTACGGCCTGCGAAAACGGTTGGGGCTGGAGCTGAAACTCTACGATCCGGCGACGATGCACTTTTCCTGGGTGGTCAATTTTCCCATGTTCGCCTACGACCACGAAGAGCAGACCTGGACGGCGATGCACCATCCGTTCACCGCTCCGCGGAAAGAGGATCGACCGCTGTTGGAATCGAACCCGCACAAGTGCCGCGCCCGGGCCTACGACCTGGTGATCAACGGCAACGAGGCGGGCGGGGGCACGATCCGAATCCACGACCAGCGGCTGCAACAACGCGTGTTCGGCCTGCTGGGCATCGACGAGGCGACGGCCCGCGAGCGGTTCGGATTCCTATTGGATGCCCTGCAGTACGGCGCGCCGCCGCACGGCGGGATCGCGCTGGGCATCGACCGGCTGGTGATGCTCTTTGCCGGCTTGGACAGCATCCGCGATTGCATCGCCTTTCCCAAGACCCAACGCGCCACGGACCTGATGACCGGCGCCCCCGGAGCGGTTCCCGCCAAACAACTCGATGAATTGGGCGTAAAATTAAAGTAGGGTGCGTGAAACGCACTATTGACCGTCAGATAAGTAGTGCAACTGTTTAGCGGCCGACGGTACGTCGGCCAGCAGCGGAACACGGGCCGTCGTACCGACGGCCGCTAAACAGATGTTGCATTAGTTTTCTGAACATCAATAAACATACCGGGCGACGGTGCGTTTCACGCACCCTACAAATTGAAATGACGAATCCTACAGAACAAAATTCCGGCGATATTGCGGGGGACCCCCGCCGGTTGCACGTGGCGATGGCCCAGGTCGCGCCGGTCTTGGGCGACCTGGAGCGGAACATCGCCATGCACGTGGAGCGGATCGAGGCCGCCCGCCGCGAGCGGGCCGACCTGATCGTGTTCCCCGAACTGTCGCTGACCGGGGGTTTCGTCCGCGACATGGTCCCCGATCTGGCCGTTTCACCGGACGGGCCGGAGATCGGGCGGTTGATCGAGGCCGCCGGGCCCATGTCGCTGGTGGTCGGTCTGATCGAAGAATCGCCGCGCCACCGGTTCTACAACGCCGCCTTGTGGGTCGAGGGCGGGCGGATCGTCCACGTCCATCGCAAGGTCTATCTGCCGACCTACGGCTTGTTCGACGAGCGGCGGTATTTCGCCGCCGGCGAGCGGTTCATGGCCTTCGACACGGCGCGGTTCGGCCGCGTGGGGATTTTGATTTGCGAGGATTTCTGGCACCTTTCGGCCGCGGCCATCATGCAGGCCGAGGAAGTGGACCTGCTGCTCTGCGCGTCGAACTCGCCCGCCCGAGGCGTCGACGGCCCGAAGCTCAGCGTGGCCGAAACTTACGATCGGATGGCCCGCGTCTACGCCCAACTGCTCGGCGCGGCGGTGATCGTGGTCAACCGGGTGGGTTTCGAGGACGGGCTGTGTTTCTGGGGGGGCAGCCTGGCCGTCGGACCCGACGGCCGGACGATCGCACAGGCCCCGTTTTTCGATCCGGCGTTGTGCGTCGCCGAGTTGGATCGGGATGAATTGCGGCGTCAGCGGCTGATCGTGCCCCTGGCCCGCGACGAACGCCTGCTGATTACCGTCGAGGAGTTCAAGCGCATCAAGCGGCAGAAGTATGAATAATGTCCCCTCTCCCTTTGGGAGAGGGTTAGGGTGAGGGCTGTTTGAACTGATTACGCCGGACGAATTTGAAGCAATGCAAACCGCCCTCACCCCCGGCCCCTCTCCCAAAGGGGAAGGGAGAAACGCGCACAAGCTCATGACTAACGAACTTGCGGACGCCCAATTGAACATCAATCCCGCCCTGGTGACCGAAATTCTCTGCGGGTTCCTCCGCACGGAGACCGGCCGGGCGGGATTCGGGAAGGCGGTCGTGGGGCTTTCCGGCGGACTCGATTCCAGCGTGGTCACCATGCTCTCGGCAAAGGCGCTGGGGCCGGGAAACGTCCTCGCCGTCACCATGCCCTATAAAACCTCCAGCGAGGAAACCCGGCTCGACAGCGGGGCGATCGTCGAACGGTCCGGCGTCCGTACTATCGACCTGCCGATCACCGACCAGGTGGACGCATATTTCGCCCGCGCCGGCAAGGCCGCGCAACTGCGGCTGGCCAACAAGTGCGCGCGGGAACGAATGACGGTGCTCTACGATCAAAGCGCCGCGTTCGGTGCGTTGGTGGTCGGCACCAGCAATAAGAGCGAACTGCTGCTGGGATACGGCACGCAGTTCGGCGACATGGCCTCGGCAATCAACCCCATCGGCGACCTCTATAAGACGCAACTCCGCCAGTTGGCCGCGCACCTCGAAGTTCCCGAGCGGATCCTCGCCAAACAGCCGACGGGCGACCTCTGGATCGGGCAAACCGACGAAGGAGAGTTGGGATTTTCTTATGCCGAGGCCGACCGGCTGATGCTGTTGATGGTCGACCGGCGCTGGCGGCGGGCGGAATTGCTGCGGGCGGGTTTCGCCGCCGAGTTCATCGACCGCATCTCGACGCTCATCCGGCGGAACCATTACAAACGGCGGATGCCCGTCGTCGCCAAACTATCGCAGCGCACGGTGGATTGGGACTTTCGCTACGCCCGCGATTGGGGGACGTAAAATAAATTCTCCCCTCTCCATCGGGGAGAGGGGCCGGGTCATTTCCTCCCCTCTCCTTTTGGGAGAGGGGCCGGGGGTGAGGGCAGCGAGAAGAGATGCAAACGAGGAAACCGATTCACCGGCAATCAGCCCTCACCCTAACCCTCTCCCAAAGGGAGAGGCGATCGCGGAATAGGGACTCATTCGCTCTCGTCCAGGAATAGCTTGTCCTCTTCAGATAGTTTGTCCTTGGGGACGTTAAGGACCGTGCCGTCGGGCTTTTCGAGCTTGACGATGCCACCCTCGACCCCGATGCACTTCGCCCGAATGTGGAACTTGCCGCTGGCGTCCGTCCAAACCCGTTCCAGAGAGCGGTCCTTTTTCTCGGTGGTGGATTTGGTGGCTTTCTTATCCTTGGGGAGTTTTTTATCTTCCTCGGCGGTGTCTTTCTGGGTGGGGAAGGAGAGGTTGTACATGAGGCCAAGATTTACGCGGAGCAATTCGCGGTGGGTGTCGGTGTCGTTGCCTGCATCCTTGATTGCGGAGATGGCCCTCTGCCAATCCACTTCATCGGTTCCGGCCGACGCGGTGTTGGAGACGTCCTTGCAGAGGTCGCTCAATTTCTTGGCGACCACGGTGTCCTGGACCACCAGTTTGATGACTTCGATATCGGCCTCTTTTTGATCGAGATGGCTGATGTCGCTGGAGTAAGTGCTGTAGGCGTCGGACAATTTTTTGAACCCGTCCGCGATTTTTCGATTGCGGATGCGACTTCCTTTCATGGGATTTCGGGGGTCGATGGGGGGCAGTTTCTGGAACTTCCTCTCGCAAGCCTCGATTTCCTGGTCCAGGTGGTTTTTGGCCCGATTGAGGGCTTTCCACAATGCGAGGGTTTTCTTGGCGTCGCCGGAAGGTCCACCCCCGTGGCCTTCACGCGGCGGGGGAAGGTCCGAGAAGGGCTTCACGTTCTTTCCCGAGTCGGCGATGAACTTAATCATGTGCGTAATCGACAGGGAGAAGTTCAAGTTCTGGCCCCTGGTGCTGACGAAGGTGTTCATTCCGACCACTTCGCCTTTCATGTTTACCAGGGGGCCGCCGCTGTTGCCCGGCGAAATGGGCGCGCTGGTCTGGATCCAAGTCGTATTCACTTCGTATCCCAAACCGTCCTTTCCATAGCCGTCGTGGCCCCCGTAACTCATCATAGAGGTCAACTCTTTTCCCGTCCGGACGGCGGAAACGATGCCATTGGTGACCGTGTCGCTGTATCCCAACGGGGCCCCGAAGGCCACGACCTCATCGCCTTGCGAGGGCAATTCTTTGGCCAGGGGAAGCGGACGGAGTTTTTTGCCCTTGGGGTCGATTTTGATCAGGGCCATGTCCTTCTTCTGATAGAAGGCGATGAAGCCCTCGGCCTTGAAGCTGCCCAGGCTTGTATCGCCGGGGAAACTGACCCGCAACTCGCTCGCGCCTTCGACGACGTGATAATTCGTGGCGATGATCCCGCTGGGATCGACCACATACCCGCTGCCGTTGCCCATCGTTTTCCCTTTTACGATGATTTCTATCAGGGCAACGCTCGGTTTGACGTGCTTGACCAAATCCGAGAGACTCATCTGCTGCGCCAGGGCAGAGGAACCGCATACCGATCCTAAGGCGGCACAAATGACAATAAATAATGAAGTAGTTCCGATTCGTCTTGAATGGATCAACATAACGATCCTCCCCTTGAATAAACCTCCGACGGTCTTTAAGAACAAAAAACGCTCTACCTTAGTCCCCTAAGGCTACCCCCCGATTGTACTCCATCGAAATCATTTTGCAATACCCTTTAATGGATTTTCCCACTCGGGCAGGCAGGCTGAACTTTGTTAATTCGTTCAAATCTTCTAATCGCAAGAACTTACGTCGCAAATAATTTCCCTGGAGATTTCTTGGGATTTTTCTAACACAGAGGCATGTTTCGCGCCGGCCGCAGGCGCCCGGCGCCGTCGCCGACGAGAATCGCCGCCAATCGGCCGGCCGAGTCGAGGGCGGCAATTGCTTCGACGCATTTCGGTTCCGGAACGTTCCCGCGTATAAACTCTCGGGCGTAACGTTGGGGCGGCAGTTGCACTGCCGCCCCCGCTAACGGCGTCTCGGGGTGGCCGTGCAACTGCCGTCCCAACTCAAGTTTTTCCTCCGGCAGAACCCCAGGCGTCGAAGCCGTCGATCTATCACTCTCGATTTTCCCGCGACACTCGATGACTTGCCCGTTGCGAACGCGCACGATCTCCTCGTCGGTGAGGTGAAGGCGGGGAAGGAATTGCACGGCCGACAGCGGCGGCTGAAGCCATCCGGTCCAGTTGCCATCGTTTAGTACGCCGGGATCGACCGATTGTTCGATTTGGAAGGCCCCGACGGCGGTCCGGGTCAGGGCCGACATCACCGCGGCGGTGCCCAGCGACTCGGCCAGATCGCGGCCCAGCGAGCGGATGTAGGTGCCGCCGCCGCACTCCACGTCGAGCGTCAACCGGGGATATTCGTACGCCTTGATCTCGATGCGGTAAATGTCGACGGGCCGCGGGGGCAATTGGACCGGTTGCCCGTCGCGAGCGAGTTTGTACGCCCGGCGCCCTTGGACCTTGATTGCGGAGAAGGCCGGCGGGCGCTGGGCGATCCGGCCCACAAAGCCACGGACCGCCGCGGCGATTTGCGCGAGCGTCGGCGCCGGGGCGTCGGGCAATTCGGTCACCTCCCCCTCGACGTCCTCCGTGGGGCTGCTGCGTCCCAGCAGGAACGTGCCCAGGTATCGCTTGGGCATCCGCTGCACGTACTCGATCAGCCGCGTGGCGCCCCCCACGCAGATCACCAATACGCCGGTGGCCAGCGGATCGAGCGTGCCGGCATGTCCGGCCTTGGCCGGGCGGGCCAGTTTTTGGATCACATCGACCGCCCGCCGCGAACTAATGCCCGCCGGCTTGTTCAGGTTCAAGATGCCGCAGGGTTGCATGGGACGGTGGTGTTGATTCACGGTCTATACGCAATGCTGTTCAATTGAGAGTTAAGTTGGGGTGGCAGTTGTACTGCCACCCCGTGTAATAGCGGCAATAACAGGGAGTGGCAGTACAACTGCCACCCCAACATGAGATTCCAGTGTGCGAAATTGAACGGTATTGGGTCTAAACGTTTGTGCCGGAATAGTCAGCGGCTATTCTTGGGGGCTTTTCACTGCGCTTGGTGGGGCTGCGTTTGGCTTGACCCACCCTGCGATGACAGGGGAAATTTTACAGCGCAAAACACTCGAAAAACAGGAATGTTCCCCGTTAATCGTGAAAAAAAGCTATATTTGTATCGCCCCCCCACGATATTGGGAGCTTTTATCATGCAGACGCCCTATCAGACCGACTCCGGCCGGAACGCCGACGCGGCGATCGACGCGGCCATTGCGCGGATCGGCCGGCTGGCGAATTCCGGCGGAGAGTGCGAAGACCAACCAACCGACGGCGGCAATGCCTTCCTGCCGATCGAGCCGAAAACCTTCCGCGACGCCGGCCTGAGCGACAGCGAAGTGGAGGCGTTGGCGCTGAAGTTCCTGCTCGCCCGCGGCGACGCCGCCGGCCGGGAAATCGCCGGCCAGATCAAGCTTCCCTTCGTGCTCGTCGACGAGCTGCTCCGCGAACTGAAAAACAGCCAACTGGTGGTCCATCGGGGATCGGCCCCGATGAACGATTTTCAATATCAGCTCAGCGACCTGGGCCGGGAGCGGGGGCGAAGATATTCGCAGCACTGCACCTACTTCGGCGCGGCGCCCGTCTCGCTGCAGGATTACATCGCCAGCGTCGAGGCCCAATCGTTGACCGGGCAACATCCCACGGCCGACGATCTCGGCCGCGCCTTCCAGGGCCTGCTGCTCGGCAAGAGTATACTCGACCGGCTGGGACCGGCGATCAACTCGGGCCGGGGGCTGTTCCTCTTCGGACCGCCGGGCAACGGCAAAACCAGCATCGCCGAGCGGATCACCGCCGCCTTCGGCCGGGAAGTCTGGATTCCCCGCGCCATCGGCGTCGACGGCGAAATCATCCGCCTCTTCGATCCCGTGAACCACGAGGAAGCTCCGCTGGCGCCCGGTGGCGGAGTGTACGACCGTCGCGAGATCGACAAACGCTGGGCCCGCGTCCGGCGGCCGACGATCGTCGTCGGCGGCGAACTGACCATGTCGCAGCTCGAGGTGACGATCAACGCCTCGACGGGCATCTGCGAGGCCCCGCTGCAAATGAAAAGCAACTGCGGCACGCTGGTCATCGACGACTTCGGCCGGCAGCGAATCCACATCCACGAGTTGCTGAACCGCTGGATCGTGCCGCTGGAAAAGCGGGTCGACTTCCTCGGCCTGCCGAACGGCAAGAAGATTCAGGTTCCCTTCGATCAGCTCGTGGTGTTTTCCACGAACCTCGAGCCGCGGGACCTGGTGGACGAGGCCTTTCTGCGGCGGATTCCCTACAAGATCGAAGTCATCGATCCGACCGAAGAGGAGTTCCACCGGCTCTTCGAGTTGATGGGCCGGGAGTTGGACGTTCCCTACAGCCGCGCGGCGGTGGATTATCTGATCGCCGCCCATTATCGCCGCGTGCATCGCCCCTTCCGCTTCTGCCATCCCCGCGACCTGCTGCTGCAAATCCGCAACTACTGCACCTATCACAATTGTCCGGCCGAGATGGCCAACGAGCATTTCGACCGGGCAGTGGAGAACTACTTCGCGGTGATGTAGGCTACGGATTCCATCTTCACCCCACGATCCGCTTCCAACGCTCCAGGTTCCACTGGTTCTTCTCGGCCTGCGTCATTTTGCTGAAGTCGGGCCCCGCGGCCGATGGTGAAGAAGCGGAGGCAACGGGCCGCGGCGAAGAAGGCTTGCGGATAGAACCCGGCTGGCCCCCGTAGCTCGACGCCGTTTCCGTCCGTTGCAGATCGTCGGCCAGCGGGCGGTGCGGGCGGATGCCCAGCCGCGCGAGCGCGCCGTGATACGACTTGACCGCCTCGGCCGGATCGAGCTGGTCGTCGGCCACCGCGCGGAGGTGCTCGATGAAGCTCAACTGATGCTCGGCGCTGTTGATCTTCCGGCCGTAGAGCGCGACCCGGGCGCCGTACTTCTTCGCCTCCCAGAGCATCTGGAAGGCGTCGAAGGTCGTGCCGGCCGAGCCGCCGAGGATGCCCACCACCAGTGAGCGGTCGTAGCGGGACAGGGCCTCCATCGCCGCCGGGCCGTGATAAACGATCTTCAGAAACAGCGGCCGGCCCCGGCTGGTCACGCCGGCCAGCGCGCGGACGATGTGATCGGCCGTGAAGCGGCCCACGTCGGCCGGCGGATGGGCCGCGGCATTCGGATCGAAGACCTCGAGGAAATGCCGGAATCCCTTCGATTCGGCCTCGATGCGGAACGCCTTGTAGGCCTCCAGCGTGCGATGGTCCAGTTCCACGTCGTTGTTGAACGTTACGGAATACAGCCCCAGATCGGCGCCCAAGCGGCGTTCGTCGGGCGAACATTCCGCCTTGCCGCATTGGATGTGGTCGATCGTGGCCGTGCGGAAAGGGCGGGACGGCTGTTGGGCATAGCGCCCGCTTCCGCCGGCCAGCCAGATGTCGGTCGCGTCGTTGGCCCGGACCGCCGGGGTGACGTGGCTGTGGTCGAAGAGCCGCTCGCGGATCGCCAGCACTTCGTTCGTGCTGGCGCTGGTGAGCATCACGTCGATCAGGCCTTGGGCGATGATCTCGCGGATCAGTTGCCGATACTCCTCGATCGTGCGGTATCGGGCCTCGGCGGCGTAGTGCTCGGGGCTGCGGCCGGGCGCGGCCAGCCCGAACGCCATGTCCGCGTCCTTGGCGTCGGCCAATATGAAGTCGCGGCAGGAGGGGTCGGCCGTGATCCGGGCAAGTTTTCGATCGAGCGATTTTTCCATCGGCGGCGTGTGAATGATGTGCGTTATTGATTGTTTAGCGGCCGCCGGCACGGCGGTCCATCGCGACGCGGCTGCTAAACGCCGTTGTTTCGGGCATGTTCATTGAGAACGGCATTATACACCGCGGCCGTGCCCTGGGCCATCGCGCGGTCGGAAAACGAATTGGCCTGCCGCAGATAGGCGCTGGCCCGCAGCGCCGACCAATCGTATCGCCCGTCGATGACCGCGGCGATGGCCTCGGCCAGGGCCTCCGGATCGGCGGGATTGGCCAGCACGCCGTCACGGCCGTGCCGGATGGCCTCGGGGATGCCCGGCACGCGCGAGGCGACCACGGGCACGCCCGCCGCCATCGCCTCGAGCACGGCCATCGGCAGCCCCTCGCCGAAAAGGCTCGGCAGCACCAGCAGGTCCATCCGCCGCAACTCGGCCGTCACGTCGCGGGTAAAGCCGGTCCAGGCGACGTACCCGGTCATGCCGAGCCGTTCGAGCAGGGCCATGATTTCCCCTTCGTACTCGGGCGACTCGAACGTGCCGAGCGCCCGCAATTGCACGGGAATTCCCTTTCGACGCAGCCGGGCCAACGCCTCGATGAGCACCTCGATGCCCTTCCGCGGCCGAAACAACGCCACCACGCCCAGGGTCCAGTTCCCCCGCGGCGTTCGCCGGGCGGGAAGCGAATCGAAGCGGGGAACGCCGTTCGGCACGACCGTGATTCGAGCCTTGTCGTAGCCCTCGCCGGCGATGTGCGCGGCCATCGCCTGCGACACGGCGATTACCCGCGCCGTGCGCCGCAGACACAGCCGTTCGACCGCGCCGCCGAGCCGGTTCCGCCAGCGGCGGGTGGAATCGTTCGACGTAGGGCTATGGGCGTGATAAACCAGCGGCACGCCGGCGAGTGCCGCGGCCGCCGCTCCGACCAGCAGCGAGCGCACGGTGTGCGCGTGCAAAATCCGGTAGTTCCCCTCGCGGACGATCCGCACGACCCGTCGCGCCGCCCGCGGATCGAGCCGGGTCCGCATCGGGACGTCGAACAGCGGCGTTTCGCGCGTCCGCCGCATGGCGATAAACTTGTCCAGTTTCAGACAGGCGAAGCCGGCGGAGTAGCCGAACTCGGGTAGGCATTTCGCCAACAGGTCCTGCACCCGTTCGGCCCCGGCGTAGTGTTCGCCGTTGATGACGTGCAGCACGTGGATGGTTTCCGTCGGCGCCGCTTTCGGCGCAACCGCCGGCGGCAGCACCAGCGGTGGCAGTACAAATGGCGAGAGATTGTCGGTGGTGGACATGGGAGAGGTCAGAGGTCAGAGGTCGGAGGTCGGAGGTCGGAAGTTGGTGAATGGCGTACTTCCGCTTGCGGTTTCGCAATGATACGCTCATCTCCGCGCACGATTCGCGAACTTTCTTTGGATGTGCAACGCTTTTCCAACGGACGCGGAGCGTCCGGACAGGGTGTTTTCACGCGGAGCGTGGGAGCAAGGTTTGATCCAACTAATACGCGTTCTTCCCGGAAATTACCACCCGCACGGTTTTCAGCATGATTTTCAGATCCATCCACATCGACCACTCGCGGATGTAGCAGTGGTCGTACTCGATGCGTTGTTGCATTTTCTCGGGCGAGTCGGTTTCGCCGCGGGCGCCGTTGACCTGGGCCAGGCCGGTGATGCCGGGCTTCACCTTGTGCCGGAGCATGTAGCCCCCGATGCGGCTGCGGAACTCCTCGTTCAAGGCGTTGGGATGCGGCCGCGGCCCGACCAGCGACATGCTGCCGCCGAGCACGTTGAACAACTGGGGGATCTCATCCAGCGAGGTTTTTCGCAGGAACCCGCCCACCGGGGTGACGCGCGGATCATTTTTCACGGCCTGCACGGCCTGCGGTCCGTCCTCGCAGACTTTCATCGTGCGGAACTTCCAGACGCGGATTTCACGGCCGTCCAGCCCGTAGCGCCGCTGGCGGAAGAATACCGGTCCCGGCGAGGTGAGCTTGATCGCCGCCGCGATTACGGCCATCGGCGCCGCGGCCAGCAGCAGAAACAGCCCGCCGAAAGCGAGATCGCAGAACCGCTTCGCCAGCCCGTCGATGCCGTACAGCGGGCTGTCGAAAACGCTCACCGCCGGCAGCCCGAGGATGTCGGTCCACCGCGAGTGCAGCATTTGAAACACGAAGAAGTCGGGGACGATATAGACCGAGGCGGTGGTGTCGCCCAGTTTGTCGAGCACGCCGCGGATGCGCCGCTCGGCGCGCATGGGGAAGGTGATGTAGATGCGGTCCACGGCGCCCGACCGGGCCTGATCGACCAGGTCCTGAATCGAACCTATGCGGCGGCCCAGATCGGCGGGGATCACGGGCGTCCGCTTCGCCGGGCGATCGTCGAAAAAGCCCGCCAGCCGCAGGCCCATCTCCGGCGAGGCCTCGATGTTCCGCGCAACTGGAACCCCAGTTCGTTGACGCCCACGATGGCGAACGTCCGCTGGTTGTAGCCCCAGGAGCGGAGCCCGTGTTGAATGCCGCGGGTGGCGGTCCGCGCGACGATCATCATCGCCGGAGTGACCACGAACCACGTGGCCATCGAAATCCGCGAGAACTCCGCGGTGTGCTTGGTCGCAAAACCGAGCATCAGCAGCGCCGCCAAGGTGCATCCCCAGCAGGTCAGCGCCGAACAATTCGCGATTGACCGAGACCCCGCGCGAACTCTGATACAGACCGCCAGTCTCGGCAGCAAGGTAAAACGCAACGATTGCAACGGCGGCGACGGTTACGTAAAGATTCAGGGTGGTCGTCAAGCCGCGGTGGTGCGAAATTATCAGGCCCAGCACAATGCACAAGGCGTCGGCCAATCGATACCACAATCCCTGGAACGACAAGTGCTGGTGAATCTGTTGCCGATCAGACATGGACGTCAATGTTTCTGCTTGGGAGCGGTTATATTTGTGAACAATCAACAATAGGTTACGCACTCCGCCAGGCTTCCCATGTTGCTCCAATTATCAAGTTTAATGCTTATCCGGCCGATACCGAAATAAATGGGTATGGGGCATATTCCGTAGGTATAGGACGCGACAACAATGATTAGACAAAGTTTACCGCTTGCACTGGCGATTTTTTGCGTTTCGGCGACATTATTTGCGCAGGCGCCCAATCCGCCATATTCCGGTCAGGCGGACGAGCTTGCCGCCCGGTTGAACCAGTTGGAGAACGAGACGCAAAGCCTGCGGACGGAAGTGCAATGGCTC
Source organism: uncultured Planctomycetota bacterium (assembly GCA_963733145.1). Taxonomy (GTDB): domain Bacteria; phylum Planctomycetota; class Planctomycetia; order Pirellulales; family Thermoguttaceae; genus JAHIKV01. The sequence continues at coordinate 125,483 of CAVTCJ010000017.1, read as the reverse complement.
CGCGAGCATCCGGTCCGGCTTCCCGAGGTCCAGGCCACTCCCACGGGCATGGCGCCGGCGATGACCGCGCCTGCGGACGGCGGCGAATACTTCACCTTGGACGAGCTTCGCGGCGAGATGAAGAAGCTGGCCTGGACGAAGGGCGATTTCACCATCACGCCCTACGGATATTTGTGGGCCAACATGGTCTACTCGACCCAGCGGACCACGCCCGGCTCGTACACCTTGTTCGTGCAGTCGGCCAGCGTTTCGCCCGAGGGCGAGTTCATCATCGACGGCCGCAACACCCGCCTGGGGTTTGACATCGGCGGGCCGCGGATTCCCTTTTTCGGCTGCGCCAAGACCGGCGGAAAGATCGAAGTCGATTTCCAGAACAGCGTCCTTTCCACGGAAAACAAGGCGACCATCTTGTTGCGTCACGCCTACCTCGAGGCAAAGAACGATGACTACCGCTTGCTCTTCGGCCAGACCTGGGACGTGATTTCGCCCCTTTATCCCGGAACCTTGCTATACTCGGTGGGCTGGGAGGCGGGCAACATCGGCTACCGCCGCGCACAACTCCGCGGCGAACGCTACCTGCACTTCTCAGATACCTCGCTGGTGACGCTGCAAGTCTCGGCCAACCAGCAAGTGTTCGAGGACGGCGGCGCGGTCATCAGCGGCGAGGCGCCCAACTGGCCGATCTTTGAAGGCCGCGCCGGTTGGACCATCGGACAGCGCGGCGAAGGCTGGCTGCCGATCACCGTCGGACTCTCCGGTCACATCGGACCCGAGCAGTTCGATCTCGCCGGCGGCCGTAGGAACAACCAACGCCGCACCTGGTCGGGCAACCTCGACTTTAACGTGCCGTTTACCGAAAACTGGGGCGTGCAGGGCGAGTGCTTCGCGGGCGACAACCTCGGCGCCTTCCTGGGCGGCATCGGTCAGGGCCTCAATCCGGTCACTTTGCTGCCCATCCGCAGCCGCGGCGGCTGGGTCGAGACCTGGTATAAGTGGACTCCCGCGCTCAGCAGCCACGCCGGATACCTCCTGGACGATCCGGTCAACGGCGACCTGGCCCCCGGCCAGAAATGCTACAACCAATTCTTCTTTGGGAACCTCGCTTACAACTTCACCAAGCAGTTCCTGATGGGCATCGAAGTCAGCTCCTGGAAAACGCACTACATCGGCCTCGAGCCGGGTAATTCGGTCCGTTGCGAATTCATGGCCCGCTACGGCTTCTAATATATTGTAATGGCGGCGTCCTCGCGCTGGGGCGGTGGTCGATCTGCCGCCCCAGCGTCGTTTCTTGGCGTCCCATCCGCTGGCGGTTTCGCAAATCAACAACATTTAGGTGCAACGGGCCGCGCGGATCAACTCGGCGGCCCCTTGGGATAAAAGCGCCTCGGCGACCTGGCCGCCGAGCGGCTCGGCTTCGGACGGCGGGGCGGAGGCGGTGGATTCGAGGAGTTGCCGGCCGTCGCTGCCGAGCACCCGGCCGATGAGCGTCAGCCGCCCTTCAGCGACGTGTCCCAGTGCGGCGACCGGGGCGAGACAGCCGCCCTCAAGGGCCAAGAGCATCGTCCTTTCGGCCAATACGGCCGCGTGCGTTTCGGGGTGATCCAGCGCGACGACCAGCCGGCGGGTCGAGGCGTCGGCCGCGCGAGTCTCCAGTCCCAGCGCCCCTTGTCCCGGTGCGGGCAGCATGATTTCCGCCGGCAATCGCTGCGTGATTTGATCGGCCAGGCCCAGCCGCGTCAGCCCGGCCTCGGCCAATACCACGGCGTCGAAATCGCCTTCGCGCAGCTTGCGCAGCCGGGTTTCGACGTTGCCGCGGACGTCCGCCATCGCCAGATCGCCGCGGAAGTGGAGCAGTTGTGCCCGGCGGCGGGTGCTGCCCGTGCCGATGCGAGCCCCGCGGGGCAACTCGTCGAGCGGCGCCCCAGCGGCGGAAACCAGGGCATCGCCCGTCGGCCCGCGCTCGGGCACCGCCGCCAGGGTCAATTCCGCGACGGGGTCCGTGGGCAGGTCCTTCAGGCTGTGAACGGCCAGATCGATCCGCTCGTCGAGCAACGCGAGTTGAATCTCCTTGGTGAAAACCCCTTGCCGGCCGAGCGTGCCGATAGCCTCGTCGCGGCGATCGCCGGTGGTGGAGATCGGCACCAGCTCAACTTCCGTGCCCAGGGCCTGTAATCGTGCCGCGACCCACTCGGCTTGCCATCGGGCCAACGCGCTCGCTCGGGTGCCAATTCTTAATGCCATGCGTAAATTGGAAACTGGATGAACCAACCGCTTGCGGTTTCGCAACTGCGGTGTCGTATTGAACTGATTATTTCTTCCTCTTTGGAGCCGTCAACCGATCGGCTTCGTGCGGCGGGACCACCACTCCGCAACTGAAAATGTACTGGCACGCCTGATCGAAAGTAACGTCCAGGTCGACGCAATCGCTGTTCCGCACGACGACCGTGCATCCGGTGACCGGCACGGGCGCGTAAGGGATGAACACGGTCACCACGTTTTCGCCGAATCGATCCTGAAGGGTGGCGAACTTCTCACTGGTGACGAACCCGATGGACCAGGCGTCCTTGCGGGGAAACTCGACCATCACGATCCGCGTGAACTTGAAGTCGCGCTGGGTGAAGATGAAATCGCTGACCTGTTTGACCGAGGAGTAGATGGCCCTGACCCCGGGCAGATGCAGCACGGCCCGGTCGAACGTGCCGGCGGCGAAGGCGCCGATCCCCGCCGCCATGAACTTGCCCAACAGGTACAGCAGCAAAACGAACAGGAGCAGGAACACCGGGATCGCGATGTACGGCCGCAGCAACGTCAGGTCCACGTAACGGCGATAGTAGTCGTCGCCGGTGATCGGCAGCGGCTGGCCCGGATTTTTCCACACCTTATCGTAGACGTCCTTTGGAATATAACTTTTATCCTCCAGGCGAATATAGTTACGGCCATCGTAGATAGCCGTATTCCCGTTCGAGGAACTCGGCTCGCGGACGTCGGCCATGAACCAGACGAAACTGTCCCGCGCCCAACCGGTTACCGGCTCGAGCAGATAACTCTTCGTGGTGTTGATCGTCCAGACGATAATCAACACGGTCAGCAAGGGGGGCATCAGCACGGCCAGCCCCCGCAGCACCGCGATGCGGAAGGGTCGGGGCGATTGTCGCGGAGCGGGCAGACTCTGATCGTCGTTCAGCATACCGTCCGTCCTTTACAACGTGGCAACGTCGGTTTCGATCTTTTTGGCCGCATCGGCCGGCAATCGGGCCAGACCGGTGTACTCCTCCCAGCCGTTCGACACGCCCACCCCGGCCCCGACCTTGCGGGCCAGGTCCATCTGGGCCTCCCAAAACCGCCGGAAGTTCCACGCACAAGGCACCCAGGGCTTGCCGCCCAAGGCCGCCGTATATCGCACCGGCATCTTGCGATACAACGGATTGCCCAGCAGCGAGTGGTAGGCGTGATCGCCCGCCTCGCCGTCGGCCCAGGGGACGAAGGCCGCCAGCGAGCAATCGCTGGTCAGGATCGCCCGATCCTCGCCGAACGACCGCATCAGTTTACGCAATTCCTGGAAAAAGGGAATCGTGTGCCGCGAAAGACATCCCCGCCGGCCGGGATGTTCGTCGTAACCGAGCCCGGAAAACGTCTCGTCCATGACGATCGCGTCCGGCTGGAGGATTTCCATAATCAGTCGGGCCTGGCTCAGCAGGTGCTCGCGCCACGCGGGCGCGGCCATCGACATGTGCCAGTTGGGGCCCGGCGTATCCGGCCCCTGCCAAGGGCAACGGACCGGACGGCCCGACTGATCGACCAGCACGGCGTCGCGGAGCCGCTTGAACGCCGGCGCGGTTTCGTCGAGCCCGGTCAAGTGCATGTAGATGGCCGCCTTGGCCCCTTGGCGGCGGGTGGCGGCGATTCGGGCCTTGATCTTCTCCAGCGACATCTCGGCCGGGCCGTGTTTGTCGGCCCGCATCGCCTGCCACTCCTTCAGCTTCGGGTCGATGTACTGGCCCCACCACGGATAATAGCCGTGCTGCGTGGCCAGACCGACGCGGAACCGGCGGAACAGCGGCGAGTCGGCGTCGTAGCCGCCCCCGCGACGGCCGTCCGGGTCCTTCGCCGAGAGAAAGTCGTAGTAATGCACCCGGACGCCGCGGAGCCAGGCGGTCGGCGGATGCGGATCGTCGCAGGCGAAGCGATTGTACGCCCGCCAAGCCACGTCGGCCGCGCCACGATGAACCAGCAAGTAGCAGCGTTCCGTGACCGATTGACCGGGATCGAGCGTCGTGGATCGCCGCGCCGTCCAGCCGGGCGGCGCCGCTTCGGTGGCCAACTGGGCAAACCGCCGGGCGATTCCGCTGGGCGTAAACAATGCGATTCGCCAAGGCACATCGGGGCCATACACATCGACGACCGGCGCGAGCAGCATGGCATGGCTCTGGCGGACGGCCGGATCGCTGGCCAGCGGTTCGAGGTAATGTGCCGGAAACGCCCGGCCGTTAGCCGCTTGATCGGGGTCTTTTACCTGATCGTACCCCAGCGACTTCAACTCGCCGTGAGCCAGCATTCCGGAGGCGGCCAGTGGGAGATACGCCCGTTGCTTGGCCGGATTGCCCTGCGGCTGGGCATTGGTGACGAAGCCGCAGCAGACTTCCTGTGCCTGATCGGATGTATTTGTGAGCCGCAAAGTGGCTTCGAGCAGGTCTTCGCCGTTTCCGCCGCCGGAATCGAGCAGACGATGGGATAATTCGGCGCGGATCGGGCCGAGTATGCCCGACGGCGATTTCGTTCCCAGCGTCAACCGCCGGCCCGATTCGTCCCGGCCCAGCACACAGAAACCGTCGAGCAGGCTGGCGGATGTTTCGGGAACCATCGGGCGAGAGTCCACTATGCACTGTACGAACAGTTTGCCGGCGGCGTCCCGTTTCCAGGCGATTTTTTCCCGCCCGGCGGCCTGGCCCCAGGCACTCAGCCCGCCAACCGCCGCGCCGACGGCGGCCCCGGACGTAGCGGCGAGAAAAGCGCGTCGATGAATGATTGGCCGATTCACGATGTAGTCCTCGCTTCGATGCAGTGGGGAGTCTTCCGGGTATCTCTGGCAATTTAGCCCCCGGTGAATACACCGGGGGGCACGGTATGGTGGTCTTTTCCCGCTCTGCCCCCCGTGAATTCACGGGGGGGCTAAGTGGCAACGGAGGGCTAGATGGTCACGGGGGTCGAACTGGTTCTGTTCCCAAACGCCCTCAATACCCTTGCCTTCTTGCTATTGTGCCTCTTGCGGAAGAGGTATGCAAGAGGAGTACAAATTCACCGGCCATGATCCCATTTTCCATCAAGAAAGTGGTTTGAGCATGGACGCCAGTGCCGGCTTGTCCAGTAGTATAGAGCGTAGCCAATTGCCCCACACTTCCGGACCAGCCAGCAGTGGCGCCTCCGGCGAGAAATGCAGGCTCAGCAGGAAGGAGCGCGGGCGCGATTGGCGCCGCGAGCCGAATTGCGCCTGTCGGACGTTTCACCGCGAGATCTCACCTCGGTTTCATTTCCTTGTCCGTGCGGCGGATCACGGCGTCGGCGGCTTGCACGCCGGCTTCTTCAAGGGCGGCCTTGGCGGCCAGCGATTCGACCAGGTCGACGCCCGCCGCCACGCCCCGGTCGCTGACGGCGATCTTCCGGCCGGGCACAGGGACCAGCCGCAACTCGACCCGTGCGCGGCAGCTCGTCAGGCCGTGCATCTGTCCGGCCGAGGCGCTGGTGCCTTCGCCTTCGAGCAGGAAGTCGACCTTCTGATCGCCGTATCGGCCCGTTTGCAAGAGCGTTTCCTTCCAGCCGCCGACCGGCCCGGTGGGAACGACCACCGTCAGGCCCAGTGAGCGGAGCCGCTGCATGATGGCCATTTGCGCCGCCGGGTCGCGCAACGTCGCGCCGACGTGGGTCTCCTCGACCGAGACCAGCAGCACCTTGCCGAGCAGCGGTTTGGCGAGTTTGCGCAGCTCGGCCAGGGCGGCGTCGTTCGAGTCGGCCGCCGGCCGTTGCAGCCGCCGGATGTTCGTCGCCAGGGGTTTGTCCAGCCGTTCCAGTACGGTCTCGAAACCGCTTTCGGCGGCGGCCTTGGCCGAAATCGTCGTCTGCACGGTGGTGTTTACGTCGATGATTTTCAAGACCAGGTAGAAGGTTTGCCCGATCTTGCTCGCCCGGCCCACCATGATGTACTGGGCGGAAGCGAGTTTTCCCAGCTTCACGGCGCCGGCGGTGTCCGCCCAGCCGCGGAGCACCATTTCGTGCTCGGCGGCGATCTTTCTCATTTGCTCGCGGTCGACGATCGTCACCTTAGGCAGGGTCGAAAGAATGGTGTTCAGTTGATCGGTGATGGCCGGACCTTCGACACCGACGCCTTGCAGAACGTCGACGTCGAATACGGCCACGTTGATCGGCCGGAGCTTCGCGGTCGCATCCTTTTTCGGTTGGGTTGCGGCAGCGGCGGGGCCGGCCGGAGGTTCGGCCCAGGCGACGGACGCCAACAACCACGCGCCTGCCAAAGCAATCGCACATTTTCGCATCAGTCCGACGCCGTTCATGATTCTTCTCCCGGGGTTAGTCCCCCAAAAATACGTTTCGTTCAGTAAAAAACTCCATCAGACGCAGTTGCTCGTTCAGGTCGGCCGGCAAGGCCGCGCCGGGACACCAGAGCACGCCCGGCCGCAACGACCGACGCCCTGGGCGATCCAGCTTCAGCCACTCCCACGCATCCAGCGCGGGATTGTCGCCGAGGATCAGCAGCGCGGTTTGCCCGGCGATGCGGGATTCGATCTTCTGCAGCGGGCCGGCCGCTTCAAATAATTCCGCGGGCGGCGGAGCCTTGCCGCGGAGATCGAGCACGTAGGCCCCGATCCCGCCCGGATCGTTCGCCGCCTCGCCGGTCACGGCCGATTTCAGCGCCGCCGCCAACACGGGACGCGCGTCCGCCTTGACTCCTTTCGCCTCCGGCCAGAGCAGACGCCAGCGGCCGTCCAATGGCCGACGATCGGCGGCCCCCTTGGCCGTCTCCGCAAGCAATCGGAAGAACAACTCGTCGGACGCTTCGCTCCGGCCGAGCTGCTTTTGCCAGGGCAAATAACTAAACACGGTTCGCAGAGATTCCGTGCCCCTTTCCCGGCCGCGAATCTCTTCGACCAGCGGGTGTTCCACGCCGGCGATCCACGTGCGGCAGTTCAAGACGCGAACGGCCGGCAACCGGAAGGTGGGCGAAGGGAGCCAATTCCGCGTTTGCAGGTCGGCGAGCGGACCGGTCATCTGCTTGGGCGAAAGAGCCGTTTCGCGGGCGGCCGTTTCATTGGCGGCGTACCAATCCGTTTCCAACACCAGCACGTTGATCTTGTATTCGGCGGCCAGCCGGGAAATGGGGATGCGTCCAATTTTTGGGGACGGTCCGGAAATCGGCGCCACGCCGGCGCGGCCGTGATAATTGGACTTATCCCCTTTTTCCGGTCCGACTATCAGCAGGCCGGGCTTTTCCAGCATCCGCCAGTGGCCGGCGCCGAGCGATTCGCGCGTGGGAAACTCCCGCACCGGCAAGCCTACGGCGTCGCTCCAGGTGTTGAACCAGTCGGGGGCGGCCGCGGCCACGTACTGCACCGGCCGCTCTTCGTGGTACGCCGGCGCGGGATAGACCACCAACTCGCCGGGAAGCAGGGCAACCTTGCCGTCCCGCAACGACACCAGCCGGAACACGGAGGCGACTCGCACCCGTGGGGCAAGGAACTCGGCGGCGTGGTTTTTCACCGCCACCGGCTTGCCGATTCCCGCGTAGGCCGCCAGCGCAACGGATCGGCCTTCGTTTTCCTCGCCGCCGACCGGCAGCGTCGCCTTCTGGCCGCTGCGGGCGAAGATGATCGGCGCCTCCTCGGCCCGCAACGCCGGCGAAGATGCGAATAATCCGACCGCTAATAGACAGATGCACAACTTCATATTATCTCCCCTCTCCCTTTAGGAGAGGCGCCGGGGGTGAGGGCAGCCGAGCAAATCGTTATTCCTCATTGACCAATCCGTTCCCTACTCGGCCCTCACCCTAACCCTCTCCCGAAGGGAGAGGGGACAAATTTATTCATTTCCAACCACGTTCTACGGCTTGCGTTTTCCGATCACCCAAGCGCTGGCGGCGACGTTGACCAGGCAATCGTCGAGCGGCCAGTTGTCCCAACTGGGTCGGGCCGAGCCCGACCTGGCGAGAGCCGGTCAAGGCGGCATCGTCGGGGTCCGGGGCCGAATCGGCCGCCACGATGGCGTAACGGAGATTCACCTCGCCGTCGGCGGCGGTGGGAAATAGCCGCAACTGGACGGTTTTTACCGTGGCCCAAGGCGGCAGTTCGATGGTGGCCGCGTCGCTGTTGCGGCACACGATCACATAGGTTTTCGGCGGCGCGGCCTTGTCGCCCGGAGTGGACAAGTCCCGCGACAGCCGCAGGACGACCGCAATCGGCTGCCGCAGCGCCTCTCCTTTCACGGCCGGCGCAACCTGGATGGTCGAATCGTCGGAGGCATACCAACTCAGCGGGCCGGCCACCGATTCGTGAAAGGCGAAGGCGCGGGCGATCTCGCGGCGCTGCTCGGGCGTGACGATGGTCGCCGGCTGAACGGCCCGCCGGGCGGTTTGAACCGCCTGCGGCGCCGGCTGGCGGGGTTGACCGGCAAGCTGCGGGTCCGACCGCTCTCCGCCGAGCCGATCGCCGAGGAAGAATCCGCCGGCCACCAGGACCCCGCCCAGCATGGCGGCGGCGGCATAATTCAACCACCGCCGGCCGGACGCGGATTTACCGGCGGATTTCACCGCCGCGAGGACCATTGTCTGGCGAGGCTCCTGTTGCCGCCACGGACCGAGGGCCCGCCGCAACTGGAGCATGTCGTGGAGCCTTTTGCCCGCCTCGGCGCCGTCCAGCACGTGCGCCAACTCGTCGAAAACCTCGGCGAGGACCCGGTTGGCCTGATCAACGGGCAGTTCGCCGTCGACCAATTGTGACAGAAGCAGTTCGCGTTCTTCGGGGATGCTCATGGTTTTTCTCCGGCGGGATGATCGTTCATCCGCTTCAACAGGATATTTCGGGCGCGATGGACGCGGGAGGCGACGGTGCCCCGGGCGGTTCCTTCAATCGCGGCGGCTTCGTCGTAGGAATAGCCGTCCAATTGTGTCAACACAAAGGCCGACCGGCAATCGTCGGGCAACTCGGCGATCAACTCCAACGCCGCACGGTACATCTCGCCCCGCTCGGCCGCTTCGGCGGGCGTGGCCTCGGTGGCGGCCAACGCGCCCTGGACCTCGCAGTTCCAATCGATCCGATCGCGGGCCAGCCGGCGGTTCTTGCGGAGGTGATCGCGGGCGCAATTCACGGTGATGCGGTGCAGCCAGGTGGCCAGGGCCGAGCGGCCGTCGAAACCATCGCCCGCCCGCAAGGCTTTGACGCAGGCGTCCTGGGCCACTTCCTGGGCGGCGTCGGGGCAACCGACGATCCGCAGCGCCACGCGGTACATCCGCGGCGCGTGTCCGGCCAGTTCCGCCGTGAGCGTTTCTCCCATCGGTTGCTCCGCTCGCCTTTCCCTATTTGTTAGACGTTTGGGGCGGGGGCCGTTTCGCGCCGGCCTCGGACATTTGGCGGCCGTCCAAAAACAACTTCGGTGTCCTTGAAGGCTATCCGCCCTCACCCCCGGCCCCTCTCCCAAAGGGAGAGGGGAGTTACTATTCCACGGCCGCTTACTTGGGGCCGCTTACTTGGGGCCGCTTACTTGGGGCCGCTTACTTGGGCGTCTCTTTCGACAGCCGGTCGAGTAGGCTCTGGAGACCTGAACCGAGTCGTCCCGAGAACGTCCGGTTTATATCGTTGATCGTATCCATTGCTTCCGGCCAACGTTTCAGGTTCCGCAGGAGGACGAGCCGCTGAAACATACCGGTGCATGAAGCCCTGGGATTCGATGCCATTCCCGCCAGCCGGCGATAATACTTGAGCGCTTTTTCGGGCCGATTGGCGCAGCACGGTTCATTCATAATGCCCAGCAACAAGAGCGCCTCGGCGCAGGCGTCGTCGGACGCCAGAACCCGATTGAGGAGGTCTTCGGCCGTGTCGAACTCCCGTATGGAGATGGCGAATTTGGCCTGATCCAAAAGCGGCATGGCGGCGACGATCTCCCGTTGACGCCGGCGATACTCGGCGGTGGTAATCACGCGGCCGGCTTTCCTGGCCGCCTCCAGAAAGTCGTCGGCCGCCACGAAAAGCATGTTCCTGGAGACAAGCCACAAGCCGGCCCGATTTGCGGCGTGGGCGCCGTAATGCATGACATTGTACGGGTTTTTTCTGTTCGGCGGCGCCAACGGACCGTACCAGATGTCGTTGATCGAATCCCAGACAACTAAACCACCCATGCGCGATCCCCCGAAAACCAGCAGCGAACCCATGACAAGCGCCTCATCGCCGCCGACCGGACAGGAGGGGGGAAATTCAATCTGTATATTGGCCGGATAATTGTCGTAATTCCCGTAGGAGCAGTCCCTCCACCAACTCCGAATAATCCGTCCGCTGGAGTCGAACTCATGAACTCCCCCGTAAGTCACAAAACGTCTTCCTCCGGTCTCGGCGAGGCTGGTGAATCCCTGCGTATTGTTCATGGTCGGATAACCAATACGCCCCTCCAAGGCGTTCCATCCATAGGGCGTCCCGCAGTCTCGCCGGGTAAATTTGATCGTCGGCCCCAGCAAATCTTCGTATAAACCTGCTCTGGACCACGCCATAATAGTATCTCCGCTGCGCCAAAAGAGCATCGGGATGGGTTCTTTCGCTTCGATCTTCTTCCGATTGAAGAGCGTGACTTTGCCGTTGGAAATATCGAGCGTATAACAGATAAACTCGCTACTTGCCTTGGCCACGCAAAACAGCGTCCGCTCGTCGAGCGGATAGATGACCGAAACGTTTTCGTCGGGCAATCCTTGTTCGGCGCCATAAACGGACCACTTCTCGGATTTTTCGTCAAAGATGACCAGACCGCATTGGCCCGTGGCAAGACACAATTTCCCGGCCACGTATTTTGAGTCGTTGACGCGAAGGGGCTTTCCCAGTTGAAGTTGGGGAAGCGTTTTCAGCCCGTCCCAATACTCTTTCTTGTCCTCTTGCGGGTGGAAGTGGGGTTTTGTGGCCTTAGGTTTGAGACGGTAGGTCTTTCCGACCGGCCTTCCCGCTTTGTCCAGCGTCAAGTAGCCGATTTCATCAGAGTAAGTGCTCAGCTTCCGATTGTTGTACTTCTTAATGAAATTGCCGCTCATCGTGATATAGAGTCGCCCATTGCCCTCTACCAGCGGGCAAATTACACGCGGCAGATTGCTGGGAGGCGACGTCGGACACTGAATTACGAGTCCGTCGAACGTTGGAATATCATTGTGTCGGATGGCGCCCGGGACGGCCGTTGTATCCCCGTACAGGTCGGCTATCGGCCAGCGGATACGAATCATTTCGATCAGTTTTGTTCTTGTCGTCAAGCCGTCCAGCCAGCGGTCGAACTCGGCCAGTCTGCCGGCGTCGTCCATCCTCATCACGACGAACCGCAATCGCGGCAGCAACTCCTGCTGCATGGAAAAGGCCCCCATCAGCGCGTACTTATCCTTGGCTTGATAACGGTTCTCTAATTGAGCGGCCAGCTTCCAGGCCCGGTCGATGCAAACGTCGTCCATGGCGAGCTCGGCCGCACAGAGGATCATGGAGGTGCATTCCCAACGGAAACGATCGCACTCGAACTGCCGCAGCAAGGCGGCCTTCTGGGCCTCGTCCCTTTCTTTCTCATTCCGCAGGGACCGCAGCTCGGCTGGATCCATATTGGGCAACGGCTCCTCGCTCAGCGCGGCTTGGCGCAGGATGCCGTCGACCCACTGCTGCCGCTCGGCCGCCGGCACGCGGGTCCGTTTCATGGCCCGGCCTACGATGGTTAAGATTGCGGCACGCGAGCATTGGGACATCGGCACGTTCAGATACATCGCACTATCGATGGGAGGGCCGAACTTGACGGCGTCTTCGAGAATGAGTTTCGCCATCTGGACAATCCGCAATCGCTGGGGGGTCAATTCCATGCCGGTCGATGATTCCAAGTCCGCCAAGGAAGCCGCCGCGGCGGCGCAACCGGCGTCGAGAGCCACTTTTCTATACTTGCCCCGCGGACCAAAGCGTTCCAGGTAACGCAACGCTTGAGCGAGGATCTCTTCCGCAAGATCGTTCACCTTTTGACGCAACCAATTTTGTTGGGCCAAGACACACTCGTCCATGAGCATACGCAAATTATCGCCCGCGGCGTCCTCCAAGGTTGGGTCGAGCTTCACGGCCGCTTCGACATGGGCCAGCCGGGCGTGGATCGCCCGATCGTGCTCCGCGGTCCTTGAATACCCGGGATCAATGGCCTTCGCCGCGCGAAGTTCCGCTTCGGCCTGGCGGCGGCGGACGGCCAGATCGTCGAGCCAATCGGTGGCCGCGTTCGGTTTTGCCTCGCGGAGGAGGCCGGCCAGCTTCTCCCACGTTTTCACGGCCGCTTTGTCGAACTCAGCCACCGTGGCGACGGTGGTGAACGACCGGTCGCCGCCGGCGTCGCCGCGGGTTACCCGCGCGGCGATTTCCACCGGGGTCTCCTCGAAGGTTTTGCCGCGGCCGTCTCCCTCGCGGACGGATAGTTCGACGGTGGCGTCGGCCTGGGGGACGAAGCGGCGTCCGCCCGGCAAGCGGCTCAGGCCCATCAGCAACAGCAGCGATTCCTCCTTCGCGCTGGCCGCCTCGAGGTGGCGCACGGGCGTGAGTTGGGGCGATCGGGCCACGGCCTCCTGAAACACCCGCTCCAGCCGTCCGATCAGCGGCTTCAGCCGCGGGTTCCGTTCCTCGTTAGCCGCTTCGAGACACCGCACCTTCAGCTTCCCTTTGTCCGCGTGGCCCGCCAGTTTGAGCCCCTCGCGGCATTGCCCTACCAATCGCCGCAAGTCGTCTTCCCGCATCGGCCAGTCGCAGCGCGATTCCTTCATCACGTTTCCGCGCGAGAGGTCGATTACGCTCATACGGACCTCGGGAACCAGGCTGGGAACGTCCACGTCCAACCGGACCAGCGCGTCGTAGGCAATGGCCGGCTTAGAGAAGTCTCCGCTCAGCCGCTTCTCCTCGAGCACGCGGTCCAACTGGCTGCGGTCCAAGACCCGGGCGATTCCCTCGGCGGCGATCTCCTCGGCCAGACGATCGCAGAGCAGGTCGGCCTCGGCGCGGACCGAACCATCGGCCGCCTCGGGCAGGCGCGGCGGAAGAATCACCACGGCGGGGGCCGATGCGTCCAGCGGCGCGGCCGGCCGGACGGCCCTCCGGCCCAACAACGCGCTAGTTTCGCCGTACTGTGCGGGCGCGACGGAGGGAGGCCTCTCGCCGGGCGGTTGCTTCTGGAACCGGATTCGCGATTGATAGGCCGCCGGCACATAGGGTTTAGCGTACCAGGGTAGTCGGCTCGATTGCTGTATGTTCACTTTGGGCAACGCACAAAGGCCCTCGTTCGTTTGCAAGTGGAGTGGGACTATTCCCCGCTGTTCCAACCGGTCCATCCGTCCCATCCGGTCCATACGTCCCGTCACTCCCGGATAGGATTCATGTATGTAGCTGTCCGAATCCACCGCCAAAAAGCACAATTTTCCAAAGGACGTGTCGCATATTCCGACAAGGCGACGGATGAGTTCGAGTTGTTGGATGTCCGGCGGGACATTGTTCCAGACCGGTTTGGAGTTCATTTGCGGTCCGGCCGTCCCGGCCTGTCGAAGGCGATCCTGAGCGGACCGGGGCGATTGCGGACTGGTGTTTTTCGTGGGCGCTCTTCTGACTCTACCTCCGTTCCTAGTCGGCTGGAGCGGCTCGGACAAGCGTAATTGCACCACGTGAAGATACGTGTGTCCCACGACGCGAGCCGCGCCGAAATATACTTGCTGATCCAAGTTGCAGGCCCCGAAAGGAAACACGTCGGAGAGCACCAACAAGAAGCCCGTTCCCGAGTGATTGCGGAGGCGATCGGCCGCGAACTCGTCGGGACTCAGTTCGCGTATCCGCAGCAGGAGGAAGCGGGCCGTATCGTGGCGATCCCGGCTCTTCATCAGCAGTCCATAGATGATTTCCGGATCGCCCGACATCAGCATGGCAACCGCCCGGCGATCGAGCGGGGCCTTGCGGAACATGGCCCAGTAGGCCGGCAGCAATTCTGCGGCGTGTGCGCGATAGAGAACGCCGAGTTGCCGCCCCCGTTCCGTGGTGCAGAAAGATGAATCGATGGCCTCGACCACGTCGGCGCAGGCTTCCCGGGCCTCGATGTCCGAGCAGTCGTGGGCGAACAGGACGATCCTCTCGACGTGACCCTGGCCCTGTTCGCAGAGACGCCGGGCGGCGGCCGCCCGTTTGTCCGGCGTTTTCAATTCCGCCAACAGCCGATCAGCCTCATCGGCCGACAAGACCGGGTCGAACACCGCCTTTTCCAGTGCGGCGATAGCTTGTTTCCAGGACTGGTCCGCTGCCGCGGCCCGGCCGACCGCCGTCAAAACCAGTAGGAAGACCACGGAAAGCGCGCAAAAACGGCTCGGTGTTGTTCTCATCGGCTTCCTCATTGGAATCTAAATGAATTAGACGTCGATCGAACCGTTGCGTTTCACGCCGCCACAGATGGATCAGATAGTGGCCATTATAGCGAGACGCCCGAGAAATGCACGTCCGAGCGCTAACCTGAGATATGCAAAGACTTTGCGATACCGGACAAGGGTGTTGAAGACGGTGGGGGTTAGCTTCGCGGCTGTTGCCGTGGAACTCAGCGGAATCTGGCTTCCAGGAACGTCAAATCGTCTTCGAGCCGAATGGCGTTGGAAAACTTCAGCAGGGCCTCCTCAACAGCGTGGGCCTTGATGGGAGTTTCTGGATAGCCGAGCCCCTTGAGAATCAGGACGAGACCGTCCAGTCCCAGCATTTCGTCCCGGGCGTCGTGGATTTCGACGGCCCCGTCGCTGAACATCAGCAGGCAGTCCTTCGCTCCAAGCGAGGCCGCCGTTTCATCGTAAGCGGCGTCTTCCATCATACCGAACGGAAGGCCGCAGGACTCCAACTGCTCGACCGCGCCGTCGGCATGCACGATGACCACGGGGGGGCCGCCGGCGGACGCGAAACGGATGGTTCGCTGCTCGGCGTCGATCACTCCGCTGATTGCCGTGGCAAAGGATTCGTCCTTGACCACCTTGGCCAAATCGCGATTGACGGCCTGGGCGAACTCCGCCGGATGTTCAAGCAGCGGGCAGTAGCGCTCCCAGAGCGAACTGAGGTGCATTGTGTGCAGGGCGGCGGCCACGCCGTGGCCCATCACGTCGGCCAGCAGAAAGCCGTACCGATCGTTGTCGAGTCGGCGGATGGCGTAATAGTCTCCGCCCACGATGTCGTGGGGCATGTAAAAGGTCGAAAAGCGCACCCGCGAATCCTCGGGAAGGTCGTGCTCCAGCGATAGGGCCTGAATTCGCTTCGATCGTTCCAAATCGGCGAGCACGGCCGACATGTCGCGAAAGGTTTCGACCCCGCCGATAATCTCGCCGGCCGGATTGCGGATCGGCGAAACCGCGACCTGCATCGGAATCCTCGAGCCGCTCTTCCCTTGGGCGAACACGATCAGCGGCACGGCGCTCGTGTTTCCCGTAACCATTGCCCGATGCAGCGGGCAAAACTCCTCGCCGCACAACTGATGCCCGTCTTTGTCGATGTGACAGAGCACTCCGTCCAAGCAGCGGAGGCCGACCACATCGGCCGATTTCCAACCCGTGATCCGCTCGGCGGCCCTGCTCCAAAAGACAATCTTCCGCTCCCTGTCGCAGACGTATACCCCGTCGCTGAGCGAATCGAGAATCACGTTTGAGGCGGTGAGCAGATCTTGGGACGACATCCGTTTTTTCCTCGTGGGTTTCGCCCCGGTACTCGTGTCGGGCGTTTGGCACAAGTGCCATGGTTCATCTGACGTTGCGGTGGCAGTTGCACTGCCATCCCAACAAGGCTATTTTCGGCGTACTTTAGCCACCGGCCCGGCCGTGAAGCCTGGATGAGAGCGCATCGCCGCCACGGCCGCGCTGCGGCTGTCTCGGGCGGGCACCACGACCGTCAGCGGCGGGCTGGCTACGCCGGGACCCGGCATCAGGCGGACCTCCCATAGATCGAACAAGCCGGCCTGGTATCCCTGCATCTGGAGTTGCATCATGGCGATCTGCTGGTTGATCTTCTGGTCCTGCTGATAGGCCGAGGCCTGATTCTGCAACAGAAAGCTCTCCTGCTTCTGTTTTGACCGGTCTTTGTCCGCGGCCAGCCACCGTTGCCAACCCGGCTGGAGCATTTGGCGGTCTTTCTCCGCGAACAAAAAGAACGGGATGCCGTATTCGTCGCCGCTGTCCAACTCCATTTTGACTCCCTCGAACGTGAAGGTGCGGGGCGCGCCGCGGAGTTTCATCACCCAGGAGTCGAACCCCTGCCGGCCGTCAATATCGGTCTTCTCGAAATGCGCCACGATCTTCGGCAGCATCCGTTGATAAACCTCGGGCAGGTTGGTGAACAGACGGTCGTTCACGTAGGTCCTGCCGCGGCGTTGCTGGATCGTCACGTCCTTTCGGGCGTAATCCACGACGCGGCCCACGATCTTCAGCCCCGACGCCAACGTCCAGGTTTGCAGGGCGTCCGCCGACCGGTTCGAGTGCTCGACGGCATCCTTGGACTTCAGGTAGTTTCGATCCTCTTGGGACAGGTCGGCGAGGGGAACGGCGGTCAACTGATGGTCGGCCTTTTTCAGGACCGCAGTGGTGTCGTTGAAGCCGATCAGGTCGGCCTCGAAGCGATAAAAACCCGACGAATCGGTCCAAGTCCGCGCGGCGGCGCAGGCGGACAGTCCGACCCAGAGGGCGAAGGCCGGCAGGAATATGCGTTGCAGCATGTCGCAAGGCTCCCTTGGAAAATGCCAAATAAGTCCCCTCTCCCAAAGGGAGAGGGGAGTTTTTATTGGACAAGCACTAAGTCCCCTCTCCCTTTGGGAGAGGGTTAGGGTGAGGGCCGTCGCGGGCTTTCGGCAGCGGAAAACCTCGAAACAATGCGATCCGCCATCACCCCCGGCCCCTCTCCCAAAGGGAGAGGGGAGACTCAAAACACGCTCTCAAAACTGTGTCTGATACTTATCGGTCATCTCGCGGCGGATTTTGGCCGTGGCGGAGATGATCGCCTGTCGAATTGTCTGGACGTCGGTGGCGGCGATCCCTCTTTCCTCGGCCTTGATGGCGCGGCGTTCCTCACCCGCCGCCTTCAGCCCCGCCGTCTGATCCTGATAATAGCCGCCGGAGCCGCCATAGTATCCGGAAGAGCCCCAGCGGGTTGTGGGATAGCCGTAAGATGAGGAAACGTCGCCGCTGGTGACCTGTGCGGAACGGGCGCCGGTCTGAATGCCCATCGTTTTCACGGCCAGCGACGCCTTGCGCAACTGATCGGCGACGAAAGCGCTGTATTTCAGCAGTTCCGGATCGACGTTCAGCGTGGGCAAACGTTCGATCCGCCGGGCGTACTTGTCGAACCAGAGCGCGTTGGACGCAAGGGTTTTGGAATTTTTCATGTCCGCCTTCAAGTCGTTGGCCATTGCCGTCACCGCTTTGAAATGCTTAAGCGAGGCCTTGGCCCGAATCGCCGGGAGTTCGCCGGGGCTAACCTGCTTTTCTTCGCCCAGGTTCTCGGAAGAAGGGGTATCGACCACGCTCATCAGCCGCCGCAGGCCGCTCTTGGAGAGTTTGCCCGCCAGGGAGATCTCATGCCCCTCGGCCTTGGCCGTCCAGGACTGCAAATCGTTGATAGCCGCGCCCTGGTCCGACAAAATTTGCAGGATCAGCGGCTTGGCGTAGGAGGAAGCGATGGAGGCGTCGCCCTTCAGGTCGATGACGATCATGGCCGAGGGCTCGTCGCCGATGCGGACGCCGATGCGGACACCCTGCACGCTCTCGAGGAGTTTCGTCAGTTGCATCAGATCGGCCCCCCATTTATCCAGTCGATCCTGCTTCGACTTGAGATACTTGCCGACCCGCTCGAAAGAGAGGACGCCGTCCAGGTCGAGGGCCATGATGATGTCGCTGCCCGCCTTGTCGGAATAGACGGCCGCCTTTTGCAGATAGGGCGAGAGCGGCGGCGGGGGCGTCTTCCGCATTGCGCGGAGCCAGCGCACAACCGACTGACGGTTTGCCGGGACCATGGCGGCAATTAGCTTGGGGGCCAATTTCACGATGTAGGCGTCGTTGGGACGCACCACCGCCGGATAGCCCTCGATCGTGTCCAGCGTGCCGTTCCGCAT
Source organism: uncultured Planctomycetota bacterium (assembly GCA_963733145.1). Classification (GTDB taxonomy): domain Bacteria; phylum Planctomycetota; class Planctomycetia; order Pirellulales; family Thermoguttaceae; genus JAHIKV01. The sequence goes on along the minus strand of CAVTCJ010000017.1, from coordinate 107,123 downwards.
TTTCTGGATGTCAGTCGTCGAGAGGTTTTTCTCGAGTTCGATTATGGCGGCATCCCATTGCGGCTCCATGAACTCGAAGTCGATCTGCGACGCCAGGATAAAACGCTTGGCTTGGGGCGGCACGCGCGTCAGCCCCGACTCAAACGCCTGCTCGATATTCGCACTCCAATTCTCCGCCAATCCCATGGGGCTGTTCTTCGCCTTTTCCACGTTCAACAGCACCACCGCGTTGGCCGAACGCGGGATTCGATTGACCAAATCCTGAAACTCATCGGCGGCGAGACTATTTCGGCCCCACAGGGCAAGCACCGCCAACGCCGCAAATCCGCACAGCGGCGTCACGATTCCACTCGATCTTCGGACGGATGATTCAATCTTTCGCTTCATGATCAACGTGCCTTTCAATAAATGGGAGAGTATTCGGAACTTAGGACATTTGGCCCGCCGTAAATACACGGCGGGCAGAACGGGAGCATGTTTCGAACCGTGCCCCCGTTGTATTCACGGAACACTAAACTGTGCGATGTGCCGGAACAACTTCCGGATACCATCAAAAAATGAGATTATGCCATTAGTTTTTGGGATTGAGAAAACGCCCTCAATCTTTGGCGGTCTTGGGTCTTCGTGCCAAGACCTAAGACCCAAGACCTAATACTACAGCATACGTTTGCCTTGTGCTTGCATTGCTCACGGATGGATTGAACTCGCTTAAATTTCTGGTGTTTTCGCGTCAATACATCCAACCGCGAACTTTCAAACCTCACATCACAATTCGGTGATACGCGCCACAACGAAAAATCAAACTTGGTAAAGGGTTACGTCACGCGAAATCGGCAACGTAGCGCTGTCGTACTAAGACCCAAGACCACAATTGGTTGCGGCTACGCCGCGCTAGGCTGATCGCCTCAATTTGTTTTGAGGCTCAAGCATTATAGTCATCCGGCAGACGAATTGCACCTACTAACGAACAAATCCCGGAGGAAGGCCTCCTCCCATCGGAGCGGCCTCAAAACGCCACCGCATCGCACAACATCCGGAGCCGTAACGGGTTATGACATTTGCCCGTCTTGGCTCCGGCTAATCGGGAGAGCGGCGAGCGGACTCTCAAGGCCGACGGCGAGCCGCCTTTCGCCGAAGGGCAGGGTTGGGAACATGAGGGCCGGAGCGTCGGAATGCGCAACCTGCTGAATCGCGTTCCGGCTGAAGATGACTTTGAAACCAACAGGCAAGCCGTCCGTCGAAATTGTATACGGGCAGAGTGAGAGCGCAAGTATAGAGGGAGGTATAAGGGCGGTCTACTGGAAAACGTTTTCAGCGCCTCGGGGGTGCATTCCGCACTTTGTGTTTGGCACGGGATTTTGTAGAAATGGGATTCGGATTTTGGTTGATGGGGGGTAGTCTTTGGAAATCTAGCGAGGTTAGGCAATGGAATGCCGTATGAGAACACGAGTTAAGGCGATGGTGGAGCAACTGGCGCGGGAGCATCAGCAGGAATTAGCTGCTGCCGGGACGTTCGTGGATTTGGAGGAGTTGACCGCTCAGATTGGCGACGAGGTCTGGCCGGCAGTTGTGTGAAAACGAACTGACCAGCCGGTCCGAGCGGGCAGCCAAGTTGGAGCAGTGCGAGTGCCCGAAATGTGGGTTGCTGTGCCCACGCGGGGAGCCGGAGCCCGTGGTGCTTCAAGGGCTTCGTGGCGAAGTGGCCTTTAACCAGCCGAGTTATTTTTGCCCACGTTGTCGCCGGTCTTTTTTTCCCGCTGGCGGGTCGTTTGGGATTGCCGGCGCGGAGCACGGTGACGCCGAAGATTTTGCAGAAGATGGTTTGGGCGGGCAGCAATCTCGGCAGTTATGAAATGGCCGAGGACGCGATGCGCTGGCGATGGGTGTCCCGGCCACTTCCCTGAGCCGCCGAATCGTTTTACAATGGGCCTTTCGCTTACCGGGGGAAACGTCCCCGGCGTGCATGATGCGCATTTTCAGCTTCAGGATGGCCTCCTTATGAGTAAACACATCTTCGTCACCGGTGGGGTGGTCAGCTCGCTCGGCAAGGGACTGACCAGCGCCTCGATCGGCATGTTGTTGGAACAACGCGGGCTCCGCGTCCGCATGCAAAAGCTCGATCCGTACATCAACGTCGATCCGGGCACGATGAGCCCCTATCAGCACGGCGAGGTCTACGTGCTCGACGACGGCAGCGAGACCGACCTCGACCTGGGCCACTACGAACGCTTCACCAACAGCAAACTCGACCGCAACTCGAACTACACCACCGGCCAGATTTACAAGTCGGTCATCGAGAAGGAGCGGCACGGCGAGTACCTGGGCCAGACCGTGCAGGTCATCCCCCACATCACCAACGAGATCAAGGCCGCGCTGTTGAAGCCGGCCGGGCCGGACGTGGACGTGGTGATCACCGAGATCGGCGGCACCGTCGGCGACATCGAGAGCCAGCCCTTCCTCGAAGCCATCCGCCAGTTGTCGCTCGACCTGGGCAAGGAAAACTGCCTCTACATCCACCTCACGCTGGTCCCCTATCTGCGGGCGGCCGCCGAGCTGAAGACCAAGCCGACGCAACATTCGGTCGGCCAATTGCGGCAGATCGGCATCCAGCCGGACATCCTCGTCTGCCGCACCGAGCGTTCGCTGAGCCACGACAATCGCTCGAAGATCGCCCTGTTCTGCAACGTCCCGGTCGAGGCGGTGATCGAGGAGAAGGACAAGACGTTTTCGGTCTACGAAGTGCCCATGTCGCTGGTCGAGCACGGCATGGACGAACTGATCGTGCGGAAGCTCTCGCTGAACGCCGGCCCGCTGAACATGGACCGCTGGCACGACCTCCTGCAGCGGCTCCGCAATCCCGAGCACGAGGTCCGCATCGCCGTGGTGGGCAAGTACGCCGAACACCGCGACGCCTACAAGTCGATCTACGAGGCCCTCGACCACGCGGGCGTGCATCATCGCACGCGGGTCCACATCGACCGCATCCACAGCGAGGCCGTCGGCGAGGAGGGGGCCGACAGCCTGCTCGGAAAAGTCGACGGCATCCTCGTGCCGGGCGGGTTCGGCGAGCGGGGCATCGAGGGCAAAGTGGACGCCGTCCGCTACGCCCGGCTGAACGGAATCCCCTTCTTCGGCATCTGCCTGGGGATGCAGTGCGCGGTGGCCGAGTTCGCCCGAAACGTGCTCGGACTGACCGGGGCCAACTCGAACGAGTTCGACAAGGAAACCCCGCATCCGGTCATCTGCCTGCTGGACGGACAGAAGCAAATCACCGACAAGGGCGGGACCATGCGGCTGGGCGCTCAGCCGGCGAAGCTCGCCGCGGGCAGCCGGGCGGCCGCCTGCTACGGCACGGAGGAAATCTCCGAGCGGCACCGCCACCGCTACGAGTTCAACAACGAATACCGCCAACAATTCGCCGATGGCGGGATGCAAATCACCGGCGCCAGCCCCGACGGGGCGCTGGTCGAGGTCGTCGAGGTGCCCGGCCATCCCTGGTTTGTCGGCGTGCAGTATCATCCCGAGTTCAAGTCGCAGCCCACCCGGGCGCATCCGCTGTTTGCGGGCTTCATCGGCGCGGCGCTCCAACGGCGGCTGGGGCGGCAGTGACGCAACCATTTATCCCCTTTTTGTAGCACAGTCGCCCCCGGCTGTGCCGCGAGAATTTCACAGCCGAGGGCGGCTGTGCTATACATATCGAGCGGAGGTGCATTCATGGCCGAAAAATCGCAAAATCCCGAAGACAAACTGATCATCGACGAGGACTGGAAGAGCCAGGTCGAGGCGGAGAAGGAGGCCGCCAAACAGGCGGAAGAAAGCAAACCATCGGCCCAGCCGAAAGCCTCGGCCGAGCAGCGCGGCCCGCTTCCGCCCGCCAACTTGAGCTTCCTGGTCGGCACGCTGTATATGCAAGGGGCCATTGCCCTGGGCCTGTTGCCCAATCCGATGACGAACAAGCAGGAAGTGCAGTCCGAGCAGGCCCAGCATACGATCGACATGCTGACGATGCTCCAACAGAAGACCGCAGGCAACCGCACGGCGGACGAGAGCGCGGAGTTGGAGGCGGTCCTGCACGAATTGCGGATGGCCTACGTCATGATGCAGCAGAAATAGCCGATAAATCCGCGTAGGGTGGGTCGAGCAAAGCGAGCCCCACCAACATCCGGGAATACGGTGGGGGGCAGCGCTTCGCTTGACCCACCCTACTTTCCTACTCCATGATGCAGCAGGAATAACATCCATGCCCGGTCCGACGACGAATGGGCGGACAGGTCTTTTGTCCGATACTGTCCCATTCCAGGTGACTTGCATCTCCACCGGACGACCGCCGGGGTCCTGTTAAAAAATTCGACCGGACCGGGCATGGATACGTTTGCTCTTGTACGCTTGGATTGCCAAATATAAAGCCGCTTTTCGTTGGTCGCGCGTCGGGACGCGGGCAACGGCACGCGCGTAGGGTGGGACAAGCGGAGCGCGGTCCCACCAGCAGCCACGAAATGGAATGCTGGGACCGCGCTTCGCTTGTCCCACCCTACTTGTCGCAGTAAAACTACCGCGACAACTGATCGAAGAGCCGCCGGAACCGCGGCATGCGGGCTTCGAGATACTTCAACCAGGCGGCCGTGTTCCAGATCTCGACGCACACCGCCGCGCCGACGATCTGCACGTCTCCCCCAGGCGCCACGCCGAGGAACTCGCGGAATCCCTCGGGTATGACTAGCCGTCCGCGGCCGGCAAGCTGGACCGGCCGATGCCGGGTCGAGAGCAGCCGGCCGAAAACCTGCACCTGGCCGATGCGGTTCCGCAATCGGCCCGAGCGAATTTTCTGCTTGACCAGTTCGACGCCCTCGTCCAGCCGGGCCTGCCAGACCGGCGCGCTCCAGAGGCTGAGGCACCCCGGCCGCTCCTTGGCCAGAATGCAGTCGGGCGATTCGGCCGTCAGGGCGTCGCCCAATTCGTTGGGAATCGACAGCCGGTGCCGATCGTCCAGCGTCCGCTGGAATTCGCCGAGGAGGAACTCTTCTGAAGAGGGCATGGTCGAAACCGTCGAGGTTGCCGCGGGTCAGCGATTTCCGAGGTCCGAGTGACATCAACGCCAGACTCCATTATGGCTAATGGGACGGTTGCCCACAAGCAGCACTAATTTATCGTTCCAATTGGGCAGTAAACCCCGACAATCAATGACGTGAGTTTAACGATTACATCGAGTTTAGCAAGTACCAAAACGAAAAAATCCCGAAAATCGCAAACTATTGCCAGTATTCAAGTTATGGCTTAGGTCTTGGGTCTCTGGGCTTGGATCTTTTGGCTCCAGCATCGACACTTGCAGCCAAGACCCAAGACCCAAGACCTAAGACCCAAGACCAAAATCACCGCCCCCCTCTTCTGGCTGAAGCAGACACACATTTTCAAATCGAGTGACGTTAAACTAATAGGAAGCGCCTCTCCGCGCGGCAGTATTCGCGCGGTCGGCTACTTCTCGAAGCATCAGGAACTTGTCCGGTGGAAGATTCGTTGCCCAACAAAATGGATCTGTTCATGACGATGCTGATGGCCAATCAGCGGCGACTGTATCAATACATCCATATATTTGTTGCCGCGCCAGCATGACGCCGAAGACGCCATGCAGAACACATTGCTGGTGCTGTGGAAGAAGTTCGATCAATTCGACCCGGCCACGAGTTTCTACGCCTGGGCCAGCCGGGTGGCCTATCTCGAGGTCCGCAACTACCGCCGCGTCAGCAATCGTCTGGTGACAATCCTGGACGAAGAGGTGTTCGAGCAGATCACGGCCGAAGTCGAGACGCGGCAGGACCTGCTCGAATCGCGTCGCGAGGCCATGGAGCGTTGCGCCGACAAGCTCAACCTGCTCGATCGCCAGTTGCTCAACCTCCGCTATGAGCCGGGCGGGACGGTCAAGGACATCGCCCGGCGTCTGGGCCGGCCGGCCAATTCGATCAGCAAGTCGCTGGGGCGAATTCGCCAGGCCTTGTGGGACTGCATCAACCAAGAGATCGCCGAAAAAGGGGAGGATAGACCGTGAACGCTCCTCCCAAATGGCGTACTGAACTGCACGATTTGGTGGACCGCCTGCACGACGGCGAGTTTGACGACGCCGACCGGCTGCGGCTGAACGATTTGCTCCGCGGCGGAGCGCCGCAGCGCGAATACTTCATCACCTACATGGACGTGCATAGCCGGCTCGCCTGGGACGGCGGCCATGCAAAGTCGGATGAGGGATCGGGGATCGGGGATGCGGGGATCGGGGTTGGGGATTCGGGATTTCCCGACTTTGGTTTCACCCTGGCGGCCGAATCGTCCGGCGATCCGCCCCCCGCCTTGCCCCTTCCGCCTTTTCCACTAGCCACTAGCCACTATCCACCAACCACTGATTTCGTCGGCGGTCCGGTCTTCTCGTACATGGTTGCCACGCTGATTTTGGGGATCATGTTGCTGGGCGCCTGGGCCTATAAAATCTCGCGGAATCAGCAGGAGTTGGTGGTCGGGCCGACAAAAACGGCTTCGCCCGGCGAGAGGCCGGAACCGGTCTTCGTCGGTCGGATTACCGGCATGGCCGATTGCCGCTGGGCCGATCCGCGGATCGTGGCCTTCCTCGGCTCATCGGTGCCGCTGCATCGGCGCTACGCCTTGTCCGCGGGCTTGATGGAAATCACTTACAGCGGCGGCGCGAAGGTCATTCTCGAAGGACCCTGCACGTATCAAGTCGAGTCGGCCGCGGGCGGCTTCCTTTCGCTGGGAAAACTGACGGCGGCGTGTGGAGAAGAGGTCAGAGGTCAGAGGTCAGAACCCAAGACCTAAGACCCAAGACCTAAGACCCCAATCTGAAATCTCCAGATCTCCAAATCTCCAAATCTCCAAATTCGCCGTCCGCACTCCCACGGCTATCGTCACCGACCTGGGGACGGAGTTCGGCGTGTCGGTGAGCGAGAACGGCGACACGATCTCCCGTGTATTCCGCGGCAGAATAGCAGTGCAAGTCGCGGGCGGGGAGGCAAGCGGAGCGGTCCAATTGCGCGGGCGAAGCGGCGCGGGTGGAACGCCCGGCGCCGGGCAAAGCCGCCGTGATTAGCCGGCAGGCCGCCGCCGCCGGAAAATTCGTCCGCCAAATGCCCCGCTGGACGCCGTTCGAGGTCTTCGGCACGGGCGCGGGAGTAAAGGAAGGCGAGCCTGACCCGCACTGGCAGCTTGTCGCCCGCAGCGATGATCCGGCGTTCGAGCCGCGGCCGGCGGTGGTCACTACGATCTCGGGCGAGTTCAGCGATAAGTTCCGGCCGAACGACGACAACTCGCAGTGGATTTCCGCGGGCGGCGACATGCCCTTAATGACCGAGCACGTGACCTACACCTTCCGCACAACTTTCATACTTGCCGAAGTGCCGAAGGAGAAAACGATCGTCCTGCGGGGCGGATTCATGGCCGACAACCACGTGACGGCGATTCGACTGAACGGCCGCGCTGTTGCGGCGCCCGAACATGGTTATCAGGCGCCGTTCAATCACTATTTCCAGTTCTCGGTGAACGCGGGATTCGTGGCGGGCGGCAATGTGTTGGAGATCGACGTGTTGAACGAGGCGCCGGGGCTGCGTTCGTCACCGTCCAGCCCAATGGCGTTGCGGGTGAAGTTGAACGGCTTGATTCTTCGCGGCGGACGGGACTCTGCCCCGTCGAATACACCCAAGACTAAAGGTGGAAAGGAGGTTGCGGATTGAATGATGCCGAGAACCGCGTCGGTGTTATGCTCAGGCATAACCTACGCGATTATGCGTAGGGCGAATGAACGGAACTGAAGAGATAGGCGAAGTAAACGACCCTCAGCGAGAATTTTCAAGTGTGAACATCTTTTTACCCCTTTGTTTCAAGGAGCCTGGTTATGTCTTCCAAACTTATTGCTTGTGTGATGCTTCTCTCCCTGGCCGTCGCTGTTCCCGCCGGCGCTACCACAATCATGATCGATGATTTCAACAACCCCACGCTGAATGCCAACTGGGCGCCGTCGACGGTGCTGAACAATGGCACAACCGGAACATTCGTCTACGATACCTCCACCCATCCGGGATTGTTGACCTATACGTCGAGCAATTACGACGCTCCGTTCCAAAACGTGTTGCTCCGCAAAGACTATAGCCTGGGCGTCGGCGAGACTTTGTTCGTGGACTTGGCGAACGTCGCTGATTGGACCAAAGGCACTGCTTTCGCGCAAGAGACGTGGGGCGGCCTATTGCTCGCCATGGATACCGGAGTCGGCATTCCGCGCACGAACTTGTTGCATGTTTCTTATCGTGAGAAGGGAACCGCCAGTCCGGCGGTTTATGTCTATTATTCCAACCATAGTGGAACAACCACGGCCAAGGCCAACGTCAACGTTGTCTCCGGGAGCGTGGAGTACTTGTTTATTTCCCGACTCACCAATGAAACCTACGATCTGGGATACTATAAAACAGGGGACGCAAATCGTACCGTTCTTTTATCGGGGTTTGCCGTCGACGCGGGCTACGGACTCGGCAATGCGATCGGCGTCTATAACGACATTCGCTTAAACGGACAGGTGATGTTTGACAACTTCCGCAAGGACGACGGCACCGTTCCCGAGCCTTCCACCTTGGCCCTGCTGGCCGCCGGCTTGCTCGGCCTGATGGCCTATGCCTGGCGGAAGCGGAAGTAACACTATTGGGGATTTATTGATTTAGGATTTAGGATTGGATTCGGGAGCGTCGGCGGACGGCTCGGTCATCTTCAAGAAGACGTCCGAGAGTTCGCCGCGCTCCTGGTTCAGTTTTGTTTGGACACAAACCGAAAATGCAGGGTGCTATATGAACAGAGGCAATTTCACGGATCATCGTCAAATCGTCAAATCCCAAATCCCAAATCCCAAAGCGGGTTTCACGTTGGTGGAACTTCTGGTCGTCATTACGATCATCGGCATTTTGATTGCGTTGCTGCTGCCGGCGGTGCAGGCGGCCCGCGAGGCCGCGCGGCAAACCCAATGCAAAAACAACCTCAAGGAATTGGCCCTCGGCTGCCTGAACCACGAGAGCAACATCGGACGGCTGCCGACCGGCGGCTGGGGTTATGCCTGGACCGGCGACGCCGATCGCGGAAACGACTGGCGGCAGCCGGGCGGATGGATTTACAACATCCTTCCGTTCATCGAGCAACCGGGGCTTTATGAAATGGGGGCCGGATTGCCCACCGCCCAGAAAAACGCTCAGCATTTACTTCGGCTCACCACCCCGCTCTCGGTAATGTCGTGTCCCACGCGGCGGGCGGCTCTGGCCTATCCGTGGGACCAATCGGCCGCCGCGGGCGGACCGCGGGGCGTGGTCAACGCCGGAACACCCTCGGTCGCCAATCGCAGCGACTACGCCTCCAGCGGCGGCAGCCGCTACACGTCCGCGAATGCTCCAGTCAATCCGCCGGCTTGGAATTCCGCCCCGCCAAACAGCGGCGCCGGACCGGCCAGTCTGACCGAAGTCGAGAATCCGCCGGGGCAAATGACCGTCAACGCGCGGACCACCTTCGCCAACATCGCCAAGTACGCCGACGGCGTCATCTACGCCGGCAGCATGCTCACGATGGCCGAGATTTCCGACGGCACCAGCCACACCTACCTGCTCGGCGAGAAGCACGTGCAGCCCGTGTATTACACCACCGGCACCGATCAAGGCGACAACGAGGACGCCTTCGCCGGCGACAACGCCGACATCTCCCGCTGGACCGGCGCGACGGCTTGAACTCCGCCGGGCAACCGATTTACCCCTACCCGCCGATATTCGACAACGACGTGCCGGCCGGCTACGTCTCGTCGGATTATTACCGCGCCTTCGGCAGCGCACACTCCAACGGCTTTCAGATGGCCTTTTGCGACGGCTCGGTGCGGATGATCAGCTTCACGATCGACAAGACCATCCACTGCTGGTTGAGCAACCGCAAGGACGGTTACACGATCGACTCGAAGGCGTATTAGTTCGTATTTCGAGCTTCGGATCGACGATGCTGTGGATCATAGCCGCCGGCTGTTTTTCTGAAAGGCAAAATGAAACACACAACCATTCACATATTTGCGTGCGTGTTTCTTCTCGGCGGCTTGCTCGCCGCGTCGGCCGCCGCCGGCGAATTGGAAAACTGTTTCGCCAATCCGCCGCCCGAGGCGCGGCTGCGGGTCTACTGGTGGTGGTTAAACGGCAACGTCACAAAAGATGCCATTACCCGCGACCTCGAACAAATGAAGGCCAAGGGAATCGCCGGGGCGCTGATTTTCGACGCCAACGGCTCGGATCAGGACGGCAACGCGGGCACGCCGGCCGGGCCGATGTTCGGCACTCCCGCCTGGCGCGAGCTGTTCCATCACGCGCTGGTCGAGGCCGACCGGCTGGGGATCGAGATCAGCTTGAACCTGCAAAGCGGCTGGAATCTCGGCGGTCCCTTGGTCCCGCCGGAAAGGGCTGCGCAAACCCTGGTCTTCTCCGAGGCCCGCGTGTCCGGCCCCGGGGCGGTCAAAATCTCTCTGCCGCGTCCCCGGACGAAAATGCGATACGGCTTCCAGTATCGGGACGTGGCCGTGGTGGCTTATCCGGCGCCGAAACACGCGCATGCCCCGATCAGCCGCTTGGCGGACAAGCTGGCCGAGCGCGAGGTCGGCGCGTCGACGCCCGATTGCAGCATGTTGCTCTCCGACCGGCCGGCGGTCGAGGGCGAGCAGGCCTGCATGGCCGGCGACGTGGTGGACCTGACCGGCAAGATGGACCGCGGCGGCACACTCCGCTGGGACGCCCCGGCGGGCGACTGGATCGTGCTCCGCTTCGGCTGTGCACCGACCGGCCGGAAAAATTCCACCGGCAGCGCCGGCTGGACCGGGCTGGTTATCAACTATCTCAACGCCGACGACCTTCGCTGGTATTGGAAGAAAGTTGTCGATCCGCTGATTGCCGACGCCGGGCCGCTGGCCGGAAAAACCTGGACGTACGTCCACACCGACAGTTGGGAATGTCGCGGCATGAATTGGACCGACGACTTCCGCGAGCAGTTTCGCCGCCGCCGCGGCTACGACCTGCTCCGCTACCTGCCCGTGCTGGCCGGGCGGATCGTCGACGACCGCGCGACGGCCAACCGCTTCCTGGCCGACTTCCGCAAAACGGTCGGCGATTGCGTCGTCGATAACCATTACAAGGTGCTGCGGCAACTTGCCCGCGAGCACGGCATGAAGATGCACCCGGAGGCGGGCGGGCCGCACGCCGGACCGATCGACTCGCTCCGTTGCCTGGGCATCGGCGACGTGCCGATGTCCGAGTTCTGGGCGCAGTCCTGGCGGGGCCGCGTGAAGGACGAGGACCGCTTCTTCGTCAAGCAGCCGGCCTCGGTCGCCCACACCTACGGCCGCCGGTTGGTGGCCGCCGAGGGCTTCACCTCGATCGGCCCGCATTGGCAGGAGTCGCTCTGGAGCGACCTCCGGCCCTCCTTCGACCGCGCCGCTCTGCGAAGGACTGAATCTGACCTTCTGGCACACTTTCACCTGCTCGCCCGACGAGACCGGCACGCCGGGCCAGCAGTATTTCGCCGGCACGCACTTCAACCCGAACGTCACCTGGTGGCCGATGGCCGACGCCTTCACGTCGTACATCAACCGCTGCCAGTTCATGCTGCAACAGGGGCTGTTCGTCGCCGACGCCGTCTACTACTACGGCGACTTCGTGCCGAACTTCGCGCAACTGAAAGCGTCCGATCCGGCCAAGGTCTTGCCCGGCTACGATTATGACGTGGCGACCGCAGAGGTCGTGCTGGAGCGGATGCGCGTCGAGGACGGGCGGATCGTTTTGCCCGACGGCATGAGCTACGCCGTGCTAGTGCTGCGTCCGCTGCCGGCCATCTCGCTGCCGGTGCTGCGGAAGGTCGAGCAGTTGGTCGAAGCCGGAGCGACCGTCATCGGTCCGAAGCCCGAGCGGGCGTCGGGACTGGGCAATCAGCCGCAAAACGACCAGGAAGTACGCCGCATCGCCGACCGGCTTTGGGGTCCCGAGGGCGCGGGCCGAAACATCGGCCGCGGTCGCGTGATCGCCGGCCGCACGGCACGGGAGGTTTTTCAAGCTGACGGTCTCCCACCCGATTTCGACTACAGAGCCCTAACACCATTTGTAGCACAGCCGCCCCCGGCTGTGCCCCCGAAAAGTACACAGCCGAGGGCGGCTGTGCTACAGGTGTTCGACTACGTCCACCGCCGCGACGGCCAGGCAGACATCTACTTTGTCCGCAATTGTGCGGATCGGATTGTGACGGTCGATGCCGCGTTCCGCGTCGCCGGCAGGCGGCCGGAACTCTGGGACCCCGTGACCGGCGCGATCCGCAAGTTGCCGGAATACCGAGTGGGGACTGGTCCATTTTTCGGCGAGAAAACGCCGTCTGCGGACAAACCCCGAACCGAAAACATGGACCTGTCCCCTTCTGCGAAACGAACCATCGTGCCGCTGCGATTCGAGCCGTTGGGGAGTTGGTTCGTGGTCTTTCGCAACGGAAACGATGCGACGAGCGGTCGGCAAAAGAACTTCCCCGACTATCAACAATTACAGAGGATCGACGGCCCCTGGGAAGTCTCCTTCGATCCGCGCTGGGGCGGGCCGGAGAAGGCGACCTTCGCCAAGCTGGTCGATTGGACCACTCGGCCCGAGGAAGGGATCAAGTATTACAGCGGCACGGCCGTCTATCGCCGGACGTTCACGCTGCCGGCTGACGTTGCCGCCCGAAAGAGTCTTTCGCTGAGCCTCGGCACGGTCCACGAGCTTGCCCGAGTGCGCCTGAACGGCCGCGACCTCGGCGTCGTCTGGTGTCCGCCGTGGCGGGTGGATATTTCCGCCGCGGGTCGGCCGGGCGAGAACCGCCTGGAGATCGAGGTGGTCAATCTCTGGCCGAATCGGCTGATCGGCGACGCCCGGCTCCCGCCCGAGCAACGTCGCACGCGGACGAACATACGCGCCTTCAAGGCCGACTCGCCGCTGATGCCCTCCGGACTGCTGGGGCCGGTGACGATCGTCGGCGGGGAGTAGCTCTGTAGGGTGCGTGAAATGCACCACAAGCTCTAGCACATGGTGCGTTTCACGCACCCTACGGATTGTGGTTGCATTATCGCCAAATCAATAAATTCACATCCTCGGAGCGTCGGGGCAGTGGGTTCCCATGCAGAGCATGGGAACCAGGGAATCCACGCAACGAACCTCATCGGAACAGCGACTGCTGGCCGGGGCCTTTCGCTTCGGCGGTCGGGGCAATGCCGAGATGATCGAACGAGGCGGCGGTCAGCTTTCGGCCGCGGGGCGTGCGGACCACTAGCTCGCTACGGAGCAGGAACGGCTCGACCTCGTCGATCAAGGTGTCCGGGGCGAGGTTCATGGTGTGGGCCACGGCCTCGACGCCCACCGGCCCGCCCAGGAACACCCGGGCGATCGTCTCCAGATATTTCCGGTCCTGTTGGTCGAGCCCCAGCACGTCGATGCCCTGCATTTTCAAGGCGGCGCGGGCGACGGCGAGAGAAATCTTGCCGTCGGCCTTGCTCTGAGCGTAGTCGCGGACCCAACGCAGCCGGTTGTTGGCCAGCCGAGGCGTGCTGCGGCTGCGGCCGGCGATTTCCACCGCCGCCTGATCGACGATTTCCACTTGCAGCTTCTTCGCGTTGCGGCGGATGATCTCGGCCAGGTCCTCGACGCTGTAGAACTCGAGATGTTCGCGCATCTGGAACCGGTCGCGGAGCGGCGCCGATAGCAGCCCGGTGCGCGTGGTGGCCCCGATCAGGGTGAACGGTTTGAGCGGCAGATTGACCGTCCGTGCGTTTACCCCCTCGCCGAGCGTAAGATCGACGCGGAAATCCTCCATCGCCGGATAGAGGAACTCTTCGACCGCTTTAGGGAGCCGGTGAATCTCGTCAATGAACAGGACCGACCGCTCCTCGGCGTTGGTCAGATAGGGGATGATGTCCTTCGGCGCGGCCAGGGCGGCTCCGCTGGCGATCTGGAACGACACGCCCAGGTCGCGCGGGATGCAGGTGGCGAAGGTGGTCTTTCCCAGCCCCGGCGGGCCGTCGAGGAGGATGTGTCCGAGCGATTCACCCCGCTTTTTAGCGGCGTCCACCGCTATTTCCAGCCGGGCGAAGACATCCCGCTGCCCGACCATGTCCCGCATCCGTTGCGGGCGCAGATCGCGATCGTTGTCGTCGAAAGCGGCCTGATTCTGTAAAATCGGTTCCCGTGGCATGGAAACATAGTATACGTGCATACTCCGCTCGGGGCGAGGGGGGATTCGGCCGGTTGTCTCTGCCGGCCGGCAAGAGTAAACTGATACGTTTGCACGATCGTCGGCGGCGTCGTTTAGCCCCGGCGTCCACGCCGGGAAGAGAACGCACATTCGCCGCGTGGACGCGGCGGCTAAACGTGCTACTTTGGACCGTAATTGGAGAGAGGAGAAACGATTGATGGCCATAAGCGTCCCGAAGGGTTATTTGATGGCGGGGGTCCATTGCCGGATCAAACATGCCCCGCGCATCGAAGACCTGTCGCTGGTGATGTCGGAAGCGCCGGCCGTGGCGGTCGGCGTTTACACGCAGAACGTCGTGTGCGCCGCTCCGGTGACGCTGGACCGCTCGCGGACCCCCAGTGAGAGGATTCGCGCCGTGGCGATCTGCTCGGGCGTGGCCAACGCTTGTACCGGCATGCAGGGGCTGCGCGACGCCGAGGAGATGGCCCGGCAGGCCGCCGCGGTTTGCGGAGCGGAGGCGGATCAGGCCCTGGTCCTCTCGACGGGAGTGATCGGCGTGCAATTGCCGATGGACAAGATCGTCCAGGGCCTCTCGGCCGCCGCGGTAAAACTCGGCCGCAGCGAGACCTCGCTGATGGCCGCCGCCCGGGGTATGTTGACCACCGACACGATCCACAAGCTGGCCGGGCGGACGGTGACCATCGCCGGCCGCGAAATCCAGATCACCGGCATGGCCAAGGGGGCGGCCATGATGGGGCCGAACATGGCCACCATGTTGGGGCTGATCATGACCGACGCGGCGCTGACGCCCGACGCGGCCCAAAGAGCCCTCGCCGCGGCCACCGAGGACAGCTTCAATTGCATGAGCGTCGACGGTCACGTGAGCACGAACGACACCGTCCTGCTGCTGGCCAACGGCGCAGCCGGCGGCGAGCCGCTCTCGGGCGACGACCTGGCCGCGTTCCAAACCGCCCTGGACGAGGTATGCGTCGATCTGGCGAAGGCGATTGCCGGCGACGGCGAGGGGGCCACCCATCTGGTGACGATCGAACTTGCCGGCTGTGCCGACCGGGAGTCCGCCCTGCAGATTGCCAAAACCGTGGCCAATAGCCCCCTGGTCAAGACGGCGCTGCACGGGGCCGATCCGAATTGGGGGCGAATCGTCTCCGCGGCCGGTTACGCCGGGGTCCCCTTCGATCCGAACGGCGTGACGTTGCGGCTGAACGGGTTTTTGCTCTACGAAAACGGCACGCCGGTCGAGTTCGCTGGCCCGGCCGTCTCCACCTCGATCCGCGACAACCGCGACACGCTCGTCCAGCTCGATTTCAGCGAAGGCAGCGCCGGGCTTCGGTTCTGGACGGCCGACCTAACGGCGGAATACGTCCGCTTGAACGCCGACTATCGGACCTAGCAGTTGCACGCAGCGATAGATCGTTTAACCCGGATTATTCATAAACGTCATCCTGAGCGCAGGGAAGGATCTCCGATGCGCCGCAAACAGCCCAGATTCTTCGCTGCGCTCAGAATGACAACGTTCCTTCGTGTTTATGAATAATCCGGGTTAAACGAAAGTGCCCTGCCAAAATGACATGCGAGGGGAAATGGCCCGTTGGGCCGGAGAAAATCAATCGGCGGCGATATTTTTGTAACTGCATACAGATCAACAACTTGCGAATGTTTCTGGAAATCTTGGCACACAGCTTGCTCATATCCGGGGCAAACCGGCGCGGCTGCCAATTCCGGTCGTGCCAAGCAAATAAATGTTGGTAATACGTAGGGTGGGACCAGCGAAGCGCAGTCCCACCACCAACGGATCACGGAAACGTGCCGGTGGGACTGCACTTCGCTGGTCCCACCCTACAGAATCTGCAAAATAGCCAGCAACAGGAGGAATCCGCTGTGGCAAAACAGTTGGTCTTTGAAGACGAAGCTCGGCAGCCGTTGGCCGCCGGAGTGAGCAAATTGGCCCGGGCCGTTGTCAGCACGCTGGGGCCCCGCGGCCGCAACGCCGTGCTGGACAAGGGCTGGGGCGCGCCGAAAATCACCAAGGACGGCGTCACCGTCGCTAAGGACATCGACCTGGACGACCCCTACGAAAACCTGGGGGCCCAACTGGTCAAGGAAGCGGCCTCGAAGACCGCCGACGTCGCCGGCGACGGCACCACGACCGCCACGCTGCTGGCCGAGGCGATCTACCTCGAAGGGCTGCGGATGGTCGCCGCCGGGGCCGACCCGATGGCCCTGGGACGCGGCATCCAGGCGGCCAAGGACGCGGTCATCAAGTCGCTCGGCAAGATGGCTGTCTCGATCAACGAAAAAGACAAGAAGGAGATCGCCCAGGTGGCGACTATCGCCGGCAACAACGATCCGACGATCGGGGCCGTCCTGGCCGACGCCTTTCTCAAGGTCGGCAAGAACGGCGTCATCACGGTCGAAGAGGGGAAACAAGCGGAGACCACCGTGGACGTGGTCGAGGGGATGCAGTTCGACCGCGGATTCATCTCGCCCCACTTCGTCACCAACCAGGACGAGCAGTCGGTCGAGTTCGAGAAATGCCTGGTGCTGATCCACGAGGAAAAAATTTCCAACGCGAAGAACTTGATTCCGCTGTTGGAGGCCGTGAGCAAGGCGGGCAAGCCCCTGCTGGTGATCGCCGAGGACATTGAGGGCGAGGCCCTGGCCACGCTGGTCGTGAACAAGCTCCGCGGCATTCTCAACGTGGTCGCGGTGAAGGCTCCCGGCTACGGCGACCGCCGCAAGGCCATGCTCGGCGACATTGCCACCCTGACCGGCGCCAACGCCATCTTCAAGGACCTCGGCGTCTCGCTCGACTCGGTGAAGCTCACCGACTTGGGCACGGCCAACAAGGTCCTCGTCACCTCGGACAACACGACCATCATCGGCGGGGCGGGCGAGAAGAAGGCCATCGAGGGCCGCGCCGACCAGATTCGCCGCGAGATGGAAACCACGACCAGCGACTACGACCGCGAGAAGCTCGAAGAGCGGTTGGCCAAGCTGGCCGGCGGCGTGGCCCAGATCAACGTCGGGGCCGCCACCGAGACCGAGATGAAGGAGCGGAAGGCGCTGATGGACGACGCCCGCGCCGCCACGAAGGCCGCGTTGGAAGAAGGCATCGTTCCCGGCGGCGGCGTGGCCCTGCTGCGGAGCGAAAAGGCCATCGACAAGCTGGACCTGACCGGCGACGAGGCCATCGGGGCCAAGATCGTGCGGAACGTGCTGGACGCCCCGCTACGATCGATCGCCGACAACGCCGGCATGGACGGAGCGGTTGTGGTCAATCGCGTCCGCCAGATGAAAGGCAAAAACGACGGTTACGACGCCGACAAGGACGCCTACTGCGATCTGGTCGAGGCGGGCATCATCGACCCGGCCAAAGTCGTCCGCACCGCGCTGCAAAACGCCGCCAGCGTGGCCGCGCTGTTGCTGACCACCTCCTGCCTGATTACCGACATTCCGAAGGAAGAAGAGCCGGCTGCCGGCCCTCCAGGCGGAATGGGCGGAATGGGCGGCGGTATGGGAGGCATGGGCGGGGGCATGGGCGGCATGGGCGGAATGGGAGGCATGGGGTTCTAGCTCCCGTTTAGCTCCGGCGTCCACGCCGGGAATTGTGAATCGGTGCGTAGGTTATGCTTCAGCATAACGCAACTCATTGGAACACAACAATTCGTTATGCTAAAGCATAACCTACAGGCTATTGCGACGAAAAATACAAACCAACTTACACTTTTATATTAAGGGAAACGGACCATGAAGCAACTCAACTTGAAGCCGTTGGATGATCGAGTCGTTGTGGAACCGGTGGACGCCGAGGAAATGACCGCCGGCGGCATCGTGCTGCCCGACACCGCCAAGGAAAAACCGCAACGCGGCACGGTCCTGGCCATCGGGCCGGGCAAGTTGCTCGACAGCGGCGAACGCGGCAAGCTCTCGGTGGCCGTCGGCGACGAAGTGATCTACGGCAAGTACAGCGGCTCGGAAATCGAGATCGACGGCCGCGAGGTGAAAATTGTCCGCGAGTCGGACATTTTGGCCAAGGTTGTGAAGTAACAGAAGGTGAGGTCTTGGGTCTTAGGACTTGGGTCTTAGGTCTTAGGACTTGGAAATATGATCATGTTTGATTGATTTCGACGCAAACACAGATTCCAAGACCTAAGCCCCAAGACCTAAGACCCAAAACCCAAGACCTTCTGCCCCCTGATACCTAGATAATAAGGAACCGCATACAGTGCCCAAACAACTTTTATACGCACAGAACGCCCGCGAGCGGATTCTCCGCGGCGTGGATAAACTGGCCGACGTGGTCGCCATCACGCTGGGACCGACGGGCCGGAACGTGATCCTCGACAAATCGTACGGCGGCCCGACCGTCACCAAGGACGGCGTCTCGGTCAGCAAGGAGATCGAACTCGAAGACCGCTTCGAGAACATGGGGGCCAAGCTGGTCAACGAGGTGGCCTCGAAGACCTCGGACGTGGCCGGCGACGGCACCACCACGGCCACGGTTCTGGCCCGGGCGATCTTCCGTGAGGGGCTCCGCAACATCGCCGCCGGCAGCAATCCGACGGCCATCCGCCGCGGCATCGACCGGGCGGTCCAGGCCGCCGTCGACGCCCTCCGCTCGATGGCCAAGCCCGTCGACAGCAAGGAACAGATGGCCAGTGTCGGCTCGATCAGCGCCAACAACGACCCGGTCATCGGCAACCTGCTGGCCGAGGCGATGGACAAGGTCGGCCGCGACGGCGTGATCACCGTCGAGGAGGGCAAGACCGCCGAGACGACTTATGAAATCGTCGAAGGCATGCAGTTCGACAAGGGCTACCTCTCGCCCTACTTCATCAACCGCTCGCCGGAGATGGACTGCCTGATGGAGGACGCCTACATCCTTATCCACGAGAAGAAGATCGGCAACCTCCGCGAACTGATTCCGCTGCTGGAGAAGGTCATGCAGCGGGCCAAGCCGCTGTTGATCATCTCCGAGGACGTCGAGGGCGAGGCCCTCACGACCCTGGTGGTCAACAAGCTCCGCGGCATTCTGAACATCTGCGCGGTGAAGGCGCCAGGCTTCGGCGACCGGCGCAAGGCCATGCTCGGCGACATCGCCGTGCTGACCGGCGGGACGGTCATCAGCGAGGACCTCGGCGTGAAGCTGGAGAACGTCGAGTTGGAGCAGTTCGGCCGCGCCAAGAAGATCACCGTGGACAAGGACGCGACGACGATCGTCGAGGGGGCCGGGAAGCGGGCCGACATCACCGCCCGTTGCGACCAGCTTCGCGCCAGATCGAATCGACCGACAGCGACTACGACCGGGAGAAGTTCCAGGAGCGGTTGGCGAAGCTGTGCGGCGGCGTGGCGGTGGTTTCGGTGGGCGCGAACACCGAGGCCGAGATGAAGCAGAAGAAGGCGCGGGTCGAGGACGCCCTGCACGCCACCCGCGCGGCGGCCGAGGAAGGGATCGTGCCCGGCGGCGGGGTGGCCCTGCTGCGTTGCCGCGAGGCGGTCGAGAAGGCCCGTTCCGCGGCGCGAGGCGACGAGAAGATCGGCGTGGACATCGTGCTCCGCTCGCTGGCCAAACCGATCCGGCAGATCGCCGACAACTGCGGCGTGGACGGCTCGGTCGTCGCCGACGAGGTGAGCCAGAAGCCCGTGAACATGGGCTACGACGCCAACACCGGCAAGTACGTCGACATGTTTAAGAGCGGGATCATCGACCCGCTGAAGGTGGTCCGCACCGCCCTGGAGAACGCCGCCAGCATCGCCGGGTTGATGCTCACCACCGAGACGATGGTCACCGACCTGGACAAGGAGGACAAAAAGAAGCGGCAGGTCGAGGGGAGCGTAAGGTAGAATAGAGGGGTCAGGGACCAGGGGTCAGGGACCAGAGGTCGGAGGTCGGAATAATAAACATGCTGCCTGTCAATTAGAGCGGGCAGGGACGCCGGTTCCAAATGCTACTTCTACCATCTGGCCCCTGTCCTCTGCCCCCTGTCCTCTGCCCCCTGACCCCTGACATCTGACCCCTGACCTCTGACCTCTGTTTCCCATGGCGGCAAGACGCGACTATTACGAGGTTCTGGGGGTGGAGCGGAACGCCACGGAGGCGCAGATCTCCGAGGCCTACCGGAAGCTGGCGCTGAAATACCACCCCGACCGCAATCCCGGCGACGACGAGGCCGTGGTCAAGTTCAAGGAGGCGGCCGAGGCCTTCGAGGTGCTCGGCCATCCCGAGAAGCGGGAGCGCTACAACCGCTACGGCCATGCCGGTTTGGATGGCGGCGGCGCGCCCCATTTCCACGACCTCTCCGACATCTTCAGCGCCTTCGGCGACATCTTCGGCGAAGGGCTGTTCGGCGATCTGTTCGGCGGCCGCCGGGGCGGCGTCCGCATGCATCAAGGCGCCGACATCCGCTGCGAGGTCAAGGTCGATCTAAGCGAGGCCGCGCACGGCGCCGCGAAGGTGGTCCGCTTCTTCCGCCACACGGCCTGCGAGACGTGCAGCGGCTCGGGGGCCAAGCCGGGCACCCAGGCCGAGCCCTGCCGATATTGCGGCGGGCACGGACGCGTCGTGCAATCGACCGGCATCTTCTCGATGCAGACCACCTGCCCCGCCTGTCACGGGGCGGGCCGGGTGATTCCCCACCCCTGCGGCGATTGCCGCGGCTCGGGCTTCGTGAAGAAAAAAATCACCCGCAAGGTGGACATTCCGGCCGGCGTCGACAGCCGCACCCGGCTCCGCCTGCAAGGCGAGGGGGAGCCGAGTCCCAACGGCGGACCGCCGGGCGACTGCTACTGCTTCATCAACGTCGCCGAACACCCCCTTTTCCAACGCCGCGGGCAGGACCTGCTCTGCGAAATCCCCATCGGCTATTCGCAAGCGGCGCTGGGAACGACGGTCGAGGTCCCGACCCTCGACGGGCCGGAGAAGCTGACCATTCCCGCTGGCACGCAAAACGGCGAGGTGTTCTCGCTGCGCGGGCACGGCATGCCCGACCTCCGTCGCCACGGCCGGGGGAACCTGCTGGTGCAGGTCGGCATCGAGGTCCACAAGCCGCTCTCGCCCGAGCACGAGGCCGCGCTCAGGCAACTGGCGGAGATCGAAAACACCCACGTCAGCCAGAAAAAAAAGACCTTTTTCGAGAAATTGAAGGAATTGTTCTCATCCGAGTCGAGCGATCGGAGCACCAAACGCGATGAAATTCAAACCGAATAATCCGGAACCGCACGCGGACATTGCGAGACCGCAAGCGGAAGACTTGCAGAACATAAAGCCGCTACCGGCGGAAGAATCGAGTGGCACAAAGCCGCGACCGGCGGTCGCGCCGGCGGAAGATGCGATGTCGCAGCTCAAGGCTGAGTTGCAGGCCGCCCGCGACCGCGAACTGCGCTGCCATGCCGAGTTGGACAACTTTCGCAAGCGGGCCGCCCGCGAATATCAAGACGGGCTCCGCTACGCGAATCTCCCCTTGCTGAAAGACCTCCTGCCGGTAATCGACAACATCGATCGGGCACTGGAGGCGGGCGAGAAAAACGCCGACCCCGCCGCCCTGCTCGAAGGATTCAAGATGGTCCGGCAGCAGTTGGAGGAGGTCCTGAATCGCCACCATTGCACGCGGATCGAGGCCCTCGACGCGCCGTTCGATCCTAACGTCCATCACGCCGTCATGCAGCAGCCTTCGGCCGAGCTGCCCGAGAATACGGTGATGATGGTCACCCAGCACGGATACCAGTTGCACGATCGCGTGGTGCGTCCCGCGCAAGTGATCGTGTCGAAGAAAGCCGAGTGAGAAAGTCATGCCCACCTACGATTACGTTTGCGAAGCCTGCAATCACGAGTTCGAGTTGTTCCAGTCGATCAAGGACTCGCCCAAGCGGAAGTGTCCCGAATGCGGCCGATTGAGGCTCCGCCGGCTGATCGGCCCCGGCGCGGCCATCGTCTTCAAGGGCTCGGGTTTTTACCAAACCGACTACCGCAGCGAATCGTACAAGAAGGGCGCGGCCGCCGAAAAGAAGAGCAAGTCCGATGCCACGCCGAAAAGCGACGCCAAAAGCAAGGACGCAGGAAAAAAGAAACCGGAGAAGAGTGTGTAGAGAAAATCGCCGCTGGCGGCTTCGCAACGTTCAATTTCCGCTTGCGGTTTCGCAACTCCACGTCGAGCAAGCCCTTGACCATGCTTCGTTGCCCCGTCTGCCAGCGCGAGTTTCAGCCGGACGACAGCCCGGCCATGCCGTTCTGCAGCGACCGCTGCCGGACGATAGACCTCGGCCGCTGGCTGGACGAGAAATACGGCCTGCCGGTCGAGCCGGAAGAGGGGGAAACCCGAGAAAATCGGCAGAGCGATCGGCCCGAATAGCCGCCTGCGGTTTCGCAAAGCCGTCGAACTATACCCGATAACCGTCTTGCGTCTTTATCTAATGGACGTATAATGCCGGAAAATGGGTGATTTCCAATACACCTTTTCTCGGGGGAGTCTGGCCATGATGGAACCTGACGGCGACAAGATTCGTGCGGTGGCGTGGATGGAGGTCTTTCCCTGGCTGAGGATTGCCCGCGCGTTTCGGCTGGCCATTACGGTGCGGGCGCTGGTCTTGGGGGCAACAGCGATTCTGGTCACCTTGGCCGGCTGGACGTTCTGGGCATGGTTGTTTGCCGCGGACATCAACAACGCCGGCGGGCTGGTCAACGACGGCTACGTCCATTCCTGGACGTCGCTGGTCGATAACGCCGTGCCCGATCGGCCCGCCTTGCTCGATAATACGGTGACGGTCCCCCGGCCGGAAACGAGTTGGCTGCGGGATAATCCGATGTTCTACACCTGGAAGATGCTGACGCAGCCGGCCATCTCGGGCATTTCCGACACCGCACAGCCGCCGCGCGCCGTGGCGATGGTGCTCCTCTGCGGACTGTGGGCCGCCGCGGTCTGGGCCTTCTTCGGCGCCGCCATCTGCCGCATCGCCGCAGTTCAATTGGCCGCCGACGAACAGGTCGGCTGGGGCGCGGGCCTGCGCTTCGCCGGGCGCAAATGGCCCTCCTATTTCGCCGCCCCCTTGATGCCGGTCGGGCTGATGATTTTCTTGTCCCTGCCGGTCATCGCCCTCGGACTGATCATGCGCCCCGGCGGGTTCGGGCTGCTGCTGGGAGGCATCTTCTGGCCGTTGGCGCTCGTCGCCGGTTTCGTTATGACTCTGCTCCTGCTGGGCGTGCTCTTCGGCTGGCCCCTGATGTGGGGCGCCATCAGCACCGAAGGCTCCGACAGTTTTGACGCGCTGAGCCGCTCCTATGCCTATCTCTTGCAGCGGCCGCTGCACTATTTGTTCTACACCCTCGTGGCCGCGCTGATCGGTTGGCTCGGCTGGCTGTTCGTCCGCGAGTTCGCCTCGGGCGTGGTCTGGATGACCGCCTGGGCCGCCGGTTGGGCCTCCGGCGGAGACATTGCTCAACCGGGCGGCATGGAGTTCGCCGGCTACTGGCTGATCGGCTTGTTTTCAAATTGCGTGAAGCTCTTGGCGGTCGGCTACTTGTTCAGTTATTTCTGGTCCGCCTCGGCCGCCATCTACCTGCTGCTCCGCCGCGACGTCGACGCCACCGAGATGGAAGAGGTCTACCTCGACGCCGACGGCGACGAGGAGCCGTCCGACCTGCCCGCGATCAGCAAGGATTCGGCCGGGGCCCCGGTAGCCGAAGGCGACGCCGCCGACTTGCCCCAGGCCGATTCGCCCCCGGCCCCCGAGTCGCCCGACGAACCGCCGCCGCAATAAGTCACGGTCGTAACGTGCGTGAAACGTATGGTTGATAGGTCTTGGGTCTTCGTGCCAAAGACCCAAGACCTAAGACCTAAGACCACTTATCAAAGGGAGGTCCGTATGAATCGCATGTTTCTCGTTTTGTTCGTTGCGGCGACTGTTTTCTGGCCGGCGGGCTGCTCGAATAACTACGCCCCCGCCCCATCGTCCAAGGATAATCCGCAGGCGGAGAAATCGACGGCGCCCGATAAAACCGCGCCCGCTCAGACTCAACCCGCGGCCAAGCCGGCCGAAGATCGGTCCGAGCCGAGCGAGCCGTTCGTTACGGCCGACGTGCCCGAGAGCAAGCCGGCCGACACGACGCCCAAACGGGAACTGATCGAGTCGCCGGACGGGAAGCCCTGGCCGGCCCAGCCCGGCGAGCACAAGCCGTCGCCGTCGGAGAGTTCTCCCTCCGAGCCTGCGCCGTCTGAAAAAACGCCGTCCGAGCCCGCGCCGTCGAAGCCTGCGCCCTCGGAAAGCACTCAACCGGCGCCTGCGGCCGGGAAGTCGATTGAACTTTCCACCGGCGTGGCCCTGCCGCAGACCGGGCCCGAGGGGACGATGATGATGTTCAGCGTCGATTACGAGGTCGTGGCCGGCGAGCCGAACGCCAAGGCGGGATACGTCTGGGTGATCGAGCGGGCGAAGGGGGCGCCGGCCAAAAGGGCCGAACAACTGAAAAAGAAGGGGACGCTGGAGGCGGCCGTATTCCATTGGCGGCCCGAGGACGGCCCCTTCCGCTCGCACATCGAGGACCGCAAGGGCAAGCGGCTCTCCGAGTCGATCGACATGAAGTAACGGGCATGCGCAGACGAACACGTTCAGATTCCGTAGGTTATGCTTCGGCACAACAATGGGAAAAGCGTCTCGATGTTATGCTAAAGCCTAGCGCGGCGTAGCCGCAGCCAATAACAACGATCGCTGAACAGGAGGCAACAGAGAGAACAGAGGGGATCGACTTACGTCTCTGTTTTCTCTGTTTCCTCCTGTTCAGAAATCATCACAACCAGTTGTAGCAGTGCAACTTGCGTTTTCCATCCCGAAATCTTTGAGGATGTTTCCTCAATCCCAAAAACTAATGGCATAACCTACGGGGTTGCCGTTCACCGGCCGCGTTCAGAAGAACCCGCCTTTTCCGGCGGGGTTCGGATGGGGATTGCCGGAGGGGCCCCAGGGCGGTTTCGGCGGCAAGGGGAGTTTTTCGATGTCCTCTTTCGTCGGTGCCCGGCCGCGAAGCCGCCGCAGCTTGGCCAGTAGCTCCTCGATCTGGCGGTGGATTTGCCATGTCTGAGAGACAACAAGCGCCTGGATGCCGTTGGCATCAACAGGGGCAATAGACCCATCGCCGCCGACAACATCCCATGTGGTTGGCGCTAAAGCCGATGTGATGTCATCGATGATCTCATCGTATTCGGGCATTCCCTGTCCCTGTTCATTTCGATGAGCGGGCAGGTCCGAAACGTCGTAGCAGCGCGTGGTCAGCAGATTTTCCTCTTCCTCCGGAACGGTTATCAAAAGGCACTCGTCGTGGTATGTCCACGTCAGTCGCAAAGGATGGAGGGTCAAGTACAGAGCGGATTCCAGCGGGAGTTCGGCCACCTCGGCGGTAATTGGCGTGCGCGTCGAGACGTTGTATCCGATCACGCCTCTTTTGGGAGCAGCCGACTTCTTCATTCCCTTTGAATCCGATTCTGGAGAGCCTTTGTTCACTTCGGAAAAAGGATCTGATGATTGTGTTGCGGGAAAGAGGTAACTGTTCCATTTTATGTCCAGGACAATCGGTATCCCCGCTTTCTCACTCAAGGACTCGGCAACCTTAATTAGCGGCGCATCCTTGAACCGGATCGTGACAGGCCTTATCAATGCCCGGCGGATTTTCTCCTCTGCCTTGGAAATTGGTGGATAAAGCGGTTCGATGGACTCCAGCGGCTTTGTGAGAGGCGTGTGCGGGATGGAACGCAACTGGTGAAGGTACGAGTCGATTTGAGCAAAAGCTTTGTCGGTTTGTGACACTACGACGGCAGTGATTCCCGGGGCTTCAAATGAAGCGATCGTGCCTGGACCACTGTTGGTGTCCCATGATTTCGGTTGTGTGCCGCTCCTGATGGATTCTACAAAAGGTTCAAAATCCAGTTGATCGGACTTCGGATCACGCGAAACCAGGTCGGCAACGTCAAAGACTCGTGTCCGGAGCGTGCCTTGGGCTTCTTCGGGGGTAGTAATCAGGAGCGATTCATAGCGGACAATTGTTGTCAGCTCCAGTTGCCGAAGCATCAGCGCGATCGCCGCTTTGGCCGAAACGCCGGAAATGGCGAAGGTCACGGGGGACTTGCCGTCGATTCCAATGTCCCCAAGAGCTTTATGGTCCAAACGGACGGAGATATTCAGCATCTCTTCGAGATATTTGGCCACCGTATCGAGGCGTACTTTTTCGTAATTGAGATTAACCGGGATGGCGAGCACCGGTGTATTGCCCTTTCCGCGGGAGAAGTCGGCGGGGCAAGCGGCCGGGGCAACGCTCCAACACCGCCGCGGCCGACCCGTTCGGCCGATGTATGGCGAACCGCGCAGATCAGAGAACAGCAACTCGACTTCCTCGTTTACATCATCTGTCTGAGAGAAGAAGATCGCATGGATGCCAGAAGCGGAAAGTGGATGAAGTGGCCCGGGGCCGGAACCCTCCCATGTCGTTGGGCGAACGCAAGAACTCATCACATCAATCAATTGGTCGAAATCCTCCTCGCCAATGCACGATGATCCGCCCCCGTGACAAACCAAGTCGGATACTTCATAAACCCTTGGCCCTGCTACCTCCTCGGCTTCCTCGGGCGTGGTGATCATTATGACACCATGCTGAGTGATCGTGGTCAGTCCCAAATCGCGAAGCATCAACGCTATCGCCGCCTGGGCCGAAATCCGGGAACTGGCGAAACGAATCGGCGTGTCGAGATTGATGCCCACCTGAGTCAAAGCCGTATCGTCCAGCCGGACGGGAACGCCTAGCCTCTTCTGCAGGTCGCGGGCAACCCGGTCGAGCGGCACCCGGTCGTAATTGATCTCCAGCCGCCTGCCCAGCGCCTGCGGCACTTTCTCTTGGAGGCTTGCGGGGCGTTGCTTCGCCGGCGGCGCGGCGGCGGGACTCTCGGCCAGCAACAGCAGGCTGCCGCCGACGAGAAGCGGAAGGGTCGAAGGGAACGTAAGCCAGAAGAGCATTTTTCGGGACATGAGTCTCTCCCTGAAATGGTAATGTGTTTCTGTTGCGGAAAGTGGTCATCGGCCATTGTCATTCTGAGCGAAGCGAAGAATCTCCGCGTTTCGAGACCCTTCGCTTCGCTCAGGGTGACGAAATCGGGCTTTCCGCAACAGAAACTAATTTGCTCACCGGGTATATGATAGATCATTTCCCGCGACCATGCCAGCATGTCCCCCCCGTACCGGCGGTTTTGATTTGGGAGCGGCTGCGGCTGTCATAGGTCACTTTACCATTCGTTTCGCGGTATCGCGGCAGAACTACAGCCCGAGTTCCTTCTTCACGTCGTCGAGCGACGTCGTCGCCGCGTCGGCCTCGGCGGCCTTCGCCTCGCGGAGTTGCTTCAAGTCTTCAAACTGCTGCAACTCTTCTTCGAGTTGTAAAAACTCTTCGTAAGGCAGAACCACGAACGCCTTCTGGCCGTCGCGTTCGAGTATGTTGGGATGAATAGCGACCATGTTGTCTTCCTTAATTTCGATAAACGTCCCGGCGATGGCGGACTCGATATACGACGATGCGATTAGGCCGTTCGATCTCAAACAACGCTCGATAATCACCGATTCGCAAGCGATACTCCGGTGAGAAGTTCGTCAATCGTTTCACATCGCCACGAAGATCGTTTTTCAGTTCGTCCAATGCTGCCGCGATTTGGGCCGCCTCCGGCTTGGCTATCCGTCGCAGATCCTTCTTTGCTCGCGGCTTCAATTCGACATCGTATCGCATGGCCGTAGTATACCACGTGCCCCTGGTAAAGCCAACTATCCTCCGTTCCCTCGATTATCTACATGCAAAAGACGGGACGTGCCGGCTGGACTTCAACCAGAACGCCCCGACAGCTTATCTTCCACCGTCGGTCAGCGAGCGGTCGTCCAACCGGACGGGAACGCCCAGCTTGTTCTGCAGGTCGCGGGCAACCCGGTCGAGCGGCACCCGGTCGTAATTCAACTCCAGCCGCCGGCCCAGCGCCTGCGGCACTTTCTCTTGTGGGCTCGCGGGGCGTTGCTTCGCCGGCGGCGCGGCGGCCGGACTCTCGGCCAGCAACAGCAGGCTGCCGCCGACGAGAAGCGGAAGGGTCGAAGGGAACGTAAGCCAGAAGAGCATTTTTCGGGACATGAGTCTCTCCCTGAAATGGTAATGTGTTTCTGTTGCGGAAAGTGGTCATCGGCCATTGTCATTCTGAGCGAAGCGAAGAATCTCCGCGTTTCGAGACCCTTCGCTTCGCTCAGGGTGACGAAATCGGGCTTTCCGCAACAGAAACTAATTTGCTCACCGGGTATATGATAGATCATTTCCCGCGACCATGCCAGCATGTCCCCCCCGTACCGGCGGTTTTGATTTGGCGGGTCGCCTCAAAGGTGGACTCTGGATATGATGTATACATGCCCAACATATCGAACACCCACAAGAATCTTTTGCCCGGCGATCCGACCGTGGAAATCGACCCCGGCGCGAAGCCGAACGGGAGCGCCTCGGACCTGACGGTCCTCAGCGGATTTGAGGTCGGGGCGGCGTGTGCGTTGGTCCGCGGCTCCGCGCCCGAGTTGAGCCGCGAGACCCAGGACCTGCTGCGGTCGCGGCTGCGTACCGCGGCACTGGTCCTGTTCGCCGGGTTTACCGCCTTTCTTTTCGTACACGGTTATCGGACCGATTTTTCCCAGGCGATCGACACCCTGCTGTTCGTCGCCCACGTCGCGGCCACCCTCGTGTTGGGCCTGCTGGCGATGAGCCTGTGCCGCCGCTGCGATCTGCCGCTGTGGTGGCTGCGGGCGGCCGAGTGGATCACCTTCGGCATGCCGGCGGTGTTGTTCCTCGTCGTGCAATACTCCCGAACGCTCGATTCGTGCCGGGAGGGGGTGCTCGATTTTCCCGAGGGCTTGTGGCTCGTGCTGATCTACACCTACGCCCTGTTCATTCCCAATACCAAGCGGCGGGCGGCCGTGGCCATTACGCTGATGTGCCTCTTGCCAATGCTTCTGTTGGCGGGCATGATGTGGGCCAGCACGTGCGTGGCCGCGCACGTCACGACCGACGAGCTGGTCCGGCTGGTGCTGATGTTCTGCCTGGCCGGCGGGAGCGGCGTGCTGGGCGTGGACATCATCGGCTCGCTGCGGCGCGAGGCCTTCCAGGCCCGGCAGTTGGGCCAGTACCGGCTGACCCGGCCCATCGGCGCCGGCGGCATGGGCGAGGTCTTTCTGGCCGAGCACCAGTTGCTCAAGCGGCCCTGCGTCGTCAAGCTGATCCGCCCGGACAAGACGGGCAATCCGAAGGTCCTGGCCCGCTTCCAGCGCGAGGTTCGGGCGACGGCCCAACTATCGCACTGGAACACCATCGAAATCTTCGACTACGGCTGCACCGCCGACGGCACGTTCTACTACGTGATGGAGTACCTGCCCGGCATGAGCATCGGCGATCTGGTTGATCGGTACGGGCCGCTGCCGCCGGCGCGGGTGATCTATCTGCTCCGCCAGGCATGCGACGCCCTGGCCGAGGCCCACGCCGCCGGCCTGATCCACCGCGACATCAAGCCGGGCAACATCTACGTCGCCGAGCGGGGCGGCGTGCACGACGTGGTCAAGCTGCTCGACTTCGGGCTGGTCAAACCGATCCTGGAGGACGATCCGATCCATCTGACTGCCGAGGGGACGATCACCGGCTCGCCGCTGTTCATCTCGCCCGAGCAGGCCATGGGCGAGGCCCGGCCCGACGGCCGCAGCGACCTCTATTCGCTCGGCGCGGTGGGCTATTTTCTGCTGACGGGCCTGCCGCCGTTCGCCGGCGATCGGGCGTTGAAGGTGATTTTCGCCCACGCCCACGATCCGGTCGTGCCCCCTTCGGAACACAACCCGGAGATACCCGCCGATCTGGAGGCGGTGATTCTCCGCTGTCTGGCGAAGAAGCCGGCCGAACGGTATCAGACCGCGGCGGAGATGGCCGAGGCCTTGGCCGCCTGCCAATCGGCCGACGGCTGGTCGCGCCGGCAGGCCGCCGAGTGGTGGGCGGAGCGGGAAGAGGCGGCATCCATCGGTGCGAGCGTTTGAAAGGCTCAGATTGATGCTTATCGGAATACGTTCTTTGCTCTAGGAAAGTGTCGCAGAATGTAGTAAAATTTAGCAGTCGGGTTTCTTTTTTTTGGAGAAGGCCATGAGCACCGCATCCCTCCACCTCGATAGTCTGCTCGATCCATTGGTTGATGGCCTCGCGCCGGAAGCCGCGGCGAAGCTGGCCAACTATCGGGCGGACGAGGCGACACAGAATCGCATCGATTATCTGGCCAGCCAAGCCAACGAGGGTCTGCTCTCCGCCGAGGAACGCGAAGAGTATGCCGGTTATCTGCACGCGATCGACGTAATTACGGTTTTGCAAACCAAGGCCCGCTCTCAACTCCGCAACCAGTCGTGATGGACAACGCCACTCGGTCTCTGGTCCGTCGCCGGGCCGGAGAGGTTTGCGAGTATTGCCGATTGCCGCAAGCGGCATCGCCAGTGGTCCGTTTCCACGTCGAGCATATCGTTGCCCGTCAGCACGGGGGCCGGAGCAAGTCCGACAATCTGGCGCTTTCGTGCAGCTACTGCAATTTTCACAAGGGGCCGAACATCGCCGGCCTCGATCCCGAGAGCGGGCAACTCGTCCCCTTGTTTCACCCGCGGCGAGATCGTTGGGTGGATCATTTCGCTTGGGAAGGGGCCATTCTCATCGGGCGCACGGCGATCGGCCGCGCCACCGTCGAATTGCTGGCCATCAACGACTGGGAGCGGATAGAAATTCGGGAAAATCTACAAGCTCAAGGTGAAGCTTTTGCCGGCTGAGGGAACGCGGCTGCGCACGGCAAACCGTGTCTCCGGTGCATTCACCGGGCGTTATACCGCGCGTGGGTGAATATGGCACAAATTGGGGTGGACGAAAAGGGCAATATTAGAGAACATACGCAGATTGATCGGGAAGGGTTGTCTTTGGGAAAGCGAGGTGCATGGATGCGCCGATTTGAGTTCACGAAGAAAGAGAAGCAGGCCATCGCCGGGGAACAATATCACCATCCTGACCCACGTGTTCAGCGGCGAATGGAAATACTGTGGTTGAAGTCTCAGGGAGAGCGGCACGAGCGTATCGCACAGTTGGCTGGAGTGGGGCGGCGCACCGTTCAGCGGGTGCTGGACCTTTTCGAGGCGGGACGATTGGAAGCCGTGCGGCATTTTGACTATAAGGGAAAGGCCAACCATCTGGTTCTGCATAAAGGGTCGTTGGAAATCGAGTTCCGCGAAAGACCGCCGCGCACCATCGCCGAGGCTTGCACCCGCATTGAGCAACTGACAGGCGTGGTTCGTAGGCCCACACAAGTCCGGCTGTTTCTGCGCGATAGGTTGGGGTTGCGCTGGCGCAAGGTGGCTGCCGTGCCCGTACCGCCCAAACAATCGGTCGAGGAGCACGCCCGCACACAGGCGGCTTTTTTAAAAGGAAGAAATTGAGCCGAGACTCGCCGCGGCCCGTGCGGGACAACGGACGGTGTTCTTCGTGGACGCCGCTCACTTCGTGTTAGGGTCGTTTCTGGGGTGGCTGTGGTGTGCAACTCGCCTGTTCGTGCGCGGAGCGTCTGGACGACAGCGGTACAACGTGTTGGGCGCATTGGATGCCGTCACCCATGAACTGACCCGCGTGACCAACCACACGTACATAACGGCGGAAACGGTGTGTGAACTGTTGCGGAAGATCGCCGCGGCAGGATTGACGACTCCGATCACGCTGGTGCTCGACAATGCCGCCTACCAACGCTGTAAACTGGTACAGAGTCTGGCCTGCGAGTTGGGGATTGAACTCTTGTTTCTGCCGTCGTATTCACCAAACCTAAACCTGATCGAGCGGTTGTGGAAGTTTGTCAAGAAGAAATCGCTGCATTGCCGCCACCATACAAACTACGCCGACTTCCACGCTGCCATTGACCGCTGCCTCAACCAGCTCACGACCACGTACAAGGACGAAATCGACAACCTCATCACCCACAGATTTCAAACCTTTGAAAATGTGTCACTACTCGCCGTGTAGGGTATAGCAACGCACAAACAGGTGGAAGAGTGGCGAGAGCATCACACTTCTATCCGATGGGAGTCCTCTGGCGGTTGAGGGTTAGGACGTCAGCATGGCTGAGCGTGGCCAAGCATCGGGTATGTCCGGCGCGATCGAGGAATTCAATTTCCAGGCCGTTCGGCGACAGAACCTCGACGACCGTGCCCACGTCGCCGGCTTGGAGATCAAGCCCCGGGGGCGGATTCAAGACCGCCACCAAATCGAATAGCTGAGGATTGCGGCTTTCGTGCATGTTGGAAACCTCTATCTACAGTATATAACATGTGACCAGCCGCGGTATAGACTCGCCAGTCCGAATTATCCAGGCCGACCGGATGACAGCGCGGCTCTCGGGTCCGTTCAGTGTGAAGTCGATTGCATATCTTCGGCCATATCGATCCACCCCGCTGTCATAATTGAAATGCAACCGAGGCTGAAGAATTGGTATAGGTGAAAACATCGCAGGGATGTTTCAATGGGCGTTTTACCGAACGTTCCAACTGAAAGGGGTCCCTGCGATGGCGAATCATCTTACCCTGGAAGAACGCGAAATCATAGCCCACATGCACAAGAACGGGAAAATGCAGGTGCAAATCGCCGGGCGGCTTGGCCGCAGCAAGAGCACGATTTCCCGCGAACTGCGGCGCAACCGCAGCCGCAACGGCTACTGGGCCGTTGCCGCTGACCGGAAGGCCACGCGACGCCGGAGCGAACGCCCGTGGACGCCTAAAATGCAACGGCCCCAGGTGCGACGCTATGTCGGTGAACGTCTGCGGTGGCGCTGGTCGCCCGATCAGATCGCGGGCCGCTCGCGCGACGACTTCCCGGGCGATCGGCGACGTTGGATTTCGCACCAGACGATCTATGTCTGGATCGGCGCCGAGGAGGCCGCCGGACGGCACTGGCAAGGCTGTCTCCGACGACGGGGCCGAAAGCGGCCGGACTGGGAAAAACGCGGGCGAAACCGCACCGGAACGAGCATCGAAGGGCGGCCCGCGGTCGTCGATCGTCGGGGCCGTTTCGGCGATTGGGAAGGCGACACGATCGTCGGCGCGGCCCGACGCGGCGGAGCGGTCACGCTGGTCGAGCGGAAGTCGGGCTATTTGCTGCTGGGCCGGACGCTCGATTTGCGTGCGGCGACGGTCCGTCACACCGCCGCCGAATTGTATCAAGCCACGCCGCCGAAGCTGCGAAAAACCTTGACGCTGGACAACGGGAAGGAGTTTGCCGAACACGAGCAGTTGGAGTTGGATGCGGCGTTGAAGATTTACTTTGCGAAGCCCTACTCGGCGTGGCAACGAGGCTTGAACGAGAACACCAACGGCCTGGTCCGTCAGTTCTTTCCCAAGGGCACGGATTTGGCCAACATTCCCAAACATCGTTTTACGAAAGTTCAACAACTTCTTAACGATCGTCCGAGAAAACGCCTCGGCTACAAAACTCCCAACGAAGTCCTCGCCTCCAGGCTATCCGGTTGCGATTGAGACTTGACAGCGGGCACTTTGCCGGTTGAAGCATCGCCGGATTGCGCCGCGTTCCGCAGAGCCGCAATCAGCAACTCGGCGTCCTCCAATCCAAGGCCGAGCAGTTGGCGGAACAACAGGGCTTTGTGCGAGCCTTCGTCATGTTCCTCGCTAAGGCAATACTCCGTGAGTTTGCGTTCATCAATAATTGCCTCGCGGCTGTTTGGTAGCTTCACGATTTGTAACCCTCGAAGCCGGGGGATCAGCTTACGCCTGCGCCCACTGCTCGCGCAAGAATGCCATCGACTTGGGAATTTCCGTCTTGCGATCGCCTTTCACGCCGCACTCGAAGCTGCAATAGTCGCGATAGCCGATCCATTTCAGGCCGCGGAAGCCGTCGACGAACTGCCGCTCGTCCTGGCCGGGTAGGACGCGCGTGCGCGAGGCGAGGTGGACGTGATGCACTCGCGGCCCGCCGGAGATGAAGGCCCCCAGGTCGCTCGGCTCCTCAATGCACATGTGATAAAAATCGCCCATCACGCAGATGCCGGGGTTGTTGCAATCGCGGGCGATCGCCGCCGCGTCGGCCACCAGCCGCATGAAGAACGCCTCTTTGCGGTTCAGCGGTTCGAGCAGCACGCGGGTGTTGTGCTTCACGGCGTGCGCGCCGATCGCGGGCAGCGTGTCGATCAGGACTTTGCGGATTTCGCGGTTGCCGAGTTTTGTCTGGCCGTTGAAGGCGGGGACGTAGATCACTCCGCCCGCGCTCAGTTCGCCGGCTGTAGTAAGCGCCTGCCGGAGGGCATCGGCGGCGGGGACGCGTTTCGATTTATCCTCGGACACCAGATCGCCGTTGCAGGAGCCCCAGCAGATGACGCTGACGGGCAGCTTGGTGTTTTTCAGCGCGGCGAGATATTTCTTCTCATGGCCGACGGCGTCGCCGTGAACTTCGACGGCGTCGAAGCCCCAGCGCTCCAGGTTGGCGAGTTTTTCCGCCAAGTCCCGGCCGGGGATGACGTTCAATTGGGCGGAGAGCTTCAGGGCGGCCTCGGGCCGTGCCTGCGGCTCCGCGGCGAAAGCGACGCCATTGAACAGCGCCGATCCGGCGGCCGCGGCGGCCCCGGTGCTCAAAAATCCGCGTCGGGTGAAGTTCACGGTGGTTCTCCTTGAGGGAGCGGGGGAATGAAACGGGCCGGTGCTGACCATAAGATCGTACACGACAGTAGGCGGGGATTCAAGGAAGGCGGCGCGGCAAGCGAAGCAACGGCACCATTTAGCCCGCCGTGAATACACGGGGGGCAGCGTGGGAGAACGCTTCGAGCCGTGCCCCCGGTGTATTCACCGGAGGCTAAATGATCACCGGGGGCTAAATGATCGACTCATTGGTCGATTCTTGCACGCCGTCGCCGGGCGAAGTGCACAAGTCCGAGAAACATTCCGCCAACGGCCAGCAGGATGAACGTCCCCGGCTCGGGAATCAGGTCCGTCTTGAGGTCGAGCCCCAAAACGCCGTTCGGTTCGTCGAAGACGACCCAATTGAACGCGCCTGCTCGAATATCGAAGGTCGATATGTTTGCGCTGGCCACCATGAAGTTCATTCCAAAGATGCCGTCGAGAGTAAGTGTGTCCAGCGTCAGCGGGTCTTTGACCGTGATGTCGGTGACCAGGACCGGCGCGTTCAGGAAGTTGAACCCGTCGCCTTCCATGGTGGGGACCAGAAAGGAATCGAGATTGAATCCCGCCACGGTGACTACGCCGCCGATACCGCCGATTTGCGCCTGGAACTGACCTGCGAGAGGCGTTCCCGGCGCCGGGATTGAGGGGATCGTAGATTTCGAGTTGCGGGTCTTCGGTCCCTTCAGTGCCCGCCACGTAACGGACCTTTAACTTCTCTGCCAGTGATTTTGAGATCGCCGACATCTGTGCGCCCGTATCCAAGAGGAAACTTCCTTCGGTCGAGGCTCCGGCGAATGCCACGGTAATGCCGGGCGTGTTGTCGGGCGGCAAACCCGGATCAATCGTGGTCAGCGGGTTCGGGCCGATAAATGGGTTGTGCCCGAGAGTCGGACCGTCGGCCCCGGTGGGCGTTACCGTCGTAAAACGATCGAAATCGCCGTAGCTCAGCTTGACGTGATGGTTGGTCGTGGGAATGCCGGGAGCCGCCGCGTTTCCTGTGTAAGGGGTTCCCGGATTATAGATGAACGTATGCATCAGGTCCAAATTTTCAAAGTCCTCCAGCGGCTTGGGATCCATCACCACGACTTTGCCGGCCATGGTGGGCATGCCGACAACGTCCAATCCCTGAAGCTCGGGGATCGGCGAGGACGTGGGGCTGATCTGTGTGCGAACCGGTCCGATGACTTGGTTATAGACCGTAAGCTGCGTTGTCGGGTTGTCGATGTCGATGGCATTGGACGGCGCAATAGCGGCGTAGAGTGAATTGGATACGTTGAAGATGTCGCTGCCGCCCACGCCCACGTCTTCATAAGTGATGGGTGAACCGCCGCTGGTGGCTTTAGTGACGGCAAGATAATCGGCAGTTTCATAGCTCAGCAAAATGCCGCTGGCGCCGGTGTCGAGAAACGCCTGGATATTGAAAGTCGCTATGCCTTCAAAGTAAGCAGTCAGGGGATCGCCGGTCGGGGTCCAACGGAGCGCCACATTTACTCGCGGCTGATCGAAAGCCACGCCTTGCACTCCATCGATGTCGATGGCCAATGCGGATGGCGTAAGCACTAAACAGAGGCCCAGCAAGCAAAGCGCAAGACACGCCCGCGACCGATGATGAATTACCATTGTTGCTCTCCTTGCAACGCCGTGCACTGAAGCGCGGTTCGAGGAGGCGGAAGGCCAATCGAACTGCACCTCGAGCAAACGAGGGGCGCGCCGTTGAATCGTTGCCTCTGGATTGGAATAGGAAGATACTGCTCCGCATCAACCGACAGGACGTGGATAAAGCGAATTGCCTACCTCCGCCTACCGACCAATTCACCCTCTTTTTATCATAATTTGGTATTTTAAGCAAGCAATGTGCATCAATTAAACCTTGCTAACGGTGGGGTATGAATGCCTAATAATTGGTTGTTTTGACTTGGCTCACATTGTTGTTGGCGGGCCGAGGCGGTTCATTTAGAATGATGGACTGACACGTTCATGGTTTTGACGCTCTTTTCTGCCGATACGCCACGGTTTGCTTATGACCGAACCCCACGACAACGACCCGGCAATGCCTCTTTTGGATGACTATCTTGCCCAGCTTCAATCGGGCCAGCGGCCGGATAGAATCGCGTTGCTGCGGGAGCACCCGGAGTTGAAGTCGGCCTTGGATTGTCTCGATGCGTTGGAGGTTTTGGCGCCGCCGTCGGGCGGAAGTTGTCCGCCACAAGAAGAGGCCGCCGGCGGGGACGCGGCCGTGTTGCCCCGCGATTTCGGCCCCTACGAATTGGTCCGCGAGGTCGGCCGCGGCGGCATGGGCGTGGTCTACGAGGCCAAGCAGAAGGGCCTGGACCGCTCCGTCGCCGTAAAAATGATCCTGGCCGGACACCTCGCCTCGCCCGAGATCGTCCGCCGTTTCCAGGCCGAGGCGAAGGCCGCCGCCCGGCTCCGCCACTCGAACATCGTCCACATCCACGACGTCGGCCGGCTGGGCGGCCAGGACTTTTTCGTGATGGAGTACATCGAAGGGCGAAGCCTGGAAAAGCTCATCGCCGGCGGGCCGGTCGAGCCCGCCACGGCGCTGCGGCTGATCGCCACCGTCGCCCGGGCGGTGGAACACCTGCACCAGCAAGGCGTGCTCCACCGAGACTTGAAGCCGTCGAACATCCTGTTGGACGCCGAGGGGCAGCCGTTCGTCACCGATTTCGGGCTGGCCAAGGTGTTTTCGCCCGATTCGGAAACCACGGCCACCGGCATCATCGCCGGCACGCCGAGCTACATGGCCCCCGAACAGGCCTCGGGCCGCCGCGCGGGACTCGGTCCCGCCACCGATGTTTACAGCCTGGGCGCGATCCTCTACGAACTGCTGACCGGTGTGCCGCCCTTCCGGGGCGAGACGGCGTTGGATACCTTGCTGGAAGTGCTCGGCAGCGATCCGGCCATGCCGCGGAAACTGAATCCGCGGATTCCCCGCGGCTTGGAGTTGATCTGTCTGAAATGTCTGTCGAAAGACCCGGCGGGGCGATACGCTTCGGCGGGGGCGTTGGCCGACGACCTGGACCGCTTCGCCAGGGGCGAG
This sequence comes from uncultured Planctomycetota bacterium, assembly GCA_963733145.1. Taxonomy (GTDB): domain Bacteria; phylum Planctomycetota; class Planctomycetia; order Pirellulales; family Thermoguttaceae; genus JAHIKV01. Next base: position 69,061 of record CAVTCJ010000017.1, on the reverse strand, counting down.
GCCCTCGAAGTCCGTCCGCCCAACCTGGTCCGGCGGTTCTGGATGTGGACCCGGCGGCAGCCGGCCTTGGCCTCCCGGCTCGGCGCGCTGGGGCTTTTCTACGGCATCGAGACGATCAATTATTTCACCGGCGTGGTTGACCTGGGTTTTCACGGCCGCGTGACGCTGATCGTGGCGCTCTGGGCCGTAGCATCGATCGGCTGCCAGCAGTTGTTGAACAACCGCCGTTGGTCGATTCCCGCGCGTTTCGTCTGGGGCGCGCTCGACTCGTTGGCCCTGTTGAGCGTCTTGTTGGTAGGCGCCGGCGCGGCCAGCTCGTTGGTGATCGGCTACCCGCTGATTATCGCCGGCTCGGCCCTCTGGTTCCGGGTGCGGTTCGTCTGGTTTATGACCGTGCTTTCGCTGCTGTCGTACGGGGTGTTGGTGTTCGACTTCTACTTCCGCCGGCCTTGGTTGCAAGAATTGATGGAACCGGGCTACAACCGCCATGTGATTTTCGCCCTCGGTTTGCTGGTGCTCGCGGCGATCGTATCGTATCTGGTCCACCGGCTGCGGATTCTCAGCAGCTTTTACGGCCAACCGCTGTAGAATCTCATCGATGTAGGGTGGGACAAGCGAAGCGCGGTCCCACCAATAATGGTGATGATCGTGGTGGGACCGCGCTTCGCTTGTCCCACCCTACGCACATCGTACACGTTCCGCGTATACCCCCCGCGACCGCAGTTGCGGGGCGTTTCAGGGAAGTGCGATGAATTTCTTTCCGAGTTTACGCCGCCATCCGCAACGGCAACACCCTGCCGTTATTGCCACTCCTGCGCAGCTTGTATTCCCGCGCAATTCCGAAAAGTTCACTAATCCGTGAAAAACATCCCAACCGATACCGCCTGATGGAATTAGATTCTCGGTATATGCCGCCTTTCAAAATACGGCAGGGGATAGCCATGCGCACAAAACGAATCGTCGTTATTCTAATGATCTTAGGGACCATTGGGATCCTTGGCACCGAGCCGGGGCAAGCCAAGGCCGCCGAGGAGAAAACGTTCCTCGACCGGTTGGATGACTTCGGCAGGTCGATCTTCGACGGCATCATCCCCCCCAAGAAAAGCAAGGCGAAAACCCAAGAGACGGCCGCCAAGGATCAACGTCCCTCTAGCCGCTGGCAGGACCTCTCCGAACAGACGGATGAGGCCGCCGCGCCACGGGCAGGGAGCGTGTTAGACCGGAACACTCAACGTGCGCCCGACTCTCGGAAGCCGGCGGAGACCAAACCCAATTCCGAATACGACGCGGAATCCATGCCGCCGGTGTACGTTCGCGGCGAAGACGGAAGGCCGAAACAGGTCCGCCGTCCCGCGGCCGCAAAATCCTTGTGGGACGACGAGGAGCCTGCGGCAAAGCCCGCGCGAAAAATACCGGCCGAACCGCCGCGCAAAGCAACGAGCGCGCCGGCGGATCTGTACGGCGATTTGCCCGCCCTTTCCGATCCGGGAAAACCTAAGGCGAAACCGCTTTATAAACGGATGGAGGGCTTCCGGCAGTCGGTCTTTTCTTCCGAGCAGATGCCGGAGGAGCGGCCGCAAGCCGACCTCCCGCCCCAGCGGTCCGCGGAGTTGAAGCCGATCGAGGCGGCGGTGGAAGCAGTGCCCGAGACGCCCGGCAAGACGCCCCGGCCGTTGATCGCCCAGCGCGAGACGCCGGAGCCGCGTTCCGGCGGCGCCGCGCCGCTCGAACCGCTGTCGATCGATCAGCAGGCTCCCGCCGGGCAGGTTGACAACCAGCCCATGAATCCGTCCGCCGGGCAGGTTGACAACCTGTCCTCCAAACCATCCGTAGGACAGGTTGACAACCTGTCCAACAAGAATCAGAGCGGCGTGCTTTTCAGCCGCAAGAGCCCGAACCTCAGCGTGGAGACCTTCGGGCCGCGGACGATCTCCGTCGGCCGGGAATCGACCTACGAGGTACACGTCATCAATTCCGGAAACGTGGCCGCCGAGGGTTTGGTGGTCTACGTTTCGCTGCCCGAGTGGGCCGAAATCGCCGCCGCCGAGGCCAGCGCCGGTGCCGCGCAGGCCGCCGAAATCAACAAAAAGGACGGCACCGTCCGCTGGAACGTCGGCTCGCTCAGCGCCAAGGGGCGCGAACGGTTGACCCTGAAAATCGTTCCCCGCCAGAGCCGGCCGTTCGACCTTTCCGTCCGCTGGGACTACAAACCCGTCGCTTCGCAGGCGTCGATTGAAGTCCAGGAACCGAAGCTCGTCATGCAACTCGACGGACCGCACGAGGTCTTCTACGGCAAAAAGGAACTCTTCCAACTGCACCTAGCCAACACCGGCACGGGCAACGCGGAGAACGTAGTCCTTACGCTGATGCCCATCGGAACCGGCGAGAACGTTCAGGCCACGCACAAGATCGGGGTGCTGGCCGCCGGCGAGAAGAAGACCCTCGAGGTCGAACTCACCGCCCGGCAGGCCGGGAAACTCTCCATCCAGTTGGACGTTCGGGCAGACGGCAATCTGCACGCCGAACTGGCCGAGAAAGTGCTGGTTCGCCGGGCCGGACTGAAAATCGACTTCGCCGGACCGAAGATCCAGTTCGTCGACACCGTGGGCAACTACGCCATTTCGATCCTCAATCCGGGCAACGCCCCGGCGCGGAACGTGAAGTTCGAGCTGGCGCTGCCGCCCGGCGCGAAATATCTCTCCGGGATCGATGGCGCCCGGCTGAACGCATCGGGCGACAAGCTGACCTGGACGCTGGATTCGCTCGATCCGCAGAAAGAGCGGCATTTCGCCCTGAAGTGCAGCATGGGCACGACCGGATTGTGCCGCCTCCGCCTGACGGCCGCCGGCGACGACGATCTGACGGCGCAGGCCGAAACCGTGGTGCAGGTCGATGCCGTCGCCGATCTGACGATGGACGTGAAAGACCCGGCCGGCCCGATCCCGATCGGCGAAGAAGTGGTCTACGAAGTCCGCGTCCGCAATCGGGGCACCAAAGAGGCCCGGAACGTCGAGGTCTTCGCCTACTTTTCGCGCGGCATCGAGCCGATCTCCGCCGATGGGGGCGAGAGCCGCCTCGGTCCCGGCCAGGTGGTGTTTCAGCCGATCGCCGCGCTGGCCCCGAACGCGGAAAAGGTCTTCAAGATCCACGCCCGTGCCGCAACGGCGGGCAATCTCGTCTTCCGGGCGGAGACCCATTGCAAGCCGGTCAACGCACGGCTGATCTCCGAGGCCACGAATCTCTACTACGGCGACGCGGCGACGGCCCCACAGACCGCCCGCGAGCCCTCGGCCGCCGCCCCGACGCAGAAATAGGCTGGAACGGAACGGAAAATGGGGTCAGAGCGCACTTAGTCGTTAGTCAATTTCCACTAATGACTAAGAGCGCTCTGACCCCAAATGACACACAAGCGTTACGGCGTGGATTCCCGGACGCCGGACTTTTAGTCTCGTTTGCATCGCTTCTTGGCAATCCCCAACAGCCCGAGAAGCGCGAACCCCAGCAGCGCGGCCGTCCCCGGCTCGGGCACGGTAGCAAAATTGACCATCTTCAAGGCCTCGCTGAACGACATTCCCGCGGCCGACGCGTGCCAGTTCGCCCCCAACATCGCCAGGTCCAAGAGATTGACCACGCCGTCGTAGTTGAAGTCGCCCTGTTCCCAACTCCGGCCGACCCCGTGCCAATTGGCCCCCAACTCGGCCAGGTCGAGCAGGTTGACGGTGTTGTCCAGGTTGGCGTCGCCGTAGAAGGCGTAGAGCACGGTCAATTGGCTGGCGTTCGGGTCGTCCGTCCAGCCCAGGCCGTGTGCGTCGTCGGCGATCGAGCAGCGCAACTGCCCGCCGGTCCAGCCGGTCGCATAGCTGTCGTGCAGGAGGTTGACGACGGTGGCCGCCGGGGTCGAGCCGCCGGAATAATCGAACACGAGCCTGGCGTCGGCGTTTGCGACATCCACCCCGCCCAAGTTGAAGACGGCGTTTTGGGCGGCCGAGCCCACCTTCAACGTGCCGCCGATGAGCGTGGTTGCACCGGTGTAGTCATTGGGGCCAGAGAAGATCACCGTGCCGCCGCTGGCGCCACCCAAGGTAATCGCACCGGCGCCGGTCAGGCCGTTTTGGAACTCCATGGTATGGCCGTTTGGATCGACGGCGCTGGTGGTGCCCGCCTTCAGGCTCATCGGATGCGCGGCGTCGAAACCGCTGGAAACCGCGTCCCTGTCGACTATCATGGTTCCGCCGCCGAACTCGAAAATTGCGGCGCCATAAGTACGGGCCTCAATGAGGCTCACGTCAAGGTTAAGCTTGCCGCCGTTAAGGTGATATTCGCCGCCTGGCGAGGTGCCGGCGGTTCCGTAGCCGAACGCCATGCCGCTCAAGCCGGTGGTGATCGTGAGTTCCCCGCCGTCCTGAACATATTTGCCGTAGGCCGCGCCGCTACCGTACCCGAAGTTCAAGTTGTGGCACGAGTTTGTTCCACCGCTTTGATAATAGTAGCCCGTATTGGCGGCGCCGCCGCCACTGCCGCCGTTGCCGCCCAATAAGAGGTCACCGCCGCTTATCACTGCGCCGTCGGATTGGAGCACGGTTCCGCCGAACCCCCTGCCACCCACAATCCACGTAGTGCCTAAGGTGAGAGTGGTTGCCGACGTGTTGACGACGAGCGTGCCTTCACCTCCTAAGGTTGCACTGGTACCAGAATAGACCCATCCGCCCACGTACATTGTTTCGGCGCTATATGAGCCGTTAAGGGTGACTGTCGCCCCGTGATCGATAGCGACTTGGGTATTAACAGTAGAATTTGGAAAATCAGCGTAGGCCACACCGTTTCTTGTCCACCCGCCATCAATATCGCTATTGCTCCATAAGAAAGAACTGTCGGCGCTGTAGCAGTCCCAGTAAACCGGGCCGGCTGCCGATGCGGCAGCAACACTTAGCAACGTGGCCGCGACAAAGAGAGCGGTCAGCAAACCGCCGCGGCCGAAAGACTTGGCCATCCGATTGATACACAACATAGTAGTGCCTCACAGGGTAAAGTGCCGGGAAATTTAATTTATCCAACGATACGACTCATACTACCATGATAGCCGGATGTGTCAAGGGGTCCGAAAGGGTGGGGCAGCCATGGCCGATTCGCGGGACACGAACCGACTGTCGATGCATGGGCAATTATGGAGGCTTAAGTAGTTTCTGTTGCGGAAAGCCTTTTGTCGCCTTTCGCTCCGCGAAAGTTGTGGGCAGTTCACGCTACTTTCGCGGAGCGAAAGGCGACAATCCGACCGAATCACCCTTTCCGCAACAGAAACTAAGTAGTATCAATAGACGACCTGCTTTTCGCGGGCGGAGAGTTCGGCCGACGAGCCGCTCAAATGGGCCACAAGGCTGACACTGCCCAGGGGGCAGCCCGTGCGGCCGTGCTCTCGCAAGCCCCGCAGTTGCGCCTCTGCAATTGCACTTTTCAAGACGCCCCTCCAGTCGGCGACCATCGCCTGCATTGCAGCGACGCGGAGCAGTCTGTCGTCACGGCCCGGGAGGCATGGTTGCGCACTGCTCCGCGGCCGACGGCCACGACGCGGGAGTAATCACCCGTTCCGCAGCTTGCCGAAGACGAGCGAGCCGTTGTGGCCGCCGAAGCCGAAGCTGTTGGACATGGCCGCGGAAATGTTCCGCTGCCGGGGCTGATTGGGCGTGTAGTCGAGGTCGCACTCGGGGTCGGGCGTCTCGTAGTTGATCGTGGGCGGGACCACGCCGTCGCGGATGGCCAACAGGCTGAGGATCAACTCCACGCCGCCGCTGGCGCCGAGCAGATGGCCCAACTGGCTCTTCGTGCTGGAGATGCTGACCGCGCGGGCTCGTTCGCCGAAGACGGTTTTGATGGCGGCCGTTTCGGCGGCGTCGTTCAGCGGCGTGCTGGTGCCGTGGGCGTTGATGTAGTCGATGTCGGCGGGTGTCAGGCCGGCGTTGTCGATCGCCATTTTCATGGCATACGCCGCCGCCGCGCCGTTGCGGTCCGGGGCGGTGATGTGTCCGGCGTCGCAGCTTACGCCGTAGCCGTACATTTCGCCGTAGACGTGGGCGCCGCGGGCCTGGGCGTGCTCCAACTCTTCGAGCACCAACAAGCCGGCGCCTTCGCTGAGGATGAAGCCGTCGCGGTCGCGGTCGAAGGGCCGGCTGGCGTGGGCCGGATCGTCGTTCCGTTCGGAAAGTGCCCGCATGGCGGCGAAGGCGCTGAGCCCGATGTGGGTCAAGGCGGCCTCGCTGCCGCCGGTGATCATCACGTCGGTTTCATCGTCGCGGATCAGCTTGTAGGCGTCGCCGATGGCGTTCGTGGCGCTGGCGCAGGCGGTGACCACCACCTGGTTCGGACCCCGCAAGCCGTACTGGATGGCCAACTGGGCGCTGGCCGCGTTGCCGATCAACTTGGGGATGGTGAAGGCGGAGACCTTGCTCGGTCCCTTTTGCAGCAGGCGATCGTGCTGGAGTTCGATGGTTTCCAGGCCGCCGATGCCGGAGCCCATGACGACGCCGCAGCGCCAGGGCACGTCCTTCGAGAAGTCGAGGCCCGAATCGGCGACGGCGTTCAGCCCGGCGACGTAGGCGAACTGGACGAAGCGGTCGAAGCGTTTGATGTCCTTCGATTCGATGTATCCATCGACGGACCAATTGCGGACTTCCCCGCCGAAACGGACGCGGTAGTCGGCGACGTCGAGACGTTCCAACAGACCGACTCCGCTCTCGCCGTTGAGGATGCGAGTCCACAGCTCGTCCACCTTGCATCCGAGCGAGGTGACGGCGCCGATGCCCGTGACGACGACGCGGCGTTTCATGCGAGTGAGTTAGGCAGAGGATGCTTCGGTGTTTTCGACGGCTTTTTCAATGTGGTCGATGGCTTGCCCGACCGTTTGAATTTTTTCCGCCACGTCGTCGGGGATATTGATGTCGAACTCTTCTTCGAGTTCCATCACCAATTCAACCGTATCCAGACTGTCAGCGCCCAGATCGTTGACGAACGATGTTTCGCGGGTGATCTGGTCCTTGCTGACGCCAAGCTGCTCGGCAACGATATCGATGACTCGCTCTTGAACTGAGGCCACCTTGATATTCCTCCTGATACAACAAAAAAAGTATTTCTTGGGGGATGCACTCCGGCGGCAATCCCCACCCATGAGGTCGAATTCTTTGGTTCTGGGCCGCAACCCCTACGGATTACCCTATTTTCCACTAATCTCGCAAGGTATACCGGTTTTTTCCGTCCGTGTCCAGCCCTATACGGTTAAACCGCCGTCAATTGTCAAAACGTGGCCGGTGATGAACGAAGCGGCGTCGCTGGCCAGGAAGAGGACCGCATCGGCCACATCTTGGGGGTCTCCCAACCGGCCCAGGGGGATCTCCTTGCGGACCTGCTCGACGACCTCCTCGCCCAAGGCGGCGGTCATGTCGGTGGCGATGAAGCCCGGCGCGACGGCGTTGACGGTGATGTTCCGGCCGGCCAGTTCGCGGGCGACGGTGCGGGTCAGTCCGATCACGCCGGCCTTCGAGGCCGAGTAATTCGTCTGGCCCGGGTTGCCGATCAGCCCCGAGACGCTGGCGACGTTGATGATCCGTCCCCGGCGGCTCTTCATCATCGGCCGGGCGGCGGCGCGGGTGAAGAGGAACGTGCCGCGGAGGTTGATGTTGATTACCGCGTCCCACTGCTCGTCCTTCATCCGCACGATGACGTTGTCGCGGGTGATGCCGGCGTTGTTGACCAGGATGTCCAGCCGGCCCCAGCGTTTGAGCACGTCGTCGACGGTTTCGGCGACCCCGCCGGCGTCGGTGACGTCGCAAGTGAGGGGCTCGGCCGTCCCGCCCGCCCCGCGGATCGTGGCCACGGTGTCGGTGAGGCTTTCGGCGTTGACATCGACGCAGGCGACTTGTGCGCCGGCGGCGGCCAAGGTTTGGGCGATGCATCGGCCCAAGCCCCGCGCGGCGCCGGTCACCAGGGCCGTCTGTCCGTTCAGGTTCGCGGTAATTCGGCTGGTCACGATATTGTTCTCAGTTGTCAGTTGTCAATTGAAAAATAGTGCGAAACCGCAAGCGGAAATCAAACCTCTCGTCCTTCATCCTTCATCCCTCATCCTTCCTTCATACCTCGACGCATTGGCAGGAGACGTTGCGGTCGATCCGCCGCAGCAAGCCGCGAAGCACGCGGCCGGGGCCGACCTCGTAAAATTGGTCCAGCCCCTGCCCGATCATGTACCGCATCGAGTCTTCCCACAGTACGGGCTGCAGGATTTGGCGGACGAGGATCTGCCGGATTTCCTCGGGGTCGTCATGCGGTTTCGCGTCAACGTTCGAGATGACCGGGATGCGCGGCTTTCGCATGGGCACGTCGGCGAGGACTTCGGCGCAGCGGCGGTCGGCGGGACGCATGATTTCGGTGTGAAAAGCCCCGGCCACGGCCAGAGGGACGGCTTTCATGGCGCCTTGGGACCGGGCCATTTCCGCCGCCCGCTCGCAAGCGGCCAGGCTGCCCGAGATCACCACGTTGCCCGGACAAAGGAGATTGGCGATTTTGAGGATGTCGCCGTCGCGGGCCTTCTCGCAGAGGGCCCCGACCTCGACCGGTTCCAGGCCGAGGATGCCCACCATGCCGCCGGCGGTGGCGTCGGCCGCCTCTTGCATGGCCGCGCCGCGGCGCTGCACGAGCATCAAGGCGTCCTCGAACTCCATCACGCCGGCAAAGGCCATGGCCGTATATTCGCCCAAGCTCAGTCCGGCGGTGGCTTCACAGGCGAGGACCACGTCGGGCGATTCGGCCCGTAGCGATTCCAGGGCGGCCAGGCTGGTGACGAAGATCGCCGGCTGGCTGCACACGGTGGAATCCAACTCGTCGGCCGGACCCTCGAAGCAGAGCTTGGCCAGGTCGTAGCCGAGCACTTCGGCGGCGCGATCGTAAAGCCGGCGGGCGGCAGGAAACGACTCGGCCAACCGCCGGCCCATTCCCACCGTCTGCGCCCTTGTCCGGGAAAGAGGAATGCGATTCTGCTCAAGACTCGGTCTCGACGACTTTTCGGCCCATGTAATGACCACATTTCGGGCAGACCGTGTGCGTGGGCAGCGCCGTGCTGCACTGCTCGCAGTAGGAGATCTGCTTCGGTTTCTTGGCGTCGTGCGCACGGCGTTTGCCGGTGCGGGATCGACTCTGCCTGCGTTTCGGAACAGCCATACCTATATACCTCTAGTGGATTATCTGCATAGGAAACCAAGCATCCTAAACAACTTGGCCCCGGCTGTCAACCTGGGCAGGGCATACATTAGCCCGCATTTCTGACCTGTCCTCCACCAGCCCGAAGCGCAAGCGAGGGGTGAATAGCCACTATCATTATGATTCTGGAGGTGGTGACAGTAGTTGGGACCAGCTTTAAGTTGTTTGCAGCTATTGGGGGGGGCAATATCCGAATGACGCCCTTTTGAAAATAGCATTGCTGCGACGCGGAAAAAATTGCCCCGCTCCCGTTCTTCGCCAGATGTATAGTTCATTTGACCGATAATTCATATATACAGATTTGGTGAGGGCTCGATGGGCGATAAAAGCCGGCGGAAAAAGGGAGTCGAACTTCGGCGGGGACAATACGTCACCGTCCGCGGCCTGGATGAAATCCGGGCCACCCTCGACGGCGAAGCCAAGTTCGACGGCCTCCCCTTTATGCCCGAAATGATCCCCTTCTGCGGCCGGACGTTTCGCGTCCATCGCCGCGCGGAAAAGACTTGCGTCGAAGGGATCGGAATGCGCACCATGCGCGACGCGGTCTTCCTCGAGGACCTCCGCTGCGACGGTTCGGCCCACGATGGCTGCCAACGCGGCTGTTTGTTCTTTTGGAAGCAAGTTTGGCTGAAGCCGGCCGATCTTTCCAACGACGGCGCGGCCGACTCGTGTGGCACGGCCGCCCCCGGCCGTGAATCGGAATCCGCACAGCCGGGGGCGGCCGCGCCGCAACTCCCGACGACCGAAGGCGACCGCTTCTTCTGCCAGTCCACCGAACTGGCCGCGGCCACCACGGATTGTTCCACGGGCAAGATGCGGCGTTACCTCCGCGACATGCGGATCGGCGAGCTTTCGCCGCGGCGGTTCGGTTATTTCCTCCGGATGGCGTTGGCGAACCGGCTGTGGCGGCTGATCTTCGGCCGATACTTCAATCAGATCAGCGGCGAGCAGAAGAAAACCCTCACCGAGGAGTTGAATCTTCAGCCGGGCGAACTGGTCGAAATCAAGAGCCTCGCGGAAATCGAGGCGACCCTCGACGCGCGGGGAAGAAATCGCGGGCTGTCGTTCGAGCCGGAGATGGCCCTCTACTGCGGCCGTCGCTGCCGGGTGGCGAGGCCCGTCCGAAAAATCATCGTCGAAGACACCGGAAAAATGGCGAATCTCTCGAACACGGTGATTCTCGAGGGGCTGGTCTGTCAAGGGCTGTGCTTTCAGAACTGCCCCAGGGCAAACTATCTCTACTGGCGCGAAATCTGGCTCCGCCGGGTTTAACGGGTTGCGGCGAGATTTCTTGGCGCTGGCGTCATTCTGAGCGCAGCGAAGAATCTCGTTGGAATTACGGAGATTCTTCGCTACGCTCAGAATAACCGACTTGCCAGGATTTCGTGCCCCAAGCGTTTAACGCGGCCACTTGCGAAGTGGCGCGATTTCCACGATACTGACGGTTTCCGACCTCGTAACTGTTTAGCCGCCGCGTCCACGCGGCGTTTCTCCCCGCGTGGACGCGGGGGCTAAACACAAACAGCCCCAAGTCCGCACACACCATATTATCCACTGATGACAACTCCACAACACGAGCAAGTACAAGTACATTGGCACGAACACGCCGTCTCGCGGCAAGAAAGGGAACAACTCCACGGTCATTCCGGCTGCGTGGTCTGGTTCACCGGCCTCAGCGCCTGCGGAAAAAGCACCGTGGCCAACCTGCTGGACCACCGGCTGCACTCGCTGGGCCTGCACAGCTTCGTCCTCGATGGCGACAACGTCCGCCACGGACTGAACGCCGGGCCGGGCATGCTCAAGGACCGCCACGGCGAGGAGTTCGCCAAGCGGTTCGGCCTGGGATTCTCCGCCCAGGATCGGGAGGAGAACATCCGGCGTATCGGCGCCGTGGCTAAACTCTTCTCCGATGCCGGTCTTATCGCCATCACGGCCTTCATCAGCCCATACCGGGTAGATCGCGATCGCGTCCGGGCAGCTTTGCCGGGCGGGGATTTCATTGAGGTCTTCGTCGATGCGCCGCTGGAAGTTTGCGAAGCCAGAGACCCCAAGGGCCTATACAAAAAAGCGCGGGCCGGGGAGCTTAGGGGGTTTACGGGAATTGACGACCCTTATGAACCACCACTCAAGCCCGAACTGGTCTTGGATGCCGGCTCGAAGACGCCCGAAGCTCTGGCCGACGAGGTGCTGGCATATCTCAAGAAGGCGGGCAAAATCCCGGCATAGAAAATCGACCGGACGATCTCGTTTGTTGCATCAACGAGACTGGATGGTTCACGCTGACGGTCCAATCGCAAATTTGCGTCGTTTCATTGCAGTCGGGGTTGACTTTTTCGCCGATTGGCCGACAATAAGCCTTACGCCGATGGGCTGTTTACACGGCGGTGGAACGCAATAGGAGGCGAGCCATCTCTGCCGGTGCTTCTCTCTGGCTTCCGCTCCTGCAAGGAGAGAGGGATCGATTCCCTCTTTCGCCGTCCGGGTATTATGGCCGGCGCACTGGAAGTCCGTTAATGGAAAATCGTCCGATGACCGCTGCCATTGCCGAAGAAATTCAGCCGCGAGCGCAAGCGGCGCTGAGCCATAGTCCCTTTTACGAGTTGCGCGATTTGCTGGTGGAGCAGCGTTGCGAAGCGCTGTTGATTTCCGGCAGCGTTTCCAGCTTCTATCACAAACAACTTGCACAGGAGGTAGTCCTTTCCGTTGCGCCGGACGCCAAGGTGATCAACTCGATCCGCGTCGAACCCGCGGATGAAACGGAGTAGCTCGGCAATAAATTACTTTCATTTTTCGATCATCAGTCGCTCCAGTAGCGGAAAGCACCGATGCTACGCCCGAAGGGAGCAAGGATGTTCCCGACGCTCAATCCGTTGCCGCCGCTGAAAGGAAGCCGGTTGTCCGGCGAGCAACGAAGGAGAGCACAATGGAATATCCGCGAGTTTGGGCAAGCACGAAGCAGAGTCTGGCCGACGTGCTCCCAGAGACGCTGGAGGAGGCCGAGGAGTTGGCCTCCTCGATCGAAAGGGCCGTGCAACGCGAGACCGGGCGGGCCGTGGCCGACCTGACCGTCGAGGTCGGACCTCAAGGCGTCCGTCTGAAAGGCCGTTGCGACACGTACTACACCAAGCAACTGGCTCAGCACGCCGCCATGGGCATGCCCGGCGGAGAACGGCTCGTCAACAGCATCGAAGTCTCTTGAGGAGTCGCGCACGGATGAGTTGACCAAATTCAGCCCTGTAGGAGGGCGTGTTCCGCGACAATTGATGTTCAGAAAGCTAATGCAACCGTCTGTTTAGCGGCCGTCGGCACGACGGCCCGTGTTCCGCCGCAGGCCGACGTACCGTCGGCCGCTAAACGGTTGCATTTCTTATCTAACTATCAATAATCCTATTTCTTGGGCACTTGATTGGCGCCGGGGGCTACTTGCCCGATGTTGGGCTTTACGTCGGCTTCGGCCTTGCGCAGCGCCCAGGCTATCCCGCCCAACAGCACCTGACGGAAGATGGGCGTGGTCCAAATCCGGTCGTGCCCCATCGAGGTGTAGAAGACGCGGCCCTGGCCCTGTCTCCGCGCCCAGGTGGCGGGATACGGCGGCCGCTGATACATCTCCCCCGTCATCCCCTTGGTCTCCTGCAGCAGGATCACGTGCAAGTCCTTGGCGAACTTGAATTGCGCGTACCACTCGTCGTGGATCCTGAATTCCTTTCCCCGTCCTTCCATGCCGGGGAACTCCGGCGAGATGACCTTCATCGTCGCCACTTGCTGGGGGCCGTGATTGATAAACTCGGCGCCGATCATGGCGATGTACGGGTCGATACCCGGTCCGCGGAACGAATCGGTGGCCGAATGGATGCCGACGAAACCTTTCCCGTTGCGGATGGCGTCGAGAAACTTTTTCTTTCCCTCGGGCGACATCGGTTTGCCCGGCTGGGGTTTGAGGCATTTGCCGGTCAAATCGCCCGACGTGTAGAAGATGAACGCGTCGAACTGGTCGAGGTCGCCGTCGAAGACGGCCCCGTCCTTGCTGCAAACGACGTCGAACCCGTTTTCCGGCCCCCATTTTGTGAGCAGTTTTTCCGACGGACTCAACTCCTTCCCCTTGCGGGTGACCGGCGGATGTTCGTAGCCGGCGCTGCGGGTGAAGTAGAGGACTTTCGACCTCTTCCCGGTCGAAGAGTCCTGGCCGAAAACACAACGGGCCGACAGTCCGAACACGGCCGCTCCGGTGGCTATCAACATCTCACGACGTTTCATGGCGAAAATCTCCTTGGAGGGCGGGAAGTGGGGCAAGATACCCGGGGTAAGCTGCCGCTGTGATTATAGGCAAGCGACCGCTCCCCGCCAAGCCGGGCGGAAATCAGGGCGAAAATCGCAGAACCGTTGCGGTGGCAGTTGAACTGCCGCCCCAACAAGAGATTTAGTACCGGCGGTTCCGGTTGTAATTTCGACCGAGTATCTGCATTCCGTTGATTGTGCGGGTGCCCAAACTGCTGATGCTCAGCAACCGCTCGATCGGCGCGGTGACGTTCCCGATGAACTCATTGGCCGCCACAAGGTTGTCGTCGACGATGTAGAGCCGATCGTCGGGAAACATTTGATAATTGGTTTTGGTTTCCCCGCCGCGGGCGATGGCCTCCCAATCGACCGGGAGAACCTGCTGCGCGCCGAATCCCCCCGGCGCCGGCCGCGCTACCCACATCGTCTTGCTCGACACGCCTTCCAGCCCTTGAAGTTGGGCGATGGCGTCCAGAACGGTTTCGTTGCCGGTGATGGGAAAGCGCCTGACGGTTTCACTGCCATTGTGGCTGGCGACGATGACGTAATATCCTTCGCTGTTGTAGCCAATCACGTCGACGCTCAGTTGCAGCGATTCAAAGTATTGCCCGAGCTGTTTGAGCAATGCCTCCCGCGCTTCGGTGACGGTCTTGCCGGTAAGCCGAACCATGCCGAAACTCCGCAGATTTACCATTCCGTCGGGCTGCATGAGATAATCGCCGCTGATTTCCGTCGCGCTCGCCGATCGGGCCAATTCAACCGTGACCCCCGGCTGTTGCAAGAAGTATCGCAGTGCGTTCCTGACCGCTTCAATAGCTTCGCCAATCGTCAGCCCCGCCACCCGGACCGTACCGTAGGGCGGACCGAGATCGACCACGCCCATCTCGCTGACGACGAAATAGTTGTCGATCGGCAACTGCTCCGGCGTTCCGTAGACGCGGATCGTCAGCACGTCCTCGGCGCTAATGTGATACGGCTGGCGAGGAACCAACGTCAACGTCTCGATTCGGATTGCATCCGGGGGCTTGAGGCGGTATGGGGGAAGCGTTACCCGCGACAGCTCGGTCGGCGGCTCCAATTTCGCCGGAACCGGCGGCTGCAACGGAGTCGCCTGGAAGTCGATCGCCTGGCAGCCGGCCATGATCGACGCCGACAAGAAAACAAGCAGAGCCGTCTGTAGGCATTTCACCGCCGGTAATCCGGCACCCCCCTTTCCATGCCGTATTTCAGGCCGCACAACCGAATCTCGGCAGATGGGCATGAGATTGTTTTTCATGGCATGACACCACACATTATGGTGGTTGGGGAGATATGGATTATCGGTTCAACTTGCCAAGTATGGGGGTTCTGGCTAATGCGCAATGCGCCACTCCGGTGCCTCATAGTCGGCATTGTCGATGTAATCGGCAAAGTTTCCCTAAAACTTGCCCATTTTCGCTGAAAGATCGGCAGACGAACCGGGGAAAAAACCGGTCCCCTCTCCCTCTGGGAGAGGGCTAGGGTGAGGGCATATTGCCGTTGAGATAGTCTCCTCGATTGCGTACCTTGTCTCTGACCTCACCCCCGGCCCATCTCCCAAGGGGAGAGGGGAGACTTCTCGGATAGATTCTAAAATCTGTGGCCTTCGCTGCGTTTCCCGCACCCTACGAACTGCCGCGACGTTATTCGCAGTTCAGCGTTTTTGGGCCTCTTTGCCCAGAAAGGCGAAAACGTGTTCCGCCTGATCGCCGGCGATTCGGCGAGCCCGCTGGAAATACTTCTCCGCCAGCGCCGATTGACCGTCGAAATGCAAGTGGACACCGACCAGAAATAAGAGATCGGCATTGAGCGGATCGTCATCGGCGGCCTTGATCAGGGCATCGAGATGGGCCTGCTTGGCCGCCGCATCGCGGCCGAAAAGAGTGTCCAGATCGAAACCCGACGCGGACCATTTCGGGTCGATTTCCAGGCCGCGGCGGACGGCTGCCACGGCCAAATCGTAGCGGCCCATGGCCGTCAGCGCGAAGCCTTCTCGGAACCAGGCGTCGGCTACCTGAGGACCGCTCCGCGCCGCCTTGCGATAGCGGTCGTTCGCTTCGGCAAACTCGCCCCGCGCGAATTGAGCGTCGCCATAGCCGATGAACTTCCAGGCCAAGGCCACCGCATGGGCGTTGGTCGCCCGGAAATCGTCTGCCCGCGGCTCGGGCGGAGCGGCCGCGCGCGGCGGATCGACCTCGCGCGGCGGATCGACCGGTTCAATCGGCCACTGCGGTGCATAATACGGCGGATAGTAGGGATAATAGTACGGATAGATATTGTAGTAACCGAGGTCGTGGTAATACGGCACGAAGTAATAGGGGAGGACGTTGGGATAGTGTCCGCCGCCGTGATGGCGGGAGTGATTTCGGTCATGGCCGCGTTGGTCGGGATGGCGCTGACGCGCTTGGTTCGGCTGGGGAGATTGCGGTCTGGCCGGGGTGGGCCGGGCCTTCGCGCCACCCCAGATAACCGGGTGCGGATTGCTGCCGATGGGCGGCCGCGGCTCGTTTCGGCCATGCCGCGGGGCCGCCGATGACCAATCGACAATCGTCCCTGACAGAATTACCGCTGCTGCAACGATCAGAGCGCCTCGCATGACACATCCTCCGTGTCTGTGGTTCGAGGAGTCTTAACCACCGGACAATTATCCGGTTTTCGGCCCGGTGCGGCAAGGTGCATTTTGTGTGCCGAAAATTCAGGTTCATAGCCGCATCCTTCTGCCGTAAAAGGAGTTGTGGCATCAGAATGGGGCAAATGTCCACGGCCAAAAATTTCCCCGCGTCGTCGGAATGACAACCGAGTGCAGTCGGATTGGTAATTATACCCTACACGGCGAGTAGTGACACATTTTCAAAGGTTTGAAATCTGTGGGTGATGAGGTTGTCGATTTCGTCCTTGTACGTGGTCGTGAGCTGGTTGAGGCAGCGGTCAATGGCAGCGTGGAAGTCGGCGTAGTTTGTATGGTGGCGGCAATGCAGCGATTTCTTCTTGACAAACTTCCACAACCGCTCGATCAGGTTTAGGTTTGGTGAATACGACGGCAGAAACAAGAGTTCAATCCCCAACTCGCAGGCCAGACTCTGTACCAGTTTACAGCGTTGGTAGGCGGCATTGTCGAGCACCAGCGTGATCGGAGTCGTCAATCCTGCCGCGGCGATCTTCCGCAACAGTTCACACACCGTTTCCGCCGTTATGTACGTGTGGTTGGTCACGCGGGTCAGTTCATGGGTGACGGCATCCAATGCGCCCAACACGTTGTACCGCTGTCGTCCAGACGCTCCGCGCACGAACAGGCGAGTTGCACACCACAGCCACCCCAGAAACGACCCTAACACGAAGTGAGCGGCGTCCACGAAGAACACCGTCCGTTGTCCCGCACGGGCCGCGGCGAGTCTCGGCTCAATTTCTTCCTTTTAAAAAAGCCGCCTGTGTGCGGGCGTGCTCCTCGACCGATTGTTTGGGCGGTACGGGCACGGCAGCCACCTTGCGCCAGCGCAACCCCAACCTATCGCGCAGAAACAGCCGGACTTGTGTGGGCCTACGAACCACGCCTGTCAGTTGCTCAATGCGGGTGCAAGCCTCGGCGATGGTGCGCGGCGGTCTTTCGCGGAACTCGATTTCCAACGACCCTTTATGCAGAACCAGATGGTTGGCCTTTCCCTTATAGTCAAAATGCCGCACGGCTTCCAATCGTCCCGCCTCGAAAAGGTCCAGCACCCGCTGAACGGTGCGCCGCCCCACTCCAGCCAACTGTGCGATACGCTCGTGCCGCTCTCCCTGAGACTTCAACCACAGTATTTCCATTCGCCGCTGAACACGTGGGTCAGGATGGTGATATCGTTCCCCGGCGATGGCCTGCTTCTCTTTCTTCGTGAACTCAAATCGGCGCATCCATGCACCTCGCTTTCCCAAAGACAACCCTTCCCGATCAATCTGCGTATGTTCTCTAATATTGCCCTTTTCGTCCACCCCAATTTGTGCCATATTCACCCACGCGCGGTATAGTGGTGCGGGTGTCGCGGAGTGCGGCAAAAAATCCTGGCAAATCGGTCATTCTGAGCGCAGCGAAGAATCTCAGATGTTCCAGCAAGATTCTTCGCTGCGCTCAGAATGACAACGCTTCTATTCGCAGAAATTTGGAACTACTGAGGTCTTTTATTCAGGCTGTTGCGCCATCGCGATGAACCCGAGTTACGGCCGCTGTCGCGAAGTGCGGTTCAGCCCGCCGGGGCTAAGCCGTTCGGCGTAGGACATCATTCCGTAAGTCATCAGCCCCCAGACTTCGAGGTTCGTTTCCCGCGGCTTGCCGTCGCGGAAGAGCAGTTCGTCGATGTAACGGAGTTCCCGGTCGGCCTCAGGCGCAAGGTCTCGATAGCGATCTGAATCGCGGGCGAGGTTATACATGAAATAGGGGCACCCCGAGATGTGGACCTTGCCTTTGTCGCGATAGTTCCAGTCGGTTTTCGCCCCGCGCCCCTTTTGACTTTCGGCCAGCCATTGCAGCATTTCAGCGACGTGGCTCTCGGCCGTTTTGCGGCGCTGACTGCCCGCTTCGAGATATGGCAGCGCGGCGGCGTAGAACTCGCCGCAGTAATAGACCGAGGCAGCGGACAAACCCGCAAAGGCGGGCAATTCCGGCTTGTGGAAATCGTGCCCGTTCATCCAATCGACGCAGCCCAGGGCGACTTTCAGGTACTCGGGATTCTTGGTTACGGCATAGGCCTGGAAGAGCAATGTGCCGAAGGTGGCGGTCGAGGACCACCACTCGCCGTCGAAGTTCCAGATGCCGTCGGTGATTCCGCCGCTCTTGCGCCTGTAGTTGTCGATCACCAGTCGGGTGAAAGAGCGAACTGAGTCGAGGTATTTTTCCCGCCGTTGGCCTTCGCAGCGGACGGCCACGGCCAGCATGGCCGCTCCGATGCTGCCGGAGTCGGCCACGAACCACCAGCCCTTGTCCTCGCCGGGCTGACGAAACTTGCCGTAATTCAGGAAGAAAGCGTCCTTGGGCGTCATTTGCTTCTGATAACCGACCACCATGTCGGCCCAGCGCGTGCAGGCGTTGAGATACTTCTTCGCGCCGGTCATATCGTAAGCGACGCAGAGCGGGCGAACCGCGTAGGAGTCCATGAAAAAGGGGTAATGGTGCGTCTTCGGATCCTCGTGCTTGCGGTAACGCTCGAAGTACGGAACGATCGGCTTCGCCATCTCGACGATGGACTGGTCGCACATTTGCAGGAATCGGGTTCCGTAGCCGTCGAGAGCCGACGGGGCGATTGGCGTTGCGGGGCTGCGGAACATCGCCCCTGGACAAAGCCGCTCGGCATAGGACAACATCGCCCAGGTCGACGACTCCCAGACGTGAAAAATCGACAGCCGCGGTTTCTTGTCGTCGGGGAACAACAGGCCCGTCACGTAACGCATCTCCCGATCGGCCTCGGACGTGAGGTCACGACGTTCCGGCAACTGTTTCGCCAGGAGATACATGACGTAGGGCATTCCCGACATGTAGGTCTTTCCCATCTGCAGATATCCCCAGTCGGTCTTCGCCCCGCGGCCTTTTTGGTTTTCGGCCAGCCATTGCAGCATTTCGGCGACGTGGCTCTCGGCCATTTTCCGGCGCGGGCCGCCCGCTTCGAGATACGGCAGCGCGGCGGCGTAGAACTCGCCGCAGTAATAGACCGAGGCAATGGACAAGCCCGCAAAGGCCGGCGGGTCGGGCTTGTGGAAATCGTGCCCGTTCATCCAATCGACGCAGCCCAAGGCCACTTTCAGGTACTCGGGATCTTTGGTTACGGCGTAGGCGTGGAAGAGGAACGTGCCGAAGGTGGCGGTCGAGGACCACCATTCGCCCTGGAAGCTCCAAATCCCATCCGTGATTCCCTCTCCCTTTCCCACGTAGTTGTCGATCACCAGCCGGGCGAAGGAGCGGACGGAGTCGAGGTATTTTTCGCGGCGTTCGCCCTCGCTGCGGACGGCCACGGCCAGCACGGCCTCGGCCACGGTGCTGGCGTCGGCGGCGAACCACCAGCCCTTGTCCTCGCCGGGCTGACGAAACTTGCCGTAGTTCAGGTAGTACGCCCCCTTGGGCGTCATCCGCCGCTGCCGATCGACCATCCGGTCGGCCCAGCGCGTGCAGGCATCGAGATATTTCCGCTGGCCGGTCAGGTCGTAGGCCACGCATAGACCGCGGATAGCGAACGAATCCTCGAAGGAGGGTGCGTGATGCGTCTTCGGTTCCTCGTTTTCCCGATACTTATCCCGCCAGGGGACGATCTCTTTGTCCATTTCCGCCATGGCCAGATCGCACAACTCGAGGAACCGGGCGCGAAACTCGGCGGGCGCCGGCTGCGCCGCCTCGGCCGAGACCGGCCAGCGCGCCGAAACTCATGCCAAGAAACAACAGGGCCGCAACCATTTCGCAACGCTTCATAATGCCTTCTCCCCGGGCAAAGACTGTCTTGTAATGCTGTTGGAACAGGAGCCACAACTGTTTTGCGTGAAGAACACGATTACATCCCAATGTTTTCTGCCTGCCGGCGCCACTATATGTCGCACTGTCAGGAATCGTGTAACCGGCCCTGGCAGAGAGAGTTTCGGCCTATCCAGGGCGATCTAAGACTTATCGGTGAGGTCAAAATTGATCGTGTTCTGGCCCGGCTTGACTTCGGCCGTCAAGGTGGAGGTTTCGGGGCGGGAGAATTTCTCGGGGACGAGCCATTCGATGGTTCCCGGTTTGAAATCCGGGCTGATTTCATCCCGCGGACTCTTCGGCCTCGTGCCGGTGCTCCGCATCGCATTGACGGTGACGGTGTACCGGCCCGGCATGGCCCCGTCGCCATTCTTGAAAGTGGTCAAGCGGTAGCTGCCATCCGGGCCGATGTTGCCGATGGCGGTGCGGCATTTGTCCGACTGAAAGATGATCTGGCCTTCGATGACCGGCTTTCCCTGGTAGGTGACGCGTCCCTTGACCGGCGCGAGGGCCGGCCGACCGCTGCCCGTGCATCCGACGCAAGTGGCCAGGACCGAGGCGGCGATCAACGCTAAGGCAGTCGAAATGAGATGTCGGTTCATGTTTCCGTTAGTAAGCCGTGCCCGAGATCGTCTCGCCGCCGGCGATTGTGCTCAGCGCGTGATAGACCTTGTTGTTGATGCTGTCGTTAATAAACGTCACGTGGCCGTCACAGAAGAGGAAATGCGCCCCGGTGCCGTGGAAGCTGCCGAAGGGGGCGTCGTTCTCGTATATCGGATTCATGTTCGGCTCGAACGTGAAGTTGATCGGGTACTCGCAGGCGCGAAATCCCCGGCCGAGCGAGTAGTTCGTCTTCAGCGGATCGCAATTCGGGCCGTCGCAGGCGTCGTCGGCGTACCAGGCGCAGACGCAGCCCGCCGCCGTGCCGTAGGTCGGGCAGGAGCCGCCGCCGGCCGGCAGGGCGTTGCCGTAGTAGGCCACGTGGATGCTCTCGCCCACGGCGAAGGTGCTGGAAGTGCCGTCGCTGATGTCGCGGACCGCCCGCCACCGGTCCTGCACAAACAGGCCGTTGACGTACAC
Source organism: uncultured Planctomycetota bacterium (assembly GCA_963733145.1). Taxonomy (GTDB): domain Bacteria; phylum Planctomycetota; class Planctomycetia; order Pirellulales; family Thermoguttaceae; genus JAHIKV01. Next base: position 47,979 of record CAVTCJ010000017.1, on the reverse strand, counting down.
GTAGCCGCGGCTGTTGCGTTTCAAGGCGGGCGGTATCGAATTGGGAGGCCCGCCGCCGACCACGCCGAAGTAGCTTCGCATGTTGGGAAACTCCTGGGCGCGGTTCTCGCTGGGGCACTGGTAAAACGGCAGCCGCATCTTGGCCAGCGGATTGTAACCGTCCGGGCCGGGGTTGGAAAACGCCCAGCCTTCGGCCCCCAAGGGATTGCCGTAGTCGTAACTGTCCTCCAGGTTGCTGTTTTCCACGTAGGGGAGGATCGCCACATAGGCCGGTGTGCCGCGGCAGTTGGTGCCGTCGCCGCTCTGGTTGACGCACTGGGTCGGCGTGGTCACCGCGTCGGCGGCAGGGAAGGTGTTGTAAGTCGAATGATAGTTGTGCAACGCCAAACCGATCTGCTTGAGATTGTTGGTGCATTGCAGCCGCCGGGCCGCCTCGCGGGCCGCCTGCACCGCCGGCAGCAGTAGCGCGATCAAGATGCCGATGATCGTGATCACGACCAGCAGTTCAACGAGGGTGAACGCGCGGGGTTCGGGGTTGGGGGTTCGGGACTCGGGATGCGCAAACGCCCCCCGACTGCGGTCGCGGGGGGATTCGTTTAGCCGCCGCGTCCACGCGGCGTCGGATGGCGGATTGGATTTCATAATCTCTGTCCTTGAAAAGCAATTATCCGGACGGTGAATGGTTAGATGGCGGATGCGCCGTTTGCGACGCATCCACCATCGACCATCTACCCTCCAACGTTTTGTCACGAGGCCGGGGATGGCAAACAAAAATGCCGCCCCAACAAATATCTGTCCCCTCTCCCTATGGGAGAGGGTTAGGGTGAGGGCATATTGAACGTTTCGACACCAAGCGCCCTCACCCCCGGCCCCTCTCCCAACGGGAGAGGGGAGTCTCATTGTTACTTCCGTTTCTTCCAGGCGTAGGCCAACAGGCCGATCAGGCCGGAGGCCAGCAGGGCCAGGGTGGACGGCTCGGGAACCGGCGGACCGGTCACGTCCAGGTTGTCGAAGTGCAATTCGTTTTGACCGCTGTGCGGCGAGCTGGTAAGAAGCACTTCCAGGCCGTTGTTTGCCAGGTCCATGTTGAGCTCGCCGGCGCCTGTCCCGATATTCAGAGTCGTGGAGTAGTTCCACGCCTGCGTGCCGTTGGCGCCGCCGAGGGCGGGAATCTGGTAAACCAAAACCCCGACATCCGCGGTAGTGCCGTTGTTGGTGATGCTCAAGCTCATGCGCATGCGCAAGTCGTTGACTGCCGCGATGGGGAATGATCCGGCCCCGGTTTGGATGATATAAGAGCTGGAAGCCGCGCTTTCACTAGAAAAGAACCCCAATCTTCCGTCCGACAAGCCACTATTTCTATGAAGGACTTCCAGCTTGAGTCCCGAATTGTTTACCGGGTCAAAGATGCTCAACCCAGGGATACCGCCGATTGCTCCGGAACCCGGATAGATCAACTCAAAGTCGACGGTGGAGGTTGTCGTTTCGCCGACCGGGGTCTTGAACACGGAAAACGGGTTGCCGTTGCCGGGAGTGGTGTCATAGACGGTCGACACCACAAGCCCCGCGTCGATGTGGTCCATGATTAGATAGTCGTTGGCCGCTCCGTTGTTGGATATGTGTGACCAGGAGGGGTCCGAGACGTCGCGGAACAAGCCGGTCACATTTGGGTCGGCGTTGTCGTAGTCGGCCGAGCCGTTCTCGAAGTCGCAGATAATGTCGGCGTTGACCGGCGACACGGCCCAGAACGCTACAATCGCCACGGCGAACAATACAATAGTGCAATACTTTTTGGACATGGTTACTGTCTCCAATTGAAAAGGACCAAAGGGATACATACTTGTTATTTGTTTCTTGCAGGACGGATTAAGCACTCATCCGAGGCGACGGACCGGGAAGCTCACCTCCCGTTGCCCCGACGTTTATTGCTGCATGGGCGGATTCTCCTTTCGTGTTGCAGGCTCATTTGTCGATCTGATTTCTAAATGCGGGTCGCCGAACATGGTCCAGTCGAACTCGACTCCGTTGCCGCCGTCCGTGGCCGCCAATGTGAGGAACCGGTTCGTCGGAACCAAGGCGATATCTATGCTCAACTCGCCGTCGAGCGAGTTGACGTCCGTACGGCTGAAACGAAGTTTTCCATCGAGGAAAACCCATAAATCGGCCGAGGCCCGGGCGACCAGGGAATTGACCGAACGCATTTCGGCGTTGCCCGCCACAGCCGTGAAACGCACGAGTTGCACGTCGGGATGCCTGCGCCGGATGGCCTCGAGGTCGAACGTGATCCCTTTATTGGTGGGCATAGAGAGGACGGAATGGCCCGGCCCGGCGTAATTCGCCACACCCAGCCAGCACGATATCTTTCCCGCTTCGGTCGGCGGAAGCTGGCCCGACCACAAGTAGTTCCAACTCTTGCCGGATGTGTCGGTGAAGCCGGAAAAGCGATGGCCGGCCGAATCGATCTGCACCGGGCCTTGGCCTCCGTCGGGAATAAACACGCCGTCGACCAGCGGCAAGGCTTTGCTTCGATGGTAGAGGCCGTCGCTGATCCGGGTGAATTTTGTCGCCGGGCGGTCCACTATGAGGCCCGTGGCGTCGTCGATGCCGCGTTGGCTGGCGTGGCCGAAGCCGTCGCCGCCGGCAACAATGTCGGCCAAGTCAAGGTACCTTCTCATTGGCCGGGGGATCGTCCGGACAAACCGGGGCGGTACAACGCTCTTCTCGCGGTTGACGTCGACGCGATGGACTTCTCCGTCGCTTGCCACCCGGGCGGACTCGCTAACCTCGAGCACAATTGCGCCCTCACCCCCGACCCCTCTCCCGGAAGGAGAGGGGAGGGCGCCGCCGATTCGCGCGACTTTGATCGCCCCGCGAAAGACATAAGAATAGGTGTCGCCCTTATTGCCGACTTGGACGCCGAACTCGGTTCCCAGGTCGGTGACGATGGCCGTGGGAGTGCGGACTGAGAATTTGGAGATTTGGAGATTTCAGATTGGGGTCTTGGGTCTTGGGTCTTAGGTCTTGGGTTCTGACCTCTGACCTCATCTCTCTTCTCCACCCGCGCCGTCAGTCTTCCCAACGCCAGATAGCCCCCGGCCTCGGATTCGACCTTGTACGTGCAAGGCCCTTCGAGGATCACGTTCGCGCCGGAGTTGTAAGAGATTTTCATCAAGCCGGCGGACAAGGCATACTTGCGGCCCAGCGGGACCGACGACCCGAGGTAGGTCTCAGTGGCGGGATCGGCCCACTGGCAATCCTTCATGCCGGTGATATGGCCGACGAACACTAATTCCGGCGTGTGAATGTTGTCTTCCGAGGTCGATGCTCCCTTGCGATTTTCCACGATCAGGGGAGGCACATCGCGCGAGATATTGTATGCCCAGGCCGAGAGCAACATCACGGCCAGGATCAGCGTGGCCACCATGTACGAAAACACCGGGCCGCCGACAAAATTAGTGGCTGGTGGATAGCGGCTAGTGGTTAGTGGAGAAAGCAAAAAAGGGACGGCGGGGGGCGGAGGGCCGGCCGCTTCAGCGGCCGGTGGGAACTCAGCGTCAGGTGCGAAGCCGCAAGCGGCGGGATCAGCACCCGCTGAGTTGGCCTCGCGTTGGTGTGGACTTCCCTCCGCGCCGGCCTTCAATCCGTCGCCCCAGGTCAGCCGGCCGTGCAATTTCACGTATTGGACGTAGCGGCGGCAGGCGTCCATGTCGGTGCGGAGGACGTCGTTCAGTTGCCGCGCCTCTTCCTCGGTGTAGAGACCGTCCAGGACGCGGTCGAGCAGCACGTCGAGTTGGCGCAGGTCGGTCATGGTGGGCCTCCCTGCCGGTCTTGAGTATGGAGGCTTTCGTTGATGCAGTCCAACAACAGCCTGCGGACGCGGCCCAACGATTGCGAGACGGCGTTGGGCGAGCGGTTCATGGCCGCGGCGATCTCCTGGACGGCGATTGCCTCGGCGTAGCGCCGGCGCATCAGTTCCCGATCGCCGGGGCTGAGCCGGGACATGCAATCGACCAGAGCGCGCCGATGCGACTCGTCGAGATGTTCGACTTCGGCGACGGCCACCTCGGCCAGCCGGTCGAGCACGTCGGGGTCCAACAGTCTGGCGGAACGGGTGTGCTTGCCGCGATGTTTGAGGACTTCGTAGCGGACGATTTTGCAGGCCCAGGCGAAAAAGTTCGTCCCCGGCCGATATTGGCCGAACTTCCGCCAGAGCACCAGGTTGGCCTCTTGGAGCACGTCCTCGGCGGCAACCGCGTCCGGCATAAGGGTGATCGTATAGAGGTAGAGCCGCCGTTGATGGTTCGAGTAGAGAACCATGAACTGCTCGACCAATTCCGAATTCACCGATTGCGGTTGATTTTCGGCGTCCATAGCGTTCGTCCAAAATCAGATTGTGGTGCAGGCGTCACGCCTGCACTGTGCAGCCGAGACGGCCGCACCACAAAGACCTCCGACTACTTCGATTCTACTTGCATACCCGCGGCGGAAGAAAATCTGAGGGTTGTTGGGTGAAAATCTGTGGAAAAAAACGAAAAGAGCGTCGCTACGACACCACGGAAGACGCCCTCGGGTAGAATGGCGGGAAGCGGCGTCGGCGCGATTTGCCGAAATGCAACTATAGACCAGCCAAGCAGTTACGGTTCATTTCGCCGCGCCGGGGAAGATTTCCGACGTGTAAAAACCCGATGGCCGGGTGTTATGTAAATAGAATGAGAAGAAGAGTCCCTTTTCCGGGGCGGAGTTCTTTTCTTTGTCCACTGGCATTGTGCGAGGACGTCGGTATGCCCAATCTTGGCGGGGGCCGAGCGGATGAATTTGCCCAATTGCTGACGCTGCACGAAGCGCGGCTCTTCGGCTACATCTACGCCCTGGTGCTGAACACCAGCGACGCCGAGGACATTTATCAAGACACCGTGTTGGCGTTGTGGCGGAAGTTTGAGGAGTATCGTCCGGAGACGAACTTCGCCGCCTGGGCGCGGACCGCCGCCCGCTTCGAGGTGCAGCACTATTTTCGCGGCAAGAGCCGCCGTCGCCGGTACTTCGACGAGTCGCTGCTAGATGAATTGGCCGAGGTGCAATCGACTATCGACACGGCCGGCGATTCGATGCAGGAATCGTACGCCGAAGCGTTGCAGCGGTGCAAAAATCTGCTGCCGGAGAACGATCGGCGGCTGATCGAGCTGTGTTATGCGGCCTCGGCCAGCATCACTCAAACCGCCGACCGGCTCGGCCGTTCTCCCCAAAGCGTCTGCAATTCGCTGAGCCGCATCCGCCGCGCGCTGTTCGATTGCATCCGTCGGGCGATGGAGGCGAATGACCAATGAGCCTTTCCGAACCGGCATTGGAACGCCTCTGGCCGCTCATCGAAGCCGCCTGCCTCGGGACGATTTCCGACCGGCAGACCGCTGAATTGCAGGACGCGCTGCGGGGCAACGCCGAACTGCAGCGGCTCTATCTGGAATACTGCCGGATGCACGCCGAGTTGCGTTATCTGTGCCGCGCCGGGGCCTCGAACGACGCCGCGATGGCGAAAATCGCCGCCGGGATGGACGAATTGATCCCGCGGCCGTCGGATTCGCCGCCGATGCCGCATTTCGATCCCCTCGGCGGCGCCTATCGGAGCGCGACCGCGTACTTGTCGGAACACCACGTGGTATTCAGCTATTTGGTGGCGGCGGCCTGTTTCTTGTTTGCGGCGCTGGTCGGCTCGGTGGTATACGTGTCCCACAAGAGTTATGACCGGATAACACAAACCGCGCCTTCCACTGGAATTCCCGCCGAGAACGATGAAATTCAGTTCGTAGGTCAAATCACGGGCATGAAAGATTGCCGCTGGGCCGATCTCAAGACGGCGGCCTACAACGGGGCGTTCGTCCCCCTGGGCCGCAGCTACGCCCTGGCCTCCGGTTTGATGGAAATCACCTATCGCTCGGGGGCAAGGGTGATCCTGGAAGGGCCTTGCCATTATCAGGTCGAGTCGGAGGTCGGCGGCTATCTCGCGCTGGGAAAACTGACGGCATTGGTGGAGAAGAGGTCAGAGGTCAGAGGTCGGAGGTCAGAGGTCGGAGGGCTGGCCGCTTCGGCGGCCAGTGCGAAACCGCCAGCGGCAAATCCCAAAGCTCCAAGTCTCCAAATCCCCAAATTCTCCGTCTGCACTCCCACAGCGATTGTCACCGACCTGGGCACCGAGTTCGGCGTCGAAGTAAATCAAAAGGGAAACACCGTCTCTTATGTCTACCGCGGCAAGGTTGAACTTCGAGCGGCAAACGGAAAACGCACTGGTGTTGCGCCCACGAAGACGGAGGAAGACCAGATGGTCCGACTCGGCGCCGGCGAATCGGCGCGGGTGGAAAGGGAAGGGGATTCCGGCGATTTGCGTTTGACCTTCGACAAATCGGGCAGCCGCATACCCAAGTTCGTCCGTCGTATCTATGTGCCGCCCAAGTTCCTCGATCTGTTGGACATCGTGGCCGGCGGCAACGGCACGGGGAACCATCGCGAAGGCGGCGTCGATCCGGTCTCCGGGGCCTTCCAGGGTCTATTTGAATTCGATGAGTATCGATATTCCGGTAGCCAGTTCCTGCCTGTCGGATGGCACGCGCTGATTGACGGCGTGTTCGTTCCCGACGTGAGAAGCGGGAGCGTGCAACTCGACTCTGCAGATCACCGTTTCGACGGATTTCCTTTCGTCTCGGGAGCGAGTTTCGGAACGATCTGGTCCCGCTCGGCGGATTTCCAAGGGAAGAAACACCCCAAAATCTGGATGTACCGGCTGGGTGACTGCTCGAAGATCATGCCCGACGGACACGGCCTGCTCGGCATGCACGCCAACTCGGGCATCAGCCTCAGCCTGGAAGGGATGCGAAAGATGTATCGGGGATTGCGCCCGGTGCGGTTTCAGGCTATTGCCGCGATGGGCGACCCCGCCCCGTCGCACCCCAACGGGGAAACCTCAAACGGCGCCGCCGTTTGGGTCTTCGTCGACGGACGGCTGAAGTTCAAACGGATGGACCTCAAGGCCAACGACTCGTTCAAGGTTGACGTCGTGCTTGGCCCCGAGGACCGGTTCCTGACCCTCGTCTCGACCGACGGCGGCAAGATGGACGCCAGCGGCTGGGCAGCCATCAGCCTGGACTGGATTCTTTTCGGCGATCCCGTGCTGCGGTTGGCCCCGCTTGCCCCCGTAAAAGAAAACATCGAACCGGAACAACAAACACAAGATCGAGAGTAAAAGTCGCGATTATCGCACTGAAAGGAGGGTGAAATCTTAAGCAATGAGCGAGGGATCACTGAAAGGCGTTCAACCATAACGCCGGATCCGGAGAGAACGTGAATTCGTGAATATGTTTCGTTTCAACTTCGTGCACCTTTTTTGGGAGACTCGTATCATGTCGAGAATCAACTTGAGCATCGCATTTGCCGCCGCCGTTATTCTGGCAATCGGACTGTCCGCGAACCTCCATGCGGAAACGGTCTTCTTCTCCGACAATTTCAACAACGCCGACAATGGAGCAGCCGACTACGGCCTGAATCAGAACCTGTCCACTCGGCAAGCCGCCGGTCTCAACTCCTACAACTGGGTTCCCATGGGTGCCTACAACTCAGCGTACGAACAAGTGAACAATGCGACTTACGGACCTAATCAAATTAGCGTCCCTTGTCCTGCAGCCGGGGCAGATGTCCCGTCTTCGGCGATTATCGACCACAACTTCATTGACTCCGCTATTACCTCTGCCGGACAGTTCACTATCCGCTATACTGTGTTGCCCTGTTCGTCTTATAATAACAATAGTTTATCTGGTGGTGCAGCATTTATTTCCATAGGCGGCAGTTCCACTGACATCGCCGGACAGAATGATCCGACTGCCGATATCATTTTCGGCCTCAAATACAATGGCGACTATAGGTTGGCCTATGGGAACGGTACCTCCGGCAATATTCAAATCGCGCAGGCTACATGGGATAGCGGCGCATCGGCAAGTGCTACTGTTCCCAATACCCGCTATGACACTGCATGGCTAACTGTTACCCTTTCGCCAAGCGGTTTCACGGCCGGCGCCCAATTCACTCTCGATGCCTGGGCGGCTGTGGGAGAGAATGCCCCATTTTCTTCGGCCGTTCAATTGGACCTTGACCCCAACTCAAGTTCGCTATCCTATATCGGCACTTGGGACTCCACGGGGCTCAATTACATTGGGATCATGGGAAACCGGCCCTCGGTCTTCGACAACTTCCAGATCACAACGCCGGCCGTTCCGGAGCCTTCGACCCTGGCCCTGTTGGGCATGGGCCTGCTCAGCCTGGTGGCCTACGCTTGGCGGAAGCGCAAGTAAACTAGACTTCCCACTTCTTTTAGGAGAGGGAAGCAGGTGGACTACTGTTGGGGCGGCAACTCGACTGCCGCCCCGACTTTTGCTGTATGTACCCGGAGAAAATGATGTCCAAACGATCGGATGGCGAAATCACACGTAGAAATCTCCTTGGCGGAACGGCCGCCGCCCTGGCCGGAGCGGGCCTGGCGGGCACGGCGCCGATCTTGCGCGCCGCGGAGAAGCCCGGCGAAAAACCGGGCGACCAGCGGCTCCCGCTGGAAAAACTCCGCCACTGGGAAGACCTCGGTTACGGCATGTTTATCACCTTCGGCATGAACACCTTCGAGCCGCAGAAGCACTATAGCGACGGCAAAGGCCCGGCCGCGTTGTACGCCCCCGACAAGCTCGACGTGGACCAGTGGGTATCCGTCGCCCGCGACGCCGGAATGAAATACATGGTGCTGGTGGCCAAGCACGTCGCCGGCCACTGTCTCTGGCCCAGCAAATACACCGATTACACCGTGGCCAACAGCACGGACAAGACCGACGTGGTGGCCAAGTTCGTCGAGTCGTGCCGCCGCCGGGGCGTGCTGCCCGGGCTCTACTACTGCTCGTGGGACGATTACAACCGCTTCGGCAGCCACACTTTTGCCGACTGGAACAAAGCCCCGAAGGACAAACGCGCCGCGTACTTCGGATCGTGTTCGTTTCCGAAAAGGCAGATGGATCGCGACCTGCTTTCGGCCTACACCACCTCGCTCTACCAGAACTTCCAGACGGCCCAGGTGACGGAACTGCTCACCCAGTACGGGCCGGTGGTCGAGACCTGGATCGACATTCCGCAAGTCCTCGGCCGCGGCTATCGGGATTTCCTCTATCGCCACATCGCGGCGCTCCAGCCGGACACGGTCGTGATGATGAACTGCGGCGTCGGCGACGGCACAATGTATCGCGTCGATTTCGCCTGGCCGAGCGACCTGATGGCCGTCGAGCGGACGCTGCCGCCGGCGTCGGGCCACGCGCAGTTGGCGCGAGATTGAGGGCAAAGAGTATTACCTGCCGGCCGAAATGTGCGATCCGATCGGCAAGGAGTGGTTCTTCGTCGCGGGCGACAAGCCGCGGTCGGACGAGACGTTGCTAAAGCTGTATACGGAATGTCGTCGCCGCGGGGCGAACTTGTTGCTGAACGTCCCGCCCGACAAGCATGGATTGATACCGGACGATGCCGTGGCGGCGTTGGGACGATTGCGGAAAAACGCGGGGATTTGAACCTGAGTTCGGGACAAGAAAACGAGAGCCGAATAGCCGGCGGTCAACGACCGCCGGCTATTCGGCTCAATTTTTTTGTCCCGAATTGAGACTTTGAGAATGGCGTAAGGTCAGGCGCCCAAATCGACCATTTTTCGCCGGAGTCAGGAAGTAGTGTAAAACCTGATTCTCCCCGCGACCGCAGCCGCTGAACGTTTTCCACGCCCTTTACCCATCACGCTCAACAAATTGCACCAAAAGTGGGATGAGCCCACCCGTCCGCCCGCTTCCCAATTTGCGTGGATTATCCATTTCGTCTTGACGACATTCTGCAATTTATTGCATAATCCCGCCCCGATATTACATAGTAGAAAAACACGCCAACAAAACACCATCGCCTGAGGAGACTCTCGTGGCAAGGACGCTTACGCTGTTGCTGATGGGGCTGATACCCGCGGTTCTCTGTTCGACCGGTTGCCGTTCGCCATATCATTCCGACCAGGGCGCTCTGTTCGGCGGACTGTTGGGAGCGGGCACGGGGGCCATCGTCGGACACCAGTTGGGAAACACCGGGGCCGGGGCGGCGATCGGCGCCGGCGTCGGGCGCTGAGCGGCGCGGCGGTCGGAAACGCCATCGACGAGTCCGAGGCGAAAAATCGCGCCGCCATCGCCCAACAACTCGGCCGGCAAGTTGCCGCCGGAGCGGTTTCAATCGACGACGTGATCGCCATGACCGCCGCCGGCGTCAGCGAGGAATTGATCATCAACCACGTCCGCGCTCACGGCATGGTCGCGCCGCTGCAAACCAACGATATTATCCGCCTGCAGCAGCAGGGCGTGAGCACGCGGGTAATCGCCGCCATGCAGGAACCGCCCCGGCAACCGCCGCGGCCGGTCGTGGTCCAGGATCCGGCGCCTGCACCAGTGATCGTCGAACACTACAACTACGGGCCGTATTATGGGCCGCGCTATTACCGCCCGCATCATTATCGGCCCGGCGTAAGCTGGGGCGTCTCGGTGGGCAATTGAAATGCCTTTCTGGCGAGCGTAGGGTGGGACAAGCGGAGCGCAGTCCCACCACTGCTATTTCAATGCTAGTGGGACTGCGCTCCGCTTATCCCACCCCACGCGCGGAACGATATTCAGAGTCGTGTTGTTCGGCGTTTCCGCCAAAGGAAGAACAGGCCGCTTAACCCGGATTATTCATAAACGTCATCCTGAGCGCAGCGAAGGATCTCCGATGCGCCGCAAACAGCCCAGATTCTTCGCTGCGCTCAGAATGACAATGTTCCTTCGTGTTTATGAATAATCCGGGTTAAGCCCGCTACGGCCAGCAGCGCCAGCGTCCCCGGCTCGGGCACGTTTGCCGTCACATGTCCTTTCCAAGGCGCAATGCCTCCGCCGGCCGGGGGGCAAAAGGGCAGGATTTGCTGGGAGAAATTGTTGTCCCCCTCCAATACGCCGCCGATCTGATGTCGCCGGTTGTCTTGCACGATGATCATGTTGTTTACGTTTCCTGCTAGATCACCCGGATTCAGATAACCGACAATGGTCATCATGTGCCCGCAACCGCTGCTGCTCCATTCCTCGCGGGTTTGGGGGTCGTAGTCGGGCGGCGAATAATCCCATTCCCACATTGGGTTGCCCGGAGAAGATTCCGAAATGGCGCCGTGTTTGAAGCTGCCCAACACCGGCCGGCCGGCGCGAAGACCAGCGCCGCCGTCGATAATCGACGCCGTCGAGCCATGGTAATGCTTCCGATAAAAAATGCTCACGTTCACCCCGGCCGGCGGGCGGATCCCACTTAGGCCTGCCGACCGGACAACTTGCCGCCTACTTGCGCAGCCTCCATGCAAATGAGAGCAACCCCGCTACGGCCGTCGCCAGCAGCACCAATGCGCCCGGCTCGGGCGTAATCACAAACGCCAGGTCTCGAGAGACGCCCCCGATAAAAATCTCGTTCCATTCGCTGGAATAAAAGACGGCGTCGTCCAAATAATGATTGCCGGTGTAGGGCGGGGGATACTGGGACAAGTCGGCCGTTTTCCAGCCGATTTGCGGGACGGTCGAATCGAACTGGGTGACGAGCCAATAGACCTCGCCCTCTTTTTGGGGCCATGGATCCTGAATGTTGTCGATGTTGATCTGAAAATACGACTTGTGAATGCCTAGCGGATCGACCATGCCGCTCAGCGGCCAATACCACTGCTGCTGCCCAATACCGGCGTAACGGATCGAGTAGCCAGTTGGCGTGAACGTGTCCTGCCACAGCATCGCGTCCGGGATGCTGTAGCCGAAAGGTCCGTTGGGATTGTTCGACCAAATTTCGCACGGTGAGGTTGGCGCTTAGCATCGCCGGAGGGGGGATTTGGTCGTTATATCCATAAAACGAAACCCAGAGGTGAATGTCCGACACCGGTCCCGATTGGCTGCACGTCCAGTCGTCGCCCAGCCAACTTTGCTCGGGCCAGGCCACGTCCCAGCCGTTCGGATCGGGCAACTGGGGGAAGTGCATCTTGGAACCGTCCCCCGGATTCCAATCGGCAACTGCCGGCGCGGCCGGGAGCATCGCCGCTCCCGCAACCGCCAGAAACAGGACGCTTGTTTTCAAAGTAAACATCAAAAGCCTCCTTCGCGCGAGGAATATCAAAGAACAGCAATAACGGTCTCATTTATTAGTGGAATCGACCAGGCGGGCCGCCTCCGTCGCGGCCCGCCTTCCAACCATCAAAACACTACTTGCGTCGCCGCCATGCGAAGAGGAGCAGGCCGAGCGCCGCCGTCGCCAACAACACCAAGGCGCCGGGTTCGGGCGTGATCACGAAGGCCATGTCTAGCGATATTCCCGTCTCGGGATCGATCAACTCATGCCACAGCCCGTCACTCCCCAGGAAAACCGCGTCGTCGTTCCAATGGTCTAGCGACGTTTTCCAACCCACTTGCGAGTTTACGCCAGCGAACTGAGTCACGGAGACGCCCAACCAATAGATGGTATTTTCGATTTGACGGAACGGTTGCTCAATTCCCGTAATGTTGATCTGATAGTAGACTGTGTGATCAGGGCGCTGGTAGAAGTTCTCCAGGGGATCGTACCAGCCTTCATCGCCGAAGAACGGACCGGCGACGACCAGGTTTGCCGCCGAAATCGTTCGCGACCAGAGCAACTTATCGGGGCGACTAAAACCTGCGCCTTGGTCTATGGGCGCGTCGCTGTAAATCCCCAGAATCATGCTTTCCGCTATCAGATCGGCATCTCCCCGAACTGAAATCCAGCCGTGAATATCGGAGACGGGGCCGCTGCCGGTGCACATCCAATCGTCTGCGATGATTCCAGGCTGCATGAGACTCACGTCCCAACCGTCTGGATCGGGAAGCTGCGGAAAGTGCATCTTGTATCCGTCCCCTGGCTTCCAATCTGCACTTGCCGGCGCGGCCAGGAAGAACAGTAGTCCCAGGACCGCTAAGATGAGCATACTCTTTGGCGCGATAGTCATACCTTGTCTCCTGTGTGAAAAGGAACTGGCCGAGGGGCCTCATGCGGAGCAACAGGCGCGCCGCGACATGCCGCGGGAGAATAGAGCCTGCCTGCAGAGGACATTGGCATCACCCCCTTTCACAACGCCGCTGCCGGTTGTATGAACTACAGCGGCGGGCTAAACGATGAACATCGTTCCTGGATAAGCCGCAAGGGATGCCGCACCCATCCATGTTGCGCAAAAGCTAGCCTAGCAATCCATACTAGAATAGTCAACAATTAGCGGAACATTTTCCCGTATTATTACGACCGATATTACCCCCCGTGTGTCACCGCACTACGTGGGGGGTGACGAAGCTGGCTGCTTGTATATCTCTTGTTTCGCGGCTAAAAAAGGAAGAAACCTTGCGCCCCGCGGCGGCGATCGGGGGGGACGAAATAAACGGAATTTCTCCGCGGCCTCTGTCCCGGGGGCGGCTGAGGTCCCGGTTCCCATGCTCTGCATGGGAACCCACTGGGAGTGTTTTTCCGAAGGGCAATGGACTTTCATTTCAGCATTCACAAAATATACGCACTTGCCAGCACGCCATTCATTCCCGTTGGTTGAGGAACTTCCGCGGTTGCCGCCGGCCGAAGAGTTGTTTCGGCGGATGGCCCGCCTGCCGCATTGTCTGTTCCTCGACAGTGCGCTGGTCCATCCCGTCTTGGGCCGATATTCGTTCATTGCCGCCGATCCGTTCGATTTCATCCGCGTTCCGGCCGACGGCGGCGACGCCCTGGGCGAGCTGGACTCGCGGCTGAAACCTTTCACCGCCGAGCGGATCGCGGGACTGCCGCCTTTTCAGGGCGGGGCCGCCGGGCTGTTCAGCTACGATCTGGGGCAATCCCTGGAACGCATCCCCCCGCCCCGAATCGACGAATTCGGGACTCCGGCGCTGGCCGTCGGACTCTACGACGTGGTGGTTGCCCTGGATCACGTAGAGGGCCGGGCGTGGATCGTCTCGCAAGGCTTTCCGGAAGTCGAGCCCGCGCGGCGCGAACGTCGTGCTGCCACACGTCTCGCAGAGTTCCGCGGTTGGATTGCCGAAAACGTCAAACATCCGTTTCAATCTGTGGCACAGCCGCCCTCGGCTGTGGATTATGCCCGGCACAGCCGAGGGCGACTGTGCTACAACTGTAGCGCGGCCGAAGGTCGCGGCTTTGTGACGGAACTTGCCCCGCAATTCGCCGTCTCCGGCGTGCCGGGCGTGACGAGCAATTTCTCCAGGGACGGATACCTTCGCGCGGTCGAACGGGTGATCGACTATATCCTCGCCGGCGACGTGTTCCAGGTGAATCTTTCCCAACGTCTGCTGTCTCCCGCCCGCGACGATTCGGCCGCGCTCTACCTTCGACTGCGCCGCTGCAACCCGGCCCCCTTTGCCGGATACTTCGACCTGGACGAGTTTCAGGTGGTCAGCGCCTTGCCCGAGCGGTTTCTCCGCGTATCCGATCTAGAGGTCGAGACGCGCCCCATCAAGGGGACCCGGCCGCTCGTGGGCGAACCGGAGGCGGATCGCCGGGCGGAGGCGGAACTGACAGCCAGCGAAAAAGACCGCGCCGAAAACGTGATGATCGTCGATCTGTTGCGGAACGATCTCTCCCGGTCCTGCCGGGCCGACAGCGTGCGGGTCGGACAGCTCTGCCAGATCGAAGAATACCGGCATGTATTGCACCTCGTTTCGTCGGTGGTGGGCCGATTGCGCGACGACCGTTCGCCGCTCGATCTGCTCCGCGGTGCGTTTCCCGGCGGATCGATCACCGGGGCCCCGAAGGTTCGGGCGATGGAGATCATCGCCCAGTTGGAGCCGACCGCCCGCGGCCCCTATTGCGGCTCGCTGGGATATCTGGGCTTCGACGGCTCGATGGACCTGAGCATCTTGATTCGCACGATCACGGCGGGGCGCGGCTGGCGGCAGTTCCCCGTCGGCGGCGGCATCGTCGCCCAATCGACCCCCGAGGGAGAATATGAAGAAACCTGGCACAAGGCCGAAGGGATCTTGCAGGCGCTGTGAGAGTTGTCAGTTAGGCGTCGTCCGACAATAAACTACCGATTTCGTTCTGTAGGGAACGCCCTCCGTGGCGTTCCGGGATTGACGAGAAAGTCTTTTTTCCGGCTCACAGAACGCCACGGAGGGCGTTCCCTACAGGACGTGCGAGCCCATGTAATTCGGTAAGCTATTCCCGGACAACGCCTTATCGGTTGTCAGTTTGCGGTCGTCAGTTTGTTATTGTCAGACAACAACTGACAACTGAAATCTGAAAACAATTTTCCATGCTTCTACTGATCGACAATTACGATAGTTTCGTCCACAACCTCGCCCGATACTTCGAGCGACTGGGACAGGCCACGCGCGTCGTCCGCAACACGGAGATCGACGCCCGGGGCGTCGCGGCGCTGTGTCCCGCGGCGGTGATTCTCTCGCCGGGGCCTTGTACTCCGCGACAAGCCGGCTGTTCGTTGGAAGTCGTCCGCGCGTTGCACGCCGAATTGCCGATGCTCGGCGTCTGCCTGGGCCATCAAGCGATCGCCGAAGCGTTCGGCGGCCGGCTGGAGCGGGCCAACGTGCCGATGCACGGCCGCGCGTCGTCGATCCGCCATAACGGGTGCGGCGTGTTCGCCGGCCTGCCCAATCCGCTGATCGGCGGCCGCTATCATTCACTGGCGGTCGCTGAGGCCGCTCTGCCCGAGTGCCTGGAAATTACCGCGCGGTCGGAGGACGGGACGATAATGGCGATTCAACACACCGCGCTGCCGATCGTCGGATTGCAGTTTCACCCCGAGTCGATTTTGACCGAGAACGGTTTCGCGCTGCTGGCGAATTTCATGCGGCTTTGCGGGCTATCCGTCCCGGCTGAGTTGCCCGCCGGAGAGCGATGTAATTGACGCTCGATAACGCTCGTTCCCATGCTCTGCATAGGAACGCACTGCCCGGACGCTCCGCGTCTGCGCCGCGGTCGTCGACGTGACCCGCCAGTGAATTATTGTCGGGTGCGTGAAACGCACCATGCACTGCCGGTTGGGGTGCTTTTACGTACCCATCATGACTTGCCTCGCAACGCAACGGACGCGGAGCGTCCTGGCAGTGTGTTCCCAAGCGGAGCTTGGGAACAAGGATATGACTTTACTCTTCCGGCCGGGGCCTAGTCAGCGGGCGGAACTGCGGGGCGGCGTGAGCGGCGTCGCGGACCGCGGCCACGGCGGCGCGGTGAAACTTCAGTTGGGCCCGTACCGGCCGGCCCTTGGCGGACACCCGCTCGTAGGTCCCGTCGCTCAGCAACCGCCAGGCCTTGACGTTGTCGGCGAAGTAAGTCCGCAGGGCGTCGATCAACCGCCGCCGGTGGCTCGGATCGCCCACCGGAAAGAGCAACTCCAGCCGCTGGCTCAAATTCCGCTTCATCCAGTCGGCGCTGCTCATATAAACCTCCTCGTGCCCGCCGTTGCGGAAGTAGAAGACGCGGGCGTGCTCCAGAAACCGATCGACGATCGAGCGGACCTCGATGTTTTCCGTAGCGCCGGCCACGCCGGGGCGGAGACAACAGATGCCGCGGACGTTCAACATCACTTTCACGCCGGCTTGGCTGGCGCGGCACAGCGCGCGGCAGACGTCCGGGTCTTGCAGCGAGTTGACTTTGGCCATGATCAGGCCCGGCCGATCGGGAGAGGAAGCCTGGATTTCCCGGTCGATCAGGTCGATGAACTTTTGCCGCAACCCGATCGGGGCCACGGCGAGTTTCGACCAGCCGACGGCCTCGGAAGAGCCGGTCAGGAGGTTGAAAAACGAGGCCACGTCGGCGGCGATTTCCCGGTCGCAGGTCATCAGGCCGATGTCGGAATACTGCCGCGCGGTGCGGTCGTTGTAGTTGCCCGTGGCCAGGTGCACGTAGCGGGCGATGCGCCCTTGCCGGCGGCGGATGATCAGCAGGGCCTTGGCGTGGGTCTTGAAACCGGCCACGCCGTAGATTACGTGCGCCCGGCGTCCTCCAACCGCCGCGCCCAGTTGACGTTCCGCCATTCGTCGAAGCGGGCCTTCAACTCGACCAGCACCGTGACCTCTTTGCCGCCCGCCGCGGCCCGGGCCAACGCCCGGACCACGGGCGAATCGCCGCTGGTGCGGTAGAGCGTCTGCTTGATGGCCAACACCTCCGGGTCTTCGGCGGCCTGCTCCACCAGTTTCACCACCGGATCGAAACTCTCGTAGGGATGGAACAGCAACACGTCGTGATCCTGGACCGCTTGCCAGAGGTCCTCGGCGCCGATCAGATCGCGGGGAACTTGGGGCGGCCATTCTTCGATCTTCAGGTCGTCGAAGCCCGGCCGCTCGACCAGGGCCATTAGCGCCGACGCCTCTTGCGGGCCGTCGATCTCGTAAACCTGCTCGTCGAGGAGCAGCAGCCAATCGGCCAGCCGTTGTCTCAGTTTCGGATCGGAATCGGCCGAGATGGTCAACCGCACGGGGTTCCGCCGGCGGCGCGAGAGAACCACCTCCTCCATTGCGTGCAGCAGGTCGTCGATCTCCTCGTCGTCTTGCAGCACCACGTCGGCGTCGCGGGTGACGCGGAAGGAAGCCGTGTCCAGCACCTCGGAGCCGGGGTACATGGTGCCCACGTTGTCCGCGATTACATCGTCCACCCGGGCCAGATGGGTTTCCGAATCCGAGGGCAGCTCAACCCAACGCGGTAATTGGCTGGGCACCGGCACCACAATCACCCGCTCGTAAAACACATTCTCGTCGGAGGCCGTTTCCGCTTTCGCGGGGGCGCCGCCGTCCGTTTGTTCGTCGTCGTCGTCGGTCGCGGACGGACGTTCTCCCGGCGTCTTCAACAGAGCCGCCACGTGCAGTTGCAGATTGGGCAACAGCGGCGCGGGGTTCAACTCCTCAATGGCCAGCGGCGTCAGCAGGGGCTGAATCTCCCGCGAAAAATACGATTTGGCGAATTGGCGATGTTCGTCGGACCAGTGCGGCCGGTCCGAAGCTTTCAGCCCGTGCTCGGCCAGCAGGGCGAAAACGTCGCGGACGCCCGCAGCTTGTTGCGCCGTCATGCGTTGGACGCGGGCGTTGACGGCGTGAAGCTGTTCGGCGGGGGTCATGCCCGAGATGTCGCGCCGCCGTCCCCCCGCCGTATGGTGCTGCGTCAGCCAAGCCACGCGGACCAGAAAGAACTCGTCGAGGTTTGAGTTGACGATGGCCAGAAACTTCAGCCGCTCCAACAAGGGAAGTTCCGGGTCCAGTCCCTCTTCGAGCACCCGCTGGTTGAACTCCAGCCAGCTCAACTCGCGGTTGATGTACAGATTCGGCGATTTCAGGGGGTCTTTGGACATGTGAATTGTTAAAGAACTGGAAGGCGGCGAATTCGAATTCGATCTTCGGAGACAGAAACCATCGCTCCCTTGGACAATTCGTCTTCGCATCGGCTAAGAATCAATCGCACCAATTCAACGAGCGGCTCGGATCTAAGGCCCTCTATGCGTATTCTGACAACCGATGGTGACAATGCCCGAGACACAGCCAGTATCGCGTGGAAGTCCGCGTCAAGAGTGAAAATCGTCCTGTTTTCCCGTTGGGCAAAATCAATGATCTCGGAATCCAACGCCGTGGACAAGCTGCACTCGCTGGCATGGATAGTATCTATGCCAATGTCGCGCAGAAGTCCTGCGGCGGAGCGCGGCAATCGTTGATCGAGTAGCAATTTCATATTGTGGTAGTCAACGGCAGTGATTTATCTTCGAGATTTGCGGCAGCGTATTCCAAAGATTGCCGGATATCCTCATCATCCAACTCGGGATACTCGCGACGAAGCTCCTCTCGGTCAGGATATAAGGCAACCGCCTCGACCACCCTCCGCACCGTCAGCCTAAGATTCCGCACGCATGGTTGGCCGTTCATTCGGACGGGGTCGCAAGTAATTCGATTTAGAGTCATCGGTTCACTCCCTCCTTCAATTATGTTCCATCTCCTCTAATTGTATCCCCTCACGGCAGACTTGCACACCCGCACTCCACGGCACCAACCGCCCAGTCGCATAACAGATCATGCCCCTTGTAGATTCAGCCCCTCATGCAGCCTCCTTTGTGGGGTCAATATTCTCCGCAATCTGGACATCGTGCAGTAGTTGCTCGATTCGCCTCTTATCACGATGATACCATCTATAAGCATCCAGAGTTGCATCGATTCCTATCGACGTCTTTCGGTTCAATTGGTCGTAAATGATACGTATGCTCAGATGACACTCTTTTTCTCCTTGGGAGACTGCACATAATATTCCACTGATTTTTTCACATATTTCAGCGCATTTGATAAAATCAATGCGAGTTGTGATGGAAATCGTTTTTTCTTGCAAGCAATAAAGCCCATGCCTATAGTCTAAACTGCATATAGAAGGAGAGTCTCGGAGGATTGTTCCTACAGTCTGCCAAGGCATAGTTCCGCCAAGCCGGGTTTCTCCAGAGGCCAATATCATCTCTGTAAGTGTCTTGTAGTGGATTGGCCTATCTTGTTCCCTTAAAATCGCAATACATTTTTGTTTCACAGTGCTCATAGTATCTCTCCTTTTGTTGGAACAGGAATTTGTTTTGTCTTGTGTGACTTGCAGATGCCGATCCCCACAAATCGTTGTTAGTTATTCTCCAGACCGCATACCGTTTTATTATACATCATATTACACTACCGTCAACACTATTGTCGTAAATTTCAGCACAAAGTGTATATATGTACATTATCGAGACGTATCATCTTTGATTTTAAGATAATACAAGGATATTAGTGCGGTCTTGCTGGCGCTGTTTTTGCAGTTGATTTTATTGCATGGCAATGTATATTATGTTAACATCTACACTATATTTCAGCATGTATTGAAATTGTGTGAATCGACCACTAAAATAATGCTCAAGAATCAAGAATACAAATAATGCTCAATAATCAAGAATAATGATTAATTGATTTTAAGGAGAATATGGCATGCGTGGAGCATCTATTAGCACGAACAAGGCCGAGGAAATTCGGCAAGTGCTTAAACAAAATGGCAGAAATACACCCACACGACAGGTGGTACAGCGACTCTCCAATAGAGGTGTTACTGTCACGCCTCAACAAGTCAGTAACCAAAAAGCAAAACTGGCCAGAATGGGCGATGTGGACCTGCAGGCTTCGGTTCTGAAGAAGGTAAAAGCACTTGCAGATGAATTAGGTTCGATCGATGTATTAAGGCGCGCGATTGACGACCTGGAAGAAATAATGGGTGGAACGAGGATGTAATAAGATTGCTTATCGCCTTGTCTCGCGCTCACCCTCTTATAATGGTGCGATAAGAATTACGATGCGGTTTCGGCTGCTTACGCCTCTTCCAGCCGGATTTTCACGCCGTAAATGTCTTCCAGCAAGCCCCCTTTGGCATCCAACGCGCGCTGTTCCAAGAGCAGGATGGAGCCGCCGGGGATGGAAATAACCAGTTCGTCGCCCTGTCGTTGAAAATTGATTTCGGACTGGCGGCGGCGATGGCCGCGGACCACGGCGTCGGCCACGCGGAGCAGCGCCGCCAGCTTGCTCACCACCACCCGCGACTCCCGCGTCAGCGACGCGTAGGAAAGGTGCGATGCGCGGGGAACGCTGCGGCGATGGTAGCGGGCAATCTGCGACACCAGGACGATCTCCTGCCGGGTCAGCCCGAAAATCTCCGAATTGGCGATCAGATATTCGCTGTGTTTGTGGTGTGCCCGGCTGCTGACGAACCCGCCCACTTCGTGCAACAAGGCCGCCACGCGGAGCAGCAACCGGTATCGCGGGCCGAGTCCGTGGTCGGCCTGAAAAACGTCAAACAGCCGCACGGCCGCGTCGGCCACTACCCGGGCATGGTCCAAATCGACGTGATACTTCTCCGCCAACGTCGTGGCCGAGTGGATCACCCCGGCGGGCAACGATTCGTCCTCCTTGCCGGTGACTTCGCGGGCCAGCTCCATCAGCAGTCCGTCGCGCATCGAAACGTGCGAGACGATCATCTCGGTGGTCTTCGTCCGGTGCAACAGGACCTGATAGACCAGCAAGGCGGGATTGAGCGTTTCGGCCTCGGCGAATGGCAACCCATATCGCTTGGACAATTCTTCGGCGGTGTGCTTCTCGCAACGAGCCACCAGCTTGTCGAAGGGGGCCGCCTCGATTACCACCAACTCATCGGTTTCGGGGACGGGGGCGCCGATTTCGCGGGCGGCAAACCGGGCATCGCCCCCGACGGCGACAAACGAATCGATCTCGGCCAGCGGCACGACGCTTTCCAGCACCGCCAGCGTGTTGGAAACGTGCTGGCGGAGCAGGTCGGCCGAGCGCCGCGGCGATTCCTCGCTAGTCGAAAGCGTTTCCTGCAAGCGGATCGACCCGAGCCGCAGGCTTTGCGAGTTGATGATTTCGCCGCCCTCGATGACCGTCAGCAGAGTGCTGCCGCCGCCCACGTCGGCGATCAGGGTATGCCGCTGGTTGGCGCCCAGGGCATTGCCCACCGCTTGCCGCACGGCGGAGACGGTCAAGCGGCTTTCTTCCGAAGGGTCGATGACCTCGATGTTTAAGTGGGTGGCCATGAAAACGCGGTCCAGAAACGTCTCGCCGTTGGAGGCCTCGCGGACCGCGCTGGTGGCCACGGCGCGGACCTTCTCCACCTTGTACAGATCGAGCAGCCGGCGGAAATCGCGGAGCACGCCGATGGCGGCGCGCATGCTCTGACCGCCCATTCGACCCCGGCGAAAGGTGTCTTGTCCCAGCCGCACGGCCCGATGAAGCCGCTCGAGCACCTCGATCCGGCCGTCGGCATAGACCTCCGCTATGACCATTCGCAATGCGTTGGCGCCCACGTCGATGGCGGCGACGATCTTGACCGGCTCGGTGTCGCTGGAAGAGGCGGGTAGAGGTTCCATTACGTTCTATTGTTTCTATCGGGCCGCGAAGGTCAAGGGTGTTGCCCGCCGACAATCGACGCCAACTCCTCCCAATACCGTCGGCCGTTCAAGTCGGCCCAGTATTGCGTCAATTCTCCGAATGCCTCTCGACGGCGCTTCCGGCGGTCTTCCTGCAAAAACTCGATGCCGGGCCGTAGACGCTGGAAGCGGCCGGGGTGTCCAAAGGCGGCGATGATCCGCTCGCGTTCCGCGGCGGCGAAATCATCGAGGTCTTCCAGCCAAACGTCGCAATCGTGGACGTCGCCCAACAGGGTTTGCACTCGCTTGATCGCCTGGATGGCATCGTCGAGCCGACCGGAGTACAAAGGCCGGGAGATTTCCATGGTGTAACGCAGCCGCTTCAGGGCAATCCGCATGGCGTGTTGCCGCTCGCCGTCGAACGGGTCCTCTAGACTGTCTTGAAGTTCGAGTAGTCGGTTCATCCGCCGGAGAAGGTGTCGGCCGGCCCGGGCAGTGGTTTCGGAGGTTTGGGGGCATTGTGCCGAAACTTCAGATTGGCGCAGAATGTTCTTGGTCTCGCGCCGCATTTCCCGCAAAATATCCCCGGCTTGCAAGCGGTCCAAGGCCTTGACAATCTTCGACTGCATTTGCCGGCGTTCGAGTTCCCATCGAACCATCACGGCCGCGACGCCGGCGACGCAATGCCTGGCGTCCAGGGCGGCAATCAAGCCGCAAAGATATTCGATTTGCACGTCTCTGTCGCGTGCGTCGCTCAAGGAGGCGGTAGTGCGCCGGATCGCCTTCCGCCACCGCTTGATCCGTCTTGGGGCAAAGCAGGCGGCGAACATTTCCAATGCCGCGCGGAGCCGGCGCGTGGCGACCCGGGCAAGATGGACGTACTCGATGTCTTCGGCCGCGCGGACTCCGTCCAATTGCCCGGCGAGTTGTTTCGCCTGCTGTCGGATATACTGGGCGGCGAGTAGTCGATAACCGTGGTCCATGTAAAATTAGTCTCTGATGCGGAAAGCGTGCGTAGGGTGGGACAAGCGGAGCGCGGTCCCACCAATAGCGGTGAAAAATAGTGGTGGGACCGCGCTTCGCTTGTCCCACCCTACTTTCCACAACGGAAACTCATTAAGAATATAGCAGCAAAGGGGGCGACATTCTACGCAGTCCGCCTTGTTGTCCCCTTTTACGCCTGCTTATTCTGATTTTACGCCCTTTTTCGCCAAAAGGGGGAGACTGCCCAGGCGGAAAATTCTCAAAATCGGTCGAGAAAATGAAGGTCGATCGAAAAAGGGTGCTGTTGAATCCGCCTCGTTTTCGTTAGGATATGACAAACAGTAGGGGTCAGTGGATAGTAGGGTGGGGCTGGGCCAAGACGGCCCTCATCCGAAACTTGTCCCTCCTACGAACCGCGGCTGAAGTTATACACAGCACATTTTCGGGAGAATAACATGACGAAGGAAGAAATCCTGGCGCAAGTGGCGGCTAAAAAGCTGTCGGTCGATGAGGCCGCAAAACTGCTCGCCGAACTGGAAACCGCCAAACGAGGCACGCTCTACTGCAAGGTCAGCCAAAAAGGCGGGATGAGCCTCTACGGACTCCAGCGGATGCCGGTCACGCTCTACGTCGAACAGTGGGAACGGTTGCTGGCGTTCGCCGACGACATGCGGGCGTTCATGAAGGAGCACGACGCCGAACTGAAGCGGAAACAGCGATAGCCGGCTCAGTTCACGCGGCAACTTGCCCCGCCGTGCTTTTCCAGGTATCGCTGATGATACTCCTCGGCCCGATAAAACGGCGCGGCGGGGAGGATCTCGGTGACGATCGGACGGCGGTGTTTTCCGCTGCGTTCGAGGGCCTCTTTCGAGGCAAGCGCCGCCGTCCGCTGCTGCGGGACGTGAAAAAATATCACCGACCGGTACTGGCTGCCCACGTCGGGCCCTTGTCGATTCAACTCCGTCGGATCGTGGCAGTTCCAGAAGGTCTCCAGCAGCTCTTCGTAGGAAACGACGGCCGGATCATACTCGACCAGCACGGTTTCGGCGTGTCCGGTGGCGTCGCTGCAGACGTCTTCGTAGGAGGGGTGTTCCACTGTTCCGCCCGAGTAACCGGCCGACGTCTCGCGGACGCCTTCGAGTTGACGGAAGGCGGCTTCGACGCCCCAAAAGCAGCCGGCGGCAAAAGAGGCTTTCTGCATCAAACGCTTTCCTCCGCTTAGTTCTTGTCGCGGAACGTAGGGTGGGACAAGCGAAGCGCGGTCCCACCACCATTCTCACCGTTATTGGTGGGACCGCGCTTCGCTCGTCCCACCCTACGAACTCCATCAAAGGCTTTCCTCTGCTCCGCGCCGGGATCACCGCCAATTGACGAACCAGTAGGCGTAATCGTCGATCAACTGGCAGTTAGGGCTTTCCTCACGGACGCCGATTTCGGACAGCGGAGTCTCAAAAACCTCGCGATGGTTTTCGGCCGTGCAAAGCAGACCCTGGTGAAAGTGGTTTCGGCCCGGCTGCGGCGCGGTCAAACCGGTGATCTTGACGTAATGAATCAGTTGCCGCATCTCGCCGTCGTTCCGGCAGTAGAGGGCCTCGAAGGGCATCGTCAAGCGTTCGAGCAGGTAGTCGCGGTAGGCCGCGAGAGTGTCGTCGGTGACGCCCGGAAGCGGCGATTCCAACGCCGTCCCAAAGACCTTGCGGATGCGGTTATCCTGGTTTGGCGCAGTGAAGTGAAAAGGGCGACCGCCCGAGTGCTGTTCGCCCACCCGATCCTCCGTACGAATCCCACCGGTTTCAAGCATGAGCATCCCTCCGACATACTGAATGAGAAGAGCATCCCAAGCTCCTCTATTGTGAGCTAGCAAACGAGGTTTTGCAAGTATCCTGGGTTGGAAATCTCCATTGCACCCCCCGGCGGGTATGTAATGGTTCGGACCGCCGATATTTTCGTAGGGAATCCGCCGTTTAGCCCCGGCGTCCACGCCATAGAATCCGCCGTTTAGCCCCGGCGTCCACGCCGGGAAGGAGCGATCTGTTTCCGGTAGCGGAGTCTTCGTCGCGGTGTATTTCCGCTGCGGACGCCGGAGCTAAACGAAAGCGAATTCGATTCGGCCATTCCGCCCTCCGGGCTTGCCTCGCGGGGGAAGTCCGCCCGGCAAACAGATTTGTCGCCGCAGGGCGGTTCTCGCCCCGACAGGTTTTCCACCGCTCCATCCGCTCCGGCCGAGAAAATTTTTTTTCTCGCCGCGGCCATTGACAAGGTGCATTATCCGATGATTTTGCCGCCCACGTCCGGCGCGAAAAAATCTCAGCGCCCGATTTTGCCGACCCGTTTGACAGCGGTGCTGAGCATCGCTAGAATCAGGTCTTCTCTGGCAACAACTGAGGCCATTCGTGCCAAGGACGCACCTGTAGTGACCAAGGATGATAGGGAGATCGTGTCGGCTTTGCGAGCAGCGCTGGCCGGCAAGGTCGGGCAAGATAGATTCGATTTGTGGTTCGGCGCAACGACGCGGCTGGACTACGATGGCTGCGCGTTGCTGATCGGCGCGCCCAGCCGATTTTTCTTGGAGTGGATCCGCACCAACTTCCGCCGCTATATCGAGGAAGCCTGTCGCGAGTTGCTCGGCAAATGTCCGCCCTTGAAGTTTCACCTCGACGACGACGGCGATTCCGCGCCGAGCATCGCCGTTGTATCGCCGCCTCCGTCCGATATAAGTGATGATAATGCAGCCCGGCCCGTCTCGGCTGGCGAAAACGATGCAGCCGCCCCGCCGCGCCCGGCCGCGAGCGATCTCGAACGCGGTCCCCGGCGAACGCCCCAGATGAGCGCGACGACGCATAATAGCCCGTTGGAAAAGTGTGCCACTGCTGGCTTGTCCAGCAGTGCGGGGAGAAACCCCCGAAATTTCACTGCCGGACAAGCCAGCAGTGGCACCCATACTTCTGAACGGCAACTCAATCAACATGCCGCTAAGCCCGAAACTTCCCACCCCAACGGAACGCGCCGCCGTTTCGCCGGCCTGGACAGCTTCGTCGTCGGCGACGCCAACCGCTTGGCCGCCACTTCGGCGCGGATGGTCGTCCGCACCCCCGGCCAGTTGACCCCCTTGATGTTCCACGGGCCGACCAGCGTGGGCAAGACCCATCTGCTCGAGGGCATCTGGTCGGCGGCGCGGCGTTCGCACCTCCGCACGTCCACCCTCTATCTTTCGGCCGAGCAGTTCACCAGCTACTTCCTCGAGGCCCTCCGCGGCAGCGGGTTGCCCAGCTTCCGCCGCAAGTACCGCGGCGTCGGGCTGCTGATTATCGACGACCTGCAATTCTTCGTCGGCAAACGGGCGACGCAGGTCGAGCTGCTGCACACGATCGACGGTTTCCTCCGTGAGGGCCGGCAGTTGGTCTTCGCGGCCGACCGCTCGCCCGCCGAACTCCCCGAATTGGGACCGGAGCTGACGACGCGGCTGTCGAGCGGGCTGGTCTGCGGCATTGAGCCGCCGGACTACGCCACGCGGTTGGGGATCGTCGCCCAGATGGCGCGGCGGATGAAGATCGCCCTGCCCGTCGAGGTGCAGCAGTATGTCGCCTCGCGGCTGACGAGCCACGCCCGGGAGCTTTCCGGGGCCCTCTGCCGGCTGCAGGCGACCGGTGAGGCGTTGGGCCGGCCGATCTCGCTGGCCCTGGCCGAGGAAGCGCTGGCCGATCTGGTCCGCAACAGCGCCCGCGTGGTGCGGCTGCCCGACATCGAAAAGGCCGTCTGCGAGGTCTTCGGGCTCGATCCGTCCAGTCTGCAAGATGGCGGCAGGGGGAAACGGGTGAGCCATCCCCGCATGTTGGCTATGTGGCTCGCCCGCAAGCACACCCGAGCCGCGCTGAGCGAGATCGGCCACTACTTCGGCCGCCGCAGCCACAGCACGGTCGTCTCCGCCCAGAAGCGGGTCGACGCCTGGATGGCCTCCGGCTCGCCGCTCGACCTGGCCGAGCGCCGCTGGCCCGTCGACGACGCCATCCGTCAGGTCGAGTGCCGCTTGTCGGTCGGGTAAAAAAATCTCCCCTCTCCATCTGGTGGTGGGGTCGGGAGTGAGGGCATCGAGGGAAACTTTTCGCCACAGGAAGTAGGGTGGGTCAAGCGAAGCGCAGCCCCACCACCGTTCTTCCCGCAGTTGGTGGGGCTGCGCTTCGCTTGACCCACCCCACGTGACTCAGCTCATCAGGGGCGTTTACGCCCCTTTTCCGCCGCAGGCGGTATTGGGCCCGGCGTTCACGCGCCGGGTGGGGTAAACCATCGAACGAACGACAACTGTCAAGCCCGTTCACGGGCTTCCTGCCTCGCCATCGCGCAGGACGCTCGTGAACGAGCGTGACAATGCCGCTGGAAAACGAGCGGAAATTGTTCGACGCCCTCGAACCCGTGCTGAAGCACGGGCCTAATACCGCCTGCGGCGGACAACGCCCGTGAACGGGCGTAGAACTCGTCCGTCAATTTAGAGTGCGCGAAATGCCCACGCCTTCATCTGCGCGAACCGAAGTCGAACCGTTGGCCCGTTGAGGCGACATGCTCTTTTCGTATTCCCATGCCCCCCGCCACCGGCTGCGCTTGATTGACGGCAATTCTGAGAGGAGCTATGCTCAAGGCGGAGTTTGATACCCTGGAAGAGTTTGTCCGCTTTTGCGCATTGGCACGCAAGAGATGGCGGCCTGTCAGATTGCCTCGGGAGGGAACGACATGTGGTATCAACGAGTGCTTCCTGTCCTTGTGATTTTCCTCATCGGCGTGTTGGTTCTATTGCCGGCCAATGCCCGGGAGCGGCGGAGAAGCCGCTGCAAAGTGTTGCCGCCTGCTGCGGCTGAGCGAAGTAGATACGGCGGAAAGGATTTCAGGTCTACAGGTCAGAGTTGAACGCCTAGAAAAAGAGGTGGCAAACCTGAAGAGACAAATAGAAACTCTGCGGGCAAACATGTGGCAGTCGCCACCGCAGACAATCAGCCCCTCTTCGTTTCCCAACCCCATAATACCTGATACGTTGCACATAGAGTTGCCGAGACAAGAATCCGGCGCGATTCCAAAATGGAACTATGATACCGGGCTTTACGTCTTCCCCGACGAAAGAAGGGGAGATAGCGGCAGGGCAACAGGCAATAACAATCCGCCGTCGCCAAATCAAAGCACTGACAAGAGCAACGAAGTAAAATAATAAAGTGACATTCACAATATCTGACACGGATTGGAAAAATGACATAAGAGATATTGTCTGATTTCCTATATTTGAATCGGCCCATCCATACAGTGCCCGCTTACGCTTTTTTCCGCCCGCCGTGCGGCAACAGGAAATGCATGACCAGCAGGGCCGTGGGGTAGGCCAGCGCGGCGAGGATGAAGGGGGCGGTGTAGCTGTTGGTGGTTTCTAGGACCCAGCCGACGAACGCGGCGATTCCCATGCCGCCCAGCGAGCCGGCGAAGCCGCCGATGCCCACGACCGAGGCGACCGTTTCGCCGGGCATCGTGTCGGAGACGAGCATGAAAAGGTTGGCCGCCCAGCCCTGATGGGCCGAGGCGGCCAGGCCGATCAAGGCGACGGCGACCCATTCGTTCGAGACGAACGTGACCGAGCAGACCGGCAAGACGCACACCGCGGCAGGTGAGCATGGCCAGTTGCCGCCCGGCCAGCACGCTCCAGCCGCGTTTAATCAGCGCCGCGGAGAGCCAGCCGCCCAGCACGCTGCCGAAATCGGCCATTAGATAAATCGCCACCAGCGGCGGGCCATCGCCGCCAGGCTCCACAGGCCCACCGAGAGCGACAGTCCGCGGCGGACGCCCAGGCGGTCCATCATCCGCCCGGTAAAGAGGAATCCGGCGGCGTAGGCCATCTGGAAGAAGAAGACGATGTTGGCGTAGTCGGTTTCGCTCCAGCCCAGGTCGTGCGAGAGCGTCGGCTTGAGGATGCCGATGACCTGCCGGTCGATGTAGTTGATCGTGGTGGCGAAGAAGAGCAGCCCGCAAATCACCCAGCGATAGCCACCGAAGCCCTGTTTTTTATCCGGTGTTTGCAGGCTCAATGTCCGGTCTCCGTCGGCGTCTTTGTGGTGCAGGCGTCCCGCCTGCGCTTTCCGGCGGCAGGCGGGACGCCTGCACCACAACGAATAATCACGCCATTGATTGTCACGCAGTTTCTTGGCACAATCATAGCAGGGATCGGCGGGGCGCTCAACGCATGATCTGGTGAGCGGAACGAAAGCGAGAAGGTCTCGTGCAGTGAAAGCCCCGGCTCCTTGCCGTGGCGGACGAAGTCGATCAGCACGACCGAGTTGCGGACCACGATCCCGGCCAGGGCGATCACGCCGATCATCGCCGGCGGAATGGCCGGCATGATAATCAGCGGCAACGTGCGGGCGATGTTCTCCTTGGTCACGTCCGAAAACGACCGCTGCCGCGGCGGGCGGGACCGCCGGTTAAACCGGATGTTGCGGTGGCAGTTGCACCGCCGCCCCAACAACACCGATCCGCCGGCTATACACTCGACGGCGGTGTGGCAGGACATTTTCCGATCTGGGCGAGCATCCAGATCACGACTGTCATGCCGACGACGAACGCGGCCAAAAACATCGCCAACGGTCCCCATTGCACGTCCTCCGGCAAGGAGTACACGTCCCAAAACGGCTTGAGGCTCAGGTTTTGCACGACTTGCCGGCTGACGGCGTTGATGCCCAGCACGCCGAATTGGGCGAAGGCCGCCAGGAGGGCCATCGACCGCGTCCGCCGGCCAAAGAAGATCAGCAGCCAGGGCAGCCCGGAGGCGATCGCCGTCAAGACCGTCAGCGGCATGAGCGGCCAGGCGAACATCGTTCCGCGCAGTTCCGCCGACCATGCCCCGAACACATACCACGACCCGGCCGCGGCGGCCCAAACCAGACCGACGGTGTAGAGTTTTTTGGCGAATCCCCAGGCCCAGCGGCGATAGTCGTCATCGGCCGATTGTTTAGCGGCCGCCGGCGCATTGCCCGATTGTTTAGCGGCCGCCGGCACGGCGGTCTTGCCGGCCAGCCATTCGGCGTCGAACAGCGCCCAGACGGCGGTGGTTTGCAGGGCCAGGCCGAACATCAACAGCCAGCGGGGCCAAAGCGCCGGATCGCCCACGTTCAAAGCAGTTCCCAGGGCCGCCCCGGCCACGTTGTGCGCGTTCCACAGTTCCGCCCAGCGAGCTACGTGCGCCATCAAGCTCAGTCCGTTGGCGAAGATAAAACCGATCGCCAGGAAGATGAGCATCGAGCACCAACCGGCGGCGACCCGCCAGGCGGGCAAACTCTTGCCCCCGTTGCGAATCCCCCAGGCATATACATAGACGCCGTAATAAGCCGGGATCAGCAGGGCGATAATCGCCAGCCAGAACCAGGCCATCAGGATCGTCGCCGGGTAGAAGACGTGATAGTAGGCCGTCTGGATGAACAGCAGCGGCACGATGCCCAGGTTGACGCCGAGGGCCACGATCACGGGCATTTGCCGCAGCAGCCGGCCGCCGAAGTGCCGCCCCTGCTCGCCGCCGCGGAAACGCAGCAACAGGGCCACCAGCAGCCCGGCGAACCAGAGGTTCATGGGCACTTCGTGCAGCGTGAAGCCCAGCACCTTGAAGAATTGCACGAACCAAATCGGGGCCGGCGTTCCTGCCGTGGCGTGTTCTACGAGCATACTAGGGTCCATCATTCCATCCCCCCGTTGTCTTCTCCGCCTTCGCCGCCGCTGGGTCTCCACAAATTGATCCCCGCCGGCGCCGGTGGTTTGATTGTCATCAAGTAATCGGTCAACAGTTCAGCCTCTTCATCCGAGCCGCACCAGGGGGGCATGAAAAAGATCTGGTCGAGATTCTTGACCGTTTCCAGCACGGCGCCGCGCGGCCTGCCCTGCAACAACAATCCCGCGGGGGAATAGCCCAGCTTGGCCGCATGGCAATCGTTGCAATGATGCAGGAAAATGAGTTTGCCCAACAATAGACGATCCTTATAGGGGAGCGTGATCAACTGGTGGTTGTCGATTTTGCCGTCGGCCAGCACTATCTGGGGATAATGTTCGGCTACAAAGGCCCTCGTCCAGACGCCGCCGTTCAAATAGCCTGCCTTTCGCAACTCTGGGACTTGCTCGGGCAAGATCTGGTTGCCGTACACCACGTTGTAGACGATGAACGGTTTGCGGACCGCCTCGCGGATGAACTCGCCGGTGCTGAAGGCCGCGAAACCGGTCAGAAAGAGCATCAGCGCGAAGCCGGGCGTAAGCCAGCCCGGATTGCGATATGGCCCGAAGTACAACATGGCGAAGACGATGATCGTGGCGGCGAAAATCACCGCGATCAACACGTTCAACACCGACGCCGAGGCCAGCGTCAACTTGGCCGAGTCGGGCAAATAGATGTACCACAGGATTCCGCCGACCGTAATCAATACCGCTCCCAGCATGGCCGGCCGCGCCGATCGCGCCGCGATCATGTTCCGCAGCCGCTCGTTGCGACTGAAAATCGAGGCGTGCAGGTACACGTACAGCGAACTGAGCAGCAACGCGCCGCCGGTCCGCGCGACGGTCTGCGGAATGAACTGCGGATTGAAGAACGCCGTCCAGAAGTCATGCGCCGCCGGGTCGATGGGCCAGCGGCCGCTGTTGAGCATGAAGGCCGTGATGCCGGTAATCAGCACCAGGCTGATCCAGGCGGCCGTGGCGTAGATCCAGCCGATGGCGACGTGCGTCTTTTCGGCCAGCCGCCCCCAATAATAGAGGAAGATGAAGGCCGAGACCAAT
Source organism: uncultured Planctomycetota bacterium (assembly GCA_963733145.1). GTDB lineage: Bacteria > Planctomycetota > Planctomycetia > Pirellulales > Thermoguttaceae > JAHIKV01. The sequence goes on along the minus strand of CAVTCJ010000017.1, from coordinate 16,238 downwards.
TCGACGACGAAGAACACCCACTCCGTGGCCCAGCCGAAGACGAACGTGCGGATCAACACCTCGGTGGCCAGCGGCGAACTGAGCCCGATGGTCCACCAGATGCCCACGCCGGTAATCGCCCCGAAGACTACGGTCAGGAGGATGAAAAAGGCGGCGTGGCCGTGCAGATAATCGAGATAGTCGCGGTCCTTGGTGCGATAGGCGTGCCCCACCTCGACGGCCAGGAACAGCCCGCCGCCGACGGCGTAATGCGAGACCAGGACGTGAACCACGGAGATGACGGCGATCAGCATCGGGGCCGTCAGTTGAGGGACGTACCACCACGGATAATGCATGGTATGACGGCTCCTTGCCGAGTTTTCACATTCAGTCGTTACAAATCCGGATTTTTTGCGACAATTTCCGTTTAGCGGCCGTCGGCACGACGGCCCCGCTAGTGGCGCAGGCCGTCGTGCCGACGGCCGCTAAACGAGAGTGCGCCGGAATGTTGGAGCTACTGACTTTCTTGATTCAAATGGTTTAGCGCCGGCGTCCACGCCGGGAACCAACGCCATATCCCGCTATGAATTGGCTCCTCCGGAGTGGTCGCCGGGGCTAAACGGACTATCTCTCGGAATCATCCCGCGGGCGGTTTATTCCCCCTTTGCCACGCACGGCCGGAATCCGCAGCGTCCCAATAACCATACCATCGGGCACCAATTTGTGAAGGCCGACTGCAACAAATTCAGCCCCACAAAACCGGTCAGCAGCAGCCAGTACGGATTCTGCCAGGCCGCCAGGGCGGCGCTGATCAGCACCACCGTGCCCGCTATTCCCCGTAACCCTCGTTCGATCGTCATGGCGACTCTCCTTTCTGGTTTAGGTCGTTTTGTCGCGGTGCCGCGTCGGCGGGCGGCAAGTCCGGTTGTGAGATTCCCTGCGTCGGCCGGGGAACCGGGCAACAACAGGTCGATACCCCACAATGTGGCAGTACCCAGCGGTTCAACACGAACCAGGCGACAAACACCAGAAACAACACCAACGTCCCTTTCCATCCCATGGTCCGCCTACCTTTCTCTGTATTTGGTCTTCCACTGTTCGCGGAGCATGCCGTGAAGCCGCTCGTGCAACTCGTCGGTCAACTCCACCGGACGCCCCGATCTATACAAAGTAATCGTCTGGCGAATGTTGTCCACGACCAGCCGGCAGGGATTACAATCGGCCAGGTGCTTTTCCAGCGCCGAGCAGATCGCCGTGTCCCGCAAACCGTCGACGTAATCGTTCAACGCAGCCAGTATTTCTTCGCAGTTCATGGCGTCCAGCCGTTTGTCGGGTGTCTCCAACAGTACCAGATGCGCCGCGGCGGGGAGAAGTTACAATTTGTGCCCGTCGCCAGCGGCCGCTGGCGGAGAAATCCCGATTGGTCTTGCGGCGGCGAGTGGTTATGATAAAGTTAGAGGTTTCGGAGGCAGTCGCGGTGGAGCCGCGGCGACTGCGAGGAGTGGCGAAACTCGCCTAAGTCCTTGCCCCGTAAAAGTTTGCACCCCTAGCTCAATTGGATAGAGCATCGGTCTACGGAAACTTTTGGGCTGATTCCAGAAAAGCCCCTAGAACGCGGGAAACACCTTGTTTTCTGGGCTTTTTCGCACTTCTCGGCACTCTGCCGAATGGGCCTAAAACGGCCCAAAACGTCTCGCTATGGTAGTAAATACTACCCAGCTTCACACGCTACTACTCCCCTGCCCCCGGTGAGTAAAAGGCTAGGGCCGGCCAGTACCCTAAATACCTCCGTAGGCGTCCTACGGCACTCCCTGGAGCGTCCTGTGGGGCTACCCTACCAACCCTCCTACCCGCTGGGTAACGGCTAGGCCAGCCGTCGGCTACGGCTCTGCCGCTCCGACCACCCGGCACGTATGGCGGCAGCCCGCTTAGCAATGGCCGACAACGGCGGGCTGCGGTAGTGCGGCCGGGGATAGTGTGGTGTGCCCTTGCGCCACCACGTCCGATCCGAGACGATGTAGCAGCGGCGGCAACAGAAGAGCCTGCCCGGTTTGGGGCACGGCCGGCCACAAGTCAGGCAGTTGGAACGGGGCTTCTGTTGGCCTCTGTTCCATGCTGGCTTGCCGCGTATCGCCAGCCCACGGCAACGATTGGAGCAATAGACGGCCGGTGGATAGCTGGACCATCGGGCAGGCAGTGGACTGCCGCATACGGCGCATCCGTTTGGATTCGGAATCTTCGGCATGACAAAAAGGGGAGCGCGACCGCCCCTGAACGCCGGACAACGCTACGGCGCGCTGTCACAGTTGGGCAACATGCCCACGGCCGCGCTCCCGCGCGTATCAAGGGGTCGGCGGCGTGCGGGCGTAAGGAGGCCCACGCCAACCCGCACGCCACCGGGGCCTCGTGCCGCCACGCCGCGTAACCAGCACGGCGCACCCCGTCGCTCCCAAGGCGTGTCGCTCCTCACGCCCTGGGGCGTTGCTGTTTAGACCGACGGGCGACCGGGGGAGCGTAGGCCCGGCTCCCAACGACGATAACTACAAGCTACCGACGCGGGGAAGGCCCGCCGGTGTTTCCGTCACCCAAAACTCTTCGCGGGAGCGCCGGGGAACGGCTGGGTGCCAGCATCCCGCTGCTGTCGCGCACGCTCCGGGTTCTCTTCGGTGTCCAGCCCCAGCATCCCGCGGAGTTGCCCACGACGGTTTGCCATTGCCTCCACGTCTTCGTAGGTGTCGTCGTTGTACTGTTCGGCGCTGGTCGATGCGCCGAACACGTTGGCCCGGCCGTCAACCACTCCCAGGTCCAAGCCGAACGCCGCGTCGGCGAAGTTCGGGTCACGGCGGACACCTTTGGGTGCCGCGTCGTCGCGGTCGAACGCCGGGCGCGAGTTGCGGCAGCATCGCGGCAACCGCAGCGGCGGTTCTCCGCTTGCCTCCACGTTTACGACCATCCCGGTCGGGGTTTCCAACTGGACCGAGTCGTGGACCGGCTTGCCGGTGTCGGACCAATGCGGCGAGTTCAATACGAGTTCACTCATGACATTCTCCTTGCTTCTGTAAAGTAAAAGACTCAGATGGAAATGCTTGCAATTTCGCCAACCAACGCGGCGGCAGCGGCCTGTTGCTCTCGCTCGTACCGTATGATGTCTTGACGGCGCAGGCGGTCGGGGTCGTTGGCGGTCTTCTCGGCCAGGGCCTTTTCCAGTTCGGCAACCTTGGTGCGGCAGAACAAGACCGCGTCGCGCAACTTGTGCAGGTCGGCCAGCGCCCCGTTCGACGGTCCAGGCAGGTTTGCGTATCGGGTTGCCATCTCAGCCTGGCGGGAGCATTGGGACCGCAGGGCCTCGAAGTCGGCGGTGGAGCGTCGCACGGCTTGACGCCAGTAGCGAAGCTGGACGCGGATGAGTTCGACGGGGTTGCGGGGCGGCTCCTCGCGTAACTCGCCGTCGTCACTGCATGACGCTCCGTCCGCAAATAATAATCGGCCATCGCAGCCCAAGGGGCGGTTGCCGTGCCGCCGGGCGAACTCGTGATAGCTTTCCACCGTTACAGTAAAGGGCATTTTATTCTCCTTGTATGAGGTTATCAGATTCGTCCGGCCCGGCGTAACAGCCGCAGCCAATCTCCGCGTCCGGCGAGGTCAGGCCCACCGGCATCCATTCTCTCGTGATCCAACTTATTCAATTCGATTTCCACGTCGATGCGGTCCAGCATCCTTTTCAGATGCCGTTCTCGCAGCCGGGCCAATCCCGAGTCCGTCGCTATGCAGGCCGCCGCCGGCAATGCCAGGTTTGCAGCCGGGTCGGGCAGGCCGCAACCGATGTTTATTGGGCCATCGACCATCGACGTTACGACGAATCGCTTCTTGCCCGCCAACTCATGCCCGACCAGCAGGGCCAACGCGAACGCGCTGAACGTGTCGCCGTGGCCGTCGCCGTCCCTGGGGGAAGTCAACCGGATGCCGTAGGACTTTTCCTCGACGCGGAGTTTCAACAGGTCGCGGCGCAGCGGTTCGCAGTCGTACAGTTGCAGGCGCCGATCCGTGAATGACTCGATTATCAGCGTGGCCTGTTCGCGTAGGTTGGTGGCCGTGGGCGGTATCTCTTTCATCCAGGGGCCTTTGCTCCAGCGTTGCCGTAGGGCGTTGCGGCGACGGTGGGCGGTGTCGGCCTCCAACCGTTGGGCAAGGTGTTCCATCTGCCAGGGATCAAAGCTCACCGTTTCCAGGTTGTACTGTGCGTCCAGTTCGAGGATGTGTCGCTCGACTTCCGTTAGGTCGATCTTGCGCCCAGCGTGGGTCGCCATAGCCGGTTGTGGGCCAAGCGTATGCGGCCCGACCGGCCGCCCGCCGGAACGCCCAACACAACCACGGCGGAGCAATCGCGGGTCAAACCAAGATCGACCCCGGCGACGAACAGCCAACCGGGTTCCAGGCCCGTCATGGGCTGTAGGTCGGGAAGGAACGCGGCCGCAATGTCGGCGGGCGTCAAAGCGTCACCACCCCCGGTGCTCCACTGGTTGCCCCACAACCGGGCGTAGGCCACGGCGGGCAGCATACGGCGCTGCTCGTCCAGCCGGTCGGCGGTAAGCCAAGAGGCGACCGGCCCGTCCAGCCGCGAGAATATCCAGGCCGGATCAGTGCGGGCCGCCTCGCGCACGGACCACTGCCAACTGTCAACGAAACCCGCGTTGCTTATCACGACCATCAAGCAGTTGGACCGCTTGGCGGCGGACGATATGAGCGAGTGCCACAGAGAACCGTCACCCTGCCAGTGGACCAACTCATCGGCGATTATCAGGTCGGGCAGAATGCCGTAGGACGATCCCACGTCACTGGCCTCGATGGTCAGCGTGCCGCCTTCGCCGGGATGGCCCTGAGCGGTGTTGGCTACGCGGTGGGCTTCGACGGTCAGTATTTCGCCCAGCCACGGGTTCAGGCGGACAAGGGTTTCCATCGCTTGGCGTAGCAGGTTGGCTTGATCCTTGTCGGCCGCGTAGCAGAAACCCCGTAGCGGCCGGGTGGAGAAGGCCAGCGCCCACACGGCCGTAACGGCAAGGTCCGTCGTCTTGCTATGACCCCGGCCACGCTCCAGGTAGGCACGCATCTTGGCCGGTTCATCACTACGCCCGGCGGCACGTCTCAACGCGGGATCGAGGGCCGAAAAGTCAGAGGCTTGCCACGGGTCCATCACGTCGCCTAAGCGGCGGGCAACGCCGTCCACGTCAACGATCAGGCTGGCACGGAAGGCGGCGGGATCGGCCCCGTAACGGGCGTAGGTCTTGGCGTCTATCATTGGGCTTCCTCTCCGTCGGGGGCGGGCAGGGCAAGCCACGGCCGCTCCACCTTGGCCCCCAGTTGTCGCGACGCTATGGCCTTGTCCCTCTCGGCACTGGCTCGGGCAATCTCCCGGCTGAACGTGAGGCGGTCGGTCGGCTTCAGCGTATCGCCCGCCTTGACCAGCCAGCGCTGCGCCAGGCAGGCGTGTCGTTCCCAGCGCAGGCAGGTTTGGATCGAGGCGGCGTCGGTTAGGTTCACTTCGCTCTTGACGGCCAGCACGGCCTGCTCCAGCGTGCGGCGGAACGTGTTCAACCGGACCTCGATGTACTTGGCGTCCCTCGGCAACTTCCCGGCCTTCAGGCCATGGCGCAGGGCGTTACGATTGTTGCTCTGTCCTCCCCGCTTCCGCTGTATGGTTTTGCCTACGGGAGGGCCGTGCTTAGAGGGTTTTACCATTGGGGGTTTCGTCGCTAGAGTTGTTGTGTACTGCATTTACTACCGGCCTGGCGGTAGTAAACGATCTGCGGTGATCTACCGAATATGCCTTGTTTTATAGGGTTTAAGCTACATTGTTGATCGTTAGAATAACGGTTATATTAACCGTAACTTTACCTCCATCCGGTTGGTTCGTTAGCCCCGGCGTGGGGCAGCGGGCAGGCACGGGCGAGCAGGGTATTACCTTCTCCAACTTTGTTGTCACCGAATCCCTCACGCTACCCTCCCGTTACCACAACGGTGGACATTCCGGCAGGCGTGATGTACTCGATCGGCCTGTAGTTTTATTGCTTCTGCCCGTTCGCGCTTGCTCTTCTCGATGTCGGCTGCAATCTCTTGCTCCGTCCAGCCTCGCGCCAGTCGGCAGCAACGATAATTACAATCGGGGTCGTCACACTCAGCCATGTGCCGGGCATCCGATTCTCGGAACCATGCCTCCCCAGCGCAGCGCCCAGCCAAGGCCAGCGGATGCAGATTGTTCTCCGCGCAGATTCGCAACACCCGCTCCGACAGCTTCAAGAGTTCTATCAACGCCCGGTCGCTTGGCGGCTTGCCTATGTAGTCCAACAGTGCCCGGATCGCGTCGTTACTCTCGTCGCTAAACTCGTCCGGGCCCGGATCATAGTCAGAGTCGCGCATCTTGCAGCAGATGCAAACGTGCGCTAGCTCGGCACTCCCCGGCCCCCGGTGAAGAATACCAACCGGCTCCGGCTGTCGCGGCTGTTCACGCTCAAAGGCCATGCGCCACGCGGCCAGCAATCGGCATCGCTCGGGGTAACGCAACTCAGGCCGCAGTTCGATTAGCAAGTCATGTTCGTCGCCCCACCAACCGCACGACCAGCACTGGAACCGGTCTTTGCAGCCATCCCTGGGTGGGCGGGTGTTAAATGATGGGTGGTTGTCCTCATGGCGCGGGCAGTGCCAGACGGATCGGCCACCGCTGCGCCATGCCGGTGATCCTATCAGACGTTCGATACAGTATTCGAGGAAGGTCATTGCTTGGTTCTCCTATTCACGCATTGAAGATGTCCCATCCAAAGTGTTCACTGACGGCGATTATCAGCGCCCGAAGGTCCAGCGCTTCCATCCACACCTTGCCCGATAGGTGCTCCACCCAACCCAATAGTTTCAGCGGGCTGTCGATCCGATCCAACGCGAACTCGTAAGGTCCGAACCGCTTCTCCACTGGATAGATGCTGAGCCAGCGATTCGTAATCTTGACCTTGACGCGCGGTGCGGGCTTGACGTGTGCGAAGCTACTCCCGTGGTGGATTACGAGTTTCGGTTCGGGTTTCCGGCTGGTGGGTTGTCCGACGATTGGCATGGTTTGGTTCCCCGCTTCGTAACTTCTAGGGTTTTAGGGGGCGTTACGTATAAAATGCTGCAAAAACAGGCGTATACTTGCCTTCGTAACGGGGGTTAGGGGGTATGGGGCTGGTAGTCCATAGCCCACCCTGCCCCCAGGGTACGGGGGCGAGTTACGTCACGCGTTTGACCCTCGTTTTCCAGGTGTTTTATTCGTAACGCCCACGTTTTAGCCCTTAGTTACGAAGCGCCGTCTACGGCCTTCACGCCCGGCAGCACAAGCTCGTCAGGCGGTTTGCCGTTCCACTCCCAGCACGCGGGCCGATGGCTCGTTCCCTTTGACACAGAGCGGACCACACCCAACCCGGCCATCTTAGTCAGGGCGCGGTCCCGGCTCATTTTGTTGTTGAACACCCCGGCCTCCAACGCCTGATTGCTGTCGAACGGCCGTGGCAGCTTCCGCCTGAGCGCCATGCACTTCTTCCAGCAGTCACCCAGCCCCAATGACTGGTGCAACGGCTCCATCAACAGCCGCCGGGCGACCGCGTAGTCCCCGACCGTGGCAATCAGCCGGCCTTCTCGGTCACGCTCCCTGTCGGTTCGGTTCTGGTAGAGGGCAGTGATAGCCGAGATGGTGGACATCACCTGACCGATTACCCGCCGGGCGATTGTCTCATCCGCTGGCATGTGCTCCGCAATGACCTTCCAATACGGGATTGCTACCTCGCACGGCTTCAGCGCCGCCTGGAAGGCGCGGTGTTTGTCATAGATTGCTTCCTCAGATTCTCCTCCTTTGGGTGCGTCGGGGGCATATCGAGCGGCTATGGTGAGTATCACCCGCTTTGTCAGGTTAGGGCCATCGTCGGTCGTGACCAGCAACATCCGGTTCAGGTCTTCCTTAAAGATGGTGTTGCTGGTGGTAGTCTCGCAGTAAGCAATCGGGCCGCTTTGCCTGATTTCCTCCCCCTTGGCCTTGCCCTCAGTGCTCACCGTGAGCTTGCTGATTTCCTTCTCCGAAAATAGCTGCCGCAAAGCGGCCGTCTTCTCGGCTTGCTCAGGGTCGGTGCGATGGCTGCGCTCGCCGTAGACCACAAACTTGTGTTCCAGCCAACCTGGTTCCCCGTAGTACAAGGCATTGGGCGTCATCGTCGTGGCCTGGACTACCTGGTCATCAGGAAGCATGCGGGTGGTCCGGCGCTGGATTTCGCTCTTACCACTGCTGGACTTTCCATGCACGATCACCCCTAGCGGGTTTGGTAACAATCGGCTGGTCGCTGTTACGTACAAGAGCGCGGCAATATCCATATCACCCCTCACGCCCAACAACTCAAAGTCGTGGCGGATAGCTCCAATCAGGTCCGGCTCATCTTCTAGCCTTCTCTCACCGGGGATGGGGAGTACTGGGATTGCTGGCATCAATAGAACTCGATTACGTTTGTTGCTTGCTTCCGGCGTTTGATGCGCGGTGGCGGCGGATTATGGGTCCTACACAACTCGAACGCTGCCAGGGCTTCGGCCGTGACACGCCACCGTGGTTTTTTGCTGCCCGGTCGGCGTCCGCAATTTATGGCCCGCAATTCGCCTGACCTGATCCAGCCGAGTACGGTATGTTCGCCCACGCCGTAGCGCTCGGTCAGGTCACGGATTGTGAGGGCGCGGTCAACCACGCTGGCGGTTCTCCACTACCTTCGCCAACTCGATTCGTGCCCGGCGGACTTCCTCTGCCGTATGCAGGTTCCTGTCCGTCGCGTTGAGCAATCGGCGAAGAGCCGTTAGAGTGGGGTCACTGCGTTGACTGTCGCGGCGATTTGTTGCTGGTTTGCTGTCCATGCCCGCCGTTTTACCGTGGGCAGCCAAACCGCGCGCGGAAAGTAGTAGAAAAACGAAAAAACCCCGTTTCTCGCGGGGTTTTTGGGAGGCGTTGGAAAGTAACCGGAAAGTAGCCGCAGCTACTTTTGTCGTTTTTCGGCCTTCACGCGGGCCAGCCTCGCAGCAAGCGGAGCTAGAGATTCCTCTGTTATAGAGGGCAGGCTGTCGCCAGAGCCGTCCATTGCATCAAACTGCCTCCTGTTATACTCCAGAGCAAGCTGCATCACGTCGCCTGCATTCGCCTGCCGCCGCTGCTTGTGGGTTGGGTGAGCGCAAATGTAGCTTGCTGGGGTTTTCTTTGGCAAACTTATACAGCGCCCGCCGACCGGAGAGGAAGGGCAGTTCTGTTAGAGCCTCACTGACAAGAATCCATTCCTTGCCATCCACCTGTTGCTCGCTCTCGGCTTCCGGCACGTCACAGAGTTCGGCGAGCGCACGTAAGGTTTCCATGTCGTGGAACCAACGGGGTGAAGCACAGACGAGAAACGCGCGTTGAGTTGGCTCATAATCCGTGGTGTCATTCAGGGACGACCGCATCAGCGGTAGACCGTCGTCATCGAGTGACGGGGCATTGTCCCAATCCCCCGGCAAGTTCAGTTTCGACTCAAACTGTACTGGCGGGAGCGACAGTAGGTCTGATTCAAGTTGTGGCCGCAACTCCGGAACGCGCGGTAGAGCGTCGGCCAGATTGGCGCGGAATGCCAGCACATAGACTTCATCTGCCAGTTTATAGAACTCATCAACTTCGGCCCGCGTCATTTGGTCTGGGTGGGCGCGAACGCAATCAACCGCCCGGTCAATCGCTTCTCTAAGGGACATAGATACCATCCTTTCGCTAGAGCGGGCCAGCCACCCGGCAGACTCGGGGATGGTTCCGTTGTCTGCCGGGCAGCCGTGCGACGGTAGCAAGCCGCCTACCCGAACCGTCATTATACTCTATCGCCAAACAGCCACTTCCGCACGTATTCCGTCACGGCCAGTAGCCGGGCGTCGTCTATTCCCTCACGGTAAGTGTCGTCGATGCTGCTATCCACGTGTCCCATGACAAGCCGGATGGCCGGGAAGTCTTTTGTGGCGTCGGCGATGGTTCTGAACGTATGCCGGAGCGAATAGAACCCCAGCCCCTTGCGGCCGTTGATCTTCGGCGCCCGCAGTACCTTGCCGAACTCCAAGCTAACGGAATCAACCGTCGTTTGCTCCTCCTTGTCCTTCTTCTTCGTTTGGGTCCGCACCCAGCGATGGCCGTACTTTGTGATGAAGATTAGCCCGGTGTGGGCCGGGTCTTTGGGTTCCGGCCGGGTGGCAATCGCCTCACGCAAGGCGGCTACCGTTTCGGGCCACAACGGGCAGCGTCGATCAATGCCGGTTTTCGGCCGTTGGAAAGCAATCCAGCCGTCTTTGATTTCTGACTGCGGTAAGGCGGCGCAGTCGGCGTTGCCGAAACCGCAGTTCACGCCAAGCAGGATCATGGCCTTGAGTTGCGGCCCGGCCTTGTCGAGCAGGCTGCGAATCTCGACGGCGGTGAAGAGGCGCTTGGCACGTCCGGCGCGATTGAGCCTCAGTACCTTGCGCGAGGGCTTCTTGAATCCGGGGCCGAATCGCGCCGTCTTGTCGATCAACTCGCAGTCAAGAGCATACTTGAAGATAGTGCGGACCCGTTGGATTTCATTGCCCAACCTGATCGGCCCCCACTGCTTGGCGATCTCGGCTCGCAGCCGGTCAAAGTCAGCAGGGCCTAGCTGCGCAACCTGACGCTCCTTGCCGAACGCGGCAACCAGCCGGTCGGTCGTGCCCCGATACTCCAAGAACGTGCGGGCGGCAATATCGCCGGACTCCATCAGCCGTTTCTTGGCAGTGTAGAAGTGATTGCACAACTCCCGCACCGTCAAGCCTTCGCCCTTGACGCTGGGCTCGCCATAGAGAAGGATGTTTTCGTACTGCCGCTTGTACTCCTCCAGCGCAGCCTGCCAGCAGCCGTCGGGCTGTATCCGCGTCAGCTTGCCGTTTACTACCCGGCCCCACTTGCCGAAGTAGTGAATCTTCCCATTGATCTTCTTCTGCCATGCGCCGCAGTTGGCTGCGCATAACGGAAAGTCCGGGGAGGGCTTGGGCGGCTTGTCAATTGCCGCTTTACGGCTGCCCCGTTTTCGACTAGACTTACTCATAGTCGCCTCCGATCTACGGTTAGGGGTGACTCGCTCCCGCCGGGTAAGCACCGGCGGGGGCAATTTCGATAACGGTAGTATACTCGGTAGTTAAGTAAAAGCAAACCCCCGGCAACGAAAAGACGTAAAGCATTACTAGATAAGCACTTAGCACCCCTAGCTCAATTGGATAGAGCATCGGTCTACGGAACCGAAGGTTACAGGTTCGAGCCCTGTGGGGTGTACTTGCTCATTTCTCGCCGTAACTCAAGACGCCGCAAGCTTAAGTGCTTGCGGCGTTTTGCTTTCTGGTCGCGATCTCCCGCCCGTCGTCGCCGCTTCCGTCGGTTCTGGAAACCGATGGTCGCCCGGTTTTTGAGCGGGCTTCGGTGCAAAGAGCGGAAAACTGTGCCAATGAGCGGCAAGTAGTATAGCACCAGGGCGCCCACCGCGGGGAAAAAGAGCACCGGGGGGAGCACCAATAGATGCGTCCCTTGCTCGATTTCTGCGTGCGTTCGGCCGGACCACCCTCGCGGCGCGGCCGACGACGGACGACGCGGCTTACTGGCAAGATGCGCGACGAAGCCGCTTTTCGGGGTTGACTTTCTGCTTTGTCTTGGCATAGTCAAGCACGGTGTACCAGCGTCCCGCCGCAGGGAATACGGGTTACCTGGTTTGCCCCCAGTTGGTAAGATGGCAATGCATGGAACCCGCCCGAGGTTGTCAGAATGTCGATTACCAAGCAGCGCGCACTGGCGAGATTTTTTACCCCGGCCGAACTGGCTTCGCTTCTGGCAAGACGCCTGGTCGGGTACATGCCGACAACACGAGGTTCCTGCCGGATCCTCGATCCGGCATGTGGTGACGGCAACCTACTGGTCGCGATTGCTCGGGAGCTGCCCTCAAAGGTCCGTTCCCGCTGCACATTGATCGGTATCGAACAAGAAGCGGATTCCTTCGATGCGCTGCTCGCACGCATATCGGCTTTGGAGGAATGCCATACCGATGTCATGCTCGGGGATTTTTAGACTTTTGAAGAGCGACTCTCTTCGATTCCGCCGAGGGACTCGCTCCAGTCGACGTAATCATTGCGAATCCACCGTATGTTCGGACTCAGGTGCTAGGTGCCACGCGAGCTCAGGAACTCGCTTCGCGATGGTGCGCTCAGTGGTCGGGTTGATTTGTACCAAGCATTTCTGGTCGGCATGGCCCGGCAGTTGAAGCCAGGAGGGTTGTCGGCGTAATTACATCAAACCGTTTCCTCACCACCAGAGGCGGTGCAGCAACACGACAATTACTACGTTCTCACTTTGACCTGCTTGAGGTCGTTGACCTTGGCGATACGAAATTGTTCCGCGCCGCCGTGCTTCCCGCAATCGTGTTCGCAACTCGGCGTCGGAACTTGCTTCCGCTAGTTTAAGCGGCAACATGCGATTTCACGCGGGTCTACGAGGATCTCAATCAAAGCGTCTCCGTCACCATCGTCTCATCGGTTTTGGAACCTGTCGGTAGCCGCCGGCCAGGATACTACGTCGCTGGCGGGCGGACATATCGCGTGGCAACGGGCAGACTCATAGTGCCTCAGGACGCCTCAGCACCGTGGACGATGCAGACCACCGATGAGAAATCTTGGGTTGAGGCCTGGACGCTCATGCCGCTTGTCGGGTGGGCCAAGTGGCACAGATTCGGGTAGGGATCAAGACGACCGCAGACAAGGTCTTCATTCGGCGGGATTGGGAACGGCTACCTGCGAGTCAGCGGCCGGAAGAACGTTACTTACGTCCACTTTTGTCGCAGGAAAAGGCCTCGAAATGGAAGCCGGTCAGCAACGGCAGGGGGGCAAAGAAGGTCCTTTACACGCACGAGGTTGTTGGTGGCAAGCGTCGGGCGATCTGCTTTGGTAAAGATACATCAGCGTCGAGGTACCTCAGATTACATCGCGACCAACTAGAATCGCGGAAGTACGTAATGGACGCTGGCCGCAATTGGTATGAGATCTGGGTACCCCAAGACCCGCAAGCCTGGAGACTGCCAAAGATCATTTTTCCAGACATCAGTCCGGAGGCAAGTTTCCTTGACCGCAGCGGATGCGTTGTCGACGGCAATTGCTATTGGATCACGACAAACGACCCGGAAGACGAGGACCTGCTGTTTCTGATCCTGGGCGTTGCGAACTCGTCGATCCTGACGTGTTACCACGAACTTTGTTTCCAGAATAAGCTCTACGCACAGCGACGTCGGTATCTCACGCAGTACATTCAGCAGTACCCGCTCCCATCCCGAGAACTTGTGGAATGTCAACGAATAGTAGATCTAGTTCGGCATGCTCACCGAATGCGATCTTTCGCCTCCCCAGCAGAAGCGGCTTGAAAAGCAACTCGACGTCTGGGTGGCAAAGGCTTTTGGAATGGAAGACAACTACCGCACTCGGTAGGGCGGATTGAAGACGCATTGGCCGTCAAAGCGTCGAAGAACGCCATCGGGATCGTGCTTGGCACTTGAAGCTCTTGTCTGCGACGTACACGAAGTGCTCGCCGAGCCGTTTACCGGGGCACAATATTACGCCAACGCATGTGCTGCGAGATTCGTCCGTCAATCCGCCATCAAGTAACGGATTGTTTGGGTGGTAAAGCCTGGGCAGCCTGGAACGTCCACCTCAAATTGGGCCGAATAGCGACCAAGGTCCACCGTCGGCGCGTCCTGGATTTTCACCTCGAGCCGCCTTGGTGCCGAAGATCGGGATAGCCGCCAGCCATCAGTTGGTCCGGCCCGATTCCGTATCCGAGACCGCGGGCCACGATCATTTCCAAGGCCTGCCCTCGGTTCTGGTGGCCGCAGCTTCAATTCGACGTCCGATGAGTTCGGTCCTCACGAACCGGAGGATTCGGTTCAGCGGGATCGTTAATTGCGGGGCTGGCTCATCGTGGATGTTTGCTTGGCCCAATCGCACCGATCCTTCAAAGCAGACTGGGGCTGATGCTTCGTCAGGGTGAAACAGAATCGGCGGGTTCGCGGACAGAATCTCGGCCCTCTTGCGATCGCAGATGATCATCTGTTCCTTGACAGTGGGCTTCCCGAACTTTCCAAAATGTTCCACGATGTACTGCGGTGTAAGCACCACAACGCAACGGATGAGCCGGTGCATCAATATGGACCGACTCGCACCAACACAAAACGGATATTGCTGGCGACAAAGTTGATCCGTCGGCATACTCGATTTGAGGTAAGGGCTCGGATGGGTTTCGATTCCATACTTGCAGGTTGTACGAATCACCGATGTAACGATGAATGTGTCCACCCATTCCCGGCGCAACTTGGTTACGCCCTTGGCTTTGGGCGGCAGGATTCTGTACGTGCCCTCGGTCGCCGGCGCCGGCAGGAGAGCGGCCTCCAATACCGCTGCAACCCGCTTCCTGAGGTTCGATCCGTCGGTTCTCGTCTTGTTGTTGCCGGGTGCCAGTCTGAACTCCGGCCGACAAGACATGCCAGCCTCTTAACTAACTCCCGAGGTGGGGTTAGTTCGCTCTTCGACCTTGGGGGGATCGATAATGGGCTGCTCATCCCGACAGGTTAGCAATCGCAGAGTTCCGCCGCTCAGCCCGTATGGTCTAATCATACCGTTCACCTCAGGTAGACTAGCAGTCGCCTTCTTCGACAGGCGATGCCAACCGCCCCATCCGAAGGCGGGGTTCATTAAAATATAACGAAACGGCCACGAGCGCCATTTTCGTTTTCGATATAATCGCCCTTATGAGCACTGTAGAACGGGCCCGCGAAATCCTTCGGCAGGCTGAAGCCAATCTCAGAAACCTCGTTTCGCAGTCGGCTGCCGCTGGCGAGTACGAGAGTGTCGTGCAGATCGCCTCGTGGGCAAGCGCATTAAAGCAATTACTTCCGGGCGAAAAGGTTGACCGTTGCAAGCAATTGTCCGCGCTCCGCGGAGAACAGAAGGTCGCCAGACGAACGTACCCGGGAGCATGAAAGAAGAACACACAGCAGCCAAAGCAAGGGCGAGTATCCACGGTTCTTTCGCCGTGGCGATGAACTCGTTCGTGTCGCTTGGTCAAAACGCGACAAAAAGGGATATTTAAATAGAAGCCGCTATACGCTACGTTGCAAGCGATCATTGCAGCCATCGGGCGGGCCGGCAAAGACGGTTGCGTTTTTTCCACGGATCAGATTCTACCACTTCGAGGTGTGGAGGGGAGTGACGTACCGGATTATCAGGCCATGTCTGCATCTGGCTGTCGAAGAAGATCGGTTTAATAGACCAACACGGGCGGCAGGGATACTCGGTACCGCAACTTGCGGACCTTGGTAGCGCCGTCGATTCAGTTTGGAAGAACTTACCTACTCACTGATTCTCGCGGAGATTGTGAACTGATAGACGCAACGTCGCTTGCACAGGATGCATGTTTCCCCACAGATTTATCGCCAAAGCAAGTAGGGCTGCGACGACACTGGAGATTGACAATATCCTATCTGAACTGCCCATAACGTCCCAGGACGAGTACACCTATAATGAGGAATCGCCCGAAGAGGGCTGGGAGGAAGGCATGCTCCATTGGATTCCTGTCGGTCGTGAGCTCGCGGCAATGCTGGTCGCATCAAGCAAGCCAACCAGCCCGTCAGTCCTATCGCCGAGCGAACGATTAACGGCATGGAGGCGATCATCGAGTTGGCGCGATATTGCCTGAGATTGTCACAAACCCCGCTATGCCACCGCCTCGCAGTCCTCGCGATGCCGTAGACCGTTATTTTGGTCTACCATCGCTGAGACCAACTGCCCAAGCTCGACAATTTTCCACCATCGAAAGCCATCCGTGTCAAAGTGAACGCGACTTGGCCCGACAGCTCCGCGTGCGGCTTACCTTTGACAAGGCAAGCCGAGATTTCACGGTTGCCATAGAAGATGATGGCCTTGGACAGCCGCCGGCATTGATCCACAAGACTCTACTCTGGCTCGGTTCGACCACAAAGGCGGACAAGTGGTACTTGATTGGTGTGTTTGGCCAAGGCGGGTCATCGGCCTATTCCGAGTGTAAGTACTCATGGGTTTTGTCTCGCCGGCACCCAGACGTATTGCAGGGCGAGACCGACGGGGCGGGCTGGACCGTCATCAAGCACATCTTTCCGACTGACCGACGTGATGATTATTTTGCCTAT
>CAVTCJ010000016.1:0-92712 GCA_963733145.1 uncultured Planctomycetota bacterium | reverse complement strand
AAAAAGCGGACAACGCGGCCGCGAGCGGAGTAGGAGAATAAATAGGGAGCCACTACTGTGAAGAGGAAAACTATGGGCGGCAAACAACATCAGGAAAAACCAATAGTGACGGACGCCAAGGGAGGCACGGCCGCTCCACTTCTGCTGACCGCTGCTCAGGCCGCGGCCACCTGCAGCAAGTCGCGGCGAACCTGGTGGACCTGGGATGCCGCCGGCCTAATCCCCAGGCCGGTCCGAATCAGGCGCTCGGTCCTTTGGCGAGCTGATGAATTGCAGGCTTGGATCCGCGCCGGCTGCCCGAGGCGAGAAGAGTGGGAAACCCTGCAATCGTGACTTGCCCGGTAGGCAATCCCTGGTCGCGAAAAAACCCCGAAATATGCGGCGTGATGCCTTGCATTTTTACAACACCGAGCAACACTGTCACTCCCTGACCGGAAGTCCCGCAACCAGGGGACGATGGCAGATTGTGACAAAGGTGGATGCTGACCGACAACGACAAAGATTCATGGTCCACCCTTTCGATGAGACTGATCGGAGAACAGCATGGTAGTCGTGGATTACCAATCCTCACCTTTGTCAAATTTGTCGGCATACAGTCCAAAAGGATTTCTGCTGGCGACCTCGGGATAACACGGCACTATTTTACCCTCTACGGATAAATCTGTCGGGGGCTGGGATGGCAGTGTGTCCATGGCGCCGGCATTTCCAGGCAGGCGGAAAAAAGCGGACAACTCGGCCGCGAGCGGAATAGGAGAATAAATAGGGATCCAATACTGCGAAGAGAAAAATCATGAACAACCAGAACAATCAGCAAGTAACAACAGTGATAGAAACCAAGGGCCTCACGCCCACTCCACTGCTGATCACCGCCGCGCAGGCCGCGGCCACCTGCAGCAAGTCGCGACGAACCTGGTGGGCTTGGGATGCCGCCGGCCTAATCCCTAAGCCCGTTCGAATCGGGCGTTCGGTGTTTTGGCGAGTCGACGAAATTCGGGAGTGGATCGTCGCAGGCTGCCCAAGGCGCGAAGATTGGGAAACCTCGCAATCGTGACTTGCCTGGCAGGCATCCCGATCGTGAAAAAGACTCGGAAATCAGCGGCATGATCCCTTGCATTCCCACAATTCCGAGCAACACTGTCACTCCCTGACCGGAAATCCCGCAGCCAGGGGACGATGGCAGATTGTGCAAAAGGTGAAACGGCATGGCAAACCTCTACAAAAAACCGGTCTTCATACGCGACCTGCAGACGGGCCAACGGGTCAAGACAAAATCCAAGAAATGGTGGGGGCGATTCCGCGACGCCAGTGGGCGGGAGAGGCGCGTCCCTTTGGCAACTGACAAGATGCTGCCCTATCCATGCTCAACGAATTGGTGAAACGAGCGGAACGCGAGGCTGCGGGATTGACCGACCCCTTTCGAGGAAAACCGCAAACGGCCGCTCCAGCAGCATCTTAACGACTTCATTGCGTACTTGAAACACAAGGGTTCCACGGCAGACTACGTGAAGACAACCCGGTATCGTATCCTGCGGATTTTGCGGGGATGCAAGTTCGCCCACATCGATCAAATCTCCGCCAGCCGGGTACAGAAGTGCTTGGGGGACATGAGGGCAAATAACCTGAGCGTGGAGAGCAGCAATCATTACCTCCGCGCCATTAAGATGTTTACCCGCTGGCTGGTCCGCGACCGGCGCGTGGCAGAGGACCGCTTAGCGCATCTGTCGCAGATGAACGCCGAGGTCGCCCGCCGTCGTATCCGGAGACCATTGTCGATCGAGGAGGTCGGCAGACTACTGGCGGCCGCCGAGAGCGGTCCGATGATCGAGGATATATCAGGACCCGATCGGGCGGTGCTGTACATCCTGGCTGTGTACACCGGCTTTCGACGAAACGAAATCGGTTCGATCACCCGGCAGTCGTTCGACTTCGAGTCGGACCCGCCGACCTTAACCGTGGAGGCTGGATTTTCCAAACGCCGGCGTTGCGACGTTTTGCCGCTGCGGGCTGACATCGCCCAACGCATCAAGACCTGGCTCAGCACTCGGAACACGCTCCAGCCGGGAGCACCACTATTTGCTGTGACGAATAAGCGGACGGCCGAGATGCTACGCAAGGATCTCGAGGCAGGCAGGAATACCCTACATCGATGATCGGGGCCACTACGCCGACTTCCATGCTTTGCGAAAGACGTTCATCACTAACCTGGCCCGTGCGGGCGTGTATCCCAAGACGGCCCAACTGCTCGCCCGGCACTCGGACATCAATCTGACGATGAACACCTACACCATGCTTGGCATCTGCGACCAGGCAAGCGCGGTCGAGTCGCTACCTCCTATCCCGGATACGGCGGTTTTATCGACCCACCAGCAGATCCCTGACGCCAGGCGTTCGGCGGGCTGAAAAAAGCGCCGACTATGGTGCCGAAAGGTGCCCACTATGGTGCCAAGAGGTGCCGAAAGGTGCCAACTGTGGTGCCATACAATCTGCCACGAGACATATCCAGCCTGCGTCAGTTTACATCCGATGGGCGACTGTAACACCACAATTCTCGTCGAAATAGCGACTCCGCAAACCCCAACCTAGTCGAGATTTGCGGCGTTAGTTCACATTCAGCAGCAGCAAGCTGCATGGAATTGCATCGGAAGATGCGAGAGACAGGAGTTGAACCTGCACGGGTTTCCCCACTGGATCCTAAGTCCAGCGCGTCTGCCAATTCCGCCACTCTCGCATATCGGTCGGTACGAAGCGCCCAGGCTGAACCGGATATCCTCGCCCGTCATCCTAACATAGTACACTTTCGCGGTCGATATGTGCCGGATGCAGACCTGGCATCGAGAAATCACCCCCCTCTCGTGCTGCTTGACATTATTGCCCCGTGGGGTATCATGGCGGGCGGAGAATCCACGGAAATGGGAGTCCGTCGACGGTTCTCTCTTCGATTCCGGCTCTCGCGTTTCGTCGTCCGGCGCTATCGGAACGGCGCCGGATGTGATTCCATCACCTGGTCCGCATCGAGAAAGGGCGCTGTCATGAAATGCCGTTGCATCGTCGCGTCGTTGCTGTTGGTGTGTCTTGCCGTTTCGCCCGGCTGGGGCCAAACGCGGTCCGAGGAGGTCCAGCGTTTGCGGGAAGAGCTGCATCGCCTGCAGAGACAACTCCAATCGCTCGAAAGCGAGGAGCCCTCGAGCACTACCCGCGAACGGACCACGCAACTCGGCCGCTCGCGGATTCCCGAAGAGGTCAAAGAGGACGTGCTGATCGTCCGCATCTACGACCTCAGCGATCTGCTGGCGCCGATCAACGCCTATCCGGCGACGGTCTCCGGCGATCTCGATGCGCCGAAGCCGATCTTTCCCGACGTGTCGGGCATCGGCGGCGGGCTGAGCGGCGTCAGCGGCATGGGTGGCATGGGCGGCATGGGCGGCGCGTTCAGCGTGCCCTCGAAGCCACTCGCCGCCAGGCCAAAGCCGAACGCCGGCGGCGCTCTTCACCAGACGAATGTCCCGAAAACCGCCGTGCGGCCGCCGGTCTATGACGCCGTGGCATCGCTTCGCATCGACTGCGATGGATTGGTCGATGCTATCACCTCCACCATTGAACCAACCTCCTGGGACGTTGTCGGCGGGGCGGGCACGATCGTCCCGCTGGGCAACTCTCTGATCGTCTCCAACAAGCAGAACGTCCACGATCAGATCGCCGCCCTGCTGGACGTCTTCCGCAAGCGATGGGGCACCTTGCGGACCGTCTCGGTCCAGGCGCAATGGCTCTGGCTGACCGAGCCGCAGTTGCAGGGCCTGCTCGTCCACGACGACAAGTCCTACGCCGGCGAGACGCGGACCTTCGGCCTGGTCGACAACAAAGCCTGGGCGGTGCACGCCAAGGAACTGGACAAGGCAGACAAGGACGCGCCGGCCGGCTATCGCGCCGCGGTCACCTGTTATAACGGCCAGACGGTCCACGCCGTCTCTGGCAAGCAGCGGCAGTTCATCGTCGGCATGATCCCCGTGGTGGGCGGCGGCACCGAGGCGACAGGGACCAGCGTCGGCTATCAGCCGGTCGTGGCCACATTGCAGGAAGGAGCCGCCTTGCAGGTCACGCCCATGGTCACTACCGCGGGCAAATTCGTCGTCCTCGACGTTCACAGCCGCGTGATGCTGCTCGACGAAGCCGTGAAACCGAAAACCGACGCCAATCAATACATACAGCCAATGGTTTATCCCACACAAGCCATTGCCGGCGCGATCAATCGCCCCCGGGTGTCGGCCGGCAACCTCGAGACGACGCTCCGCGTGCCGGTCGATCGGCGGATGCTGGTCGGCGGCATGACCTTCCAGGCCCGGCCGAAGCGGGGCGAGCCGGGGCTGTACCTCTTCGTCAAGCTCGGCGTGCAAGAGTTGCGCGACGATCTGCCCGAGCCGAAGCCCGTCGGCAAACCAGCCGCAGCGGCGAAGAAGAATCTGCCGCCGAAGCCGGCCAAGAAGTAATCGAGCCAGCCCCTTGGTTCCCATGCTCCGCATGGGAACACACACTCCAAACGCTCTGCGTTCGTTGTTTGGCGGCGCCTCCATATTCAGCAGTCGTAGGTTGCGCGCAACGCACCAAGTAGAGGTGTAGTGGTGCGTTTCACGCACGCTACGAATAAGCCGCACGGACGCTCCGCGTTCGTCGTGCATCACTGTCGGCTACTACCCTCATCCTCAAAGCCGACGCTGCCGCCGCATGCTGTGCAATCGGATTTGTCGCATAGACGCGGCAATACTCTGCACGCGATTTCGCCCCGCGGTGACAACTGCCTGTCACATTGCCGCGGTACATTGCATCCGATATTCACTAATCGGTTGCGTTCGCACGGGGCTCAGGGGGCGAGCAACTTACGCCTCGTCCGTGGTCGAAGATGGACCCGGCCGACGTCATTGCTTCCATTGGGGCAGCTTGGGAACCCTGGCCGGCACGCAGCCGGGCGAACGTGGCCTTTTTGCTCGGCGAACGCTCCGCCGCCGAACGGATCAGCAAACGTTTGTTCCGCCGGCAACTCGAATCGGGCGAATATGCCGGACTGGCAGGCGCGCCGATCGCGCGATAGTGGAGGTCGGCGCATCGCGGGGAGCGTTGTACATTGAACTGGGAGACACGACAGCCGCCTACAGGGCATACTACTATGTCCGCCGCGCCGGAGAGCGCGTGGTGTTGTACAACGACGGTTTCCACGTATTCGTGCGCGAGTTGCGCGGCCGCGGATTCGGTCTGCGCGTCTTTCATCGCCAGGCGCGAAACGCCGCGCGGTTGGGAATTGGGCGTATCGAGACCGTCGCCGGCCGGCGCTGCGGGGAGAACGGCTATTATACCTGGCCGCGATTCGGATTCGACGCTGCGCTGCCGCCCGTCATCCGCCGCAGATTGCCCCCCGAACTGAAAAATATCCGCACTTTGCTGGGTTTGATGAAGTCCGAAAACGGCCGCCGCTGGTGGCGCGTGAACGGAGCGACTATCAGAGCATACTTCGATTTAACCGCCGGCAGCCGATCGTGGCAGACGCTGAACGGTTATCTGAAGACGCAGAGCTTGCGCAAATAGTTGCTGTTGCGAAAAGTAGGGTGGGTCAAGCGAATGCAGCCCCACCGTCGTTTTCCCCGCAGTTGGTGGGGCTGCGCTTCGCTTGACCCACCCTACACGGACTTTCCGCAACAAATAATAAATAGTTCATAGGACGGAATTCCTAATCCGTCCTACCACGGTAAATCCCGGCAGCTAATAAAATCTCCGGTGGCACAAAAACAAATCTTGAAAAGCGCGCGGAGATGGCGTATGGTAACGTTCAATGATCACGCACGTCGCATCCGCCGGCAACGCCAAGAAAGTCGCGCAGCTCCAAGCGGCGATGGCCGAAATCCTCGCCGAGGCGCTGCGCCGCGGTTTCTTCGGCACCGCAGCCGTCGAGGTGAACGTGCAGGACGGTACGATCCAATACATCCGTCGAAAGGTGGAGAGGATCGAGAAGTAGTGGTTAGTGATTAGCGGCTAGTGGCTAGTTGTGAAATACTAGCCACTAACAACTAGCCACTGACCACTAACCACTGTTTGCAGGTATCAAGCGCAGCCCGTCGCGCGACGGGTATCCGCTTCAGCCCGCCGAGAACCGCTGATGGTTCTTTGCGGGCTTTTTTTATCGACTTACGAAAGGGAACGCCATGACGGACATGTTGCAGGAATATTGCGATTCGCGGGGCGTGGCCATGCGCGTCGATCGGCCCGCGGGCTTGATTCGCGGCGTCAAAGTGCTGGGGCTCGAATCGCGGAACGGGCGGAGCTATCTGCCCGAGGCCCTGGCCCAGGCCGCGCGGCTCTACGAAGGGGCCAAGGTGAACGTGAATCATCCCCGCGGAAATCCCGGCGGTCCGCGCGACTATCAGGATCGCATCGGCGCGATCCGCAACGTCGTCGTGCGGGCCGGCGAAGGGCTTTTCGCCGATTTTCAATACAATCCCAAGCACGCCCTGGCCGAGCAACTCGCCTGGGACGCCGAGCACGCACCGGAAAACGTGGGTTTCTCGCACAACGTCGAGGCCCGCCTCGCCCGCCGCGGCGAGCGCGTGGTGGTCGAGGCGATCACCCGCGTCGAGAGCGTCGATCTGGTCGCCGATCCGGCCACCACGCGGGGATTGTTCGAGTCGGAAGCCGATCAGCCGGAAAGCTCCGCCGCCGAGCGGACGGAAATCGAGACGCCGCCGAAAACCGGGGACGGCGGGCAAGATCGGCCCGAGTTGGCGGAGACCGTGGAACAGGATCAAGCCGCCGAGTTGCAACGGCTGCGGGAGGAAGTGACGCGGCTGCGGGAGGCCGACGCGCTGCGGCAAAAGCGCGACGCCGCGCTGCGGCTGATTCGCGAGTTCAACCTGCCCGAAAGCGAAGCCGACAATCCTCTCTCGCCGGCATACAACAACGCGCTGTTCCTGGATTTTCTGCTGGCCGCGCCCGACGAGCGAGTGATGCGGCAAATGGTCGAGCAGCGGGCGCAATTGATACGACTCTTGACGGGCCAGTCGCGGCCGCGGTCGAAAGACCAGCATCAGGTGTATGCCGCGGCGCCGAGCGACGCAAAAAGTTTTGCGGCGGCGATTACGTGAAACAGAGGGATCAGGGGTCAGGGATCAGGGACCAGCATCTGAATGACGCCCCTCGACGCCCTTCTTCCCTGACCCCTGATCTCTGATCCTTTCCTCTGACCTCTAACTGGAGATGAAAATGAGCGACAAAATGCGTTGGCGATATGGAGACACGAATCCGGTCGTTGCGGCCGTGGACTCCGAAACCATAATCGAAATCGGCGACCTCGTCTGGCAAGACACGGACGACGCCAAACCGGCCTCGGACATCACCGACCAGGGAAGCGAGGCGGCCAATCAAGCGGAACTGGCCGGATCGTTCCTGGGCGTGGCCATGCAGCGCAGCCGGAGCGGAGACACCGCCCCGATCCGCGTGGCGACCACCGGCGTCTTCGAGTTCGATTGCCCCAGCGGCACGTTCGAGCTGGGCAACCTGGTCGGCGCCGACGAAAACACCGCCGGCGACGCCTTGCTGAATCAGCAGGTCGCTTCCGCGGCCGCAGCCGCCGGCGCGATCGGCCGAGTGGCCAAGCGTCTGGCCGTGGCCGCGACCAGCGTCCTGATCGATATTCGTTCCACAGTGATGACCGGCGGCGTGGCCGGCACGACGGCCGCCGCGTAGTCGGTGAACGGGCGAGAGGAAGGAGGGCAGAGTACGTAGTACGAAGTACGGAGTACGGAGAAGAAAGATATTGCTTCGCCGTACACGGCAACATTATTCGTACTCCGTACTCATTACTCCGTACTTTGTACGGACCTCCGACCTCTCGCTCACTATCCCCGAACCCCGAATCCCGAACCCCTTTTTTTTGGAGAACCCTATCGTGAGAGCGATCAAATACCGTGAACTGAAACGCATGTACGAGTCCAACGGCCCGGAAAAGACCGTGCGGCATTTGCAGGAGGCCCTGGAAGCGGGCGATCTGAAGCCGGAAGATTTCAGCATCCGCGAGCTGGCCGAGGCCACCCTCAGCCCGGAACGCGTCCGCCAGATGGACCCGCGCCAAGGCGGGACGACGCTGCTCGAAGCCGGCGACGGAGTGGACGTCACCGCCTTCTCGAACATCACCGGCCAGGTCGTGCAGTCGAAGGTCATGGCGGCCTACGCGCAGGAGGCGTTCGTCCTCTCGAAGCTGGTCGACACCATTCCCACGCGGCTCGACGGCGAGCTGATTCCCGGCATCGGCCGGATCAGCGACGAGACGGCCGAGGTTCAGCCGGGCATGCCCTATCCCAGCCTGGGTTTCGCCGAAGACTACATCGAGACGCCGCAGACGACCAAGCGCGGCTTCATCGTTCCCGTGACGAAGGAGGCCGTCTTCTTCGACCGCACGCACCTCATTCTGCAACGCGCGGCCGAGGTCGGCGAAGTGCTGGGCCTGAACAAGGAGAAGCGGCTGCTCGATCTCTTGCTCGGCGTGACCAACAACTACAAGTGGAAGGGCGCCGCCTACAACACTTACAGCAACGCGGGCCTGGGCGTGCCGCCCGACGGAAATTGGCTCAATCTGATGACCGAGGAGTTGGTCGATTGGACCGACGTGGACGCCGCCGAGCAACTCTTCGCCGACATCCTCGACCCGAACACGGGCGAGCCGGTGTTGATGCAGGCGACCACCGTGCTGGTGATGCCGGCCTACCGCCACGCGGCGCACCGCATCTTCAACACACCCGAAATCACCTACACCACCGGCAGCGGAGCGACGAGCACCACGGCCGCCAACCCGCTGGGCAACTACAAGGTGGTGGAGAGCCGGCTGGCCTATCGGCGGTTGCTCGCCGCCGGTTACGCCGCGGAGAACGCCAAGAAGTATTGGTTCATCGGCGACTTCCGCAAGGCCTTCGCCTACATGGAGAACTGGCCGATTACGGTGGCCCAGTCGCCGCTGGGGAGCGAGGCCGAGTTCACGCAGGACATTGTTGTCCGCTTCAAGGCCAGCGAGCGCGGGGCCGCGGCGGTCGTCAATCCGCGGTACGTGGTGAAAAGCACCGGCGCCGGAAGCTGATCGTCGCCGGAATAAACTGGGGGCGGGTTCGCCCGCCCCCAATTTTTCCATCGTCGAATGTCGAACGTTGAGGAGAGCAGAGGGCGGAGGAAATCGTACGAAGTGCGAAGTACGGAGTGCGGAGTAGGAAGTAGGCGGTTCCGTACTCAATAAACGGCACTCTTTACTTCGTATTTATTACTCCGTACTCCGTACCTCCGTCTGCATTTTCATCCCCGAATCCCGAACCCCGAGCCCCGAATCCCCATCCCATGTCCACACTGGCCCATTACAAGCTGAACGGCGACGCGGCCGACGCCAGCGGCAACGGCCGGAACGGGACGCCCACGAACATCTCGTGGGTCGCCGGCAAGATCGGGCAGGCGGCGTCGCTAAACGGTTCGTCGAGCCGCATCGCCGTAGCCGCGGACTTTCCGGCCAACCACCAGGGAGACTTGTCGATTGCCCTGTGGGTGAATCTCGCGGACAAGAACGCCACCCAGAACCTGGTGAGCAAGTACGCGTCCGGTTATTGGGAGTACCAAGTCTCCGCCGCCGACGGCGGGAACTATTTCACGCTGCTTTGGTATCACAAAAATGCCGTCCAAGACCTCATCAATGCCTCGACTCAGATTGCCTACGGCGGGTGGCGTCACGTCGTTGCCGTTCGGGATTCGGCACAGTCAAAGATCGCCTTCTACATCGACGGCGTTTTGGACGCCTCGGGCTGGCAAGCGTACAATCCGGCGTACATTGCGAATCTGGGCGGCAATGCCCTGATGCTGGGCACGCGCGGCGACGGGGCCGCCGGCTTCACGCAGGGAACGTTCGACGACGTGCGTTTTTTCGACGAAGCCCTGCCCGCCTGGAAAATCGCGGCGATCTACAACGGCGGGATTGGAACCGAGGAGCTTCAACCGTGGCAAAAGCAATATCGCTTCGATGAAGGCCAATCCTCCTGTGCCGGAGCGGTTGCCGGAAACTTCTTTCCTGCCGGCGCATCGGCCGGACAGGATTTTCACTCCGGTACGGTCGCCGGGCAAGGATAAACACTCCACACAAATCAAAGGTACTGAAAATGGCGGACGCACTCGACATCTTCGGCTCGGCGTTCAAGAATGGATCGGCCACGCTTTTGGCCCGGATCGTCGGCAACGACGCCGAGCCGGTCACGATCGCCGACGTCAACTCGATCCAGTACTCCATTTACCTGTTGGACGACCAGAATCCTGACCTGCGCACGGCGGTCGAGGGACACGAGGACGCGGCGTTGACCGTCGCCGACGTGCTGTTCGACTCCCTGCAAACCGATTCGCTCTGGACGGCCGACGCCACCGGATACAACTTCCGCCACACGCCGGACGTTTCGTCGCATCCGGCCTTCGCCATTGCCGGCCGGCGCTACCTGGTCGAGTACCGACTCACGCCGGCGACCGGACAAGTGATATTGGCCCGGTTTAGAGTCAACGTAACATAAACCACGGTTTTGGGTCTTAGGGCTTAGGTCTTTGTCCAAGACCCAAGACCTAAGACCAAAGCCCTAAAACCCCCAGCCCCGAACTATCATGTCCACCGACGCCCAACAAATCGCCACGATAAAAAGTCAGACTTTGGCCCGCATTGCCGAGATCACCGCCCAGCCCAAGCCGACGTACCAGATCGACGGCCAGATGGTCGCCTGGGGCGGCTATCTCGCGCTACTTCAGCAGACGGTCGATTGGTGCAATGAAAAGCTGGCGGGCGAAACGCCGTTTGAAGAACGTTCGCAAGGATACACGTAAGAGAGTGGCTAGTGGTTAGTGGCTCGTGGCTAGTAAGCACTAACACTAACCAATAGCCACTAAGGGCCGGCGAATCAATAAGTGGGGGACTGTCCCAATTTTCGTTCGACGAAAATGGGACTGTCCCTTCTGAAATGCGACAGCTATTAATTTGCCGATCCTAACCGTT
Source organism: uncultured Planctomycetota bacterium (assembly GCA_963733145.1). Classification (GTDB taxonomy): domain Bacteria; phylum Planctomycetota; class Planctomycetia; order Pirellulales; family Thermoguttaceae; genus JAHIKV01. The sequence continues at coordinate 81,674 of CAVTCJ010000016.1, read as the reverse complement.
AACCACTAACCACCAATACCCATGCCCCTTGACTTCGACCCATCCGACGATTTATCTACCTTAACCGACGGCACGGAAGCGATAACCCTGCTGCGGCGCGGGAGCACTCCCGGCGCGGGCGGCACGGTGATCGCCCACGCCCTGCGGAGGGCAATCACCGCCGGCCAGGCGGCGATTGTCAACCGGGGCGACGTCCGCAAATACGTGGTCAGCGACGGCCAATACACCGCGTTGGACCTGGTCTGGCACCTGCCGGTGTCCGAGTTGTCCGACGCGCCCCGGCTGGGCGACGTGATCCTCGACGGCGACAATCAGCGCTGGACGATCTTGACGGTGAAGAAGGCCACGCTCGGCGCCCGCTGGCGGTGCGAGACCAGGAACGTCTCGGTCGCCGCGGGGCTGGACGACACGATTACCGTGTTGAAGAAGGTCGGCGAATCGGCGTGGCGGACGTGGCGGACAGGCATCCGAGCCAGGATTCAACTGCTGGAAACGAAAATCGACGCCGACGCGGAATCGCCCTCGACGACTTCCCGCTATCGGATCTTTGTCGAGGAGGACCTGGCGCTGGACCACACCTACTCGATCCGCGGCGCTGATGGAACCGTCTATAACGTCACCGGCGCGATCGGGGCCGATCGGATCGGCGAATTGCAGGTGATCGAGGCGGAAGTGGTGAATAGTGGTTAGTGGTTAGTGGCCGGTGTTTATGCTTACTAGCCACTAGCCACTGACCACTAACCACTAACCACTATCTTCTCGTACAGCACATTCAGCACCCCGGCGGCGACTTCGGCCTGCGAGCTTTCCAGGAGCAGGTCGAGCCTTTCGTGCAATTCCCGCTTGCGGTTCATCTGCTTTACGGCATCCAGGGCGCCCTCGGCCGTCAGGGCCCCGCCCGCGCCGACGCGGCTGTGGAGTTCGTCGAAATCGGCCTCGGTCCAACCGTCGAACAATTCCCGGCGGCTTTCGACGATCTCGGCCACGAGCGGATTGGTGCGGCGGTCGAAACGGCGGTAGAGCAGTTGGGCGGGATCGACGAAGAACTCCTCGACCTTCACGCCCAGCCCCAGAGAGAGGCGGTGGATTGTGCGGGCGTGCGGCTTATGGCTGCCGCGGACGATTCCGCGAACGGTCCGCGCGTTCAGGCCGGTCAGATCGACCACCTGGCGGAGGGAAAGCCCGCGGGCGGCCATCAGACGCAGCAAATTTTCACGCGAATATGTGGTCATCGCCGGCCCTTGACATAAATATGTACCTATGTATACTATAACGGGTCCGGCCTGTCAAGGGAAGACCGTGGAAAACTAATGGATTCGGACGCCGGTTTGGAAAAGGGGACGCGACCATGTTGGATGCAGAGGCGACCGTAGAACCGCGGTATCGGGTGTGGATTGTCCGATATATTGGCGCCTGCCCCGCCAATTGGAGTGATGTTCCCTCCGGGGCCGTGGCGGTGGAACCAGCCGAACGGGGGTCGATGTCGGCGGGCATGGCCCGGCGCTACGTCGAGGCCTTCAACGGCGCGGTCCTCGGCGGGCGGCGGAAGGTTCTGGGCGGTGGCCCTGCCGGTGCGGGTCGAGTACCAGGGCGATCCCCGGCCCGGCGAAAAAATTGCCGCCGGCGCATAAAAAAAGCCCGCTGTCGGCCAGTCAGACTTCGGCCTGCAACGGGCTTCCACCGCGGGATTACGTCTGACGCCTCAGTGCGGTGTCCCTGTCAGAGCGGCGTCGACGAGGCAGTCGCACCTGACCGCACTGACATTAAAATAATATGCCAAATTTCCGCGAAGTCAAGTCTTGTCCAACACTATTCGCCGCCACTGGCCCAGGGGTTCGTCCAATCGCCCCAGTGTTCGAGATAACCCTTATAGGCGGGCGAACTTTCCGCTTTGCTCTCCAGCCATTGCTTCGTCTCGGCGATCAACTGCTGCTCGGCGTCCAGGGCGAGTTGGCCCATCAGCACGCGGGTCCGTAGGAATACGAAATACGTGTCCAGCACGTCGCAACGGCAGTAGTCGTTGATCTCGGCCAGCCGTCCGGCATCGTACATGTCCTGGACCATGTCGCCCTCCACGTCCATTTTGCCCGGCTTGCCGAGGAGGTTCGCCGCCAGGTTCAGCCCACCGGTCAAGCGCGTTGCGCCGAAATTGGTCAGCAGGTCGCAGAGATCGAGGTGGGCCGTGGTGTTGTAGCGATAGCGGGGCTGATCGAACGAGCGGCCCGTCTCCTGGAACCAGCCGGGCGCGCTGACGCCGAAACGGAAGGCCGCCAACTCCAGCAGGGGCAGGTCGAATCCGCGGCCGTTGAAGCTGACCAGCGTCGGCCGGCGATACTTCTCCCAGCCCCGCCAGAAGTGTTCGGTGATTACGTGCGGCCGGAACTCCGGCTCGTCGAGCACGACCACGTCTTCCAAGTGGAAATCGGCCGTCACCTTGCCCACCACCACCGAGATCGGCATCTGGAAGGTGTAGGGGATGAAATCGCTATCGTGCTTCTTCATCAGCTCGTCGCGATAGCGGCGGACGGCGTCGGCCGGCTCGAGCGACTCGCCCGGATAGCGGAGCTTGGCCACCAACGGGGCATCGGCCACGCTTTCCACGTCAAAAACGAGATATCGGATTGAATTGGCCATGAGGAGTGGGGGGTAATGGGACGTTTAGCCGCCGCGTCCACGCGGCGAATGCCGGAACAATCCGCTTGCGGTTTCGTAGCGGCGCATTTTTTCTCCGCATAGCCTACCAAAACCGGGCCATTTTTGGGAAGATAGGGCGGAAGTGAAATCTCTATAATCCAGCAGTTTTCCTTGGGAGCCAGAAAGATGAACAAAGACCAGCTTTTGCAGCGTTTTCTGCGATACGTCAAGATCGACACCACCGCCCAGGTCGAAACCGAGAACTACCCCAGCTCGCCCGGACAACTCGATCTCGGCCGGCTGCTGGCCGAAGAGCTGCAAGCGATGGGCATCAAAGACGCCGTGCAAAACGAGCACGGAATCGTGATGGGCACAATCCCCGCGACCGTCGAGGGGGCGGAAACAATCGCCTGGTGTTCGCATCTTGACACTTCGCCCGAGACCACCGGAGCGGGGGTCAAGCCGCAAATCATCGAGAACTACCCCGGCGGCGACATCGTCCTGCCCGGCAATCAGAGCAAGGTCATTCGCGCGGCCGACGACCACGGCCTCGACGCGCTCCAGGGGCGCACGCTGATTACCACCGACGGCACGACGCTGCTGGGGGCCGACGACAAGGCGGGCGTGGCCGTGATCCTCGAAGCCGCCGCATGGCTGATGACGCATCCCGAGATCAAGCACGGCCCGGTGCGAATCTGCCTGACCTGCGACGAGGAGATCGCCCGCGGCGTGGAAAAGCTCGACCTGAAGGAGATCGGCGCGACGGTCTGCTACACGCTCGACGGCCACGGCAGCAACGAGATCGACGTGGAGACGTTCTCGGCCGATCAGGCGGTGGTGACGGTCCACGGCGTGAACATCCATCCCTCGATCGCCAAGGGGCGCATGACCAACGCCATCCGCGTGATGGCCGATTTCATCGCCCGGCTGCCGCGCAACAAGCTCTCGCCCGAGACGACCGAAGGGCGCGAAGGCTTCCTGCACCCCTACGAGATCGAAGGGGGCGTGGGCGAGATGAAGCTGAAAATCCTGCTCCGTGATTTCGACGCCTCGAAACTGGACGGGCTGGCCGATCAGGTCCGCCAGATCGCCTCGGCCACGATGCAGGACTTCCCCACCGCCAAGATCGACGTGGTCATCGAGCGGCAGTACCGCAACATGGACGAGGGGCTGAAGAGCGAGCCGCGGGCGGTGACCTACGCCGAGGAAGCCCTGAAAAAGCTCGGCCGCACGGCCAAGCGGACGATCGTCCGCGGCGGCACCGACGGCTCGCGGCTGACCGAGCTGGGCCTGCCCACCCCGAACCTCTCCTGCGGCGACCACAATCCGCACTCGCCGCTGGAATGGGCCTGCCTGGAGGAAATGCTCGAGTCGGTCGAGTGGCTGGTCGCCCTGGCCGAAGTCTGGGGCAAAGGGAAATGAGATAATTGGAAGTCACAGATTGTGATTTCTCTGACACAGTATAAACGAAGGGCTCCGCCGCATCGTTAATAACCTCTCCCCCTCCGCGTCTCCGCACCTCCGCGTGAACCAGAACGCGGGGAGGGAGTCACGCGGAGGCGCGGAGAACGCGGGGGGATAAGAGGGAGCGGGGCGCTTTCCGCAATAAGCGGGCCTGTCCCGCTTTCTCGCATGGCACATGAAAAACCCGCACCGGAATCGGCGCGGGTCGTGTGTTTTGACGATTCGGAATGTACTACGCTGCCTGCTTCCGCCGCCGCCAGCCGAAGGTGACGGCAATCGCGCCGAGCAGCGACCAGATGACGATCGTGGCCGGTTCGGGAACGCTTCCGAATGGGTCGGAGGCAAACGTAACCCCGGCATACTTATATGTGTGACCTTCTGTATCCACACCCTCACCGTTGAAAAGGGTGATTACATCGCCAATCGTCGGCGAGGGCGCTGGTCCCTCTAGCATCACATACTGCTCCGGTGTTGTCCAGCTAAAGTTCGGCAAGATCCATTTGCCTATCGGCTCGAATGGCGGCTCATTTTCTCCGCCCAGGGAGGCTGCAGAAAGAACCCAAGTAGTTGTGTTCGGTATCTGTTCCCAGTATTGGCCCCCGTCAACCAATTGCCATCGCCCGAGGCAGGCAATGGGAAAAAAGAGATGCCATCGCTTGTGTCGCCCCCGAAGTTAAAGGGATCGAAATAATCCTCTCCATCGCTGGCAACCGACATGTAAATGGAGTAGGTGGTTCCGTTGGAATACAGGGCAGAGGCGTGGAACTGGACTGTCAATCCGGTACTTGGATCCTCGGTGCCAAGCGTAACAGCAGCCTGACTGATGGCCGGAAGGACGGCGAGCATGGACAGAACTACAAGAATCACAGATAAGCGTTTCATCGGTTAGTCTCCCTGAATTGGTGGGGTACTTGTGGCGATTGATTCCGAAGCGCTCCCACCTGAGCGCTCGACATTTTGGATCACCACGAAACAATCACACTTATCAAACTGTTATGCGCGACGTGAATCGCGCCCAATGTTCATATTCCTATAGTCCACCGAATCCCGATTCCTGACATGGAATATTATTTATTTGATAAATTCAGCAATTTCCCTACCACTAACATATAAATCTGATGCAGCCGTCTTTGGTATTGGTAAGTCCTGCCCGCGATTACCGACAAGAATAAAACGAAACACATTGCGAACTGGAGGAAATGCTCGAGTCGGTCGAGTGGCTGGTCGCCCTGGCCGAGGTTCTGGGGGAAAGGGAAATGAGTTAATTCAAAACCGCGCGGTGATTCCGTTGCAAAACCGCAAGCGGTTTGCAGAGCGCATGGGACGATCGATCCTTGAAGATAGACGACATCGGCGCAGCCTTGAACCGGAAACCGTATTAAAACTCATCAAACGCGATCCGCTCCCGATCCACGTTCAGGTCGGTGAGCATCTTGACGGCGGCACGAATCATGGCCTGCGGGCCGCAGAGGTAATAGTCGACGTCGCGGGGCGCGGGATGGGCGGCGAGATATTGGCGAAAGAGGACTTCGTGGATCAGGCCCGTGTGCCCGGTCCAGTTGTCCTCGGGCAGCGGCTCGGACAGGGCGAGATGAAAGCTGAAGTTGGGGAACCGCCCGGCCAGTTCCGCGAAGTATTCCCGATAGAAGCTCTCCCGCAACGAGCGGGCGCCGTACCAGAAGCTGACGCGGCGGGCGGTCCGCTCGGTCTCGAAGAGGTGGGCGAGGTGCGAGCGGAGCGGGGCCATGCCGGCGCCGCCGCCGAGATAGATCATCTCGCCCTCGCCCGGCTGGATGTGAAAACTGCCGAAGGGACCCACGGCCGCGATCGCATCGCCCGGCTTGAGGCGGTGGAGGTAGGTCGAGCCGACGCCGGCGCTGCACTCCAGCCCGGGCGGCGGGGTGCTGATGCGGACGTTGAACCGCAGCCGCTCGTCCGTGCCCGGGCGGTTGGCGATGGAGAAATTGCGCCGCACCGGCAGCGGGTTTTCGGCGCGGAAGGCGAAGACGCCCTGCGACGCCCAAATCTCGGCGAAGGGCGGGGCGACCGCAATCTCGCGGAAGCGGATTTCGTCGTAGGCCGGCACCTCGAATTGCAGATAGTCGCCCGGCCGGTACTCCAGCGCCGGCGAGTCGGCTTCGGGCTCGAGCACGAGTTCCTTGATGAAGGTGGCCACGTTGTCGTTGCTGACGACGCGAAACTGATAGGTCGTTTCGGTCGCCCGCAATCCGCTGCCGCCGGCCGACGACGGATCGATGAAGATTTTGCCGTCGTGTTCGCGGGTTTTATAGGTTTTCAGGCCGATGCAGACCGGCGGGCGGCGCGGCGAGCCGTCGGTGACGTCGAAACGCCCGTTGTGCTTGGGACATTCGATCAGCGTGCCGCGGAGAAGGCCGTCGGCCAGGTGCGTGTTGCCGTGGGTGCAGACGCCGTCGGTGGCGTACAGGGCGCCGTCGGCGGTGCGATAGACGGCATAGGTCTTCTCCTCGTGGTCGAAGCGGATGACGTCCTCCTTGCCGAGGAAGCCGGAGGCGCAGATTTCGACCCAGCCGTCCACCGCCCGGCCCTTGGCCGTGAAGATGTGTTTGGCCGTTGGGGCGGCGCTCGGCGTGGGCAGCTCGCGGCGGACGTAGTAGGCGGGGTCGCGCACCTGCCGGAGGACCGCCGGAATGATTTCGCGCCAGGCCTCGATCAGCCCCGAGTAGGGCTTCGGCAGGTCGGCCTTGACCAGCTCGTGGAGCCGATGGAGGTTGTAGTAGGGGACCAGCGGGAACAAATGATGTTCCAGATGGTAGTTCATGTGCCAGTAGAAGAAGCGGTTGATCGGATTCATGTAGATCGTGCGGCTGTTGAGCCGATGATCGAGCACGTTTTCGGCCAGGCCCGCGTGTTGCGGATGGGTGTAGATCGGCAGGAACCAGACGCCGTAGACGGCGGGCAGGCCGACGTACATCAGGGGCAGGATGCTGCCGCAGTAGACCGCCAGGCCGGCCACGCCCGCGTAAATCAGCACGTACAGCCGGGCGCGGAGCACGACCTTGCCGTAATCCGATTCCGGGATGTAGGTCTTTTCATCCACCGTGAGCCGCCCGGTGCAGTGGACCAGGACTTGCCGGACATAGGCGGGGATCGTGTTCAGTCCGAAGAGCTTCAGGAACATCGAGAACAGCCGGGGCGGCCGGCGGACCGCAATCTCCGGGTCGCGGCCCACGATCAGCGTGTCGCTGTGGTGCCGGGTGTGGGTCCAACGCCGCGGGATCGATTCGCGCAGCACCATGAACGAGGCGATTTCATAGAGCGCGTCGTTCATCCAGTCGGTCTTGAAGGGCGTGCCGTGACTGCATTCGTGCCAGCGGGCGTCGGAGGTCGAGGCGTAAAGGACGCCGTAGAACAGAAAGGGGACCACGGCCCACCAAGTCCCCCAAAGCATAAACCCGCCCACGCCCAGGGCGATAATCAGCCCGAACCAGAGGAGCGTATCGCGGATGGCGGGCCCGTCGCGGCGCTCGAGCAGTTCGCGGATCTCCCGCTTCGAGACGGCCGGGGCATACCACGTCGCTTCGGCCAGGCCTTTTTCGATGGCCAGGGCGGCGTCTCGGCCGGTCAGGCTGTAGTCGTTGAGCCGGATATTCTTCATGCAAGGGCGGCGGAATTTCGCCGTGGCGTTAGGGGGAGAGTTCCCCGAGAACACCTGCATTGTCGTCAAATCGGCGGTTATTGTCAACGCTCGCAACCATTCACAGGGGACTGTCCCAATTTTCGCGGCGCGAGCGACGTATCCCCGTGAATTGGCTTTGCCGCCGCGAAAATGGGACTGTCCCCCTGGGGCGGCGTGAGGGGGACAGGTCCATGTTTTCGGCCCACGGCATATCGGTGAAATAACGCTTTCCCGCCGAAAAATGGACCAGTCCCCTGCCACCCCGCGAACGGTTGCTCTACGATCGCTCCGCGCCCCTGGAACCGAAATGGAGGAAACGCTAAGATAACGGACAATATCCCTCCTGGACGGCGGCGAATTGTCTGTCCGGGAGGCCGAAAGAGCCTTGTTTTCAGCCATCCAGACCTCAGTGGAGCAGCCGAACAATGGAACCCGCCCCCGCGAGAAAGTCGAGCAACATCCTGCCCAGCAACGCCTATACGCCGCTCGCTCCCGGCGAGGAGTACCAACCGATAGTGCCCGCGGGCGACCGGCGGGCGGAGGTGACGGTGTGGTCCGTCACGGTGGGGATGATTATGGTGGTGATTTTTACCGCCGCTTGCATCTATATGGCGGTCAAGGCGGCCAATGCCATCGAGGCCTCGATTCCCATTGCCATTATGGCCATCTTTTTGGGCCGGCAGGGACTAAAACGCAGTGGAAAGAGCACGATTCTCGAAAACGTCATCGTGCAGTCGATCGGCCAAGCGGCCGGCGTCGTCGCCGCCGGCGCCGCGTTCATCATCCCGGCATTCTACATCAATAGAACACCGGAAAACAATCTCGATGTGTCATGGTGGCAGATCTTCCTGGCCTGTTCGATCGGGGGATTCCTGGGGGTGGTGTTGATCACTCCGCTGCGCAAGTACTTTGTCAAGGACCTGCACGGAGATTTGCCCTTCCCGGAAGCGACCGCCATCAACGAAATTCTGGTGTCCGGCGAGAGCACCTCGAAAAGCTCCGGCAAGGTGTTGCTGATGGCCTTTGGCATCGGAGCCGTCTACGACTTCGTCCTCGAGGCGATCCATGCCTGGAACCCGACGATGACCACCAAGACGCTCTTCGGCGAGTTCGGTCGGAAGATGTCGGATCTACGCATCGACTTGTCGGTCAACGGCACGGCGGCGCTGTTCGGCCTCGGCTACGTCATTGGTCTTCGCTATGCGGCGGTCATCGCCGCCGGCTCGGTGTTTGGCTGCATGGTGCTGGCGCCGTTGGTGCAACTTTTCGGTGCACATATTCCCGACTTTGTTTTTGCGGGCAAACACTACGTCGGGGAAACGGCAATAGCGAATTTGAAGTCCGCCGACTTCTTTGAAGCGTTTGTCAAGCCTATCGGCATCGGCGCCATCGCCGTCTCCGCCATTTTTGGCATTATCCGCATGGGCAAGATCGTTGTCGGCTCAATCACGCTCGGCTTCAAGGGACTCAAGGGCGGCGGTGGCGACGTGGACGCGCCGCGGACCCAGACCGACATGGCGCCGCGCAACGTGCTGTTGATCCAGTTCGGCTCCACGTTGCTGATGGCCTTGCTGTTCTTCGTGGTGGGGATGACCAGCCCGGCGCGAACTTCTCAGTAGGGCAATGCGTCTTGTATGCGGTGGTCGGGGCGGTAGTAGGGTTTATCCTTTCGTTCCTGTTCACACCCGTAGCCGCCCAGGGCATCGCCATAGTAGGCACCAATCCCGTCTCCGGCATGACGTTGATTACCGTGGCGCTGACCATCCTCACGCTGGTGGCGATCAACCTCAAGGGCATCGGCGGAATGTTTATTGCGTTGATCGTTGGTTGCGCCGTCTGTACCGCGTTGTCCACAGCCGGAGCGCTGATCTCCGATTTCAAGATCGGCTATTGGATCGGCTCCACACCGCGCAATCAGGAGCGGTGGAAATTCGCCGGCATCATCTTGGCCGCTCTGGTCGCGTCTTTTGTAATCCCGCTAATGGATTCAGGTTATCACTTTGTAGTGCCTGGCACAACAATCTCCAATACGGATGTTCTGCCCGCTCCTCAGGCCAACATGATCGCGGCGGTAAGCAAGGGGCTCCTTGAAGACGCTCAGCAATCAGCCGTGGCTCCTCTACGGGCTGGGCGGATTCGTGGCGCTCATGCTCTACATGGCCGGCGTACCGATGCTGGCCTTTGCGTTGGGCATCTATATTCCACTTCCCATAAACATGGCCGTGCTGGCCGGCGCCTTCGTCTCGCACATCGTGGGTAAGACCGGACGCAATGAAAAAGTGAAGAAGGCTAGAGCGCGATCAGGGCATACTCATTGCCTCCGGGCTGATGGCAGGCGCCGCCATTTTCGGCGGCATCGTCCCTGCTATACTGCGCCAACCCATGTTGGGAGTGCCGATCCAATACATCACCCTCGGCGAAAAGTTTGCACTTCATCATACCGACGCCGGCGCGGAGTATTGGGACAGCAAGCTTTTAGGTTGGTGTGCGGGCTTCAATGGCCAGATGCTCAGCGTGCTGATGTACTCGGGACTTGCGCTCATTTGCATTTTACTGGCTAAGAAGGGCGCCGATTGGTATATGCAAGAAGAGGAGGCGGCCGAAAAGGCGGCGGAGCAAGAGACCGGTTAGCCGCGGCGGTGTTGGCGATAAAACCATTTAGCCCCCCGTGAATACACGGGGGGCGGAGCGGTGGAGAAATCCAAGCCGTGCCCCCGGTGTATTCACCGGGGGCTAAATGTCAACAGAACTGGTTGCTGACAGTCAGATGGAAAATGTCGTTATAGCCGCCGGCTATTGATCCTAAAGCCATTTGCCCGGCACAAAAACAAAGAAGGGCAGACGCCGGTGACGGCCGGTGCCTGCTCCTTCGGGGGCGGAGTGGATTTTTCTCGAACGCTCTCGGATCAGGCTTGCAGACCTAGAATTCCCTCGACACGGACTTTTGCTCCGAGCGCGTGACCAGGTAACGCATGGTGATCGGGTCCAGTTCCTCGCTGAGGAACCGCACGCTGCCATCGACCAGGACGGCGTTGCAGCCGCCGCTGTGGAAGGAGAACGGCTCGTCGTTTAGGCCCTGGTTGTTGACCCCCCAGCTATGCCCGGTGGGTCCGCCGATGGGCGTCTTGTTCTGGTTGATGATCCGGCCGACGTAGTTGCCGTTGGCGTCCAGGCCATCGGCGCCGCCGGGGCCGGAGACGCCGCTGCCGGCCGCGTCCGGATCGGCCCAACGCCAGACGGCGAAGGCGTGAGTGGCGGGCGAATCGGCGGGCAGGTCGCCGTCCAACGGAGCGGCGCCGGGATAATTGTAGTGGGACTTCGTGCCTTGATAGGCGGAGCCGGTGGGGGCGGAGTTCGGGTTGATCCGTCCGGCGTCCTCAATGACCGCAATAGTGTTGCTGGTCCCGTCGAGAACGGCCGATATGGGAACGCTCGTAGAGCCGGAGAAGAACCCGCTGCAATTGCTTGATGCGCCGGTGGTCGAATAGGAACCGCCGGTGTCCACGGTCAAGGCGCCGTCGGCCGCGATAGTTGGTCTTGTCGTGGACGCCGGTGTGCGTATTGGCCGGGTTGCTGCCGTCGCTGATCGTTGGTGTAGACCGTGGCAAAATAGTCGGTCACGCCCCACGACTGACCTTCGGACAGCAGAGTAGCGTTGGTGGCGCTGGTCGGATCGTGAATCGTGTCCAAGCCGGCGGTGTCCCTGTAATCCTGGAAGGGGTTGCTCGGACAGACGAAGGTCTCGACTCTCCGGGCGCAGGCGGCCACGTTTGCCGCCGTGTCGCGGTAGCCCTGGGTCAGATCGATCCGGTCGTAAATGTCGTTGCGTTCCATGAACGGCAACAGATGCACGAACAAACTGTGCGTGGAGAAGCAGGTATTCCCCTGGAAGCTGCCTTCGCCGCCGGTGGGCAACTTCTTGTGCGCGGCCTCGAAGTTCAGAATCGCCAAGCCGATCTGCTTCAGGTTGTTGCTGCACGAAGAGCGGCGGGCGGCCTCGCGGGCGGCCTGCACGGCGGGCAACAACAGGGCCATCAATACGCCGATGATGGTGATCACCACCAGCAACTCGACCAGCGTAAAGCCGGTCCGGGGGCAGGACTTCGCTTGCAAGAGTCTACTCCGTCTCATCTCGAATCTCCTTTTCCCTTCTGGGAATCTGGATCGCCAACGCCCGAGATCACCACGATCTCCAGCACGCCCGGATTATCGGAAAGACGAATGAGGTTTTGATGAGCCCGAAAACAATCTTCGGTCAGTTCTGCGTTAGGAACGCATTAGGCCGTACAGCAGCCAATCATGCTCCAAATGGAAGGTACCGATTGAACCTGTCCCGGCGGTTTACAGACAGGTCTACTGCCATCAGGCGGGGACGATATAATATAGTTGTTGTTGCGGAAAACGTGCGTAGGGTGGGACAAGCGAAGCGCGGTCCCACCAATACCGGTGAAAAACATGGTGGGACCGCACTTCGCTAGTCCCACCCTACTTTTCGCAACAGATACAATATAGCATCACGGTCTTCACAACCCCATTTGATGTTGCCAAGGAGGTTCACGATGCGACAGTCTTTCAGAATCGTTGCATTCGCGGTGTTTGCCTGGACGCCGATGACGCTGATGTCCTCGGCCGCACACCTACAACCGTCATCTGCCAAACCAGCCGACACCGCCGCCATAGTATCCGACGTTGGGGAACTGGGCGAGAACATCTACGATTGGGCGAAGGACCGGCAGTGGACGAAGGCGACCGGCGCGTTGACTTCGCTGAAGAAGCAAGCGAACGCGCTGCGATCGCGATTGCAGGATGCCGAGGAAGCGAACAAGCAATTGACCAATACGATCGCCGTCCTGGAAAAAGCCGTGGGTGCAAAGGACCGTCAGGCAACCATGTTGAAGGCCAACCGGATCACTCTCATTGCCGCCGGTCTTTCCGAGCAGTATCATCCGCAAATACCCGCGGACATTGCCCGACTGGATTATTACGGTCGCGAATTGGAGATCTGGTCGGCGGCGAAGAACGCGACGAAACTCAAGGAGACGGCTCGTGCCCTGGAGAAAACCTGGGCCGGAGTTCTACCGTCGGTCAGAAAGCATGGGGGCGCAAAACAAGCAAAGACGTTCGACAAGCTCGTCTCGAGACTCGCGGCGGCCAGATCGCCTCAAGAGTATGGCCATATTTGCACTCAGATCATGGACGAAGTAGACCATCTTGAAGCGGTCTATACGAAGTAGGCGCGTCAAGGAAGCTGATGTGTCCGGCCGTGACCGAAAATCACCAGCAGGCAAGGCAGCGCGATTAAGACCAGCGGCAGTTGCACGGTCAAGCCGGAAATGATCGCAATCGCCAAGGGCTGCTGCATCGCCGCCCCCTGGCCGATTCCCAGGGCCAACGGCAACAGGGCCAGAATCGCCGCCAGGGTCGTCATGGCGATCGGCCGCATCCGGTAAATGCCGGCCTGCACGAAACGTTCGCGGCCCGGGTGGGCGTCGGCGGGCAGGTCGTGATATTCGGAGTAGTAGAAAATCGCCACCTCCGTGACGATACCGATCACCATCGTCATTCCCATCATGGCCGTGATATTCAACTCCGTACCGGTCAGCCAGAGGCCGATAAACACGGCCGCGACCGCCAGCAGAGTCGTCGAGAGCATGGCGATGGCCACGCGAAAACTTTCGTAGAGGAACAACAGCAGCACGAAAACCAGCACCGCCGCCGAGATGAACACCATCGCCAATCCGCGGAAGGCGATTTGCTGTTGTTGATAGAGGCCGCCGAGAACGTAATACACCTCGCGTGGCAGAAATCCGGGGCGGTCCAGAACCGCTTTCACGTCGCGAATCGTCGAGCCCAGGTCGCGGCCGCTGATCCGGCCCGTGACCGCCACCATGCGCTTCAAATTGTCGCGGGTGATTTCGGGCTGGCCGGTGATCGTCTTGACCGTGGCGACGCGCTTCAAGGGGAAAAGGTGGCCGTCGGGGGCGCGGATGCGCAGGGCTTCAATGTCCCGGACCGTGTCGCGGCTGCCGGAAGGAATCCAGACCCGCAGGCCGATCATCTGAGGGCCCTGCTCCATTTCCGTGGTGACCACTCCGGTAAGGTAGCTTTGAAGGATTCGCGTCACGGAGTCGGGCGCAACTCCTTCCAGAGCGGCCTTCTCGCGGTCTACGCGGATGTTCAAGGCGTCGCCGGCCAGCACGATCCCGTTGTTGACATCCACCACACCGGGCACCTTTTCGATGCCGGCGGCCACCTTCGGCGCCAAGCTCCGCAGCAGTTGCTCATTGTCCGAGAATATCTTGATCTCGATCGGCTGGGGAACGGCAGTCAAGTCGCCGATCAGGTCTTCCATCAAGAGGGCCATTTCGATTTGGATTCCGGGCACGTCGTGCTCGATCCGGCGGCGGACGTTGTCCATCACGGATTCGATGCCCGGGCGGGGAAAAGGCTTCAGCCGCACGAAGAAGTCGCCCTGATTGGCCTCCGTAACCATGCCGCCGAGTTGAATGCCGGTTCGCCGCGAATAGGTCTGAACCGCCGGTGTAGTGCGGAGGATGCCCTCGACTTGACGCAGCAGACGGTCGGTCTCGGAAAGCGACATGCCCGGGGCCGTGTGATAGTCGAGGATGAATCCGCCTTCGTCCATCGCCGGCATGAAGCCCGACCCGGTGCGCTGATAGGCGTACCAGCCGGCGGCCAGCAGAGGCAGCAGCACGAACACGATCAGCCAAGGGAAACGCAGCAGCCGGCGCATGGTCCAACCGTAGGTTCGATGCGCCAGGCGGGTGATGAACCCCCGTTCCTCCCGGTCGGCGTCCTTTTGCCGCAGCACGTGGACCGCCAACAGCGGCACGGCCAGCCAAGCCACCAGGAAAGAAATGACCAGGCTGGCGGCCATCGTCAACGAAAGGGCCTTGAAGAAGGCGCCGGTGACTCCGGTGAGAAAAGCCAACGGCGCGAAAATGATGATCGTCGACGCCGATGATCCCGCCAATGGTCGCGTGAACTCGGACGCCGCCGTCGAGATGCGGCCGTGGTAGTGTCCCTCCCCGCTCCGCAACCGCCGCATCACGTGTTCCACCATCACGATGGCGTCGTCGATAATCAGTCCCACGGCCGCGGCCATCCCTCCCAGGGTCATAATGTTGAAGCTCATGCCCAGTATCGACAGCAACAAAATCGTTGCCGCCAGCACCACGGGCACCGTGACCAGGGCAATCAGCGTGATGCGGAGGTTGTCGAGGAACACCCACAAGACCGCCGCCGCCAGCAGAATGCCGATCAGCATGGTGTCGCGGACGCTGCCGGCCGAGGCGACGATCAACTGACTCTGGTCGTACCAATTGGCGATGCGAATCCCCGAAGGCAGCCGCTGCTTGAGCTTGGCGAGTTGGGCCATGATCTCGCGGCTGATCTCGACGGTGTTGCCGCCGGGTTGCTGGTAGACCTGGAAGAGGACGGCGTTGTGGCCGTCCGCCGTAACCCGCGTCCACCGCGGTTGGGTGCCGCGGCTGACCGTGGCCACGTCTTCCAGCAGCACCAGGCCGTTGCCGCCCGAGCGGAGCACGGTCTGGCCAATCTGGTCGAAGTCGCGGAATTGCGTGTCGGAGACGATCAGGTAGAGCTTGTCGTGTTCCTGGAGGCGTCCCACGGCGGTGACGATGTTGGCGGCGGAAAGCGCCTGGGCCACTTCGTCCAGGCTAAGGCCGAAGGCATCCAGCTTGGCCGGATTGACAATCACCTGGTATTCAGCCGTGTCGCCGCCGAGAACGCCGATATCGGCCACCCCGCCCACCGTGGAGAGGACGGGCCGAATGTCGTATAACGCCAGGTCGCGCAGCTCGACCAGGGAGCGGGTGTCGGAAGTGAGGCTGTACCCCAGCACGGGGAAGACGGTGGGGTCCATCCGCCGGACCTCGAAGCTCGTGCCCGCCGGCAGAGCGGCCAGTTTCTGGTTGATCGCCGACTGGACTTCCAGCATGGCGGAGACCATGTCCCGCCCCCACTCGAAATTGACGGAGACGTTGGCGCTGCCGCGGCTGGTGGTCGATCGGACGCTGAGCACGCCGGGCACGGAGCGGACCGCTTCTTCCACCGGCCAGGTCACCTCGATCGCCATTCGCTCCGCCGGCCGATCGCCCGCATCGAGGCTGACGGCGATCCGCGGAAAACTGACCCTGGGAAACAAACTTACCGGCAGGCTCAAGCCCCGCCATACTCCGGCCAGCGCAAAAGCGAACAAGAGGAACAAGATCGACCGATGGTGGGACTGGATCCACTGGGCGAACTTCATGGTCCAGACTCCACATGCACCGCCATGCCGTCTTCGAGTTCAGCGTTGCCCTGAATCACCACCGTTTCGCCTTCCCGGAGGCCGCCGCCGAGCACCTGTACGTAGCGGTCGTTTTCCATGCCCACCTCGACGGTGTGTTTGACCGCGCGGCCTTTCTCGACGGTGTAGAGGACGTGTTTGTCCTCTTCCGGCAGGACGGCCGGCCGGGGCAATGCCAGCACGTCGCCCGCGGCGATCTGGATTTCCCCTTCGATGAAGTCGTTCAGCAACAGTCGAGCCTCCGGCGGCAAGGCCACGAACACGTTGGCCAGCCGCGTCTGCGGATTGACTTCCCAGGTAATCAAATTGATCTGCCCGACGACCGCCCGGCTTTTCACCGCGTTGACGGGCAGCAGATGAACGGGCTGGCCGACGCGCAGATTGGGCAGGTCTTCGTTCTCGATCCCCAGCCGCACGTTGATCTGATTTTGCCCGATGGTCGCCAGCAACGGGGCGCCGGCGGCCACGATCTGCCCCTCTTGCACATCAACGCGGCTGACCATGCCTTCGGCCTCCGCGCGGAGCAATTGCGCGCCGCCGATGCCGCGCTGCTGGAGGCTTTTCAGCCGCAGATCGGCGGCTTGATATTGTTGTTGGGCTTGCAGCAGATCGGCCCGGGTGGCTAACTTCAGTTGAAGACGCTCTTCGACAAGTTTCAACTCGGATTGCGCGGCATCGCGGTTGTCGCGGGCCTCGTTCAGTTGCAGCAGCGTGTCGGGGCTCGGTTCGATCTCGATCAAGGGATCGGCGGCGGCAATCGTCTGACCCGGCCTCACCAGGACTTTGACCACTCGCGACTCGAACGGCTCGCTCACCACCCGCGTCTTTCCCAAAGCAGCGACCACGGAGCCGTAGGCCGTCAACGTCTCTTCTATATGCTGCCGTAGCAGGCGCGTGACGCGGACCTTGGCCCGGGGAGGACCTTCCGGCACGGGCGGCTCCCGGCCGGGGCTCACGGCCGCTTCTTGAGAGTGCGTTCCGTACCAGTATCCCGCCGCGCCGGCGGCAACGATAGCTGCCAGCACCGCGAGAGCGAGCATCGGGCTGAACCAACGCCTAAAGGTCATCGTTGCGCTCCGGTGTTCCGGGGTTGAGGAAGCGGGATTATTTCCGGTTGTGCAGTTGTTGCGCCGCAGGGCACCCGATATAGCCCGGTTTCCAACTCCAGCGAAATCCGCGCTTCCTCCAGTTGTTGCTGGAACTTGAGGATGTCGATTCTTTTTTGCGTGAGATCGTTCCAGGCCGTATAGTAACTCAGCACGTCCGCCTGGCCGGCGTCCACCGCCGCCCGATACGTGTCCACGAGCCGCTGAAGGTCGGGTACGGCGTCTTGGGCCGTCTTGATTTGCGCATTCAACCAGCGAATCGCAGTCAGGTATTTTACCACATTGCTCCGGGTCTCGAATACCCGGTTCACGTACTCGTCATACAGCGTTTGACGAGTCGCTCTCTCCTCGGCGATATGCCCCTGATTGTGATCGAGGATTGGTATATCGACCGAAACGCCGAACCCCGGAGCGATCACGCCGGTGTTGTCCCGCGAGTGAGTGAACCCGAGGTTGAGCCTGGGAAACTGGTCCAAGATCGCCGCCCGAATTGTGGCTTCCTGACTTTGATAGCCGTAGCGCAAAGCCACCAGATCCAAGCGCCTTTGTTCGATGTCCGCCAGCAGGTCCGCGGCAGCCGGCGGCTCCAGATGGTCGGGCAACGCGGTGTTTTCTTCAATTGCCGCGTCGCTCTCCGCCGGCAATCCCAGAACCAGGTTCAATTCCACCGATTGTTCGGCCGTTTGCCTCTGGAGGTCCAAGAGATTGGCGTGCGCTTGATTGCTTGCCGTCTCCGCGGCGGCAAGAACCAGTTCGGTCGTCAGCCCCTTCCTGATGGCCTGCGCGGATCACCCTCAAGTTCTCCTGCAATCGCTGATCCATTTCGCGTGCCAGGGCGGTTTCTCGCAGCAGCGACAGCTTCCGAAAGACGGCCGTCTTGGCGGATTCGGCAATCTGCCATTCCTTCCAGGCAATATCCAGGACCACCTTTTTCGGCTGCAACGAGGCCGCCTCCACCTTCGCCGCATGGCTAATCAGTTCCGAGACGTCCCAGCTCAGACCAAACCCTAATGCATTTACGGTTTTCGGCTCCAAGCCCGCGGTGGGGAACTCGGGCGTGTAGGAGAACTGCGGGTTCGGCAGCAGCCGGGCCTGGAGCAACTGCGCCACACTGTGCCGCGGCGATCGCGCTCCATACGCAACGACGGATTAACCAAGACCGCCAGGATCGCCGCTTCGTCCGGCGACAAGCCGTTGCTGAAGTCGAAAGGAATCGGCTCGAGAATCGGGTGCGAGAGGTTTTGGGCCCGAAGAGCGACTGCATTCATGTCCGGGGGAGCGAGCTGTTGGGCAACGCCTTCCCGAGTAAGCGGCAGGGGCCGGTATCGGGCGCAGCCGGCCAGCATGGCTACTGTGAAAAGCGCGGCAAGCAGGCATCCACGGCGCATCTGCGACCCCCCATCCGGCAGACCTCCTGCCTTCCGCCGCCCCGCAAGCAGGAATCAACCGTATGTTGTCCAGACTAGACAACTATGACCCGGATCACAGAATATATCGGTTGTATAAGCTGTAGCGATTAGGAAATCTGCCGCATCCCCAACCGTGAGATTACCCACCGATTGGGGACTGTCCCGATTTTCGCGGCGTCAGGGACGTTGCCCTAGGAAAGTGCTCGATTGCCGCGAAAATGGGACTGTCCCCTTTACGCCGCCGCCCCGATTTTCTATCCGAACCGGCCGGTGATGTAGTCCTCGGTCTCTTTCTTCTCCGGCTTGGTGAACAACTGCTTGGTCCGTCCGAACTCGATCAGCGACCCTTCGTAGAGGAAAGCCGTGAAGTCGGAGACGCGGGCCGCCTGCTGCATATTGTGGGTCACGGTGATGATGGTGTACTCCCCGCGCAACTCGCCCATCAGGTCCTCGATCCGGGCGGTGGAACGCGGGTCCAACGCCGAACACGGCTCGTCCATGAGAATGATCTCGGGGTTGACGGCGATGGCCCGGGCGATGCACAGCCGCTGGTGCTGCCCGCCGGAGAAGCCCAGCGCGGATTCGTTCAGCCGATCCTTGACTTCGTCCCAGAGGGCCGAGCGGCGGAGGCTTTTTTCCACCGCCTCGTCGAGCACCCGGTGGTCGCGGACGCCGGCGATGCGCAGGCCGTAGGCCACGTTCTCGTAGATCGTCTTGGGGAAGGGAACGGCCTTCTGAAAGACCATGCCGACCCGGCGGCGGAGCGCGATCACGTCCAGAGCCGGGTCGTTGACCTCGTTGCCGTCCAGCAGGATGTTGCCGGTGACGGAGACGCCGTCGATCAGGTCGTTCATCCGGTTCAGGCAGCGGAGCAGCGTCGACTTGCCGCAGCCCGAGGGACCGATCAGCGCCGTGACTTGCCGGCGGGGAAAATCCATCGTCACGTCGAAGAGGGCTTGCTTGCCGCCGTAGTAGAGGCAGAGGTTGCGGGTTTGGACGATGGAATCGGACGGGTCGGGTGAATCGGGGGCGTTAGCCTCGGTCTCGTTTAGCCCCGGCGTCCTCGCCGGGTGCATAACGCACAGGGAAATTGGCATTTTCCTCCCGGCGTGGACGCCGGGGCTAAACAAACCGGCTTCTCCCAAATATCGCGCAGGTCTATTTACGCCCATGGTCGATTCTTGCGTTGGATGGTGTGGATGGTCAAGCGGACAAACAGATTCAGGGCGAAAACCAGGGCGATCAGGATCAACATGCCGGCCCAGGCCAGATTCTGCTCGCTCTTGTAGGGGCCCGTGGCGTAGACGAAAATCTGGACGGTCAGCGAGGGGAATGGATTGTGGGGATTCACGGTCAACAGCCGGGTGCCCAAGGCGGTGAACAGCAGCGGGGCGGTTTCGCCCGCGATCCGCGCGATCGACAGCATGACGCCGGTGACCAAACCGCCGGTGGCGGCGGGCACGACGACGTGTAGTATGGTGTGCGCCTTCGTGGCGCCCAGGGCGATCGAGGCTTCGCGATAACCGCGGGGCACCAGCCGCAGCATCTCCTCGGTGGTGCGGGCGACGATGGGAATCATGATGAAGGCCAGCGCCGCCGCGCCCGCGTAGCCGTTGAATTGGCCCAGCGGCACGACCACCAACTCGTATCCGAGGATGCCGACGACGATGCTCGGCACCCCGGCCAGCAGGTCGGAGACGAAGCGCACCGGCCGATCCAGCCAGGAGTTGGAGGAGTATTCGGAGAGATAGATGCCCGCCAACATGCCCAGCGGGATGCCGACGGCGCCGGCCAGGGCGATCAGGATGACCGTGCCCAGCAGGCCGTTGGCCATGCCGCCGGGGGCGCCCTCCATGCCGGGCGGTATCGGCAGCTCGGTGAAAAACGCCAGATTGATGTGGGTGACGCCCCGGACCAGCAGGTAGACAGTTACCAGCACCAGGAGTACGAGGACCACCGCGGTGAACGCCACGCACAACGCCTGGAACACCCTGCTCTTGATGTTCAGGTAACGTTGGTAGCCGGGCGAGATGTTCCGTGCGGCGGACAAGCGGGCGGTCTCCCTGCGTTTAGTTGTCGGCCAAAAACAACCTCGGTATATGTAGGACAGCCGCCCCCGGCTGTCCGAGGCAATTCGCACAGCCGAGGGCGGCTGTGCTACAAGTTGTTTTTGGATAACTGCTTAATGGGCGGCGGCCGTGTTGGCGTCGGCGCCGACGACCAGCCAGCGGGCGACGATGTTGAACAATAGCGACATTATCAGCAGAATCAGCGCCACCTCGGCCAGCGCCGCGCGGTGAATCGGCGAGCTGGCCTCGGCGAACTCGTTGGCCAGCAAGGTGCTCATGGTTTGGGCGGGGGCGAAGAGGGACCGGTTGATCTGGTTGTTGCTGCCGATGACCATTTCGACTGCCATGGTTTCGCCGGCCGCCCGGGCCAAGCCGAGCATCACCGCGCCGAAAAGGGCCGCGCGGCTGAAGCGGAGCATCTCGACGGAGCTTTGCCACCACGTCGCGCCCAGGGCCAGCGTGCCCTCGATTTGGCGCGGGGAACGCTTCTCAGCACGTCGCGGCTGACGGCGGTGATGATCGGCAGGATCATGATCGCCAACACCAGGCCGCCGCAAAACATGTCCCGACCGGTCAAGGCCACGTCGCTGGTAATGGCCTGACCGCCGCGCTCCACGGTATGCACGAAGAGCCAGGAGTTCACGCCGGGTATCCACGACAGCGCGGAGCGCAGCGCCGGTTCGATGTAGCGTTGCAGAAACGGGGCCAGCACGAACAGGCCCCACATGCCGTAAGCGATCGAAGGAATCGCCGCCAGGAACTCCACCAGGAACGAGATCGTGCCGACGAGCATCCGGGGACACAACCGCACGAGGAACAATGCCGCCCCGAAGCTCAGCGGCACGGCGAAGACCAGCGCGAGGATCGAACTGACGACGGTGCCGTAGATCACCGGCAACGCGCCGAACGTCGGCGGCAGCGTTTTGGTGAGCATTTCGCCGTCCTCGAACACGTTGTGCCCGGCCGCGTCCTTGACGGGGACCTCCAATTCGTTCGGCCGCCATTCGCTGGAGACCAGGAACTTGGCGCCGTACTCGGTGATCGAGGGCCAGGCCGTGACGGTCAGCACCACGATCAGCGCCGCCAGCATGAAGAGAATGCTGACGGCGCCCAGACGGGCCAGCCCGGCCATGACCGCATCCGTGGTCAGCCAGCGGCGTTCGGCGACCATCGATCGCCGGCGGGGGCCGCTGGAGGCGGAGGCGAGCGACGGCATCTGGCTGGATAATTCCGACATGTCGCCGGCACCAATACTATTCGTGATCGTGGGAGTAAGTCCGTTTAGCCCCGGCGTCCACGCCGGGTGCGCAACGGGACGGGAAAAAAGTCTTCTCTTCCCGGCGTGGGCGCCGGGGCTAAACGTCTTTTCCCAACATCATGCAAATCTGTTTATTCCGGCTGTTACCGGCCGATGTTCAGGGCTTTTCCCTTGTAATTCAGCATTTTCAGGGCGGCTTCGTTCTTCTCCTGCACGCCGGCGGCCAGGGGGGCGTAGTCCAGATCGGAGGCGTACTTCTGCCCGTCGTGCGTCGCCCACCAGAGGAAATCGGCCAGGGCCTGGGCCTCGGCCTGTGCTGGACAGGTTGTGCATGTCCTTGTAGACCAGCAGGTAGGTGAACGAGGCGATCGGATAGGCATCGTCGCCGGGCTGATTCCAGATGTTGGCCGCGAGGATGTTGCCTTTCAGTTGCGCCGCCGCGCCGCCGCCGGCCGCCGAAACGGACGCCGGCGAGGCCTTGACGAACTTGCCATTCTTGTTTTGCACTGCGCCGTAGGGGATGTGGTTGTGGTCGGCGTAGCTCTGCTCCACGTAGCCCAGGCCGCCGACGGTCTGTTGTACGACGGCGGTGACGCCTTCGTTGCCCTTGCCGCCCTGGCCGACCGGCCAGCGGACGGCCTTGCCCAGACCGACGGTGCCCTTGAAATCTTCGCTCTGCGTGCAGAGGTAGTTGGTCCAGACGAAGGTAGTGCCCGACCCGTCGGTGCGCCAGGCGGGCGTGATGGTCATATCGGGCAGGTCGACGCCGGGATTGAGCTTGGCGATGGCCGGATCGTTCCACTTGGTGACTTTGCCGAGGTAGATATCGGCCAGCAGCGTGCCAGTGAACTTCAGGTCCGTCTTAACGCCGGGCAGGTTGTAGGTCGGCACGACGCCGCCGGCGCAGCTCGGGATTTCGATGATCGCCGCTTTGCCGCCGACGCCGGTCATCTCCTTGCGATTCAGCGGGGCGTCGCTGGCGCCGAAGTCGACGGTCTTTTCGCTGAAGGCCTTGATGCCTCCGCCGGAGCCGATCGATTGATAGTCGATCGCCACGTCGGGATTCAGTTTCTGGTACTCGGCGACGAGCCGTTTGTAGAACGGAGCGGGGAACGTCGCCCCGGCCCCTTGCAGGCGAACGTCGGCGACCGCGACGGCGGCGGTCATCGCGGCGGCAGCGGCCACGGTCTTCAGGATGCTACTGGTGATCGTGTTCATGTCGACCTTATCCTTACATACTGGGTAATGGGGTGACGAATACACGATTCACGATAGCAGTCGCATGTTAGCGATGTGTGAGCATATTGTGAGAATTGGGTTAGGAGGGGGTGTTTGTGGCATATTACCAGAGTGCCCGGCGCGATTTTGGGTAAAATCGTTTAGCCCCGGCGTCCACGCCTTGCCGTTACCCACACCTTTGTCCCGTACGGACAGTCGATAATAGCCCAGCAGTTCGCGGCTGGGGCGGCGGAAAAACCCTTATTTCCTCACAAGTCCCGTAGGGACGGCCGAAAACGGTGCGGCACGTTTCAACTGTCCCTACGGGACGGAGCGGGCGTTATATTTATATACCCATGACCCAATAGTAAAAAATCACAACACGGCTCTTGACAGGTCCAACCATAACAGGGTGGCCGCTGCGCGGCAACCCTGGGCTACCTTCCGAAAGCCCTTCGGGCTAATAGTTGATGTTGACGGGGCAAGATGCAACTTGCACCCCCGTCGCCCCGGCCGACCGGAAACGCTCCGCAGGTGGCCTTCTCTCCATCATATGCGGTGGTATAATGGCGGCTGCGGGGAGGATAACTGCGACTGGTAAATTTGTATTGATGAAAAATCTCCAGGCTCCTTTATTCACCCCAAACGGTTCAACTTGGAATCAACAATTTCGTCCCGGAAATCGACTGTCGCGGTAGGGACCGCCCTTGCGGGCGGCCCCCCGCACAGATCCGTACGTGAGGAACTACCTCATACGGCTCCTACCTCGGGTCGTTGACGAAGAGACATTGGGCCTCTTCGCACGCCACTCGTTCCGATGTCACGCTTTCTCCGGCACTGAGTCCGGTGCGAGTAAGGTTCGGGTAACGTTGCCCTTGGTCGATCCCCTTCCCTCCACGAACTCCGCCACTGCTTTCGAGCCAGTTTTGTTCGCTCGCTTCTCGGGTACTATGGAATCGTCCGACTCCCTGGAAACGTGCATGTCCGCTGTGCGGCAAATTGCCTTTTCGGACCGTCCCCCGCAGTTGTCCCGCGGGGGAGTTTCCAGGGTCTCCCGGTTTCCGTGCAAAGAGTTTCCACGCATGCGCAGGGTCTCAGACTCCGCGGCGTCCGCGAGCGGCTTGCGTTTGGCGTCGCTCATGGTGTGGCCTTCCCCCTGTCGGAACAAGGTCGGCACGCCGAAGTGATGATTTCGGAGCTCAATGGCTGGCCTGCGTGTACCCTTGTCAACGCTTCACCCGCCATGTTACCATGACCGGCGCATGACTCAGGGTCGGGACGGGTCGCTAGCCCTTTCCCGTACGGCTCTTTCATCCGCTACTCCTTGCCGGCTTTGACCGGCGCTTTCTCCGACCCCTTTGCCGGTCTTATTGGCCGGCGACGATGATCTTGTCCACGCCAAGCTGACAATTGACGGGCCTAACGGCCAGACGGGTAAGTACTGGATCGAAGTTGTCGGCGAACCGCAGTATGCCCAATACGTCTTGGTGTGGAAATCCACCGGCGTGCAGGTGCCGCGCTCGCGCGAGACGGCATTGCCGATCACCCTGGACGCCAACGCGGTGGACTTGTTGATCGAGGGCCTTGCAGAGTATTATGATTCCCAGCATCCGATCCGCTTGATCGCCCATTTCGAGCCGGACGGCGACTACGCCCAGGCGGACGTCGAGACGGAAGTAGCGGATTCGGTCGAGGCAAAGGTGATCGATATGTTCATCGACATGGACATCGATTCCGACAACAGCGCAATTTATGGCGGTATAGATCACAGCGATCAGGAGGAATACTTGGAAGATCATCCCTACGGATTGGGAAAACTCCTTCTGCCCAACTGGGGAGACTGGGATCAAGATGGGGTGCTGAATTGCTGGGACGGGTATTTTGTGGGAACCATTTATCTGGGGCAGGACACTGCCCACGCAAGCGAATTGTTTTATCCCATCACCGTAACCTTGCCGGCGGGGCTTGACTATTCGAGGACGCTGTTGGAGTTCGACTACGTTATGGCCGGGACGTTGCCCGTGCCGGCGGACAGGTCCGTGCCGCCGGGTCAATCTGACAACGGGGCGATTCGCATCTGGCTTAAGAATGGCCCGGACCGTCGTGACGGATCGTATATCGACGATAATCCTGAAAGGTGCGGTGATCTAATCCCCACGAATCAGTCATACAAGGCCAGCACATTTGGGTTCAGCGAGGGAAATCTCACGGTGACCTTTTACGTGGAAGCCGTATTCGAGGCCGACAACATCCATACGTATGCGGAAGTCCTGGCGCACGACCGGCCGACGATGCCGATCGTGGTGAAGTGTTTTCCGAGAACGCCCCACGACGACGCTTTGGCACCGACCAGAAGGCAGCCATTCTTAAGAGGTATCTGGTCGATAAGGTTCCCATCTCGGACCTGTGCGACGAGTACGGCATCAAGCCCAATCAAATCTACACTTGGCAGAAAATCCTGGTCGACAATCTGGAGGCCATCTTCCAGCCGGTGGCCAAACGGGCCGCCAGCAAGGTGTCGGCGCAGGAGGAGAAGATCGCCCGGCTGGAGGCCAAGCTCGTTCAGAAGAACGAGGTCATCTCCGAATTGATGGAGGAGAACGTCCGCGCAAAAAAATCCATTGGGGAACTCTGAACGGACGCTGGGTTCCCCACGACACCCGCGATGAAGTGGTCGATTACGTGCGCCGTTGGCACGAGCGGACCGAGGTTCCGGCCCGGCGGTTCGTGGCTTGGCTGGGCATCGGCCAAAGCAAATTCCACGACTGGAAACAACGCTACGGCAAGCGGAACGAGCACAACGGCTGGGTGCCGCGCGACTGGTGGCTCGAAGACTGGGAAAAGCAGGCCATCATCCGCTTCTCCTTCGAGTATCCGTTGGAGGGCTATCGGCGATTGGCGTTTATGATGCTCGATCGCGACGTAGTGGCCGTCAGCCCCAGCAGCGTGTATCGCGTGTTGAAGGCGGCGGGCCGCATCGGACGATCGACCAACAAGCCGTCGAAGAAAGGCACGGGCTTCCATCAGCCGCAAAAACCGCACGAACACTGGCATATCGACATCAGCTACATCAACATACACGGCACGTTTTACTACCTCACCACAATCCTCGACGGCTACAGCCGCTACGTCGTGCATCGGGAAATCCGCCCGTCGATGACCGAGCAAGACGAGTTGACGATCCTGCAACGGGCAAAAGAAAAGTTTCCCAACGAGACGCCTCGCATCATCAGCGACAACGGCGCGCAGTTCCTGGCCAAGGACTTCAAGGAGTTCATCCGCCTCTGCGGAATGACGCACGTGCGCACCAGCCCATACTATCCGCAGAGCAACGGCAAGCTGGAGCGATTTCACGGCAGCATCAAGGGTGAGTGCATCCGACCCGGCACGCCGATCTCGTTGGAAGACGCGGTGCGGATTGTGTCCAAGTATGTGAAACATTACAACGAAGTGCGTTTGCACAGCGCCATCGGCTACATCGCTCCGGCGGACAAACTGGCCGGACGCGAAGCGGAAATCTTCGCCGCCCGCGACCGCAAGTTGGCCGAGGCGCGAGAGCGCAGAAAGGAGCAACGCGAGGCGGCCCGCTTGCGAACGGTTGCCTGATCGAAAGAAAGACGCTACGATGACGAACGACCTGGGCGGAGGATAGGGCTCTGCGGGGACGCAACCCGAGCGCCGACCCAGGGGTTGTGAGTGAAGGCGGGCGGCGACCCCGCCGCCCGTCTCTTACCCCCTTCACTTTCAACACCAAAGCGGAAAATCCAAACACTACCAAACAATTTCAACGCCCGAACGATCCTAACCCGACCTCTGACGTTTCCATTTCACGCTGAACCAAGACAGGAGAACGATGTCGCCATGCCGAGCTTCCTGACAAAATCTCCGGAGGCTGTTTTTAATGTCGCCGAGGTGTGCGTAACGTGACTCCTCATAGGCGCCTGGCCCACCTGGTCCTGCAATCATAACGTCGAAATCGATACAAAGCGGGCCGTAAGACCTGTCGGTGTCACCTGCGCCAACCTGCCACAGACTCTTTCCACTCAGATTCATTGTCTCGACTCACGGTGTCTCGGCACGTTTTTTTCCAAAGCATGTTTGGACAACGGCCGTTCGTTTGGCATACATAACCCGCAGTCACATGACCTTGGAGTTATGCCATTAGTTTTTGGGATTGAGAAATCGTCCTCAATCTTTGACGGTCTTGGGTCTTAGGTCTTGGGTCTTCGGGCTAAGACCCAAGACCTAAGACCTAAGACCACAATTGGTTGCGGCTACGCCGCGCTAGGAAGATGCCAAATGTGAATGCCAATTCCATATTGACTGCCCAGCAGCGGCGCCAAGCCGTCGCCGCCATTCTAGCACGAGGCGTGCTTCGTTACCATCGTCGTATGGGACAGCTCGATTCCGCCCACGGGGAAAATTCTCCAGATTCTTCGCCAGGAGGCCTTGAGGTTCTCGACGAGACGAGGCTCACTGTGTCTGACGTACCCGGGTGTTAAGGTATTGCTTCAGCACCTTCGAGCCCCGCGAGGGGTCGATGTGGAACCAAGTGAAACGGTCTTCGCCCGGCACGTGGAAACACCAACTCCACAAGCCGCGGCCGCGTTCGTGGTGCCCGGTCTCGTCGATTCCCATGTACGCCTGCCGCGGCAAGGAGTTCTGCAACTCCTCGTGGGAAACTCGAGCGCCGTGCTGACCTTCCGCACCGCCTTCATCACTTGCCCGTGGCTGATCGGCAAGCGAAACACGTCGCCGAGAAATCTGCGGATCGTCTCGACCGACATGTGACAGGCCCCTTTCTGATAGGCCACCAACGCCGTCAGCCGCGGCCCGAGCAGTCCGCAGCGCCGCACCTCGGGCGGCAACGGAGCCGCCATAATCTGGCCGGTGCGGAGGTTTTCATACAGCCGGGCGCGATGCTCGGTGACCGTGCAAGGCTTCTCTGCCAGTTCGACTTGTTGGACGACGCGAAACTGGTCGAGCGGCCTCCATCCCGGCGGCACTTTCTCCCACTCGTAGTCCCAAGTTGTGTCAACTTGCTCCGGCGGAAATGCCGGCCGAGTGTGGCGGGCATG
This sequence comes from uncultured Planctomycetota bacterium, assembly GCA_963733145.1. GTDB lineage: Bacteria > Planctomycetota > Planctomycetia > Pirellulales > Thermoguttaceae > JAHIKV01. The sequence goes on along the minus strand of CAVTCJ010000016.1, from coordinate 53,448 downwards.
CCCCAATTGGCCGCCGGGGCGTCGCTTGCCCCGTTTGCCGCCGCTCTTTGGCGGGCGTGGCGGCTTGACGATGTCGCTGCTGGGCGGCTTCGAGGAGGTCGTCGAGTTCTTCTTCAGCTTGGCGATTTCGGCCTTCAACCGTTCGTTTTCGGCCTCCAACTCCGCGATCCGCACCTTCAACGGAGCGACCGCTTCCTCGATCAACCGACGTACATCTTCTTCCGTAAACCATCGCGCCATGGAGGAAACAACGGGGACATTCCACTTTTGCGGCCATTCACGCTTCAGTATATTGCCTTTTTTGCGACATGAAGTAGAACGTCCCCGTTTGTCCCTCCGAGCGATTTCCTTGCCGTCGGGCGCAACCGCAACGAGGGTGACGGTGGTCTTATGCAAATTAACGCCCACGAACGAACGATAGGCTACAATAGCCTTGGAGATTCTGGATGTCTCCGCGTCAGGGGTCGAAAAAAGGTAATTGGTCAGCGAAAGCAGAGCTCGTCGCCGGCCCCTGCACGGTTTTACTTTGGCGGAGTTGTTGGTCGTCATTACGATCATTGGCATTCTGGTTGCGTTGCTGTTGCCGGCGATTCAAGCGGCGCGGGAAGCCGCCCGCCGAATGCAATGCGGCAACCACGTCAAGCAGTTGGCCCTGGGGGGCCATCACCCATGAGTCGGATCTCGGTTTCTTTCCGACCGGGGGATGGAACAAATGGTGGCTCGGCCATCCCGACCGGGGATTCGACAAACGTCAGCCCGGCGGCTGGATCTACAATATCCTGCCCTTCATCGAGCAGCAGGCGTTGCACGACCTGGGCGGGCTCGGCAGCGGCATGAGCATTGAGGAGGCCAATGCGAAGCGGCTGGCCACGCCGCTGGCGGCGATGAACTGCCCCACGCGCCGGCCCGCCGCCCTCTACCACTTCGCCTATGTTCCCGTAGTCGAATTCAGATTGACGAGCGGCCCCATTACCGGGCTTGCGCGGAGCGACTATGCCATGAACGGCGGAGACTACGTCCAATGGCGAAGAGATGATCCACAATGGCTTCCCGATCTGGCAACTGGAGATGATCCACACTTCGCATGGGACAACATGGATCACCAAACCGGAATTTCCCACCAGCGAAGCCAAGTGAAGCCGGCCGACGTTCAGGACGGCGCTAGCAATACGTTCCTAATCGGCGAGAAGTACGTCAACTCGAGTCATTACATCGACGGCAAGGACTTGGGCGATAGCGAAACCATGTATTGCGGAGATGACTTGGACTTGCTCCGCTTTACCGGGACCGTCGGCACGGTTGGCGCCGCCGACTACAACAATCTGCCCCGATGCGACCGCCAGGCGATTGGCGAAGGGAATCACGTGCAGTGGTTCGGCAGTGCTCACGCCGACGGGTTCAACATGTCGTTCTGCGATGGCTCGGTCCGCACGATCAACTATTCGATTGATGCCGAGGTCTACCGCTGTCTAGGGAACCGCAACGATGGCTCGCCAATCGATGGCAGGCGTTTATAGCTGGACTCTGAATGTTTCAAAGGAACAAAAGAGACGGCTGCCGCCTCGTTCGTCCCTTTTTCGTCCCTCGCTGATCCGAGCGTCAACTCAGTCAATGGCTTCGCTTGCCGACCGCTGTCTGGGAATATGGGGTCAGAGCGCTCTAGACATTAGCTGGAATAGGCTAATGACTAAGAGCGCTCTGACCCCAATTTCCTCCCCAATTTCCGCACGGATCTACCGCTTTTCGGCCTTCGTACGCCGATGCTGCAATTCGAGCAATCCCGAGGCCACGCCGGCCGAGAGTACGGCTTTCGTCCGGACGTTGCCTGTTTTTTCGAGTTGCCTCTCGACGTTCGCAATCTTGCCTTCGAGTGCGCATGAGGTCGCCCAGGCCAACCACGCGACGTCTGCTTCATAAAACGCCGTCGATTCCGTCTTCGATTTCTTTTCGGCCGCATTCTGAATTTTCTCGGCGATGGCTTTTCCGCCGTCGACGTCGCCGACGCGAACGAGAACGGAGACGAGCAACGGCGTTGTGGTGAATCCGCTGAGCCCGCCGAGCATGTCCGCATCGAGGTTGACTGCACGCGCTTTATCGACGGCCTGTTTGGCGAGTTCCTTATCGCCCAGTTCGACATAGAGATCGGCGGCGGAGGCGAAGGCCACGGCCTTCATGTATGACGTGCCCTGTCCGTCGGGGATTTTCGTGGCATACTCCAGCGATTTTTTGATGGCCCGGCGGCAGCGGTCGATATTTTGCTTGTCGGCATGTCGCATGCGGTAGTATGACCAGGCGATGTTTCTCCAGGCGGTGGCTTTGTCGTTCGCCCCTTTCAGCTTGTCGACGGCTTTCTCGGCGATTTCCGCTTGAGCCGCATCTTTGAACGAATAGCCCGGATCGCAGAAGACCGTGCTCAAGTAACGAACGGCCTCGAAATAGTGTCCGGGCTTGATGCGCGGCGGGTCCTTTAACCCCACGGCCTTATAGCGGGCGATCATTTGACGGGGCTGTGCCGTCTGTTGTCTTTCGTCGTCGGTATTGGCGACAACTTTTGCCAAACTTTTCTCTGCATCCGCGTACAGACCGGCCTTGGCCTGATATTCCGCACAATGCAGATAGGCGTGTGAGACAGTATGGGGATCACCGATCAAGCCGATGGTTTTTTCGCCTTCCTTGAAGTCATAGGCCGAGAATTGGAGGCGGGCCACCGCATAAAGAGTCGCCACCCGCCAACTGTGGATCTCTTCTCCCGATGAAGACTTCCGCGGTTCATTGGGCATCGATTGCGCCTTGCGAATCGCGGCGTCGTATTTCCCCGCCTGGCCGAGGCAACAACATAGCAGATATTCCTGCTGGGCCCGTTTCTCTGGGTCCTTGACTCGCGCCACGAGACGTTCGACGGGTTCCACGCGGTCGGCGGCAGTCAGCGACTCGGAAAGCGCCGGAAGGACCTCGACGAGTTGCGCCTCAGGGAGGCTGGCCGCGTATTTCACCACACGGTCCAGCCATGCGGCGACGGCCCGCTGATCGGGCGTTCTCGGCGGAACGGCAACATTCTCGCCGAAGACGACCACGCCCGCGCCGAGGACGGCAGCCGACAAGACGAACACCCCGACGATTTTCGACCAAAATCCAATGCGCATTTTGTTCTCCTTGGGTTGCTATTCCACCATGCATTTCACCATCACATACCGCCCTCCATACTATCATATTCGTGGATGGAGGTGTAATATTGGTGTTGCCGGGGAGCCAGCATCACTTTGTGTTGACGTTTCGCGACGGCAAGGTCGCGGCAATTGATTATGCCCAAAACTAGAGGAATTGACTCATAAAGTAGAGGAACCCGAGGCATGGGCGTTACGGTTTTCTATCGCGGATCGCTGGACGACCTCGAGCGCATCGAGGATTTCGAGGATCGCGTCGTGGACCTGGCGCTCGAGTTGGGCGGGCAGGTCCGCGTCTGGCGGAGTGGCGAGAAGAACCGGCCCGGCCGCCTCACCCGCGGCGTCCTGCCGAACCTGTTCCCCGGCCAGGAGCCGACCGGCCTGCTGATTTCGCCCGAGGGCCGGCTCATCGGGCTGCACGAGGTCGAGACGGCCGAGCGGGGCGAACCGGCCGAGCCCTCGTGGTGTTGGGTGAAAACCCAGTTCGGTCCGGTCGAAGGGCACGCGGCCCTGATCGAGTTGCTCGCGGCGCTGAGGAAGGAGTTTATTTCCGATCTGGAGGTTCGCGACGAGGGCGGCTATTGGGAAACCCGCGACCTGGCCGCACTGGCCGCCAAGTTTCGCCTGGTCCAAGCGGCGATCGACGGAATGGCCGAGGGGCTGCGCAACCACGGCCTGAGCAGCGAGGCCGCCGAGGATCCCGAAATCCTCGCCGCCCGGGTCGAGCGCATCGCCGGGCTGGTGCATCGCACGTTGGCCCGGCCAGCCGAGCATCCGCCCGTCGGCGCCGACGACCACGGCCGCGGCGAAGCCCATTGGGACGACTCGTACAAGGAGAACCGCCGCCGGCAGGAACGCGTGCATCGGGCGATCGATGAACATCTGGCCGACGGTGACGAGATCGACGAGGCGTTCGACGCGGCCATGCACGAGGAAACGGCCCTCGGTTTGCCCGAGGATCCTGACGACGAAAAAGGGGACTGGCCCCTTATGCCCGAAGGGGGCTCGGCCCATAAGGGGCCTGTACCCTTTTTCCGGGATTGGGACGACGATGACGAAGCCGACGAGCCGTGGCGAGCGAGCCTGCCCGAGGCGATCAGCGATGCGGATGCGGCGGATGATTGGGATGATGACGCTGAGGACGACATAGACCATCCCCCGCGTCATCCGCTTCTGCAGCGGGCCCAAGACCTGCTGCTGCGGCTCCACGAATTGCTCGGCCCCGGGGAAAAGGGGACCGTCCCCGACGAATCCGCCGGCCACATCGACGCCTTGGTATCCGGCGCGGGCGACGTTCTCGGCGGCCTGGCGCAGGCTTTGGGCGGGCTGTCCCGATTTACGTCAGGACCGTCCCCATTTTCGTCTGGGGGACTGTCCCCATTTTCGTCCGACGAAAATGGGACTGTCCCTTTCGAGGACGAGGATTCCGATCCCGATGATGCCGCACCCTTCGATGAATCCGCCTATCAGCCGTTCGTCGGCATCTCGATAGCTCAGCTCAAGCGTGCCCAACGCGGCGCGGTTTACGCCTTAGCCGCCTTGCCCCCCTTGCGGACAACCGGGACGCTGGATCAGTCGTCCCTCGACGAACTCCGCGAGTCGCTCGAATATCTCCGTTCCGCCATCCAAGCCGAACTCAACCGCTTGCGCGAACATCCAGCAGAGGAATAGACTCTTCGTTTACCCAGATCAGAAAATGAGGATTGCCCATGCAATCGTATTTATCACATATCGTACTTGTCTTATTGATCTCTGTCGAGGGCGAAAAACTGCGTGACAAAACGGTCGTTATCCTGGAGGAAGTCAAGAGTGGCGACGGGGGATTCGGCGGCAAAACGGCGACTACCGACGATGTGAATCGGCTGCGGGCAAGCCGTTAGCCGTATTGCCTTGACGCAACGGGCAGTCTACAGTTGATCGTTAGCGGAGTGATAGCGGAAACCGCTCACTCTAAGCAAATATCCCCCGGCAAAGCCCGTCACAAAGGAGATACGCATGGAACGTCGCAACTTTCTGAAAACGGCGCTGGCCGCCGCGGTGCCCATGGGCGCTGAGTGTGTCTTCGACTCGCTGGGAATTGCCTTGGCCGGCGAACCGGTCGCGGGAACCGAGCCGCCGAAAGCGGGTGACGCGGCACAGGGCGAGATGATTTACCGCCCCTTGGGCCGGACGGGCGAGAAAGTGTCCCTGTTGGGACTGGGCGGATATCATATCGCCAATCAAGCCCAAGAGCAGGACAGCATCCGCCTGATTCGCACGGCCATCGACCGCGGCGTAAACTTCATGGACAACTGCTGGGATTACCACAACGGCGGCAGCGAGGTCCGCATGGGCAAGGCCCTCCGCGACGGCTACCGGCAGAAGGTGTTCCTGATGACGAAGATCGACGGCCGCAGCAAGGCGTCCGCGGCGCGGCAGATCGAGGATTGCTTAAAGCGGCTTCAGACCGATCACTTGGACCTGCTCCAATTTCACGAGGTCATCCGCCTGGAAGACCCGGATCGGATCTTTGCGGAGGGCGGGGGGATGGAGGCGGCGCTGGCGGCGCGGAAGGCGGGCAAAATCCGGTTCATCGGCTTTACGGGCCACAAAGACCCGCTGGTGCATTTGCGGATGCTGGAGATCGCCGCCCGCCACAAGTTCCGCTTCGACGCGGTGCAAATGCCGCTGAACGTCATGGACGCCCATTTTCGCAGCTTCGGCCGCAAAGTGCTCCCCTTGCTCGTCAAGGACCAGATCGGCGTGCTGGGAATGAAATCGATGGGCGGCGGAGTGATTCTCAAGAGCAACGTGGTCTCGCCGGTCGAATGCCTGCACTTCGCCATGAGTCTCTCCACCTCGACGGTGATCACGGGCATCGACACGATGGAACTGCTCGATCAGGGGTTGGATGCGATCCGCACGTTCAAACCGCTGACAGCGGAACAGACGGCTCAACTGCTCCGCCGGACTGCCGCCGCCGCCAGCGATGGGCGGTATGAGTTGTTCAAGACCACGACGCGCTTCGACGGCACGGCGGCGAATCCGCAGTGGCTGGGGTAGGGCGAAGCGGCCCGCTGGAAAAGTGCGGTGTTGGGGGGGGCAGTACAACGGCCTCCCCAACGTATTGAGTCGCCCCGTTTAGCCCGGTCGCTTGTGACCGGTGGGGATTATGTTCCGTCTGTCACCGGCCACGAGTGGCCGGGCTAAACGAATAATCAATTAATCAATGCGTCGCCAGGATTTCTTGCCGCGCCCACGCTCACGTGGTGGGGTTGCATTGTCCGTTGAATGGGTATAATGGCATCGTCCCTGAATAGTTGGGTGGCGTCTAATCACCGAATCGAAGGAGCAATGCCATGAAGACAAAGCTGTTGTTGGCGGGGCTGATCGCCGTTGCATGTTGTCACTTTGCCCGCGGCGCGCGGGGACAGGACGTCGACTCGATGCCGCCGGTGGTCGTCAAAACGGCGCCCGAGGCGGGCGTCAAAGACGTGAAGCCGGGCGAGACGGAGATCCGTGTCACGTTCAGCAAGGCGATGGCCGACGGCTCCTGGAGTTGGTCGACGGCGTGGGAGGACTCGATGCCGGAGGTGCTGGGGAAGCCGTCCTACGAGAAGGACCATCGGACGTGCGTGCTGCGGGTCAAGCTGGAGCCCGGCAAGACCTACGGCTTCTGGCTGAACAGCGGCCGCTTCAAGAACTTCAAGGACCGCGAGGGACGCCCGGCCGTGCCGTATCTGCTGGTCTTTCAGACCGCGGCGAAGGCGGAGCCGGCGAAGCCCGGCAAGCTGGACACCAGCAAGAGCGGCCCAGGCGAAACCGGCGCCTGCGCCGGAGCGGAAGAGCGTCGGCCGGATCACCGGCATGAAGGATTTCCGCTGGGTAGAGCCACCGCTTATGGCCTCTGTAGGGTCGACGGTCCCGCTCGGTCGCAAGTACTCATTTTCCGCGGGGCTGATGGAAATCACCTACGATTCTGGTGCGAAAGTGATCCTTCAGGGGCCATGCACGTATCAAGTCGAATCCGCCGCCGGCGGCTATCTCGCGATAGGAAAGATGACGGTGCGGGTGGAAGGGAAGGCGGACGCCCGATGCGAAGCCGCCTGCGGCAAATCCCGAGCCCCGAACCCCGAATCCCGAGTCCCTCTTCACCGTCCACACTCCCACGGCCGTCGTCACCATCGAGAAGGGCGAACTCGGCGTCGAGGTTTTCGAGGACGGCAACATTTCCACGCACGTCTTCAACGGCACGGCAAAGATGAAATTGGCCGGCGAGTCGAAAGGGGAGGTCTTGCTCAGCAAAGGCGAGTCTGCCCGCACGGAGAAAAATGAGGCCAGCGGCGCGCTGCGGATTACAGATCCCACGTGGCGCACGGTCCCAGGGGGCCGTGTGCTGCCAAAGCCATCGAAGCCGGTCCAGCCGAACCAATCCGGGGCGATCAGAACCCCGCAAGCCGGGCCTGCCGACCATCACCGTCGAGGCGACTTATCCCGGCGCGAGTGCGCAAGTCGTGGTCGATGCCGTTGCGGCGCCGATCGAGCAGCAGGTCAATGGCGTGGAAGACATGGTGCATATTCGGTCGCGATCGACCAACGACGGAAAATACGAACTGCACGTCATTCTCCGCAGGGGTGCCGATCTTGAGCTGGCCCGGTCGCTGGTCGAGAACCGGGTGAACCTCGCACTGCCGGTGCTGCCGGACGAAGTGAAGAAATCCGGCGTGACGGTACGGAAGCAGTCTGCGGACACCGCGGAGAAGCCGTCGCCCCCCGCGATAGACTTTTTCGTTTACGGTCCCGAACAGGCCAAGGTGAGGCAGTGGGCGGAGAAACTCATCGCACGGCTGCGGGAAAGCAAGATGCTCGCCCACCTGCAAGCGACCCCAGATTTGGCCCTACACCCGTCGCTGTTCTTCGATGTCGACCACGCCAAGGCGAGCGCGATGGGTGTGTCGGTCAAAGACATTCTAGACCGGATCAAGGCCTATATGGACGCGCCGGGCAGCGCGGGCAATAGGTCGAAGGCGGCGGCGGAAGTCGGAAAGCTAAAAGTCCGCAACGCTAACGGAGAAATGACTCCGCTATCCCCATTTGTCACCGTGCGCGAAAAGAGGATCCCCGCCGCTCTTGAACGGCTTGACCTCGCCGCGGTAGTGGAAATTAGCGCCAATCCCGCGACGGGATTATCCCCGCAACGGATACGTGCGCTCTGTGAGGAGTCGGCGAAAAAATCCCGTGTGGAACTTGCACTGCCAGACTACTACCGGTTCGCTTGGCAGTAATTGCCATCCCGGAAAGGACTCACGCCAATTATTTCGGCGACTCAATAATTTCCGTTTTGATAGAGACAAAATAGGAGGACCACGGCACGATGCCCTCACCGCCGGCCCCCCCTCCCAGAAGGCGAGTGAACCAAGGATGGGCTATATGCGAACGTACGATGTCCCGTCTTCTTTCACGCCTCAGCCTTAGATGAAATAGGGGAGATTCGCAGCCGACTAATTATCGCCCGCTGCCGAGAGTTCGGCTGTCGGGCGTTTTGCTTTCGATTGACCTGCCGGTAATAATTCACTTTGATTTGATGGGCGGTCCAAGGATATCCCTTTTGAGAGACATTCGGCAGGTCGGAAAGCAACCTTAACAGTATCCCCCTCAACCGTTCACGGGACGGGAAACACCGTCATTCTGAGTGTAGCTAAGAATCTCTTACGGAATCGCGGCCCCGCCAAGATTCTTCGCTGCGCTCAGAATGACGGTTGCCATGTGAACGATTGCGTAGCCCTAGAATCCCCAAGGAGAACACAATGCAAAAACGCGAACTCGGAAGAAGCGGCTTGGAGGTGTCGGCGCTCGGGCTGGGCTGCATGGGAATGAGTTTCGCCTACGGCCCGCCAAAAGACACATCGGAGATGATCGCCGTTATCCGGACCGCCGTGGAACGCGGCGTCACGCTGTTCGACACGGCCGAGGTCTATGGCCCCTTCTGGAACGAAGAACTGGTCGGCGAGGCGCTGGCCCCGGTCCGCGGGCGAGTACTGATCGCCACCAAGTTCGGGTTCGATGTCAGCCCCGGCCTCGATCCCCGCGGTACGAAGGGCAAGCCGGCACTGAATAGCCGGCCGGAGCACATCAAGCAGGCCGTCGAGGGCTCGCTCAAGCGGCTCAAGATCGAAACGATCGACCTGCTCTATCAGCACCGCGTTGACCCGGACGTGCCGATCGAGGACGTGGCGGGAACGGTCAAGGAACTGATCGGGCAGGGCAAAGCCAGATACTTCGGCCTGTCCGAAGCCGGTGTGCAAACCATCCGCCGCGCCCACGCCGTCCAGCCGGTGGCCGCGCTGCAGAACGAATACTCGCTGTGGATGCGAACGCCCGAGAAGGAAGTCATCCCGGCGCTGGAGGAACTGGGCATCGGGCTGGTGCCGTACAGTCCGCTGGGCCGGGGCTTTCTCACCGGCAAGATCGACGAAAACACGAAGTTCGACGACGGCGACTTCCGCGGCAATCTGCCCCGTTTCACGCCGGAGGCATTGAAGGCGAATCAGGCCCTGGTCGATCTGCTCGGCAGCGTGGCAAAGCGAAAAGAGGCGACGCCCGCCCAGATCGCGCTGGCCTGGCTGCTGGCCCAGAAGCCGTGGATCGTTCCCATTCCCGGCACCACGAAGTTGCATCGTCTGGAAGAGAACATGGGGGCCGTCGCGGTCGAACTTACGCCGGACGATCTCCGCGAGATCGACGAGGCCGCTTCGCAGATCACAATACACGGCGCCAGGTATCCCGAATCGCTGGAGCGAGTGACCGGGCGCTGAACGACCTGCGAAAATCGCGCTTGCCATCCGGCTGCATCTCGAAAAGGGGAGCGACCGTCGGCAAAAAACCGGCTTGAATCCGGCGGCCAAATGCCGATAATAATTTGGACAGGTGATGGAGTCCGCCTTCAACCGGCCCGGTGGCCTGATGACCCCTATCGGTACCCTGGTGGGCCCGCGATCCAGCCGAGGCCGACCGGAAACGATAGGACCGCGGGCTGGTAGAGGACGGCGGCGCCATGTTTCGACTTTCGCTCATTTTCATCGCGGGCGGGTTGGGCTGCCTGCTCCGCTACGGGGTTGCCGGTTGGGCGCAACGCTTGACCGACAGCGATTTCCCCGCCGGCACGCTGGCCGTCAACGTCGCCGGCTGCGTGGCCATCGGGTTTCTGGCGTCGTTGTTCACCGGCCCCGTGCTGATCCGCGACGAGTATCGCCTGGCCATCCTGCTCGGGTTGCTCGGCGGTTTCACCACCTTTTCGACGTTCGGGTTCGAGACAATCTCGCTGGCCAACGACGGTCAATTCGGCCTGGCGGCGCTCAACTTGTTGTTGAGCAACGGCCTGGGACTGCTGGGGGCCTGGGGGGGCGCACGGCTGGCAATGGCAATCTACGGCTCCTGAAACGCAAGTAACCGTAGACGAACATGTTGCTATGTTTATTGTGGTGCAGGCGTCTCGCCTGCAGCAGTTGGGCAGGCGAGACGCCTGCACCACAAGTGGGAATTGCACGCGTTGTTTTTCTCCAATCCCTAAAGGACGCGAACCATGAAGATTCCCGAAGACGGCTGGCTGCTCCGCATTTTCATCGGCGAATCAGACCGCTGGGAGGGCCGGCCGCTGTACGAGGCCATCGTGCTCAAGGCCCGGGAACTGCATCTGGCCGGGGCCACCGTGCTCCGCGGGCCGATGGGCTTCGGCGCCCACAGCCGCATGCACACCGCTAAAATCCTGCGACTGTCGGAGGATCTGCCCATCGTGATCGAGATCGTCGACGCCCGGCAGAAGATCGACGAACTGCTGCCGCACATCGACGAGATGGTCGTGGAAGGTCTGGTGACGCTGGAACAGGTCCGCGTGATCAAGTATCGCGCCACCAGTCCCGATTGAACCGCGAAAAGGAGTCGGTACTATTTTTCACTCCCAGAACGCGCGCCGGTGGGGGAATAATAGTTCTGACCACTTTTTCACCGGTTTACAGCGTCCCGCCGATGCTCAGATGAAACGGCATCCCGGGAAAGATCAACATTGCAAGGAAGAGCACGCAGATAGCAACCGAGGCAACGATTGCCGTAAGAAGTGCCCGTGTCACCCCCTGCTTTCGTAGTGCGACGAGATTTGCCACTAAAGTCAGAAGCGGGATGAACAGGAATGTCCATTCACTGTCATGGCAGTTTTGGGGATATTGGGGAGATTTCACTACGAAATAGTCCTGGACGCACCAAGCGGCGAAGAAGAACACGAGCACAATCGCATTCAAGAGCAATATACGCTTCATGTCGGGACCGAGATTTGGTGTATCTGGGTTGGGTTTTAGTCTCATGAGACGAAGTCAATCCAGTAAAACATAGGATGTGGCATTCAAGTGTCAAACGTGCCGTTAAGGGGGGACGACAAATTCTACTGACCGCCAAAAGGGGGCAGAACTATTTCTCACTCCCAGAACGCACGCCGATGGGGCAATAATCGTTCTGACCCGTTTTTGCCCCCGACCCGTTTTTGCCCCTTCTGGCTGGTAGGAGCTGCCGATAAAGAACATCTTGCCCACGCCGGTTGCCGGCCTACAATTCCACCGTGTTGTTTTGGAGAGTTCACGATTACGTTCCAGAACATCGGTTGAAAGTAGAAAACATTTCAAGGAGATAGATCATGGGCCAGGATAACATTGCTACGGTCCGCGGGCTTTACGATTCGTTCGCTCATGGGGATTTTGCCAGCATGCCCTTCGACCCACAAATCGAATGGATCGAACCCGACGTGGAGGGGATTCAGGTCTGCGGCACACACCGCGGCCCCGCAGCCGTCATCAAGGAAGTCTTCGCGCCCTGCCGCGACGGGCTCGACAACTTCCGTCTGCAATGCGATCAGTATCTCGACGCCGGGGACCAGGTGATTGTAACCGGATGCTTCCTGGGTCGAGGGAAGGACACGGGCAACGAGCTTAGAGCGCCGTTCGCCCACTTCTGGACCTTGCGAAACGGGAAGATCACCCGGTTCCAAAACTACACCGACACCGCCAACTGGCTGCGGGCGATGTACCACGTCCATATCGAGGAGCCCGTGGGGGCGCGGTAGGACCAGTGGTCCGGGATAGAAAAAAGGGATAATTCCAATTTCCGAGAGTAAGCACTCCCAATGATTGGACTAGTCCCTTATTCAACATCCCCTTTTTTCAACGGCTCGGCGCATGCCTATTCCGGCACTTCGCTAAGCGGGATGCCCAGTGCGTCGGCCACTCCCTTGCCGTAATCAGGGTCGGCCCTCAGGCAGTTGCCGATGTGGCGAATCTTGATCTCCCGCGGCGCGTCGCCCATCGCGCGGGCGGTGTTGCCGAACAGGACTTCCCGTTGCTCTTTGCTCATCAGGTGAAAGAGCTTGCCCGGCTGGGTATAGTAATCGCTGTCATCCTCGCGGGCGTTCCAGTGGGCCGCAGCCCCGCTCAGTTCCAGAGGCGGCTCGGAGAAATCAGGCTGTTCCTGCCACTCACCATAACTGTTGGGCTCATAGCCCAGCGTGGAGCCGTAGTTGCCGTCCACCCGCATCTGGCCATCGCGGTGATAACTGTGGAAGGGGCAACGGGCCTTATTCACTGGGATTAGGTGATGGTTGACCCCTAACCGGTAACGCTGGGTGTCGCCGTAGGAAAAGAGCCTTCCTTGGAGCATCTTGTCGGGAGAGAAGCCGATGCCCGGCACCACATTGGCCGGATTAAACGCCGACTGCTCGACCTCGGCAAAGTAGTTTTCCGGGTTCTTGTTAAGCTCCATAATCCCCACCTCGATAAGGGGATAATCCTTTTTGTACCAAACCTTGGTGAGATCAAAAGGATTGTAGGGGTGTTTGGCGGCCTGTTGCTCGGCCATAATCTGGACGTACAGGGTCCATCGCGGAAAATCGCCTTTCTCGATGGAGTAGTAGAGGTCGCGTTGATTGCTCTCACGGCATTGGCCGATCACCGCCTCGGCTTCCGCATCGGTCAGACACTTGATGCCCTGCTGCGTCTTAAAGTGGAACTTGCACCAGTACCGTTCGTTGTTGGCGTTGATGAAGCTGAAGGTGTGACTGCCATAGCCGTTCATGTGACGGAAGGACAACGGAATGCCCCGCTCGCTCATCGTGATGGTCACCTGATGCAGCGCCTCGGGCAGCGACGTCCAGAAGTCCCAATTGTTCTTGGCGCGTGCGCAGGTTGGTGCGCGGGTCGCGATGGACGACGTGGTTGAGGTCCGAAAATTTGAGCGGGTCGCGGAGAAAGAAGACCGGCGTGTTATTGCCCACGAGGTCCCAGTTGCCCTCTTCGGTGTAGAACTTTAGCGCAAAGCCGCGGATGTCGCGCTCGGCATCGGCGGCGCCGCGTTCACCGGCCACTGTGGAAAAACGCGCGAACAACTCGGTCTTCTTGCCGATCTCGGAAAAGATTTTGGCGCGAGTGTATTTGGTGATGTCATGGGTCACAGTGAAGGTGCCGTAGGCCCCGGAGCCCTTGGCGTGCATCCGCCGTTCCGGAATGACCTCACGGTCGAAATGGGCCATTTTTTCCAGATACCAGACGTCCTGAAGCAGTTGCGGACCTCGCGGGCCGGCGGTCATGACGTTCTGATTATCCGGAACCGGAGCACCGGCGTTTGTGGTGAGTTTTTTGGAATCACTCATGTTCTTTCTCCTGTATATGGTTTACTTCGTTGCTTTGCGGCAGTCCGGGCAAGTTCCCATGAACTGAACGGAAAAGTCGGAAATCAAAAATCCCTGCGGTTTACCTTCGGGCAAGGCGAGATTGTCCAAGCTGGGGCTGTCGAAATCCACGATTCGGTTGCATCGAATGCAAATGAGATGGTGGTGGCGGTGCATCCTTGCGTCGAAACGAACGGTTGCCCCCGCGTGGTGGACGCGACGGACCAACCCAAAGTCTACCAGTGTTTCGAGGACTCGGTAGACCGTTCTTTTTGAAATCTGTGGGATAAGGCCGCGGACTGCATTGTAGACCTGATCCGCCGTAGGGTGGCCGGTATGCTCCAATAGGACTTCAAGCACAGTACGCCGCTGATTGGTGAGCGGAATCCCTCTATCGCGGCAGAGTTTCTTCAACCGCTCAATACTCTGGGCAAAATTCGGGTCCACGAAAAAGCAATATATGCTAAATGACATTCTATGTCAACAGGGTCTCGCGCGAATTCATTCGGACACCGAAATCTGTTGCGAATTTGTGGCACATCAGGCAAAAGGCAACTCCATCGAACTCCGTAACTATGGGACAATCATATCCCAATCCCCAGGCCCCCCGTTGGGATTCAGGAAGCTGGTTGACTTCGGATCCCGGAAGCAATCTGCCGAAAAATGTGGCTTTGCGAACGAACGCCGACCGGGCGCGAGGTGGCCAGTATCAGGCGCAACATCTGCCGGCTTGGGCGGATTCCACATCTGGCCACGTCGGGTACAATTCATGTTTTCGTAACGCGGACGGACCGGGCCGTTTTGCCAGGTGTTGTCCCACTTCAGTAATCGGAGGACTGAGGCGAAAATGACCAACAGCAATGCGACGGACGGCCGGTCGAGAGTCGAGGCGTTGGACGCCATTCTCGGCGTTCCACTGAAGATTCTCGACGACGGCTTCGTCCGTGTGATCGACTACATGGGCTCGGACGAGGCGATCGTGCAGGCCGCGCGAATCTCTTACGGCGCCGGCACCAAGCGGGTTTCCGAGGACCGGGGCCTGATCCGCTACTTGATGCGGCACCGGCACACCACGCCGTTCGAGATGTGCGAGATCAAGCTCCACGTCCGCGTGCCGATGGATTGCTGGCGGCAGTGGATCCGCCACCGCACGGCGAACGTGAACGAGTATTCCACCCGCTACTCGGAGGCGATCGACGCCTCTCACGCCACCCAGCCCGGCGAGTGGCGCGAACAATCGACGTTCAATCGCCAGGGGTGCGGGCAATTTCTGGACGCCGCCGTCGGAGCCGAGCTTTCCCGGGAGGAGGCCGAATTGCAGGCGCTCGCCCGGCGGGCGTATCGCCGGCGGCTCGACGCGAAGGTCTCCCGCGGTCAGGCCCGCAAGGATTTGCCGCTCTCGACCTACACCGAGGCGTACTGGAAGATCGATCTGCACAACCTGCTGCACTTCCTCTCGCTTCGCATGGACGAGTCGGCGCAGGTGGAGATTCGCAGCTACGCGACGGCGATCGGGCACGAGATCGTCGCCAAGTGGTGTCCGCTGGCGTGGGAAGCGTTTCTCGACTATCGTCTTGAGGCCCGCTCCTTTTCCCGACTGGAGATGGCGATATTCCGCGAGGTTTCCCGCGGCCGGCCGGCCGCTGCCCGCCGGCTGGCCGAGGGTTTCGGTTGGCTGCACGCCGGCCCCGATGGGCTGAAACATAACCGGGAACGGGAAGAGTTCCAGAAGAAACTGTGCGAGCTTGGGTTGCAGACGCCCTGGGAGTAGTCGCGTACTAGCGTTTCTATTTCGGAGGACCTGCAATTATGATTTACCAGGAAGAAGTGTCCCTTGACACGACCGGCCATCGGCAGATGACCGATCTCACCGCTCAGGTCGCGGCCGCCGTGGGACGGTCGGGGATCAAGGCGGGCATCGCCCAGGTGTTCTGCGTGGGCAGCACGGCGGCGGTCGGAACCATCGAGTTCGAGCCGGGGCTGGAGCGGGACTTGCCCGAGATGCTCGACCGGCTGATCCCGCCCAGCCGCGAATACGGCCACGAACGGGCCTGGCACGACGGCAACGGCCATTCGCACCTGCAAGCGACGCTGCTCGGCCCGTCGCTCTCGCTGCCCGTCGCCGACGGCAAACCGGTCTTGGGCACGTGGCAGCAGATCGTCCACCTCGAGTGCGACGTTCGTCCGCGGCGGCGGACCGTGCTGGTGACGGTCATGGGCGAGAAGTAGCGGCCCGCGGCCATCCGGTCCCGACGCCTGCCCAATCACCCGGATTTTCGGAGAATTATAGACAAAACGTGGGGCAAAGCGACTCTTATATAGGCAGGAGTATGCGCGGATGAGTGCCTCGGCGTAGATCCTAGAGCATTGCCATACCATTCACAGGAGCGAAATCATGCGGTTTATCACTGGAGGTCTATTGGCGTTTCTAAGTGTAATTCCCTCTGTGGCGGTATGCGGACCGGCATCTTCTCCTTCGACGCCCGGCCAGTCGCTGGAGGAGAAGGCGGTCCAAATCGTGTTGCATCCGGCGGCCGAGCCGCGGCCGGCGTTGAAGTACCGGCTCCTGCCGCCGTTCATGGAACGGAGGCCCAGGGCAACGCGGCCGGTGGTGGAACCGGCTGCTGGCGGAAAGAAGCAATTTCTTCAACGAGTTTGAAAAGGAATACGACGGATCGGGGTGCATCGGAAAGTGGATGAGCATACCGTTGGGTGATCCTAAAGAGAAGGAGTATCGCAAAGAGGTATTAGCGAAGGATAAAGGCATACTTGGCTACGACTGGGTCTTTGCCGACATGGAGCGGGCGGCCCGCTTTGAATCGTGCGACTGGGAGTTGTCAGATCCGCGACGGCAACTTTGTCACGATGCTTCTGACCGGATTACAACAGTCTCGCTTGTATGCGCGATTGCTGTCGGTGAATAGCCACGCTTGGAGATCGTGGAAGGGAAGTACGATCCGGGCGTTGCGAACGCTACAAGTCGGCTTTGCGGAGGCGCGAGACGTTGCACAATTGGACAAACCATTGTCAATGCCACTTGGCCGGCGGCGCTTTCGCCGACATGATGTCGCATGAGGTGCAACAATTAATTCAGCAACCCGATGCTCCGAGATTTGGACTACGTGGGCCCTCAGCACGCTCACCTCGGCCGCTGGTGGATTTTCGACCGGGCGGCGAGGCGAGTGAACATACTGTGTTTCAATTCCCCGATCTGTACGACCTGGACAAAACTCTCGCCGGTCGGGTGGCAAGCTCTGGGAAAGGACCGAGGACACTATCCCTCAGCTAAAGTCATTCCTCGCGATGAACACTAAGGCATCCGTCCAAAAAACGCCGTCGGCAAAGAGGTCTATCCTCGGGCGAAGCGTTATCTGATCGAGCACGGACGCACGGCGGCCAGGTCGAGGCCATGCCAATGGCCAAGCGGTCTTACTCTGCCGGCTGCTTGAAATGAGCACACGATTGCAACATGAGGATGAAACGCAAAAGAAGGCCGAGGCTGACGATTGCGGGATATTCCCGCCGTTTTCCTTGTGGTCTCCGGCGGCAAAAGCGGTGAAGGGGGCAGAAATGCGGTGTGAATGCAGGATTGCCGTGCTGCGAATCTTCGAGGCGTTGCGGCTCTACGCCGCCGCTCATCAAGGCCGCTGGCCCGATCATCTGGGAGACATTACCGAAGTTCCCATCCCGGTCAATCCCTACGACGGAAAGCCGTTTCATTATGAGCGGCAAGGCAACAAGGCCGTTTTGTCCGCGGAGAAGGGCCCCAAGAACATGGAACGCCGCTACGAAATCACGCTGATGCCAAAGCCGGCTGAGCAACAGCCCGGCAACGAGCCACGCTACGCTTTGTTTATTCGCCGCCGATACCGCTTTCAGCAGGCGAGGAGACGGCGGTTCCGCATTGTTGAGATGTCATCTACGGCGCCAGCAATCCGGCGACCTCCTGACGGAGGCGGTCTTCGATCGCCCGCCGCAGAAGCATGGCGGCAATGGGGATTTGGGCGTCGAGGACGAGGCGTTGCGGCTCGACGGCCACTGTGCCGCCGACGGCCATACCCAGCGCCTTGAAGTTGAAGAAAAAGGTGTGGTCCTTCCATTCTTCGGAGTAATCGGTGGCCCGGTGCCGATGTTCCTCGCGGGCGGCGGCGAACTTCGCTTTCAGCCGCCGCGTGGCCTCTTCCTGACCGATCGTGTGCGGAAATTGCATGGAGATTCGCGGCATGGCGGATTCGGGGTTCGGGGCTGGGGGGTTCGGGGTTCGGGGTTCGGGGTTCGCCGCTTGCGGCTTCGCACTGGCCGCTGAAGCGGCCAGCCCTCTGATCTCTTCGATTGCTGACCTATCCGATCTTCGCTTTCAATTCGTTGAGCAGGCGGATGCCGCGGCCGATCTCTTCTTTCTGGCGGCTGGGCTCCTGGGGGATTTCGCGCTCGATGGTCAAGGGGCCCGCGTAGCCGAGTTCGTCGAGCGTGCGGAGGAAGTTTTCCAGGCCCACGTCGCCTTCGCCGAGCGGCACTTCGGCGCCCCACTCTTCGCCGGGGCGGGTGGCCCATTTCGCATCCTTGCAGTGAACGCTGCGGACGAAGCGGCCGACCCGGCGGAGGGCCTCGATCGGCTCGCCGCAGCCGTAGAGGATCATGTTCGCCGGATCGAAATTGACATACAGATTGTCGCGGTCCACCAGGCCCAGGAAACGCAGCAGCACGTCGGCCGGCTCCTGGCCGGTCTCCAGGTGCAGGTTCTGCCCGTTGCCGCGGCAATGGTCGCACAATTGCCGGGTGACTTCCACCGAATCGCCGAACAGCGGGTTGCTCTCGTCGTGAGGCACGCAGCCGATGTGCAGGCCCACGGCGTCGACGCCCAGCAGCCGGGCAAAGTCGGAAATCCCGCGGGCTTCGACCAGCCGCGCGGCGCGGGTCTCGGGCGGGACCAGGCCGACGGTGCGGACCACGGTGGGAATGTCGGCGTAGCTCTCGCCGTCGAAGCCGGCGAAGACGACCGAGATGCGGATGTTCAGCGCCCGCAGTTGGGCCAGAAACCGCGCGGCGTTTTCCTTGGTCCGCGTCGCCCGGTGCGGGGTGTGAAGTTGAATGGTGGGGACGCCGAGTTCGCTGGCAACTTCGAGTTTTACGCCCAGCCCGGCGTCGATGCTGGCAAACACGCCCAGGGGCCATTTTTCCATGATCGGTCCTTCAATGTTTAGCGGCCGCCGGCACGGCGGCACGTGAACTGCCGATGGCCGCCGTGCCGGCGGCCGCTAAACGAATGGTGGGCCGCCGTGCCGGCGGCCGCTAAACGAGCATACCGTGAACGTCTCCAAACGAAAATGCCGCTCACGCATTGTACCGCGAAACGTCCGGTTTGACACCCTCGGGCGTGACGTCGCTGTCCGGGTCGAACCACTCCTTCTGGAAGTCGATGCGGCGGCCCTCGCGGGCGGCGATGTTCGTCACCAGCGCGATCACCGCGTCGCCCAAGGCCATCGTGGGGTGGCAGCGCGGCAGGTTCTCCGGCGACCGGTTGCGGATGCACCAGGCCCAATGCTCCAACTCTTCGGTGTAGCCGCGATCGGCGGGCAGGGTGCCGAGCGTGCCGATGGCCGCCGACTTCGGATCGCCGGCGGCGTCGATTTGCAGCGTGGGCAGTCCCTTCCGCTCGCCCCCCTTGGCCACGACGACCTTCGTCTTGCTGCCGGTCGATTGCGTACGGTAGAGCAGACCGTCCTTCTCCTTCTCGAGGATGAGCGTCCCTTCGGTGCCGAGGACGGTCTCGCCGTATCCGCCGAAGCCGTTGCCGTTGATCGAGGCATACTGCACGCCGATCTTCTTCTTGTCCTTGTTCGGATCGGCCGGATCGTAGCCGGGCGCGGGAAACTCGAAGATGCAATAGACGTGGTCCTCGACCTCGCGGTCGGGCGGGAACAGCGGCCGGCCCGCCCCGCCGGCGACGGAAAGCGGATGCGGTTTAGCGGCCTTCGGATCGGCGATTTTGTGCATGGCGTGGATGAAGATGTCGGCCGCGTCGAGTTGATGGCTGCCCAGCTCGGCCATCAAGCCGCCGCCGGTCCGGTCCCACAGCCGCCAGCGGATCAACTCCTCGATGGCCGGGCGAGTGTAGACCACCTTGCCCGAGCCGTCCTTGATTTCCTTGTCCTCGTAGCCGAACTTGGCGGCGTCGACCGCGGCGTCGGCGATTTGGGCCTTGAGCTGGGCGACCTTTTTGACCCATTCCGCCACCGAGCGGTCCTTCTTCCGTTGCAGGCTTTCGAGTTTCGCCGACCAGGATTTCAGTTTCTGGTCGAGGTCGTCGGCCAGCGAATCGTCGGGCTTGACCGACTTGGGCATCGGATTCCGCCAACTGTCGTGGCCGGGCAGATTGGCGCGGTGCCATTGGGCGCGGATGTAGTGCAACTCGCCCAGCAACTGCTTGCGAATCATCTCCACCGCGTCGTCGTAGAGGATGTTGTAGTGCCGCTGGTGGCCGGTGGCCAGGAGCAGGTTGGTTTGCTTGGCGACGCGGGCCATTTCCTTGCACTCGTGGACGCTGTGGCCCATCAGCTTTTCGGTCATCACGTGCAGGCCGGCCTTCATGGCGGCGACGGCCGCCGGGGCGTGCAGGTGCAGCGGCAGGGCGATGATCACCGCCTCGAGCTGGTCCTCCTTGGCATGGGCGATCAAATCCTGGTAGGCCCCGTAGACCTTGACGTTTTTCTTGGCCTCGGTTTCGTCTTTCCAGCCGTAGACTTTCGTCAGGCCGGGCCGGACTTCGTTGGCGGTTGGGCTGTAGTGATCGCCGTTGAAGGCCCGCCACACGCTGTAGGGGCGGATGTCGGCGATGGCCCGCACGGCGATGAACTTGGGGTTGATCGCACCGATCAGGACGCTCCCCTCGTCGCCGGTGCCGATCACGCCGACGCGGACCGGCTCGGCGACGGAATCGCCGTAGCCGAAGTACATCGGGCCCAGGCCGTGGCCCGAGCTGACGCCGGCCTTGTAGGCTTTTTCGAGGAACGCGCGGCGGAGCGGCGTGCTGCCCACGGCGGCGTTGAAGTTCTCGCGGCCGATCGCTTTGTCTTCGGGAGTGAGGTACATGATTTGTCTTTGTGAAGATAATAAGAGCAGAATGATCTCAGCATGCTCCATTCTCGTTTAGCCCCCGCGTCCACGCGGGGCCGACGCGCCGCGTGGACGCGGCGGCTAAACGAATGGGAATTCTTATGCCTTTATTTTCGGTGCGATTCCCTCCGGCGTTTCGTCGCGGTCCGGGTCGAACCATTCTTTTTTGAACTCGATCCGCTCGCCCTTCTGGGCGGCGATGTTGGCGGTCAGGGCGATGGTCGCGTCGCCCAGGGCGGTCTTCGGTCCGCAGCGCGGCTGGTTGCGCGGATCGGGGTTGCGGATGCACCAGGCCCAGTGTTCCAACTCCTCGGTGTAACCGCGGCTGACTTGAGCCGGGCCGGCGGCCGTGGCGGTGGTCGGTCCGCCGCTGGCCTGGGTGTCGAGGGTCGGCCCGCCGCCGGAGTCGGAAACGCCCACGCCGCTGGTCTTTTCCTCGTCGTTGGCGATGAGCATGGTTTCCTCGCGTTCGAGGATCAGCGTCCCCTTGGTGCCGTAGACGATCTCGCCGTAGCCGCCGAAGCCGTTGCCGTTGATCGAGGCGTACTGCACGCCGATCTTCTTCTCGCGTTCTATGGGGTCCTTGGGGTCGTAGTCGGGCAAGGGGAACTCGAGCAGGCAATAGACGTGGTCCTCGACGTCGCGGTCGGGCGGGAAGATGGGCCGGTCGCCCGCCGACGCCACGCTGAGCGGCATCAGTTTCTCGTGTTCCTCGCCGCCGTGCATGGCGTTGACGAAGATGCTCGCCGCGTCGAGCTGATGGCTGCCCAGTTCGGCCATCAGTCCGCCGCCGGTGCGGTCCCAGAGCCGCCAGCGGATCAGTTCCTCGATGGGCGGGCATTCGTAGATCACCTTGCCCGAGGCGTCGGTAATCTGATTTTGCTGATAGCCGAACTTTTTGGCATCGACGATCGCGTCCCGCAGTTGGGCCTCGACCTGCTCGACCTTCAGCCGGGCCCGGTCCATCGCCGCGCCGCGGGAGGAACTCAGTTCCAACTGGTACTTCTTCCGCATCTCGAAGAGCTTTTTCGCCTGGGGGTCCTTGGGCTTGACCTTCTTGGGCATCGGCTGCTGCCAACTGTCGTGGCCGGGCAGGTTGCCGCGGTGCCACTGGGCGCGGATGTAATGCACGTCGCCCAGCACGCCCCGCCGGATCGAATCGACCGCGTTGGCGTAGAGGATGTTGTAATGCCGTTGATGGCCGGTGGCCAGGAGCGTGCCGGTGTGCTTCGCCGTGCGGACCATGTCCTTGGCCTCGTGGACGCTGTGGGCCATGAGCTTTTCGGTCATCACGTGCAGGCCGGCGTTCATGGCGGCGATGGCCGCCGGGGCGTGCAGGTGCAGCGGCAGGGCGATGATCACCGCCTCGACGCCGTCCTGCTTGGCGTTCTCGATCAGGTTCTGATAGCCGCCGTTTTTCAGTTCGTAGACCTTGACGTGGCGGCGGGCCTCGGCCTCGTTCGGCCAGCCGTATTTGGCCAGCAAGCCGGGCCGGGCGGCCAGCCCGGCGTCGCTGTAATGGTCGCCGTGAAAGGCCCGCCACACGTTGTACGGGCGGACGTCGGCGATCGAGCGGACCTCGATGAACTCGGGGTTGATCGCGCCGATCAACACGCTCCCCTCGTCGCCGGTGCCGAGCACTCCGACCCGCAGCGGCGCGCCGATGGCTTTTTCGTAGCCGAAGTAGAAGGCGCCGAAACCGCCGCCGACCACCGCGCCCGTCGCCAGGGTTCCGAGGATGAAGTCGCGGCGATTGACGCCCGAGGAGGCATCTTTGGGCCGAGGATTTGTGTTCATGTATTCACCGAAATCGTTCGTCGAAAAATGTCGCGTCTGTTTAGCAGCCGCCGGCACGGCGGCTTGGCGGCGGGTTCGGGGCCGCCGTACCGGCGGCCGCTAAACGTTGCATTGCATGGCCGCCGTACCGGCGGCCGCTAAACGAATTGCTGCCGCCAATATGTATATGTATTACGCTTTTTGTTCTTGCGGATATTTCTCGCGCAGCCGCTTGAGTTCCTTGCCGCGGCGCCGGGCCGCACACCAACGATAGAGGAAGAAATCGAGTCCTCCCCAGCGGCCCGCCGAGGCGGCGGCGATTACCAACAAGGCCAGCATCTCGATGAAATCCTTGTTGATCAACAGGGCATGGCCGAGGATGGGGCTGTCGGGCGGATAAATGCCCGGAAACGCCGGCTGCGTCATCACCACGAAGCACATGAAGGCCGCTCCGCCCAAGGCCGCCAGCGGCGTCAGCAGGCCCAGCATCAGGCACAACCCGATGGCCGTCAGCCCGTAGGTCACGGCCACGTCGATCAACTTCATCTGCCCCCAGGTGAACGGATTCCAACTGGCCGGGGGCGTGCCGAGTTTCTTCTGCTCGTCGTCCAACAGGCTGTAGAGCGTGTTCTCCAACGCGGTTTCCTGGGCCCCGATGTCCTTGATCCAAACGTCGGCCTCCTGGCGGAGTTCCATCATCCGGTTCCAGCGGCGCTCTTTCTGGAAGGCGGCGCCCTGCCCGCGCTCCTTGTCGTTCTGGAAGCGGTCGAGTGCGTCGAAGTAGGCCTTGATCTCGTCGACGTTGAGGCTCAGATACTTATCGAGCCGGTTGTGGAAGAGATCGGTCATCCGCTCGGCCTCGCGTTTCAACTCGTCGTACTTTGCCGCGGCCTCCGCGTCGTTCGGGTCGCGCGGCCGATAGTAGTCGAGAAAGTCGTCGCGGATGCGCGTCCAGCGGGCGAAAATCGCGTCACTGGGAATCTTCAGCTTGCCGTCGGCGTCGGTCTCGACGTGCAGAAGCTGCCGGCCGTAGAGGTCGGGCGTCATCGCGTAGAAAAACGGGGCCACGGGGCCCTTCGCCTGGGTCAAAAACGGCTTGGCCGAAAACTTGTCGGCGTGCTTGATCTTCCACACTCCCTCGTAGAGGAAGTGACAGCCAAGCCCCAACCGCAGCGCCACCAACGCGACAACTGCCAGGGCGCCGATATGGAACTGACGATTGCTCAGGGGAACCTCCTTTGCCCTCCGCGGCCGATAACCTCCCGCGGACCGGGCCATCGTTTGGTGGGTGGCTGGCGTGCAACTCGAAGCAAGCGGCCCCGGCGATGAACAATGAACAACAGGCCGTTCGCTCACTTCCCCCATTATAACCAATGTTTAACGCCATGTGAATCGGTGGCGGGGGGGTAATATCGTTGACTTGCGGAATATGCGGATAAACGACCGCCGATGCTATTGAAGACCTGCGTTCAATCGCCAATAATCCGGTTTTTCATCGCAAACTGCCCACGTTGCCGCTACATCGCTGTTTCCGGCAATCCGGATAACCGATATAGAGTTCTGTTCAACGTGCCGACTTCAAACCGGCTTTCCACCTGAAGGCGGTACTACGAAAATCGGGCCAACCATCGTAAATTCCACGCTACTCCCATGCTCACCGACAACATCCTCGATCTGATCGGCAACACGCCGCTCGTGCGGCTGAAGGGCGAAAACATCTACGCCAAGGCCGAGTTTCTCAACCCCGGCGGCAGCATCAAGGACCGCGTCGCCCTGGCCATGCTCGAAGGCGCCGAGCGCGACGGCCGCCTGCGCCCCGGCTCGGTGATCGTCGAGGCCACCAGCGGCAACACGGGCATCGGCGTGGCCCTGATCGGCCGGCTCAAGGGCTACAAAGTCCGCATCGTCATGCCGCAAGGAATGAGCGAGGAGCGGAAGAAGATCATCCGCGCTTGGGCGCCGAACTGATCCTCACGCCCGACGAGGAGAGCATCGACGGGGCCGTCCGCCGGGTCCGCGAAATAGCCGCCGCCGATCCCCGGGTGTTCGTCCCCCAGCAGTTCGAGAACCCCGACAATCCGCGGTGTCACTACGAAACCACTGCCTTGGAACTGTGGCGGCAGACGGGCGGAGAAATCGACTGCTTCGTCGCCGGCGTGGGCAGCGGCGGCACTCTGCAAGGCGTCGGCGAGTTTCTCAGGGAGCACAAACCGGACGTGCATCTCGTGGCCGTCGAGCCGAAGGACGTTTCCGCCCTGCTGGGACACGAGCCGGGCCTGCACCAAATCCAGGGCATCGGCGACGGATTCATTCCCGCCGTGCTGGACATCTCGCTGGTCGACGAGGTCATCGAAGTGACCGACGAGGACGCCATCGAGA
This sequence comes from uncultured Planctomycetota bacterium, assembly GCA_963733145.1. Taxonomy (GTDB): domain Bacteria; phylum Planctomycetota; class Planctomycetia; order Pirellulales; family Thermoguttaceae; genus JAHIKV01. The sequence goes on along the minus strand of CAVTCJ010000016.1, from coordinate 28,329 downwards.
CCACGCGGCAGTTGGGCCGCGATCTGGGCCTGCTGGTGGGCATCTCCTCGGGCGCCAACGTCTGGGCCGCCCGGCAAGTCGCCGCCCGCCGCGCGGGCAACATCGCCACCATCCTGCCCGACCGCGCGGAACGCTATTTCAGCACGGCGCTGCTGTAGACACTTGATCGTTCCCCGTTTAGCCCCGGCGTCCACGCCGGGAATGCGGCATTATCTTCAGACGTTACTTTCCCGGTGTGGACGCCCGGGCTAACCGGGCAGCGCTCCGGTGCGTTTCACGCACGCTACTTGCATTACGCTGAGCAGCGCGTGTTGGGCCGTCAGGCAGACGCCGCGGAAGATATCGGGACGCGAGACGCCCCGCAGGCGCAGCGCCTCGCTGCCGGCCCGCTTGAATACCAGGTCTCCGGCGTGCAGCCAGCGTTGGCCGGGGAGCGATTCCACTTCGATCGAATCGAATTCGTTCAGGGCGAGCCAACGTTCGTCGACCGGCATCAGCCCCTTGCGGACAATGATCCGGCGGTTGGTCAGGGCATAGCGACGGCAGACGAAGGGCATCAGTTGCCAGGCGAATACGGTCAGGCTCAACGGAATCGAGGCCAGGGCCAGCAGGTTGCCCAGCGTGAAGACTCCGCCCAGGCCAAGACGCACGTCGGCCAACTTGCCGACCAACCGTCCGGCGCGGGTAGCGCCGATGGTCGGCCAAACCACTTTGCAGGTAACTTCCGACAGTTCCGGCGGCATCACGCCGGCGAAGGGCTGGTTCATAAGCGGGAAAATGGACTGAGGCTGGAAAATATAGCGATTTCGGCGGTCGCCGAAGGAAAGCAGTATAAGGGCGATCCGCCCGGCAATCAAGGGGCGGCCGGGGCTAAACGATTGTTCTCCCCGAAACCGTAAACGGTTATTTGCCCGCCGTTTACAGAAATATATTCCAAAATCTCCGCCCCAGAGACGTATCTATGTAGAATACTGGTCGGCTTGGCGTCGGGGGTCATTCCGCTTTTCGCCCGCAGCGGGGGCAATATGCACGAGTCCACGCGGACAGATCGATTTCTCGAGTTGTACTCGGGCGGGCAGCGCCGCATCTACGCCTTCATCCGCACCCAAGTCCTCAGCAGCGCCGACGCCGACGACGTGATGCAGGACGCCACCGCGGTCTTGTGGCGAAAGTTCGAGCAATACGAGCCGGGCAGCGATTTCGTCCGCTGGGCCTGCCGGGTCGCCCGGCTCGAAGTCCTCGCCTATCACCGCCACCGCCGGCGAATGCGCTCCGTGCTGAGCGACGAGGTCGTCGAACTGGTCGCCGATCGGGTGCTGGACCTGACCGAGACCGCCAGCGCCAGGGCCGAGGCCCTGGACGAATGTGTCGATCTGCTGCCGCCGCGCGATCAAAAACTGCTCGACCGGAAATATCAATTGTCGCAGAGCGTCAGTCAGATCGCCCGCGAGCTAGACCGCACCGAATCGGCTGTCTATAAGGCGTTGCAGCGGATTCACGACGAATTGTACGAGTGTGTGGAACGGAAGATCGAGCGAAAGAGCACGGTGCGATGACCATCTTGGCCGCCGAGCACGAAGAATTGCGCGCCTTGATCGCGGAGTTCCGCGAGGGGGCGCTCTCGGCCGCGCAGGCGGAACGTCTGAACGGCCTGCTCGCCGATTCTTCAATGGCCCGGGAGGTCTTTGCCCGCTACGCGCTGCTGCACGCCTCGTTGGAACTGGCGGGAAGCGTCAAGCCGGCAGGAATAGATGAGGACGAGGCGGCGGCAACGTCCTCCGATCTGACCGCGGAATCGTCACCGCCGCGGCTGGGCATCGTTCCTATCTCGACCTCCGCTTTGCCCACGGCTTCGTTTTCGTTCGTCGATACTGCGGTATTCTCGTATCTGGTGGCGACGCTGCTACTGGGCATGTTGCTGTTGTCAGCCTGGGTCTACAAGATTTCACCTCGCCAGCCGCAGCTTGCCGGCGAGCCGTCGAACCCGGCCCCGTCGATTTATCGGGACGAGCCGACGTTCGTCGGCCGCATCACCGGCATGAAGGATTGCCGCTGGGCGGAGTCGGACACCATAGCTTATCTCGGGTCTTCGGTTCCGCTGGGCCGCAGGTATGCCTTGTCCGCCGGGCTGATGGAAATCACCTATAAGTCCGGGGCGAAAGTGATCCTCGAAGGCCCCTGCACATATCAAGTTGAATCTGCCGACAGCGGCTATCTGGGGCTGGGTAAACTGACGGCAAAAGTCGAGAGGTCAGAGGTCAGAGGTCAGAGGTCGGATAGTTTAGCCGCCGCGTCCACGCGGCGTGGATGGCCGCAAGCGGCAAATCCCGAATCCCGAACCCCGAATCCCGAACCCCGCAAATCTCCTTCATCCTTCATCCTTCATCCTTCATCCTTATTTTCCGTCCGCACTCCCACGGCCGTCGTCACCGACCTGGGCACGGAGTTCGGCGTGGAGGTGAGCAAAGAAGGCACTACCACTTCATTCGTCTTCCGCGGCTCGGTTGCCTTGCGGGCGGTTGCAAAAAAACGCGCCGCGACTGATGTAGCGGGGGTAGAGCCGGGCGGGGTCATTCAACTGGCCGCCGGCGAAGCGGCGCGAGTAATTATTGGGCCAAACGCCGACGAACTGAAAATCGCCAAATTGGAGGCATCCGAAATCCTGCCCGATTTTGTGCGCCGACTGGCCGCTCCTCCCGACAAACGCGGGGAAGGCGCCTATATCCGGGCGGTGTTGGCCGACAAACCCTTGGGCTACTGGCCGTTGAATGAGCCGGCCCACGCACGGCGGTTCCTCGACAACTCGGGAAACGGGTTCCATGGAATGGCAAGGGGCGATGTTCAGGCCGGCTGGAGCGGCCCCTTTCCGGGTCTTTCCCGCGCCGTTGCGCTGAACGGCGACGGCTATATCGAAATTGGCCGCCACGACCGCTTCGCCATGACAAACGGGTTTACGGTCGAGGCTTGGGCCTTGATCGAAGGACCGACTGCCCGGCCCGCCCGGATTATTTCCGTCGCCGGCGGCAATGGGCCGCAACAGCAATCGGGCTGGGGATTCGGCTATATCACCGATCAAAATACTCTTTCCGGCATGAATCCGCAGACTTATTACTATTTTACTTCCTATGATGTCGAGGGTCTCTGGAGCGTCAAAGCGCCGTTGGAAAGGTGGGAACACGTGGTTTACGTGTCCGCATTGAACAACCGCGGATTGCTCTACGTGGACGGCGAGCTTCGTGCGACGTATCCCCACGCCAAGTCCGTTAAGAAAGGCCCAGCCTGGGTGGCCATCGGCTGGAGCGCCAACTACAGGGGAGAATTCTGGCACGGCCGGCTCGCGCACGTGGCCGTGTATCCTTCGGTGTTGAGCCAAGCGCAAATTAAGGCGCATTTTCATTGTGCACGGGAAGTGGAAGAAAATGAAACAAGCGATCAATTCCAGTGACGATTGGGCATGGATCGTTCCATGCCCAGCCTATACCTCACGTTTTTCCGAGGAGAAGAGCCATGTTTAAGAGTTACCGCAACTTTGTGTCGGCGGTCGCGGCGGTCGCGGCGATTGGTCTAGCCGCCCAGGCTAGGGCCGATTTCGTTTACGATTTCGACGGCAATGTGGGGAGCCCCCTCGTGGCCGGCACAATCAATGGGCAAGATAATTGGGCCGCGACGACCAACCTGGGCGGCTCAAACAGCCTCGTGGCCGGCGGTGTTTCGGGTTGGTCGGGAAATATCCTGCAATTTAGCCCGACAAACGCGGCTGCGTCCTCTTCTTATCGGGTAAATGACGCAGGGTGGTCCTATTCCATAAACTCCGGAAACGACTTCGACGTTTCCGCCGTATTCTCCCTTAGCAGCAATGGGCTTCTCAACTTTCTCGCCGTCCAGAATCATACTGACGCGGGAACCGTAATGGGGTACACCGGCGTTGTGTTTGGACCAGTCAATGGGGACATTAAATGGTATAACAATTCGAGCAGCAATCCGGTGGTGGTGTCGAGCGGCGTGGCCGTCGGCGAGGAGAGAACGTATTTAATCGGATTCCACGCGACGTGGCAAACCGGCGGAACCTATTTAATGCAGCCCTATTACCAGAATCTCAGCGACCCGTTGTCCACTGTTCAGAATGCAGGTTCGCCGGTGACTCTCGGGTCCGATCCGGCGCAATGGAATCAACTGCTGTTCCGTCAGTCGAGCACCATTGCCGCGTTGCCGAAGCTGGACAACATCACCATCGCCCAGGTGCCAGAGCCGTCCATGTTTGCCCTTCTCGCCGCCGGCCTGATAGGTCTTTTGGCATACGCCTGGCGAAAACGAAAATGACGGAAATGGCAAGTGATCTTGGAGGGTGGATGGCGGGTGGTGGATGTGCCGGCTGGTGCATCGACCATCCAATATCCGCCGATTGAGGCCCTCCCCTTGGAGAATGAAACCATGCTTAGGATCGGTAAATTAATAACTGTCGCATTTCAGAAGGGGACAGTCCCATTTTCGTCGAACGAAAATTGGGACAGTCCCCCACTTATTGCTTCGCCGGCCCTTACCAATCAACCATCCATCGTTCATCATTTGAAATCAGATGGCGTCGTGCGGACGCGGCGGCCAAAGGGCTTTCCCCGCGACAAGGAACGAGATGTGTTTGCGGCAAGTGTGTCCCCTCGCGCATTTACTTTGGTGGAATTGCTCGTCGTGATAACGATCATCGGCGTTCTCATCGCCCTGTTGCTGCCGGCAGTGCAGGCGGCCCGCGAAGCGGCCAGAAGACTGCAATGCACCAACAACCTTAAGCAGATCGCCTTGGCCTTGCACGATTATCATTCCGCGGCCAATACGTTGCCATTTGGGGGGCACTTCCGGCCGGCTGTCGGCGGAGCCAATCCCATCGTGGGCACTTGGGTGTCGATGCTCTTGCCTTACCTCGAACAGCAGAATGTTTTCGACACACTCGACTTTAATTACGGGATGTACGACGCTCGCAACGAGCGGGCGGTGACCACCGTGATCCCCGTCCTCGCCTGCCCCTCCGATCCGCGATCGAGCAGTCCGATTTTGGAGGACCGCTATTGGAGCCCTGCCGGGGGCTGGCAGCCCTACCAAAATCCGTCCCGGGCAATGGGGCTTTGGTATCCGGCCTGCATCGGTCCTACCAAACCTGATTTTTGCGTTTTCTCGCCCGCGGGTCCGCAATGCCAGGGTTGCGGCTTTGGAAGCGAAACCACAAGCAATTGCACCCCCACCGGCTTGAAAGGAATGAGTTGCTTTGCGGGCATGTTCGGCCGCACGCACTATTCCGTCTCCTTCAAGGATGTGACCGATGGATTGAGCAACACACTCATGGTCGGGGAGACTCTGGCCGGAGACAGCCGTTACAACTGCGCCTACTGCACCAATATGGCGGTTGCCTCGACGCACATCCCCTTGAACCTGATGTATTCCGATGAAACGGCGCCTCAAACCCCGGTTTTTTACGTCTATTCACTGGGATTCAAGAGTCTGCATCCTGGGGGAGTGAACTTCGCCGTGGGCGACGGCAGCGTGCATTTCATCAGTGAAACGATTGATTACGGATTGATCAACGAACTGGGGACCCGCGCCGGAGGCGAGGTTGCCTGGCTGCCGTGAATCCCCCCCCACTTCGAGAGTGCGCGACATGATCCGACCATACATCGCATTAGCCCTGTCGGCGATGCTCATTTGCGGTTGCGGACGGGATCTCCCGGATTTGGTTCCTGTAAGTGGGCAGGTGCGATTCGGCGGCGGCCCTCCTCCTGCCGCCGGTGTTATTCACTTCATGCCGTTGAATACCCGCGGAAATCCGCCGCGCCGGCCGGGCATGGGCAAATTCGGCAAGGATGGGCGGTTCGACGTGCAATCTTTTGATGGCATTAGAGGACTCGTCCCCGGACGATACCGCGTCCGGATCGATTGTCTCGCGTATGCCCCGTCGGAGTCTCCCCAAGATTACAGGAAAGCCAGTTATGTTCCCGCGGATTACCGTCCACCCGAACTGGTTGTCACGCCAGGCCAAGACGCCATCGTTGATTTGCTCTACGATGTTCCGGCAAAAAAATGATCCATGCACCACTATCACTTTATCAAATCGCGGCCTTCAGCCAATCGCGCATTTCAGCACCATGAATGAACGACATTTTTACAGAAAGGCTATATTCCCTGTCGCCTTGTTGCTGGCGCGAATCTTTCTTGTCATTCCTGCCGCCGGCGTCGAATTACCGCGTTCCGCGGCGTCCGTTCCCGCTGTTCCGCGTCTGGGACTTTATCTGCACGCCTGTTGGCCGTACCAATATCCGTTCGCCCTCCGCACCTGGCGGCGGGCGGATTACGATAATATGTTTCAATTGCTCAAGCTGATGGGTTACAACACGGTCATGCTCTGGCCCACGCTGGAAGCCGTTCCGGCGCCCATCTCGGTGGCCGACTGCGCAACGCTCGGCGAGTATCGGACGATCGTCGACGACGCCCGGCGGTGCGGGATGGAAACTTGGCTGACGCAATGCGCGGCCCTGACCTGCAAGCCGGAGATTGCTTCCGTTCCCTGGCCGCGGCGCAGCCTCTACGCCGGCAAGGCGCAAAGCGTCCGGCTGGATGATCCCCGCCAGGCGGAACTGTATTTCCGTCACCGGGCCGAGTTGATGGCGATTCTCAACAACGCTGACGCCTACGTCACCATTGACGGCGATCCCGGCGGATACCCCGGGGCGGCGCCGGCCGATTTCCTCAAAATCTTCCTTCGCGACCGTCGTACTATCGACCGCGTCGGAACTCATCCTCGCGCGCAAAGGCTCATCCCTTGGATCTGGTGCGGCTGGGGAACGAAAGGCGTGTGGGTCGAGCCGATTGCCCCATTCGTCGCGGCCAGCCTCGACACGCTGAAAAAGGGAATGCCCGAGCCGTGGGAACTCCTGCCGGGCCGCTGCCGCGAAGGGCACGGCTGCAGCCGCGTGAATCTGGAATTGGCGCGTAAGGACGGCTTACTCCCCCGCTCAACGCTGTTCCTTTACGAGGCGATTGAGTACGAACCATCGGCGCCGGCCGCCGTACTGCAATTCGATGAGATCCGCGCCGCCATGAAAAAGGAACTCAAATTGTCGGCGGGAGCGCGGGGATGGTTCGGCAACGTTCAGACCCCCGTGATGGTTCTGCCAAACGTCTACTTTTTCGCCCGGGCCGCACGCGATCCGAGCTATCTGGACCAGCCGGATGAGAAGGTGCTGGCCGATTTTGCCGCGTTTCTGGGCGGTCCCCCGGAACTGTTAATTCCCGCATGGTCGTGTTTGCGGCTGGGGCTGGACAAACTGCCGGAAGATTTGCCGGACAGACTCCGGCAAATCGATTTGACCAGTAGGGCGGCCTCTTTTCTCCCTGGTGGACCCTCGCGCTACCTGGACTTGTTGGCCCGGCAAACCAGTTGCCGAATCCGGCTGTTGAGCGCTTGCCGCAGCGCTCCAAAAAATGAGCGGGAGGCCGTCGCGGCGGTCGTCGAAGGAACCGCCGCACTGGTCGATTGGTGGAAAGTCCACCGTTACGTCAAAGAAGCCGGAGGGGACGGGCAGTTCCAATGGCGATTCGTCCAGCGACGGCAATATAAACTGCTGCGGGAATGGTGCGCCCAAAACGTGTCCGATCCCCGTCGCACGGCGATGTCGGCGGCCGATGAAATCTCCCGACGCGGGATTCTCCCGCGTCCAATAGCGCGCCAATGCCTGGACGAGTTGCTCAAGAAGATTGCGGCCGGTAACTGAGCAGTACCGGGCGTCGGCGAAATCACGGCCGATGGTTCCCCTTTCTCCATGCCGCATTTTTCGTCCACATCCATGGTGCGTTCGATCGTCGAATCTGCTATAATCATCGTGTGAATTGAGGACGCATTTTCCGCTATCCATCAGGAGAAGATCATGATTCACGAATCATTTCCGTCCGAAGCAACCGACAGATCGAACTGTTCCCGGCGGCGGTTTCTCGGGGCCGTGGGCGCGGCCGCCGCGGCCGGGCCGCTGTGGGGGGCCGCCGCGGGTTTTGCCGCCGATCAGACGGAGGCCGCAAAATTGTCCGACGCCCCGAAACGCAAAATCAAACTGGGCCTCATCGGCTGCGGCGGACGGGGAAGCTGGATCACGCCGCTGTTCAGCAAGCACGGCGGCTATGAATGGTACGCCGCCGCCGACTACTTCCCGGAGAACGTCGACCGCTGGGGCAAGAAGCACGGCGTGCCGAAGGAGCGGCGGTTCTCCGGCCTCTCGGGCTACAAGCGGGTGATCGAGAGCGGCGTCGAGGCCGTAGCGGTGATCGTGCCCCCCTATTTCGCCTCGCATCACACGGCCGCCGCCGCCGAGGCCGGCCTGCACGTCTACGTGGCCAAGCCCACGGCGATCGACGTGGCCGGTTGCCGGCGATTGGAAGCGGCCGGCAAACTCGCCACCGAGAAGAAACGGGTGTTCTTCGTCGATTATCAGATGCACACCGATCCGGGCAATATCGAAGTCGCGCGGCGAATCCGCGCGGGCGGCCTGGGCAAGATCGCCAAGATCGTCACCGTCGGCATCAACGGCGGACGGTCCGACCCGCCCAAGACCGCCACCATCGAAAGCCGGCTGCAACACGCCGTCTGGGACAGCGACATCGAGTTGGGCGGGGACTTTATCGTCGAGTACGACATCCACGCCATCGACGCCGCCCTCTGGCTGCTGGGCCGGCACCCCGTCGCCGCGATGGGCTGCTCGAGCGTCTGTCGCCCCAACCCGCACGGCGACAGCCACGACTCTTGCGCCGTGGTGTTTGAATACGCGGACGGCCTGATCCACGAACATTCCGGCTTGGCGCTGCCCACCGGGGTTCACGACGATCTGAGTTGCGCCGTCTACGGGCAAACCGGTTACGGCATGTTGAGCTACACCGACAAGGCCCGCTTCCAACCCCGCAAGAAAACGGCTTTCGTCAAGGACGTGGTCAATCTGTACACGGCCGGCGCCGAGCGGAACGTCGCCTCGTTCTATCGGGACGTGACGGAGGGGAACTGCGAAAATCCCACGGTCCAGCGGGCCGTGAACGGGTGTCTGACCTGCATCCTCGGCCGCGAGGCCGCCATCCGCCATCGCCACCTCACGCTGGAGGAACTCCTCCAGGAGAACCGCCGTCTGGAACCCGATCTGAGCGGATTGAAAGTGTAGCGGACCAATCTCCCCTCTCCGGGAACCGACCGAAGGTTGGTCGGGAAAGGGGCCAGGGGTGAGGGCGTATGCAGCCACACCACAAAGTAATACGGATTTTGGTGGGGCTGCGCTGCGCTGACCCACCCTACGAGAACTCCGGCGGCTGTTAGCCGCCGGCTATTTTTCAACAGATTAACGGGCCGTCTTGCGCCGCCGGCCGAAGGCCACGCAGGCCGTGACGCCGAAGAGAAGCAGGACCCCGGTGGCCGGCTCGGGGACGCACCAAGTGTCGACCACCAACTCGTCGACGTTGATCCCGCCGGAAATGCGGAGCGACTCATACGCCGGGTTCGGGTGGATGTCGAAGTGGTACACGCTGTGAACCACCTTCCGCCAGGTATTGCCCGGATCGTCCTGCCAGAGCACATCACTCACCAAGGGAATTGTGGTTTGTTGCCCAGCCGGATCGGTTAGTTCCACGATGGGCACGTTGCCGGGCTCCTGCGGTTCCCAGTCCAACTGAATCCAGATAGTCTTGGTGGGATTGGTGATCGGCGAGTCCTGCATCGTCAAATCGATGGTGCCCGATAGATTCCACCAGCCGTCGCCGGCCAATCCCGCCGGATCGTAAAGCGGCACGGTTTGGCCAGAGAGTTCCCACGTCGGCTGTTTTGGCCACCAGGCGGCGCCCGTGCCGGGGACGACGAGGATCGATGGCGGTCCATAAGGCAAGAAGCCCGCGTCCGGCGGCGACGTAGGATTGTCGGTCAAGAACTCCCATTGCGCCCAAGTCGTGCCCGGGCTGCCGCGCCAACTGGGCGGAGTCAAGTCTTCGGCCGATACCCGCACGGCGAAAACCATCGCGGCCAGTACAACACAAGTTGCCGTTAGCGATTTCATGGTCGTTCTCTCCAAAGCATTATGAGTGCGGTTCAACGAGCGCGTCGATAAGACTTTTCGACTTGTATAAGATCAGAAATACACAGACGCCTGATGGCTTTTGTGCTGTGATTCTACACCTGCCGCATATGATCGTCAACGATTTTTTGCGGAAATACGTCGTTTTAGTAGGGATAATGGCCTAGGAGATATTGGTATTCCAGCGCCATCAGCACCTCAGTGCGGTTCGTAATACATCACAATATGGCGAATGCAAGATATTGACGACAGCCTGTTGCTCTATATTGCAGAATTGCAGAGATCACACTTATCTAGCGGGGGATGTAGGGAAAATGCCTACCACCTCCGCGTGGTCTCGGAAGATGATCTTTCGGATTGCTTTGGCAACCACGAGGGACTGTTGAATTTTCCGCGACTTGATTGTTCCTTCCTGCGGCAATAATTTTCTGCGGGGCGAAAATATGTCAAGCCACTTGCCAGTGGTTTCGGAACATCTGCGGCCTTCATCATTTGCTCGCGAGGTGCTCGCTGTGAATAATTCCATAGGACACGCGCAACCCGTCCTTAACGAAAAAAATTACGAAAGGAATAGAGCGATGGCTCGCATAAACCGAATCGACCAGCCGGAGGACCCCAAGACCCGGGAACTGTACGACGCGGTAACGAAGGGCATGGGGTGGGTGCCGAACATGATGGCGACGATGGCCCGGTCGCCCACGGTTCTGCACGCCTATCTGCAGTTCAATAAGATCCTGGCGGGAGGCTCGCTGCCCGCCGCCTTGCGGCAAAGCATCTCGCTGGCCGTCAGCGAAGCCGACCAGTGCAACTACTGTCTGGCGGCCCACAGCGTCTTGGGCGGCAAGGCCGGACTGAGCGAGAGCGATCTGCTCGACGCCCGGCACGGATTGTCTTCCGATCCCAAGATCAATGCGGCCTTGGTGTTCGCCCGGCGAATCGTCGAAGACCGCGGCCACGTGAGCGATGCAGACCTCGACGAGGTGCGGCGAGCGGGCTATGCCGACGGCCAAATCGCCGAGATCGTCGCCAACGTCGCCTTGACCACCTTCACCAACTATTTCAACCAGGTGGCCGGCACGGAACTCGATTTCCCCGCAGTGGAGTCGCTGGCGGCGGTGCCAGAATGCAGAACAATGGGGTCAGAGCGCCATTAGACATTAGGGATGATACGCCCTCCGGCCGCGTCCGGCGGGGTGGAACACGCCGCAACTCCCCCCGCGACCGCAGCCGCGGGGCGTTTCACCAGCCCGACATTATTTGTCTAGGGCAAATGACATTCCCCGCGGACGATCACTTTTTGATTTTCGCCATTTCCTCCGCCGTAAACCGGCTGTTGGCGATGGGGCCCGGGGCATACGATTTTTCCAGCGGCGAAGGCATCGGCGTCTGCGCGGGAATTACGAAGAACTCGTCGCCGGCGGCGTTTGTTTCGACCTGCCCGCCGGCGCGGCGAACACCCTCCCAGGCTAGCCGTTCCGACACCTTGTACACTTCGGGCAGCGTGTAGTCTGAGTGCGAGAATTTCCCTTTCAGATCGAGTTTCGCGGTGAACCGCGGCGGGATTTTGGACGCTCCCAAGATGGCGAAGAGGATGCCGCCGGCGTTCGAGGGGTTGCAGTCGCTGTCCTGCCCGCAGCGGCAAGCGATCGTAATCGTCCGATCCGGGTCGCCCGCGCCGTAGAGCAGGCCCATCAGGATGTAGGCCCCGTTGAGTTTCACGTCGATGCTGCCGTCGTTCGCGCCGCCCGCCTTGCAGCAGAGTCCGTGGGTGTACTTGGGATCCTTGTGGTACTTGTCTTCGACGAGCTGCCAGGTCTTTTGCCAATCGCCGGGATTCGCTCGATGCCAGCGGAGCACGTCGCGGACCATTTCGGCATACTGCGATTCCGCGGGAATGCAGCGCACGCGCGTTTTCGATCAGCTTGACGATGTCCGACTCGAAATAGGCTTCGCTATACATCGCGCCCACGAATTGCCCGGCGTAGACGCCGTCGCCGTAGTTCATCAGATGTCCGAAGACGCTGCCCAGGGCAATCACTTGGTTCGGCATCCCCGGCGAAATGATGCCGGCGAAATCGCTTTCGATTTGATAGTCGATGTCGTCGGCGTGTTTGGTGAAGCGGGGATGTCCGCTGTCGGGCGGAGCGATGCCGCGGCGGAGATTTTCGCGGCCGTAGTGGTTGGCGTGGGCCAGGCCGTAGCGGCTGTTGGCGAAGTCGATGCCCGCCTGGCGAATTCCCACACCCAGGCCGTAGTCCTCCAGCGTTTTGAGGAAGGTCATTTCCACGTAGCAGTCGTCGTTGTTGAACTGGTTGATCATGTCGGGATCCCAAGGGGGCATTTTGTCCTTGGGCATGATCGCCCCCTTGAACTTGAATTCGGTGGCGCGCCCCAGCCGACGCCCGCCATCTGGCCGATCCAGGCCCCTTTCATCTTGTCGCGGAACACCTTCAACGGCAGGCGGCGAAACTCCTGCGCGGCCGTCGAGGCGGTTACGGCAAGGCACAGACACAGGGCACATATTCTGGCGATCATCGGTCGGTTCTCCTCGCTCGGTTGTGGCAGGAATGAAGAAAAAAGCCGGAGGCGGTTTGCCCCCGGCTATGATTTCGTTCGTCCGCGAAATGCGGTCTTGTGACGTTGTGTTGCTTGCTTCAGGCGGCCGCGCCGTCCTGGAACTTCTTGAGCACGCCCAGGGCGTAGTCGATGTCGGACTCGATATGGGCGGCCGAGATTTGGAAGCGGATTTCTTCGTCGCCGGCGGGAACGACGGGGTAGTTCAAGCCCGTGCCCAGCACGCCGTTGTCGAAGAGGAACTTGACCAGCTTGGCCGTTTTTTGCGTGTCGCGGACCATCAGGGGGACGACCGGATGCTCGCTGGGGATGATCTCGAAGCCCAGATCGACAAGCCCCTTCTCGAAGCGGCGGGTCAGCGTGCGAAGCTTATCGAGCAGCTTGAGCCCCTCGGGGCTGTCGAGAATTTCCAACGACTTCATGGCCGCGGTGGCTTCCGACGGCGTGATCGGGTTGGAATAGATGTAGGTGGTGGCCGTTTCACGCAGGTAGTCGATGATCGAGGCGGAAGTGGTGATGTAGCCGCCGTTGACGCCGAAAGCCTTGCCCAGGGTGCCGATGAGGACGTGGATGCCCTTGGCGTTGGTGTATTCCTCGACGCCGCGGCCGGTCTTGCCGATCGCGCCCACGCCGTGCGAATCATCGACGATCACCGTGGCGCCTTCGGGGAACTGGTCGTCGTACTTCCGGGCGACGTCGGCGATCTTGTCCAGCGGGGCGTTGTCGCCGCGCATGCTGAAGATGCCGTCGGTGACGATGACCACCCGCTTCGTCACGCCGACGTTCCGCTTGATCCGCTCCTCCATGTCGGCCATGTCCAGGTGTTTGTAGATTTCCTTGACCTGGGGGCGGGAGAGGCGGATGGCGTTGATGATGCAGTTGTGGTTCAGTTCGTCGCTGACCAGGGCGGTTTCGCCGGAGATGAGCGCCGGGAAGGTGCCGATCATGGTGGCGTAGGCCGAGCTGAAGATCATGGCCGCTTCGCGGCCGTGGAACTTGGCCAGCCGCTTCTCCAACTCGACGTGCGGCTTGAAGGTGCCGTTGATAAACCGCACCGCGCCGGGGCCGGCGCCGTACTTCTGGCAGGCCTCTTCCTCGGCGGCGATGATTTCCGGGCGCAGCGGCATGCCCAGGTAGGCGTTGGCGTTCATTTTGAGGAACTCTTTGTCGCCGTAGCCTTCGAGCAGGTAGCGATAGCCCTTGTCTCCGGTCGGTTTCTTGACGCCCGTGATGACGACTTCCGCGCCCTTGAGGGTGCCCTTGGCGCGGCGTTCTTCCACGGATGCGTTGAGCACGGTTTCCAGTTTAGTAGCTGACATGTTGTCCTCTGAAAGGGTATTAGGTTTTAGGTCTTTGGTCTTGGTAGAGATTCGTTACGCAAAAGGCCAAGACCCAAGTCCCAAGACCTAAGACCCAAGTCCTGGCCGTAGCGTTTACGCGGCCAGCTTCTTGCCGAGCACTTCGATCATGTCCCTGGCCATCGCCGGCAGATCGTATTCGGGCCGCCAACCCCATTCCTCGCGGGCGGCGCTGTCGTCCATGTAGTTCGGCCAACTCTCGGCAATCGCCTGGCGGACCGGATCGACCTTGTAGTCCATGGTGAAATTGGGCACCAGCTTCTTCACCGCCGCGGCAATCTCTTCCGGGTCGAAGCTCATGGCCGTCACGTTGAAGGCGTTGCGGTGCTTGAGCTTCGCAGGATCGGCGTCCATCAGGTCGATGGCGGCCTTGATGGCGTCGGGCATGTACATCATGTCCAGCTTGGTTCCCGCTTTCAGGAAGCAGGTGTAACGGCCGGCCTTGATGGCTTCGTAGAAGATTTCCACGGCGTAATCGGTGGTGCCGCCGCCGGGCAGAGTGACGTTGGAGATGATGCCCGGATAACGCACGCCGCGGGTATCGACGCCGAACCGCTTGTGATAGTAGTCGCAGAGCAACTCGCCGGCCACCTTGGTGACGCCGTACATGGTGTTGGGCCGCTGGATGGTGTCCTGCGGGGTGCCGTCCTGCGGGGTCGAGAGTCCGAAGGCGCCGATCGAACTGGGCACGAAGACCGCGCATTTGTGCTCCCGAGCCACCTCAAGGACATTGTACAAGCCGTCGATGTTTACCTTCCAGGCGAGTTGCGGATTCCCCTCGGCAACGGCCGACAGCAGTGCCGCCAGATGGTAAATCGTATCGATTCGGTATTTCTTCACCGTGGCCCCGACCGCGGCGGCATCCGTGCAATCGACCACTTCAAAGGGGCCGGAATCGCGCAATTCGGGGCTGGGTTGGGTCTTGCGGCCGCCGGCAACCACGTTGTCGGCGCCGCACTTTTCGCGCAAAGCCATCGTCAATTCGGAGCCGATCTGTCCCACGGCTCCCGTAACCAATACTCTCTGCATACTAGTCTCCCACAAAATAGGTACGGCGATTTGGCGGCCGCACGGCGCCATGATCCGGTTGGGGAAGTCTCGATCCGCACGGTCAACTCGCAACCCAGTTTTCTAGCACAAAAGTCCGATTTGTTCAACGGCCTGCCTGTCCCGGCATTTTTTCCCTCCCCGCGGGGTTGCAAATGGTCTTTCCCTGGTCGCCGGGCGGTGTTGGACCGATCGCCGGAAGTGATTGCAGGGGATAGACTTGTGGGCTGCTCATTCGCCGCGGGGGCGAGGGTCGTAGAAGCTCATCGCCCCGCCCGCCAAAAGGATGGCGATGGACCAGAACGCTTCCCAACTGCCATAAGTCATGGCGTAGTCCAGTCCGGCATAGACCATGTACAGGCTCGACAAAGAGAAGAGGATCGGGGTGACGGGATAGCCCGGCACGCGAAAGGGGCGTTCGACGTCCGGCTCGCGCCGCCGCAGGACGATCAGCGCCGCGCCGACAAGCATCAGGAAGAACCAGAATCCCGGCGTGGTGAACTTCACCATGCTGTTGAATCCCTTGCTGCCCAAGCCGAACCAGACGGCCAATGCGAGCGTGATCGCACCTTGAATCAACAGCGAAGGGATGGGCGTTCCGGATCGAGCGCTCCAACGTCCCAGCCAGGCGAACAATCTGTGCTCGGAGCCGAAGGCGTAATAGATTCTCGAACCGGTGAAGATTTGGCCGTTGACCGCGCCGAGGGCGGAGATGCAGATCAGCAGGCTGAGGGCCTTGCCCGCCCAGGGACCGAGGCCCAGCCGCAACACGTCGGCGGCCGCGGTCGATTGCCGTGTGCCCTCGAGTCCCAAGGCGTGGACGAACGCCAGATTCACCAGCACGTAGATCACCGTGACCGCTACAGTGCCCAGCAGCAGGGCGCGGAGGATGTTTTTCCGCGGATTTCGCACCTCCGCCCCGACGTAGGCCATTTCGTTCCATCCGCCGAAGGCAAACAGGACCAGGATCATCGCCATGCCGAAATCGGACAGCGCGAAGTGCGCGGGTGCGGCGGGCTGGGCCACGTTAGCGGCGCGTTGCAACAGCCGTTTTTGGGAAGAAAGGGTGCCACTGCTGGCTTGTCCAGCAGTGTGGGGAGAAATTCCAGGCAATTCACTGCTGGACAAGCCAGCAGTGGCACCCTCTTTCAACGGGCCGCTGGGCACAACGCTCGGCGTCGCCGGTACGGCCAAGAAGAATCCGATCACCACGATCGCCGCCAAGCCCAGCACCTTGGCGGTGGTCAGTACGTTCTGGGTCCATTTTCCCTCCCGCACGCCGATGATGTTGACGGCCGTCAGCAGCACGATCGAACCGGCGGCGTAGGCCACGGAGACATAGGCGGCCGATGCCCCTGAAGCCCGCGGCCAGATGTTGTTGGCGTATTCGGCGAAGGCGTAGGCCATTGCGCCGATCGAGCCGGGGCGGACGATCCACAGTTGGCACCAGGCGAAGAGGAAGCCGACCCTGCGTCCCATGGCGCGGGTCAGATAGACATAGTCGCCGCCCTCTTTCGGATAGGCGGTGGCCAATTCGGCGTAACAGAGGGCGCCGATCAGGGAGAGCACCCCGCCGAGGACCCACAGCCCCAGCAGCCAGGCCAGGTTTGGCGTCAGCCGGGCAATTTCCGGGCTGCTAAGATAAATCGCCGCTCCCACGATAATCCCCACGATAATGCAGGTCGAATCGTAGAGCGTCAGTTGCCGGCGCGGGGCGGCCGATGGCGTGGATGATGTCATTGGTCAGCGGGTTCTTTCGCATGTCTGGACGCGGGCCGAGAAAATGATAGGATAATGCAAGGTCGGGAAAAGCACAATGAATGGGGGCGAATTGGCCCCCCGGAGTTTAACATGGGGAAAAAGGAAGAAGCCATCGAGGTCGAGGGGACGGTTACCGAGGCCCTGGCAAACACTAGGTTTCGGGTGCAACTGGAAAGCGGACATTCTATTATCGCCCACGTCGCCGGAAAGATGCGAAAACACTTTATCCGCATCGTCCCCGGCGATCGGGTCCGAATAGAGCTTTCGCCTTACGATCTGACCAAGGGCCGGATTACCTTCCGTGAGCGCTGATTCCCCCCGGCAGGATTAACAGCCCATTGACAAAAGCTGTATGTGGGGGTGGCAGTTGTACTGCCACCCCTGTTTTTGCCGCGTTTTCAGGGGTGGCAGTACAACTGCCACCCCAACAATCTGTATTCTGCCGGTCAACGTTGCCTGAACTGCCGCCGCCCGACGAACCAAGACAATTTTTCGCCGTAGAGTTGTGCATTACGTGAAAAGGTATCCGTTCCACAATCAGTGCAACCGCTGCAAAGGAGAACGTGCCGTGAGAAAGATCCTCTTATCGTTGCTTGCCCTGTCGTTGTTGCTGGGGTTCGCCGTGGCGTCGGCCGCCCAAGCCGAACTGAAACCGGTGGTCACCGTCTCGTTTTCCGGCTACGACAAGCTGATAACGAACATCGGCGTGATCGGCCAACTGGGCGGCAACCCCAACGCTGCCGCAGGATTGCAGGTGATGCTGCAAATGATGACCCAGGGCAAGGGGCTGAACGGTTTGGACAAAGCGCAGCCCTGGGGCGGCGTCTATCTCGCCGACGACGAAGGCAATTCCGCCTACTATGTGTTTGTGCCCGTTACCGAGTTGAAGCAGTTGGTCGAGACCGTTCAGGCCATGAAAACGGCCGAGATCAAACCGGATGGCGACGGGTATGAAATTCAGGCCGGCCCTCAGACGCTTTACGCAAAGCAGAAGGGTAAATGGGCCGTCATGGGCCAGACGAAAGAGTCGCTGGACAAGGCCCCGGCCGACCCCCTCGCGCTGCTCGGCGAGATGCCGAAGAACTACGACGTGGCCGTCCGGCTGTCGCTGAAAAACGCCCCCAAGGAATACCGCGAACAGATTTTGGCTAATTTGCGGGCGGGCCTCGAGGCAGGTATGCAGCAGGGCCCCGGTCAGTCCGACGAAGGCAACGGTATCCTTGCCGGCGCCGCACGGCAGAGCTTCCAGCAATTAGCGGACCGGATCAACCAGTTGGACGACGTAATGCTGGGCTTGAAAATCGATCCCAGCACCAGAAAGACCTACCTCGATTTGGACCTTACCGCCCAGCAAGGCACGAAGCTGGTCGATCAATTCGCCATGATGAAGCCCGGCAAGTCGAAGTTCGCCGGCTTCCTCATGCCGCGGGCCGCGCTGTCCGCAAACTGGATCGGCACGCTCTCCGACGCCGACGTGGCGCAGGCGAAAAGCAACCTGGCCGCGTCTCATCAGAAGCTGGTCTCGAATCTGGAGGACGAGGGCCTCTCCGCCGATGAATTGAAGGTGGCCACCAAATTGCTGGACGAGATCAAGGACCTACTCATCAAAACCGTCGAGACCAAGAAGAGCGACGGCGGGATGGCCCTGCTGCTCGATTCCCACGCGGCCACGCTGATTGCCGGCGGAGCGGTGGCCGACGGCGCCGCGGTGGATAAGATCCTCGAACAATTGGTCGCCGGCGTCAAGGAGTCCGATCCCGAAGCGGCCAAGATGTTCAAGCTCAACGCCGAGACGCATCAGGGCGTCCGCTTCAACACGCTGACCTTGCCGGTGCCTAAGCCCGAGATGAAGCCCTTCGTGGGCGACGAGCTGGAAGTGGTCCTGGGCGTCGCCGGCGACAGGGTCTACCTGGCCGCAGGACGCGACGCCGCCAAGCACCTCAAGTCGGTCATCGACCAATCGAAGGCCGCCGAGGGCAAAGATGTGTTGCCGGTGCAAATCTCGATCTCGGTTGGGGCCTTCGTCAAGTTCATGGCCGCCGCGGCCGGTGACGATCAGGATGCTCAACAAGGGATCGGCATGGCCTTGGCCGCATTGTCCGCCGCCGGCGACAAGGACCACGTCCTGATCAATGCCACGCCGATCGAGCGCGGCGTCCGCATGAGGCTGGAACTCGAAGAGGGACTACTCAAGGCGTTGGCTACGATGGGCATGAAGTTTTCGCCGCTGGGCGGAATGCCCCCTGGCGGAATGATGCCGCCGGGTGGAATGCCGCCGAGCCGTCCGGTTCCACCGCCGAGCCGTCCGGTTCCACCGCCGAGCCGTCCGGTTCCACCGCCGCGCTAGTTTGCGACCGATCGCGCCAGTTACGTTGATCACGTTGGGGTGGCGGTAAACCGTAAGTGTTCACGGGGCGGCAGGGGACTGGTCCATTTTTCGGCGGGAAAACGTGATTTCACCGAGAAACCATGTGCCGAAAACATGGACCTGTCCCCCTCCCGCCGCCCCAGGGGGACAGTCCCATTTTCGCGGCGGCAAAGGTAATTCGCGGGGCTACGTCCCTCGCGCCGCGAAAATTGGGACAGTCCCCTGTGAACGATTACCGGTAAACCTGCCACCCCAACTGCGTTGAGTCAGATAGTCAAGAATATCGCTTACACATTCGATGTCCTCTTTCCGCAGCGAGATCGCCGGCGTTTCCTTGGTTGAACTGGCCCGGCGGTTCGGCACGCCGACGTTCGTCTACGACGCCGCGTCGATCCGCCGCCGCATCGCCGACCTGGCCGCCTTCGACACTGTCCGCTACGCCCAAAAGGCGTGCTCGAATCTCGCCGTTCTCGATCTAATCCGCCGCCAAGGTGTGCTGGTCGATGCCGTGAGCGCGGGCGAAATCCGCCGCGCCTTGGCGGCCGGGTATCGGCCCGCCGGCGACCCGCCGCCGATCGTCTACACCGCCGACGTCTTCGACGCCGAATCGCTCGGCCTCTGCATCGAACTGGGCATACACGTCAATTGCGGCTCGCCGGATATGATCGATCAGTTCGCCGGCCACGTGTCCGGGCGAGGGATTACGCTACGGATCAATCCCGGTTTCGGTCACGGCGAATCGCGAAAAACCAACACCGGCGGCGCGCAGTCGAAGCACGGCATCTGGCACGAGCAGATCGGCGATTGCCTCGATCGGGCCCGGCGCGGCCGGCTGTCGATCGACGGACTGCACATCCACATCGGTTCCGGGGTCGATATGGAGCATCTCGCCCGGGTTTGCGGGGCGATGGAATCGGCGGCCGTCCAAGTGGGACCGTCGCTCCGCTACATCAGCGCCGGCGGGGGACTGCCGATCGTCTATCGGCCCGAGGACGCGACGGTCGATACGAACGCCTATTTTTCCCTTTGGGACGCAACGCGAAAAGAACTCGAACGGCAATTTGGGCATCCCCTGCGGCTGGAGATCGAGCCGGGCCGCTATCTCGTGGCCGAAAGCGGATTCCTGGTGGCCGAGATTCGGGCGGTAAAACGGCAGGGCGAAAACACCTTCTACCTGCTCGACGCGGGCTTCAACAATCTCGCCCGGCCGATACTCTACGGCTCGTACCATCCGATGTCGATCGTGCCGGCGGACGACGGCCGCGGGCGCCGCGAGGGGGAAGTGATCGTCGGCGGCCCGCTGTGCGAGTCGGGCGACATCTTCACGCAAGCCGAGGGCGGCTTCGTCGCGCCCCGCCGGCTGCCCGAGGCGAAGGTGGGCGAACTGTTGGTAATCGAATGCGCCGGGGCTTATGGATTCGTTATGGGCTCGAACTACAACTCAAAGCCCTTGGCCGCCGAAGTGCTCGTCGACGCCGGCCGCGCGCATCTCGTCCGCCGCCGCCAGACGTTCGAGGACCTGATCCGCGGGGAAGTGATTCCCGATCCCTCCAAATCAGAGGTCTAATTTTGCCGAATCAAGAACAAACATTGACGGAACCGTCCGATAACCTTGAAGCCGCCGGCGTGGCCGGCCTGACCGGCGGCG
Organism: uncultured Planctomycetota bacterium; assembly: GCA_963733145.1. Classification (GTDB taxonomy): domain Bacteria; phylum Planctomycetota; class Planctomycetia; order Pirellulales; family Thermoguttaceae; genus JAHIKV01. Next base: position 7,491 of record CAVTCJ010000016.1, on the reverse strand, counting down.
AGCTGGCCGAGGCCAAACGCTACGGCCGCCTGGAACTGGCCTGCACGCTGATCGACAAGGCCATCGACACGGTTTACCTGGCCATCGCGGCGTTTTTGCTCGCCCGGCCGTTGGACGCCTGGCTGCAAACCTATCCGCTGCTGGATCGGAACTGGTCGCTGCGGTTGTCGGCGCTGTTTCTGATCGTCACGGGCCTGCACATCGCCGTCTCGTTTCCGCTGTCGTTCTACTCCGGCCACGTGATGGAGCACCAGTTTCATCTCAGCACGCAGACCTTCGGCGGCTGGCTGTGGCGGTACGTAAAGCGAAATCTGCTGGCCCTGGCGTTGTCGCTGGGCGTGGCCCTGGGCCTCTACTGGCTGATCTGGACCACCGGCGGTTGGTGGTGGCTGGCGGCCGCCGGGGCATTCTTCGTCGTCAGCGTCGTACTGGGGCAATTGGCCCCCGTGCTGATCTTGCCGCTGTTCTATCGCATCGAAAAACTCGACGAGCCGGAGTTGACCGACCGCATCGCGCGCCTGGCCGACGGGACCGGCTTGTCGATCGAGGGCGTGTACCGCATGGACCTCAGCGCGGAGACGGTCAAGGCCAACGCCATGCTGGCCGGACTGGGCCACACCCGCCGCGTCCTCTTGGGCGACACGCTGCTCGAAGGCTTCCAGCCCGACGAGATCGAGGTGATCTTCGCCCACGAGATCGGGCACCACGTCTTCCGCCACATTCGGAAGATCATGGTGGGAGGTTTGTTCTACAGTGCGGCGGGCTTTTTCCTCTGCGATCGGCTGTTGAACGCCTGGGTTTCCCTGCACGGGGGCCAGATCCACTATGCCAGATTTCCCGTCTATGCCTTGCCGGCGCTGTTGTTCCTCTTGACGCTGCTGGCGATGTTGTTCGAGCCGCTGCAGAACGCCGTCAGCCGGCGGTTCGAGCGGCAGGCCGACCGCTACGCCCTCGAGCGGACCGGCTTGAACGACGCCTACCGCTCGGCCTTCCGCAAGCTGGCCCGGCTGAACAAGGACGATCCGACTCCCCATTGGCTCGATGTGCTGCTCTTTCACAGTCATCCGCCGGTTGCCGAACGGTTGGCGATGGCCGACGTCGTTGTGAAGCGGCCAACGCCTTCAGACGATTAAGCGACGGTGCGTCAATGCGTTCTGCAAACCGCTTGCGGTTTCGCAATGAAATCACTGTGCAGCTTTGATATAGTGCCTCATCACCAGCCTATCGCAGGGGATGCAAACCGCGCCGCTGCCGCTCGGCGTTCGCCCGGATAATCGCCCGCGGCTCCTTTTTCAGGAGCTTGACGAACTGCGAGGCGGAGCAGCCGAGGAATTCGGCGGCCGTGCGGGGCTCGAAACCGGCGACGGCCAGCACGTCGAGCGCCTCGGCCAACAGGGCGGGAAAATCTTCATGCCCGGCGTTCAATTCGATCCGCCCCCCGCGGCAACGCGATTGCCATAATGAACTAGGCGTTCGGGGGGAAAAGGGGGACAGGTCCAATTTGTGCGAAGCACCCGAAGGGCCGCTGTGCGGCAAATTGGACCTGTCCCCTTTTCCCCCGCCGAATCTCCAACGCCAGATTAACCCGCAGCCGGAACAGCGCCGCCGCGCGATTCTCGGCCTGGCTCCGCCGCTCGGCGGCCTCGGCCATCACGCCGGTCGGGCGATGCGTCAGCACCACGCCCGTCGAGACCTTGTTGCGATGTTGTCCGCCCGGCCCCGATCGCCGCACGAATTGAATCGAACATTCCTCGAGCAGTTTTTCCGGCGGGATCGCGGCAGGGTGATTGTATTGCTGGTTCAATTACAGTTGCCGAATGTGGCTAGGAGAATATACATGCGAGCGAGTTAAGAATTGCTCTCGATCAATCTCGCATACTCGTCGTGTTTTCCGATCCAGAACCAGTAGAATATCCCGTCTTGTTGGATAGCTAATGCCCGATACCCATCACCAATTCTGATGGACCAGAACGCACCAACTTTTTTGAATCGCAAAGAAGGATGCCGAGGATTGTTAATCCAGATGCGGTATACACGTTTAGCGAGTTGCTTGATCTCCGGCGGAAGCCGGGCGTATGACGCCCAGAAATCAGGAGTTGTCGAGGAGTTCATCGAGCGGCTTTGTCCTTCCCGCGGCGATGTCTTTGCGAACCCGGTCGAGGACGCCTTGCAGCCGCCCTCCGGGTTTCGAATCCCGCTCGATTTCCCGGTCCCAATCATCCATCTGATCGGCTTGATATTCCGCAAGCCAAGATAGAAACTGATCGTACTCCTCCGGCGGAAGAGATCGTATTTCCGTCGCCAGTTTTTCCACGGCTACTGTCATACTTTCATTATTGACGGATTATCGCGAAAATTCAAGCCGACATTTGAAATAGTGAAATGCGGTTGAATATGTGTCCAGCGGCCTGTCACGTCATTATTCCAACTTCTCCAACTCCTCGAGCCACAACCGGATTTCGTTGTCGTACTCGCTGGCCAGATCGCTCTTGATGAGCTGGCGGTGGAAGCTGGCGGCGCCCTCCTTGACCAGATCGGCGGCCTCGGCGCTGGGGAAGCGGCGCATCGGATCGGGGGCGATCAGCCCGCGGCAGAAACTCATCAGCAATTCGTTGCAGACCACCTCGTGCGGCAGAACGTGCGGCAGCCGCTGGGCCAGAAACCGCTTGGCTTCCAGCAGGTCGCGGTAGTTCGTCAGTCCGGCGAAGGGCGGCACGCCGGCCAGCATCTCGATCAGCACGTAGCCCAGCCCGGCCAGATCGCTCCGGGCGGTGCATTCGCCGCCTTCGAGCACCTCGGGCGCGGCGTAGGCCGGCGTGCAACTCCGCCGCGCCGGCGCCTTTTCCAGATCGAACGCCGAGCCGAGATCGACGATCTTCGCGTTGCCGGTCCGCTTGAGCATGATGTTCGACGGTTTCAGGTCGCCGTGGACGATCCCCTCGCGGTGCAGTGCGGCCAGCGCGGCCAGACAATCGCGGACGATGGCGATGGCCACGCCCGGCTTCACCCGCGGCTGCATCGCCCCCGCCGTGACGATCACTTGGTTGATGTAGTTCCAGCGCTTGGTGCTCACGCGGGATTGCAGTTGTTCGAGCATCCCGCGGGTCAGCAGCCGGGCAAGGTCGTACCCGTCGACCCATTCCATCTCCATCATGCGGATGCGGCTGCGATCGACCCAGTTGTGGACATCCAGCAGGTTGTCCTGCTGGATTTGGGCCACCCGGGCGGCGACCTCGGCCATCCGTCCCATCGCCTCGTCGTAGGCCCGCTCGTCGACGTAATGTTCGGGCGAGAAAATCTTCAGCGCCAGCGGCAGCGTGAAGTTATCCGTCCCGCGGCGCTCGGTGAGATAGACCACCCCCTGACCGCCCGAACCCAGCAGGCTGATCAAGTGGTGATGTTCCGTCCAACTGAGCCGTTTCTCTTCGAGTATCTGTTGATAGCGGGCGAGCAGATCGTCGGAACAGCGGGTGGCGGGCTTTCCGCCCCAGGTCCGTGTAGCGCTCCCCTCGATAAAAGTCGTAGTCGACATTCGCCTGGCCCTCAGCGTCCCTGGTGCATACCCCATGATTTGAGCGCAATCATCTTAACTCTAGCCCCGGTCTGCCGTAAAGGGCGAACGGTTTCCCGGCATCCAGTGGTTCATTCGCCGCAACCGCTCACGGGGCGGCAGGGGACGGGTCCATTTTTCAGCGGGAAAACGTGACTTCACCGATAAGCCTCGGGCCGAAAACATGGATCAGGTACACTCTGGGCGCCACTCCCATCGCCCTTGCTCCGGGATCGCCGCTCAGTTGGTCAGCAAGTCTTCGAATTTCCATGTTGTTCCCTTTCTCCCCCCCTGATGCGGTGGGCGATATGCAACACAATTTCAAGTGTGCATTTCTGCAAATCCGCGTGGCGAAGGTAAACCTTCGGTTTTCCCGTCTTGAATCCGTGGCGTTGCCGGCCGTTGGGGGCGCATCGGCGCACAATGCCCATAGTGCCAGACGGCAACACGCCTGGAATCGGGAAATGATCTGGTGGGAGCCGGCTGGGGTGGTGGGCCGCCGTGCCGGGCCAGAGACGGGTCACGAAGCATCGTAGACTTCCGGCTTGCTGCAAAACGGGGCACGCATTGCGGTTTTGACTTCCTCCGACCTGTTCCAAGGAAGGAAATCCGCAACATTCTCCGGAACCTTGCCGCCCGCCACCGCCTCTTCCATTCCCAATATCCTTGCTTTTTCCGTAACCGTTCACAGGGGACTGTCCCAATTTTCGCGGCGTGAGAGACGTTGCCCTGCGAATTAGCTTTACCGCCGCGAAAATGGGACTGTCCCCCTGGTGCGGCGGGAGGGGGACAGGTCCCTGTTTTCGGCCCACGGTTTATTGATGAAATCACGGTTTCCCCCCGAAAAATGGACCCGTCCCCTGCCGCCCCGTGAACGGTTACCTTTTTCCATTGTTCTGCCTCCTTGCCCTCTACTGTAATAAACCAGGAGGCAATTGTCTCACCCATTATTGGCACGGAGGGCATCGTGTTCAGCCAGTCGGCGGTTTGTTGCAGAGTTTGCCCCTTCGCCCGCATCATGCCGATCGTAGGCAGCAGGTCAACATACGCTTCCTTGGATGCTCGTTTGTTAGCCTCCGCTGCAGCCTTGGCGGCAAGCCGTGTTCCGATTAGCCTTCGCTCTTCCCGCCCCTCGCCATGTCCCGGCCGGGCGGAACCCAGTTTAACCCCACGGGCCTTGGCTGCAGCCAGCGCCGTCTTCGTGCGTTCGGAGACCGCCATGGCCTCGGCTTCGGCCACGGCGGCCAATATGTGGATGGTCAATCGGTTGGCATGCGGGTTCCCATCACCTCGTCAAGGGCCGCGTTGAACTCCGCAAAGGTCATGCGCCTCACACGGCGGATAAGGCACCCCTTTGTGCTTGGCGACGGCGGCAATTGCTTTTAGCAGCACCTCGTCACCGAGCCGCTTGCCGTAATAGCGGCCGCGTTGCTGCATCAGCCCGTCGACGTCGCCCAATTCGCTGGGCGGTTTCGCGGGCTGGCCGGTCCTGCCCTCACGGATTCGTTTGGCAAGCGAATCACCCCCGGCCTTGATGGGCAATCTAACGAGCTTAGTTTTGCCGCCGTGCAAAGCGTTCATTAGCTGGCCGATGGTTTCAACGACAGGAGGGGTCTTTTTACTCATCAGTGTGCCCTCCCTTCTCTGCGAGCAGCCACTTGCGGACGTGGTTTGATACCGTCTCCAGCCGCGAATCGTCGATCCGCTCTCGATAGACCGCGCCCATCGACGGGTCGGCGTGGCCCATGATATGACTTACTGCCACCTGATCGCGCAAACCATCGGCCACCTTTCGGAAAACGTGCCGCAACGTAGCAAAACCGATACCATCCCGGTGTATGCCCACGGTCTTCATTGCATCGCGGGCGGTCACGCTCACCGGATTGGCCTGCCCCCGGACTATCCAGGGGCGGCCCCGCGTAGTGACGAAAACCAACGGCTCGGCATCATCGGTTCGGGGTTCCGGTCGTGCGTCGATTGCCGCGCGAAGGGCAGCGACAGTTTCGGCCCACAACGGACAGCGCCGGGCGATGCCGGTTTTCGGCCGGGGGAAATTGCACCACCCGCCGTCCAGGTCCAGGGCCGTCAAGGGCAGGTCGGCGCAATCCTTGTTATTGAATCCGCAGTTGACGCCGAGCAAAATCATGGCCTTGAGTTGCACTGGCGCGGCGTCCAGTAATCGGCGGAGTTCATCGGCTTCCAGCATCCGCTCCCCATTCTTTGCGCGGTGGCGGCGGAGCACGCTGGCAGATGGTTTCTTGAATTGGGGGCCGTAGCGAACCGGCTTGTCGATCAAACCGGCCTCGTAACCATACTTGAAAATCGTGCGCACCTTTCCGACTTCGTTGCCCAACCGGACCGGCCCCCATCGCTGCGACATCGTATCCCGCAGCGCCTCAAAATCGTCGGAGGCAAGATCGTCAACCAGCCGATCCTTGCCAAACTGGGCGACAAGCAGATCGGTTGTGGCCCGGTACTCGTCGAATGTGCGGGTAGTGATTTCGCCTGCTCCCCGCTGCCGCAGCTTGGCGGTCAAAAATCGGTTGCACAATTCCGCCAGCATTAACCCCTCGCCGACCTTCTTCACGCGCGGCTTCCGGCCAGCGTGTAGGTCGTCGGCCTGGGCTTTGTATAGTGCCAACGCTTCCTGCCAGCCGTCATCCGGCAACCGCTCCATCTTGCCGTTACGAATCCGGCCCCAGCGGCCGAAGTAGTGGATTTTACCCCTGATCTTCTTCTGCCAGGCACCACCAACAGCGGGGCCAAGCGGGAACTCTTTGTAGGGCTTGTCGGGCCGGGCGGGAGTATCTTTACTACCACGCTTTTTGCCGGTATACTTAGCCGTACGTCACCTCCGACACTTAAACAGAGTTGTAGGTGGCGTCGCCCTCGGCGGTCACAACCCGCTGGAGGCAACTTTACTACCAATAAACCCCTAAAGTAGCATAAACGGTAGTAAAGCAAAAGTTAAGCCCAGCGAGAAAAAGGTCGTAAACCGTTGCAGGGAAACACTTTGGAGAGGTGGCTGAGTGGTCGAAAGCGCCGGTTTGCTAAATCGGTGACCGGGAAACTGGTCCGCAGGTTCGAATCCTGTCCTCTCCGCTGATGATTTTTGCAGGTCGTGGCAAGTCATCGCAAGATTTCGCATAAGCCGTTGTTTCACAGCGGCTTATGTCGTTTCTTGCGACCTCTTGCGAATCGCTGCGGCAGGCTGCTGCACCGCGTTTTGCACCGGAATTATCACTAGACTGCACCGGATTTTGCACCGCTTTTTCGACCAGCCGTCCGATGGCTTTCGAGAAGTCAGATTCTGTCGTCATCAGGTAATGCTTCATGGCAATCTTTGGCGGATTGCCAAGCCAGGCAGTGAAAACGTGGACGGGATACTCTCTGGCAAGCTCCGTCTCCCTCGACGCCCGCAAGGCGTGAAATAGCCGGGGCCACGGTTCCAGTCCCGCCCGTTTCAGAATCCGGCCAAACTGGGTCCGCAGGTTGCAGTTCCTCCATCCGCCAGGGGTATTGGCTGCGTTTCGGTACGCATCATTGCCAACGACGTACACGGCTCCATCATCGGCCGCCTCAAACGCCTCGGTGAGGATCGCGCGAAGCTCCGGGAACAACGGAACCATCCTGCTCGCCTTGCCAGGGTGGTGTTCGGTCTTCGGCGAGTGGGCGCGAAAACGTCCTCGCTCCCAGTCAACATCCACCCATTCCAGCGTCAGCACTTCGCTCGGGCACCGCAGACCGCCGAACCGGCAGAGACCAACGATCACCCGCCAGTCGATATTGGGGTAGGCCACCAACAGCATTTCGGTTTCTTCCCGCGCGGGACGTGTCAATGGTTTTGAGACAACTGCGATACGAAATTAGTGTCGCGCGGTAGTTGTAGCATACGGGGTTCCGGCCCATCGGCCGGAGGGTTGATCCAGAACCTCGCTCGG
>CAVTCJ010000015.1:0-258171 GCA_963733145.1 uncultured Planctomycetota bacterium | reverse complement strand
GGGCCCGTAGCTCAGCGGTCAGAGCAGGGGACTCATAATCCCTTGGTCGTAGGTTCGATTCCTACCGGGCCTATTTTCGCAACCCTTTTCGGCATCGGGAGTTAGAGTCGACTGCCGCAACCGCTGGTGGAATCTCGTTTCGGCCAGTGTTGTCACAAGTGTTGTCAGCCGCCGGGGTGTTGTTGGATTCCTCCCCATACTTGGCCCACAAGTCACCTGCCACTTCATCGGCGTCTAGGTCAACGTAGTAGCCCATCGTGGTTGCTATGTCGGCGTGTCGGGCAAGCCGCATCAGGACGGGCGTTGTAACCTTCCCGGCCCATCGTGTGCAAAACGCCCGCCGTAAGTCATGGGCAGAAGCATACTTGCCAGTGGCCTTGTCCACCACAATGAGGGCTTTCTTTCCAATGTTCGATACGATCCGGCAGACTTCGGTTGTAGTGTACGGCTTGTCCGTGATCCGATTCATCAGCTTGAAGACCTTGCCTGATTGCTCAGCTTTAACCCGGATTATTCGTAAATCTGCAAACAAAAGCGCCTCCGCGAGCGTCTAAAGTGTTAAGCGACATACATTTTGGACAACCCACGGAGGCGCATTGTGGTAAAGCAGTCTGCTTTTCAGGTTTCCTTCGATTTTCTCACATCGAAGGCGATTGTGGTAGAGCCCGCAGCGGCACAGGCTTCCAGCGACGCGGGCTTGTTGCCTTTTCGGCAACTCGACGAGCGGCTGGGGCTGACGCGGCAGTTCGCCAATGCGCTCAGCGGCCGACGGCATCCCGGATACGTCGATCATCCTCTGCTGGAGATGACCCGCATGCGGGTCTATGGCATACTCGCCGACTACCCCGACCAGAACGACCACGACGTGCTGCGCAGCGATCCGATCTTCAAGCTCCTCTGCGATCGCTCCACGACCGACGACGATCTGGCCAGCCAGCCCACCCTCTCGCCGATCCGCCTCCGCCGCCGGCTTCTGCGGAAGTCCCCCTGGAAGCCCTCGCCGACCATGATCGCCGCCGCTGGCACAATCACCGCCGCGAGCGCGATCCGCTGGGCAAAGGGCAACCCTGTACCTGGCGGACGCGCTTGATTAAGGTCGGCGCGTACGTGCGTGAAACCACTCGCCGCGTGGTAGTGGAACTCTCATCGAACTGGCCTTACCTGCACCACTTTCAACAGGTCAGCCAGCGGATTCTCGTCCTTGCCGGAGCGGCTCCCAACAGCAGTTAGCCCCTGCCGACAACTTCCTCTGCCGCGCCCACCAGCTTTTGGCCACGGGGAGAAGGGGGCCTTGTGTCTTTCCACAACCCCATCGTCTTCTCTTGCCTCTTCCCACCGCCAGCCAGCACGAACAGACAGCGTTTACGAATAATCCGGGCTAAAGACGACGGCCCGGTGGCTGGAGCGGTTGAACCTCGACGCCACGTCGAGCCTGCGGGAAGGAATGGAGGAGACGCTGACGGTCGTTCGGCTGGGCACGCTGGGTGTGGGCGCTTTGCTTCGACGGACGTTGGCGACGACGAATCCGATCGAGTCGGCGTTCAGCGTGGCGCAGAATGTGACCCGCCGGGTGAAATGTTGGCGAGAGGGCGACATGCGTCAGCGTTGGTGCATAGCGGGCCTGATGCGCACCGAGAGCAAGTTTCATCGCGTGAAGGGCTACCGGCAGATGCCGCAGTTGCTCAAAGCGTTGGACCGCCTTATTCTTGGAAAGGGACTTGACGACAAGCGGAAGATCGCGTGATAATCGTTCGAGGAATCGCCTTCCTCTTTTCAACCGTCAAAGGGACAACCTCCGGCTGCTTTTTCGGGGGGGCAATTGTCCGGAACCGGCAAAACACTACGTTCGTTTCAATCGCCGGTTACGAAATACTACAATGCTGCCGGAAATGCAAGGCCTCATGCTGGACCGTTCCTCGGCACCTGACGCAGGCCGAAGGAGCACGATTTCTTGCCGACATAAAGGCCCCCCGCTTTCATGGACAACCCGACTGCGACAAGATTCCGGCAAAATTGCCCGGCATTGGTGAAGTGCGGCTAACAGCTTGTATGTCTGAACCATCGTGTTATAATCATGGATTGGGGGGGTGTGCCTCCCTCCGATCTTTTGGCGGTCTGTACCATCAGGACCGAAAAATGGCGATCGGCGTCACCTGCCGTTGTGGGAAGAAGCTGCGTGCCGACGAAGATCTCGCCGGCAAGCGGACGAAATGTCCCGAGTGTGGCCAAATCTTTGTCGTTCCCCTGTTGGATTACGACGTGTTCGTTAGCTACTCGCAACCCGACAACAATACCGCCGAAGCAATTCGTGACCATCTGGAAAATGATGGAATACGCTGTTGGATTGCCCCGCGCGACATTACACCGGGAAATAATTGGGGACAAGGGATAATCGAGGGGATTAGTCGGTGCCGGATATTCGTGCTCGTGTATTCCGCTCATTCAAACACGTCGCAGCAAGTTCACCGGGAAGTCGAATTGGCCGACGCCAAAGGGCTGGCTCTGATCCCGTTCCGCATTGACGACGTGCCCATGATGCCGGCCATGGAGTTCTTTCTCAGCAACCTCCATTGGCTGGATGCGCTGACACCTCCACTCGAAAAACATTTGCATTACCTTCGGCACACTGTGCGTTCGCTCTTGCGGAAAAAGGAGCGACCGTCGAGCCCCCCTGGTTTCGTGGGTGACTCCGGCCACAGGCCTCTCCTGCGTTCCGAACCTTCAGCCGCGTTGAATCGGGTGGAAGAAACGCTTTTCACCTGGCATCGCGGGTGGCGATACCTACTTCTGGGCACTGCCGCCGTAGTGACATTGTTGGTGGCGGCGGTCACGGCATCTATCATCGTAAGGAATTTTCGTGTGGCGGGCGAACGTGGTTCACCAGTAAAGTACACCGTTTCTCAGGCGAATGGCTCCCCCGATCGCGGACACACGTCGCCATCAATGCACAATCATTCCCAGGCGCATAAGGGAATGGTCTACATCGCCCCGGGGCAGGTTCATTTGGGTTCGAGTGAAGAAAAACTCCGTTCCCATGCGATGACACTGGATTCGATTCGGAAAAACCCCGCGCTGATCGAACAATTTGTAAAATGCTGTCGAGGAGAGAAGGAGCAAACCGTTCAGGTTGCGGGATTCTGGATTGACAAATACGAAGTGACGAATGCCGAGTACGGGGATTTCTTGCAGGAGACTCATCGCCTCCCGCCGGCGATGTGGGGTGGTGCAAGACCGCTGCCGGGGACGGAAGATCACCCGGTGACTGATGTGTCCTACGCGGATGCCGCGGCTTATGCGGCTTGGGCCGGCAAACAACTGCCGACGATTGCCCAGTGGACCCGCGCTTTTCGCGGCAACGACGAGCGGATGTACCCTTGGGGCGACGAGTGGATTGCAGAGCAGGCCAAGGTCAGTGAAAACCCCGCGTTTGCACTCGGCACCAGTTCGGTCAGCGCTACGCCCAACGACATCAGTCCCTTCGGCGTCTGCAATTTGGTGGGCAACGTAGACGAGATCATGCGGGAACGAACAGATCGCCTTGGTCGGGTCACGATGATTACCAAAGGCGCCCACGCGCAATCCAGCGGCGCCGTATATGGCGCTGCCCCTTTTGAATTTTACTTGGTAGGAGACAACGCCAGGAACAAACTTACCGGATTCCGTTGTGCATGCGCGGATGGGAACGAGCCGTGATAGCATCGGTAATCGCGAGGAGCCTACCCGATGGCAAACGTTTGGCAGTCACCCGCGAAGACGGTGACGATTGACTTGGACTCGGCAGGGTCGGTGCTGTAAGAAGGACGGAGGTTGCCGGAGCTGGCCGACCGGCGAAGGCCTGTCCGCGTCGGAACCCCGTCACCGGACGCAGGTCGGTGGTCCGCTTGTCGCATCTGAGACCACACCTATCGTTATTTCAACCCGGAAGCGTTCCTACGCGGGATTCACATCTGCCCTATCTGTTGTTGCTTATAGTTTGGAAGCTGACCGGGGCCACATAAATACTGCTTCATACACATTAGTTGGGCCTAATACCAACCATACTATGTACGATCAGCAACGCGCCGCGTGGAGGAGACAGAATGGCGTCCCAAATTAATGCTTTCCGGCTTGGATTCGTGACGTTCCGCGCCGAAAGCGCTCATCGGAAGTTGGGCGCACCTCGGCATCCAGGTGGGGGGGCTTGCAGGAAGCTTGTTGGGTAGCTAAATTAAATGGTCTGAAGGCAACATCTCAGGTCGATGTGCCCATCCCTGTTGCTCCGCCCTTTTCGAGGGTTGAGTCTTGTCTTGATACGGAGGATAGGTGTGAAAGTGCCTGAACAACGATTTACGCCTGTTCGTCTGCGTGCCCGTATCACCTGCCCGCACTGCTGGCATCAGTTTCCGCCCGAGCAAATTCTGTGGGTCTCTACGCACCCCAATTTGCAGGATGATTTCCTTTTGGGCAAGGATGCCCAGCAACGGTTCTTGCCGACTCGATTCACTGTCAACGGTCACGCAATCGACGTGGGCGGAGTCGTTTGCCGCGAATTGGCGTGCCCGCACTGTCATCTTCCGCTGCCGCGCGCCCTTCTGGAGATGGAACCGCTCTTTATACCCTACACGGCGAGTAGTGACACATTTTCAAAGGTTTGAAATCTGTGGGTGATGAGGTTGTCGATTTCGTCCTTGTACGTGGTCGTGAGCTGGTTGAGGCAGCGGTCAATGGCAGCGTGGAAGTCGGCGTAGTTTGTATGGTGGCGGCAATGCAGCGATTTCTTCTTGACAAACTTCCACAACCGCTCGATCAGGTTTAGGTTTGGTGAATACGACGGCAGAAACAAGAGTTCAATCCCCAACTCGCAGGCCAGACTCTGTACCAGTTTACAGCGTTGGTAGGCGGCATTGTCGAGCACCAGCGTGATCGGAGTCGTCAATCCTGCCGCGGCGATCTTCCGCAACAGTTCACACACCGTTTCCGCCGTTATGTACGTGTGGTTGGTCACGCGGGTCAGTTCATGGGTGACGGCATCCAATGCGCCCAACACGTTGTACCGCTGTCGTCCAGACGCTCCGCGCACGAACAGGCGAGTTGCACACCACAGCCACCCCAGAAACGACCCTAACACGAAGTGAGCGGCGTCCACGAAGAACACCGTCCGTTGTCCCGCACGGGCCGCGGCGAGTCTCGGCTCAATTTCTTCCTTTTAAAAAAGCCGCCTGTGTGCGGGCGTGCTCCTCGACCGATTGTTTGGGCGGTACGGGCACGGCAGCCACCTTGCGCAGCGCAACCCCAACCTATCGCGCAGAAACAGCCGGACTTGTGTGGGCCTACGAACCACGCCTGTCAGTTGCTCAATGCGGGTGCAAGCCTCGGCGATGGTGCGCGGCGGTCTTTCGCGGAACTCGATTTCCAACGACCCTTTATGCAGAACCAGATGGTTGGCCTTTCCCTTATAGTCAAAATGCCGCACGGCTTCCAATCGTCCCGCCTCGAAAAGGTCCAGCACCCGCTGAACGGTGCGCCGCCCCACTCCAGCCAACTGTGCGATACGCTCGTGCCGCTCTCCCTGAGACTTCAACCACAGTATTTCCATTCGCCGCTGAACACGTGGGTCAGGATGGTGATATCGTTCCCCGGCGATGGCCTGCTTCTCTTTCTTCGTGAACTCAAATCGGCGCATCCATGCACCTCGCTTTCCCAAAGACAACCCTTCCCGATCAATCTGCGTATGTTCTCTAATATTGCCCTTTTCGTCCACCCCAATTTGTGCCATATTCACCCACGCGCGGTATATCTCGATCATCGGTTTGCAGGATGATTTCCTTTTGGGCAAGGATGCCCAGCAACGGTTCTTGCCGACTCGATTCACTGTCAACGGTCACGCAATCGACGTGGGCGGAGTCGTTTGCCGCGAATTGGCGTGCCCGCACTGTCATCTTCCGCTGCCGCGCGCCCTTCTGGAGATGGAACCGCTCTTTATCTCGATCATCGGAGCGCCGTCTTCGGGCAAGTCGTATTTTCTGGCTTCCATGACTTGGCAACTGCGGAAGACTCTGAGCCAGAGCTTTTCCTTGAGCTTCCAAGACGCCGATCCGGTTGCCAATCTGATTCTCAACGACTACGAAGAAAAGTTGTTCTTGAATCCCCTGGAAGATCAGTTGACGACGTTGCCCAAGACGGAAAAGGAAGGCGGATATCTGTATGAAGCAGTGAACTTTGGCGGGCGGGAGGTGTGGTATCCCAAACCGTTTGTGTTTTCCATCCAACCGCAGGAATCGCATCCTGATTTCCGCCTTCGCAGCAGTACGTCCCGAGCTCTCTGTCTGTACGACAACGCTGGAGAACATTTTCTGCAGGGAGGGGAGACCGGCAAGTATCCGCTTCAGCATTTGGCGCTATCTCAAGTGCTGATGTTTCTCTTCGACCCCCTCCAACATCCGAAGTTTCGCAGGGCGTGCAGTAAAGGAAGCATGGATCCCCAGTTGGTCGACGGAAAAGCGATACATCAGCAGCATCAGATTCTTCTGGAGGCAGCCAATCGCATTCGCCGCCACAGCAACTGCTCCCAGAATGAAAAGTATCCACGTCCCCTGGTGGTCGTCTTGACGAAACAGGATGCGTGGAAGGCGTTGATGGGCCGAACGAGTCTGGGGACAAACCTCCCAATTCGACGGGTCACTGAAGCCATGTCGGTTCTGGATATGGAGAAGCTGACGAGAATCTCTCAGCAAATGCGAGCGATTCTCGTCAAGTATGCACCGGAAATTGTTGGAGCAGCCGAAGGTTTTTGCGAAGAAGTCACATATATTCCCGCCAGCGCTTTGGGCAGACACCCTGAAATGGATCCCCACACGGCGGCTTTGGGGATTTGTCCACGGGACGTTCGTCCACAATGGGCGGAAATCCCCATGTTATACGCTCTACACAAAGCAGCGCGCGGTTTGGTCCGAGTCAAACCGGCCGTTGCTGTGGCAGTCAAGTCCTCGCCAACCAGCAAATCCAAATCTTCTGACGAGCAACGGGGGAAACCAGACGAACCGTCCACGCCCAGGATCTGGAAGGAAACTGGTACATGAGCCAGGAAATATTATATACCTCTGCGCCCGAAGGGCTCCGGCCGGGAAGCCGCGGTTTCTGCACCGTGGTCAGCACGCCCGGAATGGCCAAGAACTTAGCCGAGCGGTTGGAAGCGCTGACCGGCTATCGAGCGGAATTTGCGGTGCATGATCCTCGATCAGCGCTTAATCCGGTCAACTACTCGCATCTGCTCCTTAACGTGGGTGGTCGCTCTTATCACTTGTTATCGCGAATTTGCGATGCCGGCCTGGACTACACGAAACGATCGAACAAATTGGCCCACCTCGTGGCGATTGAGCCGCGCGAATGTATGCCTGGAGGGCCAGCCTGGGCCATGGCGGCCGAGGGATTCTTCGAGACCAAATGGGACGGCCAAGTGCGAATCCTTCCTGCGGGGCGGACCCTGCGCAACGACGATTGCCCGACAGTTGTCTGCCGACATTGGGCCAAAATGACCGGCGATGCCGGTTGGGCGGGCGTGCTTGCCGAGACAGCGTTGGAAGACGACCCGCAGCCGATTTCCGTGATTTTCAAACCGGGCACCGACACGTTTTCCCTGGTGGTGGAGGCGATGAGTCTGTTGCCGTCGGAACGCCGCTGGGAGGCGACATTCAGCACCTATTTCACCAAGCTTCCGCCGGGCATGGACTGCCTCTGGCGCTTCGTGCTGGACGATACACCGGAAGCACGTCTGCTACGACGCAATCCACACGCTCGAGTCATTGACCTTTGCCAACGGTTGCGACCGGCCCAAGGAAGCAGCTTTGTCCAAGCCGCGCGGACGGGCAAGCGACCACATCCCGAGCGGCAAGAAGATGCGATCTTAGCTCAAGCCGCCCCCTCCGCGAGACCGCGAGAGGTCCTGACGCCGATGGAACTAGCGGCACGCCGTCGGATACCCGAACAAGCCGCTACGCCCCAATATGTCGCGCCGGTCGAAGCCCCGCCGATCCAACGACAGCCCTATGTTGCGTTCTCCGCAACGCGGCGATCCAAGTGGACAATGGTCGCGGCTGCGGCGGGCCTGGTGGTTCTCGTCCTTGGCGGAATGATCGCGGCATTCATCGCCGGCACGAGTTATCGGCCTCCCGCAGAACTTGCCAAATCGGCAAATGAGAGCAAGGCCAGGGCTGCCGAAGAGAAAAAGATGGCCGCCGAGAGGGCCGCGGCGGAAAAGAAGGCCGCGGAAGAGAAGAAGATAGCCGCCGAGAAGGCGGCGGCAGAAAAGAAGGCGGCAGCGGAAAAGATGGCGGCGGAAGAGAAGAAAATGGCCGCCGAGAAGGCTGCAGCAGCGAACAAGGCTGCTGAAGAGAAAACGGCCAACGAGAAACCTAAGACAGAGCCGGTGAAAAAGCCCGAAGTGCCGGCGCCCGATCCATTGGCGGACATTCGCGGCCGCAACCGTGTGCTTGCAATACCGCTTCCCGACTTCAATTTCGCCGGCGACAGGCCAGAGGAGGAAGTGGCCAAAGTATTCGTCCAGCAACCGGAACTGTGTAATTTAACGCTGTCCGGCAGCGAAGCAGTGCTTGGCGAAGGGCGATCCTTCATCATGCAGACTCGAAGGACGTTGATGGGGCTCGGATCTGGACCGTCCAATCGCATACCACAACTGGGTTGGGTAAAGGGCAGGACATCGCCACATTCACACTCATAGGTCAGTCCTTGAGGTTTCAGTGGTGCAACCCCTCCCAGTTCCGCTCTTCGTCCGCCAAATCAGCCTGTCTTCGATTCTGCGTATTGACCGTAGAGGTGGACGGCAAACACGAACGCTGCGCCCTTTTTCATCCGCAACAACGTGACCCACTGAAAATAAAATGGGATACAAAGCCACCCATTTGGGAGTTTCCAGTCGCTGTAAAGGACGTTCCGACCGAGGACACGCTCCGCGTGGGCTTTCAATTCCAAGGCTCCCCGCCACACAAAATTATTCCGCCCAGCAGCGTGAAGATCTCGGAAACATCCACAATCCAGATTCTTGACGAGAAAGACCGCAACAAGAGCCTGTTGGAGATTGACGCGAAATTCGTGGTGAATAAAGACGCCTACGGACTCAGGTTCGAGGTCAATGCCCCAGCCAAGAAGCGCCTTGATGATGGTCGAATCCTGGAAGAGCCGTTACTAGTCGATCGGAATATGTTGCAGGATCGCAAGAATCGGTGCAGGGAACTGCAAAACCGTGTAGAAGAAGGTCTGCAAAAAATCGATGCAGGAATCAAGAATCTGACAAAAGAGCTGCAAAACCTTAGAAAGGATAATGAATACAAGAAGAGGAAACAGGAACAATTAAAAGAAAAGCAGGATCAACGGAAAAAGCAGCTTGATTGGATGGAGTTTGAAGTCAACGACGAAAAATGGTGTAAACAAATGATGATCTTGCTTGACGAGTTGGAGAGAAATTGTCACATCGACTATCGCATATATGCGGAGATCGACGGGCAGCGGATTGATCTGGTGCGAAGCTTCGTGCCAACAGACAAGTGAGTACCAACATGGGTAGTGGATCAAGCAAGTTGCCACCGCCTTTCCGGGCGTTGCAGAAACGGCCCGGTGCACCACCGCCGCGCCGGCATTCGGGGCACACGCCGGCGGTCCGGCCGGCACGGGGAGCCGGTAAGAGAGCCCGGGTCCTGCTGGGAATTGCAACCGGCTCGTTTGCCGTGCTGGGTATCGGCACGGCTGCCTGGGTGGTGATCTCGGTCAACTCTTTGCTGACGGCACCCGAAACATCCGCGGAGTTGGTTTCCAGCCATTCTGAAAGGATGCTCCCGCCGGATTCTTCCAAAGCGACGCGGTCTGACAAGCGGCCTCCGAAAGAAGAACCCGTTAGACGGGCGTCGCGAACTGCAGCTACACCGCAACCCCAGGAGTCGACAAGTCCGCCGGAGCGGAATTCCGGATTGCCAGGCAAGTCGTCCAGGCAGACGCCGGAGAGGAAACCTCCGGCCGAGAACCCTGTTCCCGCATCGTCGGAAAAAGCACCCACGAGGCGGGGAGCCGGCAGAAGCAACCCGCCTCTTGTGGCGGCGAGTCACCGCCCGCTGGATGACATCCGCGAACGGAAACGGATGCTGACGCTCCCGGAACGCGGTAAACCGAGCAGCGCCACCCCGCAGGAAATCGCCAAGATCTTTATAGATTCACCGACCAAGTGCGACTTGTCCATCGTCGGCTCCGAGACTCTGCTGGGCGGCAACCGGGGTTTCATTCTCAACTGCGCCGATACCCCGGATGGGATTCGTTCGTGGACCGTCATTGCTCCGCCGTTGACCCAGTTGGGAAGAAACATGGACATCGGCGTCTTCTCCCTCAAGGGCCAATCGCTCCGGTACGCATGGATGCCGAGTGGCGTCCCGTCATTGTCAGGGAGGAATTTGCCGTATTGTTTGTTGCACATACGGATCGGAGAGGACAACGAGCGCTGCTTTCTCTCCCGACCGCTGGAAGAACTGGATCCCATCAGTGTTGATGTAGACCACAAAACCTCAGGCGTGGAAATCAAGTTGGATGTCGCCTCCCTGCCCGATCCGAAGCACCTGCGGTTGGACCTGAAATTGGACACTCGACTGAAACACGAGATGAGGCCGGAATCGGGATGGAAAGTGGGAGATACCGGTGAGATTCGCTTCTTCAGTGGTAACGGGGATGGTGAGGAAGGGAGACTGGATATCAAGACTACACTCACGCTGGGCGCGAGCCCGCGCCTTTCCTTCAAATTGTTCGCTTTAGATAAGGAAGTGAGTAGCAGTGGCATCGTCACGGAGAAAGAAATTCCGGTCTTCCGCCGCTGGTTCAAACTACAACAGCGGAAACTCGCGGCCAAAATGAAATTGGTTGAGGTTGCTCTGAAGAAAATCGAGGGTCAACTAGACGACCTCAACAAGCCACGCGCCGGATCGTCGGCGTCCAGTTCTCTTTCAAATAGAAGACGGGAACAAATCCGTGCTCTCGAAGCGGATAAGTAACAGTACCAACAAATGCGGGAGTCTCTTAATTCACTGGAGCAGTGGTATCGCGGTATGACCCGGCTCGCAAACGACGTGGCGACGAGCGCCAAGGTGTCACTGCGGATTTATGTCGAGATCGAAGGCGAGAAGGTGGAGATCTACCGCACGGCGTCGCCAGGCAGTGAGGAGCGGAAACCATGAGCGAGTATCAGCAGGTTGTTGACGGCATCAACACCATCCTTGTTTCCGAAACGGAGACTAGCACCGACGATTTGTCTTCGCTGAACGGTCAGTATATGGCGGCAGTCAAAGACATAAATCGCCGTCTGCGTGAGTGCCGCGACCGGCTGCAGAAGGGACACCGTGCCGAGGCTATTCAATTGTGTGAAGCGGAGCCAAATCTCTTGGACACGGTGGCTGAACTTGACTTTCCCGAGCGGGACGTGTGGGTCGAATATGTCCGGCAGTATGAGTTGCCCGCTCCTCCGCAACTATTGATCGACGTGGCGGCAGAGATCAACGAAGCCTATTCTGCAGAGCAGCCTTTGGCCGGACTGATGCGGCAGCATCGCCTGCATGCTTTGGCTCACGGTCCGCTCCCGCGCCGTATCGAAATCATGCGAAAGATTGCCCGCCAGGATAGACAAAACCCCATCTGGGAGGGCGACCTGCGCGAATATGAGCGAGTGCGGATCAATCAGGTGTTGGATGAAGTGGAGCGGGCCGGCAAAGAAACAAACCTGAGCCGTCTTGCAGCGCTGGAGAAGGAACTACGGTCGCCGGATTGGCTGCAACCGCCGCCGACAGCATTGTGGCAGCGAACCATCGAGCTTCACACCCGGGTCCGAACCATGTATGCCAGGGATGGATTGGAGAAAGTCGCCAAGCAGTTGAGTTCGGCGCATGCCGACCTTGATGCTGCGCAGGGGCGAGAACATCGTCAGCGCTGGAACACGCTGGCTGCAATTGGCATCACTCAGCCCAACGATCCCTTGCTGGAATTGGTTGCGCCGGCGCTGGAATGGCTGGAGAATGAGGATGAGAGGGAAAGGGCTCGGGCGGAGTATGATGCGGCCCTGGACGCGCTACGGCGCGCGTTGGACGAAGCGGCCAATCGCAGCACCTTGGAACGCTGTTCTCACGCTGTGGCCAGGTATGAATGGGGTGTGCCGCCGATCCTTAAACGGCGTTTGGACGAGCGCATCCGTTTCCTGGAAATCGCCGCGATTCGTCGCTTTCGGCTTATTCTGGTGAGCGTTGTCATTGGCGGGGCGTCATTGGCCGGACTGATTGCGGGCACCTTGATTCATCAGTTGCATCGCGAGGAAGTGGCAAAGCACGCGGCCGCGCTAGGCGCGTTAATCGAAGATAAAAAACTGACCGAAGCCGAGGCTTACCTTACTGACATCAAGGAACGGGCCCCGCAGATCTTCCGGAGTGCGGAAGTCCAGAAATTGCAGGGCGAGCTCGACGTGGCTCTTAGCGAAGAAAGGGGCCGGAAGAAACAGTTCGATGAGTTGCTTACCGCGGTTAAGAGGATTTTAGATGGAGAATTTACCTGGGAGTCTTTGAGCCAAGCTGCCGTTCTTCTGCAAGATGCCGAAAAGACGTCCCGAAACAGCGAGGAAAAAGCCCAAGTCAAACAGTATGAGTTGGAGTTTCCAGAGAAGCAAAGCCGTCTGCAGAAAGAAGTCGATGACCGGTTTACCAAAGCCCTGGCCGAACTGCGGAACGGCGTCGCCAATGTCCAGAATAATGACCCCGGCAAAATGGAGGAGTTGGTAAGGAAGGCCAAAGAGCTCCGAGGACAGCGGCACGTATCCCCTGAACTCCGCGGACAGGTTGTTCCGTTGATTGCCAGACTGACCGCGCTTATTGGTCAACATACTGAAGCCATGAAGGAGCTTAGCCGCTTGCACGACGTGACAGCCTCCGTCGGCAATCGAGATCGTTTTAAATCTGCTCTGGAAACGTACGCCAAGGAATTTACGGATCGCCCTCGCGCACTCCATTTCAAGCAAGTTGCCGAAAGGGAGAGCGAAACCTGGAAAGGCATGGCGCTCTGGGATTCGATGATTCAGAATGTGTCCCGACTCGATCTCCGTTACGAGGAACCTGCAAAAGCGGCGGGGCTATTAGTACTACAGCGCTAAGTTGATATTGATTTGTTTGGATAAAATGGCGAAACTTGTGTCCTGCTGAGTCACGGAGGGCCAGACATGGACGCTAAACTGATTCGTGGGTTGCAACCGATGCTTGCCCGTTTTCTGAAACGCTTCGACGACTGCTTTGCCCGCAAGGACACACGGGCACATCTGACCGTCTACGTTAATGGGCAGCTTTCCGACTTGCCGCGAAAGAGCGTCGAACCGATTGCCCTGGCGGCCGGCGTGCCCGTGCGAACCCTTCAGGAGTTCCTCAGCCAACATCGTTGGCTGGAAGACCTGGCCCGCAACCGCTTGCAGCAAATCGTCGCCGAGGATCATTCCCATCCGCATTCCGTGGGCGTCATCGACGAAACCAGCTTCGTCAAACAAGGGAATAAGACGCCCGGCGTGCAACGGCAATACTTGGGTACGATCGGCAAGCAGGAAAACGGGATCGTCACGGTGCATTTGGCCTATGCCGCGGACGATTTTCACTGTTTGCTCGATGGCGAGTTGTTCCTGCCGGAAAGTTGGGCTGGCGATCCCGCGCGTTGCCGCGAGGCGCAGATCCCCGAAGGGATGACCTATCGTCCCAAAACGGAAATCGCCTTGGAGTTGTACGACCGCGCGGGCCAACGGCGTGCGGTTTGCCTGGCTGACGTTCGACGAGTGGTATGGCGGAAAACCCGCGTTTTTGCGGGCATTGGACGGCCGGGAGCAGCGGTTCGTGGCCGAAGTGCCGCGCATCCTGATGGGCTGGATCGTTCCGCCGCGCGTGACGAGTCGGCCCTTTCGCCGCGGCCGCGGCCGCGGCCGCAAGACGCCGCGAATCGTCTCCGGCAGTCGTCCGGCAATCAGGGTCGAGAACATGCTCAAGTACGCGCCGGAACTGCAGGACCAAGAGTGGGTGCGGTATCGCGTCAAGGACGGCCACAAGGGGCCGATCCTTTGGGAGGTCAAACGCGTGCCGTTCTTCCTTCAAGGACCGGATGGCCTGCCCACCGGCCCGTGGCATTTGATGGTTGCCCGCAGTGTACTTGATCCAGCCGAGATAAAGTTCTTCGTGAGCAATGCGTCGCCGGAAACATCGGCAGGGCCGATCCTTCTGGCGGCCTTCTCGCGTTGGCGCGTCGAACGCTGCTTCGAGGACGACAAGGGCGAAGTCGGCTTGGCTCATTACGAAGGACGGCGGTATCCGGGCCTCAAGCGGCATTTGATTCTCAGTTCGATCAGCTACTTGTTTCTGGCCGAGACGAAACAACGCTTGCGGGAAAAAAAATCCCGAGTGGACCGTTTGCCAAGTGCATACGGCGGTGTCGGGGTTAATTCGCTCGTGGTGGCTCGACGGCCGTGTCTCGTCGCGTCTGTTGCATCGTACGGCGGCGTTGCTCGCAGGCATACAAGATCGCAACGCCCTGGCGCGTCGTTGCCATATCAAGCGAAAACGTCGAATTCTGCGGAACATGGGCATCAAACTGACCGAAACCCGTGTATGTAAATGGGACTCAAGTTACGCTGTAGTATTAGATGAAGCCAAGAGGTTGCTTGACGATCAGAAGGGATTTCCTGCCGCAAAGGCGTTGGAAGAATTATTGCCTCATCTGGCGGCTGTTACACGCCGAACCGACCCCGCTAGTCACGAGAGCATCCACTTGAAGTTGATTGAACTCTTGAATAACCCGACCGTCAGCGACCTTCGCATGGCCGAGTCTCAAGATGGGAAGAGGTATTATTTCCACGGCAAGCCTTTCCATTTCGGCAACAATTGGAAAATCCGTTATTTCAAGGCATTTGATCTGTCAGAAACGGATACTGTCACCTTCGCCGCCGCCGACATTCGCAACTCGGCGGCCGGCGATGGATTCGACTGGACCAGCCCACAATCCAAGTTTAGCAAGCTGGCGTTGGACAGACTTGCCAAGTTGGGGCAAGACAATTGGGAGACAACGTTCCATGGAATCCTCGCCGACTTGTATGAGCAGAAGCGGATGGAACCGATTCTCAAGGTTCAACTCATCCGCCGCGTGCTAGACATTGCCTGCCAGGGGAGTTATTGTTTGGCAAAAGCTTTTGCCAAGGATCGGGATTTGATCAAAAACACACCTCTAGACGAAGAGGCCAACTGGATTTCTCCCGAGAACCAGCAAGCCAAGACAGCACGCGAGGCAGCCCAGCGGCTCCTCGATCAGGTACGTAACCCCCGTGACGCTTGCAAGGAGGCGGCAATGGAGTTTGCCCGCTTGAATCGACCCCTTCTGGGAAAACGTTACCGTTGGATTGGCTGGCTCTATCAGGCACAGCCGAACCAGTGGACCTGTGCGATCCCGCCGGGGCCCGCTGACACGAACCCGGCCGAATTGTATGTCGCCTATCGGCTCTCTTCCGATTTGCCCGTCAGGCTGGACAGGATTGGTGAACTCCGCAAGGGGAAATTCGTGCTGGGCTCTCCTTATAAAACTGCTTTGGTCGAGGGACGTCCTGTGTATGCAAGTAGTCGCAATAATCCGCGCCAAGTAGATGATGACCCGCGTAACCGTTCACAGGGGACTGTCCCAATTTTCGCGGCGCTGTGGGACGTCGCCACGCGAATTGGCTTTGCCGCCGCGAAAATGGGACTGTCCCCCTGGGGCGGCGGGAGGGGGACAGGTCCATGTTTTCGGCCTACGGTTTGTGGGTGAAATCACATCTTCCCGCCGAAAAATGGACCGGTCCCCTGCCGCCCCGTGAACGGTTGCATGACCCGCAAACAAGATAATATCAAACACAACGATGGACTTGAGAAAACCAATTTATACTCGCGATCGCGGCCGGACGCAGGGCCCTTTCACCGTCGCGGAACTACAGCTTCAGACGCGGCGTGGAAAATTTGCCCGTCATTTTCAGGTTTCCAACGACCAGACACAATGGTTTGGCGCAGCCGATTTTCCCGAGTTGTTTCCATCGGTGACTCAATACAAGGGTCGTCGTCCGCTGCCGACGCCGGACGCAAAAGCAACGGAGACTGATCTGGTGGAATTTGTGGAAGAGGACGTCTCCGGCTCGGCTTCCGAAAACGGCCAATCCGCGGCCGACCTGTCGGCATTAGATCAGGGCCCACTTGCGGCGGTCTCGGCTGCGGCCGCGGGTGGGCCTCAAGAGGAAGCCCTCTGGTATTACACATTGGGCGACAATCAGTTCGGTCCTGTCGCCTTCTCTCGAGTACAGGCGCTGGCAGCCGGCGGCCAGATTCTGCCACAGGACTGCCTCTGGACCGAAGGTATGGCGGATTGGATCGAGGCTGGACGGGTAGCAGGCGTCTTCGGCCAGTCAACTCAGTCCCGCGGGGCATCCGGCGAGATGGACACCAAACCGGTTAATGTCTGTCCGATGGCAATTGCCAGTTTTGTGACCGGGCTGTTGGGAACCAGCCTTATATTTTTCCTGGGGAGCATCGCTGCTGTCGTCTTTGGCCATATCGCCCTGAAGCAGATAACCGCCAGCCAGAACACCCTTGCCGGACGGGGCATGGCCATCGCCGGACTTACGCTCGGTTACCTTGTGATCATCGCCACGACAGTCATTGGATTGGTCGCACTGGTGATGAGTATTATGCTTGGTGCTACGGGAAGACCGACGTAGGTCAATCACAGACCACCGTAATTTCACAACCTATCGTATTGAAATATCAGGGAACTTAATCTTGGAAACCTTGCCTGAAGTGGCACTCTCTTGGTCCAGACAGGACATCGAACAGCGTCTGGCATTTCGCGGCGGCAGATACACCGCCGTGAACAGTTGGCTTGCGGCCATTCTGGCAGTTGTGTTGACCGTACTGTTTTATGCAGCTCTGATCCCGTTGCAGGGTACTGCGATAGCGGACATGCATACGAAACGCGGGCCGATGCCTTACTTCACCACCTTTTTTTCAGCTTGGGCACTGACAATTCTGTGGATTAAATGGCGAAAACTCCTTTTCCAGAAGAAGTCACTGCGATACCTCGTTGTGCCACAAGAACACGATTTTGTGCTCTCTTCAGCCACAGTCGATGCCGTCATGGAGAGAATCTACGCCACGGTTGACGACCCGAAATATTTCGTACTCTTCAATCGTATAGTGATTGCCTTGTCGAATCTGCGAAACCTGGGCCGGGTGACCGACGTGGACGACATTCTTGGCTCCCAGGCTGAACGCGATGAATCCTCTATGGAAACCAGCTACTCTCTTGTCAGCGGTCTAATCTGGGCAATCCCCGTCCTCGGGTTCATCGGAACTGTCCTTGGTCTCTCTCAAGCGATATTCCAGTTCGGGGGAGTTCTGCAAGGAGCCGGTGAGGTAAACGAGATAAAAAACGCCTTAACAGGGGTGACGGGAGGGCTGGCGACGGCCTTTGATACCACCCTCCAGGCCTTGGTGGCTGCATCGTGCATCCAGCTTATCCTAACGATGCTGAAGAGATCCGAGGAGGCGTTCCTTGACGATTGTTCGGAATACTGCGTCTGCAATGTAGTAAACAAACTGCGGATTATGCCCTATGAACGGGAACACGAGTAGTCAGTCGGCGCGGTGGTACTGCAAGCGATCCGGGAAAGTCTCGGGGCCTTTTTCCTTGGAAGAGATTCGCTTGTTACGGGACCGTGGGAAACTAGAGTCCGAAGACGAAGTGCGCGATGGCATGAGCAGTTCCTGGACGCCAGTTTGCTCGTTGGCTGTATTGGTTCCTAATGACCGAGAGTCCATCGAGCAGACCCTTTCAGCAAAGACAGCGCATGCAACAATCGTGCCGCGAACTCCTCCAACTGTCGTTCGTATCGGTGATAAACCCCGATCAACGCCATCCCTCGAGCGCTCCCAGTCTCGGGTTATCCGGCAGGGAGGTCCACCACCGCCTCCATTCCGCCGTGATCGAGGAGCCGAAACCAGAAAACGTGTGTTGTTGAGAGTTGCCATTGCTGCCGGCACCGTCATCCTTGTACTCCTTTTCTTGCTCCTGTTGCTGAGGGCGGTAGAAATCGGTCGTGGACAAGGTTCCGGGCAGGGACACGACGTTGGAGATGGGAGCGGCGGCGGAATGGGCAAGGAGAGTGCGTCCGGCGTAGGAAGTGGTTCCTCACGTCGTGCTGGAGATGCACCGGAAAATGATGCGCCTTCCTCTAACGATGCAGAGGTGAGGGACACGACCAAAAAAAATGATTCCTCTCCCGTAACGCCTGCCAACAGCCGGTCTACCAAATCCCCGCCGAAAAAGGAACCGCCACCTGCAGGTCTTTTCGAGATTAGTCGGCTTTTGCCGCCGGCGCCGTCCACACCCACCGGTCCGGCTACGGGCGAGGCAGGTTCAGCTGGCCGTGGCAACGGCAACTTAGGCGAATTTCGACAACGGCTCGAACGAGAACGTGCTAAGACAGGAGATGTGCAAGTCTCCCTGCTTTGGAACAATTTCAATGACTTGGACCTTCACATCGTCTGTCCTTCAGGCGAGCCAATTTTCTTTAGTCACAGACGATCAGCCTGTGGCGGAGAGTTGGACGTGGACATGAACGCCGGCGGCCCAACTTCCAATACGCCGGTCGAAAATATTTATTGGCCCCACGGCGGCGCCCCGAACGGCAACTTTTCAATCTACGTCCATTACTACGCCAACCATGGTGGAGTCGATCCCACAAGATTTCGCGTGGCCGTCAAAGTCGGCAGCCGCACCCACACGTTCTCGGGTAGCGTCTCTCGCGGGGATCCTCCCAAACTGATTTACACATTTAAGCGTTAATCCGGCAGCACTAACGTTTGAACGACGAAGAGGTTGACAGGCGGTTCCGATGTCCGACACTTGGTATTGCAAATTCGAGCAGCGATGCTGTGGTCCCTTCACATTGGAGGAGTTAAGGTATCTTGCCAATCGTGGCAGGCTTTCGCCAAGGGATGTGGTCAAAGCGACGGCGGAGGCCCCTTGGAGGCCAGCCGAATCAATCGATGGCCTTTTTGTGCCGCCGATCTCTCCTCAGGTTGAGATTCAACAAAGCGTTATTATGTCGGCCCGGCTCCTGAAACCAATACCCACAGCGCGGCCGGAAGAACCGAAGGACCAGCCACAGCCGTCCGTGATCGCCGCTACCTCGCATCCGGCAGCGATCATGCCGCCGCCTCGATTTTCAAAAACCGCACGACTCGATAGATCGATCCTGGTCGGGGTCAGTATTGGTGTCGTCATGCTATTGCTGATCTTTGCCATCCTGCTTTGGCTGACGCTATCACCCTACGGATTGGTTTTCGGCCGGAGTGGCGGATCAGGCGGCGATATTTCGGGCGATGGCAACTCGGGCGGAGAAGCCTCGGCCAGTCGCGCTGCCAGCAGCGACGCGGCTGGAAGGTCCCACAATGGTAGTGGCGCAAATGAAGAAAATCCAGAAAGCGGAGCGGCCAGCGGAAACACTCCTCCTGCGGATGGCCCCCCCCCGAAGTCTTCCCCGCCGGGCTCAACCGACGTTAATGCGACAAAGACTCCCGCGAACAAGAAGTCTTTACCGACGAGCCGAACCGCAGAGTCGCCTCCCCCAAAGACAAATGAACCAGATCCAACCGCCCTGACCATTTCGCAGATCAAGTCAAACCCCGTGGAGAGCAGCGAAAAAGCCAATAGCGGTGGTCGAGGTGCTACCGGCGGCGGCAGAGGAGGATCGTTTGGCGGACGCGGAAGCGGACATCGCGCAGCCCTGTTGGCCAGCGGCGGCGGCACCATAGAGTCGGAACGTGCCGTAGCCGCTGCCTTAGACTGGCTCGCACGGCACCAGTCGTCCGACGGCAGTTGGGGCCTGCATAACTACAGCGGCAGGTGCGCCGACAACAGTTGCTCCGGCGCAGTCAGGCGGAGCAGCCGGCAAGGCCGTACCATACGCGATCGCCAAGCCGCAGCCACGGCCTTGGCAATCCTACCCTTTTTGGCTAACGGGCAAACTCACAAGTCGAAAGGAAAATACCTGAAGACCGTTGCCGATGGCATCCGCTTCCTTATTGGACACCAGAAGGACGACGGTGATCTTCGCATGGGCGGCGACATGTACGACCACGGTTTGGCGGCGCTGGCGCTGAACGAATGCTACGGGATGAGCAACGACAAAGCAGTATTTCGCCACGCCCAGGCGGCATTGACGTTCATTGCCGCGGCCCAAGACAGCCGTGGGGGCGGCTGGCGGTATGCACCGGGACAGGCGGGAGATACCTCGGTGGTCGGTTGGCAGGTTATGGCCCTGAAGAGCGGCCAAATGGCCCGTTGTGCTGTCCCTGCCATCGTGTTCAAACGAGCAAAGAAGTTCTTGGCCTCAGTTGCCACCGGGGATCAGAACAGCGGCCAATTCGGCTACGTGCCGGGAGTGAGAGCGGCAGGGGAAGCAACAACCGCCGTCGGATTGCTTTGTCACCAGTACATCGGCATCGAGCGAGACACTGCGCCAATGCGCAACGGGACCGCCTTCCTAATGCAACACCTTCCCAAAGCCGGAAGTCGCAACGTTTACTACTGGTACTATGCCACCCTCGTGATGCACAACCAACCGGGACGGGATTGGGACGCTTGGAACAGCAAGATGCGGCAACTGCTGATCGAAACCCAATGCAAGAAGGGCTTCGCCCGTGGCAGTTGGGATCCATTGACGCCGACGCCCGACGTGTACGGAATTGTCGGCGGTCGGATCATGATTACGAGCCTTTCCGCTTTGACGCTCGAAGTCTATTACCAATATCTGCCGCTCTACCAACTTAAATCAGGGAACAGCGGCGAGACTGCGAAAGAAGGAAGATAATAGTGAGCTTGTACTGAGTCTTGATTTGTCCCTTTCTCCACAAGGCAACCAATCGCCCATGTCCCGCCGCGGCCGCAGTTCCACGCCAATTTCGCTGTTTTCCTTCCAGGACATAATTACCGCCGTCACCGGTATTATGATCCTCGTCACACTGATCTTGGCTCTTGAACTGATCCAACGAATAAAGGTATCGCCGCCCCGCAAGACGGCTGAACTAAGCGACGAGTTGGACGCGATGTCTTCCCAGATCGCTGAGATCAAAGAGGAGTTGGCTCAATCGCAAGCAAAAACCGCCGAACTGGCAGGCTTCGACGCCAATCGAGTCCACCAACAACTACAGAACCTGCATGAACTCAACCTGGCGCTCAATGGTGAGTTAGCCAAGTCGGAACGCGAGCGACAAGCAGCGCGTGAACGGCGGCAGGAGGCGGAAAAGGAAAAGCAACAGCGGGCAGGCGACCCTAAGACTCTGCGGGCACTTGTGGCTGAAGCGCAAAAGAAACAAGAGGCGTTGCAGAAATTAAAGCGCTCCAACCAGGTGATCTTCAATGCCGTCCCCGGCGAGTCCAAGTCTCCCTGGTTAGCTGAACTTTCCGCTAGTCAGATACTGGCTGCTCCGATTGGCAGGCGATCGCGACCGGAACGCTTCGGCAGTCCGTCGGAGTTCATCGGCTGGGCTAGGCAGCGGCAGCGCGATGCGGAGTATTTCGTGCTGATGATCAAACCTTCCGGAGTCAGAGTTTTCCCGGAGGTTCTGCATTCGTTGCAGGGACTCGGTTTTGACATTGGTTTCGACCTCTTGGATGAGGACCACACGGCGCTCAACCCTGATACAGGAGCGGTCGCGGAATGAGTAAGAGCAAAGTCGGAAGCAGCTTGGAGTTGTTGCTGGACACGATCTGCAATACCTTCGGAGGAATTCTGTTCATTTCGATGTTGGTCGTATTGTTGTTGAATGCGACCGGTAAGCGAATTGCTCACGAGCCCCCCGACAAGGCCGCCCAGGCCCGACTGGCGAGTCTGACGGCGCGGAGTCGCGAGGAGATCGCCCGGTTACGCAAGGCTTTGGCAGAACAGGAAAAGACAGCAAAAACAGTCGGATGGAGTCCCGAATTGGTAAATGAAGTCAAGCGGCTTAAGGCTGTCCAAGAGAATCGTGCCGGGTTGGCCAGAGAAAAAGGCAACGTGTTGAACGAAACGGCGGAGTCACAACGCAAAGTCAATCAGATTGTCCAGGATCTGAAAGATCTAGAGGACAAAATAGCCCGCGCCAGGCAAAATCTGGCCGGGATTGAGCTCGAGCTTGAGACTGAATTGCGGATCCGCTCGCGGACAGTGCAGATGCCGAAAATGCGGACCACGACCAAGCGAGAGGTGCCCATTTTTCTTCGCGGAGGTCGATTATCAAGCTACGCCAAGCGCGGACCTGCTGGCCGTCTTGTACCCAACGTCGCCGAGTGCGAAGAGAAGAGTGATGCCGAAGGGCTTTACATCCAACCCAAACAGGGAGTGGGGACGACGGTAAATCTCCAAGGGGACCCAGCAGGCGCCGTCGCAGCCAGGGTGACTGAGTTTGATAAGGATCATGACTATCTGGCAATTTTTGTTTGGCCAGATTCATTCCGATATTTTGCCGTGGTTAAGAACATTATGGTCCGTAACGGTTTTGAATACCGCCTTGTTCCATTTCCCGGAGGAGACAAGATCCGTTTGACCACCGCTCCGCGCAATGCCGTTCAAGTTCAGTGAGTCATCGGGTTGACATACGGTGCGTCGCACAGTGAAGCGCTGGTTTTTCGGCGTCACGGCTGTCAACTGCTCGGAGCAAGAGGGGGCAAACAGCCCTCGCCCCACCTTCTCCCGCAGGGAAAGGCAAAGGAGTTTTGAGTGGGCTCGTACTATTGTAGACAAGGTCCAACAGAAGGAATATACCGTGGCCGACACAAAACGGATCACGCCGAAGCGACATCGCGATCAGATCGAACAATACTGCAAAGAACGACCGCACTACGTAACTTATGCGGACGTGCTCAGGCGTGTTTTGGAACGTGCCTGCCGGACCGCCTTTCCCGACGCTTTAGTTCAATCGCGTGCGAAGACCGTGTCCAGCTTTGCCGAAAAAGCGGCCCGTAAGTTTGCGAAATATCCGGATGCCGTCAATCAAATGACCGACCTATGCGGCGCGCGGGTTATCGTGCAGACGGTCGAACAAGTCGAGGCGGTGAAACAATTCATCGAAAACGTTTTCCGCGTCGTAGAAAGCGAAGAGAAGGGCATGTTGCTGGGCGAAGACAAGTTCGGCTATCGCGACATGCATTACATCGTGCAGTCGCCCACCGCCCAGTGCGAGTCGCTCGGCATCACGCCCGAGGAACGCGACGGCATCGGGGACCGCAGAGCGGAAATTCAGGTGCGGACGTGGCTTCAACACGCCTGGGCCGATACTATCCACGAGCGCCTCTACAAGAACCCTCTCCAGCTCTCGTCCGAAATCAGGCGGACTGGTAACCTCTTGGCCGCATTGATGGAGGAGGGGGACCGGAACTACAACGTTCTCGCTCACGAACTGGACGGGATGTTGGCGAATTACACCACCTTTGTCGCGAAGGAAACGGTAGTCGCCGAGACTGCGGTTCAGAGGCTGATTCTTGACAACGAGCCGGATGTCAGCAAGAAACCGGCGCTCGCGGTGAAGCTGGGACGATTATTGGCCGCCAATGGCGATTTCGCGGGGGTCGTCGAGGTGTTGGAGCCGCATCGCGACATTGCCGACGCCAAACGTGGTGAGCTAATCGAGGATCTCGGTTTCGCGATGTGCAAGCTTTACCGCCAGAACCCCGATTCCAAGGGGTACCAAGACGGGCTCGAATTGCTGAAACAGGTGGTGGCGTTGCGCGGCCAGGCGGATTGGTCGTGTGTGCCGGATCTACGCAGGCGAGAGGGTCTCCGTGCGCGGACATTATCGCGATTGGCGTGGGCGTTGGAGCCGATTCGGCGGGAGGGACATCAGGTCCGCGCGTACTATCAGCAGGCACACGAGCATGAACCGGCCAATCCCTATTACTTGGCCGATATGTTAGGGTTCGAGATCTACTCGTCCCACGATCACGACTTGTCGTGTGCCCTGCGGACGGCACTCCGCGAGGCCGTTAAGGTCTGCCGTTCTCACGCGGAATCCGACATCGAGTTGCCAAGAGCCTACTTTGCCGCCGGCCGCCTCTGCCTGCTGCTCGATCAGCCGATGGATGCGCTGGGATATTATGCACGCGGCATTCGTCACTGCCTTGCCGGAACCCATTGCACACCGGCCGATGCTTTGGCCGGCGAGATAGAGTGGATCGAGAAGCTGCATATCGGCGAACAGCCACCCGACCGTCAACGCTGGGTCTTGGAACTGTTGAACATTGCGGAAGGCGTGCAGACTTTTCACGGCGATGAGGGAGGCGCCATGCCAAAAGCAATTGTCTTGTCCGGCGGTGCCGCATCCATGGACGCGGCAATGTTGGAAAAGATCCGGCCCCTGGTCGAACAAACGCTCCGTTGCTTCAAGGGCATCGTAGTCTCGGGTGGCACAAAAGTAGGTGTTCCGGGATGCGCGGGAGATGTTGCCCAGGCGCTTGCCGCCTGCAACTCCAAGGAATTCAAGCTCGTCAGCTATATCCCTAGGAGGCTGCCGCATAACGCCCTGGAAGACGAACGTTACGACGAGATCAGAGTGTTCGGTGAGTCCGGTTTTACCCCCGACCAAGTCTTGGAGAGTTGGCGCGACCTGTTTGCCGATGGTATTGCAGCACACGAAGTCCTTTGCATCGGGTTTGGAGGTGGACCGCTGAGCGCCGTCGATTACCGGGTTGCTCTGGCGCTCGGCGCCTGCGTCGTCATTGCTTGCGGTTCGGGTGGAACGGCCGATGGGATCTTGGATGATCAGCTATGGTCTGGGATTCCGACCTTGTTGCCAGTGCCGATCGACCCGGCCACATTTCAAGCATTGCTGGGGACCGGTCGCGACGACGTAGATCCCGATAAAGTGAGCCAAATGGCACGGGAGTTCCATTTACGTTACTTAGCCGGGAGCGCCGGACGTTTGCCGCCCAACTTGCGTCCTTGGTCGAAACTAACCGAAACTTTCCAGAGGGCAAATCTTGAACAAGCCAAGCATGTCATCCGAATCCTTGAGACCTGTAGCTTCGGCGTTCGCCCGGCGAAGGAGCCCCTCATCTTCACCAACTTCACGGATGAGGAGGTCGAATGCATGGCCGAGAAGGAGCATGGCCGTTGGAATGTCGAACGGCTGCGCGATGGCTGGCGTCCCGGCAAGCACCGCAACGACGAGTTAAAGATCCACGACTGCCTGAAGCCCTGGGCGCAACTTCCAGATGGTCCCTGTGGTGTGAAGAAGTACGACCGTGATGCTGTTCGTGCCTTTCCCGAAATTCTTGCTAAGGCGGGTTTGGAGGTATACAGATTGTAACGAACGCTACGTGAACCACGTTTTTTGGGGGGCTTAGCCGGCAAAATCGGTTTCGCTCCGCGACCCCAGGAAAGGGACACCATATTTCCAGCCCGACGGGCTGACGGGTTCCGGAAACTACCAGGTTTCTCAATGCAAATACTAGTAAACCATTCGCAGTATTCGGACTGTATTTTTGCTTGCCGCTCCTTGGCGAACTCTGCGACGGTGGTGCGCTGGGCCTCTAGCCCCAGCCCCGAATTGCCCTGCGCCTTTGTGGAAACGCGAACGTAGCTAACGATTTTCATTACAAGCACCTATCGGTGGTATGAAATGTGGAATACGTCGCTAATGGGGCCTCTCTAGCAGATGTAACTTCTTTTGCCGCGAGTAATTGCGATTAAGCCCCATGATCCACAATCGACGACGTCCGTCAACGGTTCTTTCATTAATTCCACCCTGGCTAATCGACCCAGTTTAACTTCGAGATGGTGCCCAATACGCCCCACGTGGCGGACGTTCCCGCCTGCTGTTGGATTCCGGAGCCACGGTGCGGAAAGGACGCCCACGTCGCGGCCGTGTGGGGCCAGGGGCGGGGTTGTGGAGGGAAACGGGACGATGGCTGAGGTCGACGCTACTGGGTTGATGCCGGGCGATACACGCCAAGATGGGCGGTCACGATCATTGAGTGGTATCTTGGCGAATACGGCCCTGCCTCGAATTCGGGCGAAGAAAGTTGGAGTGCCACAAAGGGGTCGTTTGATGGAACGTCTCATCTCGGCCATACCTTTGCTGGGATTCATGGCGGTCGATGTCGCCGACGCAGCTTGGGTCGGTAGTCTCATTTCCAGGGAATGGTGGTTTGATAAGCTGTCTCATCTTTGCCGGACCTTTGGCGGGACAGGGGCGGTCGATGGGACCGGCAGAATGTCGTCCTGTCTTTGTCCGAGGAGCCGACGATGTTCCCCGGATCGGCTTTGTTCCAGGCGATGCTCTGCCGACAATCCCTGGCGCCACCGAAGTCAGGATGTCGCGTC
This sequence comes from uncultured Planctomycetota bacterium, assembly GCA_963733145.1. Taxonomy (GTDB): domain Bacteria; phylum Planctomycetota; class Planctomycetia; order Pirellulales; family Thermoguttaceae; genus JAHIKV01. Next base: position 231,758 of record CAVTCJ010000015.1, on the reverse strand, counting down.
GATCTCTTTCAGCATTTCGGCTTCGACGGTCGGGTTCGGCTCGCCGTCGGCCGTGGCGATCAATTCTTTGGGCACCAACAGGATTAAAGGCAAGATCAGCGCATAGACGGCTGTCGTTGCAATAACGCAGTAGAGGAATCCGTGCGCTGGGCTGCTGTTGTAAATGGCTGAGCCCAGCAGGTCGCCGCCGCGGGCGGACAACGCGTAGACGCCGTCGACCAACATCATCAGGGTTCCGTGCAAGCCCGGCGGACAGGACCGCATGGCCAGATCGTAGTAGGCCGCCGTGGCGATGCCGCCCATCAAACCGATCGGCACCGCCAGCACCAGCGCCAGTTCGGCCGAGTGAATGAACGCCAGTGGAACCAGTTGCGGCACGGCCACGATCGTTCCCCACCACAGCAGTTTCTTCAGCGCCACTTTCTTGCAGAGGAACCCGTAGAGCAGGAACGTCGGGATGAACGCTGCCACAAAGATCCCGTTGTAGTAGGAATAGACGGCATCGGACGTGTGCAGCTTATTGGTCAGATAGAATTGCAGCGGCGTGGAGGAACCGGGCGCGAAACTCCACAAGAGGCTAATGAGAATTGCCGGATAAATGGCCCGATGTTTCAGCAGCCGCTTGACGTCCCCCGCCAGATTTGTGCCCCTGGCTTGTGGTTTATCGTAGGCATGGCTGAAAATGGAGCGCGGCTTCCAGAATGCCAACAGGCCGATACAGGCGGTGAATCCGGCCGCCAGCAGGAAAGTGGACTTTGGGTTCAGATGGCTCGAGATGTACCCCGACGCGAACGCGGCGGCAACGTAGGGAACGGAACTGACGATGTTCCACAACACGCTCAAGCGTCCGGACATCAATTTTTCCTGGCCGACCAGGGCCATCAGCCCCTGGTAGGCCGCCGCGATGAATCGGAACGACAGCATCGCCAGGAGCACCCCCAAGTAAAGCCCGGTGTAAGACAGCGGTGAAAACGCCATCACCAGGAATATGACGGTGGCCGCGGGGGCAAAGATCAGGAAGAAGCCACGGTCGCGCAAGCCGAACGGGTTCCATGCATCGCGCATCAGGCCGAAGACGAATGCCAGGTACATGGGAATGGCGGTAACCAACCGGAACGCGGACGTCTGTTCCGCCGTTGCCCCCAATTGGTTTTTCAACATGAAGGAAGTCTGGATGTCGATGAGGTATCCGCTCGGCGTCGCCAAGTAGAGAAAAAGCGTCAGCGAACCGAAATAAAGGAACGTTTGGCGGGCCTGCGCCCAGGGTCTTCGCCGCCGGTGATGGAGCCAATCTCATTCATATTGCAGTCCCGGCGCGGGGCGGGACGACCGGGGGAAAGCCTCGTCGCGAGGCGGCCAGAAATGGGGCTGTCCGCTCGCAAGGCAAAACGAATGCGGCAGGCCAGGTCATGTTCGTATGGGCTGGGGTCAAGGGGCTTTTCACATTTGGCGGGGCTGGGCGACGAAACCCGAACCGCATCCGAATCGTCTGTCTCGCGGACCGCCGGAAACCGATCGCTTCCATAACTCTAGTGGGTTGCCGCGCCGTGTCAATAATTGTGGCTTATTTCGGCGCTCGGCGAGGACCAGCCGAGCCGCTGGAATAACCCGGATAGTCGACTCAGACATTGGCGTGTCGTCATTCGAGGTATCGCAAGGCCATCGGAGACAAGGTTTTCGCGGCTGCTTGGACACATTCGGGGGGAGGTCGCTGGGGCGAATCGGTGGGGGCGACCGGCGCAAGTTAAAGCCGCACTCCAGAGTGAATAACTCGCTCCGAAGAGTGGGTCGATTAGTGGGGCGTCCGCGCAATCGGTTGAGATTGCAAAACGTTAAACTCCACGCCTCCGCCGTGGCCAGGCGTAAGCCAGCAAGCTGATGATACCGATGCCGACCAGGGCGAGACCAGGCGATTACGCAGGTTCTCGATGGTCTGAACCGGGCAATGATAGGCTTCGGCGATCCGCACGTCGGGCCAGTTGGGGCCGTCGGCATCCGCCAGCAGTAGGATTTGCGCCCGCCGCACCTTCTGCGACGACCCCTTCAGTCTCTTGACCACTTCTCGGCAGACTCGCCGTTCCTCGTCGGACAGACGAACGACGTACTTCTTGTATATCGGACACCTCACTGCGTCGGGAGTTTCCCATGCCAATCGTTTTCTGCCAACCCCATTTTTCATGCTTGACGACGCAGTAGGCTCAGACGGCCTGTTCCGTGGGTTTTCGCGGCAGAGTGTTCAATAAGGAGCCGGTGACGGGCGAAAGCTATGGGGCGTATTCCCACTGTGGATCTATGCAACTCAGCGCCCCAACAGTTGCGTCTTTTTTCGGCGGCTCCTAACGTCTCCAATGGTGCGACCGCCTCTGTGGAGCCGGGCCGCTCATGGCTTGGCGCGACAACTGTGACGTGGCCGTTTTCGCCAAGCGGTCGATCTGGTCTTGATACTCCTTGGGCATTTCTGGCCGCAAGGCGTTCTCGACCTTGGCAATCGGAGCATTGGCGACGTCATTGATCGACTTCAGGCTGTCGAATTTTTTCGGCAAATCGGCGATTTCAGGCGGGACTTGGATTTGGAGGTGCAGCTTGCTCAGCACCGGCTTGAGGGCCTTGTCGGCCGCCTTTTGAAGCGGCTTGAGGGCTACGTCGAGAACCTTGCCCGGGGATTCGAGCACTTGGCGAACCGTAAAGCCGATATTTTTGCTGAGGATCTTGATCGCTATCCTGGTGGAAAGAACCTTGTCCAACTCGCGAGCGGCCTGGTCGGCGGGCGACAGGTCGCGATCGAATTTCTGCACGGCGGTCGTGCCCGCGGCAACTCCCTTGAGCGGGCGAGACAGAGAATCGAACTCGCTGGCGACGTTACCCAGCGAGCGGTCGGTTTGCGAGACTACCTGCTGCACCGGACGGATGGCCGAACGGGCCGGCTTGGCCAGCGACTCCAGGGCAGCGACCTCCGCGCGCCGATAGCCGCGCGACTCGACGAAGCTGCGAAGCTCGGCCAGCTTCCGGCGGGTTTGCGCCGTCTGCGAGGCGGCGTGCCGGAACTCGGCCACCTTCGTTTCCAGTTTGCGTTCCACCTTTTTCAGCCGGGCTATCAACGGCTGAATCACTTCACGGTTGATCTTGTCGGTCTTGAGGCGGACGGCGTGGATCTGCTTGCGGACTCCCTCAAGGTTGGCCACCAGCGGGCGGACGAGCCGGAGTTCGGGGATCTTCGAGACGGATTCGAGTTGACGCTTGATGCGACTGATTCTGTCGTCGATTTGGGCAATCGCCTTGCCGATGCCACCAACGTCCTGAGCGTTCTTGCGGGCGGACTGGACCGAGTCTTCGACGCGGGACGTTCGGGCGGCGATCGAATCGAGCGATTGCCCCGTCTGGCGAAGCTCCTGGTCCAACTGCGATGTTTGCGGCAGCCTGGCCTCCCCGCGGGCGACTGAAACGGCCAAGCCCAGGGCCGAACTGAACAGGACGGCAGATGCGAGACGCGTAATGTGATGTGTCGAGCGGTACATGGTAAAATCCTTTCCGGCAAACAGGGTTTCATGGTCACCTGTCCGGCGCGCCCATCCGATGAGTCGGTGCGAGGACGTTACCGCACTGGACACCAGTCAGGCGTGAGTTCACACAGCCTGGAACGCGCCCACGACGACGGTCATGAACTCGCCACGATCCAAGGTCGGCCGGGTGGTTATCTTGCGTCGTGTTGTATTGGCTCTGCCGAAGTCGACGGCCGATTGGCGGCGACGATTCGGTAACGCCGGTTTTTTTGAGCCGAATAATTGTCAAGAATAGTTGTTAAAAGTCAAGCGCTTGTGGGCCCAGCACGCTGCCGCTGTGACGCGAACGGTTGTGGACACTCAGTGGAGTCGGCTTTCTATGGTGAGAAGGCCAAGACGCCAGTACCGTTTTTCGCTGGCGCGGCGGCGTCGAAGGGGACAGTCCCATTTTCGCTGGCGCGAAAGTCGGGACAATCCCCAGCGGCGGAGATAGCCGTCCGGGTCGCAGAGCATCTCCGCCTGTGCAGGAATTGCGTACTTCGCCTCCGGTCCCATTTCTTGCAACGCCAGCGCCGCGGCGTCACGAACCAACGGGCTCGGATCGTGGAGGCTCTCGGTCAGGGCCGGCACGGCCGCCTTCGCGTCAAGGCCGATCACTCCCAGCGTATCCGCCGCCAGCGCCCGCACGCGCGGATCGCAATCCGGCGGTAACGGCAGGAGGCTCGGCACGGCGTCCGCTCTCCTTGCGCACATCGGTGGCGCACACGAATGGCACTTAGTTTTTGCCAACCCTATTTAGGATATCACGTTTGGCCTCTTGCCTTGGTTTCATGAGACGATCGTATCGTTTAGGGCGACGTTTGACTCGGCGAGGTTCAAACCGGTCGGGGCAATCAGCGACTCGGTGGCTTGCCACCGCGTCGAGTATGACCTGATAAAGGCGGATGCGCAGTCTGAAGTTGTGGTGTGCCTGCGTGGCAATGACGGGCTGAAAGGCTTCCAGCGTCTGAATCGCTCCTTTGAACCTGATGGTACGCTGTTTGATTCCGTGTTGGTCCGCCGCTAGAGCCATAATCGTGCGGATGAGATTGTAAGCCAGGATGTGCGTCCAAATCTCCTTGCGGGCAAGTTCCGGCGTCTTGCAGCGGAGGATGTCCATCTGCATGGTCTGCTTCAGCGATCGCAGATCAAGCTCAGCATTCCAACGTGCCCGGTAGAGTTCAGCCAGGTCCTCCCTGGTGAACTTTGCGGCATCCAACAGCGTTGTCACAACGATGATCGCCTTGCTGCGAAAAGCCGCTCCGCAACCGCGCACTTCTCCAGCGCCGCGGCTTCCGTCCCGACCGTCAGCTACGGCCAATGTCCGTGGAGCGTAATCGGGATCAATGACAATCACCGGTTCCGGACAACGGGTGAACTGAAGGCAAGCAGGCCCTGCCAGGAAGCCAAAATTCGGACAGCAAGAGGACGGCCGCTGAAACGTTGCCCGTCATTGCCCATACCTGACTGTGGGGGAACAGCCGCACCAGGTTCTTGTGTTCCGAGAACCGTTGTTTTGATGATAGACTCAACAGTGCTTACCCCTCCGGCGATGTCCTGCCGCCCCGAAATCCTCCCCGGCAACGTTTGACGGCATGGCCTGATCAGTGTCAGAAACAGGGTCGTATTTCGGGAACCTGAGGAGTGGGATGACCCGATGACGCGCCAACGAGCCAACGACTGGGCTGACCGGGAGGCCACCAGTCAGTTGTCGCCCAACCGCTCCCGCAGCTTCTGAAGTTCATTTGCCGGGAGTCACCTGGTTGGCCGGCGGCTGGCTGGGAGTAACGGGTGTTGGCTGGGCGCCTGGCGCACCAGACTCCGCCGGTGTAGGCCGTGCTGGTTGTTTGACCGGTTGTGATAACTCGTCTAGCCCTCCCGTGGGAGCAAGACCGCCGGGCCGTGCTGGTGGTCGCTTCGACGGCCCCAAATCCATGTCACAACCAGCATGACACGGAAAGAATCCCAGACAGGCCAACAAAATGACGATTCGGTACATAGCACACCTCATCAGTCAGGCACAATTTCATACATTCTAATCTGCCGCCTGCTTGAATGCGCGATCCCAGATACCGATTTCGATACTCCGGTTGGTTGTGCCATGCCTTGCACTGACCGGGCGTCCCAGCAGACATCCAACGAAACTGATCTTCGTCGCGGACCTGGGCCTTGTCAATCCCCCTTGGGATTTGCTGAACGTCCGAACTGTTTAGCAGCATAGGGGTGTTGTTCCGGTGACACGTCATGAGCGAGCCGACGATCCAGGACAACTGCGGTTCCCGAGATCGCCAGGACCATCGAAGAAGCTGCTCCGGATTGCTCCATATCCCCACGCCGTCGCACACGTGGCCACGTGACGCGTTCTCTGGGTGAAGTGGCAATTGGGGGCCACCCCGCCGCCCGTCACGTAACTCGGGCCAACTTGGCGAATGCGGAGGGCGATTACGCCGAACCGCTAACAAGCCGATGGAGAAACGCATGGCCCTCTACAGATCCGGCAAACCTTTTCTCCAGACTGCTGAGCGCCCCTCCCGCGATTGAAGATGTGACCGCGCCAAAGAGCCGCGCGAAAACAACTCGTTCAACACCTCAGCATAGGACAGGCGTTCACGCCGGCCTACAAAAAACGCTGACTCAGCTATACACAGATACGTTTCGATGTTTCGTCCAGATTGCCAGTTTGAAAGAAACGCCCCGATCAATTGTCCCCTCAATCTAGTGGATGCCCGGAAGGCGTCAAGATATCTTCCTTTGATGGGCCGCCCTTCAGCACTTCCTCCCCCGAGCGAGGTTCCTTCCGCCCCAAAATTCTCCTCGGCAACGTTTGACGGAACCGGAAAAGCCGTTCCGAAAAAGGGGTCGCTTTCTGACCCGAGTCTGAGAGGGTGTTTTTGAAGTGCTCAGCAACCAACACAAACGGCCACATTTAGGCTGCGAAATGGTACATGATTTGGCTTCTAAAAACTGCACAAGGACAGCATCGCAGGCTCAAACGCCGGACGATCCGTTAGCCACTTTTCGCAACCTACGCATTTACTCGACTGCTGAGCACTTCATAAACACCCTCTGAGAGAACGGATGTCTTGATGCGACTGGTGCGGCGACGGCAGGCACCCGAACGCGTCAACAGCCGTCACCCAACCCCCATGACCCGGTGCAGCATCGGTTCCAGTTCTGGATCCCGAAACCGGAAACCCACGGCATTCAACTTGCTGAGAGCGACCCGTTGGCTCGAAAGCAGTATCTCCCTGCCCATTCGACCGGCCGCCTTGAGTGCGAACGTCGGCACAGTGAGTGCGGTTGGCCGGTGTAGCACTCGGCCGAGCGTCCGAGTGAACTGGCGATTCGTCATGGGGGCCGGGGCGACCACATTTAGCACGCCGTTAACGCGATCGTCCATTAAGGCGGTATAAAACGCGCTAATGGCATCGTCGAGGCCGACCCACGGCAGCCACTGCGTCCCCGGTCCCAGTACGCCGGCAAGACCCATTTTGAAAGCAGGAAGCATCGCAGCCAGCGCTCCGCCGGCGGGTGTTAGCACGATACCTAGCCGCAGGTGAGCCGCGCGGATGCCCGCTGCCCGGGCGGCGTCGGCTGCCGACTCCCACTGTTGACAGACCTCCGGCAGAAACCCGTCTCCGCGCCGACTGCTCTCGTCCAGCAATTCTTCGCCGCGCGAGCCATAGTAGCCCACAGCGGACGCACAGATAAGGGCCCGCGGCTTATGCGGAAGCTTCACTAGCGATTCGCAGAGGACGCGAGTTCCGATGACGCGGCTGTCGCGGATTCGTTTCATCTTCGCGGCGGTCCACAAGCCTGCCACGTTCTCGCCGGCAAGGTGGAATACAGCGTCGACGTTTGCGAGTCTTTCAGGCTCCAGAATACCCACCGCCGGATCCCACGCGATGCCGTCGCCTCCATTTGTCCGGCGCACCAGCTTGAGCACATGGTGGCCGCCCGTGGTGAGCATGGCACTAAGTTGCCGGCCGATGAGCCCCGAGGCGCCGGTCATTGCGATAGTAAGACGCGGCTCCAGGAAGCGGGCGTGCAGTTGGAGATCGCATCGCATGAGGTCGTGGCGATAGTCGGACAACAGGGCCAATTGTCGCGCTATGCGGCGTGCCATCAGCGAGTTGCCCACGGCACCCAGTGGGATATCGTAGTCGATGCGATCGGTGAGCCGGCTGCGCTGCGCGTCAAGGGGCTCCACCCGGTGGCAGTGACGCCAACTCTTAAACGGGCCCTTGATTTGCTCGTCGCAGAATTGCTGATTGGCAACGAAGCCGCGATGCACGATATCCCAAGTGATCGGCAGTGGGCCGATCCGCATCCTGAGCGCGACCCTGTCGCCATCGTGGATCGTGCCGCTATGGCGAAGGATATTTACTCGCATCCACGGCGGGCTCAGCCGCTCGAACGCACCCGGTCGCTCGTGCCAAGCGAACGTCTCGGCGGCAGACGCTGGCAACTCAACGCTTCGCTCAAACACTTGGATCGACATAGGACATAACTCCACGCGATCAGCACATAGGATACAACCCGACGGCAGATCCCTACCGACAATGTAGTGGCCTGTCACCGGGTGTCAAGATATCTTCGTTTGATGGCTGGCCCGCAGGCACGTTACCCTTTGGTGAGGCGACTTCCGTTCCAGATTGCTCGGGGACACCCTTTGATGGAACTGTGGAAGCCGTTCCGAAAAAGGGGTCGATTGATGGGGTGTCCGAGGAAACGGTTGAGATTGCGAGACATCCGCCAACGGTGGACATCAGCGGCGTGCAACGGAAGGCTCCGGCTCGCCCGGAGGTGACTCACCGTCTTACAGGCCCTTGCCATGTCGTTTGGTACAACCGTTCCATGTTCCTGGCCAACGCGCGGCCGTCGCACACCGACGACGTCAGCAGGCGTTCCCGCATGGTTTGCCGCAGTTCGCTCAATCGGATTCGCGCAGCCGGATTGCTGGCCAGTTCGACGGCGAAGTCAATCATGCCGCGAACGTCGCTGGCCACGAAATCGCCTAAATGCGTGTTCCTCAGCAGACTCTGACTGGTTCGTGAGGCCCACCGATCTCCGGTGAAGGTCAGCACGGGTAGGCCCTGCCAGATGGCTTCCATTGTGGTCGTGCCACCGTTGTAGGGAAACGCGTCCAGGGCAACGTCAATGCGATCGTAGTTCTGCAGATAAACGAAGTGCTCGGCGGGGCCGATCAGCGCGAGCCGCTTCCGGTCCACTCCGCGCCTCGCAAACTGCTCGAAGACGTACTCCCGGTTCCAAAGCGACTTTAGCGCAGCGTTTGCCAAGACGAGGCGGGCGCTGCCGGCCCGATTGAGAACCTCCGCCCATGCGTCGAGTACTTGCGGCGTGATCTTGTACTGTGAAACCAGGCTGCCGAAGGTCAGATAGCCGTTTGCCGTGCAGGGTGGCGCGACGACCGGCGGCGCGGAGTGTCCGACCTCAAACGTCAGATAACTCAGTGGAAGACGGAGCACGGCTTCGGTGAAGAACCGCTCCTCGTCGGGCCCGATCACTTCAGCGTCGCCGATAATATAGTCGAATCCAGGCAGCCCGGATGTCGCATACATGTTGAACCAGGCAATTGTGACCGGGGCTACGTGTTGAAGAAACAATGGCAACCGGTCAGCTTCGCTGTACCCGTTGAGATCGACCAGGATGTCGATTTCCAGCGACCGGAACAGGGCCGCCAACTCGTCGTTGTCCAAGGCCGCCACGTCGTGAAACCCGTCACTCGGATGCCTCTGATATCCGTCGGGGACACTTCCTGCGGGGCTGTTGGAAAACAGATGAATTTCAAATGCCGCGCGATCGTGCTGATTGACCAGCGCCCACACGGGTTTCATGTAATTCACACTGTGGAAATACGAGGAAAGGTATCCGACACGCAGCACTTTGCGAGTCTTCTTCGTGAAGGGGCGGGCATTGCCGGATTCCGTCGCAGCGGCCCACTCGGCGAGTCGTCGGGCGAAAGAAGTGCGGACGTTGAGAATCTCCGACAGGCTCGCCCGAGGACAGCCCGGAACGATCGTTGCCAGACCGAGCCACGGACCGATCGCGTCACACTGCGCGGCGGCCGTTCTCAAGTGCGAAGCGGACCGATCGGCCTGCCCCAGTCGATAGAGCACGCGGGCGAGGTTGTGATGGGCTTCCGGGTTCTGCGCGTCGATTCCCAGGCTGTTTTCATAGGCGGCGGTCGCCTGCGCATACTCGCCGGCGTCAGTCAGCGCGTTTCCCGTCGCGCACCATGTCGTTCCAGTTGCCCGGCCAAGCGCGATGAGCCGGTCGTAAGCCTTCAGGGCGGGAAGGAGCTGACCAGCCCGATGATGCGCTGCAGCCACTTCCTCTAGCATCGCCGGATCTTCCGAAAGCGGAACAGGTCCGGTTTCGGCAGGATGGGAAGCACTCTTCTTAGAGGAAAGCATCGCGCTCACCATTCGCATCGACTGCCAGTGTGCTGCCCCCAGGGGACGCCGACGCGATCACCGACCTTCCGCGTGGTGACAGCCGCACCGACCGCCGCGATTTCGCCGACCGGCTCGTGCCCGAGTGTGCGGGGGAAATCTCCGGGCAGTTGGCCGTGCGCCTGGTGTACGTCGGTCAAGCAGATGCCGCTGGCATGCATCTTGCTCAGCACCTGATTTGGGCCGGGAGCGGGGCTCGTGATTTTCCGGATTTCCCACCGGCTGTGAGCGGCGGGAACGAGGGCTGCTTTCATCGTCGTGCTCCATTCTCTTGCCCGAGTTGAAAGACAATAGAATCCTAGGCGGGTGAGCGACGGGGTCAATAGGTTATTTTGGCCGGCTTGGCCGCGCGGCGGTGTCGCGACTAGCCTCGGAGGGTCATAAGTTGACCTTGCGCAGAAAGACGTGAGTCGCGCGTTCACCCGCAATCGACTTCACGCATTCATAGCCCAAGGCACGCATATCGATGTCTGCCAAGAGATGCTCCCCGGATCCGAGCAGAACGGGCCGGACGGCGAGATGCAGCTCGTCAATCAGAGCCGCACGCAGATATTGCCGGATTGTCGACACTCCGCCCCCGAGACGGACGTCGCGGTCGCCCGCTGCATCGATCGCCTGCCCGAGAGCAGCGTGAATGCCTTCGGTGACAAAGCGAAACTCTGTTCCGCCTGCCATCCTGATGGGCGATCGCGGGTGATGGGTCAACACGAAGACGGGCGTGTGATACGGCGGCTCGTCGCCCCACCAGCCTTTCCAGCTATCGTCCGGCCACGGGCCACGGACCGGGCCAAACATGTTGCGTCCGAGAATCCAGGCTCCGATTTCGGCAAACCCTTGCTCCGCAAGTCCGTTGTCGATGCCCGTCTCTCCGTCGTCGTGGCCATGCATTCCTCGCCATACGCGGGTAGGGAGATAACCCGGTTGGGGCGGGTGATCGCAGTCGCGAGAAACGTTCCTTTACTGGACCGTCCGACGGCGTTTCCTCCTCTGGCGATGTCCTGCCGTCCCGAAATCCTCCCCAGCACCGTTTGCTCGACGATCTGAGGCAGTTGGCATTGATGCTGCCATTCTTGAATGATCTCCCCAATTCGCAGCCGAACTTTATCTTGGCCGGAAAGGTCGGTGAGAAAGCCGTCGAACGGCTTATTGTGTTGCTGTACTATCATGAAGACCTCCGGTAAAATGAATGATTTCACCACCCATTTTGACCGAAGAATACGACAAGATAAGGGACAATGCGTCGCAATATTTGTCCCCGTCAGCCGCTTAGCCCGGATTATTCATAAACGTCATCCTGAGCGCAGCGAAGGATCTCCGATGCGCCGCAAACAGCCCAGATTCTTCGCTGCGCTCAGAATGACAATGTTCCTTCGTGTTTATGAATAATCCGGGTTAGGCAGGAGTTACGAGCCCGTCCCGGTAAACCATCTGAAATCTACCTGCCAGGGCCGAATGCCCGAGCCGGTTGTGTGGTCTAAAGTGTTGTCAAAACACAGCTTTGCCGGTGTCAGCGGCCGGTTCGCAGAAGGTACGCATGGCGTATTTCCCGAGGAATACGCGGGTTCGCAGGGTGTTGGCATAGTGTACGCAGGTACATCATGGACTCGTAACCCCTTGGTCGTAGGTTCGATTCCTGCCGGGCCTATTTGGCCGAAAAATCGCTACCCCCACCTTCGGATGGCACAATGGCGGGGCGGGCGGGGATTGAGGACTGCTTGACCGGTGATTCCTCGCCACCATCGGCAGCGCAGTGTTTTTTGGCCCCTTTTCGTTGCACAACCGGCCTCCTCCAGTCTCCGGCCTGCGCGATCCGCAACGCTCCGTTCGCCGCCGTTCGCTCTCAACCTGTTTCCGTATAACGACTTACATCTTTCCGAGCCCCTTTCCGACGGCCTCTTTTCGCCGTGCGTATGATAAATATTGAGTCGGAATGTCAGGTTTCCCCTCTCTCGCGCGATATTAGGTAGAGGAGAGCTTGTCAACTCGATCTCTCGCGAGGGCGTTCCGGTGGTTGTTCCGTAAGGGGGTTCGTCGGCGATGGCGACAGCGAATCCGATCCACAAACTGTTCCTGCAACATCAGAAGGATGTATTTGCGTACATTCTGACGCTGATTCCCGATCGGAACGACGCCGAGGACGTGTACCAGCAGACCTGTCTGGCGTTGCTCGAGAAGCAGTCGGACTACGATCTGAACCAGGAGTTTTTTCCCTGGGCCTGCGGATTCGCGTTGAACGAGGTCCGCCGTTTCCGCCGCGTTCACTACCGCGAGCGCGTGCATTTGGACGACGCCGTGATCGAGGCGCTGGCCAGCGTGCAGTTCAAGTCGTCCAAGCAGATTCACGATCAGCTCGATTTGCTGATCGACTGTTTGGATAAGCTGCCCGCCGACAAGCACGATTTGCTGAAGCAGTCCTATTCGTACCAGGGACGGCTGATCGAACTGGCCAAATGGCTGCGGATTGAAACCGACACGCTCTACAAGCGGTTGGAGCGGATACGCAAGAGCCTGTTTGAATGTATCGAGAGAGGCAAGGAAAGTCCCGGACGATAGTACGATGAAACCAGCCGAAGACAACGTCGCCGCCGAGGTCCGCTCATTGGCCGAGGCCGTGTGCACGGGTTCGATCACGCCCGGGCAGTGCGAAAGATTGAACGCGCTGCTGCTGGACGAGGAGGCCGCCCTGACGTACGCGGTCTACCTTCGCATGCACGGGCTGCTGTGCCGCCACTGGCAGGAACAAAGCGTCGTCGTCAAGGGAGCGGAGATGCCGGCGGTTGAACTATCGGCCGGCAATGCCCCGCTCAGTTTCCTGGGCAGTGCATATCAGGGAACGGTCGGGTTCTTTTCGCAGACGATGCCCTTTTCGTACCTGACGGCCACGTTGATCCTGGGCGTAATGCTGCTTTCCGCCTGGGCCTACAAAATCTCCCGTGATCAGCAGTTCGTGGAAACGCCCGCCAGGGCAACGATCGGCCTGGAGACGCCGCGTTGGGTGTCCGTCGGCCGCGTTACCGGCATGAAGGATTGCCGCTGGTCGGATCCCAGTACGGCGGTATACCTCGGGTCGTCGGTCCCCCTGGGGCGGAAGTACGCCCTCTCCGCCGGGCTGATGCAAATCACCTATGACAGCGGCGCGAAGGTAATCCTCGACGGGCCGTGCAAGTATGAAGTTGATTCCAATGCCGGCGGCTATCTGGCGATGGGAAAACTCACCGCGCGGGTTGCGAAGAAGGGGTCAGGGGCCAGGGGTCAGGGGTCAGGTTCCGAAGCTACCCCTTCATCCTTCATCCCTCATCCTTCATCCTTCGTTGTAAAAACCCCCACGGCGGTCGTCACCGACCTGGGCACCGAGTTCGGCGTCCAGGTAAACGATGAGGGAAATACGACCTCGCGCGTTTTCGTGGGAACGGTGAAAGTCCGCACCGCAAGCGAGAAAAAAGAGGGCGGCACGGTGCTGCGGGCCAATGAATCGGTCGCGTTGAAAAGGATAAAACCACCGGCGCCGTGCGGCTCTTGACGGACGGCGAAGCCGGGCCGCCGCCGGAGTTCGTCCGCAGCTTGCAAGAGCCGCTGAAGCAACTCGATCTGTTGGACCTCGTGGCCGGCGGAAACGGCTTGGGCCACCGCCGCGAGTGCGGCATCGATCCCACCAGCGGCCAGCAGGACGAGCGCTTTGTCCCCTGGACCCGCCGCGGCGACGGCCAGTACCATCCGGTGAAGTGGAGCAGGTTAGTCGATGGGGTGTTTGTCCCGGACGGCAGCGCTGGACCGGTGCGGATCGATTCGACCGGAAACACATTTGACGGCTTCCCGCACGCCTCGGGAATCACCTTCGGCAGCTTATGGGCCCGGGCGGCGACGATCGCCCGGCCGGAAATGGCCGACGAAGTCCCGCAATGGGTTTACAGCATGGGCGAAGGCAAGCAGTTTATGCCCCAGGGCCGGGGATTGTTGGCCCTGCACGCCAACGCCGGAATCACCTTCGATCTGGACGCCATCCGCCGGATGAACGAGGGCGTGCGGCCGGCGCGGTTTCAGGCCTGCCTCGGAATCGCCGACCTCAGACGCCTGCAGCCCAAGGCCGGCGTCGCCGACGTTTGGGTCCTGGTCGACGGACACGAGAAGTTCAAGCGAGCGAGGCTCGCGACTGACGCCGCCACGAATCAGATCGACGTGGTACTTGCCCCCGGCGACCGTTTCCTGACGCTGGCCAGCACCGACACCGGCGCCGGACATGCCTACGCTTTGGTCGTATTCGGAGACCCGATATTGCAAATGGAGGCAATTGGAGAAATCGCAAGCAACAATCCCAAGCAGAAAGGAGATGAGACTATGACTCGTGACGACAATACGTGTTTGAGATGGATTGAATGATGGATTGGCTGTCACGGAAGCCGATAGCGAGACAAGATACGATCGGACGGATGTTCCGTCCGAAAATGATGAGGGTTAACTTTCCACAAGGATTAGACTTGCAATGAAGACTTACACTTTTTTTTTGTGTTCGCTGGCGGTGGCGCGCTCCTGGCGATTGCTGTACCCCAGCAGTCGCAGGCCGCACGTACATCTGTTCCAGTACGATTTCGAGGGACATGAACACCGGGCCGGTGGGTTCACAACTATCGGGGACCGGAGTAGACAATCTGACCGGCCAGGACGGATGGCGCCTCGTCAACGGGCAGACATATCCTGGCGAAGCTGCCCGGATGTTCAGACGTACTACACCACCGGGTTTTGAGGTCGCCGCCAAGACGGGAGACCCCGTCAACACGCACAATGATGATCAAACAGGGGCTTAACCATGGCGGTGGCGGCGGCGGTGGTATTGTTGCCGATTACCGGGACATCACTCCAATCCCGTTCGCGTTCAGGGTGCGGCTCTGTCACTCGACGTACGTCCAGATGTATGGTCAATGACGCCACCAGGACAGACCGACTGAGCACCATACCGAGGGGACCGTGTCGGGGCTGGTCTTCGAGTGGGCCAACTCGGTCGGTCCCGCTGGTGGGAAGATCAAGGTTGTCGGCCGCGGCCGGCGCTGAATCTCCAACTGCGAGTTACTTACCAGCCGACGACTATGCCAATGATCCCGCATGGCCAGTATTATACCTATACCAGCACCGATACCTTTAACGCTCGGCGACTGGTATGAGTTCCAAGGGTGTGATGGACTTTCTCCGCATCGGCAACGTCAGACATCGCTTGGTCTATACCGAGATGTGATCTGTGCCGAGCGATCCGTTCCATCTGATCACCTTCGACATAGGTCGACCACTTTGGCGGTACTACGGACCTGCGGAACGTCACCAGTGTACCGTTGAACATAGCTCCCGTTCGGGGCAACTGCGTCGATCAACGGCATTCGGCGCCATTGCTACAGCGGGCGTCCTCGTTCGAGGACTATATGCCGACAACTTCCGGCTGGAGTCCGCCGCCGTTCCCGAGCCGTCCACGCTGGCTCTGCTCGGCATGGGCCTGATCGGACTGCTGGCTTACGCTTGGCGTAAGCGGAAGTAGGAGGAGTTTTGTTGTGCAGTAATGCACTCTGGCAACCACGTTCCCTCTCCCCTGCAGGGGAGAGGGGACGATTTGCGTTCCTTCAAATATCGATAATGCAGACGACAAACCCGGAGGAGACCTGCTTGTGATCGTATGTTGAAAATACCGATTGAGTGCGGAATGAGGATTGATGAGGCTCTCATGGAAGTAGAGAAAGAGGCAACGGCTTTGGACGGGCGTTCCGTCCGAGAATCAACGAGGGTTAAATTTACAAGGATCAGTTACCATGAAGACTTTCACTTTTTTGTTTGTGATTGCGGCAGCGGTGACGCTCGTGGCGTTTGCCGCCACCCAGTCGCAGGCTGCCCCGATTCCGTTCTCCTACGGTTTCGAGGACATGAACACCTTCCCGTTCACAACCACTGGGACCGGAATAGATCAACCTGACCGGCCAGGTGTGCGCGGACGGCAAGGTTTGGCAGACGTACATGGCAAAGTACCCCACCCAGACCACGTATAACCGGGGTTTTGAAGTTGGGTACAAGACCGGAGACACCGTCGACTCGACGGTGGTGATCAAACAAGGGCTGGGTTTCGCCGGCTCAACCGGGCTCGTGGGCAACGCCCGGGACTTCGTCAACCCATACACGTTCACCGCCGCGGACACCGCGGTCGAAACATACCTTCAGATGTACGTCAATGGCACGCTCTCCAACGGCGGCACCGTCTGGGGCGGCATCGACTTTGACCTCTCGGCGGTCCCCGGCGTATTATATGGGCCCAATTTGGGAAAGATTTCCATTGCCAGAAATAGCCAGACGGTTGTAGGCCCGGTCGGCACGGAGTATCCGCAGTGGATTTCCAACGATTACGCCAGCCAACCGCCCTCTGGAACTTAGACCCCACCCGTAGGTATTACATTGCCGCCAACACGCCGCTGACCTTCGGCGACTGGTACGAGTTCAAGGGCGTGATGGACTTCTCCGTCCTCGGCGGTCAGGTTGCTTGGTCTATCCGAGACATGACGCTGGGCGAGACGTTGTTCACCCCGCTTACATTTAAGAAGTATAGTGTGAACGCGTCGCCCTGGACGTACCTGCAAGACGTCACCACCGTGCCGATGGGCCTGGTTCCCGTCGGCGGCAACTACACCGCCACCGGCTTCGGCTTCGTCGCACAACGGGGTTCCTCGTACGAACTCTACGCGGATAATTTCCGGATTGGCGCGATTCCCGAGCCGTCCACCTTGGCGCTGTTGGCCTCGGGCCTGATCGGCCTGCTGGCGTACGCCTGGCGGAAACGGAAGTAGGAGGAGTTTTGTTGTGCAGTAATGCACTCTGGCAACCACGTTCCCTCTCCCCTGCAGGGGAGAGGGGACGATTTTCGATCCTTCAATTTTCGATACGTGCAGACGACAAACCCGGAGGAGACCTGCTTATGATTGTATGTTGAAAATCCCAAGTGAGTCCGGAATTAGGATTGATGAGGCTGTCATGGAAGTAGAGAAAGAGGCAACGGCTTTGGATGGGCGTTCCGTCCGAGAATTATTGGTTACTCTTCAAAAGGATCGACTCCAATGAAGTCTCTTAACTATGTATTGATCGCATTCGCCGTGTTGGCGGTGCTGATCGTCGTCTCGCCCGTTCGGGCGGACGTCATCGCCAACTGGCAGTTCAACGAGGCGACCACGGGAGCTATTCCCAACACCGGCGACCCGTTGCTCGACTCGGGCCCGAATAACCTCAAGGGAAACTCGAGAGCCGCAAGTAATGCAACTTGGGCTGCGGGCCTGACGGGAGGAGCGGGCGATGGCGCGATGCACACGCCTTCATACAACAACTATGGTGTGTTGATGAACCATAGCTCTGACTACAGCCTGAAGCTCGGCGACCTCCAGGCTTACCGGTTTGAGTTTGACTTCCAGCCCGGCGACTGGTACAGCGGCCTCCGCTTTTTCCAGTACCAGAATGCCCCATACACACAGGCCGGCTACCGGTCAATGGTCTTTGGCGGGGCCTCGGGCGGCGAAACCAACGGCGGCTACGTCAGGTTTTATCTGTGGGACAACAGCGGCGTATACTGGGCGGCTAACAGCGACCCGTCAATGAAGTATTTGCCGGATTACCGCACCAATCCCGGTGCTTGGTACCACATTGCGATAGAAGTTCATCCGATGGCGAACCAGAATGATACGTATGTGCAGTTCTACATTGACGGGGTAGATGCCGGGAGCACTACCTACGCCGCCCATACGATTGATAATGGTTCCTGGACGCAGGCCAACATGGTGGATGATCCGACCGCGCTTTTCGCGATTGGCTCCTGCCAAGGTTCTCCCAGCTATAACTACGCTGTGGGGAAAAGCAGTTGGGACAACTTCATGATCAGCACCATCGTTGTCCCCGAGCCGTCCACGCTGGCTCTGCTCGGCATGGGCCTGTTCGGGCTGCTCGCCTACGCCTGGCGTAAGCGGAAGTAGATCTGTGATTTTTGATTAGCGATTTGCCGGTCAAGGCGTCGTCGCCAATCCGGCGGCGACGCGACCGGCCGATTTTCGCGTCGGAACGAGAAGAGAGCACGTCAACTGCAAAACCGCGGTGTCCTGGAGAAAGGAATCCGTCACATGCTAGTGCCAAACTTCTTCGTTTCGGCTCGTCGCGCAAGCGCCGACGGGGGTCTTGCCCGTCGCCCGCGCGAAAGCACGCACCCCATGGAATTTTTGCAATCGCCCAAACTTGCAATCTTGAAATTGACGATGGTCCTCGTTGCCGCCGCCCTTTTTGCCTTGCCCGCTCAGGCCGTCACCATTCCGATGGTGTACGTGGGCGATGCGGGCAACGCCGGCGAATGGTCGGGCGACGCGGCGGGCGGCCTCGGCGACAGCCGGCTCTGCGGCGCCGTGGACCACGCCTACCAGATCGGCAAGTATGAAGTGACTGCCGCCCAGTACGTCGAGTTCCTCAACCTCAAGGCCAAGACCGACCCTTATGGCCTGTACAACCCGCTGATGTCGTCGGCCATTCAGGGGTGCAAGATCGAGCAGACAGGCGCGGACGGCAGCTACAGCTACAGCGTGGCGGCCGATTTCGCCAACCGCCCGGTCAACTATGTGAGCTTCTTTGACGCGGCCCGCTTCGTCAACTGGCTCGGCAACGGCCAGGGCAACGGCGACACCGAGACCGGGGCCTACACGCTGAACGGATACTTCGGCCCCGACGGCCGCGACATCCTCCGCAACCCCGGCGCCACCTGGTTCATTCCCAGCGAGGACGAATGGTACAAGGCGGCTTATTACGATCCGAACAAACCCGGGGCGCGGGCTACTGGGACTACGCCACGCGGCAAGACGCCCCCGACGCGCCCGGCCGGGACATGACCGAGACCGCCAATCCCGGCAAGAACGCCAACTACTATGACAGCGCCGACCCTAACGGACAGCATTGGCTGCTGGGCAAACCTTACTATCGCACGGAAGTCGGCGAGTTCGAGCAGTCGGCGAGCGCCTACGGCGCCCTTGACATGACCGGCAACGCCAGCGAATGGACCGACACGGTTTCCCTCACGTATCCCAACCCGCCGTCGACCTCGTGGCGGGCCTTGCGCGGCGGGAGCTTCGGCAGCGAAGCCGACTACCTGCAAGCGTCATACCGGACGCTTTCCTATGGTGAATATACGTGGGGGTTCCGGGTAGCCGCCGCCGTCCCCGAGCCATCCACGCTGGCTCTGCTCGGCATGGGCTTGTTCGGGCTGTTGACTTACGCTTGGCGGAAGCGGAAGTAATGGCGGGTACATTATGCTAGGATGCGCGATTATCACGTTTTGCATTTCCGGCGTCGTCGCGAAGCTTGCTTCGCGACGACCCCGAGAGAGTTTTTGCAGTTGAAAAACCACGTTTGGATCCCATGGCGAGACAAGAAAAAGGAGTAAAAAATGTTGAATCGTCGGACGGCCGTAGTGGTTTTTTGCTGCGTCTTGCTCTGCGGCGCGGGACGCGTCTCGGCGGGGTATTACGTCGCCACGAATTTGGGCACGCTCGGCGGCACCACCAGCAATGCCTATAACATCAACGATCACGGGCAGGTGGTCGGCCGATCGACAAACGGCGACGGCTACTTCCGCGCCTTCCTCTACGATGGCGGCGTAATGCAGGACCTGGGCACGCTCGGCGGACTCCGCAGCTACGGCTATGGCATCAACAACGACGGTCAGGTGGTCGGCTACGCGGAGAACGAGGAGACCCCCACCCGGACGCGCGCCTTCCGCTACGATAGCGGCGGCGGAATGCAATCCCTCGGAACGCTCGGCGGCGTTCTCAGTTACGCCTACGCCATCAACAACAGCGGGCAGGTGGTCGGCTACTCGCAAAACGCCGGCGGCACCTACCTCGCCTATATCTACAACAGCGGCAGCGGAATGCAACCCATCGGCACGTTGGGCGGGACCAGCTACGCCGAAGATATAAACGATCACGGCCAAGTGGTGGGCTACTCGCCCATCAACCCGGGCATATCGCACGCTTTTATTTACGACGGCACCAACGGGATACAAGACCTGGACCCCGCCGGCGCTTACTCTTCCTACGCCTACGGCATCAACAACGCCGGGCAGGTAGTGGGCAACTCGAGTAAACTCGGCTCCACTCGCGGCTTTATCTATGACGGCGGCGAGACGCAAATCTTGGGCACGCTCGGTGGAACCACTAGCCTGGCCCGGAACATCAACGACGCCGGACAGGTGGTCGGCTACTCGCAAAACTTGGCCGGCGATACCCACGCCTTCGTCTACGGCGACGGCCAGATGATCGATCTGAATGAGGTGGTCGATCCGGGGTTGGGTTGGACTCTGGTTCAGGCGATTGACATCAACGCGAGGGGGCAAATCGTGGGCTATGGGAGAATCACCGGAGAGACCGGCGATTGCGGCTTTCTCCTCACGCCCGCCTTGCCCGGCGACGCCAACCTGGACGGCACGGTCAACCTCCTCGATCTGGCCGAATTGGGGGCCAATTGGCATGGCGCCGATAAGACCTGGTTCCAAGGCGACTTCAACGACGACGGCGTGGTGAACCTTTTGGACCTGGCCGAGTTGGGCCAAAACTGGCATGCCACGATACTCCTTCAGCGACGCCCTGGCGACGATCAACCTGAACACAGCAGTGCCCGAGCCGGCGACGTTCGTCCTGCTCGGCATGGGGCTGATCGGTTTGCTGGCTTACGAATGGCGGAAGCGGAAGTAACGACAACCAACAATACCGAGGACAGACGAGTTGGTCGCTAACTCGCCCGGCGGAGAAACGAGATGAGCTTATGAATGGGTGAAACCAAACATCGGCCGAGTCGGAACGAGAACTGGTGGCGGCCCTCAAGGCCGCGGACAATGGCGGCTCTCGGGACGGGCGTTGCCCCGACCGAACCAGTGTGCGTGTTCAACAACCAGGTTTTCGCTTGAGGAGCAAACACTATGAAGATTTTTTACTGTATGTTCTTTATTCTGGCCGTGGCCGCGGCGATGGCACTGCCGGCGCAGGCGGCGCCGATTGCCGCGGGCAACGGCGACGGCACTAGCACATATACGGGCTACGGCATCGTCGGCAGCGGTTGGACGGTGGCCCCGCTACCAACCCAGGGGTCGAATGTCCCAGTCTACCTGGACCCAAGTGCGGGACCGTGGTTTAAGAACTTTGGTCCCCCGAAAGGCGGCTATATCAACGGCCAGATTTACTCGGTGGTCGAGCAACTCCAGGTCGTGGCCGATCCAAGCGGCCAAGTCCAGCCGTTGCCGTGGACCGACTACCACGAGTTCATCAGCCCGTTAAGCGCTGCCGACTGGCTGTGGGTCGAGGACGCCACGCACGTTTGGGGCATGTCGAGCAATCAGGCCGGACTGGCGGCAAGCCACGTGATTGACCAGACCGCCAATTACGTCGATTGGACCTTCACGCCGGCGCCCGGCGCGGCGATCGACACCAGCCTGACCCTGACCAAGTACCTCCAGTACATCGGATTCACGGGCGGGACGGATACGGTGCTCATCGGCGAGTACCCGACGTCGGTTCCGGAACCATCGGCGCTGGCGCTGCTGGCCGCGGGCCTGACCGCGCTGTTGTGCTACGCTTGGCGGAAGCGAAAATAAACGTGTGATTCGTTTGAGATTGTTGGGGCGGCAGTACAACTGCCACCCCAGCTTATGGCAAATCGTCAAACGTTCCCTCTCTCCATGGAGAGAGGGAACGGATTTGCATTAACTCGGCATTATGAGTTATTATAAAGGGGCAGTTCACGTTGGGGCGACGGTTCGGCCGTCGCCCCAACGATGCGTTATTTCGGCGGGCGTGTTCGCCAGCCGTGGTGGTGGAAAAGTAATTGTATGAAACGCAGAAACACGATTTTCCGGTGCGGCGCTGTTGCGCTTTTGCTGTGTGTCCTGCCCGCTTTGCCGGCCGGGGCGACGGAAATTATACCGCTCGATTTCACCATAGTTCATATCGGCCAAGGCCCTACGAAGGACATCACCATTACCGTCAACTACGACGACAGCAGCGACAAGCAGTCAACCGACGCCAACGGAAGCTTTTCGGCCAAGTTGTATGCGACCTTCGACTCGTTCGGGAACGCTTACGTCGGCGGACTGGGGTTTGTGCCGAAAGCGAAAGCCCCGGGGGACATCACGTTTGACGACATGTCCTTTTCGTTATATGGATTGCAGTTGTCCACGACGGGTTTGCGGGGCGATCTGACCACGGACACCCCGCCGCGGCCCGTCAACCCGGACAATACGTTCCCGACCGACTGGCACTCGCTGATCCTCAACGGCGGAACGCTCGATGCGTCGGGAACGCCGCTGGACCTCTCGGCGTCTCCGCTGGAGATTCCCCTTGACGGCGGTTTTACGGGCTCGCTGTTTGTATCCGCGCCCTCGATCGTGGGCGATCAGGCGACGTACGACGTAACGCTGCTGCTGCCGATGACGTTCACTAACGCGGAAGTGCCGGGCCTGCCCGGCGCCGCCGTTTCGGCCCAAGGGGGCTTTCGGGCCACCGGCTCGTTCGTGCGGATCGTGCCCGAACCGGGCACATTGGCGTTGCTGGCCGCCGGGCTGGCCGCTGTTTTGTGTTATACTTGGAGAAAGCGATAAACTTTGGAGATTTGGAGATTTGGAGATTTGGAGTTAAGAGCGAGAGTCTCCCGCGGATCGGGCGGTTTTTGCGGAAATGGCTCGAAGTTCCCCGGATTCCCGAATCAAATCGCCGAGCCGTGGAGGTTTGATGGTGTTTGATTCCGCCAATAATTCCAGCCAATAACACGTTTCGTCAGCTTCGCGCACGACGATTTTGAGGGTCGAAAGAAAATGCTTTTTTGAGGAAGCCCGCAGGGCTTCGCGGTAATTCGCGCCTATGGATGTTCCCGATTTCAGTACCTGCCGGCCCAAGACTTCGCCCACGCGGTTGCGGGGAAGGGCCGCTACCAGCTTGATGATCCGCAACGCAAAATCCTTTGTCCGACGCTTCAGCATTTCCCGGTCCATTTTTTAGTCCTTTCAATTCTAAATTTTATGGTGTCCTAATGAAGAACGAACTCTACTGTATTGACGAACAACATGGAACGTCAATCTCCAAATCTCCAAATCTCCAAATCTCCAAATCGGCCGGCTTTACCCTCGTGGAACTGTTGGTCGTGATCACGATCATCGGCATCTTGATCGCCCTGTTGCTGCCGGCGGTGCAGGCGGCCCGCGAGGCGGCCCGGAAGTTGCAGTGCGCCAACCAACTCAAGCAGATGGCCCAGGCGTGCATGAATCACGAGTCGGCCCAGGGATTCCTGCCCACCGGCGGATGGGGCAACTATTGGGCCGGCGATCCCGACCGCGGTTTCGACAAGAAACAGCCCGGCGGCTGGTTCTACAATATGCTCCCCTACATGGAACGCGACAACATCCACGACTACGGCAAGGATGGAAACTATACGAACGGCGATTACGACCACGCCAAGGGAGTGCAGATCAAGGTGACGATCTCCACGCCGATCAACGACTTTTATTGCCCCACGCGGCGGCAGGTGTTCACCTACCCGTCGCCCGCCTGCGTCTACCGGAACCTCAGCAACGCGGGAGTCTCGCAGCCGACGGAATCCGGGCAGACGGACTATGCCGGCAACGGCGGAAACCCGATAGCACATAACGAATATTGGTACAGCACGCGGTGCCTCGATTCGTTCAATCAACCAACTTTCATGGGCAGCATCCAGATGGTCGACAACGCGGATAAGACATACAACACCATCGGCTCGACGTGGAAGGGCGGCTGCGGCCGTTGCTCGGGCGTGATCTGCTTCCGCAGCACCTTCACTTTCCAGGACATTACCGACGGGACCAGCCACACCTACCTCGCCGGAGAGAAGGCGATGAATCCCGATGGGTACACCACGGGCTCCGATATCGGCTCGGACCAAGGCTGGGACCACGGCATGGATTACGACATCGTCCGCTTCACCGAGTTTTTCACGGGTTCCGGCGCGAACGCGCCGAAGAAATACTTCCCGCCGGTGCAAGATCAAGCGGGCAATTACGGCCTTTATGAGCAATTCGGCAGTGCCCACCCGACCTCGTTGAACATGGCCTTCTGCGATGGATCGGTCAAATCCATCAACTACACCATTGATCCGGTGGTTCACGCGCCGCCTGGGCACAAGAAACGACGGATTTACAATTCCGGGCGACGAGTACTGATTTCAATACTCCAGATTGCCCCGGTTGCCCTTCTGCAAGATTGTAGGGTGGGGCAGGCGAAGCCCGGTCCCACCATGATTGTCGTCGCTGTTGGTGGGACCGCGCTTCGCTTGTCCCACCCTACGCACGCTTTCCGCAACACAAACGAATTAGCCTTGCCGCCGCGAAAAGGGAACTGTCCCACCGGGGTGGCGGGACAATTCCGGGCGACGAGTACTGATTTCAATACTCCAGGTTGAGCTGGATGTCGTTTTGCAGGACTCCGCTATCCAGCGCAATCTCCGCGCCGAGTACGGTCTCGGTATTGTATTTTGCCGGGATGTTCGTCCCCTCCTTGGTGATCTCGATGCGATAGAATCCGGGCGGAAGCCCCAGCGGGTCATAAGCCGTTCCGGCCGCCCCGGGCATTCTGACCTGCGCCGTGCCGCTGGCGTCGGTCTTCGCCGAGCCGGTCGGCATGTTGTCGCCTAAGAACTTCTCCGGCACGAACTTCACCTCGGCCCCTTCCAACGGCGCGCCGTTGCGGGTGACAACGCAATTCGCGGGAAGACGCCCGGCCTTCGTCCGCTGCCATTCCTCAATGCGGCCGGCGATCATGTCCGCGGTGACTTCGCTGCCGCCGAGCCGGGGCAACGCCGCCTTCAACCCCGGGCACTTGTCCAATTCCTCGCCGCTGAGCTTGCCGTCCTTGTTCGTGTCGTACATTTCGATTGCTCGCGCCCCTGCCGCGGAAGCATTTAGGGACGGAGCGCTAAGCCGGCTCGGCCCACTGGAACAACTCGAATTGACCACAACAATCGCCGCCACGACAAGACCGGCGCAAATCAACTTGAAATGAGACATTATTTCACCTTTCAGAAAAGTTGAACAAAGATCGTCCGTTGACGTGATATTACTAAAATTATCCAATTTCTTGGCGGTAGTCAAGCCTCGGCATCCCCAAGAAGGTTGTATTCCCGCGGCGTCTCGCTCGAGCGGCAGCAAGTGTCCCTTGGCCGGCTTTATTGCATCGGGCTTCAGAGGAAACAAGCATTTACGACAGACTGCGCAACCGTTCACGTGTTTTCTCAGTTGCCTCCCGTTCAGATCCATTTAAGCAGTCGGCAGGAATTGGGATACCCGTAGGACGGATTTCCTCATCCGTCCATCACACGGGACGGATGAGGAAATCCGTCCTGCGGTGCGCGGCGTCTGGTAGTCGATTTCCTGCCGGCTGCCTTACGTTTCAGAATTGCATTGGACTGAATTGTTGCGTCTTTCAAGAAATCAGGCAGTCCGCGAAAGCGACTTTTTCGCATCCCCCGGAAAGCCTACGGCCGGTACGTTGCCGCAACCTCTGACAAGTCAAGGACTTACATGCCGTAAAATAACTATGCCGATTTTTCACTTGGATAAAGTCGCGGGTGAAATTATGCGAAAAATGCGAATTTCCGTCTGGACGCCGGCTGGGCGAAATGGATAAACTCCGCGCCGATCAGGTGTCGATCTTGTCTCCTCTCTCCCCGCGCAGTTCACGGAGGAATGAATAATGCGGTGTCAATTCTTCTGGATTCTTGTCGTTGCCGCGGCAGCCTGGGCAGTGACGCTCGCCCAGCCCTCGACCGCCGATGACCCACCCGATTCAAACCAGGCCGTTCAATCGACGGGCGAACTCCGCCTCTTGGACCCGGCCGACCCGGACGCAAAGGACAAAGATGCGGCCGGCCGGCGGGAAGGCGTTCCCACGCCCGCCCAGCACAAGCCGGGCACACAGCCGAAGCTCGTCGATCCAGCCGCGTCGGAACTACAGCCCGCTCCCACGGCCAAAACAACTCCCGCGCCGTCGAAGAAGGCCGTCGCGCCGCTCAGCCCGGTCCCCGATCCGATGGAGGCCCCGCCCGTCCCGATCGAGACCGCGAGCTTCAAGGAAATTACGCCGGGCGTTTCGTCGATGGCCGACGTCGCGAGCGCCTGGGGCAAGCCCAAGAAAACGTCGCAGGCCGACGGCCTGCCGGTCCATCTTTATTCGGTCGATCCGTTCAAGCAGGTCGAAGTCACTTTTTCCGGCGACAAGGTTTCGTCGATCGTGATCCGCCTGGACCGTTCGTTTCCCGCCGACGCCGTGGCCAAGCAACTCGATCTGGCATCGATTCGCCCGGTGCTGGTCTCCAACGAGATGGGCGAAATACTCGGCCTGGCCTATCCCGAGCGGGGCGTGCTCTTCGCCTTCGAGCAAAACGCCGAGCCGGGCAAACCGTCGATGAAGGTCTTGCAGATCATTCTCGAAAAAGTCTCCGCCGAGTCGTTTGTGCTCCGCGCCGAGACCACCCTGGAAACCCGCAACGACCTGAGCCGGCTGGATCTGGAACGGGCGTTGAAGCTGGACCCGGACAACGCCCGCGCCCACTGGCTGCTGGGCCGCGTGCTGGTCGCCTCCGAGCGGCTCGAAGAGGCGTTGGCGGAGACGGGCAAGGCGGTCCGCCTGGCGCCCGACAATCCGCAATATCGCACCACGCATGCGCAAGTCCTCGCCCAGGCCGGGCTCCTCTCCGAGGCGATGCAACATGCCCAAAAGGCCGTCGAAACCAGCGGGAACCGGCTGCACATCAAGGCCCGCGCCACTTGCCTGATCGGCGATCTGCTGGCCTCGGGCGCCAAGCCGGACTTCAAGAAGGCGTTGACCTATCACACCGAAGCGATCCGCATCGCCGATCCGCTCTGCAACGATCCGCATCCGGCGATCCGGGTGGCGGCCAAGGAAGTGCTGGTCGATGCCCACCTGGGCGCCGCCCACGACATCGCCTGGGACGAGTATAAAGAGAAGGGCAAGGCGGTTGCCCGCTGGCTGGAGCGCGCCCGGGCGGCCGCCGAAGACCTGGTGAACAACGAGAACGGCAGCCCCATGCTGCTGTTCCACGTCTGCACGCGGACGCTTTCCGCCTACGTGGGCGTGCGCGGCGAGATCGATCCCGAACCGGCCGCCAAGGCGACGGTCGAGGTCGGCGAGAAGCTGATTTCCACGGCGCGGATGCCCGGCCGCAAAGCCCGGCTCGAAGGCGAGCTGGGCACGGCCCTCTACGACGCCGTGCAGATCAGCCAGATGCGAAAAGAAAACGACCAGGCCCTGAAATACGGCCGGATCGCGGCGAAATATCTGGCCGCGGCCAATCGGGCGAATTCCTCGTCCGCCACCGCCTTGCTGTTGGGGCGCTTGTATTTCCGCCTCGGCTCGATCTACGCGCTCGGCGAGGGCGACCACAAGGCCGCCGTCGCCTGGTTCGACAAGGCCCTGCCCCTGCTAAAGGACCAGTCGCCGGCGGATTTGGCCGACAACCTCGGCCGCCACGGCGAGGCCCTGGTCAGCATGGGCGTCTCCTACTGGCAGACCGGCCAGCGCGAAAAGGCTGTCGGACTGACCGAACAGGGCATCCGCTGGATGGAGCAGGCCGTCCGGCAAGGTTCGCTCGACCACTCCACCCTGGCCGTCCCCTACGGCAACCTCGCCGCCATGCACCGCAAGCTCGGCCACGACGACAAGGCCGATCGCTTGCTGGAATTGGCCGGCCGGATCAAGGAAGAGAAGCTGAAATAGCGGGTTCGAGAGTGCAATAGATCGGTTTGCATACCGCCTGCGGTTTCGCAGCCGTAGGTTATGCTTCAGCATGACATTTCGGCGCGGAAGCGATTCGTTATGCCATTAGTTTTTGGGATTGAGAAATCGTCCTCAATCTTTGACGGTCTTGGGTCTTAGGTCTTGGGTCTTAGGTCTTGGCTACGCAAGACCCAAGACCACAATTGGTTGCGGCTACGCCGCGCTAGGCTAAAGCATAACCTACGAAACTAACTCTCCGCGCGGCGTGGACGCGGCGGCTAAACGGGACGAGCGCCCTGTTCCACTTGCCGGCGGAGCCGAGCCACGTCGCTGCACATCGCCTCCAGTTCCAGATGAAACCCTTCGACGCGGCGGCATTCCCGCTCGACGCCGGCGAAGAGTCCGGCGGCTGACGATGAGTCCTGCCAATCGGCGGCCAGCGTGTCGACCGCGCCGCGCAGCCCGCGCCGCAAGCGGCTGCAAAACGCCCACAGCAGCAGCAGGCACCACAGCACGAGCCAGAACCCGGCCGAGAGATAAAACTCCAGCCCGAAGACGCTCGTTCGCGGCGTCGCCAGCCAGGAATCGTAGAAAAAGTTCTTCCCCAGCCGGTAGAGAATCAGCCCAAGCATCGCCGCCAGGAGGATTTCATATCGCCAGCGCGTAAACCAGCCGGTGTGACGGCGGGCGAGCCGGGCGACCAGCGCTTCGAGATCGGCCGACGCCCGCGCGACGAACCCCGCGGCGGCCGGCTCGGCCTCGGCGGCGACCGCTTCCGCTCGGCTCGCACGGCGGTCCAGGCCGGCCTCGGCGACGTAGCCGTCGACGATGATCGTCGCCTTGCGCAGCTCGGCCGCGTCCCAAGCAGCGGCGGCGGCGCGGTCGGGGCCCCGCTCGGCCGTGCGGCTGAGCCGCCAACGGCGCCAAGTCCGTGTCCCCTCCATCGCGCCCCAGAGAGCCATTTGTGCGGGCGTCCGGGCACGGTAGAGCAAGCCCCCGGAAAGCAATCCGCCCAGCCCCTGATAGACCCGCAAGACCAACGAGAATGGGCTGAGGCCCCAGCGCGAGGCCGCCTGGCCCAGCAGCCGGTTCTCCCATTGCCGCCGGTTGCCGAGCAGTTCGGTCCGCATCCGGTCGGCGATCCGCCGGGCCATCAACGCCCGCTGCTCTTCGACGGCGTCCAGCGTATCTCGCACGCGGGGCAACGATTCCTCGATCCGCCGGCGGCAGGAGTCGAGCGTGTCGGCCGCGAGGTCGAGGAAGTTCGCCCGGCGGATGCGGTTCGCCGCGGCGCCGGCCATGCGGCGGGTCAGCAGATCGAGCAGATCGGCAAACTCGCCCCGCGGTTGCCGCCCGGCCCGGGCGTCCTCGAGCGCGCGGAGCGAATCAACGAAGAAAATGTGGTCGGAAATGTCCAGTGCCGCCCGCCAATCGTCGCGGACGTCGTCGTCCACGTCGGCATGGGTCTGCACGAAGACCACTCGGGCGCCCTGCGCGGCGGCGGCCAGTTCGTCGGCCACTCGGGCGCTGCGGTACTTCTGTTGCGTGGCCACGACCAGCAGCACGTCGCAGTAGGGGAGAATCGCCCGCAGGCGGGCCAAATTGCCGGTGGCGGCCGAGGATAAATGAGCAGCGGCGGAAACGCCTCCGGACTGCGGTATTGTAGGAGGCGACTCCCGTCGCCGATTGGCTTTGCCTTCACCCCCGGCCCCTCTGCCCTCACCCCCGGCCCCTCTCCCGGGAGGAGAGGGGAGGTTCGATCCCTGTCCCCTCTCCCTTTGGGAGAGGGCTAGGGTGAGGGCGGCTTGGTCCTGCGTTTCTTTGCCCTCACCCCCGGCCCCTCTCCCAGCGGGAGAGGGGAGAGTGGGTTCCTCCGACGTGTCCGGGTCGGGGCAATCGACCAGCACCAGATCGCGCAAGGCCGGCAGGTCGCGATGGATCAGTTCCACGGCAGTCGGATCGATGCCGAGCATCTCGGGCGTAATGTCCGGACGGCAGACCAGGGTGGGCCGCGTGGTGGTGGGGCGGGCGCGGCCGGTGCGGAGCACGTCGTCGCCGAGCAGGGCATTCAACAGCGCGCTCTTGCCCGCCCCCGAACCGCCGATGGTGGCCACGACCAGCGGGGCCTCGATCCGCACCCGCAACGAACCGGCCCGATCCGCGAGCCGGCGGACCAAGGCCCGGCATTTCTCGGCTGGCCGCCAGTCGGGCGCATCGCCGGCCCAGCGGTTCATCCGCCCGACCAGCGCGTCCACTTCGGCCAGCAGTTCCAGGTGTGCCAATTCCGAGCGAGACATGGCTCCAGCATAACGACGGCGGTGGTCGGAAACCAGTAGCTTGCCGGGAGATCGGGCCGAAAAAATGGACAAAGGTCCCTTCTGCCGCCGGAAATTCCGACCGCCGCGATTGCCATTCCCCAGAAAGTCCTTTAGCATCGAAAGGGGCGGCGTTGTGCGATTCTTCCCGGCGTGGACGCCGGGGCAAAAAGACTGGAAACTCCCAAACGATGATCTCCCGGCGATTCCTATCCCAATACCGCCTCCGCAGCGCGGCCGACTTTCAGCGGGCGTACCGCCGCCGTTGCCGGGCCTCGGACCGGTGGATCATCGTCTTTGGGCACCCAAACGGTCTGCCGCATCCCCGGCTGGGCATCTCGGCCTCGCGCCGGCTGGGCGGAGCGGTGGTCCGCAATCGCTGGAAGCGGCTGTTGCGCGAGGCATTTCGTCTGTCGCGGCCGCAATTGCCCCCGGGCGTCGATCTGGTGGTGATTCCCCGCACCCCGGCCCCGCCGCCGCTGGAAGAGTTGTGCAAGGCGCTCGTTCGTCTGGCGGGACAGGCGGCAAATAGACTCGTTTAACTCATTATGCGGTGGTTGCTCAAAATTCCCGCCTGGACACTGATCGGCCTGGTCCGGGCGTATCAATGGACGATCAGCCCCCTGCTGGGGCCACGATGCCGCTTCCAGCCGACGTGCAGCGTCTACTTCATCGAGTCGGTGCGGAAGTATGGGGCGATCCGGGGCACATGCCGGGGTATCTGGCGAATCTGCCGCTGCAACCCCTGGAACTCCGGCGGTTTCGACCCGCCGTAGCTTTCGCCGGGGGAACGCATCTGTAGGGTGGGACAAGCTTCAGCACGGTCCCACCATAGACGCAACTTGCGCAGCCGCAAGCGGCTGGCGGAGCGGGTTGGATGTCTTTATCGGTAAGCCTATCGCCGCCAGAGAGCGCCGCTGAGGGTGTTTTGACTGTCCATTGCCTTGTCCACAGCCCGGAAAACGCCTGTTTTTCAAGGAATTTTGAAATCCACTTGACTTCATTAACTAGACGGTAATCATTCTCAGTAGCGATAGGAAACGGACGATGAATACAGAGCACCCCCATCGCAATACTCCCCAGCGGAAGGTGATTCTGGATGAACTCCAGAAGGTTACATCGCACCCCACCGCTATCGACGTATTCGCGTTGGTTCGCCGGCGGCTGCCGAAGGTCAGCCTGGGGACCGTCTATCGCAACTTGGAACTGCTCGCGCGGCTGGGTTCGATTCGGAAATTGGAGCTTGGCGGCGAGCAGGCCCGCTTCGACGCCACAACCGAGCCGCACGGCCACATCCGTTGCGTGCAGTGCGGCCGGGTAGACGATTTTGACGCCCCGCCTTTTGACCCTTTGGGGGGTGTAGCGGATGATTTGGACGGTTATCAAGTGCTCGGATGCACAATTCAATACTTCGGGCTTTGCCCGCATTGTAAACACTGTACCCACAATAATGAAAAGGAGTGCGAATCATGTTGAGTCCCAAATTTCAAGAAGCCCTTAATCGACAGATCAACGCCGAGTTGTTCTCGTCGTATCTCTACCTTTCGATGTCTGCGTGGTTCGAGTCGG
Organism: uncultured Planctomycetota bacterium; assembly: GCA_963733145.1. Classification (GTDB taxonomy): domain Bacteria; phylum Planctomycetota; class Planctomycetia; order Pirellulales; family Thermoguttaceae; genus JAHIKV01. The sequence continues at coordinate 200,061 of CAVTCJ010000015.1, read as the reverse complement.
AGGACTTCAAGGGCATGGCCCATTGGATGCGAATCCAGACGAACGAGGAGACCGCCCATGCCATGCGGATTTTCGACTTTATCAACGACCGCGGCGGCGTGGTGGCGCTGACCGAGATCGAAGCCCCCAAGACGAAGTGGAAATCGACGCTCGAAGCGTTTGAAGACGCCTACGAGCACGAAAAGAAGATCACCCAGATGATAAACGACTTGTTCAACCTTGCCGCCGCCGAGCGGGACAGCGCGGGCCACGACTTCCTCGAATGGTTCGCCCGCGAGCAGGTCGAGGAGGAATCGGCCGCCCAACTGATCGTCGCCCAACTCAAACTGGTCGGCGACAGCGGCGTCGGGCAGTACATGATCGACCAGGACCTCGGCAAGCGCGCGGCCGGCTAGGCGGTCGTTGCAGTACAAGCTCTCCGTTTAGCCCCGGCGTCCGCGCCGGGCAGGACAACCAGCGATAATTTTCCCCGGCGTGGACGCCGGGGTTCAACTATTACATCGCCCCGGTGTGGACGCCGGGGCAAAACCATAGCGAACTGAAAGGCTAAACCAATGTGTACTCTAGTTACCAAAGAGGCCCCTGATTTCACCGCCCAGGCGGTCATGGCCGACGGCTCGTTCGGCGAGTTGAAACTCTCGTCGTATCGGGGCAAGTACGTGGTGTTGTTTTTCTATCCCCTCGATTTCACCTTCGTCTGTCCGTCGGAGATCATCGCTTTCGACGCGGCGCTGGAGAAGTTCGAGAAGAAGGGCGCTCAAGTCCTGGGCTGCTCTGTCGATTCGCATTTCACCCACCTCGCCTGGCGCAACACGCCGCACAAACAGGGCGGCATCGGGCCGATCCGCTACCCCTTGATCTCCGACCTCTCCAAGCAGATCTCGAAGGACTTCGGCGTGTATCTCGATCCGCCGGGCGTGGCCTTGCGCGGGCTGTTCCTGATCGACAAGCAGGGAGTCGTCCGCCACGCGCTGATCAACGACCTGCCGCTCGGCCGCAGCGTCATGGAGGCGTTGCGGGTGCTCGACGCGCTGCGCTTCCACGAGGAGCACGGCGACGTCTGCCCGGCCAACTGGCACGAGGGCGAGGAGGCGATGAAGCCCACCGCCGAAGGCGTGGCGTCATATTTGGCCAAACATTCGTAAATTGGTGTCCCAAAATCGACGCTTGCCGATGATTGTCCAACGGCTGGTGCAATACGCCCGTTGAGAATCATAATTGCCGTTTGCACCGTCGTGGGGTAGAATTGCGTTATGAAACAATCTCTGATGTTGGAGTACTGGATCGACAACGGCTGGTACGTAGGCCGATTGAAAGGTGTTCCCGGCGTATTCAGCCAGGGTGAATCCCTGGCCGAACTCGAGGAGAACATCCGCGACGCCTATCGGATGATGGTTGAGGATGAAGAGCCTCCGCCTACCTCCGATCTGCACACCAAGGAAATCGAGGTCTTGGTGTGAAACGCCGTGATTTCGTCCGCGAACTGGAATCGGCCGGGTGCGTTCTGCATCGCCACGGAGGCCGGCACGATATCTACCTCAATCCGCGGACAGGCAGAAAAGCTCCGGTGCCGAGACATTCCGAGATTCGGGATAGTCTTTGCCGTATGATCCGACACCAACTCGGGATCGACTAATCTCCGGCCGGAGAAAGAGCAATTCTTCGGTAAACGTTCGGAGCGAGTTGGGGCCTCATGGTTGAAATGATCTTAAAGATCGCCGTCGAAAGCTGGTCGCTCCTGGGCCAGATGGCGCCGTACTTGCTGTTTGGATTTCTGGTGGCGGGCGTGCTCTCGGTCTGCATTTCGCCGCAGTTCGTCGAGCGGCATCTCGGCGGCCGCGGCTTTTTGTCCGTGCTGAAAGCGGCCCTGCTGGGCATCCCCCTGCCCTTGTGTTCCTGCGGAGTGATTCCGGTTTCGGCCGCGTTGCGCCGGCACGGGGCCAGCCGGGCCGCCACCACCTCGTTCCTGATCTCCACGCCCCAGACCGGCGTGGACAGCATCGCCGTCACCTACGCGCTGCTCGGATCGGTGTTCGCCGTGTTCCGGCCGCTGGCCGCGCTGGCCGCCGGACTGCTGGGCGGATTGCTGGTGATCCTCTTCGCGCGGCGGAACCTCGACCCGGACAAAGGGGACAGTCCCATTTTCGTTGACACGAAAATCGGGACAGTCCCCCCGGATCGGCCCGAGTGCCACGACTGTTGCTGCGCGGAACATGGATCGCCGTCGCCGAACACCTTTGTCCGCGCCTTGAAGCACGGACTGGTAACGCTGCCGCGCGACGTCGCTCTGCCGCTGCTGGTGGGCGTGGTCGTGGCCGGCGCGATCGCCGCGCTGGCCCCGGCCAACGAGTGGCGGCAATATCTGGGCGGCGGAATCGTGGGGATCGTGCTGGCAATGGCCGTCGGCGTGCCGGTCTACGTCTGCGCGACCGCCTCGGTGCCGATCGCCCTGGGGCTGATGCACTTGGGCGCGTCGCCGGGGGCGGCCCTGGCCTTCCTCATCGCCGGCCCGGCCACCAACGCCGCCACCATCGCCACGATGTGGAAGTTCCTCGGCGGCCGGGCCATGTTCCTCTACCTGCTGACCATCGCCGCCAGCGCCGTCCTGGGCGGCTTGACGCTGGACTGGCTTTTCGCCACACTAAAGGCCGCCGTGCCGACGGCCGTCGAGGTCCATCACACGCCGACGAGCGTTTGGCTCTCCTCGGCCTGGGCAATCCTGTTGTTGGCGATCCTGGCGTTTTCCTTCCTGGCAAAACCGCCCGAGGACGAGTGGGAGAGTGAGGAGAGAGAATAGTGCTATGTTGAAGGACATTGTCGAAGTCCACCCCCTTGGAGGTTATCGGCTGTTCTTGCGGTTCGAGGACGGCGCAAAAGGTGAAGTGGACATTGCGAAAATGATCCGATTTGAGGGCGTATTTGCTCCGCTCGCAAAACGCGATTACTTCCTACAGGTTCAAGTAAATCCTGAAATCGGCACTATTTGCTGGCCCAACGACGCTGATCTCGATCCCGACGTGCTATACTCGTTGGTCACCGGCGAACGTATCCCTCAGATGGAATCACCTTCGGCTACACTCCAAACACCATGAACACTACCCTCCGCGAAAACATCGACTGGGTCGGCGCGATCGACTGGAACATCCGCGACTTTCACGGCTACGACACCGAGCGCGGCTCGAGCTACAACGCCTATCTGGTCCGCGACGAGAAGACCGCGCTCATCGACGCGGTGAAGGCCCCCTTCGCCGCCGAGCTGCTGCGAAACGTCGCGGCGCTGCAGCGACCTGTCGCGGGTGGACTACGTCGTTTGCAACCACGCCGAGCCGGACCACGCCGGCGCGTTGCCCGAGGTGCTTCGGGCGATGCCCAACGCCACGCTGGTTTGCGATAAAAAGTGCGCCGTCGAACTGGCCGCCCATTTCGACACTTCCGGTTGGAAAATTCAGGAAGTGGCCGACGGCGAGACGCTTTCGCTCGGTCGGCGGACGCTGCGGTTCGTCACCACGCCGATGGTGCATTGGCCCGAGTCGATGTTCACCTACGTGCCGGAAGAGAAGCTGCTGTTTTCGATGGACGCCTTCGGCCAGCACCTGGCCAGCGGCGTGCGGTTCGACGACGAGGCCGACCTGGCCGTCGTGATGCAGGAGGCGAAGACCTACTACGCGAACATCGGCATGCCTTACGCCAAGCCGGTGTTGCAATGCCTGGACAAGCTGGCCGGCGTCGAGATCGACACCATCGCCCCCAGCCACGGCCTGATCTGGCGGCGGCACGCGGCGGAGATCGTCGCTGCCTATCGCGATTGGGCCAGCCATCACTCGAAGCCCAAGGTGCTGGTGATCTACGACACCATGTGGCAGAGCACGGAGACGATGGCTCGGGCGATTGTCGAGGGGGCCGCCCAGCCCGGCGTCGACGCCGCGCTGATCCACGTCCGGCGGACGAACCTGACGCGAATCGCCACCGAAGTGCTCGACGCGGCGGCCGTGGCCGTCGGCTCGCCCACGCTCAACCGCCGCATGATGCCCCAGATCGCCGCCATGCTCTGCTACCTCGACGGGCTGCGGCCGCTGGGCAAAGCCGCCGCCGCCTTCGGCTCCTATGGCTGGGGCCGCGGCGGACCGGAAGACATCGACAAGGCCATCCGCGAAATGCAATGGGACGTGATCCGCGAGCCGCTTCGCTCACATTGGCGGCCCACGCCCGAGGTGCTTGACGAATGCCGCCTGCTGGGGAAACAGTTGGCCGAGCGGGCGGTGGTCTGCTCGTAATTGAGGCTGCGAAACCGCAAGCGGCCGGATCGGTGCGAAGCCGCAAGCGGCACTCTATTTTTCGATTTTAATTGCCTCGGCCAACCGCTCGTACTGGGCCGGGTGGTTGTAGGCCTGGGCGGATATGCGCAAAATCGCCCGCGGTGGGGCCGGCCAAAAATAGACCGGAACCTCGATGCCGAACCGCTCCAACAACACGTTGTGCAGCGGATGCTCGTCGCCGGCCGGCGGCCGATCGGCGTCACATTCCTCGTCCCCAGGCAGCCACATCGCCGCCATCGAGCCGAGCATCTCCTCCGGCCCGATCGGCTCGAGCCGCAGCCGTTCGCAGAGGATCCGACGGCCAATCATCGCCAGGTCGTGGTTGCGTTGCATCAATGCCGGCAGACCGTCGGGCAGCAGTGAATCGACGAAACGGATCGCCTCGGCGACGCAAATCCACGCGCTCGGATCGAACGTGCCCGGCCAGTCAAAACCGTCTTGCAGCGGCGAATAGCCGGCTCGCGGGCGGTTCCAGCCGTGGCTGATGATCGGCGGCTGAATGCCCTGCTGGCGGTCGCGGCGGACGTGGAGAAAACCGGCCCCCTTCGGCGCAGAGCCATTTGTGGCAGTTGCCCGTGTAATAGGCCGCGCCGATCCGCCGCAGGTCGAGCGGGACCATGCCCGGCGCGTGGGCGCCGTCGATGAGCGTGTCGATCCCCCGGCCGTTCAGTTCGCCGACCAATTCCTCGATCGGAAAGACGAGCGCCGTGGGACTGGTGATGTGGTCGAGCATGGCCAGCCGAGTGTGGGCGGTGGCACGCTCCAGCACGGCGTCGAGCACCTGCCGCGGCGAATCGATCGGCAGCGGCACGTCGGCCGCCACGACTCGCGCCCCGGTCCGCTCGGCGACGTATCGCACGACGTTGCGGCAGGCGTTGTAGTCGTGGGCGGTGACGATAATTTCATCGCCGGGTTGAAAATCGAGCGCGCGGAGCACGGCGTTCACACCCGCCGTGGCGTTGTGGACGAAGACCAGATCGGCCGGCTCGGCGCCGACCAGCCCGGCCAGGGCGGCCCGCGATTCGTCCAACAGCGGCGACATTTTTCGCACCAGAAACTCGACCGGGTTGCGCTCCATCTCCTCGCGTATCGCCGTCTGTCTCTCGAGCACCACTCGGGGACAAGCGCCGAAGGAACCGTGATTGAGAAACGTCACCGCCGGGTCGAGCGGCCAGGCGTTCGGGTGGATCGCGGGGAAGATGTCGGCAGTGGAGGCGTTCATTCAGGAAGGATTGCAAATTGAAGATTGTAAATTGTAAATTGCAAAATGTAAAAGATATGTTCCTAGGAGAACACAGTGCGTTTCGTAAATTTGCAATATGCAATTTACAATCTTCAATTTGCAATAATTATTTGGTCTTTCCCTTTATATTCTTTTCCTCGACCAGCGTATCTTGCCACTCGTGCAGCCGCTGCAAGGCCTCGATCGGCGTGAGCCGGTTCAGGTCGAGTCGGCGCAGTTCGTCCACCAGCGGATGCTCGGCCGGACCGAACAGCGTCAACTGCAAGCGAGTCGCTTTTGGGGTCTCCGGCCGCCGGGCGATCTTCGACCGGCCGGACGAGTCGAGATGCTCTTCCTCGAGTTGGGCCAATACGTCCTTCGACCGCTCGATCACCTCGCGGGGCACGCCCGCCAGCCGGGCGACGTGTATCCCGTAGCTCTTGTCGGCCGCGCCGGGAACGATCTTGTGCAGGAAGATTACTTTGTCCTCCCACTCGCGGACGGCCACGTTCAGGTTCTTCACCCCCGGCAGCGACTGCTCCAACTCGGTCAACTCGTGGTAGTGCGTGGCGAAGAACGTGCGGCAGCCGATCCGCTCGTGCAGGTGTTCGACCACCGACCAGGCCAGCGAAATGCCGTCGTAGGTGCTGGTCCCGCGGCCGATCTCGTCGAGGATCACCAGGCTCCGCCGCGTGGCCGTGTTCAGGATCCGCGCCGTCTCGATCATCTCGACCATGAACGTGCTTTGGCCGCGGGTCAACTCGTCGCTGGCGCCGACGCGGGCGAAAATCCGGTCGGCCACGCCGATCGTCGCCCGCCGGGCAGGGACGAAACTGCCGATCTGGGTCATCAGCGTGAGCAACGCCACCTGCCGGATGTAGGTGCTCTTGCCCGCCATGTTCGGCCCGGTGATCAACAGGATCGTGCCGCCGCCGGCAGCTTCGCATTTTTGTCCCCTCTCCCTTTGGGAGAAGTCCGAATCTCGTCCCCTCTCCCTTTGGGAGAGGGTTAGGGTGAGGGCGGAGGGTGGTTCGTTCGGTTCTTGCTCATCCACGCTGCCCTCACCCCCGGCCCCTCTCCCAAAGGGAGAGGGGAGACTTTTTTCGCCGCTTGCGGTTTCGCAACCCCCGATCAACGTGTCGTTGGGCACAAACTTTCCCTCCGGCTCGATCACCTCCAGCACGGGATGCCGCCCGTCGATGATTCGCAGCACCGGCTCCTCGACGACCTCCGGCCGGCAGTAGTTCCGCGCTCGGGCCAATTCGGCCAGTCCGGCCAGCACGTCGATCTCGGCCAGCGCCGCCGCGGTCCCCTGCAAACGCCGCCGATCCACGGCCACAATCTCCCTCAGATCCTGGAACAGCTTGTACTCCAACTCCTTGGCCTGGCCGTCGGCCGTCAATACCTTTTCCTCGTATTCCTTCAACTCGGGCGTGATGTATCGCTCGGCGTTCTTGATCGTCTGCTTGCGGATGTACTCGGGCGGGACCTTGTCGCGCTGTGAATTGGTCACCTCGATGTAATAGCCGAAGACCTGATTGAAACCGACCTTCAGGCTGGGGATGCCCGTCCGCTCGGTCTCCGCGGCCTGGTATCGGGCGATCCACTGCTTGCCGCCGTGGGCCAACTCGCGCAGCGCGTCCAACTCGGCGCTGAACCCCTCGCGGATGAATCCGCCGTCGCGGCTGGTCAAAGGGCAATCATCGGCCAGGGCCGCTTCCAGCGAGGCGCGAAGCTCGGGGCAGAGGTCGATCGCCGCCTCCAGCTCGCCGAGCAACTTGCTCTTCCGCGCGGCGAGCTTCGCCTTCACGGCCGGAAGCGATTTGAGCGTGCGGCCAAGGAAACTCAAATCGCGGGGGCTCGCCCGGCCCGTGGCGGCGCGGGCCAGCAGCCGCTCGACGTCGTACATCCGGCGGAGCGATTCGCCCAGTTCGGCCGAGAACGCGGGATTGCCGAGCAATTCCTCGACGGCGTCCAGCCGGGCGCGGATCGCGGCCGTTTCGGTGAGCGGATTGGCGACCCATTCGGCCAGCAGCCGGGCGCCCATCGGAGTCCGCGTCCGATCGAGCACCCACAGCAGCGATCCCTCGCGGCGGCCGTCGCGGATCGTGCGGCTGATCTCCAGGCTGCGGCGGCTCGACTGATCGATCTCCAGCGTTTGCGACGCGCGGTAGGGCGTCAGCCGGTCGATGTGTTCGAGCGAACTCTTCTGCGTCTCGGCCAGGTAATCGAGCACGGCCCCGGCGGCGCGGATCGCCTGCCGGTCCGGCTCGTCATCGGCGAAGCCGAACCCTTCGAGCACCGCCGTGCCGAAGTGCTTGGACAGCGTTTGCACCGCCGTCGGATGCGAAAACGCCCAGTCCGGCCGCCGCGTGACCATCATCCGCTCGTCGAGAACCGCGGTCGGCGGGGGAACGCTATCACACAGCAGACATTCGGCCGGTCCGAGCCGGGCCAATTGATCGGGCAGTTGCCGGGCGGGAAATCCGGCCGCCATGAAGCGGCCCGTCGAAAGCTCGACCCACGCCAACCCGGCCGGATCGCCCGGCGCTACCGCCGCCAGGTAGTTGCTCTCGCGGGGATCGAGCAGTGCGTCGTCGGTGACGGTGCCGGGCGTGACGATTCGCGTCACCTCACGGCGGACCAGCCCCTTGGCCAGCTTGGGGTCTTCGACCTGCTCGCAGACGGCGGCCCGCATTCCCGCCGCGATCAGCTTGGCCAGATAGCTTTCCAGTTGGTGGTGCGGAAAGCCGGCCATGGCCGTGGCGTTTTCGCCCTTTTCGCGGCTGGTCAGGGCAAGGCCCAGGACGCGGGCGGCGGTCCGCGCGTTGTCGTGAAACAGTTCGTAGAAATCGCCCATGCGAAACAGCAGGATCGCGTCCGGGCAGGCCCGTTTCGCTTCCTCGTACTGCTTCATCATCGGTGTGCTCGCCATGTCGCCAATGCTAGCAGCGGAAGCAAGAGGAGGGAAGGGGGAAGGGGGGAGGGATGAAGGATGAAGGATGAGGGATGAAGGATGAAGGATGAAGGATGAAGGATGAAGGATGAAGGATGAAGGATGAAGGATGAGGGCCGGCCGCTTCAGCGGCCGGTTTGCCGCTTGCGGTTTCGCAAAAACAGCCGCTTGCGGTTTCGCATAAACAGCCGCTTGCGGTTTCGCATAAACAGCCGCTTGCGGCTTCGCACACGATAAATCTACGCCGCGCCGACTGCCTCGCCCTGCACAAAGGGGGCCACGTCGGGGCCGAACATCTTGCGGCGGATTTTTCTCAGCAGATCGGGATCGGTCTCGGCAAGCTCGCCTAGCAAGCGGCGTTCGCCGGCAGGACGCATGGCGCCCAGCATTTTCACGATGCTGACGATCCCCTCGCCCGGCTCTTCGCCCGACAGCCGGTGTTGGATCGCGGCCTCCACGTCGCGGACCACCTCCTCGCCGGGACGTTCCATCGCGGAAAGGCAGCGGATGATCGGGGTTTGCCGCTCCGGCGGCAAGGCGTCCAGCGCGTCGGCGGCCAATTCGACCGGCAAATAGGAGAGGACCAGCGCGATTGTCTGCGGGCGTTCGTCTCCCAACAGGTCGGCCAACGCCTTCGGTTTCATGTCGAATAGAAATTGGAACGGCCGGGCGATTTCAGGTTCCGGCTGTTTCGGGAACGCGGCGGCGAACTCTTGAACCGCCGCCGCTTGCTCGCCCGGATCGGGCCGGCCGAGGCGGGCCATTTCGTCGCCGACCGCCTTCGCCTCTGCCGGGTCCAACCGACCGAGCAATTCGGCCGCTATTTTTTCCGGCAAGCTCTGCAAGACGATGGCGGCTTTGCGAAGAGCGGATGTTCCCATGGCGCATATTCCCGGCGCAAGAGTAGTCGTCGGGCATTATCGGCTAGTCGAGGGAGAGGACTTTAACGAATAGCGCGATTAAGTCATGCCCGCACTCCGCCACCACTCCTTGTTCCCACGCTCTGCGTGGGAACGAGAGGGATTGCGCGGGGGGAGCGAGATGGGTGATTTATGGACGCAGCTCGCACACGGCCGAGCAGCCCGCGCCTTCGCCGATCTCGACGCGGACCAGCGTGAGCGAGGGGCAGCCGAGCGCCTGCAATGATTCCAACAGTTTCATACCGACGTATTCGGCCAGCAGTTCGGTGGTCGTATTGGCGATCGGCAGCAACAGACAATCGTCTTCGGGAAATACCCAGCGGCGGTCGCCGAAGACGACTTCGATTTGCCCCTCTTGCGTGGCGATGCGCAGGTTCGGGTGCTGCGCGGGAGCAGCACGCGATGGTCCAAGCCGGCGACGATCTTCCGCAAGGCGTCGCGGACGACAATGAAATCGATCACGCAATAATCGTCGTGCAGCGGGCCGTGGACTTCCACCGCCGTGCGGAAGCCGTGGCCGTGCAGCCGCTCGCAAGCCCCGTTCTTCCAGACGATGAAATGCGAAGCGTGAAAGCCCAGCCCGTCGCTGATGCGAATGTGGAAGTCGGGCATAATCGGGTGCCGCTATTTCTTCTCGGTCTTGTCGGATTTCTTTTCCGTGGCGTCAGGCTTCTTCTCGGCGGAGTCGGCCTTCGGTTTTTCCGCGGCGCCCTTGCTGATTTCCTCCTTGGCCTGGGGGACGAGCCGGGCCATGTCGGCCGTCGGCAAAACCAGATTTTTGGAGGCAAGCTGCGCGATGGTGTTGTCCGAGCTGTTTTCATTGTCCACGCATTGGCAGAAAATGCCCAGCAATTTTCCCTGCGCATTGAAGACCAGCGCGCCGGAGATGCCGACGTCGCAGAGGTAGCAAGGCCGCGGCTGGGAAACCGTCGCCGTAATCCGTCCAAGCTGGAGGGTGGGCGCGAAGTTCAAGTCTTCGCCCGTCCGGCCGATCAGAATGACTCCGTCCAGCGCCTGCGGCTGCGGGGCGGCTTCGAGCGGAACGGCCGCAATCTTCGCCTTCGTTTTCGCGTCGAGCGGTTCGAGGGGGGCGAGAAACGCCAGATCGAGGTCCTCGTCCTTGAGCACCACCCGGGCGGGCACTTCCGTGCCGTCGGAAAGCCGGTACTTCACTTCCTGGACCTGGCTTTCCAGCGTGATTTGCCGCCGTCCGGCCGACGCCCTGGCATGCGGATTGAGGTTTTTCAGGGCCGTCACGGCCAAACCGTCGGGATCGATGATGGCGGCGATGCAATAAGTCTTCCGTTCCGCGTTGGGAAGGGTGATGCCGCTCGCTCCCTTGACCTCGAACTTCAGCACCGCCGACAGGGTGACGATGCCCTTCTCGTAGGATTGCATGGTCTTCCGCGCCGCGGCGACGTCCTCCTGGGCGAGGAGGGTTCCGGCCGTCAAACACAGGCACAGGCACGCCAACAACATTTTCTGGATCATGAATCGCTTTCCTTGTTTTGGTGGATAATGTGTTTTTGCAAACGCAGGTTATGCTTCAGTATACGTAGGTTATGCTTCAGCCTAACGCGGCGTAGCCGCAACCAATTGTGGTCTCGGGTCTTGGGTCTTAGGTCTTGGGTCTTCGTGCCAAGACCTAAGACCCAAGACCTAAGACCCAAGACCGTCAAAGATTGAGGACGATTTCTCAATCCCAAAAACTAATGGCATAACATTCCAATGACAAAACTACCATTTTGTTATGCTTCAGCATAACATTCCAATGACAAAACGACCATTTTGTTATGCTAAAGCATAACCTACAACCACGACTTTCAACTCAATCGCAACTTTCGGCCGGGGTTAGCGGTAGTCGGGTTCGATCTCGCAATAAAAGGTGTGAATGCCGCGGCGGACAAAGAACACCACTTCGCGGGGCTTTTCCTTGCGGATCTTCTCCAATATCGCCTTCAATTCGGCGACATTGTGCGTGGGCTTGCCGGCGACGCTGATCAGCAGGTCGCCGCCGCGCAGCCCGCCCAGCGAGGCCCAGCCCCCGTTTTCAACCTTCTCCACCAGCAGTCCCTGAAAATCGTCGGGGAGCCGCCGGTCGATGCGATCGGAGTAGGTCAGCTCGCGGGCGGCAAACTCGAAATTGGCGTCCGTCATCGACTTGGCGTCCTTGTCGCCGGCCGGAGCGGCCTCGAGCGCCATTTCCAGTTCGAGCGGCTTGCCGTCGCGGATGATCTTCAACTTCGCCCTGTCGCCCACCCGCAGCCGGCGGATCATCGTGTCGAAGACTTCCAGGTCGCCGGGCTGCGAGGCCCGCACCTTGCGGCCGTTGACGGCGACGATCAGGTCGCCGACTTTCACGCCGGCCTTCTCGGCCGCCTGCCCCTTGAAGACGTCGGTCACGCGGACGCCCTGCTGACCGGGCAGACCGAGCGATTCGGCCAGATCGGCGGTCAACACCTGTGTGTCGACACTGGACCAGGGTTTTTTGGCCGAGGCCGGCGGGTTCGGGGTCTCTTCCTGGCCGATCTGGACGACCGTCAGCAGTTGTTCGGTGTCGCGTTCGATTTGCACGAGGACCGGCACCCGCTTGTCTTTGCCCTTGATTAGTTCGGCGGTGATTTTCTCCAGGTCGGCGATGTTATCGACGGGCTTTCCGGCGACCTGAAGGATGATATCCTCGTGTCGGATGGGCAGTTTGGCGGTGGCCGCTCCGCCGCCGCCGCGGACCGAATTGACCAGCACGCCGCGGGTGTCCTGGCGATGGCGTTCGAGGGCCATCATCCGCGTGATGTCGCGGACCGCGATGCCCCAGGCCTTCAGTTCGTGCGGGTCGCCCAGGGCCCGCTGGAGCGAGTCGGTCTTCACCCGGGCGGTCTCCTCCTTGCCGTCGCGGAGATAGACGATCTCGACGTCTTCGCCCACCGGAGTGGCGAAAACGCGCTGGTTGAGCAAGGGAAGCTGCTCGGGCAATTCGACGTTGACCGGTTGGCCCCGATAGCGGATTACCAGGTCGCCGGCGCGGACCCCGGCCTTCTCGGCCGGGGAACCCTGGACCACGCCCGCCACCAAGGCTCCCGCCTCGTGTTTGTCGCTCTTTAGGCGGGGCTGAAACTCGATGCCGATCCAACTGCGGGTGACGTGTCCGTCCCGGATCAGTTGCTTGACCAACTCCTTGGCCAGGTTGCTGGGGATGGCGCCGCCGAGCGAGCCGAGACCGATCTCGTTGATGCCCACGATTTCGCCGTCCAGGTTGACCAGCGGACCGCCGCTGTTTCCGCCGAAGATCACGGCGTCGTGCCCGATCCAGCGGACGATCTGACCCACGTCCTCGCCGTCGAGGCGGAATTGTCCGCCCAACGCCCGGGGCATAATCATCTGCACGTTGCTGACGATGCCGCGGGTGACCGATTGTGAAACGGCCATCGGGCTGCCCATTGCCAGCACCACGTCGCCGACCTTCAGCTTGTCGGAATCGCCCCACTTGGCCACGGCCAGCGGCTTTTTAGGGTCCTTGCGCGTGTCCAGCTTGAGCTTCACCACTGCCAGATCGCCCAGCGGATCGGTGCCGATCAGCTTGGCCTCGACCTCCTCGCCGTCGGAGAGCGTGCAGGTGATTCGCACCGCATCGCCGGCCACGTGGTGATTGGTGACGATGTAGCCGTCGGAGGAGATGATGACGCCGCTGCCCGACGCCCGCTGCCGTTCCATCCGGCCGCCGCTGGGCTCCTCCGAGACCACGTATATCCGCACCAGAGCCGGATAGACTTTCTGGATGGCCGGCTCGATTTCCGCGCGGGCAGCCGCATCGACGGCCGCGGGCGACTCGGCCGCCGATAAAGCACCGCAGAAAACCAACGACGATCCGAACACTACCGCGATGAAAAACCGATTTGTACGATACGACTGCAACAATAAACGACGATTCATGGGAGGGGTCCCGGCATAAGGGGGGGTAAAGGGGGTGTGGCCAGCCGTCCGCAGGCATATTTGCGCGGGCTTTTGGGTAAGTTGCCGTAAACAGTTAAGTCTTGCAGATTTTTCCGGCAATTGCAAGTATACAGACATTTACATCCGTCTTGTCGTTTTTCCGCCCCCGATTAGAATGATTGAAACGGTTTATACCTCTTTTTACTCGTTACTGTCGCGGAAATGCGTGCCGGGTGGGAGCGTAGGGTGGGACAAGCTTTAGCGCGGTCCCACCAATAACCGGGAATACCGTGGTGGGACCGCGCTAAAGCTTGTCCCACCCTACTCTTCGCAACAGATACTTACTCGAAAAGGTCAAAATCATGAAGATACCGACCATCGCCCAGGGGTTGCGCGTTACCGCGGGAGTGTGTTTGCTTGCCGTCGCCGTCGTTCTCTGCGGTTGTCCATCGTCCGAAACCAAGCCGAAACAGAACGAGCCGTCGCCGAAACAAACCCCTTCCGCAGTCAAGCCGGAAGCCAAACCGTCAGCCGAATCTCACGAATCGCAGCCGGCAAAAACCCCGGCCCAGCCGGCCGTCAAGCCGAAGAAATCGGCGGCCAAACCGGGCGTCGATCCCGATAAGCTGGTGACCGAAGCGGCGGTTGACGCGGAGAACAAGCCCCGCGACCTCGGCGCGCCGCTGGTCGACCATCCCGAACAACTCACCGCCCTCTCGCCAACCGAGCCGGTCTGGATCGACATGAAGGACAAGCAGGTCGTGTTGCTCGGCGAGGTCTGCCAGGCGGGCTATCCCCTGGAGTTCTTCGCCTCCAACGCAACCAGGGCCTACGAGTCGGTGGTCACGGTCAACGTGACGCCCTTTATCGTTCACGCCGGATTGATGCGGCTCGGCGCCAAGCCGGGCCATCCCGTGCGCTTCAATCCGCGTTTCGTCCCGCCGGCGGGCACGGAAATCGCCATCGAAGTCCGTTGGAAGGACAAGGACGGCAAGGTCCAGGCGGCGCCCGCCCAGCATTGGATCCGCAACATCCAGACGAAGAAAGAGCTGGACACCAACTGGGTCTTCGCCGGCAGCTACTTCGTGAAAAACGAGGAGACCGGCCAGGAATACTACCAGGCCAATTACGGCGCGCTGATCTGCGTGCTGAACTTGCCCGACGCCATGCTCGACCTGCCGATCCGCAGCTACGGGGCGATCGAAGCCCGATCGTTCGAGGCCTTCAAGGAGCATCTTCCCCCGCCGGGCACGCCGACGACGCTGCTGCTGAAGCCGAACCTGGGCGGCCGGCCCGCCGCGGCAAAGCCCGCCCCGCGCCCCGCCCCGGAAGTCACTAAAATGATCGACGAATATCAGCGGCAGGCCCTCGACGCCGCCACGCAGTGGCTCGATCTGATCGATCGGCAGCAATACCTGCGGGCCTGGGAAACCGCCGCCGAACGCTTGAACGTCATCACCGACCGGCGGGAGTTCATCAAGTCGCTGAGCGACACGCGCAAACCGCTGGGGGCGGTCAAATCGCGGAAGATGCTCGGCGAAAAATACACCCGCTCGATCCCCGACGCCCCCGACGGCCAGTACGTGGTCATCGAATACGCGACCTCGTTCGAGCACAAATCCCCGGCCGCCGAAGTGGTCACCTTGATGCTCAACGGCGACAACCGCTGGCGCGTGCTGGGGTATCACTACAAGTAACTGGTTCGGTAACCTATGGCATCAATCGCCCTGACACGCCCGATAAAGATATACATTTGCCTATGTTGTCAATATTGTTATTGTGTCACCGGAATAAGATGCCTGAATGGTTGGCGAGGATTTCCCGCCAATGGTTCGTCGGATGAACGCCGCCGTAGACGGTCACGATTTGGGGCATCGCCCGTTTGAGTGCCCCCAGCATCCTCAGGCACCCGGCATGGGCTTTCGTGGAGGCCGAGTGGCCGGTCAACACGACTTCCGCTCCCCGCTCGCGGAGCCGCTGCAAAATCCGCTCGTCGCTGAGATAATCGCGGGCGGCGTCGATTAACGTTGCCTCGTGGCCGCTGTCCAGCAGCGGACCGGCGATCATCAGCAGCCCCAGCGGAATCTGGTGGCCGAGGGCCAAGTCGCTGATCGCGGAGCGAAGCGGGGCGTTGACCAAGGCTACACGCATAGATGGTGCCCCATTCGCTTAGACCCAGTGCTAATTCACATTATAATCTGACGGAGAAATCAACCCACTAGCAATCGACAGTATAATGCAAGTGGAGTCCTGGTCAATTTGCGCCATTATGGGATAATTGAACCATCCAGGAACGGAGACGGCAAACCATGTCCATGTTTTCTCCCCGCGTCCAATTGAAACCGCTCGTCGGCCTCTGCCGCCGCTGCAGCATTTCGCTGGAGGCGGGCATTGACGTCCGCACCGTCTTCGCCCGCGAGGCCGACCGCTCGACCGGGCAACTCCGCCGCCTCCTGCTGCAAATCAGCGGGGACCTGGCCCGCGGCGAAGCCCTGGCCGATTCGCTGGCCGGCACGGGCGACTTCTTTCCCCGGCTCTTCCGCGAGATGGTCGAGGTGGGCGAGCAAACCGGCAACCTGGATGCCGTCCTGGGGCAACTGGCCGAGCATTACGAAACCCGGCAGACCATGCGGCGCAACTTCCTGGCCGCCATCTCCTGGCCGCTGATCCAACTGGGCATCGCCCTGGCCGTGGTCGGCTTCCTGATCTGGATCATGGGCTTCATCCAGAAAATGACCAACAGTAGAATCGACATCCTCGGCTTCGGCCTGATCGGCGACCGCGGGCTGACCATCTATCTGACGTTTCTGGCCGTGTCGGCGGCGGTGATTTGGCTGGTGCTGCGGGCGGTTGGCCGGGGCATGATCTGGACCCGACCCATTCAACTGCTGGTCCTGCGTCTGCCGGGATTTGGCAAACCGCTGCAAACGATGGCCCTGGCCCGGCTGGCCTGGTCGATGCACCTGACGATGAGCACGGGCATGGACGTCCGCCGGGCGCTGCAGCTCAGCCTCCGCAGCACCCGCAACGCGCGATACATCGACCAGATTCCGGTGATCGACGCGGAAATCTCGGCCGGCAATTCGATCCACGAGGCGTTTTGCGGGGCGGGAGGATACCCCGTCGATTTCCTCGACACGCTGGACGTCGGCGAGCAGAGCGGGAAGATCGTCGACTCGATGGCCACGCTGTCCCGCCAGTATCAGGAGCAGGCCCGGATGGCCCTCGGCATCCTCACCACGCTGGCCGGCTGGGCCGTCTGGGCACTGGTCGCCACCATGATTATCGTGCTGATCTTCCGCATATTTTCATTCTATCTGGGCGCGATCCGGGCGCGATGTGATGCAGCCCTGGCAGCCGGAGCATACCTTTTGCCGCCCGTTACATACATCGAAGGTCGTGTATTCGGCGTGGCCGACACCCCCTCGTCCGTTTGCCAAAGAGAAAGCGGGACCACCGCCTGAAAATCCTCGCGAAATGAGTTACAATATATGAGCAGGACGGAACAATGGGATTTGCCCCTGTCCCCGAAGGATTGAATGAGGGAGAGGTTTGATGGAAACTGAGAAGAGCGGCTTTTTCTCGCTGGAACTGCCGCGGTTCCGGCTCTCGATCTGGATGCTGGTCGGTTTCTGGACGATCGCCATCGCCACGGTGTTGACCTTCGAGGTAATCGACGAGCGGAATCAAGCTGAGGCATTGCTCCGCAAGGAAGCCCGCGGCGCCGAAAGAAGCGAGCAAGCGATCCGGTCGATGGAGGCGCTCAACATTCGGGACCGCATTCTGGGCTACGGCGGGATGTGGCTGCTGGGACTGGGCGGCATCGCGGTCTTCCACCGCCATCTGCACCACCAAATGCGCCGCCGCCGCGAGGCGGAACAAAGACTCCAAGACGCTCACGACCGGCTCGAACTTCGCGTGGCCGAGCGAACCGCCGAACTGGCCAAAGCCAACCGCTCCCTGGAAAGCGAAATCGCCGAACGCCGCAAAGCGGAACAGTGGCTCTTGCAGAGCGAAGAGCGCTTCCGCGGCTTCTTCGAGCAGGGGCTGATCGGCATGGCCATGATGTCGCCCGCGAAGGAATGGATCGAGGTCAACGACCGTTTGTGCCGGATGCTCGGCTACACCCGGGACGAGCTGGCCGTGGTCGATTGGAACAAATTGACGCATCCCGACGACCTGGCCGCCGAGGACGCCCGCTTCCGGTCGCTCCTGGACGGTTCGTCGCGCGGCCTGGTGTTCGAGAAGCGTTTCATCCGCAAGGGAGGCGAAGTGTTTCACGCCGCCCTCTCGGCGCAGTGCCTGCGCGACCCGGACGGCAAGCTCGATTGCCTGCTGGCCCTTGTAATGGGGTCAGAGCGCCATTAGTCATTAGGGGAGCTTGCCCTCGAGAGTGGCGATGGCGTTTTGCATCTTGCGGCCGCCCGCCTCGACGCGCAGCAAGGCGTTCCGCACGCTGCCGTGGCTGGGTTTGTCTTGGGGTCAGAGCGCCATTAGTCGTCGTCCGAAAACAACTTCGTGTTTTGTGGTGCGGCCGTCTCGGCTGCACAGAGCAGGCGGGACGCCTGCACCACAAGTTGTTTTTGGACGACCGCTTAGTGGAGCTTGCCCTCGAGATTGGCGATGGCGTTTTGCATCTTGCGGCCGCCCGCCTCGACGCGCAGCAAGGCGTTCCGCACGCTGCCGTGGCTGCGGTAGCCCAAGGCATGAGCCACTTCGGCGGCGGAATAGCCGAAACGGCGGCGGGCGAGGTATGCCGCCACCGTGCGGCCGGCGTCGTCGCAGCGGCGGCCGATCGTCCAAGAGGCCGGATCGGAGCCGAAATGTTTCGCCGTCACACCCGCGATTTTGGCCAGCGGCGGCCGGCGGCGGAGGCGCTTCAACTGCGGCACGGCGGCATCGGCCGGGCGATCGCCGAGCAGCTTTCGCATCCGTTCGACAAACTGCGCCGAGCCGACGAGCAGTCCGCCCTTCGCGCCGGCGAACGGCGAAGGGGGCGGCTCTTCCATCCCGGCGTGGACGAAGCGGACGTAAGCCCGGCGGCCGGCATCGCCACGGCCAAACTCGCCCAGCACCTCGTCATAGCTCACCCAACTCAACACGCCGCGCTGCCGGCGGTATCCGTCATAGCTGCTCCAGGGCCACTGTTCGGGCCGCTCGACCAGCCCGGCGGCGCACCGGATTCAGATGGATATACCGGCTGACCTCCAGAAAGTATCCCTCTTCGTCGACCAAGTGGCTGCGGAAGCGCCCCTGGAAGAGGTGGCCTACGCGGCGATGGCGGTGGTTGAAATAGCTGGTGTAGCTGCCGTTGAGATACTGCATGCCGGCGGCGAGATTGGCCTCCGGGGTGGCCAGAAAGAGGTGTTCGTGATTCCTCATCAGCACGAAGGCGAGCAGCCGCCAGCCGTAGATTTCCACCGTCCGGCGAAGCCAATCGAGCCGGCGCCGCCGGTCGGCGTCGTCGCGGACGACGGGCTGCCGCTCGTTGCCGCGCGACATCACGTGATGCAGCGCCCCCGGAAAGTCGACTCGTAACGGTCTGGCCATGTGATGAATTGTACTTTTTTCACCCGATTCCCGCAATGCCTAATGACTAAGAGCGCTCTGACCCCAAACACTCCGTCACTGGGATACTTGCGGAACCAGCAGTCCCGGATGGCTTACCCCGAATACCGCAAACAAGGATTGCCGATGACGAGCACCTACGTGGAATCAACGGTGAAGCAGATCAACCGGCGGATGAAGGGCACGGAGAAATTCTGGTCGCACGGCACCGAAGCCATGCTGACCCTGGTCGCCGACCACCTCAGCGACACCCCCACGCTGGCCCGTTTCTGGCGGAACCGCCCCCATCGCCTGACCGGTTCCCGCTGCGCCCATCAAGCCGCCTAAAATCGCAAACCGCAGGGTGCACCCGGCAAATGGCCGCGTTCAGCGGCATGGCGACTTGCCGCGGCGCGCTTGGCTGTCGCGCGTCCTCTACACTAATGACTAATGGCGCTCTGACCCCAGCTTTGGGCGGAGGAAGCGGCCGGTGTGGTTGGCGGGGAGGGCGGCGATTTCCTCGGGCGTGCCGGCGGCCACGATTTGACCGCCGAGGTCGCCGCCTTCCGGCCCGAGGTCGATGATCCAGTCGGCCGTCTTGACGACCTCCAGGTTGTGCTCGATCACGAGGACGGTATTGCCCAGATCGACCAGCCGCTCGAGCACGGCCAGCAGTTTCCGCACGTCGTCGAAGTGCAAGCCGGTGGTCGGCTCGTCGAGGATGTAGAGCGTCCGCCCGGTATCGACGCGGCACAATTCGGCGGCGAGCTTGATGCGTTGGGCCTCGCCGCCCGAGAGCGTGTTCGAGGGCTGGCCGAGGGCCATGTATCCCAGCCCCACCTCCTGCAAGCCGCGGACGAGGCGGAGGATGACGGGAAAGTTCTCGAAAAACTCGGCCGCCTCTTCCACCGGCATGTCCAAGACGTCGGCGATCGAACGGTCGCGGTAGCGGATCTCCAGCGTCTGGCGGTTGAAGCGTTTTCCTTCGCAGACGGGGCAAGCGACGTAGAGGTCGGGGAGGAAGTTCATCTCGATCCGCCGTTGCCCGTGGCCTTGGCACTCCTCGCAGCGTCCGCCCTTGACGTTGAAGCTGAAGCGGCCCGCCCGATAGCCCCGCGCGGGCGGCGCGGGTGTTGGCAAAGACCTTCCGCACCTCGTCGAACAGGCCGGTGTAGGTGGCCGGATTGCTCCGCGGGGTGCGGCCGATGGGCGACTGGTCGATCTGCACCACCTTGTCGATCTGGGCCGCGCCGCGGAGGCTGCGGTGCGGGCCGGGCTTCGGCGCCGTGCCGCCCAGCCGCCGGACCAGCGCCCGGGCCAGCGTTTCATCGACCAGCGAGCTTTTCCCCGACCCGCTCACGCCCGTCACGCAGACCAGCGCGGAGAGCGGGAAGTGGGCCGTAACGTCCTTGAGGTTGTTCGTCGTCACGCCTTCGATGGTGACGGCTCGCGTCTTGGCCGTGCGGCGTCGGCTCTCGGGCAAGGGAATCCGCTCGACCCCGGCCAGATAGCGGCCGGTGAGCGAATCCGGGCAGGCGGCGATTTCCTCGGGCGTGCCCTGGGCCACCACGCGGCCGCCGTGCCGGCCCGCGCCCGGCCCGAGGTCCACCAGCCAGTCGGCGCAGCGCATGATCGTTTCGTCGTGTTCGACCACGATCACCGTGTTGCCGCGGGATTGCAATTCTCGCAGCGCGTCGATCAGCCGCCGGTTGTCCCGGGCGTGCAGGCCGATGGAAGGCTCGTCCAACACGTAGCACGCGCCGACCAGGCCCGAGCCCATTCCGGCCGCCAGCCGCACGCGCTGCAGCTCGCCGCCGCTGAGCGATCCGGCGGGGCGGTCGAGCGTGAGGTAGTCCAGACCCACGCGGAGCAAGAAGTCGAGCCGGGCGGAAATCTCGCCCAGTATCGGCCGGGCGATCGGCCATTGATCAGAAGTGTAGCACAGCCGCCCCCGGCTGTGTATTTCGTCAACGGGAATCAAGTCACAGGGTATCGAAGGTTGACATTCCGGCATAGCCGAGGGCGGCGAGGTTACGTTTGGCACAGCCGAGGGCGGCGAGGTTACGTTTGGCACAGCCGAGGGCGGCGAGGTTACGTTTGGCACAGCCGAGGGCGGCGAGGTTACGTTTGGCACAGCCGAGGGCGGCGAGGTTACGTTTGGCACAGCCGAGGGCGGCTGTGCTACATCAGACTTGAAAAACTGCCGGGCCGTCGCGACCGACATGGCGGTGATCTCATGTATCGCCTTGCCGCCGAAACGAACCGCACGGGCCTCGGCGCGCAGCCGGGCGCCGCCGCACTCGGCGCACGGAATCTCGCCGCGGAAGGTCTCCAGCCGCTGGCGTTTCGACTCGCTCGCGGTGGCGTCGTACTCCTTGTCGAGCATCGCCAGCACGCCGGCGAATTGCTTGCCCAAGCCGTGCAGGAGCTGCGCGGCGTTTCGGCGTGAGCTTTTCCAGGGGTGTGGACCAATCGACGCCCGCCTTGGCCAGAAAGGGCTCCAGATATTTTCGGTGTTTACGCTGGGCGGCGGGCGTTTCACCGCGCCACGGCGCCATGGCCCCATCGGCAAGCGATAGTCCCCAATCGGGCACGACCAATTCGGGATCGAACGCCGTGCGCGAGCCGAGGCCCTCGCACTCGGGGCACGCGCCGTAAGGACTGTTGAAGCTGAAGGTCCGCGGCTCCAGTTCCTCGAAGCTGATCCCGCAGTGGGGACAGGCGTAAAGCGTGCTGAAGAGCCGGTCCCGCCACTGTGAAATCCCGTCGCGCTTTTCCTCGTGCGTGGCCAGCACCAGCCCGTCGCCGTGGCGGATGGCCAGGTTGACCGATTCGGCGATGCGGCCGCGGGCGCCTTCGCGGACGACCACGCGATCGACGACGGCCTCGATGTCGTGCGTTTTGCGGGGCGGCAACTCGGGCGGGTCGTCGACGTCGATCACCCGGCCGTCGACCCGCGCCCGCAGCAGGCCGGCCTTGCGGATCGCGCCGAAGACGTCCTTGTGTTCGCCCTTTCGCCCGCGGACCATCGGCGCGAGGATCATCACCCGCGTCCCCTGGTGCAGTTCCATTAGGGAATCGACGATTCTCTCCGGCGATTGCTGGCTGATCGGCTGGCCGCATTTGTGGCACCGCGGCCGGCCGAGCCGGGCGTAGAGCAGCCGGAGATAATCGTAAATCTCGGTCACCGTGGCCACGGTGCTGCGGGGATTGTGGCTGCCGGCCCGCTGGTCGATGGAAATCGTCGGCTGCAGGCCCTCGATCAGATCGACCTCGGGCCGCTCCAACTGGTGGAGGAACTGCCGGGCGTAGGTCGAGAGCGACTCGATGTACTGGCGTTGCCCTTCGGCGTAGAGGGTGTCGAAGGCGAGCGAGCTTTTGCCCGAGCCGCTGGGACCGGTGATCACGACCAGTCGATCGCGGTGGATGTCCAGGTCGATGTTTTGCAGGTTGTGCATCCGCGCCCCGCGGATGCGGATATACTCGTCGGCGGTAGCTCGGTTTTCCAAAGCCATCCGGTTGAAGTCCGCAAGGATTGGGTAGAATACCCCATTGTCAAACTACTCAGTTTAGCAGGGATGAGGGAGGAAGTAAAGAAAAGCCGGACAAGCGTGTGCGGCAAGATTTCATGGCGTTGGCGTCATTCTGAGCGGAGCGAAGAATCTGGCTGGAATCACAGAGATTCTTCGCTCCGCTCAGAATGACCGCTTTGCCAGGAACTTTTGCCACACACCGGAGAAGCCGGAATGGTAGGCAGTTTGACTGAAGGGTATATAATGGAGCGTAATAGTGCTGCACAGAGGCAGCTACATTCGTATTCCGTGAAACTAGATAATGGGAGAGCAAACATGTCCAAGACTTCTACCTACGTGATCGTTGCCGTGGCGGCCTTTTTGATCGGCGGAGTGACGTTCCGCCTCGTCGGTTCCACCGGGAACGGGACGGCGGCGAAACCCGCCGATTGTACGGCCTGCTCCAAAGCGGACCAACGCACCTTTGCCATCGAGGGGATGAGCTGCCAGGGTTGCGTGGACACGATCACCGCGGCGCTCAAGGACATCCCCGGCGTCCGCGCGGCCAAAGTGTCGCTGGCCGATAAAAAGGCCCTGGTGACGGCGCCGATGTCGGAGGTCCCCACGGACAAGATCGTGGCGGCCATCGAAGCGGCGGGCTACAAGGGAAAACCGGTCACGGCCGACGGGGACGCGGCTAAGCAGCCCGCCCCGGACGCCAAACAGCCGGTGCTGATCAACATCACGCGGGGCAAGGAAGAACTGCACGCCGTCTCGATGGCCCTGGCGTTTGCCCAAGCGGCCGCCAAGGACGGCCGCCGGGTCGCGGTGTTTCTCAACGTCAAGGCCCCGGTCTTCGCCACCAAGGATTTAGATCCCGCCCTGCAATTCTCCGGTTTTCCGCCGCTGAAAAAAATGATTGCCGACTTCATCGCCCAAGGCGGGAAGGTGCTGGTATGCGGGCACTGCTCCCACGTCCTCGGGATCGATCCGAAGAATTTCATCGACGGGGCGAAAGTGGCCGGGCCGGGAGACGTGTTCGCCGAGACGCCCGCCGGCACGGTGGTCTTCTCCTGGTAACCAGTTTGCCGTTTAGCGGCCGTCGGCACGACGGCCAGCGTCAGATCACGGGCCGTCGTGCCGACGGCCGCTAAACAGATCTTGCATTAGTTTTCTGAACAACAATAAATAGAGAATCGACTGCTCAACACGATAGCGATCAATCGCTTCTTGTCTTTGTGCCTTCGCGGTCGATTTCCGCCGTTTCCCGCTGCATTTCTTCGAGTGCCGCGGCGAAGGCCCCGTAAGCCCCTTCGTCGAAGAGGATGAAGCGGATCAGCCGCGGCCGGCCGTGGCGTTCGAGAAAATCGCGGGCCGTGGAAAGCGCAATCCGCGCCGCCCGATCCATCGGAAAGCGGTATGCCCCAGTGCTCAGGGCGGGCAGGGCGACGCTCTCGCAATCCTGCTCGACGGCCAGCTCCAACGAGCGGCGATACGCGGCGGCCAGCAATTCCGCCTCGCCGCGATGGCCTCCGCTCCAGACCGGGCCGACGGCGTGGATTACGCAGCGCGCGTCGAGCCGGCCGGCGGTGGAGGCAACGGCCGAGCCGGTCGGGCAGCCCTCGGGGTATCGGGCGTCGGTGTCGCGCATGATCTCCGGCCCGCCGCGGCGATGGATAGCCCCGTCCACTCCGCCGCCGCCGGCCAGCCGGCTGTTGGCCGCGTTGACGATGGCGTCGACCCGCTGCAGGGCGACGTCTCCGAGTTGGAGTTCGATGGTTTGGCCGTTGATGCTAATGTTCATGGCGATGGTCCTTTCGCTTTCAGCAGCACATGGTGCGTTTCAGGCACCCTACGAACCCTGCCGACCGCTCCAAATATGCTACAATTGATGGAAGCGGACGAAAACCCATGGGGGAGCGGATTATGCGGATTATTCCATTACAGAGCCTGTTGCTGGCGATGCTGCTGGCCGTCCCGGCGTTGGGGCGGGAGATATATGTCGACAACGTCGCCGGCGACGACCGATTTGCCGGCATTCTGCCGCGGAACACGCCCGAGCAGAACGGCCCGGTGCGGACCCTGGCCAAGGCCATCCAGTTGGCGCAGCACGGCGATACGATCGTGCTGGCCCACAACGACCAGCCCTATTACGAGAGCGTCAGCCTGGTGGGGAGCCGCGACGGCGGCGATCCCGGCCGTCCCTTTACGATCCGCGGCAACGGCGCCATCCTCGACGGGTCGAAGCCGATTGATCCCCGGCTGTGGAAGAATTACGAAGGGGCGGTCTTTTCCTTCACTCCGCGGCGGATGTCGCATCAGCAATTGTTTCTCGACGGCCGGCCGGTGCCGAGGGTCGCCGTCCCGATCGCCGCCCGCCGCCCGCCGAAACTCGAACCGCTGCAGTGGTGCTCGCTGAACGGGATAATATATTTCCGCGCCGAAAAGAACAAGCTGCCGGACGAATATGATCTGGCCTGCGCCGACCGGCAAACGGGGATTACGTTGTTCCACGTCGACAACGTGCTGATTGCCGATCTGACCGTGCAAGGCTTCCAACTGGACGGCATCAGCCTGAGCAACACCGCCCGACACGTTACGCTCTCCGGGGTGATGTGCCGCGGCAACGGCCGCAGCGGCGTAGCGGTCGGCGGGGCCTCGACGGTCGTGATCGACAACGGCGCGCTGGGCAACAACGGGACGGCCCAACTCTTGACCCTTCCATACTCGGACACGCAAGTCCGCAAATCGCTCCTGCTGGGCAACACCGCCCCGGGCTGGGTCGATCGCGGGGGGCGCGTCGCCATCGACGGAAAACCGCTGCACGGCGGAATCGATCAGTTCCCCCCCAAAGCCGAACGGGAACCGAAATCATGACCCCCAACGCCGTCGGCAGGCCCATGGAAATCCTCCTCGTCGAAGACGACCTGGAGGACGCCGGCATGACGATCGAGGCCCTCCATCAGGGCGAGGTGCCCTGCCGGGTGAGTCTCGTCCGCGACGGCGAGGAGGCGATGGATTTTCTCCTCCGCCGAGACAGATACCGCCGCGTCCCGCGCCCCGACGTGATTCTCCTGGACTTCAACCTGCCCAAGAAAAGCGGCCGCGAAATCCTCCAAGACCTGAAAGCCGATCCGCAACTGGGATCCATTCCCGTGGTCGTGCTGACCGGTTCCCCCGCGAATCAGGAAATTCTCCGGGCCGAAAATCCGCACGTGAAAGATTATCTGACCAAGCCGGTCGATCTGCGACAATTTATCGGCGTGGTCAAATCGTTGCGGAGATTCATGCTCTCCGACGTAATCCTGCCGCGATGAATGCCGGGCAGGTCGGCAACCCGTCCTACGCCGGGGCAGAAGTCAAAGCAGTTTCTATTGCGGAAAGCGTGCGTAGGGTGGGACAAGCGAAGCACGATCCCACCAATAACGGCGAAAAACATGGTGGGACCGCGCTTCGCTTGTCCCACCCTACGACCCGCAACAGCATCAAAGCAGGACAGGTTGGCAACCCGTCCTACGCGATAGGAAGGGGCGGGATCGGTCTATTGACGGTTGCCGTAGTATCCGCCGTAGTTCATGTAATACTGCGGCGTGCCGACTCCCTGCAATGTCCGCTGTTCCGTCCCCATCCGCTGGAGCGCCTCCTGCTGAATGCGCTGCCCGGCGTTCCAGGCCGAAAATGTCCATGTTGTACCGCTGATTAGCGGTGCGTTGTTCAAGGGCCGGACGGACGAGCGTGGTATAGTTGTCCACCGTTCCGAGACTGTTGGGGCGGAAGAGGTTCATATAGGGGCTGACGCCGGAGGCGAATGGATTGTAAGTCGAGAACGCCTTTGGGGCCGTCGGTGAAGCGCCGCCGAACGATGGACGAGAAGCCGCCGGCATACTCATCGGAGGCATAGCGCCGCCGGACGCGGGACTTCCCTGGGCCGATGGCGGTGGCGCAGTGGGGGCGACGGGCATCTGAAGCCCTCCCGAGCCAAACGCCTGCTCCGACGTTCCCGGACCCTGACCCTCCGCGGAAGACGGGGCGGTGGGCGGAAGCGGCAGATTCATCCTCCCGGCACCGGCCGAGGTTGCCTGCGCCGTTGCGCCCGGTTGCTGTTGTCCGTTCGGCAGGGGTTGCCCGGCGTTCGGCGGGTATGGAAGTCCGGGCTCGTTCCCCGGCATACTCCCGAGGGTTGGCTGGCGAAGCGACCGCCCGCTGTGTGGAGTCGGATTCTCGGCGGGGGCAGCTTGGGACGGGGCGGGCGCCTCGGCCTGATAGTACTGCTCCATCGGCTCGAGCGGCGGCAAATTGTTCACATTGCTCGGCGCGGTCAACACCCAACCGCCCAACAACATCGCTCCAATTCCCACTGTAATATTCATAATTCGTCACCTCGCATCGAATACGAAGACAAGAGTGTCTATTTTGCCACTAGAATTGTACCGCGCAGAAGATTTTTTCAATGGAAATCGAACCGGCACGCCCCCCCATAAGGCGCAGGCATGGCAAATCACGCCGCGCCCCCGCGACCGCATCCGCGGGGCGTTTAGTCCCCGGCATCTCCGTAGGGTGGGACAAGCGAAGCGCGGTCCCACCACGATTTTCACCGTTATTGGTGGGACCGCGCTTCGCTTGTCCCACCCCACGAACTAGCCGCTAACCACTACGTCAATAAGACCGGGTCCGGTTGTAATTTCGGCCCATGGTTTGCCAGCCGCGGACCGCCGAGGTGCTCAACGAGGCGATGCCCAACAGCCGTTCCACCGGCGCCGTCACCTTCGAGATGAACGTGTTCGCCGCAATCAGGTTGTCGCTGGCGATGAACAGCCGGTCGCCGGGCATGATCTGATAGTTTGTCGCCGCCGAGCCGCCCTGGGCGATGGCCGCGTAGTCCACCGGCATGATCTGCTCGCAGCCGAACCCGCCGGGCGCGGGCCGGGCCACCCAAATGTCCGCGCTCGACACCTGCGACAGCCCGTCGACCGCGCTGATCGCGTCGAGCACCGTCTCGTTGCCGGTGATGGGGATGCGGCGGACGTTGTCGCCCAGTCCCCCGCCCGCCGTGATCACGTAAAACACCTTGCTGTTGAATTGCCGCACGTCGACCGCCACCTGCGGCATGTCGAAGTATTGCGCGAGGTGCCGCTGCAGGTCGAGGCGGATTTGCGTCACCGTCTTGCCGGCCACGTTCATCGTGCCGTACTCGCGCAGGTTGATCGTGCCGTCCGGCCCGACCATGTACTCGCCGGTCACCGGCGGGAGTCCGGCGGTGCGGGCCAACTGCACCGACACCTCCGGCTTGGTCAACACCTCGCTGAGTTTGGTCTTGATCGCTTCGGAGGCGTGCTCGACGGTCATGCCGGCCACCCGCACCCGGCCGTAGGCCGGACCGAGCGTGACGATCCCCTCGCCCTCGACCAGGAAGAAGCCGTCGATCGGCTGGTCCAGCAGCGTCCCCAGCACCTTGATTTGCAGCACGTCGTAGATGTCAATCCGATAGGGCGGACGGGGGACCATTTTGAGCATCTCAATGCTCAAGATGTCGGGCGGCTCGACCCTGTAGGCCGGCAGCGAGACCATCTCTTTTTCCCGCGGCGGGGCCAGTTGCCCCGGCACCGGCTGCTGCAACGACGAGTCGTAGTAGTCGACCGCTTGGCAGCCGGCCAGCACGATCAGCCCGCAGATCGTCAACAGGAGCGGCCGGAGCGATCGAACAGGCAAGCGAGTGGTGGTCATGGTATGTCCCGCGTTTCGCGATAAGTGCGATTCGTGTTAATCTACGTATGTATCGGGCTTTGCGCAATCCATCCCGCAAAGCCTACCTACTCAACGCCGTCGAAATAATCGGCAAAGTTGAACGTGGACTTTGCCTCGATTTGGGGAAATCCTACATGCGGCAACTATTTATCCCCCCGGCAAGTACAATTTAGCCCCCGGTGCAATCTCATTTAGCCCCCGGTGAATACACCGGGGGCGGCGCTGGATGACGTTCCAAACCGTGCCCCCCGTGTATTCACGGGGGGCTAAATGGTTTGCGGGGCGGCACGGGCATTTTGTCCGTGTTCTTCGCAGCACTGGTGAGACGCCAATGCCACCCCGCACACTTTACCGGTCATCCAAGCCATTACTTTTCAAGATAACGTGCTATAATTGCGGTGTCGTGTATTTTTCATGGACAGTCAGAATTTTGAAATGAGAGGAGCTTTCCGTGGCCAAGTCCGATAAGCCCGAAGAAACCCCCGCTACCCCCCCCGCTCTCGAATCGGGCAGCGCGCCCGCCGGGCAAACGCCTCCCCAGCCGCAACGCGTTCAGGTGGAGATCGACGATTCCAAGGTAATGGCGCTATACGCCAACTTCTGCCGGGTAACCGGCACGCCGGAAGAACTGATTATCGATTTCGGCTTGAATCCCCAGCCGTTCGGCATCCCCACGCATCCGATCCCGGTCACGCAGCGGATCATTACCAACTTCTACACGGCCAAGCGGATGTTGCACGCCTTGCAGTTGACCATCCAGCGGCACGAAGCCACCTTCGGCGTGCTGGAGACGGACGTGCAGAAGCGGGTTCGCCAGGCCCCGCCGGGACAAGCCCGCGGCTAGTCGCGGCGCCGTGCAGGCTGAAGGCAAAGAAGGGAGAAAAGCGAAGAGAGAAGAGAGACGGAAGCAATGCCACGCATCGCTCCTCTCTCTTCTCTCTTCACCCTTCTTTTTCTATTTCTTGGCCTATTTCTTCCGCTCCCGCTTTGGGCGATAGAGGTCGGTGGCCACGCCCAGATTGACTTCGGCCGCCGCGCCCAGGGTTTCGCTGAGCGTTGGGTGGGGATGGATGGCCTCGATCAGGTCGCGGACCGAGCAGCCCATTTCGATGGCCAGCACGGCCTCGCCGATCAACTCGCCGGCATTGACGCCGACGATGCCGCAGCCGAGGACGCGCTCGGTTTGCGGATCGACGAGCCATTTCGTCAGCCCCTCGGTCCGTCCAACGCTCAGCGCGCGGCCGCTGGCCGCCCAGGGGAACTGCGCCGCCTCGTATGGCACTCCCCGGGCTTTCGCCTCGGTCTCGGTCAGGCCGGCCCAGGCGATTTCGGGATCGGTGAAGATGACGGCCGGAATGGCCCGCGGCTCGAAGGCGGCGGATTTTCCGGTCAGGGCTTCGACGGCCGCTTTGCCTTCGTGTGCCGCTTTGTGGGCCAACAGCGGCTGCCCCGCCACGTCGCCGATGGCCAGGATGTGCGGATCGGCGGTGCGACGCTGCGGATCGACGACGATGAAGCCCTGTTCGTCAATTTCAACCTGCGTCTTTTCCAGGCCGATGCCCGCGCTGTTAGGCCGTCGGCCGACGCAGAGCAGCACGCGGTCGAAGCGTTGCACCGGTTCGGGGACGTCCCCCTCGAAAGCGACTTCGATGGAATCCTTTTTGTCGGTCATCGCGGCGACTTTCGTATTCAGATGAATCGCCTTGAAGGTGCTTTGGAGTCTCTTTTGCAGCGGGCGGACCAGGTCGCGGTCTGCGCCGGGCAAGAGGCCGTCGGTCATTTCAACCACCGTCACGGCCGCGCCCAGGGCGGCGTAGATCGTGCCCATTTCCAGGCCGATGTAGCCCCCGCCCACCACGAGCAGCGACTTGGGCACGTCGGGCAATTCCAAGGCCCCCGTCGAATCCATCACCCGCGGCGTGGGCAAATCGAACGCCGCTATCCGCGCCGGGCTGGAGCCCGTGGCCACGATGCACTGGTCGAACGTAATCCGCTCGTCGGCCGGCGGATTGCCGTCGACCGCTGCGAGCTTCAGCGTTTGCGAATTCTCGAAAGCGGCGCGGGCACGGACGACGGTCACCTTTCGCTTGGCGGCGAGTTGTTTCAATCCGCCGGTCAGCGAGGCGATGATCTTCTCTTTCCGCTCCCGCAGGGCGTCGAGATCGATTTTCGGATCGGCGAAGGCGACGCCCCACTGGGCGAGGTGTTTGGCTTCTTCGATGGATTTGGCGACGTGCAGCAGGGTTTTCGAGGGGATGCAGCCGCGCAGCAGGCAGCAACCGCCCAGCCGCGATTCGAGATCGACCAGGGTGACGTTCATGCCCAGGTCGGCGGCGAGAAAGGCGGCGGCGTATCCGCCCGGCCCACCGCCGAGAACGCAGAGTTGAGTGTGCATGGGGGGATTCGGGGTTGGGGGTTCGGGATGCGTCCGATGCAGTTGTTTAGGGCCGGCGAATCAATAAGTGGGGGACTGTCCCAATTTTCGTTCGACGAAAATGGGACTGTCCCCTTCTGAAATGCGACAGTTATTAATTTGCCGATCCTTAGCCCCGGCGTCCACGCCGGGTAGGTCAAGATTTATTGGCCGTTGCGTTGCCCACCCGGCGTGGACGCCGGGGCTAAACGATTCGGCGCGATTCGCACGCCGCCTACTTTGTCAGCAGCAGTTTACCGGGCGACTGGAGATAGTCAATAACGTCGTTCGAGAAGCGGCCGGCGGCGGCGCCGTCCACTACGCGGTGATCGTAGGAGAGGCTCAGCGGCATCTTCAGCCGGCCCTCGATCTTGCCCTCGAACACGGAGAGCGTCCAGCGCGAGCGGCCCAGCAGCAGGATGGCCACTTCCGGATGATTGATGATCGGCGTGCTGTAGACGCCGCCCACCGCGCCCAGATTGCTGATCGTGAACGTCCCGCCGCGCAGCTCGTCGACCGTGAACTCGGCCGAGCGGGCCCGGGCGGCCAGCAGCGTCAGCTCGCGGGCGATGTGCAAGATGCTCATCCGATCGGCGTTGCGGAGCACGGGCACGACCAGGCCCCGGGGCGTATCGACCGCCACGCCCACGTTGACGTACTGCTTGTACACGATCTCTTCCCGCTCGTCGTCGAGGCTGGCGTTCAGCAGCGGATGTTGCCGCAAGGCCAGCGCGACCGAGCGGATCACGAAGGGCATCGCCGTCAGCTTGATCGTCGGGCCGAGGTAGGCCGGCGGAATGGTCTTCCGCATCCGCTCCAGTTCGGTCACGTCGGCGTCGTCGAAGTTGGTGACGTGGGGAATGGTGGTTGCCGACTTGACCATTTGGGCGGCGATGGTGCGGCGGATTTTCGACATCCGCTCGCGGCGGACCGGGCCGTAGGCGTCCGCGCCCAATTCGCCCGGCGGAACGGCCGGCTCGCGGCTGCCGCGCTGGGCGGGAATGCCCGGCGACGGCTCACGCGACGGTTCCGCACTGCTGGGCGAGCCAGCAGTGGCACCCGGCGAGCCGGCAGTGGCGTCAGACCCGGCGGCGCGGACGTCCTCGACGGTGATCCGTCCCCGCTTGCCGGACCCTTGCACGGTGGCCAGATCGACGCCCAACTCGCGGGCCAGACGCCGGGCCTCGGGCCCCGCGGGCGCTGTCGACGGTGCTTCCGGCGCGACCGGCGGTGGGGGCTTGGTGGCCGCTTGCGGCTTCGCATCGGGCGCTCCGCCCGCTTGCGGTTTCGCATCGGGCGCGACCGGCGGCTGCGGCTTTGCGGATTCTTTCGTCTCGACGGCCAGCAACGCCTGCCCGACCTTGACGGCCTGCCCCTTGGCGACGAGGACTTTAGTGACCTTTCCGGCCAGTGGACAAGGGATTTCCAGCACGGCCTTGTCGGTTTCCAGTTCGATCACCCCGTCGTTGGCGGCAATCACGTCCCCCTCGCGCACCAGCACGCTGACTACGTCTCCGCCCTCGACGTTTTCGCCAATCTCGGGAAGCTTGAATTCTGTGTTCATAGTCAATTTTACACCATAAATATGATCAACGTTATTATGTGAGAACGCGTCTGGAAATCAACACACTCGAATTAAATGACTCTCAGATCAAAAAATGTCGGGTAAACGCCCGCCGGCTGCGTCCGGCGGGGTGGAAAACGCCGCAATTCCCCCGCGACCGCAGTCGCGGGGCGTTTGTCGATATACATTCAGTAGTTCCAAATTCCGATGCACTCCCGTTTAGCGGCCGTCGGCACGACGGCCTGCGCCGCCAACATGGCCGTCGTGCCGACGGCCGCTAAACGGAAATTGTCGTAAAGAAACCGGAATTTGCATCTACTGACATTGATTCTTCAATCCCTCTCCTAATGCCGGACGATCCGACGCAGCAAAATGACCGCGGGAATCGAGATCACGACGTTGCCCATCCAGAAGGAGATCGGCGGCAAGACGCCGGAGGTCGACAAGTCCTCGCCGAACATCAGCAGCGGATAGTATATCGCCAGGATCGGCAGGAAGCAGACGAAAAAATTCGTCAGCGCGTCGGCGTGTTTCCAGAGCATGGCCACCGGCGTGCCGATCAGCGCGAAACAGAGGCAGGTGAACCCGTTCGACCAGCGGCGGTACGGCTCGGTCTTCAGCCGCAGGATGTCGTTGCGGTATTCGGCGAGCTTGTTGGTCTTCTGTTTTATTTTGGCGGCGTCGGCTTCATCGGCGGACGCGTCGAGAACCTTGTGCGCCGCGCGGAGGTTTTCCAGTTGCCGCAACTCGGTCTCGGCGGTCGCCTCCTTGGCTCGCAGGATTTTGATCAGCCGCGGAATGCTCCCCAGCGAGACGTAATCGCGATGGAACTGCGGCGGCGGGGGGACGACGATCGGCACGGTGTACTCCCGCTCGTCGGGAAACCTCACGCTTAGTTGCCCCTCGATGTCGACCTCTCCTTGGCGGCAGATGATCCGCAGCACCCCCGCCTTCAGATCGGAGCGCAACTCGGCCTCGGCGGCGTTGAGTGTGATCTGCGGCAGGCCGGGCTGCCCTTTCACGGTAATCATCGGGCGGATCAACCGCCGGCCTTCGACCGCTTTGACGGTGATGCTGAACTGGTCGCAGGCGTAGGTCCCTTTCTTCTGCAACATGGAGTAGGCGACTTCCTCGATCGACTCGAAGG
This sequence comes from uncultured Planctomycetota bacterium, assembly GCA_963733145.1. GTDB lineage: Bacteria > Planctomycetota > Planctomycetia > Pirellulales > Thermoguttaceae > JAHIKV01. Next base: position 166,789 of record CAVTCJ010000015.1, on the reverse strand, counting down.
CGATCCGCTTCACGGTCGGCTTGCACCAGGTGGCGGAGACCTCGTACATCCACACCGTGCCCAGGCTGAAGAAGGCCGCCATCACCAACACCGGCCACACGGCCGCCATCGGGTTGATTCCCAGCGACTTCAGGGCCACGATCTCGTTCGCCCCGGTCATCCGCCCGAAGACGCTGCTGACCGAGTAGAGCATGGCGGCGGGAATGGTGATGCCCAGCATCTCCGGCAGCATGAAAGGCATCGTTCGCAGCAGAACCAGCGGCGGCAGGCCGAGCTGCATCCCTTCCTTGAAACCCATCCCGATGGTGGTAATCAGCGTCAGCGCAGCCAACGCCGCCAGAAAGAACTTGAACACCTCCCAGACCACGTACCGCGTCAAAATGTACATGGGGTGAATTGTGGGAGGTGGGCCGACGGGGGTCAAGCTCAGTTATTGGTTTGCACTTCCCTGCATAAACATCGACGATAGACCCTTCATTGAGGGCGAGCATCGCCCATCCACAACAACGCACATCGGCCATCCCACCTATCTTCACAGCCCCGCTATCCCTGATATTGACCCGTCTTCGAGCAAGAGGTATTCTCATCGCTCCACGGGGACAGCCCCCCGAAAAACAACCGCCTCCGAACCTCGGAGCTCGCATGGATGCGAATTGGCTTACGGTCTATCTGATCCTCGCCGGGCTGGTGATCGTCTGGTCGCTATTGCTGGCGCTATTGACCTGGGAACATCGCCGCTACGTGCGGAGTTGCATCCGCGACATCGAGCGGCACCAGCCGACCGGCCGCGTGGCCCTGTTCGCGCCGTGCAAGGGACTCGATATCGAACTGGAGACGAACCTCCGCGCGCTGCTCGAACAAGACTACGACAATTTCGAGGTCACATTCATCGTGGAAAGCGCCGACGACCCGGCCTATCCGGCCATACGCCGGGCGATGGCCGCTCATCCGTGGGTTGCTACGCGGGTGGTAATTGCCGGCAAGGCCTCCGACAGCGGTCAGAAAGTACACAACCTCCGCGTGGCCACGGAGCATCTTTCGCGGCGGGTGCAATATCTGGCGTTCGTCGATTCCGACGCCCGGCCCCGGCCCGAGTGGCTGCGGATGATGGTTTCCCGGTTGAACGAGCCCGGCTGGGGCGCGGTCACCGGCTATCGCTGGTACACGCCGGAACGGGCGAGCGCGGCCAACGCCCTGGTCTACAGCATGAACTGCGACGTAATCTCACTGCTGACCCGCAGCAGCCACTATCTGATCTGGGGCGGCTCCTGGGCCCTCCGCCGCGAGGTGTTCGACTCCATCGGCCTCCGCGACGCCTGGAAGGGAACGCTCAGCGACGACTTGGTCGCCAGCCGGCTGATGCAGCGTTACAAGTTGCCGGTCCGCTTCGAGCCGGCCTGCGTGGTGGCCTCGCCGCTGGACGAAACGCTGGGCTCGTCGCTGGCCTTTCTCCGCCGCCAATATCTGATCGCCCGGCTCTACACGTTCCACTGGTGGTTCTTCTCGCTGGCGTCGGCCACGCTGACGAACCTGATCTGGATCGGCAACTTGGGCGTGCTGGGGCTGAGTCTGTTGACCGGCTCGCCATCGCCGTGGATTCCGCTGGGCGTCTCCGCGGCGCTCTATCTGGTGACGGTCTACCGCGGGGCGCTGCGGCAGAGCCTCGTAAGGACCTATTTTCCGCACTGGGAACGGGCCTCGCGACGGATCCGGCGGTTCGACGTGTGGGCCAATCCGCTGGTCGAGCTGGCCCATTGGCTGGGCGTCGCCAGCGCCATCGTTCGGACGCTGGATCAACTGGCGGGGCATCCGCTATCGCGTCCTCCCCGGCGGAGAAGTGCAGCAGATCGTCCGCGGCGATCGCCTGGTCCAACGGCCGGTGGAAAAGGTGCTGCTCTACCGCCAGGCGGGGTGAAGCCGCTCCGGTCGAAAAGAGGCAGGGCAAAAAATCCTGGGAACTCTGTCATTCTGAGCGCAGCGAAGAATCTCCGCAATGCCACGGAGATTCTTCGCTGCGCTCAGAATGACACCAACGCCAAGAAAACTTGCCGTACCCCCGAGAAGCGCACAATTGACCATTGCCCCCGCTACCGGTAAACTTGAAGTGGAGCCTATTTCACCTGAATCTCGATCCGTTCTAATACATTTGACCCACTGGGGGGACTATGATGGGAATGTTCAAGAAAAGGGTCAAGGTCTCAAACAGCAAGAAGCCGGAGTTGAGTTTTGAGGAGGAGTTCTGGATCGACACCGGCGCTCTGTATTCCTTCGTGCCCGAGGATCGTCTCGAACGCATCGCCGTGGAGCCTTCCAGCACGCGCACTCTAATCCTTGCCGATGGGCGACAGGAAAAGCGGCTCTTCGGATTCTGCGATTTTCAGATCGAGGGCTTGGAGGGGAGCATCCCCTGTCCGGTCGTTTTCGCTCCGCAGGGATCGTTGCTGTTGATCGGGGCCACGGCGCTGGAGAATTTCGGCGTCGAGGCCGATCCGGTCAACAAGAGGCTCAAGCCCATCCTGGCGGTGATCGGCGGTTTTCTGGGGTCGATCTGAGCGCTCTTGCGCCGACTGCGATTAGTTGTCGTCCAAAAACAACTTCGTGTTTTGTGGTGCGGCCGTCTCGGCTGCACAGAGCAGGCGGGACGCCTGCACCACAAGTTGTTTTGGACAACCGCTTACCCGCCGATTTCTTTCTCGTAAATCCGGTAGGTCTTGTACTTTCGCGCCCCGACGGCCTGGATCGGGCGGTTCACCAGATCGTTGTCCTCGAAGGTCCAACTCAGCTCGGCGCCGGTGTAGCCCAGGACGTTTTTGCCGTAGTCCAGCGTCCGCAGGATCAGCATTTCAGCCACGCCGCGGCGGCGATATTCCTTCAACACGTCGAGCACGACCATCCGCGCCGTTTTGATCCGTCGCTTACGGAGCATAAACCGCAGCCATCCCAGCGGCAACAACCGGCCGTCCAGCGGCCCGGTCGCCTCGTTGAGGTCGGGCAGGGTGATGGAAAATCCGACCGCCCGGCCGTCGATCTCGGCAATCAACACCTGATCCGCAACCGCCATCTGCTTCAGCCGTTCGGCGAGATAGTGGAACTCGTCCTCGGTGAGTTTGACGAATCCCCACAGGTCGCCCATCGCGGCATTGTAGATTTCCTGGCAACGGGTCACTTCGGCCGCAAAATCGTCGAGGCGGAAGGGGCGAATCACCACGCCGCTGCGGCGGGCGATTTTTTCCGCGCGCTGCCGCCACCGCGCGGCCAGATCGTGCGGATCGAGGAACCACCAGGCGAAGAGGTCCTTGGCCTTCCGCAGCCCCCACGATTCGAGCAACTCGGCGTAATACGGCCGGTTGTGGTTCATCATGATCCGCGGCGGAGTGTCGAAACCGTCGATCAGCAAGCCGCACGGGTAGTTCACCGAGTAGTCGATCGGGCCGAGCATGACGGTTCGCCCGCGGGCGGCGAGCCAGCCGGCGGCCGCGTCCAGCAGGGCGTGAGCGGCCGTCCGGTCGTTGAGGCACTCGAACATGCCGAAGCAGCCCGCGTTGCTGGAGTGCTGCCGGTTGTAGTTCGAGTCGTCGCTGACCAGCACCCGGCCCACGCATTCCCCGCCGCGGAGCGCGATGAACTGCACCGCCTCGCCGTGTTTATAGAAGGGGTGCTTGCGGCGGTCGAGAAACTCCTTGACCTCGAACTTGAGGGGCGGGACCCAGTGCGGATCGTCGGTGTAGACCCGCCACGGCAATTTGACGAAGCGGTCCAGGTCGCCCCGGCCGCGGACCGCGCGGATTTCGAGGGGGGCGGGGGACGAAGGATGAGGGATGAGGGACGAAGGATGAGGGATGAGGGACGAAGGATGAGGGATGAGGGACGAAGGATGAGGGATGAGGGACGAAGGATGAGGGATGAGGGACGAAGGATGAGGGATGAGGGACGAAGGATAAGGGATGAGGGACGAAGGATGAGGGATGAGGGACGAAGGATGAGTGGAATTTTCAGGTCCCCTCTCCCTTTGGGAGAGGGTTAGGGTGAGGGCGGATCGATCCTGCCTGCTGCTGCCCTCACCCCCGGCCCCTCTCCCAGAGGGAGAGGGGAGATTGGTTTCACCCGCCCCTCTCCCCTCTCCGCTCTCCCCTCTCCCCTCTCCCCTCTCCTCTCTCCCTTCCCAATCGTAGAGCCGATAGGTTTTGGCGATTTTCGCGCCCCCCTTTTTCAGACTGCCGAAGGAGAGGGAGTTCGATTCCAGGACCCAGGAGAACTCGGCCTCTTGGATGCCCCACTCCAGGGCCTTGGGCACCAGACCGTGGAGCAGAACCATGCCCACCCCCATCCGCTGATACTCGGGCAGAACGTTGGTGCTGATCAGGCGGATGCGTTTGATCGCCCGGCGGTTGCGAAGCAGATGGATGAAGCCGAAGGGGAACAGACGGCCGTCGATCTCCTTGATCCGCGGGTTGTAGTCGGGCAATCCAAAGGAGGCGCCGACTACGCGGCCGTCGATCTCCGCCGCGATGGCCATTTCGGGAATGATAATCTGCCGCAGTCCCTGGGCCATGTGCTCGATCTCGTCGGCCGACATCGGCACGAATCCCCACGTGTTGACCAGCGAGCGGTTGTAGATCGACAGAAACATCTCCACGTCTTGCCTGAAGTGGGAAGTGTCCAGCGTGCGGAGCTTGACGTCGAACCGCTCCATGATCTGCTCGGCGATGGGCCCCAGCTTCGCCTGGATCTTGGGCAACATGTCGATCTCGCCCCAGAAGGCGTACAGGTCCTGGGTCTTGCGAAAGCCGAAGTTTTCGACCAGTCGCCCGTAGTAAGGCGGGTTGTAGGTCATCATGAACGTCGGCGTCGAGTCGAAGCCTTCGATCAGCAACCCCAACTCGTAGTTCTGCGAGGGATTGGTCGGCCCGCGAAGCCGATATATGCCTTGATCGGCGAACCAGCGGCGGACGGCGTCGAACAGTCCGTCGGCCGCCTCCTGGTCGTCGTAGCAGTCGAAAAAGCCGAAGAAGCCGCGGGGGTCGTCGTACTGATTGATGTGCCCCTCGTTCAGGATCGCCGCGATTCGGCCGCGAACCTCGTCGCCGCGATAGGCCAGAAAGGTCTGCACCGCGTTCCGGGCGTAAAAGGGGTGCGGTTTATAGCCGACCAGCTCCTTCTGATTCCCGCGCAGGGGCGGAATCCAATGGGGATCGCCGCGGTACAGGGTCCAGGGGAATTGGAGAAATTGCTTCTTTTGCCGGGCGGTGCATACGCGCTGGATCGTAAGGTTCGACATGGAGGCCGATTTTAGCCGGGCAAACGCCAATCCGCAAGCGGCGGACCGCGTTTAGCCGCCGTGTCCACGCGGCGTGATCCGCGGGAATCGGAACCTGCGTAAGACACCCTTGTTACTGCGTAAAGTTTATCGCCATTGAGCGCTTGACGCCCGGCGTAACGCGCCATATAATTAGGTTGTGATCAAGTCCTTCAAGGATAACGAAACCGAGAAGGTGTATCGCCGCCTTTATTCCAAACAGCTTCCGCGGGCAATTCAACCAATAGCCCTGCGGAAACTGCGAATGCTCAACAATGCGCATGGTCTGCCGGACCTGCGATCCCCTCCCGGAAACCGGTTGGAAAAGCTAAAGGGCGATCGAACGGGACAATACTCCATTCGCATAAACGACCAGTGGCGTGTATGTTTTCGTTGGCACGAAGGGGACGCCTTTGAAGTGGAAATCGCGGACTATCATTAGGAGTCCAAATCGCATGTCGGAAAACAAGCTGAATCCGGTCCATCCCGGCGAAGTCCTCCAGCAGGAGTTTCTCATTCCTTTGGAGCTGAGCCAGCATCGGCTGGCGCTCGATATCGGCGTCGATTCGCGGCGGATCAACGAGATTGTCGCAGGCCGGCGAAGCGTCACGGCCAATACGGCTCTCCGGCTGGCCCGCTACTTCAACACCTCTCCCGAATTTTGGATCGGGCTCCAGTCCCAGTACGATTTGGACGTCGAGGAGGACGAATTGGGCGAAAGTATCGCAAATGAGGTCAAGGTTTACGCCGGGAATCGCTGAGGTTGTATTTTGAAAAACTCCCCTCTCCCTTTGGGAGAGGGGCCGGGGGTGAGGGCCGATCGCATTGTGTCTATTACTATTGCCGTCTCGGGCACATCACTGCCCTCACCCTAACCCTCTCCCACAGGGAGAGGGGACCGTAAGCAATCCAGCTTATTACCCGGCCCGCTTTTTCGCCGCGTTTTCCGCGCGGTCGAAACCGCGGCGCTCGCCGGCCAGGCCGGAAACGAGGGGCAGCGGCACTTCCAGCGAGCGGATGTGAACGTCCTGTTGCGGGAAGGCGATCTCGATGCCCGCCGCCCGGAACTCGCGGTCCACCGCCACGTTCAACTCGTGGATCACCGAAAGCCGGTTGTCCAGGTTGGGCAGATAGCACCGCATGATGAAGTTCAACGCGCTGGCCCCGAAGGAATCGAACAGCGCGTGCGGCGGCGGATCCTTCAGCACGAGCGGATGGTTCTGGGCGACCTCCAGCAGAATCTTGGTCGCCAGCGCCGTGTCGGTGCCGTAAGCCACGCCCACCTCGACGACCACCCGATTCGTCTGGTTCGAGAGGGTCCAATTCAGCACGCGGCCGGTGATGAACTCCTTGTTGGGGATGATCAGCTCCTTGCGGTCCCAGTCGGTAATGGTGGTGGCGCGGATGCGGATCCGCGAGACGACGCCGCTGATCTCGTCGATGGTGACGACGTCGCCCACCCGCACCGGGCGCTCGAAGAGAATAATCAGGCCGGAGACGAAATTGGCGAAAATCTCCTGCAATCCGAAGCCCAATCCCAAGCTCATGGCGGCGATCAGCCATTGGACATCTTTCCAACCGACGCCGAGCGTCCCGAAGCAGAGGACCGTGCCGGTGACGGTGATCAAATATCGGCAGACGGTGGCCACGGCGTAGCGCGCCCCGGCGTCGAGGGGGAGATGCTGGAGCACGGCCATTTCCAACAGGCCGGGGAAGTTTTTCGCCGCGATCACCGTCGTGGCCAGCACCAGCGCCGCCAGTCCCAGGTCGGTCACGGCAATTTCCGTGTGCCAGAGTTTCACGCTGTTCAGGATGCTTAGCGCCGGCAGCACGTCGACCCAGGCGAACCACAGGGCCAGCGCCGCGGCCACGGCCAATGAATACTCGATCAGATGCTTCGTCTGGGCGTTGATCGTGGCCAGATCGCGCTGCGGTTCGGCCGAGGCGGGCAGCTCGGCGCCGCCGCAACTCTCTTCACCCCCGGCCGACTCGATTTGGGCGGCGCGGCGCTGCCGGGCCTGCTCGATCGCCAGCTTGCGCTTGTTCACCAATATCCATCGCAACAGCAACGCGCGGCAGACCAGCCCCCCCACCAACACATAAGAAGTCAGGATCAATCGCGTGGCCAATTGCCGGGCGGTGTAGTGATAGCCGCCCAGCGCCAGCAGGGCCAACACCGCCGGAGTAAACGTAATCAGCGGATACCAGACGTAGCGGAACCGCTCGACCCAGCCGCCGCGGTTGGCGGCGATCATCGACTGCACCACCACGCCGGACGGTCGGAAGACGCGATGCAGTGCCAGCGAAAAACAACTCAGCGCCGCCGCGCAGCAGAACCGGCCCAACGAGGCGTCCCAGGCGTCTTTGTTCTGCCACGTCATGGCCACGGCCACGAACATCAGCGGCAGGCCGGTAAAGTACAGCCGGCAGATGCTCTGCCGGACGACTTTCAGCGCGGCGGCCGGCCAGCCGAAATGCGACTCGGCCAGCCCGCCGGGCGAACAGGCGTGCCGCAATAGTTCCAAGGCCAGGAAGACGCGGGCCACGGTGGTCAGTCCGGCCCCGACCGCCAGACGCAACGCATCCGACGCCTCAGCCTCGGGCCAGAGCCGCCAGCCGATCCACCAGACCAAGCCCGGCCAGGCGGCGGCCACCAACACCGTCAGCACCGCCGCTTCGACGGTCGGCAGGAAGCGGCAGCAGCTTCCCCGCGCGGTCTTCTCGCCCAACTCGGCGATTTTCCCGCGGAGCCGCCGCCGCCAGTAGATCAACGTGAGCAGCACCAATGCGGCGACCGCCCATAGAATCGCCTCGCGCCGGGCGTCTGTGGCCAAAGTGCGGCCAAGGTCCGACCAGGCCGCGGGACCGGCCAGCCACCATAACGCTTCGGCGGCCGGAGCGGCGTCCTTCGGCGCTATCGGATCGGCGCTGGCGATCCACAGCACCCGTTCGTCGATGAACCGGCTGCAACGCTCGGTCTTCTCGATCAACTGCTCCTCGGCGGTCTTCAGTTTCGCGAGTTTATCGTAGTATTTTTCGTGGTCCGCTATCAAGCCATCGAGATAATCCCGTTTGGATTTCAGGGCCTCGGTGACGGCCGCCTTCAATTCGGACCGGTTGCCATCCGCGGCGGGCAGAGTCAAGGCTTTCAGCGTGGCTTTTACCTGCCGGTCGAGATCGGAGAGCGCAAAGCGTTGTTCCCGAAGTTCAAGGCGGGCAAGTTCACTGGTGCCCATCGCCTGCCCGCGGAGTCCAACGTTGTGGCGATAGCTGCTCAAGTCGGGCAAGGCCGCCCGCTGCTTCCGCAGCAATGGCCCGATTACGGAGGCCAATCCGACTGAGTCGGCCTTGTCCTTGACGCTATCGAATTTCTCGCTCACATCGGCCAGCCGCTGCGTGACCCTGTCCAGTTCCCCGGTGGCGTCGAGGATGTCCTGCGCCAACTCCTCTCGCATCTTGGCCAACTTGGCATTGTCTTCCATCAACTTTTGCACGGCGGGATTCGCCCGATTGGCCTCCTGCCGTGCCTTCCGCGCTTGTTGTTCGGCCTCGATCTGCCGGCGGCGGTTGATGAGATCCTGTAAATAATTGAAGTCCTGATCGGCCTGCGCCACCCGCCGCGCGTCCAAGTCACGCAGCAACGGCAGCAACTCGGCCCGGGCGTCGTAGGCCCGCAACTCCTTCTCGCACGATTGAATCTCTAGTTCGGCGGCTCGCTTCCGGGCGGCCAGCATCAATCCCCGGGCGGCTTGTACTTGCGGATTATCGCCGGAAGCCGCGGGCGCCTGCATCTCGTTGTTCGTATCGGTTAATACCTGCTGCGCTGCGGCAATGCGTTTAGGTACTTCGGCACGCCGGCTGGTCCGCCCCTTCAACTCCGCGTCCACGTCGGTTAGTTCCCGCCGCCAGCGCTTCAGGTCGGCCTCCAGTTGTGCGACCTTTTTTTCGATGTCGGGTAACGGCCTGTCGTCGTAGACGCCGGCGTCCGATTTGGCGGGCAAGGCGGCCAGATCGGCCTTCGTCTGCGCGAGCTCTGGCTGGGCATGCCCAGCCCGCTGCTCGAACGTCGCGGCCTGGGCGGCCGCGGCCTTCGCCTTCTCCATCTCGGCCGCGGCCTTGTCGTACAACTCGCGGATTTTGGCCTTGATGGCCTCGTCGAGATCGGTCTTTTCTTCGAGTTGCTTTTTCCCGGCGGCGATCTGTTCAATCAATGCCTTGTCCGACGGCGGCGCAGGCGCATCGGCCCAGGCCGGCATGACGGCCGTAACCGTAAGCCAGACAATGATTTGCGTCAACAGTCGAAATGTGCGTTTAGCGCCGGACATGGGCAACCCCCGGTAATGCTCGTCGGCAGTGAAGATGGGACGCAATTTGTACCGACGAGGCAATTCCGGGGCAATAGCAAAAGCCGCAACCGCTGCCCCATAAAGCCGCGACCGGTGGTCAACGCCCCCCTCGTTCCCATGCTCCGCATGGGAACGCACTGCCCGGACGCTCCCGCGTCCGCGGCTGCAATTTAGGTCTGCTTCCGCCTTATCGGCCGTTGCGTTTACCGGCTAGTCTTACACCACTATTAAGCCAAATACTCGATTGACTTGGAATACTTCTGGGCTTACCATACCGCCAACCGTGGGAAGAGCCAGCCAACCCGTGAATGCTTGCACAACCCAGCTTTCCAATAGCTTGATCGAGAAAAGGAGTTCTCGCAATGAAACATTGCACAACACTTCTCACGGCGGCGATTGTCGCCGTCTCATCGTTTGCTTCCGCGCAAACGTCGCCGCCAAAGCGGCAGTGCATTATCACCTGCCGATGGTTCGATGAAAACAACCATTCTTTCATGAGCGGGATGCGAAGCCTGGGCGATGGTGAAAACATCTGCTATTTCTCGGGCATCCAAAAATCAACATCGCCGTTCGTGGCATGAAACCTTCGGACGGGATTATCCTCGACGCTACCATCGAGACGACAAGGACCACAACGGCCGGCTACAAAGCCAGCGGTTTGAACTCGGCTGCTCAGCCCAAGGCCGACGCTCGAAAGATTCACGTCGTCAAGTTTGTCAAGTTCAACGACGCTCTCGTCATTCCATTGGACGATAAATCGGTCGATGAGGCCGGGCCCCGCGTGGAAATTATGATCGGCGCAGGCGACATTATCCATTGGACCTGGACTCGGCAAAAGAACGCAAAACCTCTTTCCTCGGAAATTGCCGAACGGCAGGCCGTATTTAATGAAATCGCGGCGTCGGGCTTCGCCAGAGTGTCTTGCGAAAATAGCTCTCGATTGAAAACCATTGTGGGCGAGGATAGTTATAATAGTCTCTGGGACGGAATTGATTGCCTCACGGGTTGTTCCAACCTCGCCTATCTGTATTGCCGCTTGTGTCCTCATCGTCTCGGAATGATCGACGGGCTAAGCGCAATTTCTCCGATCCTCAACGATTGTGGTCTCATGCGCCAACATGAGGAAGCGTTGTTCGGCACGGTCGGCGAATACGTAGTGGAGCTTATCGATTCCCCATCACTGATGCGGAATCTGGAAGCGCTCAATCGACTGCCAGAAAAGTCGAACGTATCGGTCATCATCATTACGAAGAAAGCGGATGAGCGGCTATTGCAGGCCGTGAAGATGCTTCGCATTCGCAAGGTGTCCTTCAGCGATGTCGCCGTTGACTTCTTCTGGAGCACGTGCGAAAGCCATGCCGAGGTGAAAAGCCCCATTAGTCGCGATCGGATTAAGATGGTCAGCGTCAATTGGCAATTGGCGGAAGCGGCGATTCCTGCTTTTCAGAAGATGCCCAATTTGGAAGAGATTCTGATCCTCGCTGCTTCTCGGCGGGGGGATGATGCCAAAGCAAGAGAAACGCTTGGGGGTGTGCAAAAGGCGCTGCCGAAAGTGGAAGCCCATCTCATCTTCTTCGATGAAAAATAGCGGCCGATGCTAAGTTCGTCCGCCGCACTCCAAAGCGACGTTATGTTTTGAACCAGTTGGAAATGGAAATTCTCTGTCGTTTGGGTTAGAATTACACCCTAAACGAGGAGGATTCCATGAACGCCCCACGACGACGCGTTGGCACCGACCAGAAGGCAGCCATTCTTAAGAGGTATCTGGTCGATAAGGTTCCCATCTCGGACCTGTGCGACGAGTACGGCATCAAGCCCAATCAAATCTACACTTGGCAGAAAATCCTGGTCGACAATCTGGAGGCCATCTTCCAGCCGGTGGCCAAACGGGCCGCCAGCAAGGTGTCGGCGCAGGAGGAGAAGATCGCCCGGCTGGAGGCCAAGCTCGTTCAGAAGAACGAGGTCATCTCCGAATTGATGGAGGAGAACGTCCGCGCAAAAAAATCCATTGGGGAACTCTGAACGGACGCTGGGTTCCCCACGACACCCGCGATGAAGTGGTCGATTACGTCCGCCGTTGGCACGAGCGGACCGAGGTTCCGGCCCGGCGGTTCGTGGCTTGGCTGGGCATCGGCCAAAGCAAATTCCACGACTGGAAACAACGCTACGGCAAGCTGAACGAGCACAACGGCTGGGTGCCGCGCGACTGGTGGCTGGAAGACTGGGAAAAGCAGGCCATCATCCGCTTCTCCTTCGAGTATCCGTTGGAAGGCTATCGGCGCTTGGCCTTCATGATGCTCGATCGCGACGTCGTGGCCGTCAGCCCCAGCAGCGTGTATCGCGTCTTGAAGGCGGCGGGCCGCATCGGACGATCGACCAACAAGCCGTCGAAGAAAGGCACGGGCTTCCATCAGCCGCAAAAACCGCACGAACACTGGCATATCGACATCAGCTACATCAACATCCACGGCACGTTTTACTTCCTCACCACAATCCTCGACGGCTACAGCCGCTCCATCGTGCATTGGGAAATCCGCCGCGTCGATGACCGAGCAAGACGAGTTGACGATCCTGCAACGGGCAAAAGAAAAGTTTCCCAACGAGACGCCTCGCATCATCAGCGACAACGGCCGCAGTTCCTGGCCAAGGACTTCAAGGAGTTCATCCGCCTCTGCGGAATGACGCACGTGCGCACCAGCCCATACTATCCGCAGAGCAACGGCAAGCTGGAGCGATTTCACGGCAGCATCAAGGGTGAGTGCATCCGACCCTGCACGCCGATTCGTTGGAAGACGCGGTGCGGATCGTGTCCAAGTATGTGAAACATTACAACGAAGTGCGTTTGCACAGCGCCATCGGCTACATCGCTCCGGCGGACAAACTGGCCGGACGCGAAGCGGAAATCTTCGCCGCCCGCGACCGCAAGTTGGCCGAGGCGCGAGACGCAGAAAGGAGCAACGCGAGGCGGCCCGCTTGCGAACGGTTGCCTGATCGAAAGAAAGACGCTACGATGACGAACGACCTGGGCGGAGGATAGGGCTCTGCGGGGACGCAACCCGAGCGCCGACCCAGGGGTTGTGAGTGAAGGCGGGCGGCGACCCCGCCGCCCGTCTCTTACCCCCTTCACTTTCAACACCAAAGCGGAAAATCCAAACACTACCAAACAATTTCAACGCCCGAACGATCCTAACCCGACCTCTGACGTTTCCATTTCACGCTGAACCAAGACAGTTATGCCATAAACGCCCGAACTATTTCGGCCGGAATCCGCACGGGCCGGCCGGTGGCGTAGTTGATGAACGCCCAGTCGGTCTCCGCCCGGGCCAGCAGCTCGCCGTCGCTGACGCGGACGATCCGATAGCGGCGGGTGGACGTGACCTTCTTCATCTCCGCCACCTGGGTTTCCACGATCAGCCGGTCGCCGGGCAACGCCGGCCGGAGATAGACGATTTCGTGCCGCCGGGCGACCCAGCCCATGCCGAGCCTGCCGGTATCGCTCGGCGGTCCAGCCCAGCGCCGCCGAGTGGGCCAGCGCAGCCGCCTGCATCCACGCCACGTAGGCCACGTTGTTGGCGTGTCCCTGCTCGTCGATCTCATCGCCGCCGACGGTGTGCGGATGCGAGTAGACTTCGATCATGTCTCGTCCGTGAAAAAGGTGCCAGGAACCGTTTCGTAAAATGGTGCCACAGCGGGCTGCCTTGCGGAATAAGCCCTTGCGGAAACGGTTCCCGAAACCTTTTCCGGCAACGGATAAACCACTTCGGCCGCGACTGCGAAATGGTCCGAGGGATAGCGGCCGTGCTGGCTGAAGCGGATGATTTCGGCCGAGACGACCCGCGCCTCGGGCGAGGCGAAAACGTAGTCGATCTTGCCCGGCAGCGCTATGCCGCTGAAACCGTGGAACGTGCCCGGCTGCCGCTCGCCGGGATGCAGCGCGCGGAAAGTATCGACCAGCCGGACGGGCGAGCCGGGCCGCTTGCCGGTGAGATACTCGATCGGCTGGGACGATTCCGCCGTGTTGAAATCGCCGGTCAGCAGGACCGGCTCGGGCAGGTCGCGGCGGGCGATCCGCTCGGCGATCATCGCCACAGCCTTGCCGCGCGAGGGGGCGGAAACGTTGTCCAAGTGGGTGTTGAAGACGTACAGGCCGCAGCCGGTCCGCCGGTCGACGAAGCGGCCCCAGGTGACGATCCGCGGCCAGGCGTTGCCCCAGGTGATCGAACCGGGCACGTCCGGCGTGTCGGAGAGCCAGAAGGTGCCCTGCCGGGTTTCGTCGGCCGCCCAGCGATCGTGACGGTAGAAGATCGGCGACGCCTCGCCCCCTTGGCCGTCGGCGTCGCGCGAGGCGCCGATTTCGCGATACTCGGGCAGGCGCTCGAGCAGATCGGCGATCTGGTCGGGCAGGGCCTCTTGCAGCCCGAGAAAATCCGCGTCGAATCGCCGTAGCATCTCGGCGGCCATCTCCCGCCGCTCGGACCAGCGGTTCGGGCCGTCGGCGGGGTTGTTGAAGCGGATGTTGAAGGTCATCGCCCGGACCCTCATGCCCCCCTCGCCCCGAGCGATGCCCGGCAAGGATAAAACCCCCAGAATCAACGCTATGACGGCCATGGTTTTCATGCCAGAAATGATACCTTGCGGCGCGGCGGGGGGCAACTGAGCGGTTGCAATACCGCAAGCGGTTTGCAGAACGTATAGGACGACAGCGACCTTCGGATCACTCTCCCTCTCGATACTGACTCACCTTCCGCTTGAGCGTCACGCGGTGCAGGCCCAACTGCCGGGCGGCGGCGAGAAACTGATTGTTGTTCTGCTGGAGAACCGTCTCCAACAGCGGCGGCTCGACGATCTCCAAGAGTTGTTGATAAAGGTCGTTCGACGGCTCCGTGCGGCTGATCTCATGCAGGGCCCAGTCGCGAATCATCGCGGCCAGCATCGCCTGCCGGGTCTGGGCGGAGTCGCTGCCCGGCGGCGTCGGCGGCGGCAGGTGTTCGGGCAGGATCGTCCCGCCGCGGGCCAGGATCATGGCGTGCTCCAGGGCGTTGCGCAGCTCGCGGACGTTGCCGTGCCAGGGCCGCCCCTCCAAGGCCGCGATCGTCTCCGGGGCCACCGCCGGCCGGCCCACGCCGCCCCGCGCCGCGAAGTGGTCGAGGAAGTATTCCGCCAGTTCGGCGATGTCGCCGGCCCGTTCCCGCAGCGGCGGAATCTCGATGTCAAAGGTAATCAGCCGGAAGTAGAGGTCCTCGCGGAACTCGCCCCGGACTACCCGCTGATGAAGGTTCTGGTGGGTGGCCGAGATGACGCGGAAATCGCTCCGCACCGAGCGGCCGGCGCCGACGGGGATGATGTCGCCGTATTCCAGCACCCGCAGCAGCTTCACCTGCATTGCCAGCGGGACGTCGGCCACCTCGTCGAAGAAGATCGTCCCGCCGTGGGCCTGTTCGAGCAGTCCCTTGCGGGCCGTCTCCGCGCCGGTGAACGCACCGCGGACGTGGCCGAACAGCTCGCTCTCGGCCAGCGACGGGCTGAGCGAGGCCAGATTGACCGGCACGAACGGTCCCGCCGAGCGGCGGCTGTACTGATGGATCGCGCGGGCGACCAGTTCCTTGCCGGCGCCGCTGGGGCCGTGGACGTGGACGCACGCCTCGCTGGGCGCGACGACCGCAATCCGTTTGAACACCTCCTGTATCGCCGGCGAGGAGCCGATCAGCCGGCCGCGGAAAAAGGGGATGGTTCCCGATTTTTTGACCGGGGCAAATTGGCCGTCCGCCTGATCCGCTTGATCCGCGGCCCGTTTCTCGGCCTGTGTGGTCAATGCGTGTTCGATCGCCCGCTGTGCGACGTTCAGGTCGAACGGCTTGGTCAGATATTCGGCGGCCCCGTTGCGGACGGCCTCGACCGCGGTGGCCAGATCGCCGTAGGCGGTGATGATAATCACCGGCGTGGGCCCGAGCAGTTCGCGGAACCGCTTCATGGCCGTGAGTCCGTCCATGCCGGGCAGGCGGACGTCGAGCACGATGGCGTGGGGCGGCTGCGCTTCGGCCGCCTGGAAGGCCTGTTCCGCCGAGGAGGCGACGGCCGCCGTGTGGCCCAGTCCCTCGACCAGCTTGCTCAGCCCCCAGCAGATGCTTTGCTCGTCATCGACGATCAGGATGTGCGACATGATCGGATCGGGAAATAAATGTAAAATGAAAAATGTAAAGTGCAAAATGCAAAATGCATGAATCCGTTTGATAATTTTGCATTTTGCATTTTTCACTTTGCATTCTGCATTACATTCCACTCAAACACGATATTCTCTCAAACCGCGTCGTTTTCCGAAGCCAAGGGAAACTCGAACGAGAAACAGGTCTCCTCGCCGTCGCGGCGCCAAACGAGCCGGCCGCCGTGGCGCTCGGCAATCTGCCGGGCGACGAACAGTCCGATCCCAAATCCGTCCGGCTTGGTGGTGACAAACGAATCGAACAACTGCTCGCCGACCTCGGGGGTCGGGCCGGGGCCGTTGTCGCGGACGCGGATCGCGCCTTCCTCGGCCGAGTCTTGTACGACCTCCACCCACACCCGCGGCGGCGCTGATTTGGTCGCCACGGCCGCCTCCGAGGCGTTCAGCACGAGGTTCGTCACCAACTGGCGGAGCGCTTCCGGGTCGCCGCGGAGTAACAACGGCTCGCCGGGCGGGGTAAATTGCAACTCGATGCCCGCGTGGACGCAGGACGGCCGGATGAGCCGCAGCACCTCCTCGACCAGCAGCGCGGCATTGACTCGTTGCGCGCAGGCCGGGGCCGATTCGCCGATGGACAGGAACTGCCGCAGGTAGGACTCCATCAGTTGGAGTTGCCGCAGGGCTACCTCGAGCGATTCGTCGGCCGCGCCGCCGGCGCATTGGCGGCGGTGCAGTTCGATGGCCATTCGTCCGCCGGTGGCCGCGTTGCGGAGCTGATGGGCCATTGAGGCCCCCAGTTGCCCCAGCGTCTTCAGCCGCTCGTGGCGGCGGACTTGCCGCTCGTAGCCGGCCAACTGCTCGGCCATTCGATTGATCGATTCGACCAGATCGCGCAGCTCGTCGTTCCGCCGGCCCACGGCCAGCGGAGTGAAATCTCCTTGGGCGATCGCCGCCGTCCGCGCCGCGAGGTCGCCCAACGGCCGGGCCAAACGCCGGGCCAGCCATGTCGTTATCGCCACCGCAATCGCCGCGGCCACCAGCCCGGCGATCAACGCCGGATACACTGCCTGATAGACCCGCGAAACCAGTTGGTCCTCGGGATACAGAATCCACAGCGTCGAGGCGTCGGCCGGGCGGAACCGCCCTCCGACCCCGACGAAATCGACCAGATAATCCCGCTCGCCCAGCGACACCAATTTGCTCTCCGCATCCGCGTCGCCGCCGGGTGATTTTTCGATCTTTGCCAGACTGTCCAACCAAGCGCGATCGACGGGCAGCGTGCTCTCGCGGAGGTTCCCGTCCGAGCCGACCAGCACCAACTCGGCACCGGACAGCCCCTTGATTTGCGCCATCACGGGACCGGTGAACGGGAAGGGCGCCTCGCCGAGCGTCTCGGCCACGCGGCGCAGATTTTCGACCTGCTCGGTGCGCACCCGGCGGGCGATCCAAAATGCGGTAATCGCCGTCGCCAGCAGACTGGCCAGCAGCACGACCGAGACCATCGGCACGAGCAACTGGCGATGGATCGGCCAGCGCATGCCCAACGGCTCGGCGGATGGGGAACGCGCGCTATCGGCCATGGAACGAGTTTCCAGCGATAAACTTAACTGCGAAATATGTCGATGCAATCGACACTGATGTCGAGCGTCTCGACACACAACTCATTGTACTAAGCAGACTGCACAGACGCAACATCTGACACGGCAAAGGGATAAGTCGCCGGAAGGCGGTGTTTTCCGGATGGCACCTCGTTTGCGTAATCGATGATCTGCAATGGAGATGCCGTTCGATACGCCACTACCGGAAAATCCGCAACCGATTTCCGGCGTGGACGCCGGGGCTAAACAAGCATGAATAACGAATTCCAAAATCATACTACATTCCGCCGGCGCCGACTGGCCGCTGAAGCGGCCAGCCCTAGGAGTTTCGGTTTTACGCTGGTGGAGTTGTTGGTGGTCATCACGATCATCGGCGTCCTGATTGCGCTGCTCTTGCCGGCGGTGCAGGCAGCCCGGGAGGCGGCGAGGCAAATGCAGTGCCAGAACAACCTCAAGCAAATTGCGCTGGGTTGCCATAATTACGAAGCCCTCAATCAAGGGCTGCCGCTGCTGTATTCTTCATCGAGCCAGTTGGGATGGATGACCCAAGTGCTGCCGTTTTGCGAGCAGGAGAACATCTACAACCAGTATGACATCAAGCTCGCCTGGTTTGACGCCGCCAACGCCGCCGTGGTGCAGCAGCGGGTGAACGTGATGGAGTGCCCTTCGAGTCCGTCACCGCGCGTGTACACGGGCACGTGCGCCAAGTTTGCGGGACAAAGCCCAAACGCCTTGACCACCTTCACCGTCGCCTGCACCGACTATTTCGCCATCTCCGGGGCGTCGTCGGCCACTACGGTCAAGCGCCCGAGCACGATTCCCGCCGGATATTTTTACGCCTACCCCAACGCCTCGCCGGCGACGGACCTCTCCGGCGTGTTCGGAGCGCAGAGCACCACTTCCGCCTGCCGCAAGCTCGCCGAAGTGAGCGACGGCCTGTCGAACACCGCGATGATCGGCGAAATGGCGGGGCGGCCCTGGCTGTATCTGGCCTCGGGGCAACAGGTCGGCGGCGGCGATTTTCCCTCCTACGTTTCCAGCGGCTCCGCGGACGTGGCGCACGGCATCGCCCTGAATTACGGCTGGGGGGCCTGGGCGCACAACAACAACTTCACGCTGGGAACCTGGAGCAACGATGGAACCATGAAGGGCGGCGACGGCACGGTCAATTGCAGCAATTATCGCGGCATCTATGGTTTTCATCCCAACGGGGCCTGCGCGGCCTTCGGCGACGGCTCCGTGCATGTTCTCAACCGCGAGCTGTCGCCGGTCGTCTATTTTGCCCTCATCACGGCCCGCGCCGGCGAGGTCATCGGCGCCAACGCATACTAAGTTATCGCGTCAGAATAATTTGTGGTGCAGGCGTCTCGCCTGCCGCCGAAAAATGCAGGCGAGACGCCTGCCGCCGAAAAATGCAGGCGAGACGCCTGCACCACAATGAATTAGCAACCAATTTATTGTGACGTAGTTCCTAAGAGATCGCGACATGAACAGTCTTCCCAGGTTTTGCTTGACTCTGCTCCTCATCGGACTGATTCTCGGGCCGGCCGGCTGCCGTCGGGCGGAGCACGAACCCGTCTATCCCGTCGTCGGCAAAGTCTTCTACAAAGGCAAACCGGCGGAATGGGCCCGAGTGACGCTGTATCCCATGGACGATGGTGATCCGAAACGGCGGCGGCCGGGCGGTCAGGTGGACAACAGCGGCGAGTTCCGGCTGAGCACCTACGCTTCTTTCGACGGTGCCCCCGCCGGCCGCTACG
This sequence comes from uncultured Planctomycetota bacterium, assembly GCA_963733145.1. Taxonomy (GTDB): domain Bacteria; phylum Planctomycetota; class Planctomycetia; order Pirellulales; family Thermoguttaceae; genus JAHIKV01. The sequence goes on along the minus strand of CAVTCJ010000015.1, from coordinate 147,629 downwards.
CCGTGACGATCGTCTATCCCTCGCCGGCCCGCAAGGAGAACGGTGAGAACATTGGTCCCGACTTGCTCCAAGGCCGCTATGCCGATCCCAAGACCACCCCGCTGTCGGTCGAAATCAAGGAAGGGACGAACACCCTGGAGCCTTTCAACCTGAAATAAGCTGCCACCCGCCGCGTGCGAATTCAACCCACTTTTTTTACCCCGGGAGAAAATAATGTCTCACTGCCATCTTTGCCGATTTGTGCTGCTTGCCGCGGCCTGCGCCGTTGTTTTTGCCGCGGAGGCAGTCGTCGTCCGAACGGTTTGGGCCGATTCGCCCGCCGTCTCTCCCGCCGAGAAAAAAATGACAAAGGCAGCGCCGAAGAAAGCGTCGAAGCCGTGGCCCGTCACAAAGCCCGTCTTGTCCGAGAAGACCGTCGTCCGGGCGGACGTCGCCTACGGCAAAGAGCCCCTGCAACGGCTGGACGTATACGCGCCGCGCGGCGCCGAAAACGCGCCCATCGTGATCTTCTTCCATCGCGGCGAATGGAGCAAGGGGGACAAGGGCGAGGTGGACTACAAGCCGAAGTACCTTAACGACAACGGCGTCGTTTTCGTCGCCGCCAACTACCGGCTGTCGCCGGCGGTGACTCATCCCGCGCACGTCAAGGACGTGGCGGCCGCCGTCCGTTGGGTCTACGACCACGCCGCCGAGTTCGGCGGTTCGCCCAAGAAGATCGTGCTCATGGGCCACTCCGCCGGCTGCCATCTCGTGACGCTCTTGGCGCTGGACCCGCGCTACCTGAAGGGCGTCGGGCTGCGTCCCGCCGACCTCCGCGGCGTCGTCGCCTGGAGCGGCGGGGCTTACGACCTGGTCGCCAAAGTCAAGGCCGGCGGCATGTACAGCTCCTATATCAAGCAGGCCTTCGGCGACTCGGAAGCCGCCTGGCGGGACGCCTCGCCGGTGGCCCACGCCGGCGACTCGAAGCCCCTGCCGCCATTTTTATTCATCTCCTACCAGCGCGGAAACTCCGCGAACCTGGCCGCGGAAAAACTGGCCGGCCTGATCCGCGACGCCAAGGGGGAAGCAACCGTAAAGGTCATCGAGGGCCGGACCCATCGGACCGCGATTTCCATGATCGGCGCTCCCCACGACACCACGGGCAAAATCCTCCTCGACTTCGTCCGCAAGGTTACTCGATGATCCTGATTCTGCACTTGCGGTGAGAAGAGCAAGTTCAGTAGTTCCAAATTCTGGCATTATGCCGTTTAGCGGCCGTCGGCACGACGGCCCCCGTGGCGATGCTTGCCGCCGTGCCGGCGGCTGCTAAACGAATTCTCCGCCAAAATTTGGAACTACTGAAGTTAGGCGTCGAAAACAAATAACTACCGAAATCATCGGCGGGGTATTCCTGTAGGGAACGCCCTCCGTGGCGTTCCGAGTGCGGGGAAAACAAGCCTCCAAACCTGCCACGGAACGCCACAGAGGGCGTTCCCTACAGACCTTTATCCGGTAGTTAATTGTTTTACGACGCCTTAGTCCGAAAAACGGGCAAGATTCCCACCCCCGCGGCAACATTTGTTAAAATGGGGCTTTAGCGACCGGCTTCGGGGTGCTATAATCTTTCCTTCGATCATACCCACTGGCGAGCGGGCCGGTCGGTTCCCACCTAACTTCCGCAGCAGGAGCGACTTACGATGAGCCAGCAGCAAGGCCCCGCGATGATCGAGGCCCAAGGGCTGTCAAAATACTACGGCAATTTCGCCGCCGTCGAGGACGTCACGTTCCAGGTCAGCCAGGGCGAGGTGGTGGCCTTCCTGGGCCCGAACGGGGCCGGCAAGAGCACCACCATGAAGCTGCTGACCGGATACCTGGCCCCCTCGGCGGGCACGGCCCGGATCGCCGGACACGACATGGCGACGGATCGGCTGGCCGGCTCGGCCCGGCTGGGCTACCTGCCCGAGAACGGTCCCCTCTACCTGGACATGACTCCCCGCGGGTTGTTGCGGTTCTTCGCCGACGCCCGAGGTCTGTCCGGCGCCCGCAAGCGGGAACGAATCGACGCCGTCGTCGAACTCTGCTCGCTGCAGAGCGTGATCGGCAAACCGGTCGGCAAGCTCTCCCGCGGCTATCGACAGCGGGTGGGCATGGCCCAGGTGCTGCTCCACGAGCCGGACGTGCTGATCCTCGACGAGCCGACCGCCGGGCTAGACCCCAACCAGATACACGAAGTCCGCGAGACCATCCGCAAGCTGGGGAAGAGCAAAACCATTTTGCTCTCGACCCACATCCTGCAGGAAGTTGAGGCGATGGCCGGCCGGGCCCTGTTCATCAACGAAGGCCGCCTGGTCTTCGACGGGCCGATCAGCGACCTGATCCAGGGCGGCCACCACCTGGACGAACGCTTCCGCGAGTTGACCGCGGTGTAAAGAATTAGTTGTCAGTTATCAGTTTTCAGTTTTCAGTTTTCAGTTTTCCGGCTGTTACAAAAACCGATAACTGATAACTGACTACTGAAAACTAGCCACTAGCCACTACCCATTACCCCCTGTTCGCCATGAAGTTCAACGTGCTCTCGGCCGTTTTTCGACGCAACTTCGTCGGCTACTTTGCCAATCCGACGGGTTACTTGTTCATCTGCGTGTTCGTCTGGTTAGGCGCGTTCGCCGCCTTCTGGCGCCGGCCTTCTTCAACAACAACCTGGCGAACCTGGACCAGCTTAGTCTCTGGTTGCCGTTCATCATGCTGTTCTACGTCCCCTCGATCACGATGGGGGTCTGGGCGGACGAGCGCAACAGGGGACCGACGAACTGCTGTTGACCATCCCCGCCGGCGATTTCGAGATCGTGCTGGGCAAGTACCTGGCCGCCGTGGCCATCTTCACCGTGGCCCTGCTCTTCTCCCTGGCCTGCAACCTGGCCGTGCTCGAATGGCTGGGCAATCCCGACGTGGGACTGTTCCTGGGGACTTACGCCGGCTACTGGCTCGTCGGCCTGGCCATGCTCTCGATCGGCATGGTGGCCTCTTTCCTGACCGGCAACACCACCATCGGTTTCGTGCTCGGCGTGGTGTTCAACGCCCCGCTGGTGTTTCTGGCCACGGTCAATTCGACCATCCTCGGCGGCCTGAAGCCCCGGTACGTCCAGGACATAAACGACTGGAGCATCGGCAGCCGCATGTACGACTTCACCCACGGCGTGCTGAGTCTCTCCGGGGCCGTCTATTTCCTGGCCATCGTCTGCGTCATGCTCTACCTGAGCATGGTGCTGATCGGGCGGCGGCATTGGTACAGCGGGCTGCGGCGCTGGGCGATGGGGGGGCATTTCCTCGTACGGACGTTCTCCCTGACGGTCGTCGCCGTCGGCGCGGTGTTCCTCTTCCAACACCACGACCTGCGGCTCGATGTGACCAGCGAGCAGCTCAGTTCGCTCTCGCCGCAGACCCGCGGGCTGATCCGCGATCTGAAAGCGACCCGGCCCGTGCAGATCGAGGCCTTCATCAGCCCGGACGTGCCGGAGTCCTACGTGCAGACGCGGAAGAATCTGTTGGCCGCGCTGCGGGAATTGCGGTCCGTGGGGGGCGATAAGCTGCAAGTCGAAATCCACGACACCGACAACTTCAGCCGGGAGGCCGCCCTGGCCGAGGACCGCTTCGGCATCGAACCGCATCAGGTCTCCACGCGCATTAACGGGGTGGAGAAGACCGATTCCATCTTTCTCAACGTGGCGGTGAAATGCGGCACGAGCGAGCCGCTGTTGACCTTCTTCGACCGCGGCGTCTCCACCGAGTACGAGCTGGTCCGCTCGATCTGCACCGCCGCCCAGGAAAAGCGGAAGAAGGTGGGCGTGCTGGAAACCGACGCCAAGCTCTTCGGCGGCTTCAACATGCAAACCATGTCGGCCGACCCCGATTGGCTGATCGTCGACGAATTGAAGAAACAGTACGAGGTGGTCCGCGTCGATCCCACCAAGCCGCTCACCGAGCGCTACGACGCGCTGCTGGCCGTGCAGGCTTCGTCGCTGGGGCCGCAGGAGATGCAGAACTTCATCGCGGCGGTCCGCGCCGGCCAGCCGGCGGCGATCTTCGAGGACCCCGCCCCGATCTTTTGTCCGTGGGTGCCCGCCACCAGCGCCCCGCGGATGCCGCCGGGCGGCATGAACGCCATGTTCATGCAACAGCGGCCCTTGCCCAAGGGCGACATCCGGCCGCTCTGGGAACTGCTGGGCGTCGATTTCCCCGCCGACCAGATCGTCTGGCAAACCTACAATCCGTATCCCAAGTTCAGCCAATTTCCCACCGAGTTCGTGTTCATCGACAACGGCTGCGGCAACCCGTACCCCTTCAACTCGAACGACCCGATCAGCGCCGGCTTGCAGCACGTGCTGTTTCCGTTTCCGGGCTACGTTTCCAAGCTGAGCTCCTCGACCTTCGATTTTACGAAGCTGGTCCGCACCGGCGACGAGACCGGCACGGTGCTGTTCCGCGAGCTGATGCAGATGACGCCCATGGGGCCGCGGGGCGGCTTGAACCCCGACCGCGAGAAGATTCCCACCGGCGCGACATATACCGAGGCGGCGCATATCAAGGGGAAAATCGCCCTCGATCCGCCCGCCGACGAGACCGATGAAAAAGCCGCCGGCGCCAAGGCCGGGAAGGCCAAGCCCCGCGAAGTAAAGATCGACGTGGTGCTGGTGCCCGACATCGACATGCTGTCGAGCGAGTTCTTCCGGCTCCGCGAGATGGGCTACGTGCCCGAGGCCGACGTCCATTTCGACTTCGACAACGTAACCTTCGTGCTCAACGCGCTGGACGAGTTGACCGGCGACCGGCGATTCATCGACATCCGCAAGCGTCGGCCGGCCCACCGCCCGCTGGTGCGGATCGAGGAGCGGACCAAGGAAGCCCGCAAAAATGCCGCCGAGGCCCGCGACAGGTTCGACAAGCAATACAAAAAACTGGTGGATCAGGAGGACCAGGAAATACAAGATCGGCTTGAGGAAATGAAAAAACGCAAGAATATGGACCTGCAACAGATGGCCATCGAGTTGGACATGATGCAGAAGACTCTCCAGCGCAAAAAAGACGCCAAGCTCGAACAATACCGCTCTGAAAGAGACCGCAAAATCAAGAAAAGCGAGACCGAGTTGAACCTGGAGGTCAAGCGGGTCCAGGATCAGTACAAATTGTGGGCGGTGCTGCTGCCGCCGATCCTGCCGTTGTTCCTCGCCGGGTTGGTATTCTTGATCCGCCGCTCCCGCGAGCGGGAAGGCGTCGCGCGTTCGAGATTGAAATGAAGTAGTGGTTAGTGGCTAGTGGTTAGTGGCTAGAAAACGCTTAACTACCGCTTGCGGTTCCGCACGCCAATAAGTTCCGAAAACTGATAACTGAAAACTGAAAACTAAAAACTCTCCCATGAACGAAATCTCGAAAACCCTGACCTTCGTGGCCGTGGCCGCCGTCGTGGTGGTGTTGGCGGCCCTATTTGCCCGGCCGATGTTGCACGCGGAAAAACCCGAGGACCTCCGCGGCCAGTTGCTGTATCCCAACTTCAAGGACCCCTTGGCGGTGACCAGCCTGGAGATCGTCGAGTTCGACGAGGACTCGGCCACGGTCCGTCCGTTCACGGTGGCCCAGGTCGACGTGAAGGGCAAGACCCGCTGGGTGATCCCCTCGCACTTCGACTATCCGGCCGACGCCAAGGACCAGGTGGCCGCCGCGGCCTCCGCGCTGATGGGGCTGAAAATCCTCGAAGTGGCCGGCGACCGCAGCAGCGATCAACGCGAATACGGCGTCATCGACCCCGATCCGAAGGTCCTCAAGGTCGGCGCCACCGGCGTCGGCGAGCGGGTCGTGATGCGCGACAAAGACGGCAAGAAACTGCTCGACCTGGTGATCGGCAAGGAAGTGGCCGACCGCAAGGGGCGGAAGGGATTGCGCTACGTCCGCAAGGTCGGCGAGAACCCGATCTACGTCGTCGAGTTGAACACCTCGAAGCTCTCCACGAAGTTCGACGACTGGATCGAGCGGAACCTGCTGAAGATGGAAAGCTGGGACATGCGCCGCCTCTGGTTCCGCGACTACTCGGTCGACGAGTTGAACTCGGCGCTGATCCAGCGGGGCGAGATGCGGATCGCCTACGACGACGCGGGCGAGCCGCACTGGAAGCTGCTCGAAGACCGGAAGTTCAAGGCCGGCCAGTGGGTCCCGGTGAAACTGGCCCCCGACGAGGAGTTGAACGTCGCCAAGCTGGATGAAATGAAAAATGCGCTGGATGACCTGAAGATCGTCGACGTTAGCCCCAAGCCGGCCGGACTGAGCGCCGACCTGAAGGCCTCGGCCGGTTTCGCCAACAACCGGGAGGCCGTCGAATCGCTGGCCGACAAGGGCTTTTTCGTGGCCAAAATGGACAACCAGGTGGAGTTGTTCTCCAACGAGGGCGAAGACCGCATTACGATGAAGAACGGCGTCGAGTACGTCCTCCGCTTCGGTGAGATCGCCGGCGGCAGCACGGCCAAGAAGGAAGCCAAGCCCAAAGAAGGGGAAGCCGCCAAGCCGTCCGACAGCGGAGTCAACCGCTACCTGTTCGTGATGGCCGAGTTCAACCCGGACATCATTCCCAAGCCGGAATTCGAGCCGTTGCCGGAGATCAGGAAGAAGGATGTGGCACAGCCGCCCCCGCCTGTAAAGAAGGACAATTCACCCGAACCGCCGAAGGCCGCTGCGCCGGAAGCCAATAAGGACGCCAAGCCCGCCGCGGAAGCAAAGCCGGCGGAGAAGAAATCCGATCCGCCCAAGGCCGACGAAAAGAAGCCGGCCGCACCCAAGGCTGACGAGAAAAAACCGGCGGAGCCGAAGGCCGAAGAGAAACAGCCCGAGGAGAAAAAGCCCGCCGCCGGGCAGCCCGCCAAACCGGCCGAGAAAACCGCAGCCGAACTGAAGGCCGAACGCGAGCGGATCGAGCGGGACAACAAACGGAAGCAGGACGATTACGACCGGCAGATTACCGAGGGGAAGAAGAAGGTGGACGAGCTGAACGCCCGCTTCGCCGATTGGTACTACGTCATTTCCGACGAGGTCTACCGCAAAATCCATCTCAACCGCGACGATCTGATCAAGAAGAAAGAGAAGCCGGCGGCGGGCGCAAAGGGCAAGAATACCCCCTCGGACGCCACCAAAAATGGCGCCTTCCCCGCCGAGATCATGGACCAGCTCAAGGCCCAGCAGAAAGCGGTGGGGAAGAAATAGTTATAAAGCCGCGACCGTTGGTAGCGCTCTTGCGAGCAACGATTGCATTTCGCACAAACGCCCGCCGACTGCGGTCGGCGGGAGAGAAGCGGCATAACGATCGAGGAGCTCCTCATGGATTACTCCCTCTTTGCCAATCCGCCGCCGGTCCAATTTTTCACGGGCGTCGGCGTGGGCCTTCTCATCTGTGCCTTGTTGATTGTCTTATTCCTTAGACGCGGCAAATGCACCGGCCCAACTCGATCCATCGCTTTGGTTCTTATTTCGCTTATCTCCGGTCCGCTTCTCGGCAGCGCAATTTGCGGGATAGCGATACTCTGCGGCGCTTTTTATGCAGTAGACCGTTGGTATAATCTTGAGGCTTTTGTGAAAGTAGGCATGATTGCAGGCATACTTGGCGCAATACTGATCGTGCTGTTGGCCTGCCCCCTTCGCCATTGCGATTCAAAATCGGCCGAAAAAGACGAGGAGATAAATTAAACGCCCGCCAACTGCGGCCGGAAAGTTCGCGACCGCCGGTCGCGGCTTTATGAAAAGTACGTCGGCTCGGCGATCCGCGTGCCGGCGGGGAGCTTTTCCGCGAGTTCTTCCGCGTCGAGCGCGAATAAGGGGCTGATCTCCACCGGCACGTCGTCGCCCACCTCCGCCCCGGCCTGACGCAGCCAGGCGCGGTGCAGCGCCATCATCTGCGCGCGGACCATCTCCGGCGTGTCCTGCGCCGCGCCCGAGGCGCTCTTCAACGGGGCGAAGGCCAGCCGGCGATCGACTTCGACGACAATCGCGTTCCGCGCTTGCGGCATCAGGTCGAAAATGAACCGCTCGAACTTCACCGCGTTCGGCGCCGACGGCTCGACGCGCCGGCCGGCGGGATCGACGTGGGGGACCGCTTTTCGCGCCACGTGGAAGGGCAGCGCTTCGGCCGTTTCCGCCGAGCGCCGCAGCAATTCGGCGGCAATGATATGCACGGCGATGCTGCCCGCCCAGATCATAAGCGAGCCGTCCGGATTGCGCCGCCGGGCCGCTTCGCCGGGCAAGTCGCTGTATTCGACAACGTGCAGCCGGCCGTCGGCCTGCACCACGTTTCCCACCCGCTCCAGCGGATCGCTCTTGGCGACAACCTGCGTGGTCAGCTCCGAATCGGCCGTCAGGTGATGGCCGATCATCTCCGCCGCGCAAATATCGACCAGCGGATTGTCCACCTGGAAGTAGAAGAGCTGCTCGATGCCGCGGCGGCGGATGTCATCGAGCGCGCCGCCGCGATCGAGCGCGGCCGACATCCCGCCGTGTCCGTCGGGGCTGACGGCGATCCGCCCGTGGTCCTCCAACAGCACGCGGCCGCTCTCGGCGTCCACCGCGGGCATGGTCCCCTGGCAGAAGATCAGCAGGTCCTCGGCCGGCAGCCCGAGACGCTCGTGGGCGGCGAAAAACTCGACCGTCTCGTCGTGCGTGGCGGGGCTGGTCATCAGATAGAGCGGAATCCGCGCGGCGTAGCGCCGGGCCGCGGCCACGATCTTCTCGACGTGAATCTGGAACAGCGTCTTGCCCGACAGCGGCCCGATTGGATACATCCCCTTCGGCCGGTCGAATCCCAGCCGGGTCCCCTGTCCGCCGGCGACCAGGATCGCGCCGATTCGTCCGCCGCGGATCGCTTCGGCGCCGCGTCGCCGGGCTTCGCTCTTTTCGGCGGCGGACAGACCGTTTAAGCGGATCGCCGGCGGCGGCTCGGCTCGGGCGAGCAGTTCCCGCACGTCGCTTCGCCGATCGCGGTCGGCGTGCAAGCGGCGGATCAACTCGAAATCGATGTCCTCGATCTGCGCGGCCAGCAATTGCCGCTCCTGCGGATCGAGTCGTTCCCAAAACGCCAGCAGGTGTTCCTGGCCGTGCGGGCTAAGGGCCGCATGGAGTCGTTCTTTGGTCATAAAGTTTAGCCCCGGCGTCCACGCCGGGAAAAGTGTGACGGAAATTAGAATTATCGGAACCCGGCGTGGACGCCGGGGCTAAACCTGCGGCAATATCCCTCAGTTCCAAACTGGCCCTCACCCCCAGCCCCTCTCCCAAAGGGAGAGGGGAGCGGGCATTATTCACGTCGATTGAACCAAGCCCGGCGGTCGACGGGGAGCCGCTCCCGCTGGACGCCCGGCGATGCGGCCACGCCGATCGGCAACAATACGCGGACGATCCACTGCGGCGGCGCGTTCAACAGCCGGCCGATGCGGGCCGCGCGGTCCTCGAAGCGCAGCGCCCCGTCGAGCCACACGCTGGCGTAGCCCAGGGCGGTGATCGTCAACAGCATGTTCTCCACCGCCGCCGCGCAATCCTCGGCGGCGAATGAGATTTCCGAAAGGATCGGCCGCGGATCGACGACGCAGGCGATCATCGCCCGGGCCGTGCGGCAAACCGGCTTGTCGATGATCTCGGCGATCTGTTGGAGCAGGTTCGGGTCGTCGACGATGGCGAACGAAACCACCTGCTCGTTGCAGCCCGAGGGGGCCTGGATGCCGGCTTTGACGATCCGTTCGAGGTCCTCGCGCGGAACGGCCGCGGCGGTGAACGCACCGCGATAACTGTATCGTTTGGCGAGGGCTTCAAAGAGTTCCATGACAATTTGTCCGATACAGAGTTTCACGAATGAATCAGACAATTCCCAACGCAAATAACAAGCGGGTTTCCACCTCCTCTAGGCTTTTTCTACTTACCGACCCCAATTTTCGGTAAAGTCGAGATTTATCGAGCACTCGCATCTGATGACACAAGACAACCGAGTCGCTTGCAAGACCTCCTTCGCCTCGATCAATGTGAACACTCGACGGCAGTGCGGCACGCCGTAAGTTCGTAGTCAGTGGTATCGCCAGCAGAGTGCTGGTAAATGCGTTGATTACGTCATTCTGAACAATTAAGACCGGCCTGGAGCCGGACTGCTCAGAACCGCGGGTGGGATTCAAATCAGCCAACCAGACCTCGCCGCGAGCGACTTTCACTTTCTGTCCTCCTCGGCCAGCCCTAGGGCATATTCCCCCATTCCTTCTTCAGCCAATCGCCGATCATCCTCAGCAAATTCAGCGTACATTGCCGCAAGTTCGTCTGCGTTAAGAGAAGAAATCGCTTCGGAACGCGAGTGGAATCGCAAAAAAGAAACGTATTCCGCAACCTTTGCCAGATCCCGTTCATCTAAAGATTCCAGGGCTTGGCCAACATATTCTTTTGCGGTCATAACAGGCCTCCAAGATTATACTTCTCCCCGAACTTATATCTCTACCGCCCTTTTTCGCAGGAGCACGTTCCCGTGTTGCGTTGAATCACTCACCCCCGCCGACGCGGAGCGTCGGAGCAAGTGGTTCCCATGCGGAGCATGGGAACCAGGTGCGCTGACTATTTTTTCTCCGCCGCCGGCTTGCAGTAGGAAAGCGCCAGCAGCGCGTACCCGGTGGTGAGGCTGGGGATGCCTTCCATCCAGCGGGAATTTTCGTTGACCCACGAGCCGTCGGGGCGCTGCCGCTTGAGGATTTCGGCGAGCAGGTTGCTGCGCCAATCGTGCGATTTCCCCTGGGCGTCGGCAATCTCTTTCAGGCCGGAGGCATCGAGCGCCTTGGCCGCGGTTTGATAGTAGTAGTAGAGGCCGGCCTGGCCCATGCCCGGATTGCTCGACAGGTCGTAATGCTTGCTGATCCACTTCACGGCGGCCTTCACCCGCGGATCGTCGGCCTTCACGCCGGCGTAGATCATGCTCTTCAATCCGGCGTAGGTCATCGAGCCGTAGCTGCGCAGGCCGCCGTCGGGCGTCTTGCCGGCCTCGCTCTGGCCGCCGCCGGCGGGCGTGTAGTAGAAACCGCCGTCCGGATTCTTCGCCGGGAAGGGAAGCGTGTTGTGTTCGCTCTCCAGGTTCTGGCAACGCGAGACGAAGATCAGGGCCTTCTTCATCGCTTCATCGTCCGGTCCGGCCCCGGCGGCGCGCAGGGCATCGACCAGAAATTGCGTGTTCGACAGGTCGGGCCGCTTGTGCTTTCCGTATCCGGCGCCGCCGTAGGTGGGATCCGACTCGTCCACCCCTTTACTCTCGGTCCATTGGTTCGCTTTGAGAAACCGTTCGGCATTGGCGATCAGCTTGTCGTATCGTCCGTCGCGGTTGGCCTCGACGAAACAGACCAGCGCCAGGCTGGTTTCATAATTTCGATACAGGCTTTTTTTCAAGGAGACGGCGCCGTCGGGCTGCACGAAGCCCTCGAGATACTTCAGGCCCTTGGCCACCAACGGGTCTTGCGTCGAGCGGCCGTGGCGGAGCACCGCGGCGGTGACCACGGCGGTCACGCCCGGCCCGGCGAACTCCGCATAAGAGCCGTCGGCGGCCTGGGCCTTGTTTTGCAGAAAGTCGACGGCCCGGTCCACCGCCTTGGCGTAAGCGGCGGCGTCGGGTGAAGCCGGCTCTTCGGCCGCCAGGACCGGCCCGATCGACAACACGAGCGGCACAACAATACATACGGATAAACGGCGGATCATCTTTCGTCTCCTTTAAGGCAAAATGGCCATAATCTCGTCCTCACCCAAGATGAGCAATTCGTCGTCGCCGATCTCGACCTCCGTGCCCGCGTAATCGCCGAACAACACGCGGTCCCCCTCGGCAACCTGCGGCGCGGCGTGCGAACCGTCGGGCAATCGCCGGCCGTCGCCCACCGATAGGACGCGACCCTGCCGCGGTTTTTCCCGGGCGCCGTCGGGCAAGACAATTCCCCCGGCGGTCGCTTCCTCGGCCGGCATCCGCTTGATTACTACGTTGGCGTTCAAGGGCACAATTTTCATGTACGGTCTCCCCTCGTTGAATTTTCTTACATCCATTTTCGCACGCGAAGCGTAATCGTACAAGTCACCCACCACACGGTGGGGAGACGGCCGGACCGGGACATGCGCTAACTTCAGTAGTTCCAAATTCGTCGCAAAGGGTCATCCTGAGCGAAGCGAAGGATCTCGGTGGCCAAGGAGATTCTTCGCTGCGCTCAGAATGACAACGCTTCGGCAAGCCAAAAATATGGAATTACTGAACTTGCATTGCGTGATCTGGGAAGAAAATATCGTTGGGAAGGCAGTTGTGTTGCCATCCCGATACCGGCATAAATTCCGGGGTGGCAGTGCAACTACCACCCCAACATCTAAAATTGGAGTAGCGCACCGGACACCTCGGTCATTAGAGACGCTTGCGGCGTTCCCGATCGGCCTCGGTCAATCCCAGCCGGGCCAGCCACCGCCCGCTGGCGGGCTGGTCGGGCTTGTCGGGCAGATTCGGCGCGGCGGCAGTCGCCACCGGCAAGGTCCTGGCGCGATCTTCCAACTCGGCGTGGCGGCGGGCGAGTTTCGCCCGCTCCAACGACATCTCAACTTCCGTTTGGCGAAGCTTCTCCCGCCATTGCTCCTGCAACTGGGCGAGCCGCTGCCGCTCTTCCCGCACCACGGCGTCGGCGTCGATGGTCCGATCGCGCGCGGCCGACAGCTCGGCCTCATTCCTTGCGCTGCCGTCTTGCGACGCCAGCCGTCGCCGCAGTTCTTCGATCTGGCGATCCTTTTCGGCGAGCGCTTTTTCGGTGGTTTTGAGCACCTCCTCGATTTTCAGGCGTTCGGCCCGTTGCACCGGGTCGTTCCCGTCGAGATCGGTTTCCAGGGCGGCCAGGATGCGGCGTTTCTCCGCTTCCCAGTCGATAATCCCCCGCGGCACGGGTTCTCCGCCGGCCTGCGTCGCCGCATCCGCTTGGGCGCGAGCCAGTTGCCTCTGAAGCTCGGCCTGGGCCGATTTCAGACCGCGAATGTCGTCCAGGGACATTTCATAACGGCGCCGGTAATCCTCGGCGTCGGCCGGCGGCGCGCTCGAAGCGGCTGTGGACTCCTCTTCCAGCCGCTGCAGATGCCGTTCGATCGCGTCCGCGGCGCTGCTGAGGCGCGCCTGGTGCGCCTCGATGAATTTGCGCGCGTAGTCGCAATGCGCCTGCAGTGAGGCGGCAAAATGCTCGACCGTGTTGTCGGCTTCGGGCGCCGGTGGGAGCAAGGAATCCATGAACGCCGTTTCTGACAATCGACTGCGACGCAGGTACGCGTCGATACCTCCGGCACATTCGGAATAATCGTTCCAATGCCCGCGAGGCGACAATGCCCAGTACATGTATACGTCACGGCGGAGCCGGCGGCAACTTGCGCGGGACTACTCGAGGCCCTCGGTAAACCGCAGAAATCGGGCCTCGAGCATCCGCCAGTCGGCGCCGAAGACCGCGGTGAAATCGGCCGTCCGCTGGGCGGCCGTGGTCTTCTGGAAGGGCCGGCCCGCGGCGGTCAGCTTCAGATAGCGCATGTACTTGCTCGGCTCGGTCTCGACGAGGAAGAAGCTCAGCGCCCAGGCCTCGGCGTAAGCGGCCGTCGGATCGGCGCGAAACCACTCGTCCGTAGCCACCATCGACGACAGCGTATCCGGCCGATGACGCGGCGCGACGGACCGCCGAAACGCTTGCAGCCGGTCGCGGTTCACGCGGTCGGCCAGCCGTGGCCAGTCGTGCGGGTCGTTCACCCCGGGGGCCTCGAAGAGCATCGCCAGCCCCTCAGCCACCCAAGTCGGCGGCGGGCTGTAGCGGCTGTGTACGCCCGTGTTGAACGCTGTCTGGTGTGTCGCTTCGTGGATCAGCACCGCGGCGTTCCGCCGCCAGTCGGGCGAATCGCCGCGGCCGCCCATGTCGTAGAGCGCGATCCGATTCGAGTCGAGGTTGTAGCATCCCGCGACGCCGCCGGATGCGGCGAAGGCGGGAAAAGGGGACTGGTCCAATTTGCCGTGACCAACCTGCGGTCGGTGCCCGCCCTCCGGGTGCTTGGCACAAATCGGACCTGTCCCCTTTTCCCGCTCAGCGATGCGCATAAATTCGTTTCGATTCCGGCAAACGATGCCCACCAGCGGAAACCGCGGTTGCTCGATCCGGAATCCGCGGACGGCGAAGAAATGGACGAACGAACGGTAGAGGTCCTCGAAGCGATCGGCCCACAGGTCGCGCTGGCCGGCGGGATGGGCCACCAGATAATGGCCCGTGCCGCTGACCTCGTAGTCCGCGCCCAACTCCCGCAGCAATTCCGCGCGGAACTCCGAGAGCGAATAGGCCCGAAACCGCGCGGCCGTTTGGCGATAGGTGATTACGTCGGCGGGGACGAACTGCCACAGCCGCCCGTCGCGACCCAGCAGATGGACCACACTGTGGTTCCACAAGATCGGCTCGCCTTCGATGCGCAGCTTCGGCAGTGTTACTTCGATCATCCCCTCGACGGCCGCATCGCCGGCGCAAACCTCCGACCGCGTTCCACAGAGCACGACGGCGGCCGCCAGCGCCAGAACAATTAGTCCCGGGTGAATACATCCGGGGGAAATGATCCTGCGCAACTTGTTCGTTAAATATGGCATTTTGCGGCCCCTCGAAACTATACTACGGGAAATCAGCGCTAAAGAGCCATCGTTGTGGGAGTGCGTTTGTTTAACCCGGATTATTCATAAACACGAAGGAACATTGTCATTCTGAGCGCAGCGAAGAATCTGGGCTGTTTGCGGGCGCATTGGAGATCCTTCGCTGCGCTCAGGATGACGTTTATGAATAATCCGGGTTAAGCCCCGGCGTCCACGCCGGGTGCGTAACCGGAAGGGAGAACAGGCCTCTTTTCCCGGCGTGGACGCCGGGGCTATTGACAGTCAGATAAGTAATGCGTCTGTTTAGCGGCCGACGGTACGTCGGCCAGCGGTGGAACCTGGGCCGTCGTGCCGACGGCCGCTAAACAGATGTTGCATTATTTTTCTGAACATCAATAAACGTCCATTTCCCAACGTCGTGCAAGTCTGTTTGGAAAACGGCGGTCTTTTCCGGGGTCTGTCCATTTTGGGCCCCCTGCGGTAATATGAATGCGCAGGCACGATTGGCGACGCGCGAACGGCACAATGGATGAACTCGAAATCCGCGATCTGATCGACGAGGCGGTTGCCGCGCTCAACGCCGGCGATTACGTCCGTGCAGTGGGGCTGGGCGATCAACTTGCCTCGATTGCGCCGGACCGGGCGGTGGTCCGGGCGATCCGCGCCCGAGCGCTGCTCGGCGCCGACTCTCCGGTCGAATCGTTCGAGGAGGCCCGCCGGGCCGTCGAACTTGCCCCCCGCGACCACCATGCCCATCAACTGCTGGCGATGGCCGCCTGGCGCACCGGGCGAATGGGACTGGCGCAAGAATCGTTCCAGCAGGCGATCGTCTTTTCCGAACGCCGGCCGGCGATGATCGGCGAGTACGCCTGGTTCATGGCCTCCGAGCGGGGGCCGAAATTGGCCGAGCAAGCCGCCCGCGAGGCCGTCGAGGCCGACGCCGATTCGTCCACGGCCTGGGCGGCGTTGGGGCTGGCCCAGTACCGCCTCCATCGCCGCGGCGACGCCGGAGAGAGTCTCGAACGGGCACTGCGGCTCAATCCGAACGACATCTACGCCCAGTCGGCAATGGTCGCCCTGCTGCAAGACCGGCATCAGCTCGGCAAGGCCGAGGCCCTGGCCGAACTGCTGAAGGAGCACGCCGGGGCCGAGGACCTGGTCTCCGCCGTGCGCCGCGAGGCCAAGCTCCAACGGGTGGAACGAATGTTGGTCGAACGCAAGCTCGATCCCGAACAGGCGCCGTCCGAACCGCGCACCTTCCGCTGGTTGTGGATGATGATCGTCGTGGCGATCCTCGCCCCGCTGCTCTATTTGATCGACCCGTGGCTGGCCTACGCGATGCTGGCCTTGGCCGCCGTTTTGTTCGTGGTCCTGCGGCGCTGGATGGACTAGTAACTCGCCGCAAGGAGGTCCCCTCTCCCTTTGGGAGAGGGTTAGGGTGAGGGCGAGTTGCGGGAAAATGCAATGCGCACAGGAATAATGTCACTCGCTGCCCTCACCCCCAGCCCCTCTCCCATAGCGAGAGGGGAGATTTTCCATGAGGCTCGATGGTGAACCGCTTTTTTCAAACGCTGTTGATTTTCTCCACGGCGGGTCTCTCCTGGCTGTCGATGATGGCCCTGCATGAGTGCGGCCACGTGCTGAACGGGTGGCTGAGCGGCGCGACGCTCTCCGGCGTATATCTGCCGCTGCTGGGTTTTTCGCGCACCGAGTTTGCCGCCAATCCGCATCCCCTGTTCGTCGTCTGGGGCGGGCCTTTGTGGGGATGCCTGTTCCCGCTGGCAATTCTCGCCGGCGTGAGACTGTTGGGCGCAACGAATGCGGCAAAACGATGCGGTTATCTCGTGATGTGGTTTACCGGCTTCTGCCTGATCGCCAACGGCGGATACCTGTCGGGCGGGGCCTTTTTCAGCAGCGGCGGCGCAGACGATCCAAGCGTGATTCTACAACACGGCGGAGCACGCTGGCAGTTGCTCGCCTTCGGCCTGCCTGCTATCGCCGCCGGACTATATATGTGGAACGGCCTCGGCCCTTATTTCGGATTCGGCCTGAGCCGCGGCATAGTGGATCGTAAAGTAGCCATAGGCGTTTCCGTAGCCTTGCTATTGTTTGCGTGTGCGGAAATCATCTTGGGAAATCTGTAGAGCGGCGGCTACGACGGCCGCCGCTTGCGGTTTCGCAAAGCGGCGGAATTACTATTCCTTGAGCTTCGTCAATTCCGCCTCGGCGGCGGCGAGCTGATCCTCCAGCGATTTCAACTCGTCGGGATCGTCCATCTGCTTCCGCACCCCGGCCAACTGCTGCCGCAGGGCCTGGATCCGCTGTTGCAGGACGTGCGTTTTTTTCTTGATTTTTTTGTCCATGATAAATCCCCTTCAAAGAAACAATTTCCGTGTTGTTTGCTTGCGAAACGGCAAGCGGAAATCGCGAAGTTGCGAAACCGCAAGCGGAAGTTGAATTGTTGCGAAGCAGCAAGCGGCCCCCCCCCCCCGCGACCGCAGTCGGGGGCGTTTTTTCACTCTTCCCTCTCCCCTCTCCGCTCTCCCTGCTCCACTAACTTCTCCACCATCGCCAGCGCTTCCTCTTTGGTGTGAATCACCGCGTCTAATTGCGCAGCTCGGACCTGCTGCAAAAGGACCTTGTACCGCGGACCGGCCGGAACGCCCCGGGCCAACAGGTCGTCGCCGGTCAGCAGCGGCGGCGGATCGAGCACTTCGGGCGGCTGCGCCAAGAGCCGGCGGCAATGGGCCGCCGACGCCGCGGAGGCCGGCGACGCGGCCTCGGCCAGCGCGAGCAGGTCGCCGATCCACGGGGCCATCAGCAGCGGCTGCAACCTCGACCAGGGCATTTCCGCCGCGCCGTGCAGGGCCTCACGATTTTCCACCAGCCAGCAAATCCGCTCCCGCTCCTCGTTCGACAACCGCCACCGCCGGCAGACCGCTTCCGCCCCGGCCGCATCCGTACACGGCGCCAGCAGCGCGGTCAGCGCCGCCGGAAAGCCGCATCCGCCGAGCCGCTTCAACAATTCGAGCGTCTCGTCGAACAGCCGCCGCCCGGCGTCATCATGGGGTACGATCTCCGGCAGCAGTTCCGCGGCCAGACCGGTATCGAGCAGCAGCCGCACACCGACCGTCCGATTGCCGTCGGCCAGCATCCGCCGCATCTCGACGGCGATCCGCTCCGGACTGACGACGTGAATCTCGCCGGCCATTTCGGCGATGGCCGCCCGGGCCTCGCCGTCCAGCCGGAAATCGAGGGCGGCCGTAAACCGCACCGCCCGCAGCATCCGCAGCTTGTCCTCGGCAAACCGGTCGCGGGCCGAGCCGATCGCGCGGACGATTCCGGCGGCGAGGTCCGCCTGTCCGCCGACGAAGTCGATCACCCGCTCCTCGAGCGGATCGAAAAACAGCCCGTTGATCGTGAAGTCGCGGCGCGAGGCGTCCTCGGCGGCGGTGCTGAAGGCGACGCTGTCGGGGTGCCGGCCGTCGCTGTAGGCGGCGTCGCGGCGGAAGGTGGTCACCTCGACCATTCCCGCCGGCTTGGGCCCGATCACCGTAATCACGCCGAAGGCGGCCCCGATGGCCAGAGTGCGACGGCGGCCGAACAGCGCGCGAATCTGTTCCGGCTCGGCGTTGGTGGCCACGTCGTAATCGACGGGCGTGCGGCCCAGCGGCCGGTCGCGGACGCAACCCCCGGCCCAATACGCCTCGAACCCCGCCTCGCGCAGACGGCGGACCACTTGCACGGCGAATAGGCGTTGTTCTTCGGGAGCGAGAGTCGGCATAAGCGTGCATTGTGAACGTTGCGGGATCAATTTGCAAGCGTTCCGCGGCCCGGCAATTTTTCGTTGACCAATTCGATCACGCGGCGGCGGGCGGCCGCGTCCCACATGAAGTTGCGTTCCAGTCCCGGTCGGAGAAAACAGAGCGCCAACTCGGCCGGCGGCGCGCCGAGAATCCGCTCGGCGGCCAGGGCGTAGAGCAGCATTTGCATTTCGTAGCCCGCCGCGACCGATTCCAGATTTTCCGCCGTCGCCCGGTTCGTCTTGAAGTCGATCAGCCGCCAACGGCCGGCGTCGTCGCGGTAGATGCAGTCGATGAATCCTTGCAGAAAACGATCGGGGCCGCCGTCGGCAACTTTCACCGATGCCCGATCGCCGCTTGCGGCTTCGCAAGGCCAGGCCAACAAAAACTCCAACTCCCGATAAACTTCCTTCGCGGCGGCCAGCTCGGCGGCCCGCGGCGAATGGAGAAACCGCTCGATCATCTCGATAGGCTCGCCCAGATTTCCCGGCGCCGAATCAAAGTGCTCGGGAGCGAGGCGTTCGACCAGTTCCTGCACGCCCTCGGGCCGGGCGAAATCGATTTGGGCCAGCACGGCGTGGACCAGCGTGCCCAGTCCGCGCGGGTCGAGTCGCGGCTCGGCCGGCGCCGTTTCATCGAAGCGATCGGTATTGAGGGATCCCCCGCCGGCGTGCAACTCGCCGCTGAGCCGCGAAAACGAAAACCACCGCCGCGCTGTTCGATCGATCTCCAACGGCGCGAGGTATTTCGGCCGCCGCCCCTCGCCGTCGGCCCCCATTTTTTCGGCCTTGGCCACGATCTTTTCCAGGTCGCGGCGGACGCGGAGATCGACCGGCTTCGAGCGAATCGCCGGCGGAGCGGTGATTACTGAGACAATCGCGGATGGGGGTTGCGATCCGGGAAAGGGAGAGGGATCGGGGATCGGGGACTGGGGATCTGAACACGGCTCGTTTGCCGCTTGCGGTTTCGCACTCGACATTGGTTCTCGCACTCGCCCCGTGGTTATATCGAACCGTTTGGCGAGCAGTTCCATCCACGGACCGGCGGGGCGATCCAGCCCCTCGACGCCGGAAGAGAGGATCAGCCGGTCGGCCGCCCGGGTGGCGGCGACGTACAGCAGCCGGCTGTGCTCGGCGGCGTCCTCTTCGTTTTCGGCGGCCATGAACAGATCGTAGCCGGTCGTCGCGTCGGGGTCTTTCAGCATCGGACCGAGCCGCGGCGAGAAGGCGATCGGCGGCCCCTGCACGCGCCGCGGCCGGCCCAGGTCGGGCACGATCACCACCGGAAACTCCAGCCCCTTCGACTGATGAATCGACATCAATTTCACCACGTCGGTCGATTCCGGGCAGGTGGCCGCCAGCGGCTCGTCCGGCTGCCGGGCGACAAACTCCGCCAGTTGTGTGATGAAATCCGACAGCAGGAACACCCCGGAGCGGTCGAAGCTCCGCGCCTGTTCGATCAGCTTGTGCAGGTTGGCCAGCTTCCGCTCGCCGAGGAACTCGGCCAACAGCACCGCGTCGTAGCTGGTGCGATTTAATGCCTCTTGGATCAGCCGCGCGACGGGCAGGCGGTCTTTCATATCGCGCAACTCGCTGATCGTTGCCGCCGCAAACGCCGCGCGCTCCCGCTGGTCGGGGTCGAGTTCCGGGGGCAATTCGGCGGCGAACAGGCCGGCGGCGAGGCCTGTGGCCCTCACCCCCTGCCCCTCTCCCAAAGGGAGAGGGGAGTTGTTATTAAGCCGCTCTCCCAAAGGGAGAGGGGAGTGGTTGTTCCCATTCCGCGCGAGCCAGAAAAGCGTCTCGTCGTGCAGACTGAACAGCGGGCTGCGCAGGCGCCGGCCAGGCTCGCCACGTCGCAGTTGCTCTCCAACGCCCGCAACAGATTCAGCAAGTCGTAGATTTCCTGTTGGGCATAGAAGGCCCGGCCGCCGACGAGATAATAGTCGATCCCGTACCGCTGCAAGGCGTCTTCGTAGTATTCGACGTTGGTCATGGCGCGGAACAGCAGGGCGACGTCGCCGGGGCGAACCGCGCGGACGGCGGGCGATCCGGCCTTGGCGGCTGCCTCGTCCCAAACGATTTTTTCGCCCGCTTCGAGCATGCCGCGAATCCGCCGGGCGATCCATTCCGCCTCGCGCCGCCGCAGCCGCTCGCGGGGACCAAGATCGTCATTATCCCATAAAGCCGCGACCGGTGGTCGCACCGGATCGTCGGCGCGACCGCCGGTCGCGGCTTTGTGATTTGCGGTGCCCGCATCGGTCGGGGCTTGATGATCGCCGGCCCAGAGAAACTCCACGGCCGGGGCGGGGCCAACCTGCGGCCGGGCGGCGCGGAGCGGCTCATACTCCGGGCCCAGCTCCTCGGCGAACAGGGCGTTGACGAACTCCAGCACCGCCGGCTGACTGCGAAAGTTCAGCGACAGCGGCAGCCGCCCCTCGGCCGGAAACTCCTCGCGCAGGCTGCCGAAAACCCTCGGATCGGCCCCGCGGAACCGATAGATCGACTGCTTGTAATCGCCCACCAGAAACAGCTTGCCGCGGAGATACTCATTGTCGCAGAGCGACTTGACCAACTCGACCTGCAAGGGATCGGTGTCCTGAAACTCATCGACCAGCAGGAGGTGAATCTGCGCGGCCAGCCGCTTCCGCAGACCGTCCCGCTCGGGGCCTACCAACAGCCGCCGGGCATTAATCAGCAGATCGTTGAAATCCAGCACGGCCAGTTCCCGCTTGCGCCGCTCGTATTGCTCGGCCACGTCGGCGGCCAGGCCGATCGCCAGCAGGGCGGCCTCGGCGGCCGGCCGGGCCGCGGCGGCGTCGAAACCCGCCCGCTGCTCGATCCGCTTGATCTCTTCCCGCAACTCGCCGGCCGCGTCCTTGAAGCGTTCGTAATCGTCTTCGCTCGACCAGTTCTTTTTCGTTACGCCCTGGACCCGGGCGGCTTCGCGGATCGCGGACAATTTCTCCAAAAAGTCGCGAGCGTCGGTCGTGGCGGCTGCGAAACCGCAAGCGGAAGTCAAGTCCTTGAGCGATTCACTCAACACCGCGAAGCGCTCCTGCATCTTCGCATGATCCGACGGCCGGCGCGAGGCGATTTCCAGCACGGTCCGCGCGGCGGCCGAGGCGCCCAGCCGACGCAACAGCCGCGGCAAGGCGTCGCTCCGCCAAAATTCCTCCCAGCGGGCGACCAGCCCCTCGACGCTCTCCTGCCGCCAGAAGGCCCAGTCGATCTCCTGCCGGTCGGCCAGCAGCCGGGCGATTATCGTGCGGATCCGATCCAGCCCGAACCGGGCGACCAGCGCGAGCGCCGCCTCCTCCCGGTCGGCCAGCCGGTCGCGGAGCGCGTCGTCGGTCAGCTCGAACAACAGCGTGCCGGCCTGGGCGCCGTCGAGCACGCGGAACCGCGGATCGAGCCGCGCCTCGACCGCGTGGGCCCGGAGCAGAGAGGCGCAAAATGAGTGGATCGTGCTGATCCGGGCCGAGTCCAAATCGCGGACCAGCTCCATCCAGAAGCCGACTTCCGCCTCGGGGCACTCGCGGAGGCGGCGGTTGCAGGCGGCGCGGATGCGGCCCCGCATTTCGCGGGCGGCGCGCTCGGTGAAGGTGATGGCCGCGACTTGCGACAGTCGCGACCCGCGGTCGCGCCTTTGTGGATGCAACTCGGCCAGGAACCGCTCGGTCAACACGAACGTCTTGCCGCAACCGGCGCCGGCCGAGACGGCCACCGACGTGCCCCGCGCGTCGAGCGCCCGGCGCTGTTGGTCGGTCAAGCCCGCCGGTTTCAGTCCTGGTCCGTCGGTCGGCATGTCTTCTCCAATGAACGGACTTGATTGATGCGGCAAATCGTGTTGAAAGGGCAACGCCCGGTGCAGCGTTCGTCGGCGGAGCAGACGGGAAAGCTGCCCCGGCGGATGGCCCGGATCAACTCCGCGACGGTGTCGCCCAATCCGGCGCGAATCTCCTCCCAAACCGGGTCCAGCTCGATGCGGCCGTCCTCGGCGAAATACATCCGCAGGGCCTGCCGGGGCTTGAATCCGGCGTCGCGGACGTACCAGTATCCGGCCCGCCAGGGGAGAGCGTCGCGGCCGGCTCAGCAGCAGATCGAACACGGCCAGGGCGTAGAGCGGCAGTTGCAGGGTCGTGCCCGCCCGGATGCTCTCGGCCTCCAGCCGGATCGCTCCGCCGGTCTTGTAGTCGAGCACGTTGAAGACTTCCTGGCCGGCGATGCGGCCGACGTCGACGCGGTCGATGCGGCCCGATATCAGGAAGGTTTCTCCGTCGCGGTCGAACTTCAACGGCTTGGATACGGTGTCGCAATGTGGCACAGCCGCCCTCGGCTGTGGCGCGAGAATATCCACAGCCGAGGGCGGCTGTGCTGCATGAGGGTGCCCGAACGACACTTCCAACAATTCGGGGGCCGGCGGAACGTCGAACCCTTTCCATTGGCCGTCGTACTTTTCGACCTGAGCGCGGTACCGCGTCATCCACTCGACGACCAGCCGGCGATCGATTTCCCACAAGGCGGCCGCCACCGGATTGCCCGGCGTCGGGGGAAGCGACTTTTCCACCGCGGCGGCCAGCAGCGCGTCGAACTCGGCCGGATCGAGCTCCAGCGGCGAGGCGGGCCGACCCAGCCGCTCGTTCACCTGCTGGTGAAAATGCGACAACACGTCATGCGCGACGCGGCCGCGATTGAGCACGTCGAACTCCAACGTCAGGTCCTCGACCGGCTCGATCTTCAGAATCCGCTCGACGAAGTAGCGGAACGGGCAGTAGGCGTACCGCTCCAATTCGGTGGCGGAGAAAGTGCGCTGCGGGGAAAACTCGGCGGCCAGCACGTGGCGGGCCTCCGCGCCGCGGATCACGCCCTCGGCCGGCCCGAACCGCTCGCGGTCCTGGCGGGAGTAGAGCAAGCGCAGGCCGGCGGCGAGGTTGCGGCAACTGGCCGCTGAAGCGGCCGGCCCTCTTTCTCCGTCGCTGGGCCTACGCCCCCCATCCCGCATTAGCCCGGCCAGCAGCGCCACGTTCCCCTCGAGCGCCGTGGCCACGGCCTTTACGCGGAACTCGGCCGGCGAAAGCGGCTCGTCGTCGCTGGGGACCGGGCTGAGGTCCGTCTGCTCCGTACGCGGAATCACGCCCGGAGAGAACGCCTGTTCAACCTCGTCGAGAAACGGGCTGGGCAGCAGCGGTTGCGCCACCTCGTCCAACGCCGGATAGCTCAAATACAGCCGCTCTGTCGCCCGGGTGACGGCTTCATAGAAGAGCAGCATTTCCTCGCGGGTCCGCTCGGCCCGGGCGACTAGCGGCAGACCGGCCTCGATCAGTCGCAGATATTCCTGCTCGCCGTAGAGCCGGTCCTCGCGGTCGGGCGGGGGAAAAACCTTTTCCGACAGCCCGGCGAGAAACAGATGCGGCACGCGGAGCGAGCGGACGCTGGCCGCCGAGAGGACGCGGACCCGCCCCGACTCGTCGTCCGTGCTGCCCGGCCGATCGCTGCCGAGAATGTCCAACAAGGTCTCGAAGGCCGCGCGGCGGTCCAGTTCGGCCGGACTACCGTGGAGCCACTGGGCCAGCGTGTCGCTGTCGGCCAGCACTCGCATCAACCGCTGCCGGGCGGCGCGATCGGCGGCGGAGAGCGAGGCACTCTCTTCTCCCCCTGCGTCCATCGCCCGGAGTAGACCGGTTTCCTGGGCTAGTTGTTCCCAATGTTTTGCCCACTCGGGCAGAGTTGCCCGCTGGGGGAGTGCGTCCAGCGCCGCCGCCAAGCGATTGACTACGGCCAAGGTCACAGAGCCGGAGGTCAACTGCTCGATCAACCGCGCCCGGCCGCGGGGGATTTGCAGGTCTCGGATCACCCGCTTGACTTCGGCTGAGTCGGCTTTTTCCCACTCGGGCCAATCGGGCTGAAAATAGTTGCTCCCCAACACGCCCAGCAGACGGTGGAACGGCCAGTCCTCCAGATCCAACTGGAGCAGGTTGGCCAGGGCCCTGAGCGCCGGCCGGCGGTCGAGCGGCTCGCCGGCCTCGAAGGCCGCGGGAATCCCCAGCCGCTCGAATACCTCGCGGACCAGCTCGGCCGTCTCCTGCGTCGAGCGGAAGACCACGGCGATGTCGACCGGCGGCGTCCGCTCGTCGATCATCAGCCGCTTGATCCGCGCGGCGATCATTTCGATCTCGCCGATCTGACGCGCGGCGGCGATGATTTCGATGCGTTTAGCGGCCGACGGCACGTCGGCCTCGGGGGAGCGGGGGTCGGGGGCGAGGGCTGGGGGTTCGGGATTGGGGGTTGGGGAGGTGCAAATAGCCGCTTGCGGTTTCGCACCGACCTCGACGGATGGGGTGGCAGTTGAACTGCCACCCCAACTTGAATTGGCCGACGTGCCGTCGGCCGCTAAACGATTCTCGCTCCGTGGGTTGACGAACAACATCCGCTCGAGTCGGGCTATCGCCGGCCAAGCGGTTTCCGCGGGCCGCGGAATCTGCTCGACCACGGCGCCGGGATGCCTGCGCCGCAACGCGTCGAGCGTTTTCAACGGCTTGGCGAACAGGTCGCTCCGCCGCGGCTCGGCCTCCAGCGGCAGCGAAACGTACACCTCCTCCGCCCGCGCGGCCAGACTGTCAAGAATCTCGTGTTGGGTTCGCGTGAAGTCGGTGAATCCGTCGGCGACGACCAGCGAGGGGAGAGTGATTTGGGGATTTGGAGATTTGGAGATTTGGAGATTTGGGGCATTCTCCGCCATTCTCTCTTCTCTCTTCTCTCTTCCCTCTTCTGTCTGTTTCCCGTCTTTCACGGCGACTGCCAGCACGTCCCGGGCGGACCAAAAACGCCCCTCGGCGTCGAACAGGCCGTGCTCGCGGAGCGCTTGCTGGTATTCCTCGTAAATCTCGTAGAGCTCGGCGTCTTTATCGGTCAGTCCGCGCTCGCGGCAGGCCCGCTGGAAATCCTCGGGCCAAATCTCCAGTCGTTTGAAATCGGCGATGAACTCGCAGACCAGATCGACCAGCCCGGCAGTCTTGGCGATGGGCAGAAAATGCTTCAGCCGCTGCCGCGCGGCCTGCGCGTCGATGATGCGGCGGACCAGCTCGCGTTTCATCAGCCGCGAGACCTGCCGGATGGGCTGGCCCGTCTTGCCGAGCACCTCGACGGCGAACTTGTCAAAGGTGGTCACGCCGGGGGCGAAGCAGCCGGCCAGATCGCCGTCCAACAGCCGGTCGCGGATCTTGGCCGCCGCCCGCCAGGTAGGCGCCAGCCAGAGCGCCGATCCCGGCCGAAGTCGGCGAAGCGCGTCGCGGTAGTGTTCGAGCAACCGCTCGGTTTTCCCGCTTCGGGCCGGGCCGCACAAAATGGTGACGGGTGCGGACATGCACAAAGCCGCGACCCGCGGTCGCGCCCCGTAAACGAGGAAACGGCATTGAATGATTTATCGGACGCGGCAGGCATTATATCACCGGCCGGTTCGCGCCGTAAAGGACTGCGATCACGCCTCTTCCACGACGCGAATCTCCTCATCGGTCAGTCCATAGAGTTCATAGACCAAGAGATCGATTTGCCGGTCCGTGGCGGCGATTTGCCGCTCAAAAACGGTCCGATCGTGCGCCGTCCTGCGCCGCGGCCGACTTCTCGTGTAATTTCAACATCATCTCGACCAACTCCATCATCCGAACTTGGTGAGATTGATCCACTGGATCGTTTTCATCCAATCGTGGAATAGGCAACTGCTTGAGATAAGTGCCCTTAATTTTGGGAAAGGTACGCCGTTGGTCATAAAATCGCTGGAGCCAAAATACGCGAAGCAACCGCGAATTCAATACACCCAACAAAAACAACGGGCTTACGAGCTTCTTTATTGGATTTACCATGAATACTGTATTGAGGCATTGATATCCCATCTGGTCGATGGCAATTTCGGATATCTTCCGATCTGCCGAGTAATCAGTTTGTTTTTTGCGTTTTGTTTTTCCGAGTCCCAGCATCCCCCGCATTGTGCGACATCGTCATCCAAGCAAGCCAAATATCCCCACACAAGGCGATATTGAAAGACATTGCGGCCCGTATAGCATGGCATATACTTTCCGGAAATGTCTTTCTTGCGGTCCACTTTGATAACATCCTTAGGATACTTCTTGCGGTCGCGAAGTTGCTTTCCGAAGTTGACGCAGGCAATGTCGCCGAGAATAAGGCTTTCGTCTGAAAGACGTTTCCAGAGGCTGGTATGTGTAGAATCGCCCGCTTCAGTAAACAACGCATATTCATCTTTTCGCAATGCACTCGCGGAAACTGTTGTCTTGCGAGTTGTCCGAAGTCCTTCTTCCGCACGGATGGCGTGAACAATGGGAAATTTGCCTGAGGGGCGGCCGCCGGCCGCTACGATGATGGCGTTATCCACACTAACGCCGGGGAATACGCCGCCGTCAATCACTACAATATGGTCGATTGCGGATTTGTCAATCAGAAACCGCCGCAACGGCTCCAAATAATTGTTCGTTAAATAGTTGGCCGGAGTGATCATCGAACAACATCCGCCCTTCGCAAGTAGCTGAAAGGCGCGTTCCATGAATAGGTGGTATGTGTCGAGCTTATAGGAGGCAGTAGCGTATTTCGAGCGAAAATATGCAAGCTGTTCTTCGTCTCGAAAAGCATCCTGCAGCAGAACATAAGGCGGATTGCCAATCACGGAGTGGAAACCGGCGTCTCGACCGCGAAAGACTTCCGGGAATTCACTTTTCCAATCAAATACGTTGATCCGCCATCGCTCTTCATCGTCCAACAGGCTCATTTGCCGGCCGTTGTAAAAATCGGGGCCAATCAGGGAATTTCCGCACTTTATATTGGCGGCCAAGTCGGGCAATGCCCGCTCGTGGAAAATCCTCAATTGATTGGAAATCGTTTCGCCCGACTCGCCCTCCAATACCTTTAGCAGCAGCGAGAGTTTTGTGACCTCGACTGCCTGCGGGTCGATATCCACGCCGTGGATGTTGTTCAGCAGGATCCGTTTCTTTTCCGCGGTGGTAAGCCGCCAATCGCCAGATGCGCCGCGATAGAGTTTGGGGTTTCGCTGCCGGGCGTGCTTCTCCGAATCGTTAGCCACGTACCAGTTGCGGTGCCACGTCAATAAATACTGGTACGCGCCGAGAAGGAACGAGCCGGAGCCGCAGGCGGGATCGAGACGCGCAATTTTGGCCGCCTGGGCCGGAGCTTTGCGTTTCAGCAACCGCGCCGACCGTCGTGCTCGACGATGTAATCGACAACGTATGACGGCGTGTAGTAAACGCCGCCGGCCTTGCGAACTTCGGGCTTCTCCTCGACCTTCGCCCGATGTCCTTCGGTCAGCCGGATCACCTTGCCCAGGAATTGCTCGTAGACTTGGCCCAGAATTTCCGCCGGGAAAACTGAAAACTCGTACGGACTCTCGGGATAGTAGAGCTTATGTAGAAGCGGCCTGAGCAACCGATCATCGACCTGAAATCGCGAGCGTCAGTTCGTCGGGCGGCTCGGGCCGGTCCTTTTCCGGCGAAAAATGGAACAGTCCCGAGTTGTAACGGTCGTCTGCCCGCTGAAACAGCTCGCCCAATCGGCGGATAAATGTTCGGGGCGTTGGGGAGCGATTGCAGCGTGCCGTAAGGCTCGATCCCGCGATCCTCGCATATTCGCAAAAAGACGATCCGGTCGATCGTTCTCTGAACGGCGAAATTCAAGTCTCGCTGCGAAATATCGGGATTTCGCAATGCCATGTTTTTCGCCATTTCCGAGTCGCCATGATTCCATCTCCTGCTAAGAATGCCGTATCAACCGAAGCTGTGCCCTTTTTGATCTTCTTGCTCGGACAGGAACCGATCGAACGAACCGCGGCGAATGGCCTCGGGCGAAAACAACCCGACAAGCTCATCCCAGCGTTCGAGATATTCGTGATATTTGAGGTATATAACGCGGGCAACCGACGGCCTTGTCGTTCTTGACCGGCTTGATGCGGCAATCGTAGACGGCGAATTCCTCGAAATCAGTCAGAACGCTGATCGGCAGCCTGGCCGACCAGGCGTAGCGACGCAACTGAAAGGCCGGCCCGATGGCTTCGCCGATGTCGACCGACGGCTTCTTGGCCTCGACGAAAAAACTACGCGTTCCGCCGCCGGCGCGAAAACAGTAATCGGGCGCTTTGGTGCGTCCGCCGACGCGGATGGCGTCTTCGTGAATTACTTCCTTATAGGCGTCGGCGTAACCCTTGCGATTGTAAACATCCCATCCAAGGGCCACGAAAAGCGGGTTCACAAACTCTTCGCGAAGTTGTGCTTCGTTGTACTGACCAGCCTGATAGAAGGGCCGATGGGCGTCAAAACGCTCCACCAGTTCACTCACGTCAGCAGGTGCCGGCATCGAAGACCTCCTGAGCTTTCGTGCAACGCAACTTTCATCGCGATCAAGCCCGTCTGGCGGTGGCCCAGCTGATTCCTCATTTCGGCGCCAGCGTGCAGATCATGCGGCGGCCGTGGTGGACCGGCGGGGCTTCGACCTTGGAGATGTCCGCCAGTTGGGCCAGGATGTCGTCGATTACCTTGCGGCCTTCCTGGACGTGGGCCATCTCGCGGCCGCGAAACTGGACCGTCACGATCACCTTGTCCTTGTGTTCGAGAAACTCGCGGGCCCGGTTCACCTTCACTTGGATGTCGTGATCGCCGGTCTTGGGGCGGACGCGGATCTCCTTGATCTTCACCTGATGGGCGTGACCCTTATGCTGCCGCTTCTTCTGCTGATACTTGAACTTGCCGTAGTCCATGATCCGGCAGACCGGCGGACGTTCCTTGGGGGCCACTTCGACCAGGTCCAGTTCCTGCTCCCTGGCCTGCCGCAGGGCATCGTCCGTGGGGATGATGCCCAACTGCGCCCCGTCGGCGGCGATTACCCGAATGGGTGTGACGCGGATTTGTTCGTTGATGCGCTGTTTTCCGGCCGGCTCCGGCGGCTTCCATTTACCCATGCAATGTTCTCCTGTGGGGGGAATAAAACGTCCAATGACGAAATTCAAATGTCGAATGAATGACGAAGGCCAATGACGAAGAGGGAACGATGGTAATTGTTTCTTCGTCCGACATTCATTAGTTCCAAAATTGGCAGTGTATGTCGCAAAGGGTCATCCTGAGCGAAGCGAAGGATCTCGGTGGCCAAGGAGATTCTTCGCTGCGCTCAGAATGACAACGCTTCACCCCGCCGAAATTTGGGACTACTGCCATTAGTCATTTCTTCAACTTTCGTCATTCGTCATTCATTCGACATTTGGCTTTCGACATTCGTCATTTCTTTCTGACGGTTTTCTCTCTGATTTCGGTTTTGAGCCGTTCGATGGCGGCCTCCAGCGGCATGGCCCCCAGGTCGCCTTCGATCCGGTCGCGGACGGAGACCTTGCCTTCGGCGGCCTCGCGCGGTCCGACGACGAACATGTAGGGGGTCAACTGCAATTGGGCGTCGCGGATTTTAGCGCCGATCTTCTCGGCCCGATAATCGCCGGAGACCCGCAACCCGGCGGCGGCCAGGCGCCGCTCGACGTCGCGGCCGTACTCTTCGACCTTCTCGCTGACGACCATCACCCGCACTTGCTCGGGCGCGAGCCACAGCGGAAAGGCCCCGGCGTAGTGTTCGATCAACATGCCCACGAACCGCTCGAACGAGCCGAACGGGGCCCGATGGATCATCGCCGGGCGATGGGGCGCGTTGTCGGCGCCGATGTATTCGAGATCGAAGCGGTCGGGGCCGGGCAGGTTGTAATCGAGCTGCACGGTGCCGAGCTGCCACTGCCGGCCGATGCAGTCGGCGACGATGAAATCGGCCTTCGGTCCATAGAAGGCGGCCTCGCCCCGCTCGACGTGCAAGTCGGGCAGGTCCAATTCGCGGCAGACGCCCTCGATGGACTCCTCGGCCCGGCGCCAGGTCTTGGGATCGCCGACGTACTTCTCGCCGGCCGGGTCGCGGAACCCCAACCGCACGCGGTAATCGCTCAGCCCCAGGGTTTTCAGCACGAATTGGGTCATGTCCAGGCAGCCGCGGAACTCGTCGGCGACCTGCTCTTCGGTGCAGAAGATGTGGGCGTCGTCCTGGGTGAAGCCGCGGACGCGGATCATCCCGCTGAGCTCACCCGACTGCTCGAAACGATGCACCGTGCCGAACTCCGCCAGCCGCAGCGGCAGCTCGCGGTAGCTCCGCGGCCGCGACTTATAGATCATAACGTGATGCGGACAGTTCATCGGCCGCAGCAGGTAGCGCTCGCCGTCGTCCATTTCGACCGGCGGGAACTGCGAGTCCTTGTAATACGGGTAGTGGCCCGAGGTCTCGTACAAATGGACGTTGCCGATCACGGGGGTGTTGACCGGCTGGTATCCGCGGCGGAGCAGTTCGTCGTAGAGGAACAGTTCCAGTTCGTGCCGGACCACCGCCCCCTTGGGGAGCCAGAGGACCAGGCCCGAGCCGACCGCCGGGTCGATCATGAACAGTTCGAGCTGGCGGCCCAGGACGCGGTGGTCGCGTCGCTTGGCTTCCTCAATGCGCGTCAGATGCTCTTCGAGTTGCTGTTTGGTGAAGAAGGCAGTGCCGTAAAGCCGCTGCAACTGCTGGCGCGAGGCGTCGCCTTTCCAATATGCCCCGGCTACCGAGAGGAGCTTAAAGGCGCCGATCGCGCCCGCGGTGGGGACGTGCGGGCCGCGGCAGAGATCGACGAACTCGCCCTGCCGATAGAACGAAACCCTCGGTTCGGCGGCCAGCGTGTCCTCGAGGTGCTCGACCTTCAACGACTGGTGCAGATCGCGGCAGAACTGCAGGGCCTCGTCGTGGTCCATCTCGACCCGCTCGAACGGCTCGTCTTCCTTGATGATCCGGGCCATCTCGGCCTCGATCTTGGGGAAATCCTCCTCCGAAAACTTATGCTCCAACTCGAAGTCGTAGTAGAAGCCGTCGTTCACCGTAGGGCCGAACGCCAATTGTACGCCGTCGAAGAGCCGCATTACCGCCCGGGCCATGATGTGCGCGCACGAATGGCGGAGCAAGTCGAGGGCTTTGGGGTCTTTGTCGGTAATCAGCCGCAGTGCGATCCGGCCGTCGGCGGGCAGGGGATCGCCGGCCCCCGTCAACTGCCCGTCCACTTCGGCGGCCAAGACTGCCTTGGCCAGCCGTGGTCCGATATCGGCGGCAACGTCCACCGGTCTAACGCGTTGCGAATAATCGCGGGATTTTCCGTCGGGCAGAATTACGGTAAGCATGTGTCTCCAAACGAGCCTCGGGATGACCCCCGGCGAGCGGGGCGTCGATACAAAGGACGCTCCGCGGACTACCCGCACGGAGGATACTGTATCCAAAGTATAGAATGTAACCCTGCGCCGCCGCAAGGGGAAGGAGTACGCTGGTTTGGCTCCATCGGTAAATTCCTGCCCCCTTCGAGAGGCTTCACCGGTTGACGCCCTCGATCAGGGATGTCAGA
The DNA here is from genome assembly GCA_963733145.1 of uncultured Planctomycetota bacterium. GTDB lineage: Bacteria > Planctomycetota > Planctomycetia > Pirellulales > Thermoguttaceae > JAHIKV01. The sequence goes on along the minus strand of CAVTCJ010000015.1, from coordinate 115,727 downwards.
ATTAACGGCTCGTTGCATTCGCGGTCAAACGCGGTGGTAATGGTCCCAGGGCGGTTAGCTCAGTTGGTTAGAGCACCAGCTCGACAAGCTGGGGGTCGGAGGTTCGAGCCCTCTACCGCCCACTCCATAAAGCCTTTCGCAGCAAGGAGTTGCGAAAGGCTGTTTTTGTTTATTTCCGTCAGGACGACGTCTGCAAGGGATTTTGTCGGGGATTTATCGGCTGATGAGGAGGTCGGAGGGGCATTTTTGTCACTTGCCGGCCCGGCCCGGACTTTGGCGCCAACTGTGAATCGAGGCACTGCCCATGAACAAGGCATTTGTTCGTGAACCTGACCAGACCGCCGACTACTGCCCTCGCTGTGGCTCGAAAGGACAGGAGGTCCGCAGGGAGACGATCCAAGCCTATCTGCCGGATGGCAAGACGCCAACGATCACCGATCCCGCCAACTTCTGTCCCTCGCCGAAATGCGATGTGGTGTACTTCGACGCCTTTGAGCGAGTCATTGTCACCGGTGATCTCAACCAGCCGGTCTATCCGAAAGATCCCGATGCACCCATTTGCGCCTGCTTCGGACTGACGCGGCGCGAGATCGAAGAGGACGTTCGCGAAGGTGTTGTCACCCGAGTGAAGGCGATCATCGAAAGGGCCAATTCATCCGAGGCCCGGTGCTCCCAAATGGCGGCAAACGGCCAACCTTGCATTGCCTACGTGCAAAAGTATTACATGCAGTGCAAAGAGAACAGACCATGAATCGGCTGTTGATGTTTCTGGGGATGACGGTTGGCGGCTACCTCGGCTGGTGGATCGGTGATTACATCGGCCTGGGGCTGATGGGGACTTTCCTGGTCAGTTCCGTTGGCAGCATGGTCGGAATCTATGTGGCATGGCGGATCATGTGTGACTACCTGGATTGAAGGGAGTCGCAGAATGTTGAAGCCAATTGTGGCATTGGGACTGCTTCGGCGCACAAAACGGGACAGGTCCGGTTATGTCAAGATAGGCAAGTGGTAACCGTTCACAGGGGACTGTCCCAATTTTCGCGGCGCGATGGACGTAGCCCTGCGAATGATCTTTGCCGCCGCGAAAATGGGACTGTCCCCCTGGGGCGGCGGGAGGTGGACAGGTCCATGTTTTCGGCCCACGGTTTATCCGATAAAATCACGTTTTCCCGCCGAAAAATGGACCAGTCCCCTACCGCCCCGTGAACGGTTACGGCTTTCCGCAACAGAAACGAAGTAGAACGATATTGCCATGAGCTCAACACCACACCATCGGCGGGTGTTGGGATCAGTCGAATTATTGACAAGATGTGGCGTTTCAGGTAGGATCAGGCCATGCCACTAGCGGCTCGAATAGCCCCTAACGCAGTGGTTTTCCTCGTGCTGACCGGGGCGAACGCGGTGCCGCGGAGTTTGGTCAAGAATGCGGCCGTTCTTAACCAAACAGCCATCATCGGAAAGTTTCCTCAGATACCAAAGGCGGCCGTCCGCCAAAAATACGCATATTACCATAACTCGTATTGTGTCCCCTGATTACCCCGGGAACGATCTGCTTGTGGATTCGGCCCTCGGAGGTGATCGATCCCAACCACAAGGTCCGCCAGACGCTTTTCAACAGCAATCGCGGCAGCTTGGCTTTCGGGAACATTCCCTATGGCGTGGATGATAGCCGGCTGTATTTCACCATTTCGCCCGCGGCCGGCCAGTATTCCATCATTTCCACCAATCAGGCCGTCTGGGATCAGGAGTGGTACTGCATCGTCATCACGTGGGACGGAACGGAACAGCGGATCTACGTGAACGGCGAGCTCGACAAAGCACAGTCGCAAACCTACGCCGGCGGTTGGGACACCGGCGGCAACTCATATCTATCCACTTTAAGCCGCCCATACGACGGCCTGATCGATGACGTGCCGGATATACGGCCGGGCCCTCTCGGCCGACGACGTCGCCGCCATGACCGTCACCACCTACGCCTACGACGCCGCCGGCAACCTGCTTTCCACGACCGACCCGCTGGGCAACGGAACCACCTATGAATACGACGCCCTGGGCCGGCTGATCCTTGAAACCGACGCCGAGGAGGGCGAAACTTCCTACACTTACGACGCCGCCGGCCGGCTGCTCTCGCTCACCGATCCCGCGGGCAACGCCACCAGCTACGCCTACGACAACCTTGGCCGGATGATTGAAGAAACCAACGAAATTCTTGCTGAAACGCGGTATTTCGTCTATAATGCGGCCGGCCTGCTCGTCGAAAAGACCGACCGCGACGGCGCGTCACGCAGTATGAGTACGATGACCTGAACCGCCTGCTGGCCGAAATTTGGCTCGACGAGTCACGGAGCAGGTCGTTTATACTATATCGTATACCTATGATGCCCCGGGCCGGATTTTAACCGCCACTCCTCTCTCCCGCCAGAGGGCACGGAGGGAACGCCGAGTACGTTTACGTTTACGACGACCTGGGCCGCGTGATTCGGGAGACCCAAACCATCGCGGGGCTGACGCCGGTGGTGGAATTCGCTTATCAATACGACGCCCTGGGCAACCGCCTCCAATCCGTCGCCATGCTCGACTCCGTGGCCGACGCCGTGACCAACTACGCCTACGACTCCTTGGGCCGGGTGACGATGATCGAACAATTCGGCGTTCAGGGCGGCAACGCCGTGGCCGAAAAACGCATCGACTTCACCTACGACGCCGGGAGTCGATATGCGACCATAACCCGCTATGCCGATTTGGCCGGGACCGAATTGGTTGCCACTGGCGTGTATGCCTTCGATTTCTTGGCCGGATTACCGGGCTTCGATCTACATTCAACCGAACTCGACCGGCCTCCCATATTATGATTGGACCTACGACGCGGCCGGCAACATGCTCTCGATGACCACAATCGACGGCACGGCCGACTACGCCAGCGATGACACCGGCCAGTTGACCGACGCGGATTACGATTACCAAACCGACGAGGACTATTCCTACGACTCGAACGGCAACCGCACCAACACCGGCTACACCACCGGCCCGAACAACCAACTTTTGACCTCCTCGGACGGCGTGACCACCTATCGCTACGAATAGACGCCGAAGGCAACCGCACGTGCGCTACATCGACGTTGACGAGGACGAAGTATTCGACTCCGGCGACACCGACGCCACCGAATACGCTTGGGACTACCGCAACCGTCTAACTCAAGTCGAGCATTTCACGACCTGGGCGAACTATGACGCCGGCACTTCCGACCAGATCGTTTCATATTCCTACGATTACGCCAACCGGCTTATCAAGCGCGTTTTCGACCCCGATGGCACCACTGGGCGCAACTTCCGTTGAGCAATCCGTCTACGTCTACGAAAACGGCCAGATCGTCGCCCAGTTCGACAAGACCGGCACGGGCGACTTTGGCCGCGACCGACATGTCACACCGCTATCTCTGGAACCCGCAAGCTGTGGACCAGTTGTTCAGTGATGAACAGATTCATTACGACAGCCAGCAATCGGAGTACATCACCGATGACCTACTCTGGGCGTTGACCGACAACCTGAACAGCATCCGCGATCTGGCTACCTACGATCCCGGCTCAGACGAAACTACGATAGCTACTCATCGCATCTTCGACGCCTTCGGCAATAAGACCTCCGAATCTGGTGCGGAGGAATGTCTGTTCGGCTACACAGGAAAGTTGTTCGACGATGCAACAAAATTGCAGAACAATTGCCATCGCTGGTATGAGGCCATTACGGCCTTGTGGATAAGCCAGGACTGGAAACGGGATGATAATAATCTCTATTGTTATTGTGGAAACGGCCCTTTAAATCATATTGACCCCGAAGGTTTCGTTGCGTGTCCAGGCGGTAAATTGACAATTACAAGATGGAGATAGCGGGAGTTGGCGGCTTGATAGTGGGTTATATAGACATTGACATCGACGCAGAATGCACGAGCAAACCGCAAATCAAAAGGCATTGTACTGGACTTGCTTGGGGTGCAGGTCTGGTATGTTCGTTGTCAATGTCATTTGCGGTCACGGGAAGAATAGAAAACGCTAATGACGATTCGGATTTGTCTGGAACGGCGGGATTCCGTTCGTATTCAGTGAGCGCCTCGGAATTGCACACGCTGGCGCTATTTTTTCGAACAACTCGAATGGAGCTTATTTTGGGATGTTTCCAGCTTTGGGCGTTCAAGTCGGGGTTGAGAACTTCCTCAAGAAGCTCAAAGGTGTTCAGGTGTTTGGTGCATTAGGAAGTATGAAATGTACTTGAATACAATAATGTTCAAGCATGTGGGCATTGTGATAACAGGAACATGATATGAGAATCTTGAATTGGATTAGAAAAGGAAAGGATTCTTCTCCATGTGCGACTAGAAGTGAACTTATTCAACGAGTTGTTCTTTTTCTTGTTGTAATTCTTCTGTCCGCCCCATTTATCGCATTCAGTTCTGGATCTACATATCCATTTCGAATTCAGCTTTCTTCTTGTAGTGATAGCATTGCTATCGCTGTATTCTATATTGAAGATAGCTTGCCTCCTGATGCATCCTACCTCCTTTGTCTCAAACATTCTAGATTGTATTTCCTTAATGTTTGAGGGATCTCCATCAATTATTATAGGGATTGTATTTGCACTAGTGGTATATGCGAGATTGTCAGACATGCATCATATAACAGGAATGTCTGTAACAGCCTCGGTAGCGTCAGTTGCCGGTTTGTCATATGGGATGTTCCGGTTAATACTATCTACGATCACATTATATCACGTGACTCGGAGATAGGAGTAAAGGGGATAAGTCCAATTATTGGGTAATCCTGATTCTATGAAGAGTGGTCCTCCTGGTGCAATACACGGTGTAGTAGTTTGTTTTTACTCACCAAAGCACAAGCAGGAGGACCGAGAGGACCAGCAAAGGGACCAGCAAAGGGGTCGGGGGACCAGCAAAGGGGTCAGCGAAAGCGCCGGTCAAAGCCGGCAAGGAGTAGCGGATGAAAGAGCCGTACGGGAAAGGGCTAGCGACCCGTCCCGACCCTGAGTCATGCGCCGGTCATGGTAACATGGCGGGTGAAGCGTTGACAAGGGCACACGCAGGCCAGCCATTGAGCTCCGAAATCATCACTTCGGCGTGCCGACCTTGTTCTGACAAGGGGAAGGCCACACCATGAGCGACGCCAAACGCAAGCCGCTCGCGGACGCCGCGGAGTCTGAGACCCTGCGCATGCGTGGAAACTCTTTGCACGGAAACCGGGAGACCCTGGAAACTCCCTCGCCGCTCGGCGTGGGACGGTCCGAGAAGGCAATTTGCCGCACGCGGACATGCACGTTTCCAGGGAGTCGGACGATTCCATAGTACCGAAGAAGCGGACGAACAAGGCCGGCCCGATGGCGGCGGCGGAGTCCGTGGAGGGGGGGCGTCGGGGGACACAAACCGTTTTTGGAACAATAGGCAAATGATTGATCCGAGTTGTATTGGGGCAAATTGGTAGAGTGGCACAAAAACCCGGCTTGAATCCGCCGCTTCGTTTTGCTATCGTGTACGGACGTATATATAGAACAATCCGTGCTCAAGGCCTGCTGGGCGGTCGTACCATGCGCGCGATTCACGCAGCCAATGCGGTCATAAGTCGGCATCCCCCTGGATCGGCCAGAGGGGACAGTCCCCGATTTTTGCAACGCCCTTCATCGCCCGAGCGGCGATTATGCGGAGACCTGCAACTTGCGGCGGAGAACGTTGGCACGGCTCGACTTGCGAAAATTCAAGGAGGCTCGAAAATGATTTTTACAATGGTCCCTCCAGCGGACTACAAGCGGCGCGTAATTCCAACCTGTTGTCGGACAACGGTTTAAGTGCCGTCGGGAAAATCCGGCGCGTTTTTTGCAAGTGACAGTTTGTTGCGCGAAAACCAACTTGCGGCCCGGGTTGGGGCTGTCGCCCGATTGTGGAGAGCGAAAGACGCCGCCCCCGGCAATCGGAAGGTTAGCCGACCGGTGGCGAACCGTCCGGGCGGCATCAGCGGCCGCGATGTCGCCGCCGGGCCGGTCGGCGGAACGCTTTCCTCCGCGGGTGGGCGGAGGGGAACAGTCCCATTTTCGCGGCGGCAAAGCTAATTCGCGGGGCTACGTCCATCGCGCCGACGAAAATTGGGACAGTCCCCTGTGAACGGTTGCTACTGCCTGTCCCACTTTCTCGGAATGTTGGGGTGGCAGTTGTACTGCCACCCCGGGTCGGCAGTACAACTGCCGCCCCAACAAAGCGCACAAAATCAACGCTGGCCGGTTGTTCGCCGCCTTTGCGTTGCTGTGTTTGGCGATCCTTCCCGCTCGCGTCGTCGCCGAGCAGAAGCCCTTGTTGGATTTTGGATCGAGTCTATCCTCGGACGCCGTGCAAACCGCCGACGCCCGCGCCGCGCTGACCGCCGGGCCGAACGGCAAGGCGCTGATGGTCGTGACCGGCCGGGAATACGAATGGCCGGGCGTGACGCTGAAGGCCCCCGGCGGCCGCTGGGACCTTTCGCCCTTCGAGCGGATTTTGCTCGACGTGAAGAACGTCGGCGTGGCAAAGGTCAACGTCCAGTGCCGGGTCGACGGGCCCTTGTCCGACTCCGAACCATATTCGCTCGACGGAGACGTTTCCCTCGCGCCGGGCGAAAAACGCACATTGACCGTCGAATTGCGGCGCCGGGCACCGGCCGAGTTGGCGAAAAAGCTGATCGGCATGCGCGGCTATCCGGGCGGATTCCGGGCCGATGCGGGAATCGACGTTCGCAACGTGAAGCAACTCGTGGTGTTCGTCTCGAAGACCTCGTCCAGTCACGCCTTCGAGGTCCAGGGAGTCCGCGCGGAGGGTCGGGCCGCCGCGCCGCCCGCCTTGCCCGCCGACATGAACAAACTCTTTCCCCTGATCGACCGCTACGGGCAGTACATCCATGCGGAATGGCCCGGCAAGACCCACTCGGACGACGATCTGCGCCGGGCCAAGGAGCAAGAGGAGCGCGATTTGGCCGCCCAGCCCGGGCCGGCCGATAGGGACCAGTACGGCGGCTGGAAGGCGGGGCCGCTGTTGCCCGCCACCGGTTTCTTCCGCGTCGAAAAGTACAAGGGGAAATGGTGGCTCGTGGACCCCGAGGGGAGGCTCTTCTGGTCGCACGGCGTGGATTGCGTCGGGGCCGGCTTCGGCGGCCAAACGCCCCTTACCGGCCGGGAGCATTACTTCCAGGGACTGCCGAGCGTGGGTGCCACTGCTGGCTTGCCCAGCAGTGCGGGAAACGCTGCTGGGCAAGCCAGCAGTGGCACCCGTCAGCATAGGCAGATTGAGGCGCTGGCCCGGTTCTACGGCCGGAGCAACGGAGCCCCGCTGGGATACTACAAGGACAAGAGCTTCGATACGTTTTGCTTCGCCGGGGCGAACCTGATGCGAAAATACGGCGACGATTACGTCCGGCAGTTCGACGAGACCGCCCAACGCCGCCTGCGAAGCTGGGCCCTGAACACGATCGGCAACTGGTCCGATGCGGGCATCTGCAAAATGCACAAAACGCCCTACGTGGCTTCGACCTGCTCGGGCGGACGAAGGCTCGAAGGGAGCGCGGGATATTGGGGAAAATTTCCCGACGTGTTCGATCCCGGTTTTGCCGCTGCCGTGAGCAAGAGCATGGAGGCCCAGCGCGGCTTCTCGGCCGGCGATCCGTGGTGCATCGGCTTCTTTATCGACAACGAACTCGGTTGGGGCGACGATTGCTCGCTGGCCGAAGCGGCGCTGGCCTCGCCGCCAGACCAGGCGGCGAAGAAGGTCTTCTTGGCCGATCTGAAGGCCAAATACGGGACGATTGAGGGCTTGACCGCGCCTGGGGCACTGCCCACACCTCCTGGGACGCGCTGCTTTTATGTCGGACTCCCCCCGAGTGCGCGAAGGCCCGCGACGAGTTGACGGCCTTCAACTCGCGGCTTGCCGAGCAGTATTTTCGCGTCTGCCGCGAGGCGGTCAAGCGGGTGGCGCCCAAGCAGCTTTATCTCGGCTGCCGCTTCGCCGCGGCGATTTCCTGGAATAACGAGTCCGTGCTCCGCGCGGCCGCCAAACATTGCGACCTGCTGAGTTTCAATCCTTACTGCCGCGGCGTCGCCCAACAGCGGCTGCCGCCGGGCGTCGATCTGCCGGTGCTGATCGGCGAGTTCCATTTCGGGGCGCTCGATCGAGGCCTGTTCCATCCGGGCCTGGTGGAGACGGCCGGCCAGGCCGACCGCGCCGCGGCCTATGCCAATTACATCCGCGAAGCGCTCGCCAACCCGGCGGTCGTCGGCGCCCACTGGTTCCAGTTCGCCGACGAGCCGACGACCGGCAGATTCGACGGCGAAAACTATCAGATCGGCTTTGTGGACGTGTGCGACAATCCGTATGCCGAGACGATCCGCGCGGTCCGCGAGGTGGGCACGATGATGTATCAGTACCGGCTGGAGGGAAAATAGTCGCCGGCGAGGCGGAGAAGGAGAAGTTGTAGGAGGCGACTCCTGTCGCCGATAAAAGTGTGCTTACAATCGCAGTCGGCGACAGGAGTCGCCGCCTACAAATTAGCCCTCGAAGCACCGCTCGAAGGCCGCGATGACCTCGCTCTCCTCGGTGTCTTCGTAGATCACCCACCAGAGGCCCTCGTGGCTGCAATACGCCACTGGTTTGCGGCTCGGGTTGACCATCACCGGCACGGGCACGCAACTGTGCCACTCGTCGAACTCGTCGGGGGTTAGCACCCGGATGCAATGTTCCGCCCCCTGCAACCCGTCGCGGACTTTGACCCACTCCCCGGAGACGTCGCTTTCCTCGGGGGGAGGCTGATTATGGTAATACTCCACAATCATGTCAAAAATCAACTCGACGTGGTGGTAGTCCACTGACTGTCATCTCCTCCGATGCTTACACCGCACACCATCCTGGTGGTGCAATAACACCACTCCCCCGTCGAGCAACAAGACTCGTCTACCCAATTATACCCGCCGAAGCGGCCGCGCGAATGGGAGTGCATCCGAAATGATTCCCCGACACCCCACCGGAAGGGTATTTTCCGGCCGTCTGGAATCCTGGCGATGAAACTATTATGATTCTAACGTTCATAACCGGGCCAACCGTTCGGATGAGCGAATCAATAACTGTCGGAATTGGCAGTCATCCTGAGCGTAGCGAAGGATCTGGTTTGGATGCACGGAGATCCTTCGCTGCGCTCAGGATGACAGTTATTGATTCCCCGATCCTTACCGATAGCAGCCGATTTACCCATGTCGATCATCGTACAAAAGTTTGGCGGGACCAGCGTGGCCGACAGCCAAAAAATCCTCGCCGCGGCCAGGAGGGCCATCCGCGCCCAAGGCGAAGGCCGTCAGGTGGTGATGGTCCTCAGCGCGATGGGAAAATATACCGATCGGCTGATAGACTTGGCCCGGGAAATCACCGACAACCCGCCCCGCCGCGAAATGGACATGCTGCTATCGACCGGCGAGCAGATGAGCGTGGCCTTGATGGCCATGGCCATCGATTCGCTCGGACACCGGGCGATCAGTCTGACGGGCGCCCAGATCGGCATCATCACCGACAGCCTCCACACCGAGGCCCGCATCCGCTCGATCTCCACCGAGCGGATTCGCAAGGCGCTGGACGAGGGGGACATCGTCATCGCCGCCGGTTTTCAAGGGATCGACGACTCGGGAAACATCACCACGCTGGGCCGCGGCGGCAGCGACACCACGGCCGTCGCCCTGGCGGCGGTGCTGGGGGCCGAGGCCTGCGAAATCTACACCGACGTGGACGGCGTCTACACGACCGATCCCCGCGTCGTCCCCGCCGCCCGGCGCATGGAGCGGATCAGTTACTACGAAATGCTCGAACTGGCCACCGCCGGGGCGGGCGTGATGCACGGCCGCTCGATCGAGTTCGCCAAGAAGTTCGGCGTCCCGGTCCACGTGCGGAGCAGCTTCAGCGACAGTCCCGGCACGCTGATCGTCCGCGATCCGGAAACGCCGGGCAAGACGGTATGCGGCGTGGCGCTGGTCAAGCAGGAAGCCCGCGTCACGGTCCGGGGCATCCCCGACAGTCCCGCCGCGGCGATGAGCGTCTTTTCCCGGGTGGCGGAGCGGAACATCCCGCTGGACATGATCGTGCAGAACGAGGCCGCCGACGGCCGGACCGATCTCTCCTTCACCGTGATGAGCGAAAACCTGCCGGGAACGCTGCGGGCGGTCGAGGAGGCCGTCAAGGTGCTCGGCGCCGAAGGCTTCAATTTCGACGAAAACGTCTCCAAAATCTCCGTGGTCGGACTGGGCATGGCGACCCGTCCCGGCGTGGCCGGAACGATGTTTAGGGCCTTGGCCGAAAAGGGGATCGACATCCAGTTGATCACCACCAGCGTGATCAAGATTTCGGTCGTCGTGGCGCGGGAGTTCGCGCTGGATGCGCTGCGGGCGGTGCATGAGGCATTCGAGCTTCAGTCGCCTCCGCCCGCCCCGGCCGATCGAACGGCTCTCCCCGTCTCCGCCCCGAACAAACCCAGCGGCGCCGAACTGGTTGCCCGGCTGCAAGGCATGGAAAAACTGATCATCGAGGACATCCATCTCGATCAGTCGCAGGCGCGGCTGACGTTGCTCGGACTGCCCGACGTTTCGGGTCTTGCCGCCCAGACGTTCGATGAGCTGGCCGAGGCCGGAGTGGTCGTCGATATGATCGTGCAGAGCATGGGCGCGACAAGCGGGTGGACATTTCCGTCACCGTCCCTCGCAGCCAACTGCCCCAAACGCTTAAAGCGGCCGAGGAACTGACCGCGTCGCTCGGTTGCCGGCCGCCGAAACACAATCCCGCCGTGGCCAAGCTCTCCGTGCTCGGCGTCGGTATGAGGAGCCACGCCGGCGTTGCCGTACGGATGTTCCAGTCGCTGACCGACGCGGGAATCGGCGTCGAAATGATCAGCACCAGCGAGGTCTGCGTGAACGTGGTGGTCGATGGCCGCGACGGCGAGAATGCCCTGGCCGCGCTCGGAAATGAGTTCGCCGACGCGCTGGTGTAAAACATCCATTCGTGATTTTGTGCAGCACACTCCGTTTAGTTGTCGGCCAAAAACAACTTCGGTATATGTAGGACAGCCGCCCGCCGGCTGTCCAGGGCAATTCGCCACAACCGAGGGCGGCTGTGCTACAAATTGTTTTTGGACAACTGCTTAGTTCGGGCGTCCGTGCCTGGAGATTCCCTTGAGTTTTGGTGCCAAAGCTGGGAGAATATTGACAATTTCCCTTTGCATTATCCGCCCGGCGTGGACGCTGGGGCACAAAAAATTGCTTCTACTCCGGGATCATGCAATTCCCCTGGGCGGCCCACCTTGCAATCCTCCTTGATACCAGTAATACTTATGCTCATCATTACCAAGTCGGCAATAAACCTCGCCGGCAATCGAATTTTCGGATTGGATACCAATTACGAAAGGCGCCGTCACTAACGTGAATCAGCATCGTCAATTGCAGCAGTGGGTTGATGAAATGGCACGCTTATGCCAACCGGACAACGTCGTTTGGATCGACGGATCGGCGGAGGAGCAGAAGCGGCTCGAACGGGAGGCCTTCGCCACCGGCGAGTTGATCGAGCTGGACCAGGAGAAGTTGCCCGGCTGCGTTTACCACCGCACGGCCATCAACGACGTCGCCCGGACCGAGAATCTGACCTTCATCTGCACCAGCCGGCGCGAAGACGCCGGGCCGACGAACAATTGGATGCCGCCCGAGGACGGCTATAGCAAGGCGGGCGAAATTTTCGCCGGCTCGATGAAGGACCGCACGATGTACGTCATCCCGTTTTCGATGGGACCGGTCGGCTCGCCGTTCAGCAAGATCGGCGTCGAGCTGACCGACAGCATCTACGTCGTGCGGAACATGTGCCTGATGACCCGCGTCGGGCCGAAAGTGCTCGAATGTCTCGGCACGGACGGCGAGTTCACGAAATGTCTGCACGGCAAGGCCGAATTGGACATCAATCGCCGCCTGATCCTCCACTTCCCCGAGGACAACGCCATCTGGAGCGTCGGCTCGGGCTACGGCGGCAACGTGCTGCTGGGCAAGAAGTGCCTCGCCCTGCGCATCGCCAGCTATCTCGGCCGGCAAGAGGGTTGGATGGCCGAGCACATGCTGATCCTGGGCATCGAAAATCCCGAAGGCCGGACCGAGTACGTCGCCGCCGCCTTCCCCAGCGCCTGCGGCAAGACCAATCTGGCAATGATGGTGCCGCCCGAGGGGCTGCGGATCAAAGGCTACAAAATCTGGACCGTCGGCGACGACATCGCCTGGATGCGGATCGACGAAGAGGGGCGGCTGCGGGCGATCAATCCCGAATGGGGATTTTTTGGCGTCGCCCCGGGGACCAATTTCAAGAGCAACCCCAACATGATGGAGACCATCAAACGGAACACCATCTACACCAACGTCCTGTTGACGAAGGACGGCGGCGTGTGGTGGGAAGGGGGCGAAGGGCGGCCGCCGGAGGAGGGCACCGACTGGCAGGGCCGGCCGTGGAAGCCGTGCATGAAGGATGAGAACGGCAAGCCCATCCTCGGCGCCAATGCGAACAGCCGCTTTACCGCTCCGTTCACGCAATGCCCGTCTTGCTCGCCGCTGTACGACGATCCGCGGGGCGTGCCCATCTCGGCGCTGATTTTCGGCGGCCGCCGGGCGAAACTGGCCCCCCTGGTCTTCGAGTCCTACGACTGGCGGCACGGCGTCTTCGTCGGCGCCACGATGGCCTCCGAACGGACCGCCGCCCAGTACGGCAAACAGGGCGAGGTCCGCCGCGACCCGATGGCCATGCTCCCCTTCTGCGGCTATCACATGGGCGACTACTTCCAGCACTGGTTCGACATGGGCGAGCGGATGGCCCATCCGCCGAAAATCTTCCACGTCAACTGGTTCCGCACCGGCGAGGACGGAAAGTTCCTCTGGCCCGGATTCGGCGAAAACCTGCGGGTGATCGAGTGGATTCTCGACCGTTGCCGGGGCGAGGCGAAGGCCGCCGAAACCCCCATCGGCTACGTCCCCACCGCGGACAGCATCGACTTGACCGGGCTGGACGTTCCTCCCGAAAACCTGGAAAAACTTTTCACGGTCGAGCGCTCCGATTGGCTCGAAGAGGCCGACCGGATCGAGACCTTCTTCCAGCCGTTCGGCGACCGCTTCCCGCCCGCCTTGCGCGAGGAGCTTGAAGGACTCCGCCGGCGGCTGAAGACGCCGTTCCGTCTGCTTCCGCCGGGCAACGAGATCCGCCCCCTGGCGGCCGAGTTGAACCAGACGATCCGCCGCGAAAATCCGCACCTGTTCGAGATGCTCTCCGACTTCGGCCAGCGGCTGTTTTTCCCCAAGGGCATCGTGGCCCAAGGCGCCGAGGCCCGCGAGAAGGCCAAGCGTTACAACGCCACGCTGGGCATCGCGTGGGAAGGGGGCGAGCCGATGTCGCTCCCCTCCGTCATGCGGTTCTTTAACGATCTGGACCCGGACGAGGTGCTCACCTACGCCCCGGCCACCGGGCGGCCGAACCTGCGAAAGAAATGGCGGGAAGACCTGCTGCGGAAGAATCCCAGCCTGGCGGGAAAGAGTTTCTCCAATCCTGTCGTCACTTGCGGTTTGACTCAAGCTATGAGCGTCGTCGGCGACCTCTTCGTCGATCGCGGGGATCTGGTGCTTCTGCCGGACAAGTTCTGGGAAAACTTCGAGTTGATTTTCGGCGTCCGTTGTCGGGCGCAGCTCGCGCTGTATTCGCTGTTCAACGCCGAGGGGGGGTTCAACGTCGAAGGACTCCGCGCGGCGCTGGACGCCCGCCCGGAAGGCTCGAAAACCATCGTCATTCTAAACTTCCCCAACAATCCGACGGGCTACGCCGTCACGAATGCGGAAATGGACGAGATTGTGGCGGTGCTGCGCAACGCGGCCGCAGCCGAGCGCAACTTGATCGTGGTGGCCGACGACGCCTACTTCGGCCTCTTTTACGACGAAGATTTGGCCCAGGAATCGATCTTTGCCCGGCTCGCCGGATGCCATCCCCGCCTGTTGGCCGTCAAGGCCGACGCCGCCACCAAGGAGGATTTCGTCTGGGGGTTTCGTACCGGGATGCTCACCTTCGCCGCACCGGCGGCGACCGACGACAAGGCGCTCTACCAGGCCCTGGAGAAAAAGACCGCCGGCGCCATCCGCAGCGTCGTCTCGAACTGCTCGCACCCGTCTCAGTCGATCCTTGTCAAGGCCCTGTCCGGCGATACGGCCGACATCGAGCGGCAGCGGAACATCGATATTCTCAAAGCCCGCGCGAAGAAGGTCCAACAAATTATCGCCTCCCCGAAGTTCGACAACCTCTGGGAGCCGTATCCCTTCAATTCCGGCTATTTCATGTGCGTCAAACTCAACGGGATCGACGCCGAGACCTATCGCCGGCACTTGCTGGAGAAATACGGCGTGGGCGTGATCGCCAACGGCGACCGCGACATCCGCATCGCGTTTTCAGCGGTCGACGAGGACCGACTGGAGGACCTCTTCGATGTGCTGGCCACGGCCGCGGAAGAGTTGCGCTGCTGAGTAGGGTGGGACAAGCGCAGCGCGGTCCCACCACTTGAGAAAGGTGGCATTGAGTAGGGTGGGACAAGCGCAGCGCGGTCCCACCAACCCGTCGAACCCCGACATCCATTCGAGCAATGGCGGGACTGCGCTGCGCTTGTCCCACCCTACTCGCCCCATTCGGGATCATCGTAGCCGGGCGCTGGATCAATTGCGCCCCAGCCAATCTCGTATTGGCCCAAAGAGACGTATCGGTTGAATGACGACCAACGCCAATCTCGGACGTTGCTGACCAAGTCGTGTTTCTTCGGATTCCAATGCACATAATCGACGCAACGGTTCAGATCCGCTTCGTCACGTACAGAATGTTCCCAATATCTGCGCTGCCAAATGCCGCGTTCACCATGCCGTATTCGAGAACGGCTTCTTAAGCCTTCCGATCCACCACACGCAAGATACGCAAGGGTGAATTCCTCTTTGATGCGCTTCCATCGCAATGGATAGGCGACGTCTCCCGGCGGTAGTGTCCAAATCGTATGAACATGGTCGGGTAACAGCACAATGGCAACCAGTTCAAACGGCCGAGTCGCACGGACTTTGTCGATAGCTTCGTGGAGGCACTTCCGTGCCATAGCGTTGCAGAGGATCGGCCTTCGACCATAGGTGACGGCCGTGAAAAAAAAGGTTCCACCAGGCACATACCAACGCCGATAGTCAGACATGGCGTCATCGGGATACGTAGGGTGGGACAAGCGAAGCGCGGTCCCACCAATTTCCATAATTTTTCCGAATGTTGGTGGGACCGCGCTGCGCTTGTCCCACCCTACATCTAAAACACGTAGCGGTTGACGACGTTCTCGAACAGTTCTTGCCGGCCGCTGCGGTTGGGCGTGACGTCGCCCTTGGCGAGCATGTACTTTTCGAGCGACTCGAAGTCGTGCCGGCCGGCCTCGATCTCGGCGCCCGACGCCGCTGTCCCAGGAGGCGTAGCGGTCGCTTGACCATACCGGCCAGCACGCCGTCGGCGCGGATGGCGGCGGCGATCTTCAGCCCCTTGGCGAAGGCGTCCATGCCGCCGATGTGGGCGTAGAACAGGTCGACCGGCTCGAAGCTCTCGCGGCGGACCTTGGCGTCGAAGTTCAGCCCGCCGGTGGTGAAGCCGCCGTACTTCAGAATCATCAGCATGATCTTCGTCGTCAGGTAGACGTCGGTGGGGAACTGGTCGGTGTCCCAGCCCAGCAGCAGGTCGCCCGTGTTGGCGTCGACCGAGCCCAAGAAGCCCTGCGAGCCGGCGTAGTCCAGCTCGTGCTCGACGCGTGTGGCCGGCCAGCGTGGCGTGGTTGGTCTCGATGTTCATCTTGACGTGGTCGGCCAGGCCGTAGGCGCGGAGGAAGTTGATGCACGCGGCCGCGTCGAAGTCGTACTGGTGCTTGGTCGGCTCCTTGGGCTTGGGCTCGAAGTAGAACTGGCCGGTGAAGCCGATCTTCTTGGCGTAGTCGACGGCCATGTGCATGAAGGCGGCCAGGTGGTCGACCTCGCGCTTCATGTCGGTGTTCCAGAGGCACTGGTAGCCCTCGCGGCCGCCCCAGAACGTGTAGCCCTGCGCCGCCGAGTTCCTTGGTCACTTCCAGGGCCTTTTTCACCTGGGCGGCGGCGAAGGCGAAGGCGTCGGCGTTGCAGCTTGTGGCCGCGCCGTGCATGTAGCGGGGATTGCTGAACAGGTTGGCCGTGCCCCAGAGGAGCTTGATGCCGGTCCGCTGCTGCTCCTCCTTGAGCACCTTGACGACGGCGTCGAGGTTCCTGTTGGTCTCGGCCGAGCGTGGCCCCTTCGGGGGCGACGTCGCGGTCGTGGAAGCAGTAGAACGGCGCGCCGAGCTTCTCGAAGAACTCGAAGGCGACGCGGACGCGGCCGACGGCGTTTTCGACCGAATCGTCCTTCGCCTCCCAAGGCCGGAGCATGGTGCCCGGCCCGAAGGGATCGCCGCCCGTGCCCCGCATCGTGTGCCAATAGGCCACGCTGAAGCGCAGGTGGTCCTTCATCGGCTTGCCTTCGACCAATTCGTTCTCGTCGTAGTGGCGGAAGGCCAGCGGGTTGTTCGATTCGGGGCCTTCGAAGCGGATTTTGGCGATTTCGGGAAACGCGGACACGGCTGGACTCCTGGTAAATGGGTAGTGGGTTAAAATGAATTGTTTAGCCCCGGCACCCACGCCGGGAAAGTAGGGTGGGACAAGCAAAGCGCAGTCCCACCAAGTTGGTTTGGGTCGAATTATTGGTTCCGTATTGGTGGGACCGCGCTTCGCTTGTCCCACCCTACGTTTGCACGCTCCTTATTACAGTCGACGCCAATTCTCTCGCCGCCCGGGCGGGATCGTCGGCCGCGGTAATCGCGCTGCCAACGGCAATCCGGGTCGCGCCGGCCGCCAGCACTTGGGCGACGTTCGAGCGGTCGATGCCCCCGATGGCGAAGGCGGGCAGTCTGATCTCCGCCGACACCGCGCGCACCAACTCGACGCCCGGAAAATGCTCGAACCGCTTTGTCTCTGAAGCGAAAACCGGACCAACGCCGATGTAGTCGGCTCCGTCGAGCACCGCCTGCCGGGCCTGCTCGATCGAATGGGCCGAGACGCCGACCAGCGCGTCCGGCCCGACGATCCGCCGGGCGTCCTTCACCGAGACCTCCTCCTGTCCGACGTGAACTCCGTCTGCCCCGGCCAGGGCCGCCAAATCTGGCCGGTCGTTGACGATAAACAATACCCGACGATTTGTAGCACAGCCGCCCTCGGCTGTGCCGCCCTCGGCTGTGCCGTAATCATTATCGGTCACAGCCGAGGGCGGCTGTGCTACATGCTCTTTTGTGATCGCCCGCAGCAGCCGGGCACGGGCGAGCAACTCGCGGTCGCCGAGCCGCTTGTCGCGGAGTTGCAGGACGCCCGCGCCCGCCGCGATCAGCGACGCCGCGAGCCGCTCGAACTCCTCGGGCGACGGCCCTCCATCGAGCAACACATAAAGCCGGGCCGAAGCCAGCCGCTCGATCGAGCGGGCGGCGATTTCCACGGCCCGTTGGAGCGTGTAGGCACGATAGCGGAGTTGTTTGACGGCCGCCGCCAAATTCGCCGGTTGGGGCGATAGTTGCTCTGTCGCCCCGGGGGTGGCAGTCCAACTGTCACCCCAACAATCGGCGTCGAGCAGCTTGCCGAACTCCTCCAGGCTGCGCAGGGCTTCCTGCAAGCGGGCGAAATTCGCCCGCATCACCTCGAGCGGGCTTGCGCGGCGGCCTTCGCTCGTCGTGTCCAAGTCCGTCCCCACGTCGGCCAGCGTTTCCCGGGCGGAGAAACGCCGCTGCGGCGCGATCGAACCCAAACACTCGGTCAGATCGTGGCGCAGTTGCTTGCAAAGTCGCGTCAGATGCCGGTCGTCGAGAATCAGTCTCACGTAGTCCTCGACAACGCGAATGCCTTCGCGGGCGCGGTTGGCCGCGGCGTCGATGACGCGCAGGGCATCGATCATCGCCGATTGTGGTGCGGCCGTCCCGGCTGCACCATGCAGGCGGGACGCCTGCACCACAATGTCGGAATTGTCGGTTCCCTCACCGGGGGCTGTTAGCCCCCGGCTATTGTTGTCCGAGTTGCTTTCCCAAATGTCGATAGATTCGTCCGGCACGTCGAGGGCTTTTAAGGGATCGTCTTCCGCCGAAAAACCGTGCAGTTTGCGGATTTCCGCCGCCAGCGAGTCGGGGTCGAGCCCCTGCCGGCGGAGCCAGAGCGAGACCTCGTGATCGGCCGAAGCCAACCCCAAAAGGATGTGTTCGGTTGCAAATTCGATGGGGCGAGGGAGCAATTCCAGCCGCCCAGAGGCCAACTGGAGGGAACAAACTACGTCGGAAGATAACGGCTTCCGCGCGATGGCGCCATCTTTCGGGGGGATGCTGTGTGCCAGTTCAGCCCACCGTTTGCGAACAACCGAAATATCCACACCCACCCTGGCAAGCATCACTGCAGCGCGGCATTCCGGTTCGGACAACAACCCCAGCAAGAGCGATTCCGCCTCTAATTCGTGGCGTTCGGAACCAAGCGTCCAACCGGAAGCCTGCTCCAATGCGCGCTCGGCGGCGGGGGTAAAAATGAATCGCATATCGCCCAGTGTCGCAAATAGTCAACATCTCGGCAATATGGGCGTATCGGTTGGCACTACTGTAGGACAGGTTGCCAACCTGTCCCGTTTCAAGACACTGTTGTAGGACAGGTTGCCAGCCTGTCCTACGAGTTACCTTGATTAGACCTGTTTTGGAAGTTACAATTCTCTGGCGGTGGACCGGGGAGGCAGAGCAAGAGTGAACTGATCGGTCCAGACATGCGTAGCGCATAGAGGGCGATGGTATTGTTTTTAAGAAGCTCTCTTGGCCCGCGGGACGCGCCCCGCGGCTTGGAATACAATTTGGAGAATATTGATGTACGAGCGATTCACCGACCGCGCCGAAAAGTGATGCAACTGGCCAATCAAGAGGCCCAGCGGTTCAACCATGAATATATCGGCACCGAACACATCCTGCTTGGTCTGATCAAGGAAGGCAGCGGGGTGGCGGCGAACGTGTTGAAGAACCTCGACGTCGATCTCCGCAAGATCCGGCTGGAAGTCGAGAAGCTGGTGCAGAGCGGGCCGGACATGGTCACGATGGGCAAGCTCCCGCAAACGCCGCGGGCGAAAAAAGTCATCGAATACTCGATGGAAGAGGCCCGCAACCTGAACCACAATTACGTGGGCACCGAACACATCCTCCTCGGCCTGCTCCGCGAGCAGGAAGGGGTGGCCGCCCAGGTGTTGATGAATCTCGGCCTGAAACTCGAGGACGTCCGCGAGGAAGTGTTGAATCTGTTGGGCCACGGCATGGAAGGCCCGGAAGGCGCGGAGCGGGCGGGCGGACTCTCCGGCCCCCGCGGCGGCGGCGGCGAGAGCGGACAACGCGCCGGCAAGTCGAAGACCCCCGCCCTGGACAGCTTCGGCCGCGATCTGACCGAACTCGCCCGGCAAGGAAAGCTCGATCCGGTGATCGGCCGCGAGAAGGAAATCGAGCGGACAATGCAAATCCTCGGCCGGCGGACGAAAAACAACCCCGTCCTGCTGGGCGAGGCGGGCGTGGGCAAAACCGCCATCGTCGAAGGCTTCGCACAACGGGTCGTCGAGGGGAACGTCCCCGAACTGCTCCTCGACCGCCGCATCGTCGTGCTCGACCTGGCGATGATGGTCGCCGGCACGAAATACCGCGGCCAGTTCGAGGAGCGGATCAAGGCCGTGATGAACGAAGTCCGCCGGGCCAAGAACACGATCCTCTTCATCGACGAGTTGCACACGCTGGTTGGGGCCGGCGGGGCCGAGGGCGCCATCGACGCCAGCAACGTGCTCAAGCCCGCCCTCTCCCGCGGCGAAATCCAGTGCATCGGCGCCACCACCCTCGACGAGTACCGGAAGTATATCGAAAAGGACAGCGCCCTGGACCGCCGCTTCCAAATAGTGATTGTCGAGCCGTCGACGAAGACCGAGGCGGTGGAAATCCTCAAGGGGCTCCGCGACCGTTACGAGCAGCACCATCACGTGCGGATCACCGACGACGCCATCGCTTCGGCCGTGGAGTTGTCGAGCCGCTACATCACCGGCCGCTGCCTGCCCGACAAGGCCATCGACATCATCGACGAGGCCGGCGCCCGGGTGCATCTGAAATCGATGACCCGTCCGCCGGACCTGAAGGACATCGACGAAGAAGTCGAGAAACTGAACAAGGACAAGGAAGAAGCGGTCGCCAACCAGGATTTTGAGAAGGCCGCCGCCCTGCGCGACCAGGCCGACAAGCTCAAGAAGAAAAAGCAGCACATTACCCATCAGTGGCGGGAGAAATCACGCGAAACCGACGGCGTGGTCGACGAAGAGGTCATCGCCGAGGTGATCTCGAAGATCACCGGAGTCCCGCTCACCCGGATGACCACCGAGGATTCGCAGCGGCTGATGAAGATGGAGGACGAACTGCACAAGCGCGTGGTCAGCCAGGAAGAGGCGATCCATTCGATCTGCAAGGCGGTCCGCCGCAGCCGCAGCGGCTTGAAGGATCCCAAGCGGCCCACCGGCTGCTTCGTCTTCGCCGGGCCGACCGGCGTGGGCAAGACCCTGCTGGCCAAGGCCCTGGCCGAGTTCATGTTCGGCGACGAGGACGCCCTGATCCAGATCGACATGAGCGAGTACATGGAGAAGCACAACGTCAGCCGGCTGGTCGGGGCCCCGCCGGGATACGTGGGCTACGAGGAAGGCGGACAACTGACCGAGAAAATCCGCCGCCGGCCCTACGCCGTCGTGCTGCTGGACGAAATCGAGAAGGCCCATCCCGACGTATTCAACATGCTCCTGCAAATGATGGAAGAGGGCCGCTTGACCGACAGCTTCGGCCGCAACGTCGATTTCCGCAACACGATCCTCATCATGACCACCAACGCCGGCGCCGACGCCATCAAGAACGAATCGGCCTTCGGCTTCCAGAAACCGGACGACGACGCCTCTTACGAAAACATGAAGGGCCGGGTGCAGGAGCAGATCGAAAAGGTCTTCCGCCCCGAGTTCCTCAACCGCGTCGACGACGTGATCGTCTTCCGCCACCTCACCCAAAGCGACCTGGGCGACGTGATCGAGATGGAACTGAAGAAGGTCCGCGAGCGGCTCACCGAGCGCGGCCTGGCGCTGATCCTTACCGACGAGGCCAAGCAGTATCTGATCCGCAAGGGGAGCAACCTCGATTTCGGCGCCCGGCCGCTGCGCCGGGCGATCGAGAACTTCGTCGAGGACCCGCTCTCCGAGGAACTCCTCAAGGGCGAGTTCAAGGGCATGGACACGATCACCATCGAGGTCAAGGAAGTCGGCGACAAGAAGCAGCTCAACTTCCACGGCTCGACGGCCGAGGAGCACGCCGAACCGCTGGCCGTCGGGGCGGGCGCCGAAGGCTCCGGCGAAGGCGAGGCCACGGCGTAAATCAACGCAAAGTCGCGGCCGGCGGCCGTCGCTTGATAATTTGTCGCTGCGCGGGAAATTGGCTATTTTGGCGAGGGAGAATGCGGGATGGCCCTGTTGCCGTGTCCGTATCTGGGGCTCGACGTGGAGCTGACCGACGAGCGGGAGCGGCATATCGGCAATCACCATCCCGATTTGCTTCCCGACCACCGCCAGCGTATCATGGAGACGCTGGCTGATCCCGACCAGATCCGCCGGAGTTCTCGCGTTGGCAATGCCAGGCTTTTCTCCAGATGGTTCGCCGACCTCCGGGGTGGCAAGCACGTGGTTGTGGTTGTCGTCGGTGGGCAGGGACAACAAACAAAGCCTTGGATAATTACGTCTTACTTGGCTCGCAAATTGAAGGAAGGAGAAATCGAATGGCGGAAACACTGACCTTCCAGTACGACCGGGAGGCGGACATATTATATATTGGCAAGCGCGAACCTTACGCGGAGCAGGAGTCGGAAGAGGTAGGCGACGAGGTTGTCGCCCGCCTGAATCCCGAAACGCGCGAGGTCGAGAACCTGGAGGTCTTGTTCTTTTCCACCCGTCTCCTGCGGAACGACGTCATCGAGTTGCCCCTAGCCACCGAAATGCACCTTGCCTCGCAAGGTTGATGGATGGCGGCGCCGCCCTCAATTTATCTTATATTCGATCCGCCCCATGCGCATCCTGGTCGTTGACGACGAAAAGATCAAACGGGTCACGATGGCCGACGATCTCGCCGCGCAGGGACACGAGGTCGTGGCCGCCGCCGACGGGCAGGAAGCGATCGAAAAGCTCGACGCCGGACGCTTCGACGTGGTGGTGACCGACCTGAAAATGCCCCGGCTCGACGGCATCGAGTTGCTCAAGCGGATAAAGCAAGGCCCGCTGGCTGAGACGGAGGTCATTATGATGACTGCCTACGGCAGCATTCCCGTGGCCGTCGAGGCGGTCAAGCTCGGGGCGTTGGACTTCCTCACCAAACCCTTCCGCAACGAGGACGTGCTGCCGCTGCTGGCCCGGATCGAGCGGCAGCGGCAAGCCACAGAATCGCCCGCCGCCAAGCCGGCATTCTCCGCCGCGAACGTGGAACTGACGATCGTCGGCCGCTCGGCCGCCATGGAACGGGTCAGAAAAATGGTGGAAATCTCCGCCAAGACCGACGCCAACGTCCTTTTGTTCGGCGAGACCGGCGTGGGCAAGGACCTGCTGGCCACGATCATCCACCGCAACTCGCACCGCCGCGGCTTCCCCTACGTCAAAGTCGGCTGCACGCTCTTCCCGCCGCAACTGATCGAAAGCGAACTCTACGGCCACGAGAAAGGCTCTTTCACCGGCGCCGAGCAGCGCAGAAAAGGCCGCTTCGAGCTGGCCGAGGGAGGAACTCTCTACCTCGACGACGTCGACGACATCCCCATTGAGCAGCAGCCGAAGCTCTTGCGGGCGATCGAGGAGAAGGTCTACGAACGGGTTGGCGGCGGCGCGCCGAACAAGGCCGACGTGCGGATCATCGCCTCGACCAAGCGGAACCTGCTGCGGAAAATCGGCGAAGGCACGTTCCGCGAGGACCTCTATTACCGGCTGGACGTGCTGCGGATCAACATTCCCCCGCTCCGCGAGCGTTTGGACGACGTGCCGCCGCTGGCCGAGCACCTGCTGAAACGCATCGCCGCCGAGAAAAAGGTGCCAGGAGCCATTTACCGGAAAAGTCGCCGGATACGGTTCCTGACACCTTTTTCCCTCCCGAGTCGATCGACTTGCTGATGCGTCACAACTGGCCGGGCAACGTCCGCGAGTTGTACCACACGCTCGAGCGGGCGTACCTGATCGGCGGCGGCCGCGTCACGCCCGACGTGTTGGCCGGCGAGATCGGCGGGCCGGCCCCGAGCGAGCGCCCCTCGGCCGGCGGCTTCCAGGCGGTCATCGACAACGCCGAGAAGCAACTCCTGCAAGACGCCCTACGCAACTCGGGCGGCAACAAAACCGCCGCCGCCACCGCCCTGGGCATGAAGCCCTCGACCTTCCGCGACAAGCTCGCCAAGCACGGACTGTCGTAGGACAAGTTGGCTGCCTCTCGTAGGACAGGTTGACAACCTGTCCTACAATTCCCCTTGTTCCCATGCTCCGCATGGGAACACACTGCCCGAACGCTCCGCGTTCGTTCCGGGGGCGTAACCGGATTTCACGATTGCTTGACAACGGCATAGCGGATGAGCATTCACTGTGCCTTACGTGTTTCGTTCTGCTCGCTCGCTTGGAGCTTTTGATACAATTTCACAGCCCGTTCTTTTTCCCGGCGGAATTGAGCGGACGCGATGAATTGTGCTCCGTGCGGAAGAGGGAAGTGATCGGCGATGTGATCTTTTCCATTCGGTTCGATAATTCGGATTGCCTGGGGTGCATGCGGTCGATCCTCCAACATAATTATCGCCCAGGCCGCTCCAACGCGGACATAGTCTTCGGAATCATGCATAAGTTGGGCTATACCGGGTAGAGACTGTTTATCCTGAAATATGCCCAAGGCGAGAACAGCGTCTCGACGCGTCAGGCCCCCGCCGTTTTTCATCAGTTCTCTTATTTGGGGCAGATACTCCTTTGCATCCAGCAGAGCCAGTGCCAAGGCTGCGTGGCGACCTTTGAATTGGTTTCCCAACAGCCCGGCGATGTCCTTGCTTTGCTCCTTCGCGTCCAGGGCGGCCAAGGCAAATATAGCATATTCCGGAATGGATGGGTCGCCGTGGCTGGTCAGCTTTTTGGCGATAACCGGCGCATATTGTTTTGCCCCGAGATCCACCAAAGAGACGATCGCCGCCATGCACGTCCGATCGCGTCCGTCGTCTACCAATTCCGCGATCGCCGCGCTGTATTCTTTGGCTTTCAGCGTGCCGATCGCCCTTGCGGCGCCGGCTTGAACTTGATCGTTAGGGTCGTGGAGCAAGGCCGCAAAGTCCTTTAGATATTCTCGGGCCCCCATTCTTCCCAGGGCCGCGGCTGCCGCAGCGCGATCATAGCCCGCAAAGACTTCGTCTTGTATGGGCAGATTCTTGGCCTTGAGGAGCCGGTACAAATCCTTTTTGCTCGTCTCATCTCCGACGACGCCAAGCCAATACTGCGCCGAAGCCCCGCACGATCTCGCTATCGTTGTCGAGCAACCGCGTCACCCGATTCCGATATTTCGCCAATCCGCCGGCGTCGCGCACGGCGGACTCGAATGAAAACTCGTTTTGGTCTTCCATCGACGCTCCGATGGTTTTCATCACCAGTTTGAGATGGGCCTCGTCGGCACAGTGTAATAAAGTCCAAGAAACACTACTTAGACATCTCTGTTCATCCTCGGACTCCAATCGGCCGGCAATCGACTTGATCTGCTCAGATTCGTTATTCACTGGGCCTGAGTGCGTATCATCGGCCCGAGCGCAGCCGGCAATACCAAGCAACAAGAATAGCAGAACGACTTTCAATAATTGATTGGCGTACATCTACAGTACCCCTTCTTTGAGAATAGCCTCATTCACGCAAATCGCACACATATTCCAGGCGATTTTCAGCAGGAAATATAACGCCGAAAAATAACCGAGGCATCCCCGGCACGTTTGGTATCACTCCCGGCCTCAAAACCAGATAGGTCAGAACTTACCCGCGATCTCCAACACCACCACAGACGCCGCCGCCTTGTCGGGGGCTGACGGGGGCAAAGTTATCTCCAAGCCATCGGCCTTTGAGGTAATTTGCAATGGCTTCTGGCTTGGATCGGCCAGCAGATAGGCCGACTTCGGCTTGCCGGATGGAGTTGGCACGGCGAGCTTTCCGTCCTTCGGCCAGTCGAAGACGTGCAGATACAGCTTGCCCGGCTTTGCGGTGATGCGGCCCCAGGCGGGGGCTTGCTTGAACGGACAGGCCGATGCTCCGTGGATCGACTCGCCGTTGACCGCCATCCACGCGCCGATCTCGCGGAGCCGCTCGACGCTGGGCGCGGGAATCAGGCCCTCGGAGGTCGGGCCGACGTTCAGCAGGAAGTTGCCCCCTTTCGACGCGATGTCGATCAACATGCGGATCAGTTTGGTCGACGACTTCCAGTTCTGGTCGTGCTTGTTGTAGCCCCAGTGGTCGTTCATCGTCATGCACGATTCCCAATCTTCGCCCGGCGGCAGCCCGTTGGCGGGAATCTGCTGCTCGGGCGTGCCGTAGTCGCCGACGACCTCCTCGCCCTCGCTGAGCTCCTTTCATCCCTGTTGCGGTTTTTGGCGACGCGGTTGTTGATGATGATGTCGGGCTGCAGTCCGCGGACGTAGGCGTAGAGGTCCCGGCCGCGTTCCTGGGTCCAGGCCGGCTCCCATTCGCCGTCGAACCAGAGGATTCCCAGCGGCCCGTAGTTCGTCACCAACTCCTTGAGTTGCCCCTTCATGAACTTGACGTAGCGGTCCATGTCCGGCGTGCCCCGGGCGGTGTCGTTCCACGGCCGGCGGAGCGGATAGTCCGGGTGATGCCAATCCATGATCGAGTAATAGACGCAGAACTTCAGTCCGGCTTTTTTGCACTCGGCGGCCAACTCCTTGATCGGATCGCGATGGAAGGGCGTGGACATGATGCCCCAGTCGGTCAGCTTGGTGTCGAACATGGCGAAGCCGTCGTGGTGCTTGCTGGTGATGACGATGTACTTCATGCCCGCCTGCTTGGCCAGGGCGACCCAGGCGGCGGCGTCGAACTTCACCGGATTGAAGCGGTCGCGGAACTTTTCGTATTGCGACATGGGGATTTTCGCCTGCTCGGAAATCCACTCGGCGTAGTCCGTCTTGCCCTGCCACTCGCCGGCCGGCACGGAGTAGACGCCCCAGTGGATGAACAGGCCGAACTTCGCGTCGCGGAACCAGGCCATTCGGGCGTCGTGCTCGGCCTTGGTTTCAGCCGGCAACGCGGTTTGGGCAATCGCCGTCCCGCAGCCGAACAGCAAGAGGATCGAGGTCAAGGTCGCGGCCCAGGGCTTGAACATCGGCAGGATTCCTTTTCTTGGCGGGTTATTGTCGGGTGTGAAATACTGAAATCGTATTGTGCATTTTATCACTGATATTCCCGGCCGCAATCAGCTTTGGCGGCAAGCTGGGCAAGATTTCAGGCGTTCCGCGTCCCGCCGTTCACGTTCGTTGTACCGCCTTTAGGCGGAAAGAGACGGCACATAAATTCATTGCCGCCTCAAGGCGGACTACGAACCGTTTCAGCTACCAAATGCATCGTTACACTCCTTTGCGGCAGGGCAAATCCACCCTATTGACTCACATCCATATAATAGGGTGTAATCAATCAATTCACCACAATTCGAGGGCCTGCCATGCAGTTGACCGCAGAGAATCGTTCCACGTTGGCCGAAATCGGGCGCACCAAACTTGAAGCCGCGGTCTGGGACGTGTCGATCGGCGACTACCTGATCCATTGCCTGGAAGACTACGGCATCCGCCACATTTTCGGCATACCGGGCGATTACGTCCTCTCCTTCTACGCGATGCTCGAACGGAGTCCGATCAAGCTCGTCGGCTGCACGCGCGAGGACTGCGCCGGTTTCGCGGCCGATGCTTACGCACGACTTAACGGCATCGGCGCCGTCTGCGTCACCTACTGCGTGGGCGGGCTGAGCCTCTGCAATTCCATCGCCGGGGCCTACGCCGAGAAATCGCCCGTCGTGGTCATCAGCGGCTCGCCCGGCATGCGCGAGCGGACCGACAACCCGCTGCTGCACCATCGCGTCAAGGATTTCCGCACCCAGGCCGAGGTCTTTCGGCGGATCTGCTGCGCCGAGGCGGAACTGAACGATCCCCATACCGCGCTGCGAAGCATCGACCGGGTGCTGGCTACCGTCGCCCGGCTGCGGCGGCCGGGCTACATCGAGTTGCCCCGCGACATGGTCGGCGTCGTGCCCGAGGGTCCCCATCTCCACACCCACCGCACCCCGACGAGCAACCCCGACGCGCTGGCCGAATCGGTGGCCGACGCCGTCCATCGGATCGCGGAGAGCCAAACCCCGGTCATCATCGCCGGCGTCGAAATTCAGCGGTTCGGCTTGCAGGCGGACCTGCTCCGGCTGGTCGAAGGGGCGAACATCCCCATCGCCACCACGATGCTCGGAAAAAGCGTCATCGACGAGCGGCATCCGCTGTTCATCGGTCTCTACGAGGGGGCCATGGGCCGCGAAGACGTCACCCGCTTTGTCGAAGAGAGCGATTGCATCATCCTCCTCGGCGAATCGCTGACCGACATCAACACGGGCATCTTTACCGCCAATCTGCCCCCGACGCGCTCGATCTTCGCCACCGCCGACGCGCTCCGCATCAGCCACCACGCTTACGAAGGGGTCTTGCTGGGCGATTTCGTGGCGGGGCTGGCCGCCGCCGGACTGAAGAAAACCTCGCGGAAACTGCCCCGCCGGCCGGAAAAATGCGCCGGCCCTTGGCGGCCGAAGGCGGGCGAGCCAATCACCGTCCGCCGGCTTATCGCCCGGCTGAACCAGGTGCTCGACGATTCGATGGTGGTGATCGCCGATCCGGGCGACGCCCTGTTCGCCTCGAGCGAGCTGGTCGTCCACGGCCAGACCGCGTACCTCAGCCCGGCCTATTACACCTCGATGGGCTTTTCGGTGCCGGGGTCGCTGGGCGCGGCGACCGCCCGGCCCGACCTGCGCCCGCTGGTCCTGGTCGGCGACGGCGCCTTCCAGATGACCGGCATGGAACTCTCCACGATCGTCCGAGCAGGGGCAGACTCCCATCGTTATCGTGCTCGACAACCGGGGCTACGGCACCGAGCGGATTTTGCACCTCGGCGACCATCGCTTCAACGAGGTTCATCCCTGGCGTTACGACAAGCTGCCGGAGGTCCTCGGCCTCGGCTGCGGTCATGCGGTCCATACGGAGGAGGATTTCGACGCGGCCCTCAGCGCCGCGCTGTCCGACAAAAAACAGATGCACCTATTGCACGTCCATATCGACGTGGATGATCGCAGCCAGACGCTGGACCGGCTGGCCGAGAAGCTGCAAAAGCGGGTGTAAACCTGACGAGTTTGCGTTTTGATCGGATATCCACGCCGGTTTTTTTCGTTTAGCCCCGGCGTCCACGCCGGGAAAAAAGGGATGTTTTCACTCTCCCCGCGTGGACGCGGGGGCTAAACCAGACTTCCCGCGTGGACGCGGGGGCTAAACAATCGTGCAAATTCATCCCGCTGCGGTTGCACAAGTCAACCGAGTCGATTATCCTCCTAAGTGGAATGACCCAACCTTGGTACAGCGACGGGCTAAGATTTTCCTGCACCGGCTGCGGCGACTGCTGCACCGGAGAGCCGGGCTACGTCTGGGTCAATCGGGCCGAAATCGAGGCCCTCGCCGCTGCACTCGAAATGCCAGTCGTCGAATTCGAGCGGCAATACGTGCGAACGGTGGGGATCCGCAAGAGTCTCATCGAACGGGTGGGCGGCGATTGCGTCTTGTTCGACGGCCAAACCCGCCGCTGCCTGTTCTACGACGCCCGGCCCCGGCAGTGCCGCACTTGGCCCTTCTGGGCGTCGAATCTGGCCTCGCCCGCGGCGTGGCAAGAGACGGCCGAGCGATGCCCAGGCTGCAACCGCGGCCCGCTGGTCCCGTATCAGACCATCCGCGAGATGTGATGGCCGGGGGTAGGGTGGGACAAGCGCAGCGAGTCCCACCAGGGGACGATGGCGGGTCAGCGCTTCGCTTGACCCACCCTACAAATCTACAAATCCGTCCCACGAGCGAACGACTTACCCCGGTTTATTCGTCGGCGGGCGCATGCGCAGAGTGCGAGACACTAGCCCGAAGCGCAAGCGAGGGCAACTCGTTGTGCCACCCTCGCTTGCGCTTGGGCTAGTATTTGCACATGAATAATCCCGGTTAGTTCTTCTGGACGCCCTTTTTCGGGTGCTGTCTGTTGCCGCCGCGGTGTTCGAGCCGCTCTTTAATCTTCTCTCTCTGCTCAGGCGTGAGATATTCGAGGCCCTTGGCGAGCATTTCCTTGTAGGTGGCTTGCATTTCCGTGCGGATTTCGGCCATGGCTGCCTTCTGCTCTTCGGTAACATTCATCGCCGCCCGCCCGGCCTCTTCAACCTCTCGGCGGGACTTTTTGTCTTTAATGGCTTCTTTTCGGGCCTCCGCGCGGGCCTTTTTCTGCTCCGGGGTCAGAATCTTTTCCCGCTTCTCCGCGATCGCCTTGTACTTCGGGGCGTATTCTTTCATCAAGGCCTTGAGCTTCTCCACCTGCTCGGCGCTCAGGTCTAGCCCCTTGAAAACCCGCATCAAATCCACTCCACCGGCGGCCGGGCGGCGCTCGGGCCGCTGGCCCTTCTTTCTTTCCTGAGCCGAGAGGGTGCCTACGATAGCCAACGACACGGCCAACGCCAACACGGTACTGAGCACTTTCATCGCACGTCTCCTTTGACGCTAAACTTGAAGGCTGGGGGGCTGCCTGTCCTTGCCGGGCAATTCAACAGCGCCCCACACCTGTGGTAGGCTGGGCGATAACCGGGTGTGACTGTTCTCCTCGGTCGATCTCATTGAGCCATTCTACGTTAAATATAAACCCCAAGGAGAAGGGATAGTTGCGGCAAGGGGGATCGTTTCCGACCGCTTCAGGGACGCATGGCCCGGTCGATCAGCTCGCGGTCGAAGTAGTTGATCGACATGCCGGCGTCGACGACGATCCGCTGGGCATTGATGCCCGCCGAACGGGGGCTGAGCAGGAAGACGGCCGCGGCGGCGACCTCCTCGGTCCGCAGGGCCCGGCGGCGCGGGATGGCTTGCTCGGCAAAGAGGTACGCGTCCACATAGCCGGGTATGCCCGCCGAGGCCGAGGTCTTCAGCAGGCCCGGCGCCACCGCGTTGAAACGAATCCGCGAAAAGCGGCTGAACGACTTGGCCAGAAAGGCCAGCGACGAATCGAGCGCGGCCTTGATCGGGGCCATGAAGCCGTAGCTCTCGCTGGCCATCCGCGTGGTGGAAATCGAAATCGTCACCACCGAGGCGTCCGGGTCGAGCAGGTCCTTCATCGCGTTGCTCAGCGCGATCAGCGAGAAGCAGGAGATGTCCACGGCCTGGAGAAACGCCTTCTTCGAGGTCTCGTGAAAGGGTTTTATGCCGTCGGAGTAGTCGGCGAAGGCGATCGAATGGACCATGCCGTCGAACCGTCCGCCCCGCCGCACAAGCTCGTCGCGAAGCCGGGCGATCTCCTCCTCGCGTTCCACGTCGCAGGTGAAAATCTCCGCCTCCGGGAGCAGTTCGGCGGCAGCCCGCGAATCTGCTCGTTCTGGACCACATAGACGCATTTCGCCCCCGCCTCGGCGAGCGCCCGGCCGATGTGCCAGGCGACGCTCTTGCGATTGGCAAGGCCGAAAATGAGGATCGTTTTGTCGGAGAGTTGGAGGAAGGACATAAAGAGTGGTTAGTGGCTAGTCGTTAGTAATTTCAGTGGAGCTAATCACTAGCCACTATTTCTCCGCCGCCGTGCAGGCGAAATCGAACCGGACGGCCGGCTGGCCGTCGACCGACACTTTGGCGCCCAGGAAAAAGGCGTCGGCCAGCCGCTCGGTCAGCTCGACTTCCATGACGATCTTTTCGCCGGGGCGGACCATGCGTTTGAAACGGACGTTGTTAATGCGGGTGGCCACGGGGACCTTGCCGGTTCCCGCGTCGGCGGCAAAGGACGTGGCCAGCAGGATCGCGCCGCATTGCATGGCCGCCTCGCAGAGCAGCACGCCCGGCACCAGGGGAAAGTCGGGATAATGGCCGGCAAAGAACCATTCCCGGCCGTCGAACGTTTTTACGCCGACGATCCGCCGGTCGCTGCGTTCGAGGACCTCGTCGACCAGCAGGAACGGGTCGCGGTGCGGAATGGCGGCGAGTATTTCTTGTTTGGTCATCTATTGCAAATCTGGAACGAAAACCACAACCCGGCGTGGACGCCGGGGCTAAACGGTTTGCTGTTTCATCAAAAACGCGTCCACGTCGTTGGCCACGATCACGCCGTAGTTGACCGCGCCCAGCCAGCCGGACATGATAATGCCCACGCTTCCGGCATGATACAGTCCGGGGACCTGCTCGGGCAAGGCCCGGCTGACGGCCAGGCCCTCGAACTTCGTGCCGAAGCTGGCCCCGCCGAGGTGCCGCGTGTATCGCTCGAAGGTCAGCGGGGTGGCCGCCTCGACGTAGTCCAGCCGGCTGCGGACGTCGGGCACGTACTTCTCGATGGCCGACAGCGTGCCGTCGATCAGGTCCTGTTTGCCGGCCAGGTATTCTTCCTTCGACAGCCCGGCCCAATCGGCGTAATTGGCGTTCGTACTGGCCACGATCACCGAGCGGCGGAGGCTCGGCCGCGCGTCGGGGTAGTAAAACGAATAGGTGCGGCTGGTGATGTCGCGGCTGAGCAGCGATTCGGTGCGAAACGTCGGGGCGGTCGAGCTGAACAGCAGGTCGCCGCATTGGCCACGGTCGAGCGGGGCGTCCGGTTTCAGGGCCATGTAGACCTGCGTGCTGGAGTTGTTCAGCCGCACCGCCCGGGCCTGCTCCAGAAAATCGCCGCTCCAGTGTTCGGGCCCGACGAGGTTGAAGATCGTGCCCAGCAGATTGGCGTTCGAGACCACGGCCCCGGTTTCAATTGTCCGGCCGGCAAGGGTTACGGCCTGGACGCGGCGGCGGTCGTCGAGGTGGATTTTCTGGGCCGGACATCGCAACCGCACGTCCGCGCCGTTCTTTTCCAGTTCCCGCCCCATCAGACCGATCAAATGATCGGTCCCGTCGCGGAAGGTGTAGACCCCTTTCGACATGAAGTTGGAAAACACGATTCCGTAGGTCAGGGCGGGGTCCTCCAGCGTCGAGCCGTTGGCGTAGGTGATCGGCTCCATCAGCAGGCGGACCACGTCCTCGCGGCCGGGAAAGAACCGCTCGAAGAGCTGCCCGGTGCTCAGCGTCTGATCGTCATAGAAGTTCATGTTCCGCGCGGCGTCGAAAAACTCCGCGACCTTTTCCGGCTCAAGGCGGAACCGCTCGACCAGCAGCCGGGTGAAATCCGTGCGGTCGAAGGTCGTCGAGAGCGAGAACATCGGGTTGTCGAAGCGGATGTCCTTCAACTGGACGATCGAGTCGGCGATTTCCGCGCCTCCAGTAGCGGCGGCAGCTTTTTATCATGCCCACCGGAAAGCCGTGCAGCGAGACGTCGAAAATCCGCTCGCCGCGGCGGAACCAGGTGGCCAATCCGCCGAGCTTGAAGTGTTGTTCGGCGAGAAGGACGGAGCGGCCGGCTCGGGCGAGGACGTTGGCGGCGGTCATGCCCCCCAGCCCCCCGCCGATCACGACCACGTCGTACCGGTCTCGAACGTCTGTCAATGGATCGCGGGACATTATGGATTGTGAGATATTATGTGTGTGTGATTTATGTAATTTCAGTAGTTCCCAATTCCGGCACATTCCCGTTTAGCGGCCGTCGGCACGACGGCCCCGTTGGCGGCGCAGGCCGTCGTGCCGACGGCCGCTAAACGGAAATTGTCGTAAACAAGCGGGATTTTGGGACTACTGAGTGTCCCGCTTAGCTCCCGGCATCCACGTCGGGGCTAAACGTACGACGCCACACATTGGGCGAAGCGACTATGCTACTTGTTACGGCGTCGGAGGGCAAGACGGCGGCCCGATAACTGCCGCAACTATGGCGTGAATTCGCCGCTTAGGATGGGCGAATCAATAACTGTCGGAATTGGCAGTCATCCTGAGCGTAGCGAAGGATCTGGTCTGGATGCACGGAGATCCTTCGCTGCGCTCAGGATGACAGTTATTGATTTCCCGATCCTCAGCCCCCGCTCATCGCGGGGAACATCTGGCGAATCATGGTGATGGCGGCCGGACCGACGAGGACCACGAAAATGCCCGGAAAGATGAACAGCACCAGGGGGAAGATCAGCTTCACGGCGGTCTTGGCCGCCTTTTCTTCGGCGAGTTGCCGCCGCCGGATGCGCATCGAGTCGCTCTGGGTGCGGAGCGCTTGGGCGATGCTGCTGCCGAAGCGGTCGGCCTGGATCAGCACGGCCGCCAGTGCGCGGAGATCGGAGACGCCGGTTCTGACGCCCAACTCGTGCAGCACCTCTGCCCGCGGCCGGCCCATCTGCAACTGGAAGTTGCTCATGGCGAACTCTTCGGCCAGAAGACGATAGGTTTTTTTCATTTCCTCGGCGACTTTGCGCATGGCCTGATCGAGTCCCAAGCCCGCCTCCACGCAAACCACCAGCAGGTCCAAAGCGTCGGGCAGGGCCAGGAAGATAGCCTTCCGCCGATGGCTGCCGAAGAACCTGACGACCAGATCGGGCAGATAGAACAGCAAGCCGGCCAGTCCGACCGACCAGACGAGCGAGCTTTGGTTGACTCCGCGGAACCAGGTGATCGTGCCCCCGCCGAGCAGCAGTCCGGCGATTAGTCCGGCAAATTTCAAACCCAGGAAGATGCTTTGGGCCGACTCGCCGCGGAAACCGGCGACGGCCAGTTTGGTGCGGAGTTTTCCCAGCTCGACTTCAGTTTTCGGCTGCAGGGGTTTTGCCAGCGAGGGGGAGGCCCGCTCCAGCATCTTCGTGAAGCCGTCGGTTTTCTTCAGCGCGGATTCGGCGGTCGCCTTGCGGCGTTTGCGGGGGTCTTTCAACTCCTCGAGCCGCTCGATGGCGCGGGTCTTTCCCGACGCCAAATAGTCCAATCCCCACCACGCCAGCGCGGCAAAGGCGCCGAACAGCGCCAGCGGCACAAGGCTTTCCAGGTTTATCAGTTTCTCGGCGAAGATCATCATTGCGGCTTTCTCTCTCGTTCCCATGCTCCGCATGGGAACGCACTGTTGGGACGCTCTGCGTCCCCGGAGCAACGATCGAGTTCAATTGTGTTCCACCACCGCTGCGGACGCGGAGCGTCCGGGCAGTGCGTTCCCACGCGGAGCGTGGGAACGAGGGTTGTTTTATACTTTTATATTGACGATTTTACGGATCACCAGCGCACCGACGACCTGGAAGAAGGCCCCCGCGGCCAACATCTTCGTCCCCAACGGATCGGTGAACAGGACCTTGATGTAGTTGGGATTCAGTTGATAGACGGCGAGAAACAGGACGAAGGGGAGCGCCAGCAGGACCACGCCCGAGAGGCGGCCTTCGCCGGTCAACGCCTGGACTTGCCCCCAGATGCGGAAGCGGTCGCGGATCAAGGCCCCGATCTTGTCGAGGATTTCGGCCAGGTCTCCGCCGGTCTGCCGCTGTAGAACCAAGGCGGTGACGAAGAACTTCAGGTCGAGGTTGGGGATGCGCTCGGTCATTGCGCGGAGGGTTTCGTCTATCTGGATACCGAGGTTTTGCTCCTCGAAGACGCGGCCGAACTCCTTGCCTATGGGCTGCGGCATTTCCGTGGAAACCATGTTGAAGCCGAAGCCCAGGCTCTGGCCGGCGCGGAGGGTTCGGGAGATCATTTCCAGGGCGTCGGGCAATTGCGCGGCGAAGGCCCTCAGCCGCCGCTTGCGGCGCCACAGCACCCACACGAGCGGCAGAAACCCCAGCCCGATCCCCACCAGCGGCAGCAGAGCGGGGTGAATGCGGGCCACCACGCCGATGCAAATCCCCAGCAGCGCGGTCACCCCCGAGATGATCAGCAGTTTCCCCCTCGTCAGGTTCGTATCGGCTTGCTCGAAGAGCAGGTCAAAATTGCCGAATTTCCCGAAGTGATCGGTGAACCTTTCAAATATGCCCGGCCTGTCGTCCAGCGGCTGCGCTAGGATGCTGGATTCTTTCGCCAAACCGTCCTTGGCGGCGGAGGGCGTGTTGGCGCCGGTCAGCAAATCGAGCCGGTCCTCGATCTTCTGCTGCGGCTTGTCGCGCCACAACAGCGCCGCGCCGCCGACGATCGCGGCCACTCCGATGAACGCCAAGAGGGCAATGAAGATCGGATTCAACGTTTAGTCCTCCATCATGACTCGTTCGCGGAAGGCGCTCGAGGGCAGACGCACCCCCATCGACTCCAGCCGGGACATGAACACGGGCCGAATGCCGGTGGCGACGAACTTGCCGTAGGCCCGGCCGTTCTCGTCCACGCCGTCCTTGTCGAAGCGGTAGACGTCCTGCATGATGACGGTGTCCTGCTCCATGCCCACGATTTCGGTGATGCAAGTGACCTTCCGCGAGCCTCCTTGCAGCCGGCTGACCTGGACGACCAGGTCGATGGCGCTGGCCATTTGCGCCCGCATGGCCTTCAGCGGCAACTCGAAGCCGGCCATCATAATCATGGTTTCCAAGCGGCTGAGCGCGTCGCGGGGGGTGTTGGCGTGCAAGGTGGTCATCGACCCTTCGTGGCCGGTGTTCATGGCCTGGAGCATGTCCAGGGCCTCGGCCCCGCGGCACTCGCCGATGATGATCCGCTCGGGCCGCATGCGCAAGGCGTTGCGGACCAGGTCGGTGGCGCAGACCTCGCCCTTGCCCTCGATGTTCGGCGGCCGGGTTTCCAGCCGCACCACGTGCTCCTGCTGCAATTGCAACTCGGCGGCGTCTTCGATGGTCACGATGCGGTCGGTGTTGGGGATGAAGCTCGACAGCGTGTTCAGCAGCGTGGTTTTGCCGGAGCCGGTGCCGCCGGAGATCAGGATGTTCAGCCGGGCCTTGATGGCCCCTTCCATGAGCATCACCATCTCGGGCGTGAAGGCCTTGAAGTTCAGCAGGTCCTCCAGCTTCAGCGGATTGGCCCCGAACCGCCGGATGGAAACGCAGGCCCCGTCCAACGCCAGCGGCGGAATGATGGCGTTGAAACGCGAACCGTCCATCATCCGGGCATCGACCATCGGGCAGGTCTCGTCCACCCGCCGGCCGACCTTCGAGATGATCCGGTCGATGATCTGCATCAGGTGCTTGTTGTCGCGGAAGACGACGTTCGTCTTTTCCATCTTGCCCCGCCGCTCGCAGTAGACGCTCTTCGGACCGTTGATGAGAATATCGCTGATCGTCGGGTCCTTCAGCAGCATCTCCAAGGGGCCGAGTCCGAACGTCTCGTCGAGAACCTCGCTCACCAGCCGGTCGCGCTCGCTGCGGTTCAACAGCGTGTCTTCGGTGTCGCAGAGATGCTCGACGACCAGGCGGATTTCGCGGCGCAAGGTCTCGCCGTCCATCTCGCCGACGCGCGACAAATCCAACTTGTCGACCAGCTTGCCGTGGATGTGCTGCTTGAGCTCCTCGAAGCTGCTCTCTTTCGGGTCGGCCGGCCGCAATGTGGTCATCAATTTTGCCATGAGAGATCTATCCGTTGTGTCTAAAGTATCCCCGTAAACATAGGTTATGGATGGGGGAGAGACGATGCGCCGAGGAGCGAAATATCGGGGCAAAGTGATATGACACTAGCTCGATGCGCAAGCGAGGGCAAACCGCCGTCCACCCTCTCGCTTTGCAGGCTTCGGGCGTGAGTGTGCGAATCGCCCGGGAATACAGTCGGGCACGTTATTCCGGAGGCTGTTAGCCTCCGGCTATTCCGCCGTACAGAGCTTGCCTTGATGGCGGAAATGCATATCCGACGCCTGACAACGGTTGGATAGATTGTGACGGCCGTGCGGATCGCGCGATTCTTGCGGAGTATGTCGACTAATTTCGACTACGCAATCGTTGACACAAACGGGTAAGCAAGCAGTTTGCTGTCCGACGTGATCAACGAGCAGCCGTGGAGCCTGGCAGTGGCTACAATGATCTGATCGGCGGGATCACGGTGGAAGTTCCCCGGCAGACGGCAGGATTCGATGGCGATTTCAGGGGTGAGATGAACGACGCTCAGACCGGGATATGACAAAGCATGCCCCATCCACTCCTCCAGTGGGCAAGGCAATTTCAGCCTTTGATACTGGACAAGTTTGGCGACTTCCCAGATTGAAATGGCGCTGACTCCGATCGCGCCGTTCTCGCTGGACTTGATGATTTCCGCTTGGGATTGTGACAGCCGTTTGTCGCCATGCACCCACCACACCCAAATGTGCGTATCGAGAACGATCATTGCGTGGCTTCCCAGTCGTCTTCCGATACACCGTCAAACGGTTGAAGGTACTGGACCGGCTTGCCCTGGAGGGGATAGGAGGAGTTGCCATTAGGGCGTTTTGCATGCTCCGAACAAACCACCACTTCCACGTGTTCTCCAGGCTGAAAGGGCACGTTTTTCAAGGTCACCGAATGATCATCGGAAACAGTTGCATGAATCTGGCAGACACGCATCGCTGTCGTCCGTTCTCGCAATAGGAGGCACGATAATCGAGCCATAATGCACTACATGAATTTTAGCCGATGGATGCGAATTCGGCAAGTCCCCGCGATGAGCGGGAGATATATCGGCTTTACTTTCCGTTCTTCCCCGACCACAGTTTCAGCAGGCCGCCGAGGCTCTTCTTTCCGGCGGCCGCTTCCTCGCCTTCGATTTCCTCGGCGCCGTCGAGCATCTTGGCCAGGGCCATCAGCGACTGCGTGATGGCCGCTTTCGGGTGCTCTCGACGAGTGGCACGCCGTTGTTGCGGGCTTCGATCATCGTGCGGTAGTCGTTCGGCAACTGCCAGTAGATTTCCTTGCCGATGGTCTCCTTGGCCTTCTTCAAGGTGATTTGTCCGCTGTCCAGGCCGACGCGGTTGACAATGATCTTCACCTTGTCGGCCAGGTCCTCCATATTCCCGAACGACATCATCAAGCGGACTACGTTCCGCAGGCAAGGCAAGTCGAGCTGCGTGGTCAGGAGGATGTCGTTGGCCATCGTCAGGGCGATCATGTCGATGGCCGAGTAGCCCTTCGAGAGATCGAGCACGAGATGGGTGAAGGTGGCCTTCAACAGCCCGATTACCCGTTGCAGGTCGTCGGGCGTGATCAGGGCCACGTCTTCCAACTGCACCGGCCGCGGCAGCAAGTACAGGCCCGAGGAGTGTTTCGTCAACGACCGCTTCAAGAGCGTGAAGTCCAAGCGGGTGACGTTCTGGGCCACGTCGACCAGCGTATAGTCGGGAATCATGTCCAGGAACACGTCGGCGTCGCCCAGGCAGAGGTCGAGATCGACCAGGGCCACTGAGTTGCGCGGGTCCTTGGCGAGGATGCAGCCCAAATTGACCGCCAGGCTGGTGGTTCCCACGCCGCCGATGGCGCCGGCCACGGCGATCACCTGATTTCCCCGCGGGCGGTTTTCGCCGCGGCCCAAGCGTCGCTCGCTGATGCGCCCCAAGGCGGCCAATAGCTCCTCGATCCGCATCGGCTGGGTGAGGAACTCTTTGGCCCCCGCCCGCAATGCCTGCAAGATCAAGCTCCCGTCGTTGGACGAACTTATCACCAGGACCGCGCATTCGGGCGAGGCGGCCGCCAGACGGCCGACCAGTTCGAGCCCCTTTTCCGGATCGGTGTCGATGGCCACGATGCCGATGTCCGGATTGGTCTGGGCCACTACGTCGGCGAAAAACTCGTACCGCGAGCACTCCGCTTCGAGCCAGATCATGTCCATTCCCAGCAACATGTTCTTCAACGCTTCGCGGTGGGAATCGCTCGGATCGACAATGGCTAATCGGAGGACGTTGCTCATGGGATGCTGGTTGGTGTGACAATTCGTAGTGAGCGCGTTTAGCCCGGATTATTCATAAACGTCATCCTGAGTGCAGCGAAGGATCTGCCGATGCGCCGCAAACAGCCCAGATTCTTCGCTGCGCTCAGAATGACAATGTTCCTTCGTGTTTATGAATAATCCGGGTTAGCCCCGGCGCCCACGCCGGGACCCCGCATGGACGCGGCGGCTAGACGGTGAGCCCTTCGCCGGCGCAATACCGCACGTGCCCTCTTTACTTTACTACGTCATAGCCGACCGGGCCGATGAATCCCGGCGGGCCATTGGGAGTTTCCGCAGGGGCGGGAGCCGAGGAGGAGTTCGGCTTGGGCGAAGAATAGCGGTTGTATGGATTCGCTCCGGCGCACCCCATATGCCATGTGGATTGCCGCCGCAGGCTGTCCTGGCGATTCCGCCGCCGCGGGCGGCTGGACAAGCCAGCCGTTGCAACGATTCGCAACGCACCGCTCGGCGCGGGCGTGGGAATCGGTTCGGCCGGGTCGAGCATCATGCCGTCCGGGGGCATGTTCCCGCCCTCGGTCGGGCAACCGTTGTTGCAACTCCCGCACGGCGGACCACATTTGGGCACTTCCAGATGTCCCTTCATGAACAGTTCCCAATCGTTGGGGCTGGTTGTCCCCGAGCCGGGGCCGCACGGCGGAACTTCGTTGGCGTCCATCGGCTCGACCAATTCCGGCGTGACCATAATCAACAGTTCGATCTCGTTGCGGTTTTCCTTCACGTTTCGGAACGCCGCGCCCAAGATAGGGCAACTCGCTGATCCAAGGCAGTCCGGATTACTGGAAGCCTCGATGCGGGTCTGCACCAGTCCGGCAATCGCCAGCGTCTGGCCCGCCATCAGCTCCACAGCCGTTTCGGCGCATCCGATCCTTTATGTCCGGGACTGGTAGTGCCGGCGATGGTCGTGCCAGTGGAGTAGTCAAGTTCGCTGATGATGGGACCGGACTTCCAGGTCGGATTTTCCCGTTGCCCAATACGATCGGCACGAACTTGATCTGTGTTCCATACTCTGACGGTGATAGAGAGCGTCCCCAGACTCTGTCGCGTTCGGGATGATGAGAACGATCCTCCCGCTCGGAGATGAGACTGGATGCCGCTTCGCCGTTGATCGCCGTCAAGCGTAGGCTCCGCCAACATCTTCACCAGTCCGTCCTCCCGTAGGGCATCCAGCACGCCGAAGAAGCCGCTGTTGCCGTTGACGACGTTGA
The DNA here is from genome assembly GCA_963733145.1 of uncultured Planctomycetota bacterium. Lineage (GTDB taxonomy): Bacteria > Planctomycetota > Planctomycetia > Pirellulales > Thermoguttaceae > JAHIKV01. Next base: position 75,329 of record CAVTCJ010000015.1, on the reverse strand, counting down.
AGGCGAAGGTGCTTGGAGAACCGTTGCGGCATGGCGGCCTTGCCCACCGCACCGCCCAACCCGCCCATCGAGATGAGCTTGTTGGGTCGTAAGTCGGTAATCAAACCGGTCGGCCCCGAGGTGATGACGTTGCGGCCGGTGATTTTTGCCCAGTCGAAACCCAATTGGCGGAGCTTGGTCCGCGAAACCTCCATTATCTAGACGTGCAACAGCACTTGCTGGCAGCCGCCGATGGTCATGTTGTTGATGACCTTCGGATAATACTCCTCGGCGACGCGGATAATCCGCTCGACGAGCTCCGTTTTGTCGACGTAGCCGGAAATCATCACGGTATCTTTCACTGGAATCACCTTCAACGCCGCGTTGGGGAAGGCGGTTTGCAGCACCAACTGGAACTCCCGCGTGTCGGCGTAGACGATCACGTCGATCGTGTAGAGTTTCTTGTTTTCGTCCCAGAGATTCACCCTGGTCACGCCCTTCGCTTTGGCCGAGGCCAGAATCTGGGTGGGCGAGATGCGGGGTCAACTCCAGAATGTCCTGGGTTGTCGGCCTGGGCCTGGACGATTTTCTGGTCCAGCGTGAGGATGCGGCTGGTGTTGACCGTCATCTCCATCCGGTCTGTGGCATTGTGGACCTTAAAGACGATCGACGGCCTTACGAGCGGAACGGGCGGAGGGGGCGGCTCCGCGGCAGAGACCGTTACGGTGGCCACACAGCAGATTGCCAATAACCAGAATAACCGCGCGAGATATTGCGTACACATCCTTGTGTTTCCTTGCGAATCCATTCGTATGATGCGTGAAACGCACCGTTGATCTAGTGGTCTTGGGTCTTGGGTCTTAGGTCTTGGTGCTCGAAGACCTAAGACCCAAGACCCAAGACCTAAGACCTAAGACCCCATCACTAACGACACCTTACTCCTAATAGCATGACCATTCCCGGTGCGTTTCACGCACCCTACTATTTGTCCCCGGGTCCGAGTTTCGGTCCTTGCGGCTCGGCGGGGGGCGACGGCATCGGCGTCTCGCCGGCAGGTGGCACTGGCTTCTCGCCGGCGCCGGCGGGCGACTGCTGAGCCTTGCCGCCATCGGTCGATTTACGGGCAGGCCGCCCGTGCCAGCCGGTCTGGGCCGCGCTGACCGGCCCTGGTGTGTTTATCCACTGCGTCGAGGTCGAGTCCGGCCCGCCCTCCGCTTCCTCGAACTTCACCTCGGTCACACCGTCCGGCTTGAGAATGCGCATTGTCCAAACGGCAGGCGTGTTGCTCTGCGGCGGGGCCTTGTCGGCCAGTTTCCTCTTCATCGAATCGAGGAAATCCACAAACCCCTTGTTTTTTTGGTCCGGCTCGGACTTTTGCGACGCGGTTTCTTTCTGGCGATCCGATTTTTCAACCGCTCCGAACAATTCGGCCGGCGTGGCCTGGGCGTCGGGGACCTGTTTATCGTCCCCGGGGCCACGCATTACGAGTTGAATTTTCCCCAGTTGGCTGGCCAGCGTGACCTTGGCCGCCTGCTCCGGCGTAACCAGTAGGGAAATAGTTTTGGCGGGTATCGACTTGCCGGGATCGGCGTCGTTCTCCATCCCTACCACGTCGTTGACGGCGAAGACCTTGATGTCTTGCAGGATGGTCCGGGTCATCGTTTCGCCGATGCCGCGGTTTTTATCCTTGAAGAGGTGCACCATCACGTCGACGCGGTCGCCGGGGAGTATCATACTGCTTCCGCCGCTGACCAGATCGACCTTGACGGGCACGACGCGGTAGCCCTTGGGGATCGTGGCGGCGGCCCCTTGTTCGTTGGCCCCTTTGCCCATCAGTTTGTTGTCCAGGATCGGTTCGCCGGCGTAGAGCTTGGTTCGTGTGCGGCGTCCTTCGACATCTTCGAGCCGCAAGACGGCCCCGGGGGGAATTTTGTCCTTGGGCCATTGCTCGAGCTTCAAGTCCCGCGAGTTGAGCAGGTCGCCCATGCCGACGTCGGTCATGGCGACGAAGATCGGCTGCGTTTGTCCCGTGGAGGCGGCCGGCCCCTTGTTCCGCTTGGCCATCACCTGGGTAATGCCGATCATGGCCACCAAACCGCAGCCCAGGGCCAACATCAGAATGGCGATTGATTTTGGTCGCATAGTCTTGTCCGTAGGACGGAATCGGAAATCCGTCCTGCAAAAATTTCTTATTGAACCGTTTCCCGACGCATTACCGTGCTGGCCGTCAGGTTGGTGTTTGCGCTGATAAACATCGGCGACGGAAGCCAACTGACGCTGCCGAACGGAATCCGAACCGTAACGGTAACGGGCTGCCCATAGGTGGCCGTAGTCGGCTCGGCCGGGTTAATGGTCGTGGTGGCGCCCGAAATGCCTGCGTTCTGCAAATAATTATTAACGGTGTCCCGCACCAAACTCGCCGTCGGAGTCTGGGAATCCAACACGGCTACCCGCGCCCCCTCCCGAGCGGCATTAGTGAGGATCTGCTGGACCATAACCATGCGTCCAAACTCGATCATCCCGAACACCATCAGGAAAAACACGGCGCAACCAGCGCAAACTCGACGGCAGCCGCGCCTTGTCGTTTTATTCGGCACCGTCGGCAAGACCGCTCTAGGTTATATCCAAGATGGCCGCCGCTTGTTGGATTAGGATAGGCAAAATCTCCGCTTGCGGTTTCGCAAACCACGCGACCAACGGTCGCGGCCTTCCGACTGCGCAAGCTGGGCGATATAAGCATTGTCGGCAGTTTCATAGCAGCATCCCCGCCCAGTAAAAATAGGCAATTGAGCCAATCGCTATCGGTATCCCATAGGGCAACAACAACATCGCACTTTTCCGCTCCGCGGCGATCTCGGAGAGAGCGTTGGGATCGCGGATTTCCATGATTTCGTTGGTGATCGTCCAGAATTGCCTGAAGTGGTAGTGCCAATCGCGCCGCCAGAGGACCATGCCGACGGCAATTATCCCGCCGACTACCGCCGAGACGCAAAATGCGTAGAGCGTATTGGAGACCCACACCCAGGCCCCCACCCCGGCCAGCAGTTTCACGTCGCCGGCGCCCATGCCGCCGATGGCATAGGCGGGCAGCAACAGCGCCAAGCCGACGATCGTTCCCAACAAGCTCCAGACGAGCCCTTCCCAGCCGAAACAGGCGGTGCTGTAAACCCAACCGCTGACGACCAGCGGGAAAGTGATCCAGTTGGGAACTTTCAGTTTCCAGCCGTCGATCACCGCGGCCAGGACCAGGACCGTGCTGAGCAGCCAGAACGGCCAATTGTGAACGAAGAAATCGGGTAGTTGATGGAACTGCGGCATTTAATGCTCTCCGGGAAAGACTGCAAATTGCAAATTTATCTCGTTCCCACGCTCCGCGTGGGAACGCAGTGTCCGAACGCTCGGCGTTCGTTCCGGCCCTCGCCACCGACGCAGAGCGTCGGGACAGCGGGTTCCCATGCGGAGCATGGGAACCAGGAGTCCAAAGATTGCAAATTGAAAATTTGCAATTTCAAATTTGCAATTTTCAATTTGAAATCTTCCTCAAGCGCGGGCGCCAACCATGACGCTCAACACAATGCCGGTCAGCGTGATGAAATACACCACCAACTGCACCGCGCTTTGCATCATTTCCGTGGGAATTACCGGGTACATGGTTATGTTCTCCTATACAATGTATAGGTCAAAAAACGACCCCTCGGGGCCACTTCCGTTGGCGCCGAGGGGTTTTTCCGGTTCTAGCGGATTTTACGCTCAGGCCCGAAGGCCATCGGCACTGGCGATCATTACGACCCACCAGCGCCTGCCAGCGAGGTGGCGACGTTGTTGAACGTGGTGCTGGTTTGTGCCGATCGAGCTGATCGCCGTCAAGCAGACGATCACGATCAGGGCCAGCATGACCGCATACTCCACGGCGGTCGGTCCGTCCTCGGAGACGAGGAAACGTTGCATCTTCTTAGCGAGTGACATCATCGGTATTCCTCCATTCCGGCCCGATTCCGCGAAGGGAAAATCGAACTGGAAGTGCAAACTAATTCGGGCTCCATCGGGCAATACATCGGTTTCGGAAAAACCGACGCCGGCCTGCGGTTTGTCCTCTGGAACCCAAGTGTAGTAAAACCGAACCTCTTCTCCCACAATTTACCGAAGCGATTTTCATCACCCTTTCGGCAGCCAGGCTTCCGACGGAGATTGCTCCCTCGGCCCTTTGCTTTGCGCACACGGCCTTGCGGCCGGTTTGCCTTTATCGAGGATGGGAGGCTACAGGCCTCTGGTGACGCGAACGGCCCGCCGGTCGGACAAGCTCATCAATCATACATCCGGCAGAGAACCTTCCGCGTCGGGGCCGCCTTTCGGCCACCCCGCACCGGCCGACACCTTCGTGTCGACTCTCTACAATCAAACCTATGTCGGATTCCCGGCTTGTCAAATTGCCGGCTTTAGTTAAATGTCGCCGATTGCAGCGGATGGTTTGGATCGTGACGATTGCAGGGGCGAAATTCGGGATCAAGAGGCGACCTGTGTTTAGCGGCCGTCGGCACGATGCCCTTGTTTGCCAGGTTGTCCCCCACATATTTGTCCCGGAGGGAGAGTCGATAATAGCCCAGCAGTTTACTGCTGGGGCGAGGGGAAGGCCATAATTTTCTCCGAAAGTCCCGTAGGGGCGGCCGAAAATTGAACGTCACGGTTCAACCGTCCCTACGGGACGGACGGGACATTCGATGCACCCTCTTCCCCCAGCGATGAATCGCTGGGCTATTGTCAAACGACCCTCCGCGTCGTAACGCGTCAAGTTTTCTTCAGTTTTGCCGCCCTACAAACCCATCCGGCGAAAGATTGTGCGGCCGGGTTTGACTTTTCTATAGTAAGCTACTAATAGAGAGAGATTGTTTTCCCCACTTTACTTGCAACGACCAGGTGAGATTATGCGTACTGAATGTCCTCACTGCCAAGCCTTGGTCGTTCAGACCAAGAATCGAGACGGGCCGAACTTCTGCCCCAAGTGCCGTTGTCTGTTTGAAGTCCCGGAAGATCGAAAAGTCCCCTCCTGGGTCTTCGGCGTGTTGGCGTTTCTGCTGGTCAATTTGCAGTACATCAACATGCATTAGCGAACCGAACCGAAAAATCGCGATTTCTCCTGCGATTCCACCTGCTGCGGCGGGTGGTTTTTTTATGCGCGATGTGAACGGTCGCGGGGCGCCGGGAGCGTTGCCTATCCATTCTCGATTGGTCGTTCGACCATTTAGCCCGGATTATTCATAAACACGAAGGAACATTGTCATTCTGAGCGCAGCGAACAATCTGGGCTGTTTGCGGCGCATCGGAGATCCTTCGCTGCGCTCAGGATGACGTTTATGAATAATCCGGGTTAGCCCCCCGTGAATACACGGGGGGCGGAAGGAGAGAACACTCCCATAAATGCCCCCGGTGTATTCACCGGGGGCTAAATTGCGCATACCTGTAACCTATTCTATTACAGGGCATGTTCGGGCAATTCCGGGAGGCCTCGGTCCGCCAATGTCGAAACACGTGTTGACGAATAGCATGTCGCCGGAGGAACGCTCCGCTCGCAATCTGACCGCTTGGGCGTTGCTGGCCGGTCTGCTGTTGTTTGGCGCGTTGGCGGGGCCGTTTTTCGCCGGCCGCGTCTATACGGCCGACGATCTGGGCGCGTTTCACCTGCCCGTCCGCGCCTTCTACGCCGAGCAACTTGCCCGCGGCCAAGCCCCCGACTGGATGCCGTCGCTCTACTCCGGCTTCTATTTGACCGGCGAGGGCCAGGCGGGCGTCTATCATCCCTTGCATCAAATCCTCTATCGGTTCCTTCCGCTCCGCGCCGCGTTGGCGTGGGAGTGCTTGCTCTCCTATCCGCTGATGTTTCTCGGTACGTGGCTGCTGTTGCGGCGGCGGATCGGACGCGGCGGCGCGGCCGCGCTCGGCGCGGTGCTATTCACTTTTTGCAGCTTCAATCTGCTGCACTTTGTGCATCCGAACGCGGTGGCGGTGATCGCCCATATTCCCTGGCTGTTGTGGGCCATCGACGTCGTGCTTCGCGACGCGCGGCGGCGGCGGGTCGCCCTGGCCGCGGCCCTAATCGCGCTGCTGACCGGCTCGCAACTGCTGCTGGGTTATCCGCAGTACGTCTGGCTCTCGCTGCTGGCTGAAGGCGCCTACGCCGTGTTTTTGCTGGCCGCCTACCGTTACACCGAGCGGGTCGGCTGCCACGAGCGCATCTCCTGCAACGACTGCGTCGGCTGCGCGGCTCAGACCTGGCCCCGGCTGGTGATCGCCTGGGGGATCGGCCTGCTGCTGGGCGGAGTGCAACTGCTGCCCACGCTGGATGCCTGGCTGCACAGCGAGCGGGTTTCGGCCGGCGGCAGTTTCGCCGCCTGGGGATCGTTGCACCCGCTGAACCTGCTGCAACTGGTGGCCCCATATATGTTCGCCGATCGCGTGGTTGGCGACAGCACGCACGAATACGGCCTGTACCTCGGCGCGGCGCCGTTCGTGCTTTTGATGTGGATGCTGTTCCGGCGCAGGGAGTTGGGCGGGCTTTCGCGGCTGGCTTGGTCTGCGTTCGGCTTCGCCGTCGTGGCTCTGTTGTTGGCGTTCGGCCGCTATGGACCGCTGTACTGTGTAATGACCTGGCTGCCGGTGGTCGGGACATTTCGCTTCCCCTGCCGATACCTGATCCTTTTCCAGTTGGCCGCGGCCGTTTTGGCGGCGATCGGATTCGTGCTTTTGAGCCGAGAGAGCGGCATCGCCCGAAATAACCGTGCCTTGCGCTTGCCGAGCCAAAGGCCAAGTACAACCTTGGAGTTTGTGGGACAGCCGCCCTCGGCTGTCTTGGGCAATCCTGCACAGCCGAGGGCGGCTGTGCCACAAGTTATTCTTGGACATCCGCCGAGCCAAAGGCGCCGCCCTTGGCGGGGGCTATGGAGAGACTACGAGCCGCTGTGGTGCATCGTCGGATTTTCGGCCGTTGTGGCCCTGATCGGCCTGGGATTTTGCCGTCAGCCGTACATGGCCTCCGCACCCGCGATTCTGGCCGGCCCGGTCTTGCTGGCGGCGGCGGCCGTGCTGGTCGTCTTGGCTGCAAAGGGGCACTCCGCGGCGCTCGTCGGCTTGATCCTGTTCGCCGCCGCAGACCTGGGTTTCTACGGCATGAGCTACTCGGTTTATGCGCACAACGACGTGCTCCAACGGTACGTTGCCGCGGCGCGCACTCCGCCCGGCGTTCCCGAAGGACGCGTGGTTGCGGACCTATTGCGATTCGACGCCCCGGGGCTGCGCACGGGCGATTTGATGACGCTCCGCGGATGGGAGCGGGCCGACGGCTACGCGGGCCTCGCGCCCCGCCGCCGGCTCGATTATCGCCTCTTGCCCGCGCTGCGGGTGGCGGGCGTCCGTTGGGTCAAGAACGATCCGTCTACGTCCGTCGTGGCCGGTCTGAAACCGTACAACGGGCGCTGGCTGCAAGTTCCCGATCCGCTGCCGCGGGTGCGGTTGGTTTCGCGGACGCGGACCAGTTCCAATCCGGCGACGGACATCTCGGCAATCTGCCCCGACGATACGGCGCTGGTCGAAGTGCCGCTCGCCCTGCCGGCGTCCAAACCGGGCAAGGCGGTTCTGGCGGTGGATCGCCCCGGCCGGCTGGCAATCGATGTGGATTGCCCCGCCCCGCAGTTGCTCGTGGCGGCCGAAAGCTATCACCCCGGCTGGCGGGCCTCGATCGACGGATGCCCCGCGACGGTCTATCGCGCCGACGGCGATTTCCTCGGCTGCCTGACCCAGCCGGGAAAACATCGCATCATTTTCGAGTTTCGACCGGAAAGCCTGCAACGCGGCTGGATGGTTTCCTGCTTGGGATTGTGTTTTGTCTCCCTTTGTTTTCTCGGCTTTACGGTCCGGCCGGAGTCGAGGCTGCCGGAGGATTGTTTGCCATGAACGACCGGTCCGAATCGATTCGTCCCGCCTGCCAGGATACGCTGCTCAGCGTCGTGCTGCCGGTGTACAACGAGGCCCGGGCGATCCCCATCCTGGCTGCGCGGATCGCCGAAGTGCTCAATCCGCATCCCGTTCAATATGAAATCATTTTCGTCGACGACGGCTCGAACGACGACAGTCCGCGGATTCTCGATCAACTGGCCGCGTCGAGCGACCAGATACGGGTGGTCCACCTCTCGCGGAACTTCGGGCATCAAGCGGCCGTGCAGGCGGGATTGGCCCACGCCCGCGGCGACGTGCTCGTGCTGATGGACTCCGACCTGCAGGACGACCCGGCGGCGATTCCCCGCTTCCTGGCCGCCTGGCACGAGGGATACGACGTGGTCTACGCCCTGCGGACGCAGCGCAAGGAGCGGCTGCCGAAACGATTCCTCTTCGCCGCCTTCCACCGGCTGATGTCGGCCGTGGCCAGTGTGGCGATCCCCGCCGATGCCGGCATCTTCGGGCTGATCGACCGCAGGGTCGTGCGGCGCATCCTGGCGATGGACGAAAGGGACCGCTATTTCCCCGGCCTGCGGTCGTGGGTCGGGTTCCGGCAAACGGGGATCGTCGTTCCCCGCGAGCCGCGCTACGACGGCAATCCGCGGGTCTCGCTCCGCGGCCTGTTCCGCCTGGCAAAGACCGCGATCTTCTCCTTCTCCTCGTTCCCGCTGACGATCTTCCATTTCATCGGCGCGGCGGCCGGAATCGTTTTCCTGGGCCTCGGCGGCTGGGCCTTGTTCTGCAAGCTCTTCACCGACCTGGCCATTCCCGGCTGGACCTCGTACATGCTGCTGGGCAGCTTCTTCGGGGCCCTGAACGCCCTGGGAATCAGCATTCTCGGCGAATACGTCATCCGCATCTACGACCAGGTCCGCGGCCGGCCGCAGTTTATCGTCGATCGCACGGTGAATTTCGACTTGGCAGCCGAGGCGGCGGGCGCTGCCGCCGGCTTATCCGGCCGCGCAATGGACGATCGATGCGGCGACGAGCCGTACCGCGAACTGCTGGAACAGGCCGAAGAGTTGCTTCGGGAAGGAAGCATCTCCGAAAAACACCGCGAGACGGATGCCGAGACCGAAGAAATGAATGAGCCCGAGTTCTACCCGCTGCTCATGTTATGAGTTTCATAACGGCAAGGCAATCTCCGTCCTGCGGCCGCCCGGAACAAGTCCCGTATTGACGCCGGGAACCGCACTACGCCGAAGCAGAGCAGCGGGGCGACCAGCGCGCCCCAATACTGATTGAAGCCCTGCCCCACCGCGGCGAACGCCGCCAGATAGAGGCACACGCAGAGCCCCACCCGTGTCCCCAGCGGGCTGCTCCAGCCGGCCAGACCGACCAGCGCCGCCGCCAGATACAGGGCCGTGATCCATTGCGGCAGCAGCAGCAGGTAGGCGTTGACTTGGGCGATGGAGATGACGAATCCCGCCCCGCCCAGTTGCAGCCAGCCGTGGTGGTGCGCCCGGGCGTCGGGCGGAATCAGCTCGCTTATCCGCCACCAATGCAGCCCGAACAAAATCAGCCATGCCGCCAGTCCGATCAGCCAAGTCGCCAATTCACCACGCCGCCGCTCGCGCCAAGCCATCGCGGCGCACAAGACGCCGTACGGCAGAGCCAACTCGCGGCACACAAGGGCTGCCAGTCCGAGCGCCACCGCCAACCACGGCCGATTCAGCCCGTAAGCGCAGATCGAGAGCGCGATCAGCACGCCCGCCCAAAGCACCGGCAGAAAGTACAAATCGCCCAAAAACACCGGAAACAGCGGCCCGGTCATCAGCAGAGCGCAGGCCATAGGCCGCAGAATCTTGCTCCCCTCTTCGCGGGCGAGCACCCCGAAGGCCATGAGCATCACTGCGATCGCCAGCGCGCCCAACAGTCCCTTGCCTAGCCCCGCCGGCAATTTGCCCAGCAGCCACATCGGCAACGGAGTCCGCCAGTTGAAAACGCTGCGGGTCGGGTAGCCGCGTTGTACCAATTCGGCGGCCGCGGCCTGGTAATAACCTTCGCCTTGACGAATGCGTTCCGCTTCGGCCCGATACAGGGCGGCGTCGCCCGCCTCGGCCTTGGGGTTCAGATTGTTGCTAGACAGCGGCGTAAGCGTCACAACCGCGCCAAGCAGCATGAATATCGCAATCGCGCCCAGCACGATTCGCCCCTGCCGCGGCGTAAGTCGGGCGTAACCGGTACTGTTTTTTATCGAGTTGCTCAAGGTGGTTCTCCTCGGCAACTATAGCTTACGACGAGTTTTGTCGGGTATTGCGGATTGCGACAATGACGGGTAGACTGCTTGCCAAGAAGAGAGAAGGGGGAAGAGAGAAGAGAGAAGAGCGATGGCGGAAGAATACACAGAAAGGAAATGTTTAATCGAAAGGGGATTGCTTTGGCCGCTATTCGCAGTTTTCGGGAGCTTCGGGTTTATGCTCGATCAGGTTTAGGTTTGGTGAATACGACGGCAGAAACAAGAGTTCAATCCCCAACTCGCAGGCCAGACTCTGTACCAGTTTACAGCGTTGGTAGGCGGCATTGTCGAGCACCAGCGTGATCGGAGTCGTCAATCCTGCCGCGGCGATCTTCCGCAACAGTTCACACACCGTTTCCGCCGTTATGTACGTGTGGTTGGTCACGCGGGTCAGTTCATGGGTGACGGCATCCAATGCGCCCAACACGTTGTACCGCTGTCGTCCAGACGCTCCGCGCACGAACAGGCGAGTTGCACACCACAGCCACCCCAGAAACGACCCTAACACGAAGTGAGCGGCGTCCACGAAGAACACCGTCCGTTGTCCCGCACGGGCCGCGGCGAGTCTCGGCTCAATTTCTTCCTTTTAAAAAAGCCGCCTGTGTGCGGGCGTGCTCCTCGACCGATTGTTTGGGCGGTACGGGCACGGCAGCCACCTTGCGCTAGCGCAACCCCAACCTATCAGGCTGCTCGCGCTGCTGCAAAGCGGATATTTGAGATTTCACGCGGCTTTCCCGCCGAGGAAAGGTATTCATTGACGAGCCAGATCCGCCGGGCATCGCGTTCGATCGGCGCGAATACGGCCGAGGCATGGAGGAAGCGACTGTACGCGGCCTCCTTTGTCAGCAAGCTCTCGGATGCCGATGCGGAAGCCGCGGAAGTCCGCGCCTGGCTTGATACGGCAATCGACTGCCGATACATAAGTCAGGCCGATTTCGAGTCGTTAGACGCAGAGTTCGATCGAATCGGCGCACAACTCCGCTTAATGATGGACTCGCCAGAAAAGTCGTGCAACGGACGAAATCTCGAAAACACCAAACATTCATCCCCTTCGAGGTAAACCCATCAATCGCTCTTCTCTCTTCCCCCTTCTCTCTTCTGCATTCATCTTTCAGGATATAATACCTATATGTACCTCGGCATTGAAATCGGCGGCACGAAATTGCAACTGGGAATCGGCGACGCGGAAAGCGGCTCGCTCGCGGCGTTGGAACGGGCCGACGTCCGACCGGCCGACGGCGCCGAGGGCATCTGCCGGCAGATCGAGCGGATCGGCACGCCGTTGGTCGGGCACTACGCCGTCCGGGCGATCGGCGTCGGCTTCGGCGGACCGGTCGATTTCGCCGCCGGACGAACCGTCAAGAGCCATCACGTCGCCGGCTGGGATGATTTCCCGCTGGCCGACTGGTGCCGGCGGACATTCGACCGCCCCGCGGCCGTGGCGAACGACGCCGATACGGCCGGGCTGGGCGAGGCCCGCTTCGGCGCAGGCCGCGGCAATCGCGTCGTCTTCTACACCAACGTCGGCAGCGGGATCGGCGGCGCGCTGATCGTCGACGGGCGGATTTACGTCGGCGGGTTGGGCATCGCCTCGGAAATCGGACACCTGCGACCCGGCGTCGAGGCCGATTCGCCCGACCGGACCGTCGAAGCGGCGGCCAGCGGCTGGTCGATCGCCGCGGCCGCGATGGCCGATGCCTCCCTGGCCAAAACCCTCTCCGAGCAATTTGATTGCCCGATCGAACGGATCACGGCCAAGACGGTCGCCGCCGCGGCGGCCGGCGGCGGAAATCAGCCGGCGCGGGAGATCTTCCGCCGCGCGGTGCGGACCTACGGCTGGGCCATCGCCCAGATGATTACGCTGCTCGCTCCCAACGCGGTGGTGATCGGCGGGGGCGTGCCGCTGAGCGGCGAGGAGTTGTTTTTCGCCCCGCTCCGCCGCGAGATCGAGCGCTACGTCTTCCCGCCGTTGCGCAGAACGTGCCCGATTCTGCCCGCCGCGCTGGGCGAGGAGGTCGTCGTCCACGGCGCGTTGGCCCTGGCCCGCGGACTGGCCGAACACGGCGACACGGCGGCGTTGTTTGTTCCGTGAACAACATCCCCTCTCCCTTGGAGAGTTAGGGCGAGGGCTGTCGGGATAGCGATCGGCCATCGAGTTGTCTGTACGGCGCTGCCTAGCCGCCGTCGCCGGCGGCCGCTAAACAAACGGACAGTATACACCGTCGAGCCGAACAACGTGAACGCATCCACCTTATCGATGCGTACGGAAACGATTCGGCCGGTCAGTTCCCGCGGCCCGTCGAAGACCACGATCCGGTCGCAAACCGTTCGGCCAACGAGTTGCACGGTCCCCTCGCCCTTTGGGAGAGGGTTAGGGTGAGGGCGGCCGGCGGTGGCGAATTCGGTCCCCTCGCCCTTTGGGAGAGGGTTAGGGTGAGGGCGGCCGGCGGTTGAATCTGCCGAAACCGCCGCCGCCTTTTTCCGCGCCGCCTTGCTCGCCCCCTCGACGAGAATCTCCACCGTGCGGCCCTGATACGGCCAATTGTCATCCAGGCTGACGGCGTTTTGGATCGCCAGCAGTTCGTTGTTCCGCCGCCGTTTGACGGCCTCGGGCACGTCGTCCTCGAAAAGCTCCGCCGCCTTGGTCAGCGGCCGCGGACTGTACTTGAAGATGAAGCTGTTTTTGAAGCGGGCCTCGCGGACCAGATCGGCCGTCTGCTGGAAATTGGTCTCCGTCTCGCCGCAGAAGCCGACGATGAAGTCGCTCGTGACGGCCGCGCGCCGGGATCGTCGCGCGGATTTGGGCGAGCATTTCCCGATAGCCCGCGGCGCTGTAACCCCGCTTCATCCGCCGCAACACCGTGTCTGAGCCGCTCTGCGCCGGCACGTGCAGATAGGGCGACACCTTGGGCAAATCGCGGACCGCTTCCAACAACGCCCGGCTCAAGTGCCGTGGATGGTTGGTGACGAACTTGATCCGCCGCAGCCCGTCGATGGCGTCGATCATTTCGAGCAGATCTGCCAGCACGATCGTCCGTCCTCCGCTGCGATCCTTGTAGCTGTTGACCGTCTGGCCGAGCAGGGTCACTTCCAGACAGCCGGCCTCGGCCAGCCGGCGGACCTCGTCGACGATCTCCGCGGCCGGGCGGCTCTGCTCCGGCCCGCGCATGCGCGGCACTACGCAGTACGAACAGAACTGGTCGCAGCCGGACATGATCCGCACCATCGACTGATATGGAACGGACCGAGTTGCGGCGGGGCTTGGGGCAGGGCTGCCAGATTGTCCCCTCGCCCTTTGGGATAATTCCATAAGTCCCCTCTCCCTTTGGGAGAGGGTTAGGGTGAGGGCCGTCTGGTCGGCAGGGCATTTCGTTGGCTGCTCCGATTGCCCGCCCTCACCCCCGGCCCCTCTCCCAAAGGGAGAGGGGAGAAGCGCTCTCGTCGGCGCGAACGGGACGAAGCTCAGCCGGACCGCCTCGCGATTGCCGTCGGCGCGATCGAGGCTCGCTTCCAGGCACGGTCCGCGGCCGGCGGCGACGTCTTGCAGCAACTCCGGCAGCCGATGCAAGCGGCCGGGCCCCAGGACCAGATCGACGTGCGGCGCGCGGCGGAGGACGAGCCGCTGGTCCTTCTGGGCCATGCAGCCGAGCACGCCGATGATTTTCCGCGGGTTGTGCCGCTTGGCGTCCTTCAGCCGGCCCAGGGCGTGTAGATTTTCTCCTCGGCGTGCTCGCGGACACTGCACGTGTTGAACAGCACGACGTCGGCGCGGCGGATGCCGTCGGCCGGGACGTAGCCCGCCCGGCGCAACTCGGCGGCGATCAACTCGCTGTCGAGCACGTTCATCTGGCAGCCGATCGTCTGGATGTAGAAGCTGCGGGGCATGGAGTTCATTCTAACTGGTCGAAGGGCAGAGAGTGAAGGGGGAAGAGAGATGAGGGATGAGGGATGAGGGATGAGGGATGAGGGAGCGAGGGATGAGGGATGAGGAGATAACCGTTGAAATGCCCCGCGACTGCGGTCGCGGGGGGCAATCCTGCAAATCGGTCATTCTGAGCGTAGCGAAGAATCTCCGTAATTCCAGCGAGATTCTTCGCTGCGCTCAGAATGACGCCGATGCCAACCATCCCTTTCCCTGCCCGACGATTTTCGCTACCATGCCCCCCATGAATACGCTTTCCTACAGGCCGGATTGTGCGGAACTGCTGGCACGGCTGCGGCCGCTGTACGAACGCCGGGCGGGCGACCGGATCTTCGCCAAGATGAGCCTGCCCAGCCCCACCCTGCAGGCTTTCCGCCGCCAGTACCCCCGGCCCGAATGCTCGTATCCCGATCCCGACGAGCGGGCGGACTTTTGGGACCACCTGCTCGCCGAACGCGTCGCCGTCGAGGACGACTCGCTCCCCTGCGCCTATCTCAGCGAGTTCGACCAGGGGCTGTACGGCGGCCTGCTCGGCGGCGAGGTCCGCTTTCTGGCCCACCCTGACATGGGCTGGGTCTCGTCGATGGTCCCGCCGCTGCTGCACGACTGGTCGGAGTTCGACCGGCTCCGCTTTGACGAGGCGAATCCCTGGTGGCAGCGCTACCGGCGGCAGATGGACGTTTTCATCCAACGCGGGGCGGGCAAGTGGGGCATCAGCCACTTCATCCTTATCGACGCCCTGAACTTCGTCTTCGAGCTGATCGGCGCCACGGAGACTTATCTCTCCATCGAGGAGCGGCCCGAGCTGGTCCGCCGGGCGATCGACTTCGGCCACGAGCTGAACGTCCGCGTGCAGCGGGAGTTTTTCGACCGCGTCGGCCTGTTCGACGGGGGCACGCTGAGCAACTTCACGCAATGGATCCCCGGCCGCATCGTCTCCGAAAGCCTCGATCCGTACCACATGACTTCGGTGGCCTATTTCGAGCGTTGGGGGCGCGAGCCGGCCGAGCGGATGCTGGCCGCGTTCGACGGCGGCATCATCCACATCCACGGCAACGGCCGCCACCTGCTCGAAGCGGCCGCCACGCTGAAGGGCCTGAAGGCCGTCCTGCTGATGGACGACAAGGGCTTTCCGGCCGCCTTCGACGTGATCGCCGATCTGAAGCGGCGCCTCGGCGACGTGCCGGTCGCGGTCTGGGCCGACTGCGGCAAATTCGCCGACCGCCTCGCCCGCCACGACCTGCCCGGCGGAGTGATGTATCAGGTCCAAAACATACCGAACCTCTCCACGGCCAATCGGCTGATGGAGCAGGTGCGGGCGTATCGCGCGTAGCCGATGGGTCGAGATTGCACAGGCAGTTCCCCCGTCACTTCCGAATCGTTTAACCCGGAGCCGGCGGCGATGGGCGGGGTGTCGAAGGCGCGTTGTTGGCAACGCACCCGTCGCCGTTGGCTCCGGGTTAAACGAAGCCACCGCTTTGATCCCCTGAAACTACGAGCGGGCGGAATGTGAAATTTCCCGTTAGTCTCAGTCGTCCACAAATCGTGTACAACTGAAAACGCTTGAATTTTCCTCGCGGCGTTTCATGGCCGTCCAGTATTTGCTGGGCGTATCACTGTCGGCAAGAATAGCGATGATGTCCGCAACCGAGAAAAACCGCGTCACACCGAACTCATCCATGCCCGTTCACGGGCATCGTCCGCCAAAGGCGGTATTAGGCCCGGTGTTTACACCGGGACGGCGGCAACGATTTCTCTCCACTGCAATCATTCATTCACGTTGTCACGCCCGTTCACGGGCGTCCTGCTCGATGGTCGAGACAGGAGGCTCGTGAACGAGCCTGACATTCCATAATCAAATATTACCCGCTCCCGAACCCGGCGTGAACGCCGGGCCTATCACCGCCTCCGGCGGACAAGGGCCGTGAACGGCCCTCAAGATAAATTGCTCTCGTAATTGTTCCGTTGTCACACAATTATTAACTATTGTATGTTGTCATCTGCACTGAGCCCGATCTCACGTGGGTCGATTCTCTTACAAAAATCCTCATGTGACTTGTACTCTTTGTGACGTCCGAGGGTGCTTAGAATTACGTGGATAGCCCATTGCTCCAATAGCCGAGCATCTGCATCCGAAGCACCAGAATAGCCAGCATGAACAATACGTGAGCGTAAGTCATACATTCCTTTTGCTCTCTTGATGATTGTTTGACGATGGTTGGCATCCTTTCCTAGCAGCACCGCCAATCTGTCTGTCCATCGCTCAGTTGTCGTTGGTTCGTGATCACGAATAAGCATCCTTTCAAGGGCGATAATACACCCAAGAAATCGCATATCCACCGTGGGAGCCACAATGGCGCAACCGAGAGATTGAAATGCCCACACCAATGCAGTTTCTAATGGATTTCGCTCTCCACTCCGCTTATCAAGGATTTCCTGAATGAGCCCGAGATGATATTTCAATGTCAAGTCTTCGATTTTTTTATTGTCTAGGACAAACTGAACAAGCGTCCCTCGGCATCCGTGTTTAATATCGAATGTGTGGCGTTCATCTTGTCCCAATGAAACAGAATGATCGCGACCTATTGATATTTCTGTTGGCAATCCGATCAGTGCCTTATTGTCGTATGGGTAGAAGAGATGAGTGTATGACCGCAATATGTTCACAGCAATCAAAGCTTTATCTGCAGCAGAATCAGAAACTCTGTTGCTATGGACACGCAAGGAAACCTTCGCAAAAGCCTTGGTTTGTTGAGACGCTGCTCGCATATCACGCAAAATCAGCTGTTTCTGCTCTTCCTGTTCCTCTGCATCGATACCTCCAAACCGATGATCCGAAATAAATCGCTCTGAATCCTGTTCTGCGGTTTCTTGCGGCACAAACCACACGTCGCCAAGTTGAAGTGGTGTCTTGACTACCAAGTTCACGATTGGCACATACGAGCACCAAGGTCGAATCTCATCACGCAGTGGCTTGATGATCTTAAATCTCACAACGTCCTTTAGATCCTCGTTGGGCGGCAAGCCCCTCGTGGACTGCAGAAGAGCACCTATCCGCTCTTGAATAGCACTACGACCGATGGCGTTCCGAAAGTCATCGTCCTTGAGCAATTCGTCCGCAAAGGCATCCAAGGCATCAACCCCATCGTCCACGATCTTCAGAGTTGGAACGTCACCATCTGGAATGGCCGCTTCAAACGTTCCCTTCGATGTGGCAAAGGAAATCTTTGTTCCACTGCCACCAAGTATCTGTATTTGGCGATACTTCTCCGGTGCATCTGAACCTTCACTCGTTGACGAATATATTGTTTTCAACAATTCGGCCAATTTATTCTTATCGTAACCCATACTCGCCTCATTGCATCCTTGTTATGATAACTCCGATAAGTTCTTGAGATGCTCGGCCTACTATTCATTCCAGCAATCAAAAACTCTCGTTATTCGTTTTGTTTCCCATAAAGCAGTTCCGTTTGTTTCTCCACGGGTTTCCTCTGTACCCGCGGCGCTTCTTGAACGTGCGAATATCCCGGCTGGGCGGGGCGTCGAGGGTTTTGCCGGCGAGGAGTTCGGCGATGGTGAGGAGTTGGATCTTCGGATGTTTCGAGTTCCAGGCGGCGCACTCGTAGAACCCGGCGCTGGCGGCTTCGGTGCGCATCGCGGGCGTGGGGTCTTCCATTGAGATCAGCAGCCCGAGGGCGGCGTTCTCGCGTTCGACCACGCCGTGCAAGTCGCGGACGTGGGCGGGTCCGGTCTTGCCCGCCTTCACGGAGATAACGACCTGTTTCGTTTTGCCCGATTCCGCCTCGTCGTGGAAGAAGATTCGCCCGTCGATACCCCGGTCGGCCCCTTTTTTCTGTTCCACGGGCCGGGCGTGAACCAGCCCCAGCGCCCACCATTGGAACTGATACGGGTTTTCGGCCGCCAACGCGGCGGCGTCGCTAACTGAAACCGGCTCCCCGATCACCTGATCGCTTTCCTTGATCGCCGCGCCAAAGGCCGAGTGCAGGCGGTGCTTCATCAAGGAGATCGCCAAACAGGTGATGTCGATGCCGATCCACCGGCGGCCAAGTCTCTGCGCCACGGCAATGGCCGTTCCGCAACCGCAAAACGGATCGAGCACCACGTCGCCCTCGTTGCTGCTGGCCGCGATGATGCGTTCCAGCAGGGCTTCGGGCTTCTGCGTGGGATACCCCAAACGCTCGGCGGCTCTGGCGGAAATCGGTGGAATATCGGTCCACACGTCCTGTAAGGGAACGCCCGGCATGTCGTCGAGATACTGCTTGAACGACGGTGTGCCTCCCTTTTTCTTTGGCCATAACACACGGCCCAGCTCGTCGAGTTGGTCGAGCGCTTCCTGTGCCGTGTCTACGCCCGGATTCGGGAGCAGCTTCCGGATGTAGCCGGGGATCGCCCAATGCCTCCCGATCGCGGTTGGGTCGATTCCTCGCCAGGGTTTTCCCGAGCTTCCTTTGCGCGTGCCGGTTCCGGTGAGAATTGTTGATCGGTAGCGCCGCCCGCTTTCATCTTGGAAGCGGAAGAAGCTGTTGACGTACTCTTCGTCATAAGGGGTGTAGGTGCCGATCCAGTGGTACTCCCCGCTTCGCGCGTAAAACAATAGCACGTCATGCACGGGACCGTAGCGCTTTGCGCCGCCATGAGCGTGGGTGCGTTTCCATACGATCTCATTGCGACAACCAACCGGCCCGAATACCGCGTCCATCAGTATTTTCAGGTAATGGCTGGCGGTCGGATCGCAATGCAGGTAGATGCTTCCGGTCGGCTTTAATACGCGGCGCATTTCCTTCAGCCGCGGGGCCATCATCGACAAGTAGGCCAACATGTCGCTGGCGCCCAACAGCGTTCGGAAGGCTTGCATGGCGAGCGAGACTTGCCCCCCCTCCTCCACCACCTCCTCGAAAGCGGCGGCGGCGGACTGGTCCCATTGCCAAGTGTCCTTAAAGGCCCGAATCTGCGCGGCCGACCGGCTGCCGTCCTGCTCCTGGAAGAGGACGTTGTAGTTCTGGTCCGACTTGAACGGCGGGTCCAGGTAAACCAGATCGACCGATTCATCGGGAACGTGCCGCCGCAACACGTCCAGATTGTCGCCATAGTACAAGCCGTTATTCATGCCGCGATTCTATGGCGAATGACGTATACCCACAAGTAGCGTGACTGCGCGGCCCGCGGCGCTACGATTCGCCAGCCGTTCGGATGCTGAAGTTCCTCGACTGCCGCGGAAGCCGTTGCGTTCCGGTTAATTCTGCTGCGCAGGATCGGGAGTCGCGGGAATGGGGACTGGCTCCGCCGCTGGGACCGTTAAGCCTTGCCGATACGTTTTTCGGCTTTCGGTGCCTGTCCCCTTTCCCGCGACGGTCGGCGCCGCTCCCCGCGGAAAAAGGGGACAGGCGCCGTGGCATCGCATCGACGACACTCCCTAGCTTTACGCGGTCCTACCGGCCGCAAAGATGGCGCGATTGCGCAAGTCCTCATATTCCGTGCGCCGCTGGCTTCGCATTTGGCTTCGCCCAAAAGAAAAACCCTCGCCTTCACGGGGAATTCGAGGGTAGTAGTGACCCCGACGGGACTCGAACCCGTGCCGCAGGCGTGAAAGGCCTGTGTCCTAACCACTAGACGACGGGGCCAAAACAACCCTGTATAACCTTTCAGAGGAGGGGGCGTCAAGGGGGCGCCCGACATCGCAAATCGACATCAAGATATGAGGTAACCGTTCACGGGGCGGCAGGGGACTGGTCCATTTTTTGGCGGGAAAACGTGATTTTATCGGATAAACGGTGGGCCGAAAACATGGACCTGTCCCCCTCCCGCCGCCCCAGGAGGACAGTCCCATTTTCGCGGCAGTAAAGCTGATTCGCGGGGTTACGTCCCTCACGCCGCGAAAATTGGGACAGTCCCCTGTGAACGGTTGCGATATGAGGCACGGCCGGAGGGGGATCAAAGCCGAGGCTAAACCAAGGCGGGATCAAAAAAAAGAGCTTCGGCCGAAATTCTTTCCGCTATGAGCCGGGAGCGTCCGGACGGAAAGGGCAAAGAGATACGGCCGCTTAGGAGCGTCCGCCGTTGCCGGAGGGGGAATCTACCTTGCCGGCCGCATGTTTGTCGGAAGCGGGTTCGCCGCGGTGGATCGCATCGAACACCTCGCGGCGATGCACCGGCACTTCCTTCGGGGCCTCGACCCCCAAGCGGACCTTGTCCCCCCGAATCTCCACAACGACGATCGTAATGTCATCATTGATGACAATGCTCTCGTTTTTTTTGCGTGAAAGCACTAACATGGTTCGTTCCTTCGACCGCTGGCCAGGGTTCACACTCCTAGGCGCCCTGCGACAAATAACCATAACATGTATGGGGACATACCTCCATACATTTTACGATACGCTGGAATCGGGGGTTGTCAAGCCGTTTTTTGGCCGCCGGAAGAGTTTTCGCTCCGATTTACGTCGGCTTGGCATAAAACTAGCAAAGTTTACCCCCCTTATGCAGTGTCTGACCTGTCGGACGGGTCGGTGCGGTCGGGCGGGTCGGTGGGGTCGGTGCGGCCGGTCGGACGGCTCGGACCTGTCGGACACCTGTACGTTCATTTCGGGTTTCCGGCGGCGGGCAGGCGCCTTTCCCGAATCTGCCTAAGACTTGCGGTCCGAGCCAGGTTGCCTATAATCGAGTTTTTGGATTATTTCGGCGGGGAGCGATTCGGGCACTGCGAAGGCTCCCCGGAGGACGAGGCCCTTGATGCGAAGCTGGTTTCGGAACGTGTATTTGGCGGTGGTCACGGTATTCCACGCCCTTTTTGTCTCCCTGAAATACTGGGTCCGCACGTACAATCCGCGGCTCAAGACGTTCACCGAGCACTACGAATACCCGGAGTTGCCGGTGGAAGTCGCGCCTCGTTTTCGGGGCTTTCACCGCTACAACCTGACGACCTGCATTGCCTGCGACCGTTGCGCGGGATTGCCCGGTGAACTGCATCTCGATCGGCAAGCGCCGGGTGGAAGGCAAAAAGGGGTTCCAGATCACGAGTTACACGATCGACTACGGGAAGTGCATGTTCTGTGCGATTTGCACGGAGAACTGCCCCTCCGATTGCATACTCATGGGCTCGACTTACGATCTGAGCTGCTACAGCCGCGAGGGGAGCATCGTCGATTTTTCGCGGCTGCCGCTGGACGTGGCCTGGGGGCAGGCGACGCTCAATCCGACGGCGGTGGCCCGATCGAAGGTGGTCGTGTCTCCGGTCCACGGAGGCCCGAACGTGTAAGGGGATCGTCAATTATCAGTTTAGCAGCCGCCGGAACGGCGGTTAGCAAAGCCAAGGAGGCCGTCGTGCCGACGGCCGCTAAACGGCGAACGGACCATCCTTAGAAGTTTCAAAGCCTTGCATATCCGACTTCATGCCGTAGAATAGTTGCCTTTCAGGTCCTGGAATTTGGGCCTGTTTCTCCGCGGGGAGATTGATTCAGCACCGATGTCGTCAACCGTATTAGTGGCCTACCTGGCGTTATTCGCCGCGGTTGGGTTTCTGTTCGTGTTTGCCTGCCTTCTGCTGGGCAAGTTTCTGCGTCCCCATGCGCCGACCGCTCAAAAGCTGGAGACCTACGAATGCGGCGAGCCCACGGTGGGGTCGGGCTCCGTTCAGTTCGATCTGCGGTTCTACGTCGTGGCGCTGCTGTTTCTGATATTCGAGGTCGAGGTGGTGCTGTTCTTTCCGCCGGCCGCGATTTTCGGGCAGGCGAACAAGGCGCAGGCCGAGTGGCGCAGGATCGAAGCCAAACAGCACGCGGCGTTTGAGGAAATCGCGTCTTCAAAGACCACGCCGTCGCCGAGCCGTTTGGCCAAGGCAATTGCACCGGCCGCAAATATGGAGATTCCGACCCTTTCCGCGGCGAAGAACTCCGCGCTGAACGCGGCTTCGGCGCACACCCTGGCGCTGGTCGCGCTGGTCGACATGGCGGTGTTTTTCGCCGTGCTGCTGGTCGGATTCGCATATCTCTGGCGGCGGGGCGATTTGGATTGGGTCCGCGCGGTGCGCCATCCGACCACGCCGGACGAAACCGCCGCCTTGGCGTTGAAGCTGCATCGGGGCAACTCCTGACATGAACGCCCGGAACATATACGACCTGTTGTTGCCGCCCTTCCGACCGTGGTTGTTGGGCCACGATTTTGAGGCCCTCGATCCGTGGATCGAGGTGAGCGTCGAGGGCTTGGCGGAGATCGCCCGATTCCTCCGCGATCAAGACGAAACGGCCTTCGACCTGCTCACTTGCATCACGGGCGTGGACTATTTCGAGCCGGACGAGAAGAAGGCGGCCAAGGTGGACTGGCAGCCGCACCTGGAGTTGCTATACCACCTGACGAGCACGCGGCGGAAGCATCGGCTGGTGTTGCGGGTGAAGTTGCCCCGCTGGAAAGGCGATCGGCAGGGCCGGCTGCCCGAGGTCCCCACGGTCGGCGACGTGTGGCGCACGGC
The DNA here is from genome assembly GCA_963733145.1 of uncultured Planctomycetota bacterium. Lineage (GTDB taxonomy): Bacteria > Planctomycetota > Planctomycetia > Pirellulales > Thermoguttaceae > JAHIKV01. Next base: position 52,721 of record CAVTCJ010000015.1, on the reverse strand, counting down.
CGATTGGCACGAGCGGGAGGTGTTCGACCTGATGGGCGTCCGCTTCCTGGGCCATCCCGATCTGCGCCGCATCCTCTGTCCCGAGGATTGGGAAGGGCACCCGTTGCGGAAAGATTACCAGATGCCGGCGGAGTATCACGGAATAAAGGTGAAATAAGTCCGACATAAGTAGGTGTCCAAGAATAACTTGTGGCACAGCCGCCCTCGGCTGTGCGGAATCGCCCAAGACAGCCGAGGGCGGCTGTCCCACAAACTCCAATGTAATTCTTGAACACCCGTTTAATGGCGCGACCAACGGTCGCGGCTTTGTGCGAGGGAGTTTCAACATAATGCCAGCCGAGCACATCAAGTCCGAACAGATCGAGTTCGACGTTCGCACGGACGAGATGCTGATCAACATGGGTCCGCAACACCCCAGCACGCACGGCGTGTTGCGGGTGGTGCTGCGGACCGACGGCGAAGTCGTCTCCGAGGTCACTCCACACATCGGCTACCTGCATCGGAGCGCCGAGAAGATCGGCGAAAACCTCACCGCCCGGCAGCACCTCCCTTACACCGACCGGCTGGATTACTTGTCATCGATGAACATGAATCTCGGCTGGGCGCTGGCGGTCGAGAAGCTGCTCGGCCGGCGGGTGTTGGAAAAGACGCGGCATCTGCGGATCGTCATCGCCGAGTTGAACCGCATCTCCAGCCATCTGGTCGCGGCCGGTTGCATGGGCATGGACTTGGGCAGCTTCACACCCTTCATGTGGTGTTTCCGCGAGCGGGAGAAAATCGTCAATCTCTTCGAGGAGATTAGCGGCGCCCGGCTGACTTACAGTTTCCTCTGGCCGGGCGGAATGAAGGAAGGTCCGCCGGACGGTTGGTTCGACCGCTGCCTGGGTTTCCTCGACCAGTTCGAGCCGGTGATCGGCGATCTGCACGCCTTGCTGAGCAAGAACGCGATCTTTGTCAAACGTTGTGCCGGCGTCGGCGTGCTGCCGGCGGAGGTGGCCCTCAGCTACGGCTGCACGGGGCCGGTGCTCCGGGCGAGCGGCGTCGATTGGGACCTCCGCCGCGACGGCGAGCCGATCTACACAGACATGTACGACGGCTACACGTGGCGGGTGATCGCCCCGGTCCACGGCCGCTATCCCGACGACCATCCCTATCCGCCGATCCCGTACGGCGTGGAGGTGGGCGATTCCTGGCACCGATACTTCGTCCGCATGTTGGAAGTCGTGCAGTCGATGTACCTGATCCGCCAGGCGATCGAAAAATATCAGGCCGCCGAGGGCGAACTGGACAAACCGATCGAACTCAAGCAGAAGCTGCCCAAGGCCGAAGCGTATCTCGAAACCGAGGCCCCCAAGGGGCAGATGGGGTTCGGGATCATCGGCGATGGCTCGGCGGTTCCCTGGCGGGTGCGGATTCGCAGCAGCAGCTTTTGCCACGTCTCGGCCCTGCCCGAGCTGTGCCGCGGCGTGCTGATCGCCGACTTGCCGACGATCCTCGCCTCGCTGGACATCGTGTTGGGAGAAATTGACCGATAGGCAAGTAGGACAGGTTTTCAACATGTAGGACAGGTTGCTAACCTGTCCCGGAAAGACGTAGGACAGGTTGCTAACCTGTCCAAGATAGACTTTCAGTTTTTAGGGGACAGGTTGACAACCTGTCCTACATAACCGTGGCCGAACTACTGATAGATTACATCCTGCTTCCCGATTGGCTGGCGTACAGCATCGCCGCGGCGGTGCAATGCGGCCTGCTGCTGGCGATCGCGCTGGGGTCGGCGGCGGTGGGCATCTGGCTGGAACGGAAGGTCTCGGCGCGGATTCAAGACCGGCTGGGCCCGACCCGCGTGGGCGGACGGTTCGGCTGGCTGCAACCGCCGGCCGACGGCCTGAAGTTGATCTGCAAGGAAGACATCGTTCCCACGGCGGCCGACCGGCTCCTCTTCAAGGCGGCGCCGTACATCAGCTTTTGCTCCACGTTTTTGGTGTTTCTCGCCCTGCCCTTCGCCAACGGCTGGGTCGCCGTCGAGCTGAACGCCGGCGCGTTTTTCCTGCTGGCCGTCGAGGGGCTCGAGATCTTCGGCGTCATCCTGGGCGGATACTCGTCCGGCTCGAAATGGTCGCTCTACGGGGCCATGCGCGAGGCCGCCCAGGTGGTCAGCTACGAAATCCCGCTCGGCCTCTGCGTCCTGGTGGTCATCATTCTGACCGGTTCGATGAATCTGGTCGAAATCGGCAACCGCCAGCAGGGTTGGGTCTACAACTGGTTCATCTTCCACGATCCGTTCACCTTCGTCACCTTTTGGGTCTACGTCACTTCCGCGGTGGCCAGCACCAACCGGGCACCGTTCGACCTGCCCGAGGCCGAAAGCGAACTGGTCGCCGGTTTCCTCACCGAATACTCCGGCTTCCGTTGGGTGTTCTTCTTCATGGGCGAGTACGCGGCGATGTTCGTCGTCAGCGGGCTGGGGGCCTTGCTCTTCCTGGGCGGCTGGAACGGGCCCGTGCCGATCGCCTCGCTGCTGGGGCTGACGCCGCACCACGGCGAATTGCTGGGCTGGCTCGGCAACCTGCTGGGGATGTGCAACTTCATCGCCAAGGCGTTTATCGGCATGACGTGCATGATCGTGCTCCGCTGGACGCTGCCCCGGCTGCGGGTGGACCAGGTTATCACCACCTGTCTGAAATACTGCGTGCCGATCGTCTCCGCAATGCTGGCCGGCGTGATGCTGTGGACCTGTTTCCTGCCCGATGGGTTGATCGCGGAGTTGATGCGGTCTGCGGCGCCAACGGCCCAGGTGGAAAAACTAACTGACGATGGGAATTGCAAATTGAAGATTGCAAATTGCAAATTGCAAAATACGGATAAAGGAGAAGTCGCCGAATAGCATTAGTTTTCAACTTTACTGGAGCCGAGTTTGTCGTTGTGCCGTTTAGCGGCCGTCGGCACGACGGCCCCGTTGGCGTTGCAGGCCGTCGTGCCGACGGCCGCTAAACGGGTGTGTGCCGACATTCGGAACTACTGAATTTACAATTTTCAATTTGCAATCATCAATTTGCAACTGACTTCCGCCATCGTGGGCAAGCCTGCGACGGCCACTAGAATATGATCGAATCCATCAACTGGCATAGCTGTTTCTTCCTGCTGTTCGCGGCGGTTGCCTGCGGGTTCGCCGTGGCGGTGACCGTGTCGAGCAACATCGTGCGCATGGCCTGCTGGCTGGTCGTGTCGTTGACGGCCGTGTCGGGCTTGTTCTTCCTCGCCGGGGCCGAGTTCATCGGCGCCGCCCAATTGATGATCTACGTCGGCGGCACTATGGTTCTGCTGATCTTCGGCGTGATGCTCACCGCGCGGGGACCGTTCGTCACCATGAAAACCGGCGGGGGGCAATGGGTGCTGGCCCTGTTCGTCGGCGCGGCCTTGTTCTGGATCCTGCTCCAAACGGCGATCAGCAACTCGGCCTGGGACGGCCCGCGGGAGAACAAACTGCAAGCCGCCGCGTCGGCCGAAGCGCGGCCCGACGCCGTCGGAGAGCTCGGCCTGGGCCTGCTCGGCGTCCGCCCGGACCGGCTCAGCCAGCAAAACCGCGTCCTCTCCGGCGGCATGTCCGGCTACCTGCTGGCCTTCGAGATCATTTCCATACATTTGATCGTGGTGTTGATCGGAGCGGCGTATCTGGCCAGAGCACGAAGAAGGGTCCAGGGGTCAGGGGTCAGAATCCCGCATCCCCGCATCCCCCCATCCCCGAACCCCGGATCGTAACCCCCCATGAACATGTTCACCCAACCGATCGGCCTGCCGCACTACCTGGTCGTGGGCGCCATCTTGTTCGTCTGCGGCGTGATCTGCATGGCCACGAAGCGGAATGTGCTCGGCGTGCTGATGGGCATCGAATTGGTGCTGAACGGGGCGAACCTGAACTTCGTGGCCTTCGGCAGCACGACGCTGCGCCCGACGGGCCGGCGGGAATCGGCTTGGACGGGCAGATGATCGCCTTGTTCGTGATGGTCCTGGCGGCGGCCGAAGCCTCCGTGGCCCTGGCGATTGCCTTGAGCTACTACCACGCCCACGCCACGGTGGACGTCGATCGAGGAGATGAATTGAAGGGATAGGGACGGATTTGAGAAATAACTCGGGCCGAAGGCCCTTCGTTCACCCAGCCCAGGGCACCGCCCTGGGGAAAGAGAGGATGCGATATTTTGTCCAACGGCCCAACGGGCCAACCGTTCCCGGCGGCATCATTTCGGAACTATTGGCCCGTTGGGCCGAAATCAAATCCTTCGAGTCCACCCTCTCCGCAGGGCGATGCCCTGGGCTGGGAGAACCGGTGCCCCTTTGGGGCAAACATGCGTTGACCATGAGGAACTGCGAATTTTAATCGTTAATACATGGACATCAATCACATAATTCCGACACTGTTGGCCCTGGCCTGGCTGCTGCCGCTGGCCTCGTTCGCGCTGATCCTGCTGTTCGGTCCGCGGATGGGCCGCGGGGGACGATACGCCGCGCTGCTGGCCACCGGAGCGATCGCCGCGGCCTGCCTGCTGTCGTTCACGGCGCTGGGCTTCTGGCTCTGGGCCCATTATCCCCACGTCGCCCACGGCGGGCACGGCTACGAATCGGTCCCGCCCTTGAGCGGCGAGTGGTACACCCTAGCCGAGTTCGGCCTGCTGCGGCTTTCAATCAGCTACTACATCGACTCGCTGACGCTCTGCATGTACTGCATGGTGACGCTGGTGGCCACGTGCATCCACGTCTACTCGTTCGGCTACATGCACGAAGAGCTGTCCGACGTGACCGACTCGCTGGCCGTGCTCGGCAACGGGCAGCCGCTACGGCGGCGCGGCCGATTCCACCGCTTCTTTCAGTATCTCTCGCTGTTTTGTTTCAGCATGTTGGGGCTGGTCGTCGCCGGCAACCTGGCGATGGTCTTCATCTTCTGGGAACTGGTCGGCATCTGCTCCTACCTGCTGATCGGCTTCTACCGCGAGCGCCGCAGCGCCAGCACGGCCGGCAACAAGGCCTTCATCGTCAACCGCATCGGCGACTTCGGCATGATCATCGGGCTGATGGCGATTTGGGGCAGTTTGGGGACGTTCTCGTTCGGCGATTACCAGATGCCTGTTTACGGCATAGATTCCAACGGACAAGTAATTCATTCAATGGTAAAAAGGCCTGGGATATTCAGTCAGGTGCGGCCCATTGAAAACGAACGCCTGTTGCAGGTGCCTGAAGGAATGGTAAAAGCAGCGGCAAATAATCAAATCGGTGAAATACTTCGGCAATGGCAATCTAATCCTGACTTAGACCTTCCGATTATTCATCCCGAAGTCGCCGGCACGATGCACGTTGACGACTGGCGTTCACAAGGTTACGGCTACTGGCTCCTGGTCATCGCCGGCCTGGGCATCTTCTGCGGCTGCGTGGGCAAGAGTGCCCAGTTCCCGCTGCACGTCTGGTTGCCGGACGCGATGGAAGGCCCCACGCCCGTCAGCGCGTTGATCCACGCCGCCACGATGGTCGCGGCCGGCGTGTATCTGGTGGGGCGGTTTTACCCGGTCTTTACGCCCGAGGTGCTGCTGGTGATCGCCGTGGTCGGCTGCATCACGCTCTTCCTGGCGGCGACGATCGCCATCACGGCCACCGACATCAAGCGGGTGCTGGCCTACTCGACCGTCAGCCAGTTGGGCTACATGATGCTGGCCCTGGGGCTGGGCGGCTGGCTGGCCGGCCTGCTGCACCTGTTCACCCACGCCTGCTTCAAGTCGCTGTTGTTCCTCTGCTCCGGCTCGGTGATCCACGCCTGCGGAACGAACGAGATGCCGGAGATGGGCGGGCTGCGCCGCAAAATGCCCATCACCGCCTTAACCATGTTGATCGGCTCGCTGGCCATCGCCGGGGCCGGCATCCCCACCTTGATCGGATTGAGCGGCTTTTACTCAAAAGACATGATCGTGGCCCAGGCGTTTTCGTTCGGCACGGCCAATGCCGGCCTGGGACAGATATTTTTCTATGTCGCGCTGGTCGGGGCGGGGATGACCAGCTTTTACATGTTCCGGCTGTGGTACATGACCTTCGCCGGCCGCCCGCGGAACGAACACCGTTACGCCCACGCCCACGAATCGCCGCTGTCGATGACCGGCCCGCTCATGGTGCTGGCGTTGTTGGCGATCGTGGTGGCCTGGAACCTGCCGTTTTCCGAGTTGGGATTGAAGCCGCTGCTGGAGCAGGCCCGGCCCGTGGGAACGGCCGAGGGCGCCGCCGGCGGCCTGCTGTTGAATGTGGTCGTGCCGGCCGAGCACCTGGCGCACGTCGAGTCGAACGCGCTCAAGGCCGAATGGTCGGCCTTCGCCGTCGCGCTGCTGGGGTTCCTGCTGGCCACGGCGTTTTATGGGTGGCGGCGTCTCGATCCGGCCGACGCCCGGCGGCAGTTCGCGCCGCTCTACAAGCTGTTCGTCCACAAATGGTGGTTCGACGAATTGTATGCGCTGCTGTTCATCCGGCCGGTGCTGCGCATTTCCGCTGGGGTCGCGGCGATCGACAAATACGTGATCGACTTCCTGGCCGACGGCTCGGCCCGGGTCGTGGAGGCCGTCTCCCGGCTGGACGATTGGATCGACCGCATTTTCGTCGATAGCGCGGTGAACCTGCTGGCCCGCTGGACCTACGCGACGGGCATGTCCCTGCGGCGGATTCAGACCGGCAACGTCCGCCAGTACGTGATGTGGCTCGGCGTCGGGCTGGTGGGGCTTTTCGTATTGATGAGTTTGTATTGGAATTTCGCAATGGCGGGAGGGTGAAATACGTTTAGCCCCGGCGTCCACGCCGGGTGTGCGACGCATGAATCATCAGGCCGTTTTTCCCGGCGTGGACGCCGGGGCTAAACAACCTAACCACTAACCACTATGTTCAACTTCCACGATCCGTACGTAATGTCAACCTGGCTGCTGAGCCTGATTATATTCCTGCCGGTGCTCGGTTCGCTCGTGCTCTGCGTGCTGCCGATCCGCAACGACCGGTTCTTCAAGAACTTCTCGCTGGCGATTACCGTGCTGGTCTTTCTGCTGACCCTATGGCTGGCCATTCCCACCGGCAGCCAGACGCCGAAAGCCGGGCATTTCGCCGTCGGTTTCGCGGGCATGCAAAACCAGGTCGATTGGTCGTGGATCCCTTCCTTTGGCATCCATTACTTCCTCGGCGTCGACGGCATCAGCCTGCCGCTGGTGCTGCTGACTTCGTTCATCAGCGTGCTGGCGATGTGGGCAAGCTGGCCGATCGTCAAGAGCGTCCGGGCCTATTGCGCCCTGTTCCTGCTGTTGGAAACCGGCATGTTGGGCGTCTTTATGGCCCTGGACTTCTTCCTGTTCTACGTCTTCTGGGAAGTGATGCTGCTGCCGATGTACTTCCTCATCGGCGTCTGGGGCGGACCGCGGCGCGAGTACGCCGCCATCAAGTTCTTCCTCTTCACGCTGGCCGGCAGCGTGCTGATGCTGATCGCCATCCTCGTGCTGTACTTCAGCAGCAACCCGCATACGTTCAGCATTCCCGAACTGGCCCAGATCGGACAGATGGCCGACTCGCCGTTCCACCAGACGCTGTTCTGGGGCAAGTCGGCGTCGTGGTGGGCCTTCGTGCTGCTGTTCCTCGGCTTCGCGGTCAAGCTGCCGGCGGTGCCCATCCACACCTGGTTGCCCGACGCCCACGTTGAGGCCCCCACGCCGATCTCGATGATCCTGGCGGGCGTGCTGTTGAAGATGGGCGGATACGGAATCATCCGCGTCTGCTACCCGATCTGCCCCGACGCCGGCTACGAACTGGCCTGGTGGGTCTGCGGCCTGGGCACGGTCAGCATGGTCTACGGGGCGCTGGCCGCCATGGCCCAAAAGGACTTCAAGCGGCTCGTGGCCTATAGTTCCGTGAGCCACATGGGCTACGTGCTGCTGGGCATCGGCGTCTGGAGCGCCACGGCCGGCAACATGTTCAACACCGACTATTGGACGATGGCCATGTCCGGGGCCATGTTCCAGATGATCGCCCACGGCATCAGCTCAGCCGGCATGTTCTTCCTGGTCGGCGTGGTTTACGAACGGGTGCATCACCGCAACCTGGACGAGTTCGGCGGCCTGTTCGCCCGGATGCCGGTCTACAGCGGTATTGCGATGATTATCTTTTTCGCCGCCCTGGGATTGCCCGGCCTGTGCGGTTTCTGGGGCGAGTTGTTCGTCGTCCTGGGCACGTGGAGCTTCAGCAAGGCACTGGCCGTGGTCGCCGCCTCGGTGGTAATCCTGACCGCCGGCTACATTCTCTGGACGATCCAGCGGGTTTACCTCGGCGCGGAATACAAGGGCCCGCACGCCGAGGCCCTCAAGCCCATGACCCTTCGCGAGCGCTGGATCGCCATTCCGCTGGTGGTCCTGGCGATTCTCTTCGGCGTCTATCCGAAGGTGGTCTTCGACTACGTGACCCCGACCGTGGAACAGACGGTGGTGGAGATGAAAAACTGGACGATGAATGTGGCGCCGCACGTAGGGTGGGACAAGCGTAGCGCGGTCCCACCAGTGGCAGGGGACGTGGGGTGGGTCGAGCGTAGCGCGGTCCCACCAGCAACTGCGTTGACCGAACCGCCCGATTCCTCCCCAAATAATATCGTTGTACAAAAAATGGTGGGACCGCGCTCTGCTTGTCCCACCCTACTTTCCGCGGCTGACGGCCATTCCACTTTGCAGGAGACCGCACAGCCGTGAACATCGACCAACTGTTGCAAAACGTGGTTCACGATACGATGGGCCGGGGCGGCTCGCTCTGGTCGTTCCGGCCCGAGTTGACGCTCTGCGCGACGATCATCGCCGTGTTGCTGGCCCGGATCGTTTTGCCCCGCTGGAAATCCGGGGCCTACTATATTACTTTGCTCGGTCTGCTTACGGCCTGCTATTTCGCCTTTCCGTGGAGTTGGTCGGCCTCGCGGACGATCTTCACCGGCGTGCTCGTCGCCGACAGCTTCACCGTGGTGCTGCGGGGCATCCTGCTGGGCTTCACCGTGCTGTTCGCCACCTTCACGCAAATGACCGGCGTCTGGGACCGCGACGATCAGGCCGAGTTCTACGTGCTGATCCTCGGCTCGCTGCTGGGCATGTGCCTGATGATCTCGGCCAACCACATTTTGATCGTGATGCTGGGCGTGGAGATGGCCAGCGTCCCCTGCTACGTGCTGGCCGGCATGAAGCGGAACCAGCCGAAAGCCAGCGAGGCCGCCCTGAAATACGCCGTCTTCGGCGCCGGAGCGGCCGGCGTGATGCTCTTCGGCCTCAGCCTGCTGGCCGGCGCGCTCGGCTCGGCCCAGTTGCCCACGATGGCCGCCCGGCTGATCCGCATCATCCACGCCGGCGCCACGCCCGACCAAAGCGTGGCCCTAATCCTGGGCGGGCTGATGTTGACCGCCGGCGTGGCCTTCAAGCTCTCGGCCGTCCCCTTCCACTTCTGGGCCCCGGACGTGTTCGAGGGGGCCACGGCCGAAGTGGCCGCCTTCATCTCCATCGCCTCGAAGGGGGCCGCGCTCGGACTGTTGGTCCGGCTGGTGGCCGTCTTCTCGCTCCCCTCGGCCCTCACGTTTCCCGAGGGGATTTCCCTGCCCGCCGACCGCATCGTGGCCGTCGCCGATCTGAGCACGGTGCGGCAATTCATCGTGGCGACGCTAGCGCTGCTGGCGGCCGTGACCTGCACCTTCGGCAATCTGGCGGCCTACGGTCAGACGAACATGAAGCGGCTGCTGGCCTATTCGACCATCGCGCATGCCGGCTATATGATGATGCCCGTGGCGGCCGCCGCCGCGCTGGCCGGCGGCAACCCGGACGGGGCGCGTTACGCCGTGTCCGCCATGCTGGTCTACCTGGGCATCTACCTGTTTATGAACCTGGCCGCCTTCGCCATCGTGGCCTTCCTGCGCAACGCCACCGGCAGCGAGGAGATTGCCGACTACGCCGGGCTGGCCCGCCGCTCGCCGGGCCTCACGATCTGCATGGCCATCGTCATGTTCAGCCTGGTGGGCCTGCCGCCGCTGGCCGGCTTTCCGGCCAAAATGACCGTCTTCATCTCCCTGATCGACGCCAAGCTGTTGGTCCTGCTGTTCATCGGCGCGCTGAACACGCTGTTCAGCCTGTTTTACTACCTCCGCGTGGTGAAGGTGATGGTCATGTCGCCCGAGCCGCTGCACCGCGAGGCCCCGACGATCCCCTTGACCTCCGCGGCAGGATTCTATTGTGCTTTGCTGACCGTTCCGGTAGTGGCGTTGTTTTTCCTCCTGGGCGGGATGTTCGATTGGGCCGGGATTGCCGCCTTGTCGTTGTTCAATTAACCGCCATGAAAAACTACGAAACCATCTCGACGCTCAACCAACTGCTCGGCGTGCTCTGCCGCTCGCTGCCGGCCTATCTGTCCGACGCGCGGCCCTGGTCGCGGCTGGGTAGTTGGAAGGTGCAGACGGCCATCGACCGGCTGGTGGGCGATCTGCGGATGTACGTTCGCCGCGTGGCCGGACAGATCGACGCCCTGGGCGGCCGGCCCGACTCCTGCGTCTTTCCCACCGAGTTCACCTCGAAAAACGACCTGGCCGTCGAATACCTCCTCGGCGAGATCATCGACTATCTCGACTGCGACGCGGCTGCGATCGAGCGGCTCACCGCCCGGCTCGAGACCGATCCGCCCGCCCACGCCCTGGCCGAAGAAATCCTCGGCAACGTCAAGGGACACCTGGACGTGCTCAAGGGCCTGCTGGCCGACGAAGAATGACGAGTTGAGGTTATCGAGGGAGCCACGGCTCTTGCGGCGAAAGAACGGAAGGGAATCGCCGGGGAGTTGAGTCGCGGCTCAAAACTCCCGCCCCCGCTGATCCTTCCGGCCCCCTGTTTAACGCCGCTGACTGCGACTGGAGAGTGTATTGTGAAGCCGAGTGGAATGCAGTTCCTCGTCAAGGAACTTAAATATCTGACGGGGATCATCTTGGGATCGGTGTTCTTTGCCCTCGGATATTCCTGGTTTCTGCTGCCCTACAACATGGCCCCCGGCGGCGTCGGCGGGATCTCGCAAATCATCTATTACTACACCGGGATTCCGAACGGGACCAGCATGATCCTGATCAACATCCCGCTGTTCATCATCAGTTTCAGCGTAATCGGCAAAGCCTTCGGGGCGAATACCATCTTCGGCATGCTGATCTCGGGGCTGATGACCGATCTGATGAACCTGAAAACCCTGGCGGCGCTGGGGCTGGTCGATCTGGACAAATACACCTTCGCCGTCAATGGCCGGCCGGTCTACGCCCTGTTGAAGCCCGACGACATGCTGCTCTCCGCGGTAGCGGGCTCGGTCCTGCTCGGGCTGGGCTTGGGCATAATCTTCAAATTCCGCGGCTCCACCGGCGGAACCGACATCCCCGTCGCCATTATCAAGCAAAAGACCGGGTTCTCCATCGGGGCCGGCTACTGCATCGTCGAATCCGGCATCATCCTGGCCGTGGCCCTGTTCCTCAAAGACCCCAAAATCCTCATCTGGGGCTATATCAACCTCTATATCACCACCAAGATCGTGGACATGGCCTCCGAAGGTCTCCCGTACATCAAAGGCGTGTTCATCATCTCCGATTCGGTGGATCAGATCCAGAAGGGCATCTACTCCGATCTCGACCGCGGCGTGACCTTCTTCAAAGCCCTCAGCGGCTACCATCAGAAGGAAATCAAGGTGCTCTTCTGCGTCCTCAACCGCATGCAGATTCCGCAACTAACCGAGATCGTAAAAGACATCGATCGAAACGCCTTCATGATCGTAACCGACGTCAACGACGTCATGGGCTATGGATTCAAAAGCCGACGAATCGACCTGAAGGAATTGCAGTAGAAGGCCGAAACCGGGCAGGGGCAGATATTCGGGGATGGGGGGACAGGGGGGGAGATGGGAGAAAATGGGGATAAGTCCAAGTACTCACCGGCTTCCGAGAAAATGGGGATAAGTCCAATTACTCACCAGCTTCCGGCCCAATAATTGGACTTATCCCCTTTTTTTCTCCCCTTTTTTTCTCTCGTCCCCTTTTCTAGCCTTGTCCCGTTTTCCGACCCTAACTTATACACTCACAACAATTTTTAGCCCACCATCCAGCACTAAAACTAATTACTATTCCAGCAATTATGAGTAGATCGCTTAAATATGATATTATGTGGGAATGGAACAGTGTATTTATCGTACAATATGTGAATACTAACGTCGCGATGATGCCTAATCTGATTAACGCGAATGTGACACTATACGGATCCATCCAAAACATAAATGCTTTCTTTAGCTCTTTACAGCGCGGATATTTATACATCTCCATATCGAAGAAGACAAAAGGGGAATGCACATGTGGCTCTTTTGATTCAAGCATAATAATTGTTCTGCCACAACTATGTGTAGATGCCCTAATATTAATTGCGGCACAAACCCACATAAAACTCACAACCGCTGCAATAACGCTCGGAATGTAACGAGGGCATTCCAGTTTTTCAAACAGAAAATATATTGATGTTAAGGATCCCAGAAAGAATAACGCCCACTGATTCCAACGGGTATGCTCCTGTTTATACATCTCTATCGCTACCTGGTAGTTGTTCACGTATCTCAACTCCTTTTAGAGCCGACCAGTTAGTTATTCCGGTGACATAATATTAGTTATGGCAATTTGCGTAGTTTCGTTGAACGATGGCCGCTCTACGGTGACGGGACGCAACCAATAGGGCTTTCCAATGGATCCAATGGAATGAAAAGTGACGCAGTTTTTGAGGGCAACGACATCTTGCCATCCCCCGCTGTTAGCGGCGTTCCCACCACGCTCTGAGCATAGCTCTTCGCTGCGGGGCAGTCAATCAGGGGCGGCCGGCAGTTGCCGGGAGTAGGTCCCGCCTGCCGGGCGGGACTTGCGTCCGGCTCGCCTGACCGATATACGGCCACTTTTCGTCCCTCTAGCCCGGATTATTCATAAACGTCATCCTGAGCGCAGCGAAGGATCTCCGATGCGCCGCAAACAGCCCAGATTCTTCGCTGCGCTCAGAATGACAATGTTCCTTCGTGTTTATGAATAATCCGGGCTAGTCCCGTCCGGCAGACGGGACCTACATCTTTGTCCCGGAGCACGCTGGAAAGCATGGCCACCCCCTGCTTGGTGAAGGCGTAGGGGGCGTACCGCCGCCCTCCCCATAGACTTGAGGTGCCAATTTGGCGCTTCAAGTGCTCAAACTCCTCGTCGGACAACTGAAACATGAAATCTGTGGGAAAGCGGTCCAGATTTCGCTTTACCGCCCGCACGAGCATCTTCGTCTCGACGCCGTACAGCACCGCTAAGTCGTGATCCAGCATTATCTTCTGATCGCGAAATGACATAATCGACGACTCTTCGCTGCGGGACAGTCAATCGAGGGCTGCCGGGAGTAGGGCTGCCGGGCGGGACTTTGCGTCCGGCTCGCCTGCCCGATATACGGCCACTTTTCGTTACTCTAGTCCCGTCCGGCAGACGGGACCTACATCCGTGTCCCGTCCGGCGGCGGAAATGTCGCGTGGCACAATTCTTGAGGTTGAATAGGCTCAACCCGACCGGTAGGATGAGAGGCGGCCGATGGTCTTGGGTTTTAGGGCTTGGGTCTTGGGGCTTAGGCTTTGGTCGAAAATCTCGATGCCGGGACCAAGACCCAAGCCCTAAGACCTAAGACCCGTGGCCAAACAGGTTTGACTCGCTTGCCGATGCAACACCATGCCGCCATAAGAGGGGCCGGAATAACGTCCGTTTTAAATCCACAAGTGATTGCTGCGTAAGGTTTTGCGTCATTGTGCCAGCGTCGGATGTCGAACCGCAAAAGTGAAATTCTGTTGCATAGCGACACGGCTTCGATTAACTCGCGAGGGGGGCAAGAAGCCTTGAATTGGACGTTTGAAGCCTTGTTGACCAATTGCCCAATGACACCGAACGGCCCTCACCCCCGGCCCCTCTCCCAGAGGGCGAGGGGAGGCCGTAAATTGGAAAACGGAAGCCTTGTTGACCAATTGCCCAATGACACCGAACGGCCCTCACCCCCGGCCCCTCTCCCAGAGGGCGAGGGGAGACAATCGCGGCCCTCACGCCCGGCCCATCTCCCAGAGGGCGAGGGGAGGTCGTAAATTGGAAAATTGAAGACCTGGTGACCAACTGAAAAGTAACACGGTCTTAGGTCTTAGGTCTTGGGTCTTGGGCCTTTGCCGCAAATATGCTGAGGCCAAGCCCCAAGCCCCAAGACCCAAGCCCCAAGCCCCAAGCCCCAAGCCCCAAGCCCCAAGCCCCAAGCCCCAAGCCCCAAGCCCCAAGCCCCAAGCCCCAAGCCCCAAGCCCCAAGCCCCAAGCCCCAAGCCCCAAGCCCCAAGCCCCAAGCCCCAAGCCCCAAGCCCCAAGCCCCAAGCCCCAAGCCCCAAGCCCCAAGCCCCAAGCCCCAAGCCCCAAGCCCCAAGCCCCAAGCCCCAAGCCCCAAGCCCCAAGCCCCAAGCCCCAAGCCCCAAGCCCCAAGCCCCAAGCCCCAAGCCCCAAGCCCCAAGCCCCAAGCCCCAAGCCCCAAGCCCCAAGCCCCAAGCCCCAAGCCCCAAGCCCTAAGACCCAAGACCCAAGACCGAAGACCCAAGACCACCCCTTCGACGGCAACAGATCGACATACCGACAGAAAGACGCTCAACATGTATATCGACTCCCACGCCCATCTCGACCAAGAGGAGTTCGACGCCGACCGGGCCAAGGTGATCGCTCGGGCGCGGGAGGCGGGGGTCGAGACGATCGTCTGTCCCGCCGTCTCCGCCGACTCGGCCGAGGCCGTGCTACGGCTGATCGAAGAATTATGTAGCACAGCCGCCCCCGGCTGTGCCGATCTCCCCCAAGACAGCCGAGTGCGGCTGTGCCGATCTCGCCAAGACAGCCGAGTGCGGCTGTGCCGATCTCCCCAAGACAGCCGAGTGCGGCTGTGCCGATCTCCCCAAGACAGCCGAGTGCGGCTGTGCCGATCTCCCCAAGACAGCCGAGGGCGGCTGTGCCGATCTCCCCAAGACAGCCGAGGGCGGCTGTCCTACAAGCATATATTCGGACAGAACCGAGCTATGGGCCGCCGTGGGCATCCATCCGAACTACACCGCCGAGGCCGCGGCGGACGATTGGGAGCGGATCGTCAAATTGGCCGGGAATCCGCGGGCCGTGGGCGTCGGCGAGACGGGCCTGGACCTCTATCGCGATTATGCCCCGCTCGCGGTGCAGCAGGAGTATTTCGCCCGGCATCTGCAACTGTCCCGCGCGCTCGCGCGGCCGATCATCATCCATTGCCGCGACGCGGAGGCGGAGATGCTGCCGATGCTGCGCGAGGCGGCGGCCGGCGGCCCGCTCTGCGGCGTGTTGCACGCCTTCAGCGGCACGGCCGACTTCGCCGCCGAGTGTCTCGGGCTGGGGCTCTACGTCAGTTTCGCCGGCAACGTGACCTACTCGAACCGCAAGAACGACTACCTGCGCAACGTCGCCCGAACGATTCCCGAGGATCGGCTGCTGATCGAGACCGACAGTCCGTATCTGGCGCCGCAGGCGTTTCGGGGGCGAAAGAACCGCAACGAGCCGAGCTACGTGCTGCGCACGGCGGCCTTTCTGGCCGAGCTTCGCGGCGTGCCGGTCGAGCACCTGGCGGCCGCCACGACGGCCAACGCCCGGCGTTTGTTCCGATTGCCAATTCCCGGGGAGTGAATTACACTACGGGTGGTTCCAAGCGGCAACATTGCAGGGAGTGGCCATAATGATCCCCGCACCAGAAATCCCGCGTGAATTGTGGGAGGAGTTTGAGGCGGCTGCGCGGCGGCCTCTGCCGCTTCGGTTCCGCTACGCCTTCATCCACACCTACAAGCCGGTGTTGGACGACGCCCCATACCGCAGTTTCGACACGATGGAAGACTATCGACGCTGGTGTGAAGAGAATCTTCCGGATTGGTTGGGTTATGGCCGGGTTTGAGTATCGACAGGCCGAAGAGATTCGAGACGCCCTCAACTCAGGCGGCGTCCGCTATCTTTTCATCGGGAAATCGGGAGCCATATTGCTCGGCTTTCCCGACACCACGCAAGACGCCGACCTGTTTGTCGAAAAAGACGATGCCAACTGCCGGAAGCTGGTCTCTGCGCTACGGGCAATCGGTTTCGATCTGACCGACGAGCAGGCCGCTGAAATCGAGCAGGGAAAGGATTTTGTCCAACTTCGCAATGGGCCGTTCGATCTGGATTTGGTGTTTGCGCCGGACGGCATCGAGCGGTTTTCCGACGCCTGGGGCCGCCGCGTGGAAGTCGAAGGATTCCCCGTCTGCCATCCGGACGACATCATTGCCAGCAAAGCGGCCACCAACCGCGTAAAAGACCGCGAATCGCTCCCCCGCTTGCAGTCTTTCCGCGAGTACTGGTTGAAAAAGCAAAAGAATCGCTGAAAAGCCTTGTTTTGCACGCGCCGTCGTTCGTCTTGCCGCCGCCGATATAATCCTGTAGTCAGAATAACAGCCCATTCAAGGAGAATATATATGGCCCAAACAGCGAGCGTAATGGCCGAATTGGGGATGGAAGCGCCCGACTTCACGTTGCCCAACCTCTGCGGGAAAACGGTGTCGCTGTCCGATTATGAGGATGCTCCGGCGCTGTTGGTGGTGTTTATATGCAACCACTGTCCGTACGTGATCCACGTGGCCGACGAGTTCGCAAAGCTGGCCGCGGAATATCAGAAGAAGGGCGTGGCCGTGGTGGGAATCAATTCCAACGACGTGTCCACCTATCCCGAGGACTCGCCCGAGAACATGCTCAAGGAAGTCAAGCGCCGCCACTACACGTTTCCGTATCTGTACGACGAGACGCAGGAGGTCGCCCGGGCGTATCAAGCGGCCTGCACGCCCGACTTCTACGTCTTCGACCGGCAGCGGCGGCTCGTCTACCGCGGCCAGATGGACGCGAGCCGTCCCGGCGGCGATGTTCCAGTGACCGGCAAGGACCTTCGCGCGGCCCTGGACGCCGTGCTGGAAAACCGGCCGGCCGCGGAGGACCAGAGACCGAGCCTCGGCTGCAACATCAAGTGGAAGCCGGGCAACGAGCCGGATTACTTTTGACGGATGTTTTCAGATGTCTCCCCTCTCCCTTTTGGAGAGGGGCAGGGGGTGAGGGCCGGGAGATCGCCCACGAGCAAGGAAACGTCTTCCGCGACAAAGCCCTCACCCTGGCCCTCTCCCGGCGGGAGAGGGGACTTGTTGCTTGACTTCGGTTTTCAGCATCGCGCAGAGCCGCAGGCTCGGCTGTTCGACCCAGTCATATAGCAGATATGCCGCGCCGATGCTGGCCGCCAGCGCCACGGCCAGCCACGTGACGGCCGCGGCGGCGCTATTGCCCGTCAGACGGCTTCCCGCCGAGAGTACGATCCAACTGACCGGATAATGGATCAGGAACAGGCTGTACGAGATGCGGCCGAGGAATTGCAGCCAACGGGCCGAGAGCCAATCGTGCAGGTGTCCGCGGCGTCCGGCCGCATAGATCGTCAATCCGGTAATCAACGCGATGACGACTTCCAGGAACTTATTATCCAAGCCGAGGTGCCATCGGATGGCGGCAGCCGCGGCCAACACGGCGACATACGCCCAAAAGATCGTCCGTGGGACGCGCTCTTGCAGCGCCCACCAGGCCAGCATCCCCAGCAACGGCAGATGGAAGTAGTAGATTATCCAGGCGTCGAACCGCACGTCGTGATTCCACCAAAACAACGCGGCCAAGCCTACGGGGACAAAGAGGACGATCAGCGTCAAAACGTCGGCCTTGCCGCCTGGTGGACTTCCGCGCGTCAGCAGGCGCCCCAACCAAAGCATTGCCGCCACGGCTAGTCCGAGTTGCAGGTCGACGCAGACGAACCATGTCCCCGCCGTGATATTCTCCAAGGCGAGAATGTCCTGCAAGAAGGCGAGATTGGCGGCCAGCCGGCCCCAACTCAGCTTGTCGTCGGGCGGGGGCCAGTTAGTAAACAGCAGCGCCGCCACCGTGAGCGCAGCGACCAGCAGAATCGCCGTCCAATAGGGCATTCCCAGCCGCAGCACGCGCCGCGCGGCGAAGCGGCCCATCTCTACCGGCGTAAACCGCGCATTGCGCAGACTGTAGACCAGCACGAATCCCGCGATTACCCAGAACATCTGCACGCCGATCCAGCCGTGGCGGAAGAGGTATGGCACGGCGCCGGGCAGCACCCCGTCGACGAGCTTCTGCTGCGGTGTATAGCGGTAAATGTGATAGCAGGCGATCGCCAGCGCGCCAGCCCGCGCAGGGCGTCGATCAGCGTGAACCGCCGCGAATCGGCCAACTGTTTCATGCAGTGATTCTAGGCGACAAACTCCACAACTACAATGCGATTCTTTTTACCACCGCTGCTCATCGTACTTGCTTCTCGGCGATGTCACGATTATAGTAATTTCTTTTCCAGAGGTCTCATCGTGGCGTTTGCTGTCCTGCATGGGGAGAAACAAGCATGGAAATGCCGCAAGTCAACGAGATTCAACTTGACGCAACCACCAAGGCATTACTGGGTGACATTCAGCTTGCAGCCAGGAAAGTCAATGATATTCGACCATTGGGTCACGGAGTAGTTGAGCGGGTGCGACGTGATATTCTTGGCGAGCGTGTGTACACTAGCAACGCAATAGAGGGGAATACGCTCGATTTGCGGGAGACCATTGAAATTCTGAAGGCCGGACACATTGCCGCTGAGCCGCGCCGCCGTGAGGCCACGGAGGCACTTAACCTTGGAAAGGCAGTTGAACATCTCAACCATCTTTCCATATCCGATGCAAGCGACGTCTCCAAAATTTTAGAGGTTCACCGCATGTTATTAGCTAATATCAATGACGATTGGGCCGGCAGATTTCGTGACAACCAGATTATGATCCGTGGAGCCAGGCATCAGCCTCCTGATAGCAGTGAAATATCTGATCTTTTCGACAAGTTTCTGGACCGTTTGGCTGGTGCCGACAAGGTGGCTCCAACGGTGCTGGCAAGCTGGGCACATTGGTCGATTGGCGCATCCATCCTTTCTTCGACGGCAACGGCCGAATGGCTCGTCTATGGCAAGACCTACTCTTGTTTCATCATGGTTTAACATGTGCAATTATTCGCCCCGAAGACCGCAAGGACTATTTGGCCTCCTTAGAGAAGGCGGACGAAGGTGATTTCAACCTGTTGATCCAACTCGTTACACTGCGAGCAATGTCCATTCTGGATAAGTGCCTTACCGCCCAGCAGGAAGAGGACGCAAGAAGCCAGTGGGCGGAAAGGCTTGTCAGTGAATCAGCCGTTCAGGTCGCTGAAGCTCGTCGGCTCAGCTACCTTCGTTGGGTAAGAATGGTCGAGGAAATACGATATGAGTTTGAGCGTTGCGCCGCGCTAATCACACGGCTGTCAGCAGACGTCGAAGTCCAACTTCGATCCTACGAGGTAATCGACGAGTCTGCCTGGGAACTAATACGTAGCGGAAGCAGCGTGAGCAAGACGTGGTTCTTCAAGCTCCGAATCCGGCAAGAACGACGGCACATTACGTATATCTTCTTTTTTGGCAAGCATTATTGGTCCGCCCTTGATTCGTCGGATGAGCGTGGCGGTCCAACCGTTTGTCTTCTGGTGAGCGAATCTCAGGATGATGAGTTTGCAGAGCGGCTTACGGGTGGGAATGTCTATACTCCCACGCTACGGGAAATCGTCATCCGTGACGAAGGACTAGCGCGGAAGCGGTTTGATTTGGCCACTGGTGAAGAGGTACTGGATAATAGCATCACCGCTCAACAAATCGCTCAGGACTTCATTCAGGAAGTGCTCGTGCAAAGACTTCCAAGGCTGTAATCCCGGTCTAATCCGCCTTTCATTCCACAAACTCCGGCAGGATGAGTTTCGGAATCACCCCCGCGTCATGGCCCTCCGAGAGCAATCGGGCGACTGCCCGGCGGCCCACCGGTCCGAAATCGAGCGTCCAGTCGTTGACGTACATGCCGACGAATTGGTCGGCCTTCGAGCGATCCAGGCCGCGGCCGAAGCTCAAGGCGTAGTCCAGGGCCTCCTCGCGGTGTTCCAGGCCGTACTCGATGCTCGCCCGGAGCAGGCGGTGAACGTCGCGGATCGCCTCGGGGCCCAGATCGCGGCGGATCGCGTTCGCCCCCAGCGGCAGCGGCAGCCCGGTCCGCTCGAACCACCACTGGCCCGTATCGACGATCAACCGGAGCTGCTGATCGACGTAGGTCAGTTGCCCCTCGTGGATAATCAATCCGGCGTCGATCCGCCGCCCTTCGTATTCGCCCCGGTCGACAGCCTCGATAATCCGGTCGAAGGGTACGATGGTATGGTGAAAATCGACGCCCAGACAGAGCCGCAGGGCCAGATAGGCGGTGGTCCGCAACCCCGGCACGGCGATCTCCAGGCCGGCCAATTCATCGAGCGTCATCTCCCGCCGGGCGACGACCATCGGGCCGTATCGGTCGCCCATGCTGGCCCCGCACGAACAGAGAACGTATCGATCGTCCAGATAGGCGTAGGCGTGGAGGCTGACGGCCGTCAGCTCCAACTCCCCGGCGAGCGCCCGGTGGTTGAGCGTCTCGATGTCCACCAGTTCATGTTCAAAGCGATAGCGTCCCGTGTCGATCTTGCCCTTGGCCAGGGCATAGAACATGAAGGCGTCGTCGGCGTCGGGGCTATGACCGACGCGAATTCGCAGATCGGGCAAGCTCACCGTGTTTCACTCCGTTGGCCCGCTAGGCGATTTTCCCGCTGAATAGCGTCATAGACCTCCCGGCGATGGACCGGAACCTCGCCGGGGGCCTCGATTCCCAGCCGGACCTTGTCGCCCCGGATATCGACGATCGTCACCACGACGTTCTCGCCGATTACGATGCTTTCGTCGCGGCTGCGTGATAGAACAAGCATCGTGAGGCTCCTTCTAAAAGGTGCTGAACGATCCGACCCACATGGCGGTGTCGGTCGATCACCTTGTGATACGATCTGTCGATCCGTCTGCTGCAATATACACAATATATATCGGGCACAGAAAGCCTGGCTAAATAGAAAATAAGCCCAGACAGGGTATCATGCGCAGAGAATGCCGGCTGAATTTGAATCGCATAGTCCATCCCGGCAGGACGTAGCGATTGTATGGGCGCATGGAAAGCACCGCTGATATGATTCAGGATGCCAGCGCGACGAAGCGGTGGATCAGCGCCGCATGTCGGATGAACGTTTGGCAGTCCAGCCGGAGGAGGGCAACGGGCTCGATGAGGACGTAGACGAGCCTTCGGCCACTTGAGCAGAATCAGCAGGCGCGTCCGAAGGCGACACAACTCGATCGGTGACCGAAATGATCCGCTCTGAGCCGGGCACATCGCCCAGCCGCGTTTCGCCTTGCACGTATTTTTGAGCGTCTTCGGCTTGGGCCGGGGTCGCTTCAGGAGCGCCCTGATAAGGCGTGCCGGCGAAAACCGAGCCCGCCCGCTCCGTCGTCGAACACGTCATGCACCCGCCTGGTTCATAGACCGGGCCACAAGTGTCATAGGGATGCTGACACATCCGGCACCCGCCTAGAGCACAGAAAACAGCAGTAAATCCCAGGCCGAATGCCGTGCGGAACATGAGCGAATCCCTTCCCCTGAAAGGCAATAGGCATCGATTCTCGACTGAAAAGTCGATCTACAACGGTATTCTTCGGCTGAAAAGCTTGCCCAATCCGAATTATTCTTAGAATCGGCACACGGAGAGCGAAAGATGCACAAACTGGGAGGTCGGAAGGGACAATAAACTCCCGCCGGCACTGGCGAGACGCAAGCGCCACCACTTTCACTAAACGGCCGGCACTTCCCAGATCCACAAAATATCCCCGAACATAAAAAAAGCCGGACCCGCGCTAGGCAGATCCGGCTTTACAAATCGCTCTTGATAATTAGAGGCCTAAAGGCAGGTTCCAAAATAGACGGCAAGTCCCCTTTGCGAGCATTCGCTGCTCCGCGCGGGAGTGCACCGCCATATTATGGACAATTTAGGTCCTCTTTTCCGGGGTGGGAGCCGCGGGAGTGGCGGGAGCTTCCTTCGGCGCGGTGACCGGGCCACAGGGCTGTACCGCTTCGCAAGCCTTCGGACAGCAAGTCTTCGGCGCAGGTCTTCGGGCAGCAGGTCCGGCACTTCTTGCAGCGCTTTTCCTTGCAGCACTTCACCTTGCAGCACTTCACTTTGCAGCACTTGGCCTTGCAGCACTTAGGCTTGCAGGTCCGGCACTTCTTGCAGTGCTTCGGCTTGCAGGTCTTCGGGCAGCAAGTCTTCGGACGGCAAGTCCGAACGCGCTTGCAGCACTTCGGCATGCAGGTGGCCGGCTCGCAGCACTTCGGCTCGCACGTCTTCGGACGGCAGGTCCGACGGCTGCGATGGCAGCGCTTCGGCTTGCAAGTCTTCGGGCAGCAAGTGGCCGGTTCGCAGCACTTCGGCACAGGTGGCCGGTTCGCAAACCTTCGGAGCGCAGGTGGCCGGTTCGCAAACCTTCGGAGCGCAGGTGGCCGGTTCGCAAACCTTCGGGCAGCAAGTCTTCGGCTCGCACGTCTTCGGACGGCAGGTCCGACGGCAGCGTTTCGGCTTGCAGGTCTTCGGGCAGCAAGTGGCCGGTTCACAGCACTTCGGCGCACAAGTTGCCGGTTCACAGACCTGCGGGCAGCACGACTTCGGACGGCAGGTCCGACGGCAATGCTTGGGCTTGCAGGTCTTCGCACAGCAAGTGGCCGGCGCACAGGTGTCGCAGGCCGGAGCACAAACCGCCGGCTGGCAGGCGTTGCCCGCTACCGCACGGCTTTCATTGCCCAACAGGGCAATCCCGAGCACCGCAACACAAATCGCGGCGCCAAATAGATACATCCGATTCATTCGAGTAACCTCCAACTAATAAGGTACCGTAGCGAAAACTCACACCAAAACCGTCATCCGTTCTACCCCTTCCGACCGCGACGGCCCTCGACCGGAAGACTGTTATCGAAACCCCCCGCTATGCGTCGCACCACGCGTATGTCGCGTTGAACACTCCCATATTCAAACTCCAACGACTATAACCAATGGTTACGGATGCATAGCTTAGGACGAAAAGCTAGCATAGCCATTTCAGATGTCAACTAGGGGTCCGCGAAAATGTTTGCATTGGGCCCCTTCGGTATTCTGGGAATAATGTGTCATCTGAATACAAAAACCTAGGTTACGAAACCTGGCTGATAAATGGCTATCGTGGGAAAATATCGCCCCGGCTACGCATTGACTTTATGCCGAGAGCGCAACTCGTTAAGAATATACGAGTTATAGAATTAGTCCGACTGCGGATACAGTCGGATTCAGCGGCTGACGCTGGACGGCAAATTACCCCTATACCGGCGGTAATCAGAAAAATCCCTAAAAAACTCCTAATTTACCCACTTAGCGCCGAATCGGGATTTCTCGATTTTTTTCCGCCTGGGCTTGCTCTTCACTGGGCTCGGCGTTCATGCGGCGTTGAATTTCCTCCCGAACCCATTGCTGCTTGCGGAACATCTCCTCGGGGTTCTCAAAGTTCAACAGCAGCGGCGGTTCGCCCGGAAAGACCACTACGGCCACGCCAGCCACCTTCCAACCATCCTTTTCGCGGCGAACCACCCACAGGGGATTATCCGTCCTTTGTTTCCCGTTCTCGTCAACATCCGTCCAGGTGGATTCAACCCGCGCTCCGTCCTCACCCACATATTCCACCTTGCCGATGGCAAATCGGGCCGTGTCGCTGGCCGGGGGCGTCACGTTGCGGTTTAAGGAGGTCATTTTCTCGCGGGCCAGCTTGCTCAGCATCCGCGTGGCCTGCTCATCGTTGCCCGTCCGCACGGCTTCGAGAAACCCATGCACTGCGGCGGCCGGACCGGAGAGCGCGTTGGGGTCGGCCTTTTTGCCTGCGGCGGAATTGGGGGTTGGCGATTTTCCCGCCGATGGGCCGTTCGCGGCCTTTTTCCCACAACCGACCAGCAACATAGTGACAACACCCCATACAGCCACGCCGTGGACATATCGCATCTTTCCGACCTCCTTGTCGCATTTCAAGACCGCCCCGATGATCCTTCGGGGCAACGGGCCGCGGAGTGTTGCAAATTGACCGTTCCGCGTCAATACGAAAAGCAGCCAAATACTCCGCGACTCTGCGAACACCAAGGGAAAAGGGGAAACGCCCTCCCAACTGGTATTGAACGCCTCTAAGGTTGCGGGCTATTAAGGCGTAGTCACCCGTGGTTTGCGCAAACCGCGTCAGCCCCGTGAAAAGCCTTGTTTTCCAAGCCAATATGCAGAGGCGGCAATGTTGGATATTCTGGCCAACGACCATACCGCTGTTGCCAAAAGTGCGCGGCAGCGCGCGAACTGCAATCGGGGGATCGGCTTCCTGACGCGGCCGCGATCCAACACCCGTTTTCAGATCGCCGCCAGGGTCATATTGAAATGCCGCCTGCCGCTGCCGGGTGTTTGTGCTCGCCGAACGACACGGAATCCAGCGGCGTCGAGCAGACGATCCAACTCCTCCTCGTGGAACTGCCAGACGTGATCGTCGATGACGGAAAACCGCGCGGCCTCGGACGGCTGGGGCAAGTCCGAATAGGCCTGATAGTATTTCGTCTGCCGGCCCCACTGGGCGGCGTCGGGCGTCGTCAGATACAGCCGGCCGCCGGGCAACAACCGCCCCGCCAGTTTCCGCAACGTGGGCAAGGCGTTGAAGTTGAGGTGTTCCAGCACCTCCGTGAAGAGTATCACATCGAACCGAAGTCGCCAGGGAAACGCCTCACGTTCGATGTTGTTGAGTTGATAGTGGAATCCGTAATCCGCGATCAGCGATCGTTCCAGATAGTCAACGAAGTCTATGGCATACGGTTCGCAGTCAAGCAACTTTGTCGCGTACAATAGAAGCGTTCCATAGGCGCATCCCACATCCAAACAGGTCAAGCGCTCGCCGCGGGCCGCTCGTCTTCCAAAGTCCTGATATATCCAACCCGGCACGTGCAGCCAATAGCCCAACTCCTCGCGGCCATATTTGGCGGCATAGTCGAATTCATCGGGTCCGGACGCGGCGCGGCGGTCGGCGATCTCCTGCTGGCAGTCGCCCAGCAGACGATAGGGATCGAAGCACGGCGCGTTTCGACTAGAGCCGTCACCGCCTGGTTTCTCGGCCGTCAGCACGAAATCGTCGACGCCGAGCGGAAGGGCGTAAGCCCCGATCGGTCGTTCATAAATTTCCGCCGCGCGCAACCCCGCCCGCTCCGCGCCGTCAATCAGAGCTTGCCGGGAAATACTACGGATTGGGCGGGTTGTTTCCACAGCGCCGCAGATATTAACGTCGTCGATCCGTTCGGTCGCGCCGCCTGTCCGGCGGTCCACTGCCGCCTGTCTCGCCGTCTCGGCCGTGATTTCCCGGTGGTGAAGTTTGCAGGTCAACTCGCCGGTTTTGGGGCCCAAAACGGGTGGTGCGGCAATGACGGCCGCCCCGCCCGGTCGCAATAGCCGATACACGTTTTTGAACATTTCGTCGATCGTGGGCCGGACATACTCCGGTACGCTCGCACAAGTGATGAAGTCGAAGCTCTCGGGCGTCCAACGCGACCAATCCACGTCGAGCAGGTCGAGTTGCGGCTCGCGGTCGAAAAAGGAATCGACGTACTCGAATTTCTCGGTCAACGCGTCGGCGTAACCCCAGTCGGAGCAACCCAAACCGCGGAGGTCCTTCCGCGGCGCCATTCGCGTTAGGATGACGTCGTCGGTGGAGAAGCGGGCGGCAACGGCGTAGGCTATCGAACGCTGCCGGCCGCTGCAACCGCAGAACATGCAATGCCCGCCGTCGCCGACCAACTGCGCGCGAGGCAGACAATTCGGCGTTCCGCAGACGTTGCACAGAAAGGTCGTCAACGGCGACCTCGCGCCGGGTGGCGGAGGCGGAGGCGGGGCTTTGTGCAGCTTCCCCAGACAAGCTCGAGCCCGTTTTTTCAAAGCGGCAAGGCCCACCATATTTTCCGCTCCCCGGTTGTTCAAGGCCCAAAACTGCGGACCGCGCAGTTTTTAGTGGCTATCCGACAGCCTCTCCCCCGCGAAATGGGGCGGTGGCAAGGGGATGAAAGAATCGTCAAAACGCGGATAATTGCTCGCGCCGCTTTGCCCTCGCTCCATCCCCATTTCACAGGGAGAGGGGACAATTTTCACACTTCTCAGACGGCCGCTTCGGCGGCAATATAACGTACTTGGCTAGCCGGCGGCAACGTCAACTCGCCCTTAGCGGACGGACCAGTCTCGCACTTTGTGTCCTCTCTGGCGAGTGACAAATACACCACGGCACATCCGGCAAAATACGCATTTTTCCCAAAGACCCCAATCAAAAACGCCTTTTGTTCCATCACCGTCCAAATCACGGTCGATTCCCCTTGTCTCAACTTGCCGATTTGGGTATCTCTACGCAACCTTTTCGACCTCAATTGAGAACCTATGCGCACTTTCGAGCGTAGTTGAGGATCGTGACACTTGGATTTATGGGCAGGCGCGGCGTTTTACCGGCGCCTAACTGGAACGCCGGCAGGAAGCCGGCGCCGCCAAACCCTCGCGGGGCTATAGCAATAATGTGGAAAGGGCCAAGGATGGCCGAGATGAACACCAACAGGGCCCATTGGCGCCTTTACCGGTCCGATTTTTTGCGGCTGGCGGTCTTCGCGGCCGTTATCGGCTGCTGGGGGCGACCGGCCGCTGCCCAAATGCGCCCCGAGCCGCCAGGGATCATGCCGCCGGGCATCGCCGATCCTGCTCAGACCGCGGCCTCGTCCACAGCCAATCAACCGGCCGATGCACCACGGGAAATGGTCGTCGACGTGCGCATCTCCGGCAACAAGTCCGTGCCGCTGGCGAAGATTCTCCCCTGCATCCGCACCCGCGCCGGCCGTCCCTACGATGCGGAATTGCTCAACGAAGATGTCCGCCGTTTGGATCAGACGCACATGTTCGTCGACGTCAAGACCTATTGGCAGCGCGTAGCTGGGGGGCGAGTTGTGGTCTTCGACGTGGTCGAGCGGCCGCTGTTGCAGGACGTGAAGTACATCGGCTGCCGGAAAGTCGGCAAGAAAACGCTCGCCAAGGAGACGAAGCTGAAGCCCGGCGATTCGCTCGATCCCTTCGCCGTCGACGAGGCCCGCCGAGCGATCGAGGAATACTATCACAAGCACGGCTTTGCCGGGCGCGGGTTACGATCATCGAAGGCAACAAGCCCGAGGACCGCCGGGCGATATTCTACATCAACGAAGGGGCCAAGCAGAAGATCAGGCAGATCAAGTTCATCGGCAATACGGTGGCTGACGACTCCCGGCTAAAGACCCAAATCCAATCGAGCGCGTCGATACCGCCCTTCCTTTATTGGTTCAAGGGCGAGTTGGACCGCAAGCAGATCGACCAGGACGTCGAAAGTTTGACGGCCTACTATCGCGGTCTGGGGTTTTTCCGCGCGGATCGGCCGCGAGCTGGATTACAACGCCGCGCAGGACCTGGTCACGCTGACTTTCGTCATCGACGAGGGTCCCCGCTACAAAATCCGCAACGTGTCGGTGATCGGCAACAAGCAATACTCCCAGGAGGAACTGCTGACCGATCTGCAACTCCACGGCGGCGAGTATTTCAACCAGGCGAAGATGTCCGCCGACATCGGCGCGCTGCAGGACAGGTACGGCGGCGTGGGCTACGTGTTCGCCGACGTCAAGGCCGATCCCCGCTTCCTCGAAGAGCCGGGTCAGCTCGATCTGGTCTACAACGTCAAGGAAGGCGACCGCTACCGGGTGGGAAAAATCAACATCAAAATCAAGGGCGAGTATCCCCACACGCAACTGGCCACGATCCGCTACCGGCTCTCTTTCCAGCCCGGCGACATTATCGACATCCGCGAAATCCTGCGCCAGCGAGCGGCGGCTGCGGGCGTGCGGACTCTTCGAGAGCAATCCCGCCATGGGCCAGGCCCCGAAGATCGTCTTCAATCCGCCGGGCCAGGGCCGCCCGGACGAGGAACAGGTCGCCGAGCGGCCGCGGCACAAGCCCTCGCGCGGCGGCAACGAACGCGGCGGAATGGACCGGGGTGCGGGCGGCGGAATGGGTTCCGGCGGTGGTGTGTCCTCCTTCCGCGGACAAAGCCCCGATCCCGCGCCGCGGGAACGGGTTTTGGACGTCACCCTGGATTGCGGAAAGCTGAAGGCGGCTGAAAAAGAAGGGGAACCACAAAACATATCGGCGCACCGCAACTCGGCCCCAAGGAGCACGATGCAAGCGATCGCCGGTTCGCGGCAAGGACTGGCCGCTTCACCACAAGGGCTGGCCGCTTCACCACAAGGGCTGGCCGCTTCACCACAGGCGCCGGCCGCTTCATCACAAGGGGTGGCCGGTTCACCGGCCACTTACAACACCGATAGCCAATTATGGCGCGCATCCAAGGAGCTAACCGACGTCCTCGCGCAACGGGCGCGTTCCCGGCAGCCCCGCGCCCGCGTGATCCTCACCCAGTACGCTTCCGACGCAGGGACGGTCAATCCGGCCACGCAGCCTCATTTCGGCGGCACGTCCACGGCGGCGCAGCCGCAGGGCGTTCCACCGGCCAACAGCTCGTATTCTTCTTCCGCAAACGGCTCGTACTCGCCGCCGAACGGCAACTACACATCGGCGCCTCCGACGCAGCCCACGCCCGTGCAGCCCGCCCCGGCCTATGGGGACCAGACGAGACCGCGTCAAGTGGGCGCCCGGCCGGCCGATTCGCCGGACGGCCCGTACGCACCGGGACCGATCTTCAGCGAGAACTCGCCCTTCATCGGCGGTCCGCCGGACGCCACCGAACCGCTGCGGACGCTCGATTTCGAGGTCTCGGCCAACGAAGCGATGACCGGGCGGATGATGTTCGGCGTGGGCATCAACTCCGACGCCGGACTGGTCGGCCAAATCATGCTGGACGAGCAGAACTTCGACTGGACCCGCTTTCCCCGCAGTTGGGAAGAGATCCGCAACGCGACGGCCTTCCGCGGGGCCGGCCAGCGGTTGCGGCTCGAGGCCGTGCCCGGCACCCAGTTGCAGCGCTACATGATCGACTTCCAGAACCCGTATCTGATGGGCACACAGATCAACCTGGGGCTGAGCGGCTACTTCTACAACCGCCAATACCGCGAATGGCTCGAGCAGCGGATCGGCGGCCGGATCGCGCTCGGCTACCAGTTCACGCCGGACCTCTCGGGCAGCATCGCCTATCGCGGCGCGAAGGTGAACATCACCAACGCCATTGACCCGACCTTGCCCGATTTCCAGCAGGTGCTCGGCCGGAACCTGGCCCTGCACGGCTTCCAATTGGCGTTAGCCCGGGACAAACGGGACAGCGCGTTTCTACCCACCGAAGGGAATCTGATCGAGGCCTCGATCGAACAGGTGGTCGGTTCGTTCAACTACGCTCGTGCGGACGTGGACGTGCGGAAGTATTTCACCCTCCACGAGCGGCCCGACGGATCGGGCCGCCACGTGTTGAGCCTGGCCGCCCAGGCCTCCTACTCGGGCGACAACACGCCGATCTACGACCGCTACTACGCGGGCGGCTTTTCCAGCCTCCGCGGCTTCCAGTTCCGCGGTGCGGCGCCCCACGTCTACAGCGCCTCGGCCGGCGAGGACGTGTTCGTTGGCGGCGACTTCCAGCTCCTCGCCTCGGCCGAGTACATGTTCCCCATCACCGCCGATGACATGATCCGCGGCGTGGTCTTTTGCGACTCGGGCACCGTCGAGCCGACGATCCACAACTGGAACAACAATTATCGCGTGGCGCCCGGCTTCGGCCTACGGGTGTGCGTGCCGGCGATGGGCCCCGCCCCGATCGCCCTGGACTTCGCCTTCCCGATCAGTTGGCAGCCGGGCGACCGTTTCGAGGTCTTCAGCTTCTTCGTCGGCTTCGGGCGATAGCACTTCTCCCCTCGCCCTTTGGGAGAGGGGCCGGGGGTGAGGGCTGACGGCTGTGGAAACATCAACTCCCCTCTCCCTTTGGGAGAGGGGCCGGGGGTGAGGGCGAAGTGTGGTGGTCAGTCGTCAGTAATCAGTCGTCAGTAGTATGCACGACAACGCACGTCACTAATCTCTGCTTCCTTGCCGCCGGCCCTCACCCTAACCCTCTCCCAATGGGAGAGGGGACTTATTGCCTAGCACTTCACCAAGCTGACCGTCTTGTACTTGTCGATCCGCCGGGCGCCGCCGAGATCGGCCAGCTCGATCAGAAACGCACAGCCGACCACCACGCCGCCGACCTGCTCGACCAGCCGGCAACAGGCCTCGACCGTCCCGCCGGTGGCCAGCAAGTCGTCGACCACCAGCACCTTCGACCCGGCGGGAACGGCGTCGGCGTGAATCTCCAGCGTGTCGTTGCCGTATTCCAGGTCGTAGGTCAGCGTTTGGGTGTCGAAGGGGAGCTTGCCCGGCTTGCGGATCGGCACCAGGGCGGCGTTCAATTCCAGGGCCACGGGCGCGGCGAAGATGAACCCCCGCGCCTCGGCCGCCGCGACCACGTCGATCTTCGCCTGCCGAAAGGGGTTCGCCATATCGACCACCGCCCGGCGAAACGCCGCCGGATTGCTCAACAGCGGCGTAATGTCGCGGAACAAAATGCCGGGCTTGGGGAAATCGGGAATCGAGCGGATGTAGTCGGCGAGGTTCAGGTCAGACATGAGTGGAGAGTGGTGAGTGGTGAGTGGTGAGTGGTGAGTGAGAAACGCCCGCCGACTACGGTCGGCGGGTGGATTCGGAGGCAAGCCGCTATTTTGCCGGGAGTGTAACGATCTTTCGTCCGCCGCGAGACTCCCTTTTCTGGACATGCTTCAACATGGCTCTGACATCATAGTCGAACATTTCCGCCAGCCGGCGCTTGATCTCTCGGACTTCCTCGACTATCGGATCTTGAAATACAGTCGGTTTGCGATTCTTCATCGACGTCATCCGGGTAACTCATCGGGCGCCATCATCGTGCGGGAATATCTTGTATTGCTGCAACAGATGCTTGGCTTGCGGGCTAAGATTGGGGAATGAATAACCTCCGTGTTCGAGCCCTGAGGCCGTATCTTGAATCCCCGTCGCGGAAAGGAAGCGTTGCAGCACTTCGTCGTGCGGATACAGATACCACTCGCCATCGTTCTGAAATGCCACATACAAGTTTTTGCCGCAGTATATTTTTCGGAAAGACAAACGTCCTTTAAGTTGAACTTTCAAGAAAGTCTCGCCATCCGCGTGTTGTGCGATGAAGTCCGCACTTTGCCAATCATCGCTAAGGCGGAGAGTCGTGAACCCAAAGTCGGCCAGTACGGCAGATACTTTCTGAAAGTTATAGCTTTCCTTCTGCCGGGCGTTGAGCTTGTCGTACTTGATGAGCGAAAGTTTGAGGGCCATGCCGGCTTATCCTTACCGAGCAAACAGCAGTGCATTGCTTGCCTCGGTGGGCACGCTGATGGGAATGAAATAGGATTCGGGGTATAAGTAGTCCTCGCCCGACTCGTCCATAATCCGCAAGTAGCCGTCATGGAGTGCCTTGCGGTCAGGCAACACCAGATAGACTTTTCTCGGTTCCAAGTCTTCACATTCGTCATTCCTGATACAGAGAACGAACTTTTTCGGCTGTGTCCGAGGCATAAAGATCACTCCAAGATTGTCTTGATTTTCATCTTCTTCTTCCCTTTGCCGTGCGCCTCATACCAGTGTACCTCGGCGCGGCAAACTCGGCCATTCTGAAGGCGAACCTGGGCGACACCCTTTAGTTTTCTCCAGCGGGCTGGTCCAAATTGGCGGTGCAAACGCATGATTTCACGGATTTTACCGCCAACCGCGATAATCTGAACGTTCTCGATGTCGCCGACCAACTCGAAGTACATTTCATCTTACCGCCATTTTCCCGATTACCAAAACGTCATTCTACCGCGAGTGGGGAGTGTGTCAATCTTCGGGTAACCGTTCACAGGGGACTGTCCCAATTTTCGCGGCGCGAGGGACGTAGCCCCGCGAATTAGCTTAAGCGCCGCGAAAATAGGACTGTCCCCCTGGGGCGGCGCATTCCCGGAATTCGAGGGCCTTTAACCGGCTAGCGCCTTGTCAACCGTGATTTGATGGGTCTTGTTGGGGTGGCAGTTGCACTGCCACTCCTGTGGATGAGGACGCGGGGCGGCAGTACAACTGCCGCCCCAACCACTCATTCCACGATTGACAGAGCACTAGCGGAGTTGGTCAACAGGCTCGATTTTTTCCATTTTATCCCCGCTCAAGCCGCCATACGGGGGGCAGACGTTGTCCTTTTCATTGTCGCGGCCAGTTGGTCAGCAGAATCGCGATTTTCCATTTTCCGCGTTCCTTCCGGCCTTTCCAGCCGAAACCGCCGGCCGCAAAGCCCATGTCTCCCGACCGCCATGATGCGCTATGCGGCGGGCGTTGTCCAGATCAAGAATTGGGCCAGTTCTCAGTCATTTGATATCCACCACCAGCCAGCGGCGATAGGCGCTGCGGGCCAGCAGGAGGCCGAAGGCCGCGAAAAACGCCATGATCGCCATCGGCGCGGATTGCCATGCGGAAAACGGCCGCGAAAATCCCCAACACGTCAACAACGGTATTGCGGCGACTAGCAGAACAAGCATACCCGTTTCATCGGCGTATACCAGCGAAAACCGCGCGGCTGTGCCGAACATGAAGACCTGAAACAGGGCCGATATGACCAGAACGCTCACTACGGTGGCGGTCGGAATCGGTTGCCGGATGATTATCAAATACATGATTATTGCGGCGATGTTCATCGCCAGCCACAATTGGAGTTGACTCAGCACTAGCGCTTTCCCGAGTTGACTAAAATACGTCCTGCGGTCCACTGGCAACGACAGATCAAACGCCAACATGTGAGACCGCTGCGCGAAGGTTCCGATCAATAAACTTGAGGGCAAAATAATAGAGCAAAAGAGGAATATCACTAAGGTGCTCTGTATGCTGTCCACGATCCAGAACAACAGAAGGATAAGTAGTATTGCACCAAGAGACACGAGCCAGGTCAACCAACCGACGGTCATTCCCACCTGCCACCGGCAGAAGCTAGACCATTGAGACGTGGAGGCGTGGCGGGCGTGGTGGATGGACGTACCCATCTGTGAGTCATGCAGCCACCAATTCAGCCCACGGATGAGTGTCGGCTCGTCGGCTTTGGCATGGCCCAACGAGCGGCTTTCCGTTTCCGTTTTGGAAGGGCTTGCAGGTGAATATCCCCACATTTCTTCATTGAGGCGGAACAAACGAACGCCCACGCCCGCGACGATTACCAAGCCCAGCAGCAAGATGAGCAGGGCTTGGAGTTCATACTGTCCCGACCACAGCGATGCCAACTCGAACTCTGCCGATCTTGGCATTAACATGAGGATGACCAGCGCAATCACCGCAAACAAGCTTGTGGCATTTAGAAGTTCCGACCAAAGAACAATACCGAAGAAAAGCACCATAATGGCGACGAGGCCGATCGAAAACGATCCTGCCAATGCAGTCAATAACAGAGGCAGCGGAACGACGAGGATCACGACTCCGATTCCGGCCACTGTGACATGGACTCGATAGAAATATGGCATCAGTTGAGACCGTGGTGCAACGAATTGTTGTTTCAGGTGAACCAGAATGCCAAAAATCAGTACCGATGAATATATAATCAGTAACGAGGAAAACGCGTTAAAGGAATTTGATGAAACCAACAACAGACCGAGTAAGAGGATAGCAATGGCGATCAGATAGCCAATGCCGGCAACCGCCCGCAGATGACGGGGATAGCTTAGGGCGACTTGGACGTAGGGATTGACCCGCCGGCGGGTTCTGCCGCCCTCACCCCCGGCCCCTCTCCCGCAGGCGGGCGAGGGGAGTTTGTGTCTTCAGCGCCTCATTGTGCATCTCCGGGATGCTTCGTTTGAGATTTACGTTATTCAACCCCATATCAATCGACATCGGCGACCAGCCAGCGGCGGTAGGCATCGAATGTAATCAGCAAACCGATCGCGGCGAGCGTTCCGGCCAGCGGCAAAGCGACGTTCCTCCAGGCACTCATGGGGCCGGGCGCCGCGAAAAGAGCTATAGGAATCATGGCCGCGTAAATGGCCACGAAGGCAGCAACCATGAGCAACCCGATGTTGTGAAAGCGCGCGAACCAAGCCCCCAAGCCAAAGCACCAGGGCTGTAACAATGTGAAAATCCCCAGCAAGACCGCAAGATTCGCTAGTGCAAACGGTTGGCCCGCAGTGATTAGGACCCAGGCGGCGAGGCCCACGCTTAATCCCGCCCAGATTTGGATCTGACTGAGCGCGGCCGCTAGTCCCATTTGCCTGAAATACGTTCGCCGATCGACGGGCAGCAATAATTCGTACGTCAGCGTTTGGGCGCGCCGCCGCGCAATGATTCCCCATAGAAACCCCTGTGCAATTAACACAATAATGAGCATCGGAAACACTGTGTTGGAAATATCCGTGCTTTGGCCGGCCACCCAAACCAGGCCCGCGCAGTAGAGGAATACCAAGAGGGCAATAATCGGCGTTGACAAGCCAGTCATCATCCCGACTTGCCACCGACACACACTCGACCACCAGGATGTCGAAGCGCGGCGGGCGTGTCGTGTCGTCGCGGCCATTTGCCGCTCTACAATCCATTCTGAAAGTCGTGCTCGAAACCCGCGGGACGGCGCGGCGCCTGCCATTGGCTGCTGTCGCGTCATCCGGTTCAGCCCCAACGAGTTCCATTTATGGAATTCGGGCATGTCCTCGTTCAGCCGGATCAAGCGGAGTCCCCCTAGCAGGGTCATCGTCACGCCAACGACAAGAAGGCCCAGCGCCTGGATCTCGTATTCTCCGGCGACAAATCGGTAAAGGATGGCTTTTCCCCAGGGTGTGCAAGATGCAATGATTCCGACGGCAGTGATCCAGTTCAGCCAACTCAACGGAGACAAGAACATGCAGAGAGATGCGCCAAACATAAACGTCGCTGAGGCAACCAACGCGATGGATCGGAAGCCCACCGACCACGTAATGATGGCCGGAAGAAGAACGGCGATTACAAGCGCTACGATGGCCACTACGACAATATGCACGCGGCGGAAAGCCGGCGTCAAATGCGCATGCGCATCCGAGAACTGCTGCGCTATTTGGATTGCCGAGAACACGCAAATGAACATAAAAGCAACCATGAGCAAAGTGAAATCCGCATCCTTCCTTCCGCGGAGGAATACCGAGACGCAGATGATCGCCGGGATCCAGCCGAGGGCCAGTATGCGGCCCGGCCAGGAAGCCAATGGCCGGCGGATGTAGGTCAGGGCGACTTGGACGTAGGGATTGGCCCGCCGGCGATTCCCCACAGCCCTCACCCCCGGCCCCTCTCCCAAAAGGAGAGGGGAGTTGTTGTTCGACCCCTCTCCCGCAGGCGGGCGAGGGGAGGTTGTGTTTTCAGCGCCTCATTGTGCATCTCCAACTCGTTATGAGTCTCCAGCTCGCTGTGCATCTCCAAGAAACTTTCTTCGAGATTCACGTGGGTCTGCTCTTTGAGGTCCTCGATCAGGCCTTGCCAGGCAATGCGGCCGGATTTCAGAATCGCCACCCGATCGGCGACGTGCTCCAGGTCGGAGGTGATGTGCGTCGAGAAGAGCACGGTCCGCCGCTCGGGCTCGGCCAACTCGATAATCATCTGCAGGAACTGCCGCCGGGCCAACGGATCGAGGCTTGCCGCCGGCTCGTCGAGGATCAGCAGTTCCGGCTCGTGGGCCAGCGCCAGCAGGATCGACAGCCGCTGAAGCTGGCCCACCGAAAGCGTCCGCACGCGGTCGTCCAACGGCATCGACCACCGCCCGACCAGCCGATCGGCCAGCTCGTGGTTCCAGTTGGGATAGAACGCCGAGGTGTAGTCGATCAGGTGTCGGATCTTCATCCACTGATAGAGGCTGACGACCTGCGGCACGTAGCCGATTTGCATTTTCGCCGCGGCGCTGAGCGACCAGGCCGGCTCGCCCAACAGTCGGGCCTCGCCCGACTGCGGCCGGATCAGGCCCAGGGCGCATTTGATCATGGTCGTCTTGCCGGCCCCGTTCGTGCCCAGCAGGCCCACGACCGAGCCTCTGGGAATCGAGAGATCGAGACCGGTAAGCACGGGCTTGCGGCCGTAAGATTTGCACAAGCCGCGGAGTTCGATGGCAGGTTCGTTCATGGTTTGGGGCCTTAGGTCTTAGGTTTTGGGTCTTAGGTTTTGGGTCTTGGGTCTCAGGTTTTGGGTCTTAGAACGAAGACCTAAGACCTAAGCCCCAAGACCTCCTTTCGTCATTTCCTCGTCCATCATTCGATGCAGCTCTTCCGGCTCGACGCCCAGGGTTTGGGCCAGTTCGGCGAGCCTGGCAATTTCCAATTTGAGCCGCCGCCGCTGGGCCTTCATCTGGCCGGTCGGGACGCGCTCGGCCACGAACGTGCCGTCGCCGTGGCGGCGCTCGAGCAGTCCCTCGGCCGTCAGCCGCTCGTAGACGCGGAGGATCGTGTTCTGATTGACCGCCACCTCGGCGGCCAGGGCGCGGACCGAGGAGAGCCGGTCGCCCGGCCGCAAAATGCCGCTGGCGCATTGGGCCCTGATCTGGGCGGCGATCTGCCGGGTGATGGGCATTCCGGTGGATGTTTCGACGCGAATCCGCACGCTTCGGCCCTCCAGTGATTACACTAGTATAACAGTAGTCACCGGGGCGTCAAGAGGGGCTTTCCGGGAATCGAATCGGGAATTTAGTGGAGTTGTTCCGGGCAGGCGGAATATGGGGTGCGCAGTACAAAGCGAAAAGTCCAGAGTACGGAGTACGGAGCAAAGAGTACGGAGTAATGAGTATGGAGTAGAGAGTAAGGAGAAAGAACTACGAGGAAGTATGGTTTCGTACTCTGTACTACGTACTGCGTACTTTTTCTCCTGAATCCCGAACCCCGAGCCGTCAGCCCCGAACCCCCGGCCCCGCCCCTCTATCCCCGCATGCCCGTCAACGCCGGTTCGGCCGGGCCTTCGAGACTCTCGGCCAGTTTGCCGAGGGCCTCGGTCTCGATCTGGCGAACGCGCTCGCGGGTCAGGCCGAGCGTCTCGCCGATCTCTTTCAGCGTCCGGGGCTCGCTGTCGTCCAGGCCGAACCGCATCCGCAGCACGGTCGCCTCGCGGGGGTCCATCGTCCGCAACTGCCGCATCACGTGGGTCAGATTATCGTGCTCGACCAGCTCTTCGTCGGGCGACCGGCGCGATCGTCCATGACCATCTCGCCCAGCGACCAGCCGGCTTCGGCCTGATCGGTTTGCGGCGTGAGGTTGTAAATGCGGATCGCTTTCTTGATGATGGGCAGTTTTTTGCGGGGCAGGCCCAGGACGCGGGCGACTTCCTCGGGCGTGGGCGTGCGGCCCAACTCTTCGGCCAGCCGGCTGCTCGCCCGCCGCCACTTCGAGAGCAGTTCGACCATGTAGGCCGGAATGCGGATCGTCTTGGCCGTGTTGATCAACGCCCGCTTGATCGACTGCTTGATCCAGTAGCTGGCGTAGGTCGAGAAGCGGGTGCCGATGGCCGGATCGAAGCCCTCGACGGCGCGGAGCAGGCCGAGATTGCCCTCTTCGATCAGGTCTTGCAGGCCGAGCCCCTTGCCGGTGTAGCCGCGGGCGATGTTGACCACCAGCCGGAGGTTCGCGCGGACCATGCGGTCGCGGGCAAGCGTGTCGCCCTCGCCGATGGCGATGGCCAGTTTCTGCTCGTCGGCGGCCGAGAGCAACGAGGTCTCGTTGATCTCGCGGAGATAGGTCTCCAGCGGAGACTGCACGGAGGGGGCTGTCTTGCGGCGGACGGTTTTATTCATCGCGGTCGATACCTTCAGCGGGCCGTGGTGTGATCGGTCACACACAACTATCGACGCCGGATGCGGCGTTTCTACAATCTAGCCCCGACGCGACGAGATGGGCGGAATGTAGGCGTGGTTCGGAGAGTGCCGAAAAGTGCGGCGGCGACAATTGGACGCAAGTCAGCCGGCGCGAAAAAAAGCCCGCGGGCCGCAACCCGTGGGCTTCAAGATTCGATTGCACGGATAATGCCGGCTCGCCGGTTTATTCTCTGCTGTGGAAATAGTGCGTAGGGTGGGACAAGCGAAGCGAAGTCCCACCAATAGCGGCGAAAACGTTGGTGGGACCGCGCGTAAAGCTTGTCCCACCCTACTTTCAGCAACAATAAATAATGGCGGCTTGCCGGTTTATGGGCCTTCGGTTTCTGCCGTTTTTTCCGGTTCCTCGGCAGGCGCCGGTTCGGGTTTGAAGGGCTTGAACAACGGCCCGCCGCCGGCGCCTACGCCGCCCTTGAGTTCGGCGGGGGGAATCGTCGCGGTGGATTTATCTTCCTGAGCTTCGGCGGCCTCGGCCTCTTCGGCCCATTCCACCCGCTTCCGCGACAGTCCGATCTTCCGCTCGTCGGGATCGACCCGCAAGACCTTGACCTCGATCACTTCGCCGACCTTGACCACTTCCTCGGGGTCCTCGACCTTGTGGTCGGCCAGTTCGGAGATGTGCAGCAGCCCTTCGAGGCCGTTTTCCAGGCCGACGAAGACGCCGAAGTTGGTGATCTTGGTGACCGGTCCGCTGATGATCTGGCCGGGTTGATACTTGCTGGGGATGTCCGTCGCCCAGGGATCGTCGGCCATTTGCTTCAGGCCCAGGGCGATGCGGCGGCGGTCCTGATCGACCGAGAGCACGCGGCATTCGAGCTCCTGGCTCTTTTCGACCATCTCGTTGGGATGGCTGATTTTGCGGGTCCAGGACATGTCGCTGACGTGCAACAGGCCGTCGATGCCCTCTTCGATCTCGATGAAGGCGCCGTAGTTGGTCAGGTTGCGGACCGTGCCCTTCACGGTGCTGCCGATGGGATAGCGGTCGGCGACGCGGTCCCAGGGATTTTCCTGGGTCTGCTTCATGCCCAGCGAGATTTCCTGCTTGTCCTTGTTGATGTTCAGCACGACGACTTCGATTTCTTCGTCGGGCTGGACCATTTCGCTGGGATGGCTGATCCGCCGGGTCCAGGACATCTCGCTGATGTGGACCAGGCCCTCGATGCCCTCTTCGAGCTTGACGAAGGCGCCGTAGCTCATCACGTTGACCACCTTGCCCTTGATCCGCGAGCCGATGGGGAACTTCTCCTCGACGTTTTCCCACGGGCTGGGCGTCCGCTGCTTGAGGCCCAGGGCGATCTTTTCCTTCTCGTGGTCGATGTGCAGGATTTGCACTTCCAATTCCTGGTCGATCGAAACCACTTCGGAGGGATGGTTGATGCGGCCCCAGGACATATCGGTGATGTGCAGCAGGCCGTCGATGCCGCCCAGGTCGACGAAGGCGCCGAAGTCGGCGATGTTCTTGACGATGCCCTTGCGGCGTTGGCCGACTTCGAGATCGGCCAGCAGTTGGGCCTTCTTTTCGGCCCGCTCCGCCTCGATCAAGGCCCGGCGGCTGACCACGATGTTTCGCCGCGCCTCGTCGATTTTCAGCACCAGGCATTGAATCGTCCGGCCCAGATAGTCGCCGATGTCGGCCGGGCGGCGGACGTCCACCTGGCTGGCCGGCAGGAACACGTTCACGCCGATGTCGACCAGCAGACCGCCCTTGATTTTCCGCGTGGCCACGCCGGTGACCACGTCCCCCTCGCGGACAGTTTCCATGACCTTCAGCCAGGCCTCGATCTTTTCGGCCTTGCGCTTGCTGAGGGTAATCATGCCGCGGGAGTCGTCCACCAGGCCGTGGATGTCTTCCACGTCCTCGATGAGGACTTTCACTTTCGTGCCCGGTTCGGGCAACTCCTCGCCTTCCTCGAACTCGTTGCGGAAGATGATCCCTTCGCTTTTATAACCGACGTCGACGAGCACCACGTCGCCTTCGACCCGCAGAACGGTGCCTTCGACGATCTTGTTCAGCTCCATTTCCTGGGTAGTCCAGGCGATTTCCTCGGCCGGCACGCCCTCGAGCGCGTCGTCCAGCTCGTGCTGCCATTCTTCCTCGGTAAGGTCCAATCCACGAATCAGGTTACGGTTGACCATATTATTCTCAAAACTCGGCTTATTCTCGCACGCTCACACCACCAACTCGTTCGCCCGGCCTCCTGAACACCAAGAGACTATCAGCGGGCCATCGAATAGAACCTAGTAGTATACAGGGTTTCCGGCGGAGCAACAATGGGCGTATTTAAGCCGTCCCACGCTTATTGGGGGCAAGGCGGGCGGCGGGCGGAGTTTTCGCCGCCCATTTGACATCTTGCCTATCTTCAAGGGATCGACAGTCCAAAGCGGCGCCGCTAACCGCTTGCAGTTTCGTAGCGAGATCGATGTGCGGCTTTGAATTGGAAATGTGCAATCCCGGCTATCGCCCGACTTACGGCGGCAGGAGTCGGAAACTCGCGTTGATCACGACCGAAAACTCCATGTCCTCCATGTTCTTGGCGACAGCCTCATTATCGCCGAGCTTTTTAAGCGATGAGAGACCATCGTCCTCCCCATAGTTCATACGGCCAAAATTAAAATTGTAGGCGCCCTCGCTGGAAAGAGTGACGATCGGTCCAAGCTTCATTCCGGCGGCCTCGGCCAAGTCGGCGGCCCCGGCTTTGGCCTTGGCGAATGCCTGGGCCAGGGCCTTTTTCCGCTGGGCATCGGAGAACTTCGCCACATAGACGAACTCCGGCCCGTCGGGCGATGACATCCCGGGCGACCCCGGGAAAACGTGCGGCTGCGTCGGCGTCATCCCCATCTTGGCCTCCTCGAGCAGCTCCTGTTCTTCGGCCGAGAGGTTCATTGGCTCTTGCTCCTCGTTCAATTTCGCGGCGCGAACCTTTTCCCGGATTTCGGCGGCGGCCGCTGCCAGCCGCTCCGGCCCCTCGGCGAGCAAGGGCCATTCGGTGCGCAACACCACCCGCGCCGTATAGAGTGTGGGCAGTTTTTTGACAGGTGTGCCGCGTCCCGGCGCCGTCGGCATGACCGGGGCCCAGTTCGGAGATAACGCCGGTGTCGGTGCGGAGTAAGTTCGGATGCCGCCCGGCGTTGTTTCGACGATCGTCCTGCCAATGAGTAAACCCACTGGGCTATTTGCATCAGCCGAGTTTCCTACCCGCGGGGTGTCAAAGGAGAGCGATCCCTCGTCGGCCTTCAGTGCCTTGAGTTTGGCCACGGCCGCCTCGCGCTTCGTCTTGAGGTTTTTCAGCGCCGCCTGGGGTGTTTCGCCCACGGCCTGCAAAGCCATCACCACCCGCAGCCGCGAGGGCGCTGTCCGCAAACTTGCTACGCCCGAGCTGGAGACCGTGGCATCCGTCCCCGGCGCCGCGGAGGCCGGAGTGCAGAAGACCGTGACACACAGGGCAACCGACAAAATGCGATAATCTCTCAGCAGCATGGCGATTCCTCCCGAATGGTTGGGGGTATTCCCGGATACCGATGGGCCAGTCGAACCACTCAGCCGGCCAACATAATCGTTATTCCCCGGTTTTACAATCCATTCGGTCCTAGCCCATTGGTGTAATATCGCGCAGGCGAACGGCGGAAGTCGCGGGACGGGGGATGATGGAGCATTCCCCCCGCAAAACAGGAAAATTTGACATACCCCACCGGCGACATACGTTTTATAAGGGAATCCCG
Organism: uncultured Planctomycetota bacterium; assembly: GCA_963733145.1. Classification (GTDB taxonomy): domain Bacteria; phylum Planctomycetota; class Planctomycetia; order Pirellulales; family Thermoguttaceae; genus JAHIKV01. The sequence continues at coordinate 10,962 of CAVTCJ010000015.1, read as the reverse complement.
AGAGGGGGCGGTTGCGCGTCTTCGAGCCGTAATCATCCGCTTCGCATTATTTCCGTCAGTTTTCAGCCGCGAGACTTTGAGGAAGCCACACGATGCGGTTTCTCGCCAAATTACTTTTCGATGAAACGGCCGCCACCTCCGTCGAATACGCCGTGGTTTTGGCCATGATCCTGTTGGTTGTATTGGCTGCGGTCCAAGTGGTCGGAACGCAAACGAGCACGCTCTGGGGCAACATCGCAACCAGCATCGAATCACCGCCGTAACCGGTCGTCGGCTATGCGCCCAGCCGCCGCGCCCATTTAGCCCCCGGTGAATACACCGGGGGCACGGTGTAGCGTTCTCACCCGCTCCGCCCCCCGTGTATTCACGGGGGGCTAAATGATCCGGTTCCCGGCCAGTTGGCGAAATAATACAGCAGTCCCACCAGCGTCTTCGCGTCGCGGATCTCGCCGCGGCGGACCATCTCCAACGCTTCCTCCCGCGTGCAGAGCAACGACTCGATGTCCTCGCCCGCCTCGAGCGCCGTTTCGCCGGGCTGCAACCGGTCGGCCAGGAACAGGTGCATCCGCTCGTCAAAGATGCCCGGCGAGCTGAAAAACGTCAGCAGAGGTTCGATCCGGCCGGCGCGATAGCCGGTCTCCTCGGCCAACTCCCGCCGGGCGGCACGGGCAGGGTCCTCGCCCACTTCGAGCGTGCCGGCGGGCAACTCGATTAACCGCTCGCCCACCGCCGCGCGGAAGTTCCGCAGCAGGCAGATCCGCCCGTCGTCCAGCAACGGCAAAATGACCACCGCCCCGGGATGACGCACGACCTGCCGCTCGTGCTCGCTCCCGTCGGGCATAACCTGCGTCGTTCGCTCAACGCGAAATATCTTGCCTTGAAAAAGGATAATCGAGTCGCTCATGGCAATTGGTTTCTCGCAAGAAGATATTCTGTGGCGAAATGCCGCAAGGAAAAATTGGAATTTCGACCCGGAGGGTCGTTTGACAATAGCCCAGCGATTCATCGCTGGGTCGCGAGGACACACCAAATGTAGCCTCCGTCCCAGCGGGACGTTTGAATCGTGACGCCTCCTTTTCGTCCGTCCCTCCGGGACTTTAGGATCGGCAAATTAATAACTGTCGCATTTCAGAAGGGGACAGTCCCATTTTCGTCGAACGAAAATTGGGACAGTCCCCCACTTATTCGCCGGCCCTTAGGGAAATTGTGGCGTTTCCTTCGCCCCAGCAGTAAACTGCTGGGCTATTATCGACTGTCCCTCCGGGACAACATATCCATGATGATATGTTCTCACTACCGGGAGAGCAACCGGCGAACCAAAGTCATCTTGGGGCGTCGGTCAATCCCATTTCTGCTTGGTCACTGCAACGATCTTCTCCGCGCCCGTCCGCAAACTTTTCTTAACCGGCGCATCAGGATGCGATTTTCCCCTATCGCCCGACTAAACGCCGGTAAATCGTAGACCGAAGCGGCCCAAATTCGCATAATGATATGGTTATGAGCCGCTCACCAAACATCCGCCGCATACTTGCCATGCACCCGGCACATCGGAGTGTAGGCGTATCGGGCGGCGCGATGTTTCGCCCGTACTGCGCGATTGAATCACCGGCGCCGGCGACAGCGCGGGCGACGATTCGCGTTCTGCTGGTTTCTCGGCCGGCGGACGCAGCAGCCGCGGCCGCACTGGCGGCGCTGGCGCCGATCGTGCGGCGGCAGCGGGGGCTGGAGTGCCAGCGAATGGCCTACGACGCCCGAAACTGGACCGCGCCGGCCAGTCGCCGCGCTCAGGCCGACGCCGACTGCATGGTGCTATACGCCGATGGGCTGCACGTCCTTGGCCAAGGGGCGATCTTTGACGCGGCGGCGATCATGGAGGCCTGCCCGGCCGGTTCCGATCGGCCGTCGGAACAGATGAGAATCGCGCCGGCGGCTCCGTGGCATCCGATTCTCGATCGGGTTGGCTCGTTCGTCGCCCGCACCGTTGCCCGCCGATTCCACGGGGAGCACGAAAACGAGACCCGCCTATTGCTGGGCCGCTCCGCCGGCGGGGCCTCCGTTCCGGTGGCCTGGGCGCGGGATTTCCCCGGCCGGATGTTTCGCTCGCTGCTCGGTTCGGCCGAAGATTTCCAACGCCCCGACTTCGTCCGCGTCGCCCTGAACGCCATCGAATGGGCGGGGCTGTAGCGAATTATCCCCCATCCCGCCCGGCTTGCGGAACCCGCTGTCAGATTGTAGAATTACGAAACGAACCCTGGGGCGGTAGCTCAGTTGGGAGAGCGCTGCGTTCGCAATGCAGAGGTCGGGAGTTCGACCCTCCTCCGCTCCACTTGCTACGTAAACCTAGCCGAAACAAGAAGTTAGATTACCTGCCGACGGTCGGCAGTGCGGCCTGAAAGTCAGGGAAAAGGGGTAGTCACTACCCCTCGTGACTGAAAGGACTTCTGCGGTGTCTTTCCGAGACTCGTTTCCGTTCCTAAGTATCGGACGCCACAAAGGGACCGGTCAAGCCTTCGTGCAGTTCAACGGCCACCGTTACTATCTCGGCAAGTGGGACTCGCCCAAGAGCAAGGAACGCTACTCTCGCTTCGCTGCCGAACTGGCCGTCTCGCCAATCGTCGCAAAGCCAACTACCCCGGCGTCGGAGATCACGATGGTCGAGTTGGTGCTGCCTATCTCGACTTCGCTGAGGGCTACTACCGGAAGAACGGGAAGCCGACCACGCACCTGCCACACTCAAAATCGCAATCAGGGTAGTGCATGAGTTGTATGGAACCAGCCGGGTGTAGACTTCGGCCCTCTGGCCCTCCGGGCGATCCAGCAGAAGATGGCCGACAATCTCGGCTGGCTTCGCCGCTTGGCGTTGACCCTGTTGAAACAACATCCCGGCAAAGACAGCATCGCCGTGAAGCGTCGCCTAGCCGGCTGGAGCGTCGATCTCCTGATGCAAGTCCTTACAGGAACAATAACTTAGTGTGCGCTGGCCCTGCGACTGTGGATGCAAACAGTTTCGGGTAATCTACACGAGGCCTTGCAGAGGGGGCCAGTTGGTTCGCCGTCGGGAATGCCGAAACTGCGGCCGACGAATGACGACGCGGGAACGGGCCATCGGCTAACCCGGATTATTCATAAACGTCATCCTGAGCGCAGCGAAGGATCTCCGATGCGCCGCAAACAGCCCAGATTCTTCGCTGCGCTCAGAATGACAATGTTCCTTCGTGTTTATGAATAATCCGGGCTGACTCATAAATCGCTCGCGGCACGGCTTCTTGGCGACTTGATTTCCAAGATGGCAATATTGGACTTGCATGGCCGAAATGTCTGCTACTGCGTGGAATGATCGGCTAAGGATCGGCAAATTAACAACTGTCGCATTTCAGAAGGGGACAGTCCCATTTTCGTCGAACGAAAATTGGGACAGTCCCCCACTTATTGATTCGCCGGCCCTAAGGGCCGAAAAAGGAACCAATTGCGAGACAACACGGGCGCTGCCCCTCCCTAATCGCGGGAGCCGCGGGCCTTGTGGCGAAAATATTCGCTAACCGGTCTTGACGCGGCGAAATCTTTCGCTATACTTACGGGCGTGGCGAACGAATTCGCTGAACCGGCCCCTTTTCAGATCGTCGCGGTGATGAAAGACTACTGGCAAGGTTTGCCGTAACCAGGAGGATTGACCCCATGCCCCGACCAGCTTCTGCCCAGCCGACCGAAGTGGAAATGCAGATACTGCGCATTCTGTGGGAACTGGGCCCCAGCCCGGTACGCGAGATTCACAAACGGCTGGAAGCCGCCAAGGGAACCAACTACTCCACAACCGTCAAGATGCTGGCGGTCATGCTACAGAAGGGGCTGGTCAAGCGGGACGAAGAGGCTCAGCCGCACGTATATCGTCCGGCCATCACGCGGGCCAAGACGGGCAAGCGGATGCTCGATGACCTGATTGAGAAGGTCTACGACGGCTCGGCAATGAGCCTGGTGTTGCAGGCGTTGTCGTCGGGAAAGGCCACGAAGGACGAATTGGACGAAGTTCGCCGGATGCTCGACAAATTGGAGGGCAAATAGCCATGTTGGAATTCCTGACGCAATCGACGTGGGCGGACCGAATCGGCTGGGTGCTGGTCCATTCACTGTGGCAGTTTGCACTCGTGGCGCTATTGGCGGCTGTGCTGCAATGGGCGTTGCAGCGACGCGCGGCCACCACTCGGCACTGCGCATTGCTGGCCGTTATGTTCGTTATGGTCGCGGTGCCGGTCGCGACCTGGTTTTCGCCGTGGTCTGTCGATGCATCCGTGGCGGCAGCCAAGTCGGGCCAGATTGAGAATTATGAGAATGTTGCTCCGCCGCAACGTGTTGCTCAATCGCAGCGCGGGAACGACACCGTTGCGATGACGGCCGTGCCCGCAGAAATGCCTGTGGAACTGGCGGCAAAACCGAAACCCGAACCGCAGCGTTTGCCGCCCGCGCCCGTCGGTTTGGCCGCGTGGTTGCCCGAGATCGTGCTGTTCTGGCTTGCCGGGGTATTGCTGGCTGCCCTGCGGCCGCTTTTCAGTTGGTACACCGTGCGCCGGCTGAGGACGGTGGGCGTTTCGTCCGTTGGAGATATGGTCCAAAAGGTGCTGGAGCGGACGGCCAAGAGGCTGAGGCTCGCCCGAGCGGTTGAGGTGCTTCAGTCGACGGTGGTCAAGACGCCCGTGGTCGTAGGCTATTTTCGTCCGGCGGTCTTGCTGCCGCTGTGTGTAGTGACGGGCCTGCCGGAGTCGCAACTGGAATTGATTCTGGCCCACGAACTGGCCCACATTCGCCGCCACGATTACCTGGTCAATCTGCTCCAGACTTTGGTCGAGACGCTCTTTTTCTATCATCCGGCCGTGTGGTGGCTATCAAGTCAGATCCGCAACGAGCGCGAAAACTGCTGCGACGACGTGGCGATGGCCACCGTGGGCAGCCGTGCCGACTACGGCCGTGCCCTGCTGGCCATCGAAGAATTACGGGCCACATCGCCGGCGCTCTCGCTGGCCGCCCACGGCGGATCGCTCCTGGCCCGGATTCGCCGCATTGCCGGCTGCGAACCGGCTCCGCGCCTTGCCGGCGGCGGCAGCATCTTGTGTGTGATCCTGATCTCGATCGCGATCCTCGCCGCCGTGACCTGGGCCGCGGCTCCCGCAGAGAAGAAGCTTGGCACCAAGAATGAACGGAGCAAGCCAACCCCTTCTCCCATTGAGCAATTGACGGCTGATGCGAGCGAACCGCCCGAGGTTGGGCTTCCAGGTGGCGTGACCGTCGAGTTATTGGGAGTTGGCGAGAAACGAACGGGATGGTGGAAACCCAACGGTACGCCGTTCATTGATGGCAAAACACCTTTTTCCACTGACTTTGGCACTCAATGGGGTGCGGAGGAACGCCAGATGCACCGGGCGTTCGTGCTCCAGATCAAGGCCCCTTTCGGCCTGGATATTTCACAATTCGATCGAACGGAAAATGACCAAAGCATAACCATTAGCGCTCCGCTCTTGGCTGTGAAGGGGTTGCCGGGAATGTCTCCACACATGGATAGGGACGACCGACGCGACGCGCTCACGAAGGAAGAAACGATCAGAGGGTACGTGCATGGCAGCTTTCCCGCCAATACCAACGAGACGAAAGTGGTCGTCGGACTCACGTTGGCGTGGAAGACTATTTGTGAGCGAGATGCCCTTGGAAGAGCCATCGGCGCGGAGGCCGGCGAGGTCATCGTTGTTCCCAACCCAACCCTGCCCGACCAAGTGCTGAATCGACTGGACATGAAAGGAGACTCGACATTCATCACTACAGCGTACAAGGCAGATACGTTCAAGGAAATTCGGATTGTGGCTATCGACCAAAAAGGGAAGCCATATTTGGCGAAGAACCTCGTGTCGCGGCCCGGAGCAACTCCTCCGACGGTGACTTGGGTGTTCCCCGGGCCTGCCGCACGTGTCAAGAAGTTCCTGATCCAGAGGTCGCCTTATACGTGGGTTGAGTTCCGCAACGTGTCAGTGCAGCCCGGACACACGACGCACGTCGCCAGAGTCGTCGACGGATCGGCCGTGGCCGAAGCGAATGATCAGCCGCCGGCGCTGCTGACCGCGCTCGGGAAGGTGGTGGACCCAGCCGGCAAGCCGGTCGCTGGGGCCACCGTCTTCTTGCGAGAATGGTCGACATATCGAATCAGTTCCGATCCGTATAATGACAGCCCGCGAGACGTTCTGGCCACAACGCATACCGGCGCCGACGGGACATTTCGCTTCGAGAAGGTCGTTGCCAAGCCGTTCCTAACGGATGAGTGGTTTCGCCAAAACCCTTGGGACATTGTCGTTACGGCCAAGTCATACGGCCTAGCGTGGCGGCACATGCGGACGCCGCATCCCTCGCAAGCATTCGAGATTAAGCTGCAACCGGCCGCGACCATTTCTGGCCGAGTGACAGACCACATGGGTCGGCCGATCAAGGGGGCCGAGGTGTGCGTATCGGGCATCGATCCACTGGGGCAGGAACTGCGCTATGATTACGCAGCCCCGGGAACGCTGGATTTGCAGGCATCGCAACTGCGACCATCGGCAAGGACCGATGGCGAGGGACGATTTGAGATTAACGGGTTGCCTCGCGAAGCCTTGTTGACCGTAATGGTCACGCACGACAACTTCGATCGCGAATTTCTCCATGTCGCGACTTCCATCGAGCCTCAGCCGGACCTGCCGATTACGCCGCGGACCGACGCGAAGACGGCCAAAATCCACCCCGCCAACTTCACCGTGAAACTGGACCCGGCACCCCCGCGTATCACTGGACAGGTTTTGGCGGCGGATACAGGTCAGCCAGTTGCCAGAGCAAGAGTTGAAGGCTACGCGGACTCTCGCGTAACATACGCCACCGCCGACCAGCAAGGACGCTTTGTGCTCCGGTATGTGATGGGATCGCCATGTCGCGTACGGACGGAGGGACCGAGTGGTTCTCCGTATTTGGGCCGGATTCTTCTGGTCGATATTCCCAAGGGAAAAGCCGAAGTGCCGGTCGATGTCAAGTTGGTCCGCGGCGAGCCGTTGCGTGGCATGGTCGTGGCTGCCGATACGGGCGAGGGCGTGCCGGGAGTGCATGTCGCTTTCGACACAGGGCTCGACTGGAATCATCCTCAAAACGGCGCGCTGTTGCCCAGCCATGGCAGCACGACCGGCTCAGCGGGACATTTTCAACTCAATGTCCCGCCGGGCAAAGGAAAACTTGTGATTTCTGGCCCAGCACCGTACTTCGATTTGCCTCGCTATTCCGGCCGCCGAGAGGATTTGGACCCACAGTTTGCCAAGGAATTGGACGTCCTTCATGGTCAGGCTGCGCCTGGAATCAAGTTCACGCTGCAACGCGCGGGTTCGCCGATCCCGCCCGGCAAGGGAGTCATCACCGGCCGGGTCGTTGATCCGACCGGCGAGCCTGTGGCCGGGGCTGAGGTCGCGCCCAGCTTCTGGTTCCGTGTTCCAGGAGAGGGCCAGCCGGTGCCGACCGACCGAGACGGGCGATTCTGGCTTCGGCTGACGCGTCAACTTCCCGAAGAGTTTATTATCGCCATTGACCGCCAGCGGCGGCTGCGCGGTCACGCGCCACTGCCCAAGACGGCTCTTTCCCAGCAGCAACAGACGCCCCTCGAAATTCGTCTGGCTCCCACGGGCACGATCACCGGCCGAGTCATGGAAGACGACAAACCGATTGTCGGCGCCCAAATTCAAGCCGACGAGTTAGAAGCGGTCAAGGGCGATCCGACAGCAAGCCTGAAGGTCAACGATAGATACTTCGCCAAGACCGATGACAACGGCCGCTTCGATATTCCGATGGTGGAAGCAGGACACCGCCTGCTCCTCCACCCATACATCGAAGGCTATGCCGATGCGAAGTTTGGGAACGTTACCGCCGTGGCTTCCGCAGGGCAGACAGTAGAGGTCAAGCCATTTGTGATGATTGCCACCAACAAGATCGTCTCTGGTGTGATCGTTGATCCTGACGGAAACCCGGTCGCGGGAGTGACCGTGAGTGCCGAAATGCGTTCGGGTGGACAAATTCCAGGGGCATTCACGCACGGCCCCACTGGCAAAGACGGGCGATTTACCATCCGGGGAGTGCCGAATGTACCGCTGATGCTCACAGCGTACCTCCGACCGCCTGACGACGCCAAAGACCGTACAATTCACTTTTCCGCACGGGTGGAGGCCGAATCGGGACAGACCGACGTGCGGATCGTCTTGGATCCAAAGCTGGTCGGCAGAAGACGAGTCGAAGCCACGCCGTCCGCAGTGCCGACGCCAGCTCAAATCCTGGAAAAGCTGCAAGCACGTCGTGACTCGGTGGACAACTTGATGATTGAAGCAAGTTGGGAGGAGCCCTCGTCATGGGAGGACGGATCAATCTATCGTGACAAGCAGGGCCGCATACGAGTCCGCTACCATTTCGGGTTTGGGAAGCCGGAGTCAGCGGATAGAAACAGTGCGAAGCTGATTGACGAAACGTACAACGGAAAATTTACCGTTAACGCGAGCGTGGACCCCTCGCGCGATCGTTTAGGCAACCCGTTGAAATCGGGCGAGATTGCCGACGCAGCGAACCGCTGCCGAAGTGTGATGATCTACAACGGCAAATGGCCTCGCGATCATGTCGAGGCCGAGTCACACCGGGATCCCTTCAAGGACATGGACACACCTGTAATTGCCGATCTGTCGAAGTTGTTGGCTGCAGGCAAGACGGTGAGCGTCGAGCCGGTCAAGGGCCAGCCTGCCGTGTATCAACTCGGCTACGAGCTGGACGCCAAGGACCATCCAAATCACCTCAAGCATCGCGTGCTCGTCGATGCCGGCAAAGGCTGGGTTGTCACCAGACACGAGCAATTCTTCCCCAACGGGAGTTCAGCCCGGCTGTCGACCTGTGAGTATCGACGCGGCGAAGGCGGCTGGTGGGTGCCAACGGCCGGGCAGTTTCGATTTCTGTGGGGAGGAACCGTTCCCACGCTCGACTGGAAGTTCAGGGTGCGGCGCGTCGTGGTAAACGACCCGCACTTTGACGAAAGCATTTTCCAGCCTGAATTGAAAGGGTTTCCGTTGCGTGAGTTGACCGAGTCTGTTGCAGGAACCATCGTCGATCCTGACGGAAATCCGGTCGAAGGCGTCTCGGTCCGTGCCGACCTGCATTCCGGGGCGGAACTTCTAATGGCATTTGCCTGGGAGCCCACAGGCAAGGACGGGCGTTTTGCGATCGACGGTCTGCCGAATGCGCCAATACCGATTACGGCGTATATTCCCCCGCCGCCGGATGCGAAAGGCCATCGCTTATCGTTCCCGGCGGAGATGACCGCGAAACCCGGACAAAAGGATTTGCGGATCGTCTTGGATCCGAAGCTGGTTCGAGGAAAGAAATAGAGCAAACACCATCTATTGCGAGACAATGCCATGGTTCACCTTACACTATTGTTGACCGTGCTGACTGTTGCAGCGGGCCCAGCGCGAGGAAACCTTGTCGGCAAGGTGGTTGATGCAGCGCAAAAGCCGATCTCGCACGCCACTGTGTTCATCTACACAGCTGGGCCGCGCGTGGGGCTTGGCATTCTGTGTCCGTCGTGCTACGTCGACTGCGGCAAGAAGGCCACAACCGATGTCGACGGCAAGTTCCTCATCTCGAACCTTTCCTCCGATCTGCTCTTCAGGGTACTTGTGGTGGCCGAAGGTTATCGGCCACAGTTCGCCAAGGACGTTGATCCGCTGCAAGGGCCGCTCAATATGAAACTCGAAGCCATGCCGAGCGACCTGTCCGGCAGAACCGTATTGCGTGGTCGGGTTCTCGATAACGCGGGCAAACCGGTAGTCGGCGCGATCGTCAGCCCAACCGGATATGAACGAGAGATCGGACGCGGCTGGGGTCCGATGCCCGGCGTCGATCCGGCCAGCGTGACCAACCTGCGCGGCGAGTTCCTCATCAGCGGCAAGAAGTCTGCCGACATCGGCTGGGAAGTCGGAGTCGAAGCACGAGGGTTCGCCAAACAACTGAGAGTCTTGCCACTAAATGGCAAGTTCCAGGACATTCGCATGACCGAAGGGGCCACGGTTCGAGGCCGTATACTCAAAGATGGCAAGCCGGTGCCGAGCATCGCGGTCGGGCTGGTTCAATGCAACCGTGCGGCGGGCCAGTTTGTCGGTGTCTACCGAATCGCGACCAACGGCGACGGTCAATTCATTTTCCTCAATGTACACCCCGATGATGATTATTTTCTCTATACCACGATGAGCGACGCTGCACGTCTGGGCGGTATTTTGCTTCCCAAACGCATATCGGTCGGTGCTGACGGCAGGACCAAAGACGTTGGAGGCTACACGCTGACGTCGGCAGTGCATCGAGTTTCGGGGCACGTCGTCCTTACCGACGGCAAACCAGTTCCCCCCAACACGCGATTGTTGCTGTCGCGAGAAGAAGCCTGGGACTCACAGAGCACCGTCGTTGCTGCCGACGGCTCGTTTTCCTTCGCTGGCGTTCCGGAAGAGGCGGTAACGCTCAACGCCCGAATCCCCGGTTATCGGCTGGCCAGCCAGCGAAACCGCTTCCAGCAAGTCCAGCCTTGGGCAGTCGCCCTATTCGTCGACGCCGACAAGTCTGATCTGCAAGTCTTCTTCCAGCCCGATGCGGCCAAATCAGCGACCGGAACGGGCCAGTGACGCATGCCGTTCTCAAGCGGGAATCTTCCTATCAACCCAACCCTTTCCTCGGACTCGCATCAAACGACCCCTTTCTCGGAACGCTTCTGGCGGTTCCATTTCTCCACCACTAAAATCAAAAAAAGCGGACAAGATTTCGTAAGGGGCACATGTCTTTCAGGCCCGTTTTTCTGCCCGGCATAGCACCCGCATAGCACCGATGCAATCCACCACCAACAGGGCATAAGTAAAGCCTTGCGTAACTCTTTGTCACACAAGGCTTTGC
>CAVTCJ010000014.1:0-16638 GCA_963733145.1 uncultured Planctomycetota bacterium | reverse complement strand
GTTGGGCGAACTCTTTCTGGAAGAGCCGATCCGCTGCCAGGAGTGCGGTGCGATGATCTACATTACGCCCTGCCGCGCCTGCCGCGCGCGGCGTAATTGAGCACTCGAAAAATATTCAGAAAACTTCTCTTCACGTCGGGCATCTTTTTGCTGAGTTATGGGAATCATGGAAACGGTTCTGATTCCCTACAGCGTGGCGCGGCGGCGGATACGTGACGGCGACCTGTTGCTGTTCCGTCGTCGGCGCGGTTTGGTCGGCAAGTTGATCGCGGTCGCCGGTCGTTCGGAGTACTGCCATGCGGCGATGGCCGCCTGGTGGAACGGCCGGCTGATGTGCCTGGAGACGGTGCAGGGACGTGGTGGGCGTGCGGTGCTCCTTTCGCGAGTGGTGGAGGAAAGCCCCGACCGGATCGATGTGTATCGCATCGGTCGGGGCTACCTCCGCCGCTTCGATCGCGACGCGGCCGTGGGTGCAATGATCGAAATCACGGGGAAGCGGTACGGCTGGATGAACCTCTGCAAGGCGGCCATGCGGCACTTGCCGGTTATTCGGCTGTTTACGATCCCCATGGACGACGACCAAGCCAACGGCAGCCTGCCCTTCTGCTCCGACGCTGTCTCCCGCGGCCTGCCGCCGGGGGCATCGATCCCGTTCCCAATCTGGCTGACGCCGGCACCGAGCCGGGCGACCTGGCCCGCTCGGCGGCAATTGGCTATCGCTTTACTCTCTCACCCGATCCTCGAAAGGAGGAACCATGCGACCTTCAAAACTCGGATGGATGATGCTGCCCATCCTGTTGTGCGCCGGCGCCGCCCGCGCCGAGACGACCCTGCTGGATTTCTATGCTGATTGGTGCCGCCCTGCCAGGCGATGTCGCCGGTTGTCGATTCGTTGGCCCGCGACGGTTACGCTGTCGAGCGGGTCAACATCGATCGAAACCGCGATTTGGCGGTACGCTATGGCGTGACTTCCGTCCCTTGTTTCGTAGTCGTCGAGCAGGGCAAGGAGGTGGACCGGATCGTCGGTCAGACCAGCATGGAGCGGCTGAAGGCGAAGATGAAGCGGAGGGAACTCCGTGTTGAGCGTGGCAATCAACCGCACCCCGCCTGGCGTTACGAGCGGGCCGTGGGACATCGGGCGGCCGTGGTCAGGATCCACTGTCACGATGGCGGATCGCATTGGTCCACCGGTTCGGGCGTATTGGTCCGCTGGGGCAGGCGGATAGTGGTGTTGACCGCCCGGCATGTCGTGCAAGACGCCCATACCATTTACGTCGATTTTTTCGACGGGCAGCGGAGGCGGGCGAAGGTGCTCAAGGTGGACCGCAAGTGGGACTGCGCCGTGTTGGACGTGGGCCTGCCGCCGGAGGGCATTCAGCCGGCGGAGATGGCCTTCGGCGCTGAGGCCAAGTTCCAGGAGGGCGACCGGCTGGAGTCGTGCGGCTACGGGCCGGACGGGAAACTGGCCTGCAACAGCGGGCTTTTTGAAGGCTATCGCCGCTCGAGCGCAGCGGCTCAAGGTCCCGACGACTGGATGGTGATCTCCGGCCACGCCCGCGGCGGTGACAGCGGGGGACCTGTGTTCGATAAGCAGGGCCGAGTGGTCGGCATCTTGTGGGGGACCGACGGCAAGGAGGTAGTCTGTGTCCAGCCGGGCAGATTGCACGAGCTGCTAAACGAGGCGGTGGTGCAGACCTACGAGCAGAAGCAGTACGCCGAGCGGCGGCCGACGCCGCCGCAGACCGCGCCGCTTGTGCCGCTGACCGCGGCCGAGCAGGCCAAGCTGGCCCAGGATAAGCGACCGCTGTTGCCCTGGCGAGGCGACGCGGAAAAACACGATGCCGAGCAGGACGCCCGCATCGAGCGGCTGATCGATCTGGCCGAGCGGCAGCAGGCGGCCCGTGCCGTACCGGCACAATCGGCGGACGTGTCGCTAAAACGTCCGGCCACGCCGCGTTCCGCCGGCGGGCGGTCACCGCTACTCGCGGGACTGTGCCTGCTGGGCGGCATCGCCGTCGGTTTCGTCGTCTACTTCGGCGGCAAGAAGAATTGACCCGGCCACCGGAAAACCGTTCGTTTTTCACCAATTACTGTTCACCAACAACCAATGAGGAAGCATATCCATGTTTAACGAAATGCCCGTGATTTGGCAGTACATCGTCCTGGCCGGCGTCGGCCTGGCCCTCGCGCTCTCGGCCTGTGGCTTTACAACCGCCGCGAGCAACGGCGGAAGCACGCCATCGAGTTGATGAAGCTGATGAACCAGTGGGGCATGGACTGGTTCGCCGACCTCTTCGAGATGTACGGCGTGGGCGACTACAGCGGTCTGGTCGTCAAGCTGGAAGAGGTCATCAAAACCGTCCGCAGCGACACGGCGATGGTCGCCAAGCTGGACGAGGTGGCCAAGAAGGTGGCCGCCTATTACGCCAAGAACGATCCGCAGAAGGCCGTTGAACTGCGGATGATTTTGGATTCCGCCCCGGTCGCTGCCGTTTCGTAGTCATACGAATCGCCATCGGGGTTCCCTTTTTTCATGGAGCGCAATTCATGCCGGTAAAAAAAGAACAACCGCCGTCCGGCCTCAACGGCCTCAAAAAGTATCTGGTATCCGTTGCCGCGACTTTGACAGTGGCGATTCTGTGTCAGACAGTCACTCTCGCCTGGTGGGCGGCCACCGTCAACACGCGGCTGGGGTACTGCGAAAAGCACCTGGACCAACTCTCGGCACAGGTGCATGACATGGAATTAACTCACGGATCCTGAACTTTCGGAGAGATCGCTTTTCAGCCCGGCCCGGCAGTGCATCACCCGTCATGATGTGTGTAACGTAGCAAGGCATGGGACGGATCGGGTGGGACCTCGGCTCCACCCGGTCCGTCATATTCTGAACGGATGAGAATCATGCAGATCGAGATGCGGCCCATCGAAGGGGTGAAGGAGTACGACCGCAACCCGCGGAACAACGACGCGGCTGTCGACGCCGTCGCCGAGTCGCTCCGCCAGTTTGGCTTTCGCCAACCGATTGTGGTTGATGCGGAGGGCGTGATCATCTGCGGGCACACCCGCTTCAAGGCGGCTCGGAAGCTGGGGTTGACGGAAGTGCCGGTCCACGTCGCCACCGACCTGACGCCGGAGCAGATCAAGGCCTACCGGATCGCCGACAACAAGACGGCCGATCTGGCGACCTGGAACTGCGACCTGCTGCCGATCGAACTCGCCGAACTCCAGGGCGACTTCGACTTGGAACTGTTGGGCTTCTCGAAGGACGATCTGGCGAAATTGCTCGACCCGGGAGTGAAGGACGGCCTGACGGATCCCGACGAGGTGCCCGAACCACCGGACGAGGCGATTACCAAACCAGGCGATCTATGGATACTTGGCAACCACCGGTTGCTCTGTGGCGACAGCAGCAAGCCGGAGGACGTAGACCGGCTGCTGGCCGGCGCCACGATACAGTTGGTCAACACCGATCCGCCCTATAACGTCAAGGTCGAGCCGCGGAGCAACAACGCCATCGCTGCCGGGAACAGTTCATTCACGAACTATCACCACCAGGCGCTGGACCTGGCCCGGCATCCGGAGAAATCGAAGCCGACCCACAAGCAGATGCGGGCCAAGGACCGGCCGCTGGAAAACGACTTCGTTTCTGATGAAGAGTTTGACCGGCTGCTAAAGGCTTGGTTTGGCAACATTGCTCGGGTGCTGGAGCCGGGACGCGGATTCTATATCTGGGGCGGGTACGCCAATCTCGGCAATTATCCACCGGTTTTGCAATCTTGTGATTTGTACTTTAGCCAGGGGATAGTGTGGAATAAGCTACATCCGGTCCTGACGAGGAAGGACTTCATCGGCACATTTGAGATTGCATTCTACGGTTGGAGAAAAGGCGCCGCCCATATCTTTTTAGGTCCAAATAACGTGCCCGACCTCTGGGAAGTCAAGAAAGTCAATCCCAACAAGATGGTTCACTTGACCGAGAAGCCTGTCGAGTTGGCCGTGCGAGCGATGCAATACTCCTCGCGGGCCGGGGAGAACATCTTGGATCTCTTTGGCGGCAGCGGCAGCACGCTGATCGCCGCCGAACAGACGGACCGCAAGGCGTTCTTGATGGAGTTGGACACGCTCTACTGTGATGTGATTGTCCAGCGGTTTGAACAATTCACCGGTCGGAAGGCGGAACGGGAAGCGGCGGCGGCGGCCGCCTGAGAGGTACACGTTCCCGGTGACATCCATCCAGCATGATCGAACCCTACTTCAACGCTGACGGAACGACCATCTTCCGTGGGGACTGTCTGGACGTCCTGCGGCGGTTGCCGGACGGGGTTGTGCAGACGTGTGTCACCTCGCCGCCGTATTGGGGACTTCGCGACTACGGTGTGGTGGGACAACTCGGCTTGGAACACTCCCCCGACTGCCTGGGCTGGGCGACGGGAAGGCCTTGCGGCGAGTGCTACGTCTGTCGCCTGGTGGCGGTGCTGCGGGAGGTGCGTCGCGTCCTTCGCCGCGACGGAACACTGTGGCTGAACCTCGGCCACACCTACGCCGGCTACTGGGGCAAGAAGTACGCCCACAGGCCCTTCGGAAAGGATCGGACGGCGGACGCCAGCACGCCGCCGAACAAGCCCAGTCTCGATTTCTCACACTCGGCGATCAAGCCCAAGGATTTGATCGGCATCCCCTGGCGCGTCGCCTTGGCACTGCAGGCGGACGGCTGGTATCTGCGGAGCGACGTGATCTGGGCCAAGACGAATCCGTCGCCAGAAAGTGTGTGCGACCGGCCGACCTGCTCTCACGAGTACCTGTTCCTGCTATCTCGCTCGCGGCGTTACTACTTCGACCGGGCGGCCATTGCCGAGCCGTGCCTGAGCGGTCCTAGCGATCTAAAGAAGATGCGCGAAAAGAAGTACCACATCGGGGGCAAGCACCTGCTTTTGCACGACCCGCGGAACAAAGGCAACTGTCACACGCAGATGGGGAAGCGCCGGGCGGTAGGTTCGCCGGCGGGGCGGAACAAGCGGTCTGTCTGGGCCATCGCCACCAAACCCTTCTCCGCGCGCACTTCGCCGTCTTTCCGGGTGAACTCGTGGAGCCTTGCATCCTGGCGGCGACCAGCGCCGCCGGGTGCTGTGCGGTTTGTGGCACCCATATCAACGGACTACACAGCGGCTGGATGGAGATTGCCGGTCTACGGACTGGGAGCCGGGTTGCACCTGCACCCCGTCGGAGCCCGTTCCGTGTGTAGTGCTCGATCCGTTCCTGGGGAGCGGGACCACCGCGGCCGTGGCGCAGCGTCTCGGTCGCCACTCGATCGGCATCGAACTGAACAGAGACTACTGTCAATTGGCGGTTAAGCGATTCAAACAACAAAAACTTCTGCCAGCCGTGTGTGGCTGACACCGATCCCGGAGGAGGACTCACCTTGATTTACCTCTGCTCACCATACACTCATAACGACCCCTTGGTTCGCCAACGGCGTTTCGAGTTGGCCTGCCGCGCGGCGGCCGCGTTGATGCGTCAGGGGAAATTGGTCTTCTCGCCGATCTCTCACGGCCACCCCATCTGCCGCTACGGCGTTCCGCTCGACTGGGCATATTGGGAGCGACATGGTCGAACGTCACCTCGAGGTGTGCGACAAGGTCGTGGTGCTGATGATAGATGGCTGGAAGGAGAGCGTGGGCGTCCAGGCCGAGATTGCTATCGCTCGCGAGTTGGGCAAGCCGGTGTCGTTCCTGACTCCCGACCGCCGAATCGACACCAACGACGCACAACCAGTGGAATGAAAGGGCAACTGGGTGAGCAGTGGCGTTACGGATTTGTATCCAAGACGGTTTGATCGGTGGGCGAGCGTTCGTCGGCGCTGTTCCGTTGCCGCGGTCTGCCCGGACGGCGGGGCTCAGTGGCCAGGCGCTCCACTTCTCGCTCGGCAATGCCGTAGGTGCTGCCGATCTTGATCGTCTCGATTCGCCCCAGCTTACAAAGCAGCCGTACTCGGCTGGGGTCCACGTGCAAAACATCTGCCGCCTCGGTGGTCGAATAATAGCGCATGGTTCACCTCGCGATCGAATAGGCGTCGTGTTGCAGTTCGCCGTCCCGGTAGGTCAACACGCCGGCGTAGCGGTCCGTGAGCGACATCACCTTGCCCGGCAAGCCTTCGGGCAGGCTGGCGAAGTAAAATCCGCCGGCCGTCTCACCGAAGGCGAGCGGGTTGCCGCTGCGGACGATCAGCAGCCGGGCCGGTTTCCGCCACAGGCCCAGGATCGCCAGTCGCCCCCCTTCGGCCACCTCGGCGGCGCGTGCCGCCCGCAGCCCCAGGGCGCCGGGAAACCGGGCCATCAACAGGCCCAAAACCTCGCTGTCGCATTCGGTGTGCATCTCCAGGCGGTATTTTCGCACCAAGCGAGCGTGGTTCTGGACCACGCCGTTGTGTACGAACCAGCCGCGACCGGCCGGATGGGGATGGTTGTTGCGATTGTCCTCGGGGCGGCCGTGCGTGGCCCAGCGGCAGTGGCCGACGACCACCGTGGCGCCGCGGCATCGGTCCACGTCGCCCAGGTTGGCCGTCACGGGGCCGGGGCGTTTATAGGTATGAATCTTCCCGTCGTGGCCGAGCCACGCCAGTCCGAACGCGTGGTGGCCCCGTTGTTGCGTCACGGCGGCAATCCGCCGCAGGCGGGCCAAATCGGGCCCGCGTCCGTTCTTCGTGATGAATCCGAAAATGCCACACATGGTTCAACTCCTTATGTTCTTGGTTCCGCAATACGGGCAATGCCAATTCGGGTCGTCCGGCTGGTTGGCGGGTTCGCGGCAGAACTCGCAACCCCGGCAGGGATTGGCGAGCACGTAGCCGTGCTTGCGGCGGTCGAACCTGATCTTGCCGCGGGCCACCAGGCGGTCGACGGCGTTGTAGACGGCCACCCGGTTGGCCCCGATCATCGGTTCCCAAACTTCGTTCTTGCGGATCATCTGGAGCACCCAGCGTTCCCAATCCCGCTTGGCGGTCTGGATTCGTTCGTTGGCGTTCATTCGTCGTCCTCCAATTCGTCGGCAACCCAAAAGTGCCGGGGGTGTAAGGGATCACGTTTCTCGGCCGACTCTAGGCCACCGGGGTGGATCCCTGGCGTGGTCGGCCAAGCCTTCGCGGCGGCGGGGATCGTGGCGGCGAGCAGCAGGGCGTCGGCTGCCGTTTTGGCCCGGATGTCTTCCAGGCAATCCCAGGTGTCGCCGTTGAACTCGCAAATCTGGTACGTCTTCATCTCAAGGTTTTCCTTATTGTTGGGCGTCGTACTTCTTGGCCAGGCGGCGGAACTCGGCCTTGATCTCGTCCTGCGGGATGGCGTCCGAGACCCATCCGTACTGCTTGCCGCCGTGAATGCGGGCGTAGCCTTTGCCCCAGGCCAGGTAGCCCATCAGGCGCTCGGCTTCGCTCTGTCCGGGTCCGCTCTTCTTCCAGCCCCCGCTCAACGGCTTGGGGCTCCAGGTCGGCATCCGCTTCCCGTTGATGGCCCGTTCGACCAAACCCAGGCAAACCTGAATCCAGCCGACCACCTTCACCGGGTTGAGCGAGCCGGAGAACACGCGGAACTCGACCGTGTCCTTCGTCCCGCGGGCCAGGTTCGTCAGGTTCAAGGCGTGGTAACGGTTGCGGTCGAGGTTCGGCTTGGCGTCTTTGCCGTTCCCGTATTTGCGGACGCCGCCGCAGTACGTTCCGCGTTCCCGGCTCTTCGATCCGGTGATCGCGTAGAGGCCCTTCTCGACGTAGGCGACGATCGTCACCAGGCGGGCCAGCGCTTCGCTGGGCAAATCCCGCTTCCAGCCGATGTGAACATGAACCCCGCAACTCGCGTTGACCCGATGGCCTTTGGCCTCAAGCGTGCGGAGGACCTCGGCCGCCTGGGCGATCCCTTCTTCGCCGCGAAGAATCGGGCTGACGATTTCGCATTTGTGTCCGCCATGCCCGTTGTTGATCGAGCCGTCGGCCTCGGCCTTCCAGCCTTCGGGCAGGTACGGCACCTGGCGGCCGCGTCTGTAGGGTCCGATCTGCAGGCCGTCGTTGCGGACGGCGCTGTCCGGGGCTATGGTTTCGATCTCGATTCCGAAGGTAAGTTCGTTTGCGTTCATCTTTGGCTCCCTTGTGTAGGTGGTTATCAATCCCCTCGTAACAGTGGTAACTGTCGCTCATCCGCGACGATTTGTCCAGCTAATTCCAGATGTCGTAAAGCTAGACACTGTTTAGAGTTGGGGCTCAATAATAGTGTCAGAAAGGGCGGCTTTTATGATGGGGCGAGATGCCCGCGGAAGCCCCGTAGGCCAGCAGTGGCCGAAGAGAACCCCGGGCGGCAACCCGGGGTTGGTAGGGAGGGGAAACCGAGCGCGTCAGGCGTGGACAAACCGGCCGCGATCGGTCTTGCGGAAGCGGGCATCTTCGCCCTTTTTGCTAATTTCGCGGATGATGGCCGAGTACAGGGTTCTGAGCGGGCGTCTGGCCACCGGGCGATTTCCAATAGCCCTTCTCCTCGGCCGCCTCGACCATTTCCTTGGCCGACATCGGCTGGCCCGACTCGGCGAGCACGCGGGCGGCGGCGTCCAGCGCCGCTTGCCCGTTTGGGCTTTGTTTCACCTTTGGCGCGTTTGGCCTTGGCGGGTTTGGCCGTCGTTTGGGCCTCGGCAGTATCCGCAGCCGCCGCCTTGGTCTTAGGTTGCGCCCGCTTCGGCGACTCCGTTTCATCCCGCAAGCGCTGCGCGCTCTTGATGCGGACCTTCTTGTTGGTGTTGAGGTTGGTTGCGTCCCAGCCGCCGTAGCGACTCTCCGCCTCGATCCGCACCGGGACCAGTCTGTTGGTCACATTGGCGGTGTAGACGCCGCCGATTTTGACGTCGCTCTTCTTCATCTCAGTTCTCCTTGGGAACGGGGGTTATTACAGGTTGCGAAAGAAATCCGTAACCGCCGACAGCGCTTCGGCGTAGTTGAAGGTGTACTCTTCCTGCCAGCGGCGGAGTTGCCGCTTGGCCTTTTTGAGGCTGCGGAGTTTGTAGGCGTCGCAGCCGTTGCCGTCTTCATCCAGCACGACCATCAGGTCGTTTACGATTTCGATCGTATGGGGCATGTCCATGTTTGGGCTCCTCGGGGATGGTTATTAGCGAGAACTTTCAACAATCGTAAGTTGGAACTCCTGATTGTTCGGCAGCGTGACCACCAACCCGCGGTTGTTGGTCAGCACGCCGGCCTGGCGGAACGTGGTTACTCCGCCGCCGACCGGGTCCAGCCGCCGTTCCAGCAGGCGGGCCAGTTTGGTCTCGAATCGTTTCTCACTCATACGTCGCTTTTTCATGGGTGTTCTCCCTGCGTGGTTCGCGGTGCAATGTCCATCCGTATACACACACATGAGCCATGTTTTCGCAATAAGATCAACCATCGGCTAGGCGAATTCGGGCGGATTTCTGTAATTCCTTGGTAATCATTGGCACTGGATCGCTCAGTAATGTCCGACACAACTCCCCCTGATCGGCCGACCGGCCCGCTGAACCCCCAGGCCTTACGGCTGGCGGATGCGGCTCGCGTATTGTCCGCATCCGGACCGACGTCGGTTACCGTGGAGATGTTGCAGGCGGACGTCGCCGAGGGCGCGCCGAGCAACGCCGACGGGACGCTGAATCTGGTGCATTACGTCGCCTGGTTGGTCAGGCAGGAGAGCCGGGGAGAAGCAGGTCCTTTGTAAGGGAGTGATGCCGTGGCGGCGATCGACATTCGACAACTGCGACCCAGCGATGTCTGCCGGCTGCTGAACTCCACGCCGCTGGGCGAGGTGATCACCGAACGCCGCCTGCACGCCCATCGCACCCGCGCCGGTTTTCGCATCGGCGACGGCCGGCATGTGGACCTCTTCCGCTATGCGGCTTGGCTGTTTGAAACCCACCATCGCCGCCGGGAAGAATCAGCCGCCGAGGTGATCCTTATGCGGACGTGAAGGATCGGGCTCGGGCCCGCAACGCGGCCCTCTCCCTGGCCGGCCGTGACATCGGCGACCTGCCTCAGGTGGTCAACCCTCCAAGACGGGCCCGAGCGGGGAAAGACTTTTGCTTCTTCTGCGAGTCCTACTTCCCCTACACTTTTCACCTGGCCTGGTCGGCAGATCACTTGAAGGTGATCGGCAAGATCAAGAAGGCCGTAATACACGGCGGGTTGTTTGCCATGGCAACCCCCCGCGGCTTCGGCAAGAGCTCGCTCTGTGAATGCGCCTGCATCTGGGCCGTGCTCTACGGTCACCGGGACTTCGTCTGTCTGATCGGCAGCGACGAAGGGCACGCCATGGATATGCTCGATTCGATCAAGACCGAGTTGGACGGCAACGAGTCGTTGTCGGAGGATTTTCCGGACGCGGTCTATCCGATTCAGTGCCTCGACGGCATCGCCAATCGCTGCAGCGGCCAACTCTACCGGGGAGAGCGGACTCATATCGGCTGGACGGCCAGGGATATCGTCTTGCCCACTATTAAGCCAGTCGGCTGGGCGGAAGATTCAATACTAAAATCGTTCGTGCGCTTGGATGGTCAGTCGTTGGCCTCGGGTGCCATCATCAAGGTCGCCGGCATCACCGGCCGCATCCGCGGCATGAAGTTCAAGCG
The DNA here is from genome assembly GCA_963733145.1 of uncultured Planctomycetota bacterium. GTDB lineage: Bacteria > Planctomycetota > Planctomycetia > Pirellulales > Thermoguttaceae > JAHIKV01. Next base: position 6,015 of record CAVTCJ010000014.1, on the reverse strand, counting down.
CTCCGACGGCCATTCCGTGCGCCCATCGCTCGTAGTACTGGACGACCCTCAGACCGATGAAGCATTGGACATCGACACGCCCATCCTTACGCCATCTGGCTTTGTGCCGATGGGTGACCTGCAAGTTGGCGGCATGGTCTTCGACGAACGCGGCAAGCCATGCCGGATACTGGCAACGAGCCCCGTAATGAATGATCGGGAGTGTTACCGCATTACTTTCGACGACGGGGCGTCGGTCATTGCCGACGGAGGACACCGCTGGTTAACTTGTACGGCGCTGCAACGAACTAACGCTCGCCGCCGAGTACTCTGCTCGCACGCGAGAACTGCCCTGCTACCTGAGCGCCAGGCGAGGCGGCTCTCATCCCTGGTTACCACCGAGGGCATTAGCAGAACGATCACAGGTGAGGGTGGGCGTCATAACCACTCGATTCCGCTTGCGGATCCGCTTCAGATGAGCCTTGCCACATTACCGGTTCCGCCTTACACACTGGGCGTCTGGCTGGGGGATGGCGACAGAAATTCCGGTCGTCTCACGACGGCCGATGAAGAAATCCTCGATCACATCCAAGGCGAGGGATTTGACATCGGCAAATTCCACCGGAGCTTCTATGCTCCTGCAGGTCGTTTGAGTCGAGCCTGGACCTGCACCGTCCTAGGGCTCAGCGGCTTGCTGAGGCGGGCGGGTTTGTTGAGAAACAAGCACGTCCCGGCCTGCTATTGGATCGCTTCACCTCAACAGCGGTTGGCACTCTTGCAGGGACTTATGGACACCGACGGTTCGGTCACCAAGGGAGTTGCCAGGCGCAAGGGCACGCGCTGTACCTTCTCCAATACCAACCCGAACCTCATCGACGCCGTCCTCTACCTCAGCCGCTCTCTGGGGATAAAGGCCAAATGCCACCCGATCAGACAAACTAGACCGGGGGCGGCACCTGGATGGATCGTTACCTTCGTTACGACGATTCCAGTGTTCCGGATCTTGCGCAAACGTATCAGGCTTCCGTTGATCACCAAGCCCAACACGAGTCGCCGCTACGTGGTTTCGGTAGAGCCAGTGCCCACTCGACCTGTTCGTTGTATCACGGTTAGTTCCGCCTCCGGGTTGTACTTGTGTGGAAAGGAGCTTGTTCCCACCCACAACTCGGCCCGTAGCATTTCACAGTGCGCCACGCGGGAAAGCATTTTGGCCGGCGCCGTGCTGGGCCTGGCCGGCCCGGGCAAGAAGATCGCCGGCGTCATGCCCTGTACAGTAATCCGGCCGGACGACATGGCCGATCGGATTCTCGACCGCAACAAGCATCCGCAGTGGCAGGGGGAACGGACCAAGATGGCATACTCGTTTCCCAGCAACGAGACCCTTTGGAGCAAGTATGCCGAGATTCGGGCCGAGAGCCTCCGCGCCGAACGGGGATTAACCGACGCCACCGAGTTCTATCGGCAACACCGGGAAGAGATGGACATCGGGGCGGTAGTGGCCTGGCGGGAGCGGTTCAACCACGACGAGCTATCGGCCGTCCAGCATGCCATGAACCTGCGGTTGCAGGACGAACGGGCCTTTTGGGCCGAGTACCAGAACGAGCCTCTGCCGGAAGAGTCGCCGCAGGAAGATGACCTCTCGGCCGATCAGATAGCGGCCAAGATCAACCGTCTGAAACGGGGCGACGTTCCCGTCGGCTGCAATCAGTTGACGATGTTCATCGACGTGCAAGGGGCACTGTTGTTTTACCTGGTGACGGCCTGGGAGGACGATTTTACCGGCTATGTGATCGACTATGGGGCCTATCCCGACCAGCGGCGGCCGTATTTTACGCTCCGCGACGCGCGACCGACGCTGTCTGAGGTCGCCAAGGGGGCCGGCCTCGAGGGTTCGATCTACGCCGGCCTGGAGGAGCTTACAGGTCAGTTTTTGGGTCGGGAGTGGCGCCGCGACGACGGGGCCGGCATGCGGATCGAACGCTGTCTGATCGACGCCAACTGGGGCTTGTCGACGGAGGTGATCTACCAATTCTGCCGCCAAAGCGCCCATGCGGCCTTGCTCTTGCCCAGTCACGGCCGGTTTGTAGGCGCGTCGAGCGTGCCGTTTTCCGAATACAAGCGAAAAATGGGCGATCGGGTGGGGCTCAACTGGCGAATCCCCAACGTCCAGGGCAAGCGGGCCGTCCGCCACGTGGTCTTCGACACCAACTATTGGAAATCGTTCGTCTATTCCCGCCTGGCGGTGTCCATGGGCGACCGGGGCTGCCTGTCGATTTTTGGCGATCGGCCGGAGTTGCACCGGCTGTTTGCCGAGCACATCACGGCCGAGTATCGCGTGAAGACCGAAGGCCGCGGCCGAACGGTGGACGAATGGAAGCCGCGGGCCGCGGCCGTGGAGAACCACTGGTTGGACTGCCTGGTGGGTTCGGCGGTGGCGGCGTCGATCCAGGGAACGATTCTTCCGGGGACCGACGTCAAGCCACTGCCGAAACGACCGCGGGTGAAGCTGTCCGAATTGCAGCACCGGCGGAAGTGATGTCTGCTGAAAAAATACAATTTTTGCTCTTACCTTGCGCATATCCGCCGCTATAACGACGGGAAGATAGTTTGAGCGGGCGACGCCGGCGGCTGATCACCGCCGGCGAAACCAGAACCAACAAAAAGGCATCGTGGTGCCACGACACTGCGGTGCCTATTTTGTTGGTCTCGCCCGTGCCGCGGGTGGACCAGTGTCCGGCGAGGCCTCATACGCCTTGTTTGCTTGGTGCAACACCAAGACCCGCCATTGGGAGAACGCAAAATGGCCGACGATCTGGAAGATACGATCCGCGAAAACGCCCAAGGGCCCGCCAAGGCCTCGGGTGATGCGGGGAGCATGGAGCAGCACAGTCTGCCCGATCAGATTGCGGCCGATCGTTACTTGGAAAGCAAGAAGGCTGCCCGACGCAAGGGGCTGGGGATCGGCCTGAAAAAGCTGGTGCCTCCGGGAACAGACTGACAGGTGAGCAGCGCATGTTCGGTTGGTTGAAAAATGCCCGTAGCGACAGCAAACAGCGGCGCACGCTTCCGCCTGATGCACGCGCAGATGCGGGTCCGCGGCCGCTACGACGCGGCGGCCACGACCGACGAAAACCGCCGCCATTGGGCCAACGCCGATCAACTCTCGGCCAATGCGGCCAACAGCCCCCAGGTTCGCAAGACGCTCCGCAGTCGGGCTCGCTACGAAGTGGCCAACAACAGCTACGCCCGGGGAATTGTTTCTACGCTGGCCAACGATTGCATCGGCACCGGCCCCAGATTGCAGATGCTTTCTAACGATAACGAGGTCAACCGGGTGATCGAGCGGGAGTTTATGCAGTGGTCCGAGGCCATCGGTTTGCCCGAAAAACTCCGCACCATACGGATGGCCCGGGCCGAATCGGGCGAGGCGTTCGCCATGCTGGTGGCCAATCCGCAGGCGGATTCGCCGGTGAAGCTGGATCTGCGGCTGATCGAGGCCGACCAGGTCGCCACCCCGTTCCCGAATCAGTATTTCTACGGCAGCAACGCCATCGACGGGATCGTCTTCGACGCCCAGGGCAACCCGACCGAGTACCACGTGCTGAAAAGCCACCCCGGCGACGCGTTGGGTGGCCTTTCATTGGAATTTGACCGTGTGTCGGCAGCGGCGATGGTCCACTATTTTCGAACCGACCGGCCGGGGCAGAACCGGGGGATTCCCGAAATTACGCCGGCGCTGCCGTTGTTTGCCCAGCTGCGGCGCTATACGCTGGCCGTGCTGGCGGCGGCGGAGACGGCGGCCGATTTCGCGGCGGTGCTGTATACCGACGCCCCGGCCAACGGCGAGGCCGATCCGGTCGAACCGATGGACCTGGTGGAGTTGGAACGGCGGATGGCCACCGTGCTGCCGGGAGGATGGCGACTCGGCCAAATCCAAAGTCAGCAACCCAGCACCTCGTATGCGGAGTTCAAGAAGGAGATTCTCAATGAAATTTCCCGCTGTCTAAACGTGCCTTTCAGTGTCGCCGCCGGAAACTCCTCTGGATATAATTATGCCTCCGGAAGGCTCGACCATCAAACGTATTACAAATCGATCCGTGTCGACCAGACGCAATTGGGACTGACGGTTCTCGATCGCGTGCTGCGGGCCTGGTTGGATGAGGCGATTCTGATCTCCGGACTCTTGCCGCTGTGGATGCGGACCGCCGCCTTCCGCACTCTTTCGCATCAGTGGTTTTTCGACGGGCAGGAACATGTAGACCCCGCCAAAGAAGCCAACGCCCAGGCCACTCGACTGCAAAACCACACCACCACCCTGGCCTACGAATACGCCCGGCAAGGCCGCGACTGGGAGAGCGAGCTCCGCCAGCGGGCCAAAGAGAACAACCTGATGCGTGAGTTGGGGCTCTCCGCGGCACAGGCAGATCCAGCCGCCAACTCCAACTCGAATTCCGATTCTAACCCTAACGAAAATCCTTCAGAAAAACAGGAGGCATAAAAATGCCACTCCCCACGCGGAACGTAGACGAGACGCACGACCAATTCATCGAGCGCTGCATGGCCGATCCGGTCATGGTCCGCGAGTTCCCCGACGCGGCACAGCGCCGCGCGATCTGCCAGCGGCAGGCCAAGGTCAAGGTGCATGCCGACGGCATGCTGAACCTGATCAGCGAGCCGGGCTCGATCACCATCGAGGCCATGGCCGAAGGCGCCGTCGAAGGACAAGATGCGGCGCGCCCCGACTGCCGCGGTTCTCGATGGTGGCTTACACCGGCGGGCCGATGCGGGTGGCCGGCTGGCGGAACCCGGTGATCGTGGACTTAGCCGGACTGGCCATCCCCTCCCAGAATCGGCCGATCCGTTTCAGCCACGACATGCAGAGCGGCGTGGGACACACCGACGCGATCAAGATCGACACCGGCCGCTTGCTGGCCGCGGGCATTGTCTCCCGCGACACGGCGGCCGCGCGGGAGATTGTGGCGTCGTCCCGCAACGGCTTTCCCTGGCAGGCCTCGATCGGGGCCGGCGTCGAGGAGTACGAGTTCATCAAGGGCGGCCAGAAGGTGTTGGTCAATGGCCGGGAGTTTTTGGGGCCGGTGAACGTGGTCCGCCGGTCCGTTCTGGGCGAGATCAGTTTCGTGGACTTAGGCGCCGACGGCCAGACATCGGCCAGCGTGGCGGCGATGGCCACCCCACTACAGGAGGAGACGAACGAGATGGGAGACAATAATAATGTTGTCACCGAACCGCAACCCGCACCCGCAGTCGCCCGCGACGCCGGCATCGCCCGCAACGCCGAACGCCGCCGCCCAGCAACCTTCTCGGCAGGCGGCCGAGAATCCGGTGGAGCGGATGCGGGCGGAGGCGGCGGCCGAATCGGCGCGGATATTGGCCATCCGCCGCATCTGCGCCGGGGAGCATGCGGAGATCGAGGCCCGGGCGATCCGCGAGGGCTGGGATAAGACGCGGACGGAGCTGGAGGTGTTGCGGGCCAGCCGGCCGACCGTCCCGGCGATGCATATCCGCCAAGAGACGGTGAGCGGCGCGTGCTCGAGGCGGCCTGCCTGCTGACGGCCCGCTTGGACGGCGTGGAGAACATCTTCGACGATCAGGCGCTGGAAGCGGCCGGGCGGCGGTTCCGCGGCGGGATCGGACTGCAGGAGCTGATCCTCGAGGCGGCCTGGGCCAACGGCTACACCGGCCGCAGCTTCCGCGATAGCCGCACCATCATGCGCTACGCCTTCCAGCCCGAGTTGGAGGCCGGTTTCTCGACCGTCGATATTGGCGGGATACTGAGCAACGTGGCCAACAAGTTCCTGTTGGAGGGATTTTTCGCCGTGGAGCGGACCTGGCGGAACATCTGCGCGGTGCGGAACGTCTCCGATTTTAAGACGGTTACCAGCTACCGGCTGATCGGCAAGGACCAGTACGAGAAGGTGCAGCCGGGCGGCGAGCTCGAGCATGGCACGCTGGGAAACGAGACTTATAGCAACAAGGCCGAGACCTACGGCCTGATGCTGTCGATCGACCGCCGGG